>NZ_CP051626.1:2778084-4167127 GCF_012844365.1 Brevibacterium sp. 'Marine'
AGACCAGCGAGGTCCGTCTGATCAGGCCAGACGCACCAGCCAGTTGTTCGTGTCCTCGACACGCCCGTACTGGATGCCGAGCAGCGTCCTGCGCAGCTCCATGGTCTTCTCACCGGCCTCTTCACCGTGGTCGATGGTGAAGTCTTCGCTGACGAGCTTGCTGATCGGCGTGATGACGGCAGCGGTGCCGCAGGCGAATGCTTCGACGATCTCGCCGCTGGCCGCCCCCTCGCGCCACTCCTCGATGGAGATCTGACGCTCTTCGGCCTCGAGTCCGAGCTGCGGTGCCAGTTCGAGCAGCGAACGACGGGTGACGCCGTCGAGGATCGAATCGCTCAGCGCCGGGGTGAGCAGCTTGCCGCTCTTCGTCACGAGCATGAGGTTCATGCCGCCGAGCTCGTCGATGTACTTGTTCTCCACCGAGTCGGTGAACAGGACCTGCTGGCAGCCCTTTGCAGCCGCCTCATTGGTCGCCACCAGCGACGATGCATAGTTGCCGCCGCACTTGGCGAAGCCGGTGCCGCCCGCGCCGGCGCGCTTGAGCTTCGGCGAGAGCCAGATCGACACCGGCTTGATGCCGCCGGAGAAGTAGGGCCCGGCCGGGGATGCGATGGCGTAGTAGTCGACTTCGTGGCTGGCCCGCACGCCGAGGAACCGCTCCGTGGCGATCATGAACGGCCGCAGGTACAGGCTCGACTCATCGGCGTCCGACTCCGGCGTCGGAACCCAAGCCTGGTCGAGGCTGACCAGCTGCTTGAGCGAGTTGATGAAGTCCTCTTCGGGCAGCTGCGGCAGCGCGAGACGCTCGGCGGAGCGGTTGATGCGCGCGGCGTTGCGCTCGGGTCGGAACGTCCATACCGAACCGTCGGCATGACGGTAGGCCTTGAGCCCTTCGAAGATCTCCTGGGCGTAGTGGAGAACGGCGGCCGCCGGGTCGAGCAGCAGCGGCCCGTAGGGCCGGACCTCGTGTCCCTGCCAACCGTCATCGACCGTGTAACGGATGTGCGCCATATGGTCGGTGAAGTACTGGCCGAAGCCGGGATCCTTCTTGATGTTCTCGCGCACCAGCTCGGGTTGCGGCTGGAGGTTCTTAAGAACGGTGAAATCTGTCATGAAAACTCTCTTCTCACTTGTGATGAGTGACACTTTCAGGGTAGTCCATCACCCCGGCGCTCGCCGCACCGGGGTGATGTCGTCGACCCTGAACACGGGTGTCGCTCGATTGGGTTCATCCTCGCAGAGGTGACCCCGTCGTCACCCATCCGCCGCTCGCCGAGGCGGTCGATCCGGTCAGCCGAGGCGTGCCGCGATCGCGTCGCCCACCTCGGAGGTGGACCGCTTCGTTCCGTCGCGCTCGGCGAGGTCGGCTTCGACGGCCGTCTCGATCGCCTTGGCCACGGTCTCGAGTCCCAGGTGGGAGGCCATGAGCGCCCCCGAGAGGATCGACGCGGTCGGGTCCGCGATCTGCTGGCCGGCGATGTCCGGAGCCGAACCGTGAATGGGTTCGAACAGGCTCGGCGCCGTTCCTTCGACGTTGAGGTTCCCCGAGGCGGCCAGACCGATTCCGCCGGTGACCGCGGCTGCGAGGTCGGTGAGGATGTCCCCGAAGAGGTTGTCGGTGACGATGACGTCGTAGCGCTCGGGATTCGTGACCATGTAGATCGTGCACGCATCGGTGTGCTCGTAGTTGACGGCCACCTCGGGGAATTCCTGCCCGACCTTCTCGACCACGCGACGCCACAGGTGACCGGCATGGACCATGACATTGTGCTTGTGCACGTAGGTGAGCTTCTTGCTCCGCGCCTGAGCCCGGGCGAAGGCGTCGCGGACCGCACGCTCGACGCCGTACCAGGTGTTGACCGAGACCTCGGTCGCGACCTCCTGCGGGGTGTCCGTGCGCACCGATCCGCCGGATCCGGTGTATGAGCCCTCGGTGCCCTCGCGGACGACGACGAAGTCGATCTTTCCGGGATCGGCCAGCGGGCTGGTGACTCCGGAGAACAGCTTCGAGGGACGCAGGTTCACTGCATGCCCCAGCCCGAAGCGCATCTTGAGGATCACTCCGCGCTCGAGCACGCCGGAAGGCACGGACGGATCTCCGCAGGCGCCGAAGAAGATGGCATCATGTCCACGCAGCGACTCGAGCTCGTCGTCGGTGAGCGTCTCACCGGTCTCGTGGAAGCGCTGGGCGCCGACCTTGTAGTCTGTGAGCTCGAGCTCGACGGGCTCGCCTGACACCTCGATGGCGCGGCGGAGGACTTTGAGGCCTTCGGGGACGACCTCGTTGCCGATTCCGTCTCCGGGCATGACTGCGATTGAGAACTTCATGCTCACAGAATACGACCCCATCTCACGATGCAACTACGGCGTCTTACAATGTGAACCATCGTCAGCGGCGCTCACGGGCACGGCGGCGGAGCGACCTCCGGCACCCGAACGCGGCGCCTCTCCAACGGGCCAAGCCTGCCGTCCCCTGCGCAGACCCCGCGATCCGTGTGCGGTCATGAACAATTTCACGTCTCAAACCCTGTTTTCGGCTACACATCCGGCGCCGCAGGGACGAAGATGGATACAGCACCCCAAACCCCGTGGGGGCCACGCAGAAACAGCCCCGAGAGAAAGTCGATCATTGACCGAGACCATCCGCAACGCCCGTGCCGCAGCTCTGCCCGCCAAACTCTCCCGGTCCTGGCTGCTCGTCAACGCTGCGAAGGAGGAGATCTTCACTCCCGCGCAGACGTCGGAAGCGGACTCCGTCATCTTCGACCTCGAAGCGTCCGTCGCCGACGACAAGAAGCTTGCGGCACGTGACAATGTCGTGCGCGCACTGAAGAACGGAATGTCGGCCTGGGTGCGCATCAACAAGATGGAATCCGAATTCTGGGACGATGACCTCGCCGCGATCGCCATGCTGCCCGGTCTGCGCGGAGTCATGCTCCCGGAGACCGAACGGCCCGAGCAGGTCTCCTATACCGCGATGCGGGCGAAGGCGGGCCTGCCGGTCATCGCACTCCTCGAATCGGCCCGCGGAGTGGAGAACGCCACGAAGATCGCCGAGGCGCCCGGCACCTTCCGTCTGGCGTTCGGCACGAACGACTTCCGCAAGGACACGGGTTTCTCCGGCGACCCGATGGCCCTGGCCTATGCCCGTTCGCGCCTGACGATCGCCTCCCGCATGGGCGGCCTGCCCGGCCCCATCGACGGGCCATCGGCCGCCGATGCCGATGATGAGAAGGTCTGGGCCGATGCCGAGGTCACTCACATGATGGGCATGACCGGAAAGCTCGTGCTCACAGTCGACCAGGTCAACACCCTCAACGAGGCGATGAGCCCGAGCGAGGACGAACGCGATTGGGCCCGCCAGATGCTCGAAGCCGCCGAAGGCGGATCCGAGATCACCGACGGCTCCTACCTGCCCCGCCTGGCCCGTGCGAAGAAGATCGCGTCCCTGGCTGATACCTACGGCCTCTGGAACGCTTGAGCCGACAGCAGTCCTGGCTGCTGTGGGCAACACTGCCCGCCGTCCTGTTCGTCATCGCCTTCGGACTGTGGCTGCACCTCGAGCGCATCGGACCCACCCCGATCGATCAGTCCTGGCTGGAACTCGTCGGCCTCACTGAGGGCTCGGTGCCGTACTGGATCGCCGTCGTCCTCGCCGAGGTCGGCGGCGGCACCGGCGTGGTCATCTGCACCACGCTGCTCACGGGCTTCTTCATCCTGCGCAGACGCCTGCGCACGGCGATCGTCCTCGTCACGACGATGCTGGCCGGCATCGCCGCCTCGGAGATCCTCAAGGCCGTCGTCACCCGCCTGCGCCCCGGCGATCAGCTCTACGAGTCCTTGGGTTTCTCTTACCCCTCGGGACACTCGATGGGCGCTGCCGCACTGGCCATGAGCCTGGCGATCATCGCCTGCCGTCGCCATCAGCTGCGCGGATCAGCCGCCCAGGCACCAGCAGCTCAGGCACCGGCAGCTCGGGCACCGAGGATGGGCTTCCACTGGTCGTTCATCCTCGCCGCAGTCTGGATCCTTGCCATGATGTGGTCGCGGACCGCGCTCCAGGTCCACTGGCTCACCGACACGATCGCCGGCGCGTTCATCGGCATCGCCGTCGCCGTTCTCGTCGACGAGTTCTGGACCCTGACAGCACAGAGGACCCGCTCACCCCGCTTCGCTCTCTGGCTTGCGGGGTGAACGGGTCCTCCTGTGTGAGGGTCTCAGTCCTCCTGGAGTGAGACGCCGGTGAAGGCCGAGGCGTTCACAGCACCGGCGACAGCGTTGACGACCTCGTCCGAGACGACCGAATCCACGGCCAGGACGGACAGCGCCTCGTTGCTCGTCGATGCGGGCGAGACCTGCATTCCGGCGATGTTGACGTTGTTCGCGCCGAGCGCCAGACCCAGCTGACCGATGATTCCCGGCCGATCCTCGTAGCGGAAGATGAGCAGGTTGTCCGTCAGCTCGATCTCGAGCGAGTAGCCGTCGACCTCGGTGAGCTTCTGCACGAGCTTCGGACCGGTCACGGTGCCCGACACCGAGATGCGCTGCCCGGTGCTCGTCGTCGCGGTCAGGCGGGTGATGTTGCGGAACGATTCGCAGTACGGATCCGTGACGAGTTCGACGCCGATTCCGCGCTCTTCGGCCAGCAGCGGAGCATTGACATAGGAGACCTGGTCGGACACGACGTCCTTGAACAGGCCCTTGAGCGCGGAGAGCTTGAGGACGGAGACGTCCTTGTCGGCGATCTCTCCGTTGACCTCGACCTTGAAGTGCGTGACCGAGGAGTCGGCCAGAGCGTTGACGACACGGCCCAAACGCTCGGCCAGGGGGATACCCGGACGCACATCCTCGTGGATGGCGCCGCCTGCGACATTGACGGCATCGGGGACGAGTTCCCCGGCCAGGGCCTTGCGCACAGATTTCGCCACGGCGACGCCGGCCTTCTCCTGGGCCTCATGAGTCGAGGCGCCCAGATGCGGGGTGACGTTGACGGCGTCGAGATCCATGAGTGCCGAGTGCTCCGGCGGTTCGACGTTCCAGACGTCGATTCCGGCGCCGCCGACCTCGCCGTTGGCCACGGCCTCGGCCAGGGCCGCCTCGTCGATGATGCCGCCGCGGGCGACGTTGATGAACCGGGCGCCGGGCTTGGCGGCTTTGAGCTCCTCGGTGCTGATCATGCCGACCGTCTCCGGCGTCTTGGGCATGTGCACGGTGACGAAGTCGGACACGGCGAGCAGGCCGGGCAGGTCGAGGACCTCGACGCCCATCTGAGCCGCTCGGGCCTGAGTGATGTAGGGGTCGTAGCCGACCAGACGCATGCCGAAGGCCTTCGCGCGTTCGGCGACGAGTCCGCCGATGCGGCCGAGGCCGACGATGCCCAGAGTCTTCTCGTAGAGTTCGACGCCGGTGTACTTCTTCCGGTTCCACTCCCCCGCCTTCAGCGAGGTGTTGCCGGCGCCGAAGTACCGCGCGGATCCCAGAATGTGGGCCATCGTCAGCTCGGCTGCGGAGATGATGTTAGAGGTGGGAGCGTTGACGACCATGACACCCGCCGAGGTGGCGGCGGGCACGTCGACATTGTCGAGTCCGACTCCGGCGCGGGCGATGACCTTGAGGTTGTTCGCAGCGTTGATGGCTTCGGCGTCGACCTGCGTGGCCGACCGGACGAGGATCGCATCGGCGTCGGCGATGGCGGGCAGGAGCTGGGATCGGTCGGCGCCCTCGGTGTGACGGATCTCGAAGTCTCCTCCGAGAGCTTCGATGGTGGCCGGTGACAGTTCTTCGGCGATGAGCACGACGGGCTTGGGCACTGATTTCCTCCTGTTGCGTCCGGGACGTGTCCACCTTATGAGACTTTCAGGAATCCTTCACAAGGTCTCAGATTCTGGGAACAATCGCTCAACAGACAGTGCTGCAGGCTCAGAATCCGTGGCGCGCTCAGAAGCCGTTCGGCGAATACGGCGCCCGGCCCAGACTGAACATGGCGCTGGCCAGTACAGCGGACCCCGGTGTCTGCTCTTCGATGCGCCCGGCCCGGGCGAGGATGACGGGATCGGCGCCGCCGAGGTAGAGGGACCCGAGCTCGGCGATGCCGAGTCCCAGGTCAGCCGGAGTCGAATCGGAGGCAGGGGTCACCTCGGCGTTCTCACCGTCCGAGGTGATCGTGAAGCGTCCACCGGCGAGATCGAGGGAATCGTCGACGTCGATCGTCAGCGTCCCGGGCACATACCAGGGCCTGGCCTCGAGCGCAGCCTTGACGTCGAGGATGCGGATCCAGATGTTGTCCTCGCTCGCGACGGTCTTCACACGCCTGGAATCGGTGAGCAGCCACGGCAGCGGCGAGTATTCGGCGGACTCGCCGAAGGTCACGCGGGTCGACAGGTCGATGGCGGCGAGGAATGACCACAGCGAGGCGTAGGCCGCATCGGTGACGGCCACGAAGTCGATGATGTCGACGGTCGGAGGGGTCTTCGACCAGCCCGCGAACTTGTAGGACACATAGCCGTCGGGCTCGCCCTGTTCGTCGAAGTGCAGGGCCGCGCGCACACCCCGGTCCTGTTCGCCGGTCTCAGTATTGAGGGCACCGGTGGCGCGTTCGATGTAGGTCTGCTGACGCTCCATGGCACCGGGTGAGGTCCGCATGAACTCGCCGTAGATCTTCGGAGCCAGTTCGCGCAGCTCGCTGAGCAGGCACATCTCGACGCGGCGATCGGGTTCGCGGACCATCTTGAAGCCGGGCGAGGTGTCGACCTCGATCGAACGCAGCCAGGTCGCCACACCGAAGCCGAAGCGCGAATAGATTCCGCCTTCGGTGGCGGTCAGTGCGGCGAACGGGTAGCCGTTCGCCTTCGCCTCGGCGAGGTCCGTGGTCATCAGCGACCGCAGCAGACCGCGCCGGCGATGGGTCGGGCGCACCGTGATCCAGGTGATGAGGTGCCCGGGCACCAGCCGTCCCCCGCCGACGTTGACGAGCTTCTCGAACCACGCGAACGTCGCCACCGGGATCGAGGCGTCGAGGCCGTGCTCGAACTCCTGATCCGCGTAGACGGCGGTGAGGTTGCGCCCATCGGCGATCGCCCGCTCGACCCGGTTGAGCAGGGCCGCATCGGTCGACCTGGGGTCATGGAAGCCCACGCTCGTCGAGGCGAAATAGCCCTTCGTGCGCTCGTCCGGTTCGCCGGTGGACGCGTCGATGGTCGGCTTGAAGTCTTCGAATCTGTAGTTCGTCACGTGTCCACAGTAGTTCACATCACAGTGATTGGCTCCTCTGCCGCTCGGCATCTGCGATCCGCCGCGCATCCGCCGCGCCTCGACCGCGCCGCCCTCGCTCGACAGTTCCGATGTGATCCGAACAGCCATGCCCTCATCCGGCGGCACCGAATGATCGACCGGAGATAACCGCTGGAACATCCGCAGCCGACGGACTTAGCGTGACAATGCGACGTGAGAGTCACGCCGATATGCGAAAGAAGAATCATGGCCAAAGTGCTGCTCGTCCTTTTCCCAGACCCGGTCGACGGGTACCCGCAGTTTCCTCGGGACTATGCCAGGGACACCATTCCCGCCCTTCCCGACTATCCCAACGGCCAGACGCTGCCGAGCCCCGAGGGCACGGACTTCGTGCCCGGTCAGCTGCTCGGCTCCGTCTCCGGCGAACTGGGCCTGCGCGCGTATCTCGAAGGTGCCGGCCACGAACTCGTCGTCACCAGCGACAAGGAGGGTGAGGGTTCCGTGTTCGACCGTGAACTCGTCGACGCCGATGTCATCATCTCCCAGCCCTTCTGGCCCGCCTACCTCACCCCGGAGCGACTGGCGAAGGCAAAGAACCTCAAACTCGCCGTCACGGCCGGCATCGGCAGCGATCACGTCGATCTCGATACGGCGAACGCGCTCGGCATCACCGTCGCCGAGGTGACCTACTCGAACTCGATCGCCGTGGCCGAACATGCCGTCATGCAGATCCTCGTCCTCGTCCGCGACTTCGTCCGGCAGCACGAGATCTCGGTCGACGGCGGCTGGAACATCGCCGATGCCGTCGAACGCTCCTACGACGTCGAAGGCCTCGACGTCGGCATCTTCGCCGCCGGGCGCATCGGTCGGGCGGTCGCCGAGCGGCTCGCTCCGTTCGGCGTCCGCCTCCACTACACGGACCGTCACCGTCTGCCGGCCGAGTACGAGGAGCAGTACGGACTGACTTTCCACGAGAGCATCGAGGACCTCGTCAGACACATCGACGTCCTCACCGTCCATGCTCCGCTCACCGAGCAGACCCGCGGTCTGCTCAACGATGAGCTGCTGGCGACGATGCGCCGCGGCTCCTACATCGTCAATCCGGCCCGCGGCGCGATCGCCGATCGGGACGCTGTCGTCCGCGCCCTCGAATCGGGACAGCTCGCCGGCTATGCCGGTGACGTGTGGGATCCGCAGCCGGCCCCGGCCGACCATCCGTGGCGGTCGATGGCGCACAATGCGATGACGACTCACACCTCGGGGGCATCTCTGCCGTCGCAAGCGAAATACGCAGCAGGCACCCGCGAGATCCTCGAGGACTGGTTCGCCGACCGTCCGATCCGCCCCGAGTACCTCATCGTCGAAGGCGGGCACTATGCCGGCACCGGCGCGCATTCCTACGCCCAGCAGGAGGTTGCCGCCGTCTGAGAGCGGTGAGATCACTTAGGCTTGCGCCATGCTGCTGAGCCAACTCGAGTACTTCGTCGCCCTCGCCCGGGAAGAGCACTTCGGGCGAGCGGCGGCGACTTGCTATGTCTCGCCGTCGACGCTGTCCGATGCAGTGCGCAAACTCGAACGTGAGCTCGGGGTCCCGCTCGTGCGTCGCGGCCACAACTACGAGGGCCTCACTCCCGAGGGCGAACTCGCCCTACCCTGGGCACAGCGCCTCGTCGCCGACCGGGACGCTCTCGCAGCTGAGCTCACCGCCGCTCGCGGACGTCTGACGGGGCAGGCGACGATCGCCTCCATCCCTTCGGGCACGGCCGCCTCGGCGCAGCTCGTCTCCACGCTGGGGGCGAACCATCCGTTCGTGCACACGCGCCTGCAGACCGGGATGTCGAGTGCCGAGGTCGTGGCGAAGCTGCGCGCCTTCGACATCGACGGCGGAATCATCCACCCTTCCGCCGCCGACGGGGACGATATCGTCTCCACCCCGCTGCCCGAGGTGGCCAGCGTGATCATCGCCTCCCCCGGACTCTTCCCCGTCGACACTCGCATCGTCACCGGAGCGATGCTCGCCGATGTGCCGCTGTGCCTGCTCACTCCTGCGATGCGGGCACGCCAGATCCTCGACTCCGCGCTCTTCGGCCGCGGAGTCGAACCTCAGCCCACCGTCGAAGCCGACTCGATCGAGGCGCTTCTGGCGCTCGTCGCCACCGGCCGTTGGGCTGCGGTCGTCCCCGAAACGACCGCGCTGAGGTCGGTGCTCGACTCGGTCGATTCGGACTCTCCCATCCTGTCGCTCCCGCTCACGTCACCGTCGGTGACGATGCCGCTGGCGTTCGTCCGTCTCGCGGCGCACCCGTTGCCCGCGGTGGTCGCCGCCCTGGAGTCCGCGGCCACGCTCCAACGCTGAAACTCCCCCGCACCCGCCACAGCACCGACTGCGGTGCACCATGCGTCCCGGCCCACCGCAGAGCCCCATCCGTTGAGCCTGACCTCAGACTTTGCCCAGGAATGATTCAGGGGCCATAATTGTTGAGCAGTTAAATTACCACTCCGTTCGCTTGAGGGCACCCTCCGATCATTCGGACCTCTCGGTCCCACGAGGGTACGAGCTCATCCAGCAGGAAGAAGGATATGCCCCAGGCAACACCGCCGCGCGCTCGACGCAGCTCCGTATGGACGCGCCTGAGGCGATCACGCCCCGCCGTCATCGGCCTCGTGCTCGTCATCGTCTTCGTCGCCCTCGCGCTCCTCGCACCTCTCTTCTCCGCCATCACCGGCAACAGCCCGTACGCCTACCACCCTGATGCCCTCGGTCCCGACACCGCCCCTGTAGGGCCGCTGGGCGGCATAAGTGCTCAACACTGGTTCGGTGTCGAACCCCGCACCGGCCGGGATCTGTTCGCCATCGTCAGCTACGGCGCGCAGGTGTCCCTGCTCATCGGGCTCGCCGCCACCGCGGTGTCCATCGTCATCGGCGTCATCGTCGGACTCGCCGCCGGCTTCTACGGCGGCATCGCCGACCGGCTGCTCTCGCGGCTGACCGACATCATCTTCGGCTTCCCGTTCCTCATCTTCGCCATCGCCCTGTCGGCGACCGTGCCCGCCAGCGTGCCCCGACCTCTCCTGCTCATCCTCGTCATCGGCTTCTTCGGCTGGCCGCAGGTCGCCCGCGTCGTGCGCAGCGAGACCCTGTCCCTGCGCGAACGCGGATTCGTCCGCGCCGCAGCCGCACAGGGCACCGGCACGATCCGCATCATCGTCCGCGAGATCGCCCCGAACATCCTCGCCACCGTCATCGTCTTCACGACCGTGTCGATCCCGGGCAAGATCGGCGCCGAGGCGGCTCTGTCCTTCCTCGGCGTCGGCGTCAATCCGCCGACCCCGTCCTGGGGGCGATCGATCTCCGATGCCATCAGCTGGGTCCAGGTCGATCCCATGTACCTCATCTTCCCCGGTATGGCGCTCTTCCTCGTCACACTCGGCTTCAACATGTTCGGCGACGGGCTCCGCGATGCCCTCGACCCGTCCGAGGCGGAGACCTCCACGACCACCGGCACCGAGGCGGCCCCCACCGCTGCGCCGGTATCGACCGATCCCCTGAGCGCGGGAGGGCAGGCATGATCCGCGCGAAATTCATCGGCTCCCGCCTCCTCGGCGCCATCCTCGTCCTGCTCATCATCGCGGCCGCGTGCTTCGCGATCTTCTACCTCATGCCCGCGAACCCGGCACAGTATTCGTGCGGCAAGCCCTGCTCACCCGAGCGTCTGGCCGAGGTCGAACGCTACCTCGGGGTCGACCAGGCCTGGTGGAAGCAGCTCGTCGACTTCCTCGGCGGCATCGTCGGCGGCCGCACGTATGGTGAGGGCCAGGCAGCGATCCACTGCAACGCCCCGTGCTTCGGCTACTCCTTCCGTCTTCGTGATTCGGTCACACACCTCATCCTCGAGCGGCTGCCGATCACCTTCTCTCTCACCCTCGGCGCTGCCGTCCTGTGGGGCCTCGGCGGCATCGCCGCAGGTCTCATCGCCGCCCTCAAGCGCGGCACGCTCATCGACAGCACCGTCATGGGTGCGGCCATCACGGGCATCTCCGCGCCGACCTACCTGCTCGGGCTGCTCGGCATCCTCCTCTTCGGCTTCACCCTCAACGTGCTGCCGATCGGCGGCTACGTGCCGTTCACGGAGAATCCGGGAATGTGGGCGTTCCACCTCATCCTGCCCTGGATCGTCCTCGCGATCGCCAACGGCGCGATCTACGCGAGGCTCACCCGCGGGCAGATGCTCGAGGTGATGAGCCAGGACTTCATCCGCACCGCCCGGGCGAAGGGTCTGCGCGAGTCGACGGTGATCGGCAAGCACGGTCTGCGCAACCTCGTGCTGCCGCTGACGACGCTCTTCGCCATCGACATCGGCGGCCTGCTCGGCGGGGCCGTGATCACGGAGAAGGTCTTCGGTCTCGGCGGGGTCGGCACCCTCCTGCTCGAGGCGGTGACGAACCTCGACATCCAGGTCATCGTCGGCGTCACCCTCTTCGCCGCGGCCGTCGTCATCATCGCCAACCTGATCGCCGACCTCAGCTACTCGGTCCTCGACCCACGGATCAAGGCGAGCCGATGATCGGGTCACGTGTGCACATGCGGACAGGGCCGCCTCGGCACCGATGTCCGCACCACCCGACCATCGCCGCACCATCATCACTCATCGCGCTTCGCACACCATCGAAAGGCACATCATGAAACGCTCGGCACTCATCGCCGCGACCCTCTCCCTCGGGCTCATCCTCACCGGGTGCAACGCCAACCCCGAGCTCAACGAAGACGGCGGAGAGTCCAATACCCTCGGCGACACAACCAAGGGCGGGACTCTCAACATCTTCTCCGACGCCCCTGACCTGGACTTCGATCCGGGCAAGAGCCAGGGCCTGGCGATCACGTCCCTGTCGTTCGTCCACCGCCGTCTGACCACCTGGGACATCCAGCCCGGGAAGCAGGCGAAAGTCGTGCCGGACCTCGCCACCGACACCGGAAAGTCCAGCGACGACGGAAAGACCTGGACCTTCACACTCAAGGACGGACTGAAGTACGAGGACGGCTCGGACATCACCTCGGCCGATATCAAGTACGGCATCGAACGCTCCTTCTCCACCGAGCTCTCCGGCGGTCTCAGCTACCACAAGACCTTGCTGCAGGGCGGAGATGACTACACGGGCCCGTTCAAGGGCAAGGAACTCGACTCGGTCGAAACCCCGGATGACACGACCATCGTCTTCCACCTCGACTCGGCCTTCGGCGACTTCCCGTGGATCGCTTCGATGCCGGCCTTCTCTCCCGTGCCCGAGGACAAGGACGATCCCGGCAAGTACGGGCTCGACCCGATCGCCTCCGGACCGTACAAGGTCGAATCGAACAAGTCCGGCGCCGAGGCGGTGCTGACCCGCAACGACAATTGGGACGAGAAGACCGACCCGGTGCGCACCGCCGGTCCCGATGAGGTCGTGTTCAAGCTCGGCCAGGATGCTTCGGTGACCGCGCAGGCGCTCATCTCCGATTCCGGGGATGCGAAGGACGGCTTCTCCGCCAGCTTCGTGCCCGCCGCCCAGCTCGCGCAGGTGCAGAATGACCCGAGCGCGAAGTCCCGCCTCGTCACCTCCGGCCCCGGAGCCCTGTCCTACCTCGCGATGAACAACGACGCCAAGGGCCTCGACGACGTCAAGGTCCGCCAGGCGATCAACTACGCGGTGAATAAGGACACCTTCCGCATCGCCGCCGGCGGTGAGATCTCCGGCGATTTCGCCACAACACTCATCACTCCGGGCATTCCCGGACGTGAGGAGTACGACCTGTACAAGGCCGACCCGAAGGGCGATGTGGCCAAGGCGAAGTCGCTGCTCAAGGAATCGGGTGCGAAGCTCGGCACGCTCAAGCTGCTCGTCGCCAATGACGCCACCTCGGTCTCCGAGGCCCAGGCGATCCAGGAGGCTCTGGCCCGTGTCGACATCACGGTGACGATCAAGTCCGTCGACTCGAATACGTTCTCCGCCGACGCCACGGATGCGAAGGGCGATTTCGATCTCGCGCTGAGCTCGTGGCAGCCGGACTTCCCCTCGGCCAACGGCAATATCGCCCCGCTGTTCGACTCCTCGCAGATCGGCAACGGCAACTACAACATCTCGCACTACGACAACGACAAGGTCGATGCCCTCATCGAGCAGGCCACCGAGACCGTCGATCCGACCGAGGCGCAGAAGATCTGGGCCGAGGCCGACAAGACGATCATGGAGGACGCTCCGATCGTGCCGCTGACCTACAACAAGAACTCCTACCTGCACGGATCGAATGTGGAGAATTTCGTCATCGGCGACTTCCCTGCCTACCCGGTCTACTTCAAGGCCTCGCTGAAGGGCTGATCCATGGCTGCCGATCCGCAACTCTCCCCCGCCGAGGCGGCCCTGTCCTACCGTGGGCATTCCGTATCCTTCGGCGACCGTGTGATCACCCGGGATGTGTCCTTCGACCTCGTGCCGGGACGGATCCTGGCCCTCGTCGGCGAGTCCGGATCCGGCAAGTCCGTGACCGCGCTGGCCGCGCTCGGGCTGGCCGGGGCGGCCGAACAGACCGGTTCCGTACGACTTGCCAGGACCGGGTCGGAGGGGATCGACCTGGTGGGAATCGATGCGGACCGGCTGCGCTCCGTGCGCGGTGCGGAGATCGGGATCGTGTTCCAGGAGCCGATGAGCGCGTTCAATCCGATGTTCCGCCTCGGCCATCAGATCGCCGAGGCGGTCCGCGCTCACCGTCCCCACGCGGGCTCCTCGACGGGTGGAGCGACACCCGCTGCGGGAGATTCCGTCACCGACCGCGTGCGCGCCCAACTGGCCAAGGTCGGACTCGACGACCCGGAGCGGGTCATGAGGGCTTATCCGCACGAACTCTCCGGCGGTCAGCTGCAGCGAGCGATGATCGCCCTGGCCACGATCAATGCACCGCGCGTGCTCATCGCCGACGAACCGACCACGGCCCTCGACGTCACAGTGCAGACGGGCATCCTCGACCTGCTGCGCCGGCAGGCCAGCGAGGAAGGGCAGGCCGTCCTGCTCATCACCCACGATATGGGCGTCGTCGCCGACATCGCCGACGAAGTGGCCGTGATGAAGGACGGACGGATCGTCGAGACCGGTGAGGTGCGCAGGCTCTTCTCCGCCCCGCGGGAGGAGTACACGAAGCAGCTCCTCGCCGCTGTCCCCCGTCTCGGCGCCGCTGCTCTGACCGACCGTGAGTCGGCACCGAGCGGACAGACGCCGTCCGTAACAGGGCCTGCCCCGCTTGCCGCGGAACTCCGCTCCGCGAGCGTCGTGCACCGGACCTCGGCCGGACCGTTCACTGCTGTCGATGACATCGACCTGCAGATCCCGGCGGGTTCGATCACGGGACTCGTCGGCGAATCCGGGTCGGGCAAGTCGACGATCGCCACCGTCCTCACCGGCGGGCAGAAGCTGACGACCGGTCGGGCCTTCGTCGACGGTCAACGGGTGAGCACTCGCCCGAACCGACGGCAGCGCCGGCGTCGAGCCGATATCGGCGTGGTCTTCCAAGATCCGCGGGGCTCGCTCAACCCGCGGCGGACGGTCGGAGCGCAGATCGCCGAACCGCTGCGCGTCCACCGCAGCCTCGACCACGCGCAGATCAGGTCACGAGTGGCCGGACTCCTCGATGACGTCCAGCTGCCGGCGGACTTCGCCTCCCGCTATCCGCACGAACTCTCCGGCGGACAGCGACAGCGCGTGGCCATCGCTCGTGCCCTGTCCTTGGAGCCGAAGCTGCTCATCGCCGATGAACCGACCTCGGCCCTCGACGTCTCCGTCCAACGCGGCGTGCTGCGGCTGCTTGCCGAACTCCACGACGCCCACGAGTTCGCGTGCCTGTTCATCAGCCACGACCTCGCGGTCATCGAACAGCTCGCCTCCACTGTCGTCGTGCTCCGGGACGGTCACATCGTCGAACAGGGCTCTGCCTCCCAGGTGCTCACGCGCCCTCAGCAGAGCTACACTCGCGAACTCATCGACTCCGCACCGGTCCCCGACCCGGAGATCCAGGCCGCCAGACGTGCGGCCCGACTGGCCGCATAGGGTCTCGACTGGCCGCATAGGGCACGGCCGCCTCGGCGAGGTCGGACGACAACGATCGGGCCCATCTCCCGGAATCTGCCGGCATGGATGCGAAGGAGCCCCGGACACCTCGTGGCAGTTTCTAGGGGTCCTCGCAACACCTGATGGTTAAGACATCATCAGTAAATCACGAAGACGCTCGGCTGGGGTATCCCAGTCGAGCGTCTTGCGTGGACGACCATTGAGCTCTTGAGCGACGTGCTCAAGGTCTTCAGGCCCGTACGGCCGCAGGTCCGTGCTCTTCGGGAAGTACTGGCGCAGAAGCCCGTTTGTGTTCTCGTTGCTGCCCCGCTGCCAGGGTGAGTGCGGATCACAGAAATAGACCGGAACCCCAGTCGCGATGCTGAACTGCTTATGCGCTGCCATCTCGGTGCCCTGGTCCCAGGTCAGTGACCCCCGCAGATGCTCTGGCAGCGTACCGATCAACCCGGTGAGCACGTCACGGACTTCCCCGGCGGTGTGCCCGCCGGGTAGATGCCCCAGGAGCACGTATCGAGTCGTTCGCTCCACCAGCGTCACGATCGCCGAAGCACTGCCTGGCCCGACGATCAGATCGCCTTCCCAATGGCCAGGCACCGCGCGGTCCTCGATCTCGGGCGGCCGCTCCGAAATCATCACCATCTCGTCGATGAATCTGGGCGTGCGCTGGCCGGGATGCTTGCGCGGCTTCCGGCGTGTCCTCCCGGTCCGCAGTGCCTCCGCGACCTCGCGCTTGAGCCCACCGCGGGCCTGGATGTACAACGCCTGATAGATCGTCTCCGGGCTCACTCTCATACTCTCGTCGTCGGGAAATTCCTTCCTTAGAGTGTGGCTGATCTGCTCCGGCGACCACCGTACCGACAGCTTCTCCTGCACGTACTCCCGCAACGACACGTGGGTGACGAGCTTCGAGGACTTCGGCCTGGACCTCGACGCTGCCCAGGCACGATGGGCGACGTAGGGCTGATAGCGGCCTTCCTCAGAACGAGCATCGAGCTCACGCTTGATCGTCGAGGCAGGTCTTCCCAGCACGCGACCGATCGCGCGCAGACTCATGCCACTGCGATACAGGTCAGCGATCGTCTCCCGCTCCTCGAGCGAGAGATACCGGGGATGGAGCACGGCCTCCACCGCCGGCAGGGCGGGAACTTCTACCTGCATAGTCATACCGGTGTTGTAATCGATTACGGTGCCATCGGGATAGATACGCGAGTTACTCACATGCCGGACACCCTGGTCCCAGTCCCGCGCTGAGCGCACGTTGACGCCAACTCTGGCCGCTGCTTCTGATTGCGACATGCCATCGGCGCGTAATTGCATGTACTCAGACTTACGAGGGTGAGGACCGTTTCCCCTGACCCCACGTCCACGGATCCCGACCCGCCGTGCCCACCCGTACGCGGTGTTCCGGTTGACACCGACCTCGCGAGCGGCGGCTGAGATCCCGATGTCCGAACGCCTCAGCGTCTCGAGAAACTTCTCTTTCAACTCATTGAACGACACGATCCCCGCAACTCCTTGAAGTTCAAGGTGTTGCGGGGATCGCTAGAACCCGCCCGTGGTGTCCGGGGCTCCTTCTTCGCACCTCTGCCCTGTGCGGAGCCTGCGGCGGAGGAATCGGGAGGTCCGCCTCGGCGAAGGGATCAGCGAGCGGCAGTGCCCTCGGTGTAGTCGTCGTCGGAGTCCTTGAGCCATGCGAACATCTTGCGCAGCTCGCGGCCGGTGGACTCGATCGGGTGCTGCTCTTCCTTGGCGCGCAGCTCCTTGAACTCCGGTGCACCGTTCTTCTGGTCGTTCATGAAGCGCTCGGCGAACTTTCCGTTCTGGATGTCGTCGAGGACGCCCTTCATGTTCTCCTTCACCTCGGGAGTGATGACCCGCGGGCCGGAGACGTAGTCGCCGTACTCAGCGGTGTCGGAGCAGGACCAACGCTGCTTGGCGATGCCGCCTTCGACCATGAGGTCGACGATGAGCTTGAGCTCGTGGAGGACCTCGAAGTAGGCGATCTCGGGCTGGTAGCCGGCCTCGGTCAGGGTCTCGAAGCCGTACTGGACGAGGTGCGAGACGCCGCCGCAGAGCACGGTCTGCTCACCGAACAGGTCGGTCTCGGTCTCCTCGGTGAAGGTGGTCTTGATGCCGCCGGCGCGCAGGCCGCCGATGCCCTTGGCGTAGGACAGGACGGTGTCCCAGGCCTTGCCGGAGGCGTCGACCTCGACGGCGACGAGCACGGGCACACCGCGGCCGTCGACGAACTCACGACGGACCACGTGGCCCGGGCCCTTCGGGGCGACCATGATGACGTCGACGCCCTCGGGAGCCTTGATGTAGTCGTAGCGGATGTTGAAGCCGTGGATGAACACGAGGGTCTTGCCGGGAGCCAGCTGATCCTTGATCTCGTTGTTGAAGATCTCGGCCTGAACCTGGTCGGGTGCGGCGATGGTGATGACATCGGCCCATGCGGCCACCTCGGCGGGGGTTCCGACCTCGAGGCCTTCGGCCGTGGCCTTGTCGCGGCTGGGCGAGCCTTCCTTGAGACCGATGCGGACTTCAGCGCCGGAGTCGCGCAGGCTCAGCGAGTGGGCGTGGCCCTGGCTGCCATAGCCGATGACGGCGACCTTCTTGCCCTGGATGATCGACAGGTCTGCATTGTCGTCGTAATAGCGTTCTGCTGCCATAGTTCTAGCTCCTTCGGATTACGGGGTGATGTCCCCATTGTTTCACAGTTCGGTATTGCTGCTCACGTTTTGAGATGAGCGGGGTTCCACAAGTTGGAACGCGAAATCAGCTGCGCGGTGTTCGTCAGCTGCGCAGGGCACGGTCGGTGATCGACTTCGCCCCGCGGCCGATGGCCACGGTTCCCGACTGCACGATCTCCTTGATCCCGAAGGGCTCGAGGACCTCGCGCAGCGCTTCGACCTTGCCGAGCTCACCGGTGGCTTCGATGCTCACGGAATCGGGTCCGACGTCGACGATCTTCGCTCGGAACATCTCCACCGCCGAGGCGACCTGCGGCCGTGTCGCCGCATTCGCCTTGACCTTGTAGATGATGTGCGCACGACGCACCGAGGACTCGGGTTCGAGCTCGACGATCTTGATGACGTTGACGAGCTTGTTCAGCTGCTTCGTCACCTGCTCCAGGGGAACATCGTTGACGTCGACGACCACGGTGATCCGCGAGAGCTCTTCGTGCTCGGTGACGCCGACGGCGAGGCTGTGGATGTTGAAGCCGCGGCGGGCGATGAGCCCGGTGAACCGGGTGAGCACGCCGGGCTTGTTCTCGACCAGGACAGAGAGTGTGTGCCGGCTGTTGTTCATTCCAGGCCTCCTTCGATCTGAGCCACGGAACGCACCGTGCCGTCTTCGTTCGCTGCGGCCTCGGCGATCGCGGCCTCGGCTTCCTCTTCGCCCTCTCCGTCGAACTCGGGACGGATGCCGCGGGCGTACTCGATCTCATCGTTCGACACGCCTGCCGCGACCATCGGCCACACCATCGCATCCGGTGGGACCGTGAAGTCGAGGACGACCGGCCGGTCGTTGATCGACAGCGCCTTCTCGATCGCGGCATCGACATCCTCGTTGCGGTCCACGCGGATCGCCTCACAGCCGTAGGCTTCGGCCAGTTTGGCGAAGTCGGGGATGCGGATCGTCTCGTGGCCGGTGTTGAGGTCGGTGTTCGAGTAGCGGCCGTCGTAGAACAGGGTCTGCCACTGGCGAACCATGCCCAGCGACGAGTTGTTGATGATCGCAACCTTGATCGGGATGTTGTTGAGCGCGCAGGTGGCCAGTTCCTGATTCGTCATCTGGAAGCAGCCGTCTCCGTCGATCGCCCACACCACACGGTCGGGCTGGCTGACCTTCGCACCCATGGCCGCGGGCACGGAATAGCCCATGGTGCCGAGTCCGCCGGAGTTCAGCCAGGACTTGGGGCGCTCGAATTCGACGAACTGAGCCGCCCACATCTGGTGCTGTCCCACTCCTGCGGCATAGACCGCCTCGGGGCCGGTGAGCGCGGAGATCCGGGAGATGACGTACTGCGGATCGCACAGTTCGCCGTGCGTCTCGTAGCCGAGCGGATAGGTCTGCTTGAGACGGTTGAGGAAGCGCCACCACGGTTCGCGCTGACGCTCCAGGGCCTTGGGGAACTTGCTGCGCATCTCTGCGAGCATCTCGGAGAGCACCTCGCGGGCATCGCCGACGATGGCCACATCGACCTCGCGGTTCTTGCCGATCTCGGCCGGGTCGATATCGGCGTGGATGACCTGGGCGTTCGGGGCGAACGAGTCGAGCTTTCCGGTCACGCGGTCGTCGAAGCGGGCGCCGATCGCGATGAGCAGATCGGCCTTCTGGAACGCGGTGACGGCCGGCACGCTGCCGTGCATTCCGGGCATGCCCAGGTGCAGCTGATGCGAGTCGGGGAAGGCGCCGCGCGCCATGAGCGTGGTGACCACGGGGATGTTCGTGGCCTCGGCCAGGCGCAGCAACTCCTTCTCCGCCTCCGAGCGGATGACTCCGCCGCCGATGTAGAACACGGGGCGCTGAGCCTCGGACATCAGGCGCGCGGCCTCGCGGATCTGCTTGGCGTGCGGCTTGAGGATCGGACGGTATCCCGGCAGCACCGGCTCCTCGGGCCAGACGAACGGAGCCGTGCCGGTCTGCGCATCCTTGGTGATGTCGACGAGCACGGGGCCGGGACGGCCGGTGGTCGCGATGTGGTGGGCGTTGACGAGCGCCGCCGGAATGTCCTCGGCGCGAGTGACGAGGAAGCTGTGCTTGGTCACCGGCATCGTCATGCCGACGATGTCGGCTTCCTGGAAGGCGTCGGTGCCGAGCAGCGACGAAGCCTGCTGACCGGTGATCGCGAGCATCGGCACGGAGTCCATGTGCGCATCGGCCAGGGCCGTGATGAGGTTCGTCGCGCCGGGGCCGGAGGTGGCGATGCACACGCCGAGCTTGCCCGATGCCGCCGCATAGCCTTCGGCCGCATGGCCGGCGCCCTGCTCATGGCGGACGAGGATGTGCCGGATCTTCTCCGTCTCGAACAGCGGGTCATAGGTGGGAAGGATGGTGCCGCCGGGAAGCCCGAATACCGTGTCGACCTCGAGCTTCTCGAGGCTGCGGACGATCGCCTGCGCGCCGGTCAGGACCTCCGGGCCGGTGTTGCGGCGAATGCTGGACGGTGTGGCTGTGACCGGCGCGGACGCGGCTTGAGTGCCCGTGTCCTTCGCGGTCGAGGGCTTGGCTGCCATCGATTCCTATCCTTCCTAGGTTTCCTTCTCATCTCCGCATGAAAAAAGCCCCTCCGGATTCGGTAGGGGCGCGCGGAACGTGTCGTCTCGACAGGCTACGGAAGATCCGCGCGCTGGTGAATAACGACGACAAGAAGGTGAGTCATGCCTCAATAGTTCCCCGCAGCACTCGAGGGTGTCAAACCTCGTCATCGTTCGTCCCAACATTCAAGACTGAAAATGGTTGACATGCGAGATTCGCCGAGGCGGCGCTGCATCGACACCTCCCCACCGGCCGTCGGTCGGCCAGCGATGTTCAGCGCACCCGGTGATATTCAGCGCACAGAGAAACGGGAAGTCCGTTTGCCGGATTCGTGGAATAGGTCACAGTCTGCGACTAGGCTGGATTCTCGTGCGCCCCCTCCTCCGTTTCTGGCCTGATCTCCGCTCCCGCATCGGCGTGTACGTCCTCGTGCTCGTCCTCACTCTCCTGGCCAACGGAATCCAGCTCGTCGTCCCGGTAATCACCGGCCACATCGTCGACGGCCCCATCGCCCATCGAGATCTGTCCGCCCTGTGGCTGCCGGTCCTCGGGGTGCTGCTCATCGGCATCGCCGAGGCGGTCGGCATGTGGGCCCGACGCATGGTCGTCGCTCCCGTCGTCTCCCACTGGGAGGTGACGTGGCGTTCGCGCCTGTTCGATCGTCTCCAGTACACCTCGGTGGCGATCCATGATTCCTGGGAGTCCGGCCAGCTGCTCTCACGCGCGGTGAATGATCTGTCCCAGCTGCGACGTTTCTTCGCATTCGGGCTGCCCTTCCTCCTGTCCACACCGATCGTGCTCGCCGTCGGCACGGTGATGCTCGTGATCATGCAACCGGTGTTCGGTCTGATCATGATCCTCATGGCGGTGCCGGCGATCATCGCGGTCGCCGTCTTCGAGAAGCACTATCGGGAAACCTCCCGCCGGTCGCAGGACACCATGGGCGAACTGACCACGGACGTCGAGGAGTCCATCCAGGGCATCCGCATCCTCAAGTCCTTCGGCCGCTCCCCCTGGGCCGCCGAGCGCTTCGCCGAGATCTCGACCCGGCTGAAGTCCCTGGAGGTCCGCAAAGCGAAGCTCGACTCCTGGCTGTGGAGCGTGCTCCTGCTGCTGCCGACCCTGGCTCAGGCCGCGATCGTCGCCGTGGGCACCTGGGGTGTCATCGAAGGCTGGACGACGATCGGCACGGTCGTGGCGGCGGTGACGATTTCGATGGTGCTGCGGATGCCCATCGAGATGCTCGGCTTCCTGCTCGCCGATGCACTCATGGCGCTGACCGCCGCCGGTCGGTATTGGGAGGTCATCGACATCCGCCACGACATCACAGACACCGACGGCGGTGTCGACGATGCCCCCGAAGTCGGCCACTACCGCGGGAGGCTGCGCTTCGCCGATGTTGATTTCCATTTCGCCGATACGAAGCGACTGACCCTGCGGGGCCTCGATCTCACCATCGAACCCGGTCAGACCCTCGCCCTCGTCGGGGCGACGGGCTCGGGCAAGACGACGCTGGCGTCGCTGGTGCCCCGGCTCCAGGACGTCTCCGCCGGCACGGTGAGCATCGACGACGTCGACATCCGGGACATGCCGGTCAATGAGCTGCGCCACCTCGTGTCCGTGTCCTTCGAGGATCCGATCCTGTTCTCGACCTCGGTTGCCGAGAACGTCGAGATGGGCGCCCCGGGGGCGAGCGAGGAAGAGATCTGGGAGGCCCTCGAGATCGCGGCGGCGAAGGATTTCGTCTCCCGCCTGCCCGAGGGGCTGGATACGCAGGTCGGCGAACAGGGTCTGTCACTGTCCGGCGGTCAGCGTCAGCGCCTCGCCCTGGCTCGCGCTGTCATCGGCCGTCCGCGCATCCTCGTCCTCGACGACCCGCTCTCGGCCGTCGACGTCGACACCGAGGATCGGGTGCAGCGAGCCCTGCGGGAGATCCTGCCGGATTCGACGACTCTCATCATCGCCCACCGCCCCTCCACTGCGGCGCTGGCCGATGCGGTGGCCGTGCTCGATGAGGGCCGGATCGCGGCCCTGGGCACCCATGAACAGCTGCTCGAGTTCTCGAAGCTCTACCGCGAACTCATGGGGGCGAGCGCGCACACCGAGGCGCACACGCATCCGGGGGCGGCCGCCTCGGCGACGGAAGGAGGGACACCATGAGCATGCCCCGTCTCGACAGCGACGACGAGATCGAGTCTCTTCCGCCGGACATTGCGAAGAAGGCCCGCGCCCTGCTGATGTCGCTGGTCAGGCCGCATTCGGCGATGATCATCTTCCTCGCTGTCATCGTCGTCCTCACCGCGGCCCTCATGGTCATCGGGCCGGTGTTCATCGCCGATGCCCTCGATCAGGGCGTGCCCGCCGCCATCGACGGAGAAATGGGTCCGCTGATTCGGGCGGTCACGTTCTTCGTGGTCTCCGCGGTCGCCTCGGCGATTCTGGCTTTCACCTCGACGAGGCTCGTCGGGATCACAGCACAGAAGATCCTCTTCACCCTGCGCGAGCGGATGTTCACTCATGTGCAGCGTCTGGACCTGGGCTATCACGAGAAGTCGACCTCGGGTCGGCTCGTGTCCCGGCAAACCTCGGACATGGAATCGGTGCAGCAGTTCCTGTCGTATTCTCTGTTCGAGACGGCGCTGGCGGTGCTGCAGATGCTGTTCATCGCCGTCACACTCGTCGTCCTCGATGTGCCGTTGGCGATCGTCGTCTTCGCCGGTTTCGTGCCGCTGTTCTTCATCACGAAGGCCGCACATTCGACTCAGCGCAGCGCCTACCGGCGGACGCGGACGTCGATCGCGAAGGTCATCGTCCACTTCGTCGAGACGATGGGCGGCATCCGCGCCGTGCAGGCGTACCGCCGTCAGCCCGAGCGGCGCGGGACGCTGAGCGATCAGGATGCGCGGTATCGGGATGCGAACACCGATGCCCTGCGTGGGGTGGCCTGGTTCGCCGGATGGACGCGGCTGATCGGCAACATCACCCAGACGGTGATCATCGTCATCGGTGCGTGGCTCGTCATCGAGGGGTGGACGCAGATCGGCGTGCTCGCCGCGTTCATCCTCTACCTGCGCCGCTTCTACGGCCCGCTCGACGAACTCGTCCAGGCGTTCAATCTCTACCAGTCCGCCTCGGCGGCGTTGGAGAAGATCGCGGCGGTCCTCGACACCGACCCCGAGGTGGTCGAGCCGACCCAGCCGCAGGCTCTGCCTACGCACGCGAACGGTGACTCACCGTCTGCGGACAATGACGCCGCACCCACGCGTCCCGCCACTGGTCGTTCCCTCGATCTCGACGGCGTCCGCTTCGCCTACGCCGACGGACCCGATGTCCTCCCCCGCTTCGATCTGCACATCCCCGCCGGGCAGATCGTCGCGCTCGTCGGCGCCACCGGCGCGGGCAAGTCGACCCTGGTCAAGCTCGTCACCCGGTTCTATGACCCCAGCGTTGGACGGATCACCCTCGACGAGGTGGATCTGCGTGACCTCGATGACGGACAGCTGCGGTCGTCGGTCGTCATGGTCACTCAGGAGTCGTTCCTCTTCGCCGGCACGATCGCCGACAACATCCGCATCGGCGATCCTGGTGCCAGCGACGAGGCAGTCGTGGCGGCGGCGACCGCCGTCGGTTTGGATGCGTACATCCGCCGACTGCCCGACGGCTATGCCACGGATGTGAAGAAGCGCGGCGGCCGACTGAGTTCGGGACAGCGTCAGCTCGTGTCGTTCGCCCGGGTGTTCCTCGCCGATCCGGATGTCGTCGTCCTCGATGAGGCGACCGCTCACCTCGACATCCCGTCCGAGCGGCTGGTGCAGAACGCTCTGGCCACGGTGCTCGAGGGCAGGACCGCGATCATCATCGCCCACCGCCTGTCCACCGTCGAGATCGCCGACCGCGTGCTCGTCATGGAATCCGGTCGGATCATCGAGGACGGGACACCCGACGAACTCATCTCCGGCACCGGGAAGTTCGCGCAGCTGCACCAGGCCTGGCGAGACTCCCTCGTGTGAGGTCACTCGCTGATCAGCGGCACGAATCGATACCACCCGTGACGAGTGATCGTCAGCTCGTCGGCACCGGGCCCGTCACGGACGACTCGGAGCATCTCCCCTGCGACGGGAATGACCATCGTGGCGCCGAGGGCCAGCTGATCGACGAGCTGGTCGGGCAGTGTCTCTGTCCCGGCGGAGACGAGGATCCGGTCGAACGGGGCCTCAGCCGGGAGACCGAGGGCACCCGGAATGGCTGCGTGGATGGCCACCTCGGCGAGGGTCTCCTGGTCTGGGGCTTCAGCGGTGACGGCGTCGATGGCCGCCTGCGAGGAGTCGACGAGCTCGGGATGCCGTTCGACCCCGAGCACCTGCCCGGCCGGCCCGACGAGGACGGCGAGCAGCATCGAGGTCCACCCGGAGCCTGATCCGAGGTCGAGGACGGTTTCACCCGGCTGCGGATCAAGCAGCCGGAGCATGTCCGCGACGGTGCTCGGCTGCGAGTTCGTCTGTCCGTGCCCGATCGGCAGGGGCACGTTGCCGGAGGCGTTCTGTCGTTCCGTCACCGGCAGGAAGGGTTCGCGCGGAACCCGGGCGAACGCCTCGGCGATTCGGTCGTACGTCGCATCCGATGTCATTGCTCCTCCGATCCACCACCGTCTTCGGTACCTCCCATTTTGCCGATCTGCGCTGAGGGCACAATGGCCACCGAGTATCGTTGTGCCGTGACCCAATCTGATCTCTCCCGCGCCCAGAGCCTCATCACCTCGATTCCTGACTATCCCGAACCGGGAGTGGACTTCCGCGACATCTCTCCGCTGCTCGCCGATGGTCCGGCGATGAGGGCCGTCACCGAGGCGCTCATCGAACCGTTCGCAGGTCAGTTCGATATCGTCGGCGGGCTCGAGGCCCGCGGCTTCCTCTTCGCCGGTGCCATCTCCGCGATGACAGGAGTCGGAATCCTGCCGATCCGCAAGGCCGGAAAGCTCCCCCGCCCGGCGGCTGCCGTGTCGTACACCCTCGAATACGGCACCGCCACAATCGAAGGGCCCGATGTCCTGGAGAAGGGCGAGCGCGTCCTCCTCATCGATGACATCCTCGCCACCGGCGGGACGCTCACAGCTGCTCAGTCACTGGTCGCCGATCTCGGCGCCGAAGTCATCGGCTCAGCCGTCGTCCTTGAGCTCACTGCGCTCGGCGGGCGCGAGCATACGGGCGAGGTTCACACCCTCTTCGTCGAGTGAGGAGAGCACAGTCAGTTGCACGTGTCGTAGATGCGGCGCAGCTGACTCGGACATCCTCAGCCGATTCGGATGAGGGTGTCTCCGGTCGAGATCGGCCCCGCCTCGGTGAGGGTCAGGTTCTCGGCGTCGGCTTCGAGGACGACGACCGGAACGATCACGGACTTCTCCGCCTCCCGTGCGACTGCCAAGTCCCAGACGATGATCTCTTCGCCGGCCTCGACCTGCTGCCCGGCCTCGGCACGGAGCGTGAAACCAGCGCCCTTGAGGTGAACGGTGTCGATGCCCAGGTGAACGAGCACACCCTGATCGGGCCGGTGGGAGATGACGAAGGCGTGGGGTTTGAGACTCGTCAGCTTTCCCGCGACAGGAGCCGTGACCGTCAGGGTCGTGGCCTCGCCGGGGTCGATGGCCGTTCCGGGGCCGACGAGCGCTTTCGCGAAGACGGGGTCGGGAACCTCCGTCAATGGGATCACCGTGCCGGTGATGGGTGCAGCGATCGTGACTGCCATAGTCAGCAGGCCGCCTTTCTCCAAAATCAGTTGTACTTCGCCTAGACTGACCTCAGACTACAGACAAGGATCACTGTCGACCAGCAGATGCTCACCGGCGAGCAGAGGAGACGAAGACGTGACTCAGCCCATGAGGTCTTCGATGTCATCGACGAGGTTGTCCGCCTCCGGACCGACGACGACCTGGACCGCGCTTCCCTGCACCACCACGCCGAAGGCGCCGGCAGCCGTGAGCGCCTGTTCGTCGACGAGAGAGTCATCGTCGACCTCGACGCGCAGGCGAGTGATGCACGCTTCGATGTCGTCGATGTTGTCGGCACCGCCCAGTCCGGCGAGGATCTGCGCTGCTTTGTCCATGTCTGTCACCTTCATCTCCGGCACCCATGCGCCGGCGTCGATTTCACGTTCTGCGATCTGGCTCACAAGTCTACGTCGACTCGTGCCCGACGACCCCACTTCCGAGGAGGAACCCGATGACCACCGCATCCGCTGAGGCACCGAAGAAGCGCAGGAAGGCGATACCAGGGTTCGCCCAGCTCCAACGCGTCGGCCGCTCCCTCATGCTCCCGATCGCCGTGCTGCCCGCCGCGGCTCTGCTGATGCGCTTCGGCCAGCCGGACATGCTCGGCGCCGACGGGCTCGGCCAGTTCGCCGACTGGCTGCTGCCGGTGGCGACGGTCTTCGCGGCCGCCGGTTCGGCTCTGTTCGACAACCTGCCGCTGATCTTCGCCGTCGGTGTGGCCATCGGCTTCGCGAAGAAGGCCGACGGCTCCACGGCACTGGCCGCCGTCGTCGGCTATATGGTCCTCACCGGAGTCTTCACGGCCATGGCTCCGAGTTTCGGCTCGGACAACGGTGAGGGTGAGAACGTCATCAACTTCGGAGTGCTCGGCGGAATCGTCGTCGGCATCATCACCGCCCTGCTCTATCAGCGCTATCACCGGATCAAACTGCCGACCTACCTCGGCTTCTTCGGCGGTCGCCGCTTCGTCCCGATCGTCACTGCGGTAGCGTCGATGGTCATCGCCGTGATCATGGCGCTCATCTACCCCGTCTTCGACGCCCTCATCAACAAGGGCGTGGGCGGCTTCCTCATGGAGCACGGAGCCAATCCGGGCACCGGGTTCGTCTTCGGCACGATCAACCGACTCCTCATCCCGTTCGGGCTGCATCACCTGCTGAACAATCTGCCCTGGTTCCAGCTGGGTTCGTGCACGACTTCCTCGGGGGACACCGCGCACGGCGACATCACCTGCTTCTTCTCCGGTGTGGACGGCACGGCAGACTGGACGGGGTCGTTCATGACCGGCTTCTTCCCGATCATGATGTTCGCGCTTCCCGCTGCGGCTCTGGCGATCTACCGCACCGCGCACCCGAAGCGCCGCAAGGTCGTCGGCGGCATCATGCTCTCGGTGGCGCTGACGGCCTTCATCACCGGAATCACGGAGCCGCTCGAATACGCCTTCGCCTATGTCGCATTCCCGCTCTACGCGGTCCACGCCGTGCTCACCGGCACATCACTGGCGCTGGTGAATGCGCTCGGCATCAAATCCGGGTTCGGGTTCTCCGCCGGTGCGTTGGACTATCTGCTCAATCTCGGCCGGGCGTCGGAACTGTCCGGCGGCATCGGCCCCGTCCTGCTCCTGCTGGTCATCGGTCTGGGCTACGCCGTCATCTACTACTTCCTCTTCCGGTGGGCGATCATCAAATTCAATCTGCATACCCCCGGTCGCGAGGATGAATCCGAGTCCGGCACCGAGGCCCCGTCGGTCTTCGACGAGGCTCAGATCGCCGCCGAGGAGTCCACGGGCAAGAAGCGTGCACAGGACGAGGGCCGAAGCTGACCGTCCATGGAATGCTCCGGGTCCCGGTGACGTTATAGTCTCGGTTCGGCGCTCTCACCGGGTGCCGAACCGGCGGACCCGATCAGCTTCGGATCCGTCCTGACCAGTGCACACGTGACGAAAGGCGGACACCTTGACGGTTCCCACACTCACTCTCAACGACGGCAAGACGATCCCGCAGCTGGGCTTCGGCGTCTTCAAGGTCGACCCCGACGAGACCGAACGCATCGTCACCGACGCTCTCGAGGTCGGCTACCGCCACATCGACACCGCCGCCGTCTACGGCAACGAGGAAGGCGTGGGCCGGGCCATCGCGAAGTCCGGAATCGCCCGTGACGAACTCTTCATCACGACCAAGCTGTGGAACGACCGCCACGGCGCGGAAGAATCGAAGCGGGCCCTCGGAGAATCCCTGGAGAAGCTCGGCCTCGACCACGTCGACCTCTACCTCATCCATTGGCCGACCCCGGCGAACAAGAACTCCGTCGAGACCTGGGAGGCCTTCCCCGGCTACCGGGATCAGGGTCTGACCACCTCGATCGGCGTCTCGAACTTCGACCACCGCTTCCTGCCGGAGATCCTCGACACGGGCATCATCCCGGCCGTCGACCAGATCGAGGTCCACCCGCAGTTCCAGCAGGTCGAGACCCGTCCGCTGCTGGCCGAGCACGACATCAAGATCGAAGCCTGGGGTCCGCTGGGCCAGGGCAAGGTCGACTACGCGAACACCGTCATCGGTGAGATCGCCGCCGCCCATGAGAAGTCCTGGGCCCAGGCGATCATCCGCTGGCACCTGCAGAAGGGCCACGTCGTCTTCCCGAAGTCGAACAACCGCGACCGCATGCATGAGAACTTCGACGTCTTCGACTTCGAACTCACCGACGCCGAGGTGGCAGCCATCGACGCGCTCGAAAACGGCGGCCGCGTCTCCGGCGATCCTGCCGAGGTGAACTGACCGAGTCGGGTTCGACCGATACCTCGCCGAGGCGGCCCTCCCCGACCCTCGGTCGTGCCCGACGAGCCCGGTTGAGCAAAGCGAAAGCCGCCGGAGAGTTCCGACTCTCCGGCGGCTTCGTCGTTCTGTCACTCCACCGGTCGGCCGTCGACGCCGAGGACGACGGCATCGATGAGCACCGGTCCGTCGGCATGCAGCGCCTCACGATAGGCGGTCTCGAACTCCTCCCGCGTCGTGGTCCGGCGGGCTGGGACTCCGTACCCCTGTGCCAGGGAGACGAAATCGATCGTGCCCAAGGTCAGGCCCGGGGTGTCAGGAACTCCCATGCGCTCGGCGAATCCGGAGAGCGCACCGTAGCCGGAGTTGTTGACGATGACGAAGATCGTCTTCGTGCCCAACTGAGCCGCCGTGTACAGAGCGGTGAGCCCGTAGTTCGCGGAGCCGTCACCGACGGTGGCGACGATGGTCTTCTCCGGGTCGCCGATGGCCAGCCCCACGGCGACTGGCAACCCGAAGCCCAGTCCGCCCGAGGCCGGGAAGTGGTACATGCCCGGCCTGTCGATGACGATCCGCTCGAGGTAGTCGAGGTCGAGGGTGGTCGTCTCATTGACGTACACGACGCTGTCGTCGACATGATCGTTGAGCACGGCGAGCACCTCGGTGCCGGACATTCCCAACTCTGACCGCGGTGGGGCGGTGACGACTCGGGACCCGCGATCGCCTCGGCGAGTTCCTCGGTCCGTCGTCGCTGCCGCGAGGTCGGCGAGCGCGGTTGCGGTATCCGCGACGACGGCGCGGCCGAACGGTGCGCGTGTCGCCTCCCGCGGGTCCTGGGTGATCTGGATGACCTCGGTGCCCGGCTCCAGATAGTTCGCCGGCTCCCAGCGGTGGTAACGGAAGGTGGCGGCTCCGATGACGAGCACGACGTCGTGGCCGGCAAGCCGGTCACGCACTGACTTGATACCTGGGACGAGGACGCCTTCGAAGTTCGGATGGGTGGTCGGGAACGGGCAGCGAGTCGGTGAGGGTGCGACGTAGACGGAGGCGTTCAGGCGCTCGGCCAGCACCATTGCGTCCTCATAGACCGTCGGATCAGCGACGGCGGCGGCATCGACCTGCGGCCCGAGGACGAGGGCAGGGTTCCGTGCCTCGTCGAGGACGTCGGTGAGTTCGCGGCGCAGCGACTCCGGCATGGTGCCCGTCGTCGTCACCGACCGCTGCGCCAACAGTTCGTCGTCGGGAAGCGCCGACTGGTCCCAGTCGTCGAGCGGAACGGACACGTAGACGGGACCACTCGGCTGTGTGGTTGCCTCGAAGACCGCCTGCGACAGCGTGCGGGGCACGTCGAGTGCCGACAGCGGCTCGTGCGCGTACTTCACCAGCGGGGCGGGCAGCGTCGAGGCATCGACGCTGGCGAGCATCGTCTCCTGTCCGACGGTGCGGCGCACCTGCTGACCGGCGAGGACGACCAGCGGAACGTGGCCGTAGTGAGCGTTGGTCAAGGCGCCCATGCCGTTGCCCGACCCCGAGGCGGCGTGCAGATTCACCAGCGCCGGGGCTCCCGTGGCGCGTGCGTATCCTTCGGCCATGCCGACGACGGCCTGTTCATGCAGACCGAGGACGAATCGGAAGTCGTCGCCGAGTCCGGCGAGGAACGGCAGCTCGTTCGAGCCCGGGTTGCCGAAGATCGTCGTCATCCCGTGGGCGCGGAAGACCTCCAGACTCGCGTCGAGGACTGTCTTTTCACCGGCGCCGCTGTCGGATTGATCGGCCATTGTGCCTCTGCTTTCGTTCATAGTTCTCGCGCGGAGGGGCCGAGTTGTGTGGCGTCCCTCTCTGCTCACCATAGCCGTCGGCGCATCAGCCGAGCACGCGGATCGGCTCTCCTGAGATCCAGGCGGCGATGTCCTCGACGGCTTGCGTGAAGAAGATCCGATACGTGTCCTCCGTGACGTATCCCAGGTGCGGGGTGAGCACGGTCCGCGGGGTGCTGCGCAGACGGTGATCGACCGGCAGCGGCTCCTCGTCGTGGACGTCGAGTCCGGCGCCCCGGATCCCACCTGCTTCCAACACGGCGATGAGTGCGTCGGTGTCGATGAGACCGGCACGCGAGGTGTTGACGAGGATGCTGCCCGGCTTCATCGTCTCGAGCTCGGCGGCGCCGACGAGTCCTCGGCTGCGGTCGCTGAGTTTGTAGTGGATCGTGACCACGTCGGCGGTGGAGAACAGTTCGTCCTTGCTCACGGAGCGCACGCCCAGGCCGTCGGCCCGTTCGGCATCGAGGTTCTGGCTCCACGCCACGACGTCCATGCCGAAGGCAGCGCCGACCCGCGCGACCTTCGTTCCCAGTCGTCCCAGACCGACCACGCCGAGGCGGTGCCCGTCGAGGTCTCCCCCGACGCTCGACTGCCAGCCGCCGCCTCGGACGGCGGCATCCTCGGCCGGGATGCTGCGCAGGACGGAGAGGATGAGTCCCCAGGTCAGCTCAGGTGTCGCCGAGGTGGTCGACTCGGTTCCGCAGACCACGATCCCCAGCGCACGCGCCGCCTGCACGTCGATGGAGGCGTTGACCCGCCCCGTGGTCACGAGCAGACGCAGATCCGGCAGACGTTGCAGCCGACCGGCGGTGAAGGCGGTTCGCTCCCGCATCGCCACGACCACCTCGGCGCCGGTGAGGACCTGCACCAGGTCATCGTCGTCGACGATCGGGCGCGAGATGAACTCGACCTCGGCGTCGAGACCGCTCCAGTCCGCGAATGTGGCTGCCACCTCTTGAAAATCATCGAGAACGACGATGCGCATTGTGTTCCTCTCCTGAAGTCGTGTGACCTACATCCTAGAGCCGATAGGCTGGGCTGGTGAGTGCACCGATCATCCTGAGACAACGCAGCGGCCCTATCATCACGGTCATCGTGTGGGCGTTCCTCGCCTTCCTCCTCGGTGACGCTCTCCTGCGCGGAGCGTGGGAGACCGTCGGTCGCTTCGGGCCCGGCCTTGTGCTCATCGGCTGGGTCGCATTCGCCGTGCTCTGGCGGCCGGCACTCGTCGTCGGAACCGACGAAGTCGAGGTCAGAGAGATCCTGCGCACGACATCGGTGCCCTACACCCGAATCCGTGATATTCGGCTGGGGTCTGTCGTGACGATCGAAACAGCTTCGGCGGACGGGGCCACGCGCACCATTCGCCCGTGGAACGCCCCCGGACTGCCGCGGAGGAAGATCGATTCCGGGCTGACCGGCGGAACTCGACCGGAGTCTCCGGACAATCATCCGGCGTTCGAGCTGCTGCGCCGCTGGGAGCAGACCCTCGCGGATGCTCCCGGAACGGCCGTGCGAAACGGCCTGTCCGCCGATGCCGAGGACGTGCGCACTCGGTGGAGCCTCGGCGTCATCGGGGTGACTCTGGTGCTCGTGCTGCTGGTGGCGATCGGATTCATCTGATCCCGCTCGGCTGTCAGCCGGGCACAGAAAGACCGACCCCGTGGGGAACGTGATCCCACGGGGCCGGCAGTCTCGGATGGCTTCAATCGATCAGTGCATCACTTCGTGAAGCCGAGTGCATCACTTCTTGAAGCCGATCGTCGTCCAGTCCGGCGTTTCGAGCTGCCGCGGACCGAGGTTGACGACGTCATCCCGGACGCCCCAGACATAAGGTGTCGGGTAGATCGGAATGAGAGGCTTGAGCTTGAGTACGGCGGCGTCTCCCTCATTGGCCAGCTTCTTCGATTCGGCCGGGTCGAGAGTCTTCGTCGCTTCCTTGAACTTCTCACCGATGTCATCGCTGGAGATCTTCGAGAAGTTCTGCTCCGAGTCCGCGGGGTAGAACAGGTTCGATCCCGAGGAGATCGGGAAAGCCGTGCCCTCCCAGGTGAACGTGGCCATCTCGAAGTTGCCGTTGAGCACGTGGTCGGCGAAGTAGGCGGCCACGGGAACGGTCTCGATTTCGATCTTGAAGCCGATCTCGTTGAGGTCCTTCATCACCTGTTCGGCACGCTGTGCGTTCGAGGCGGTATCGGCCGGGACGACGATCTTGAACGTGAGCTTCTCGCCGTCCTTCTCACGCACGCCTCCATCGCCTTCGGTCCAGCCGGCGTCGTCGAGGATCTTCTTCGCCTTCTCCTGGTCGAATTCGAGGCTGCCGTCGGTGTTGTCCTGATAGCCTTCCTGGCCGGGCATGAAGGTGACGTTGTTGACCAGAGTCACGGGCGCTTCGACGGGACCGATGGCGGCCTGAGCGATGGCTTCGCGGTTGATCGCGTGTCCGATTGCGTCGCGGACCTCCTGCTCCTTGAGCGCCCCCTTCTCGGCATTCATCGTCAGGTGAGTCCACTGCATTCCCTGCGACTTGTAGATCTCGCCGTCGTCACGTTTGCCGGCGGTCGTGTAGGAGTCGCCGTCGGTTCCCACGTCGACGAGGTCGAGCTCCTTGTTCGCGTAGGCCTGAGCCTGCTGCGCCTGGGACACGACCTTGAAGATCACCTTGTCGAGCTTCGGCTCCTGGCCCCACCATTCGTCGTTCCTGACCATGGTGATGACACCGGACTTGTTGTCGACCTTCTTCGCCTTGAATGGGCCGTTCGAGGGCAGGACCTTCTTCACATAGTCTTTGTTGAACGCGTCGACGTCCTCGGAGATCTCATCGGGCAGGAACGCGCCGATGTAGTTCGGCCAGTCGATGTTCGGTGTCTTGAACGTGACCTTGACATCGTACTTGTCCTCGCCGGATTCGATCTTCTCGATGTCTTCGAAGCCCTTGGTCGAAGCGACCTCGTACTTCTTGTTCGAACCGTTCTGAGTCTTCCAGAAGGCCTTGTAGTCATCGACGTCGATCGGGGTGCCGTCTTCCCAGACGGCGTCCTTGTTGAGTTTGACATCGATTACCAGCGGATCCTCGCTGGCGACCTCGACGCTCTCGGCGTAGTTCTTGTCGACTTCCCACGTGCCGTCGTCTTTGATCCTGACCGGTCCGCCCAATGACGTCCCGTAGAGGTTGTTGTTGTCCACGTGCGCGCCGTCGGCGTGGTAGTAGTTGAGGCTCGCGGGGATCTCGGTCATCGGGTAGGTCAGCGTTCCACCGTCCTTGACCTCGTCGTAGGCGGCTTTCTGATAGTCGGTGGTCGGAAGCCCGGAAATCTCCTTGTCGGCCTGCTCGCTGTCGACGCCGCCGGAGTCCTTGTTCGCCTGCTGGCAGCCGGACAGTGCCAGGCCCAGTGCGGCGGTCGCGGCGACGACCATTGTCGCCTTGTTCCTCATTCTCATGAGTTCCTCATTTCCTGTGTTGTGTTCCTCGAGGTGGGTTGGTGGGGTGAGATCAGTCCGCAGACTCGAGTTCTCGGCTCCGTTCCGCGTGGTGGCAGGCGACGAGGCCGCCTTCGAGCGGACGAGGACTGGGGTCGTCGTTCAGACACAGCTGTCTGTCGCTTTCCGGCAGCAGGGTGAACAGCGGGCAGCGGGTGCGGAAGTTGCACCCTGAGATCTCATCGGTCGGGCTCGGCAGGTCGCCGGTGAGCAGCACCCGTTCGCGTGAGCGTTCGACCTCGGGGTCGGGTACCGGAATCGCCGACATCAGCGCCCTGGTATAGGGGTGCTGCGGGTGACGATAGAGAGCAGCGGATTCGCCGTACTCGACGATCCGACCGAGATACATCACGGCCACGAAGTCCGAGATCTGTCGGACGACTGCGAGGTCGTGGGCGACGAACAGATAGGACAGTCCCAATGTGTCTCGAAGGTCCTCGAGCAGATTGATCACACCGGCCTGGACGGAGACGTCGAGGGCCGAGACGGGTTCGTCGAGGACGAGCAGCTTCGGATTCGTCACCAGCGCCCGAGCAATCCCGATGCGCTGCCGCTGACCGCCGGAGAACTCGTGCGGGTAGCGCTCGGCCATGGACGCATCGAGACCGACGAGTTCGAGCATCTCGGCAACCTTGTCGTTGCGCTCCTTGGCCGGCACCTTATGCACGGTCAGCGGTTCGGCGATCACTTCGCCGACCGGCAGACGCGGGTCGATCGCGGCCATCGGATCCTGGAAGACGACTTGGACGTCTTTGCGCATGGCCAGACGTTCGCGCTTATTCAGGTCCGCGACGTCGATGCCGTTGATGACCAGCCTCCCCTTCTGCGGAGCGACCATCTCCAGAACCTCGCCGATCGTCGTCGACTTCCCACAGCCGGATTCGCCGACCAGGCCGAGAGTCTGACCGGTCCTGATCTCGAGGTCGATTCCGTCGACGGCCTTCACCGTGCCGATCTGTCGTTTGAACACTGCACCCTTGAGCAGCGGGAAGTGCTTCTGCAGACCGGTGACCTCAAGGATGTTCGGCGCCGAATCGTCTCTCACCCGAGTCGCCACCGGGTCGGGACGCGGGTAGATGTCTTTGGCCGCCAGATCGCCCCGGGCGATCTCATCAGCACGGTGGCAGGCGGCCTGCACTCCGGGGGTTCCGTGTTCGACGAGATCGGGCTCGACCTCGCGGCACCTGTCGACCGCGATCGGGCAGCGCGGTGCGAAAGGGCACCCCGGGGCCAGATTCGACAGCGACGGCGGTTTGCCCTCCAGCGGAACGAGTCGCTGGGTGCCCGCGGTCGCGAGGTTCGGCACAGACCGCAGCAGTCCTGTCGTGTAGGGCATCTGCGGGCGGTGGAAGACCTGCTCCACTCCCCCGGTCTCGACGAGCCGACCGGCGTACATGACTGCGATCCGATCCGCATTTCCGGCTACCACACCGAGGTCATGGGTGATGAGCACGATCGCGGCACCGGTGATCTCGCGCGCCTTCTGCAGCACGTCGAGGATCTGAGCCTGGATCGTCACGTCCAAGGCGGTCGTCGGCTCATCGGCGATGATGAGGTCCGGGTCATTGGCGATCGCAATGGCGATCATCGCGCGCTGACGCATGCCTCCGGAGAACTCGTGCGGGTACGATTTCACCCGCCGCTGCGCTCCGGGGATGCCGACGATCTCCAGCAGTTCGATCGCTCGTTCGTTCGCCGCTTCCTTCGACAGGCCCGGGTCGTGGATGAGCAGCCCCTCACAGATCTGTTCGCCGATCGTATAGACGGGGGTCAGAGCCGACAGCGGGTCCTGGAAGACCATCGCGATCTCGCGGCCGCGCAGCTGCGACATCTGATGGTCGCTCATATCCAGCAGCGACTGCCCGCGGTACCGGATGGAGCCGGCGATCTGTGCGGTCGAGGGAAGAAGCCCCATCACTGCCATCGAGGACACGGATTTGCCGGAACCGGATTCGCCGACGATGCCGAGGAATTCGCCCGGTCTGACCTCGTAGTCGACCCCGCGGACGGCGTGGACGTCGCCCTTGGTGTTGGGGAAGGTCACGGTCAGATCCCTGACCTCGAGGATCGGTTCAGCCGCGTTGACGGAGTTGAGATCGATGTCAAGTGTTTCAGTCACGGTTGGCTCCTGAGGTCGGATCGATCGCATCGCGCAGGGCATCGGCCATCAGGCTGATGGCGAAGAGCATGAGCACGAGGACGCCTGCGGGAAAGACGAACAGCCAGGGGCGGGTGGCAGCGGCCCCTGAACCGTCGGCCAGCAGCGTGCCGATCGAAACGTCGGGCTTCTGGATCCCTAAGTTGAAATAGCTCAGCGAGGTCTCGGCGATGATCGCGGAGACGACGCCGAGGGTCGCATCGACGATGAGGATCGAGGCCACGTTCGGGATGATGTGGCGGCTGAGGATCTTCGGCGTCGACACCCCCATGTATCGAGCGGCTCGGACGAAGTCGCGGTCCTTGATCGCCTTGGTCTGGTTGCGGACGACCTGAGCCATGATCATCCATCCGAAGAGTACGAGGAAGACGACGATGGCCATCCAGGACAGCTGCCGCAGCAGAGGTGCCATGAGCACGAGGATGAAGAACGAGGGCAGCACGAGCAGAAGGTTGATGAACCACACGATGACCGCCTCGACGCGGCCGCCGAAGTACCCGGCCGCAGAGCCGATGATCGCTGCCAGGATGCTCGCGGCCGGACCGGCGATGATGCCGATGAGCAGGGATTTCTGCAGTCCGACCACGGTCTGGGCGTAGATGTCCTGACCGATCGTGTTGGTGCCGAACCAGTGCTGGGCACTCGGGCCTTCGTTGAGGGCGAAGACGTCCTGGTCCGTCGGCGAGTAGATGTTGATGGTGTTGCCGAACAGGGCGAAGAGAACGAAGAACGCGAGCAGGATTCCACCGACCCAGAAACGCGGGGTCGAGCGCAGCCGCCGCCAGATGAGCATCGCCCGGGAGGTCGGCTTCGCACGCTTCGGCACCACCTCGGCGTCGGATTGCGTGGAGATCGGGATGTCTGTTGCCATTTCAGATCCTCACTCTCGGGTCGAGTGCGGCGTAGAGGACCTCCGACAGGGTCGAGGCCAGCAGCGTGAGCACTGCGACGAAGAGGACGGAGCCTGCTGCCGCATTGATATCGGACTGCAGGATGGAGTTGATGGTGAACTGGCCCATACCGTTCCAGGAGAAGACGACCTCGAGCATCGAGGAGCCCGCGACCAGCGTGCCGAAAGCGTAGGCGAAGTAGGTCGACATCGGAATGAGCGCGACGCGCACTCCATGCTTGACGAGCGCGGTCTTGCGAGTGCGCCCCTTGGCGCGTGCGGTTCTGATGAAGTCGGAGGCGAGCACGTCGAGCATGACCGAACGCTGGTAGCGCGAGTACGTCGCGGCGCCCATGAGCACGAGTGCCAACGTGGGCAGCAGCATATGTGACACCTGGTCGGTGAACCAGGGGAGGAACCCGGGGTCGATATTCGCCGAATAGTCCCCCGAGAATCGGATGAGCGTCGTGCCGATCATATTGTTGAAACCGGTCGCGATGATCATGAGGAGCACACCGATGACGAACGTCGGAGTGGCGATGATGAGATAGGACGCGTAGGTCACTGTCTGATCAGACGCCTTGTATTGCCTGACGGCTCCCCACACGCCGAGGATCACACCGAGCAGGGCTCCGATGATCGAACCGATGAGCAGGAGCTTGAGGCTGACACCGGCGCGGACGAGGATCTCCTGCAGCACCGGAGAGTTGTGCACCGTGGTGCCGAAGTCACCGTGGAGGAAGATGTTCGTCAGCCAGTCCCATGTTCTCTCGAGGACCGGGACGTCGGGATTCGTGCCGTGGCTGTTGAGGATGGCCTGGATCGATGCCTCCGACAGCGGCGGATTCTGACCGCGGTACCGGGAGGCCGGATCCATGAAAGAGCTGGAGGTGATGTAGGCGGTGACCGTCGCGATGAACGCGAGGATGAAGTAGTTGATGAACCGCCGCAGAACGTATTTTCCCATGGTGCCGACTACGACACCGCGATCAGGCTGTCCTCACTGTGGTCCGCGGAATGGTGCATCGGGCCGGGAAGCTGCGAATAGATCTCATGGCGAATCGGGAAGGAAGTGACAATCATCAACGATCAAGGGTCCTTTGGGGTATTCGGTGCGTAGGCCAGTCGAGATGTGAGGAGCCTCAATGGCTCCTCATAAACGACTGAGCATATTTCGCACTGTATCCCCATGTGACCCACCGCACAAACGTCTCCTGCAGTACCGATTGCGACAAGGCCGCGTGTCCCCCGGAAATCCGCGCGACACGCCGAAGTAACTTTTCGGTAACTGTCGTTCCGTGTCGCACGGTCATGTCGGCCCATGCTGTGATCGGCGGCGTTCCCCAACGAAATCGCCGAGGCGGTGCAGACTTCACGTCTGCACCGCCTCGGCGATGGTGGATTCGGCCCGTGCCGCCGAGCGTCACCCGGAAGCGGACTGCGTCAGCAAGAGGCCTTGAACTGGCTCAGAAGCAGACCGCGCCCTTCGACGCCGACTGCACGAGCTTCGCGTACTTGCCGAGCACACCGGTCAGGCGGTGGTTCTCGGGCAGCGTCCAGGACTTGCGACGCTCGGCCAGCACCTCCTCGTCGACGTGGAGTTCGATCGAGCGTGCCGCGATGTCGACGGTGATCTTGTCCCCGTCCTCGACGAGCGCGATCGGACCGCCGTCGACCGCCTCGGGGGCGATGTGGCCGATGCACAGACCGGTCGAACCGCCGGAGAAGCGACCGTCGGTGAGCAGCAGGACGTCCTTGCCGATGCCCGCGCCCTTGATGGCGCCGGTGATCGCGAGCATCTCGCGCATTCCGGGTCCGCCCTTGGGCCCTTCGTAGCGGATGACAACGACGTCGCCCTTCTTCAGCTCTCCGTTGAGCACGGCGTCCATTGCCGGCTGCTCCTGGTCGAAGACGCGAGCGGTGCCTTCGAAGACGTCGGCGTCGAAGCCCGCGGACTTCACGACGGCACCTTCGGGAGCCAGCGATCCCTGCAGCACGGTGAGGCCGCCGGTGGCGTGGATCGGGTTGCTGAGCGCACGCAGGATCTTCCCGTCGGGGTCCGGCGGGTTGATCGACTCGAGGTTCTCGGCCACGGTCTTGCCGGTCACGGTCAGGCAGTCGCCGTTGAGCAGACCGGCGTCGAGGAGGGCCTTCATGATCACGGGAACGCCGCCGATCTTGAAGACGTCATTCATCACGTACTGGCCGAAGGGCTTGACGTTGCCCAGGTGCGGGACCTTGTCGCCGATGCGGTTGAAGTCGTCGAGCTCCAGCGTCACTCCGGCCTCGTGCGCGATGGCCAGCAGGTGGAGAACCGCGTTCGTGGAACCACCGAAGGCCATGACCACGGCGATCGCATTGTGGAGCGATTCGCGGGTGATGATGTCCTTCGTGGTGATGCCCTGGCGCAGCATGTTGACGACTGCCTCGCCGGACTTGCGGGCGAACATCGTGCGGTTGCGGTGGATGGCCGGCGGAGCGGCCGAACCCGGCAGTGACATGCCCATGGCCTCGGCAGCCGAGGCCATCGTGTTCGCTGTGTACATTCCGCCGCACGCACCCTCGCCGGGGCAGACGGCGCGCTCGATGGCGTCGACGTCCTTCTGGGACATGGTGCCGGCGCGGCAGGCACCGACTGCTTCGAAGGCGTCGATGAGGGTGACCTCCCGCTCCGAGCCGTCCTCCATCTTCGCGGTTCCGGGCATGATCGAACCGTTGTAGAGGAAGACGCTCGACAGTCCCAGGCGGGCGGATGCCATGAGCATTCCGGGGATCGACTTGTCACAGCCGGCCATGAGCACGGAGCCGTCGAGTCGTTCGGCGCTCATCACGGTCTCGACGGAGTCGGTGATGACCTCACGTGAGACCAGCGAGTAGTGCATTCCCTCGTGGCCCATCGAGATTCCGTCCGAGACGGAAATGGTGCCGAATTCGAGCGGGAAGCCACCGGCCTCGTGGACGCCTTCCTTGGCGGCCGAACCGAGACGCTGCAGCGACATGTTGCAGGGGGTGATCTCGTTCCACGAGGTCGCGATCGCAACCTGCGGCTTCACCCAGTCGTCGTCGCCCATGCCGACGGCGCGAAGCATTCCACGTGCCGCGGTGGCTTCGAGACCGTCAGTGACATCGCGAGAACGGGGTTTGATGTCGGGAGTGGTGGTGTCTGTATCGATGCTCATGCAGGCATGCTACGCCCGATTTCAGCATCCGCATGCCGGACTCTCGCATGGTGGAACCTCTTCTGGGCACCATGCGGGAGTCCGACCGCAGAGCTATGTCAGGGTCCTGCTTAGGTCAGATCCGCGTGACCTATTGACCGCGTCTCAGGCCTGCTGTGCGCGGCAGCTCTGGCCTGCTGTTGACCGCGCCTCAGGCCTTGATGAGATTGACCGGCTGCTCACCGTCGTTGATCCGCCTGACCTGCGCGGCGAGGATCTTCACGACTCGTGGTTCGAACGCCGAGGTATCGCCTCCGACGTGAGGTGTGATGAGGGTGTTCGGGGTCCCCCACAGCGCGTGGTTGCGCGGCAGCGGCTCCGGGTCGGTGACGTCGAGTGCGGCATGGAGTCGTCCGGTGGCAAGCTCTGCCACGAGTGCGTCCGTATCGACGACCTTGCCGCGGGCGACGTTGACGATGAGCGCATTGTCGGGAAGCAGGCTGAGGAACTCCGCGTCGACGAGGTTGTGCGTCCCTTCGTTGAGCGGCGTGATGAGCACGACCACCTCGGTGTGGGGCAGAAGCCTCGGCAGCTCGTCGACGCCGTGGATCTTCCCGCGCTCGTCCTCACGCGCGGTCGAGGCGACGCGGGTGAGCTGGACCTCGAAGGGGTCGAAGCGGTCGGCGATGGCCGAGCCGATCTCACCGACGCCGATGATCATCACGCGTCGGTCCTGCAGCGAACGGTAGCGGTGATGCTCCCACACCCGCGAGACCTGCGAGCGCACGGCGTCGTCGATTCCGCGCAGACTGGCCAGGGTCAGCGCCAGCGCGAGCTCGGCGGTGCCTCCCGTATGCACACCGGAGGCGGTCGCGACCTGGATTCCACGCTCGGGCAGGTGGGCGACGGGGTCGTATCCGGTCGTCTGCGTGATGACCATACGCAGATTGGGCAGCTCGTCGAGCAGCTCGATCGTCGGCCCAGAATTCAGGTATGGCAGGATCACGACGTCGACATCGTCACGGCTGAGCTTGGCCGACCGTTCGGCGTCGGAGAAGACGACGAGGTCGACGTTGGCACGTTGGTGAGCGGGGATCTGAGCGATCACACGATTGCGGAGCTCGGAGTTCGGGAAGGCGATTGTGGTGATGGACATGCCCTCATTGTGGCACGCAGTCTCGGACCATGCCGAGACGTTCGTCACTCTGAGATGACCGGCCTCAGTTCTCGGGCGGGGCCCACCTCACCCCTCGGCCGACACCGTCCTCAGTTCTCGGGCAGCGATTTCCCGATCCTAGTGAAGACGGCCTCGATCACCTCTAGCTCGGCGTCGCTGACATGGTCGAAGAAGACCTCGTCGACATAGCTCTTGTGCTGAGAGCCGGCGGACAGGAACGCCCGCGCTCCCGCCTCGGTCAGCGCCACATTGTGAGCACGCCCGTCCCCGGGACACTGAGTCTTCGTCACCAGTCCCGCCTCGACGAGGACCTTGATCCGATAGTTCAGCCGCGAGGGTGAGAAGACGAGCTTCTTCGCCAGGGCGCTCATCGTCAGCGTCCGCTCCGGCGCCTCCCACAGCAGGAGCAGAGTGTTGTAGTCACTGACATCGAGGCCCGCATCGTCCTTGAGCTGGGCCTCGAGGGCCTGACGCAGGCGCTGCGAAGTCTCGAAATAGGTTCGCCACGCGTTCTGCGCCAGCGCCTCCCTCCCAAGCCCGAATCTGATCTCCGTCATCTCAGCCCTCGAGCAGCTGCGCGAACGGGGTGACGTTCGCGGGGTCGAATTCGTCGACGAATCCGCGATTCGCCGAGGCACCCGGGGCCGCACCCGCCCCTGCACTATCGCGCGGATCGGGGTCGGCCACCTCGGCGAGGTCGTCGTTTCCGGCCCCGCTGATCGTTGCGGTCAGGGACACGAGCTCCTCCCCCGCCTGACGGATCCGGGCGGTCAGCGCCCGGCCGCCTTCGACGGTTCCCCAGTCGTCGGTCGCGGCGAAGACCGTCGTGGGCACGACGATGCCCTTGAGGTAGGACAGCATCGGCCGCAGCACGGCGTCTCCGGCCAGGGAATGCCGGGCAGTGCCGCCGGTGGAGGCGATGAGCACGGGTTTGCGGCTCAGCACCTTGTCGTCGATGAGCTGCCAGAACAGGGTGTGCAGACCGACGGGGGCGGCCTTGTACACCGGCGCGACGGTGACGATGGCGTCGGCCGCGGCGATGGTCTCGAAGGCCGTCTCCAGCGCTTCGGAGCGGAACCCTGTCAGGGTCATGTCCGTGAGCGCAGTGGCGAGGCGGCGGACGTTGATGACGTCCGTGGTCACGTCGATGCCCACCGATTCCCCCGCCGAGGCGGCCTGACCGAGGATCCGGTTCGTGAGCTTGAGCGTGGTCGAATCCTCGCTGAGCGAGGTGGTCACGGCCACGATGTTCATCGTCTTCGTGCTCATCAGCGGTCGGCTCCTTCCCGTGTCGCATTCTGGGCGTCGTTCCCGGCGGATTCGCCAGCGCGTGCCTGCCGGTCCTCGAAGGCGCGTGATCCTTCTCCGCCGCCGGGGATCGGATCCCGGCCTTCGCGGTGGCGGATGACGAGGGACTCGTGCGTCGGGGCATCGGGGACGTCTGCCGGGCGGCCCTTCGCGAACTCCTCGCGGAGAACGGGGATGACCTCTTCGCCGAGGAGGTCGAGCTGCTCGAGTACCGTCTTCTGCGGCAGTCCCGCATGGTCGATGAGGAAGAGCTGACGCTGGTAGTCTCCGGCCCAGTCGCGGAAGCTCAGGGTGCGCTCGATGACCTGCTGGGGCGACCCGACGGTCAGCGGAGTCTGCGTCGAGAAGTCCTCGAGGCTGGGTCCGTGGCCGTAGACCGGGGCGTTGTCGAAGTAGGGACGGAACTCGCGGACGGCGTCCTGGGAGTTCTTGCGCATGAACACCTGACCGCCGAGGCCGACGATCGCCTGGCTGGCCGTGCCGTGACCGTAGTACTCATAGCGCTGACGGTAGAGCTGAACCATCCGCGCGGTGTGCGAGGTCGGCCAGAAGATGTTGTTGTGGAAGAACCCGTCGCCGTAGTAGGCGGCCTGTTCGGCGATCTCGGGGCTGCGGATCGACCCGTGCCACACGAACGGCGGGACCTCGTCCAGAGGGGTCGGGGTGACGGTGAAGCCATTGAGAGGAGTGCGGAACTTGCCTTCCCAGTCGAGGTTCTTCTCACGCCACAGACGGTAGAGCAGGTTGTAGTTCTCGACCGCCAGCGGGATGCCGGCACGGATGTCCTTGCCGAACCACGGGTAGACGGGACCGGTGTTGCCGCGGCCCATGATCAGGCTGATGCGACCTTCGGAGAGGTGCTGAGCGTAGGAGTAGTCCTCGGCGATGCGCACGGGATCGGTCGTGGTGATGAGCGTCGTCGCCGTGGAGAGTTCGAGTGTCTGCGTCTGCGCGGCGATGTTGGCCAGCAGGATCGGCGGATTCGCCGGCGCCACGAAGGGCGGGTTGTGGTGCTGACCGGTGGCGAAGACGTCGAGTCCGACCTCCTCGGCCTTCTTGGCGATCTCGACGGTGTTCTTGATCCGCTGGTGTTCGCTGACGGTGGTGCCGTCAGTGGGGTCGGTGGTGACATCGCCGATTGTGAAGATTCCGAATTCCATGGCGCCTCCTGCGTCTGAGCTCCTGCGGCTTGAGCGGCCGCCCTGCTGATCGAACTCACTTCAATTTTGAAGTAACTAGTTGAAATATTAACAGAAGTGGTGTCAAAAGTATTCCCGGCCGCGGGCAGCCACCTGGGTGGGTGGCGTGGCCATGACCACAAGCGGTCGATTGTCGGGTCGATCCCCGGTGGTTCCAGCCCGATTCTCACCGCGGATCGACCCGACAATGCACGACAAGCGGCTCCCGCCCGTAGGCAGGAGCCGCTTTTGACGCCCGTAGGCAGGAGCCGCTTTTGACGCCCGCAGGCAGGAGCCGCCGTCTGTCCGGCAGCAGGAGCCGCCTCAGATCCAGAGCGCGGGGTCCTCGAGGACGAAATCCGGGTGTTTCACCGAACCGTCATCCGCAGATGCCTTCGCCGAGGCGGCGCCGACCTTCTTCTTCGGGCGCACGGTCGCGGGAATGCCCACGGCACTCGAGTCGGCCGCCACGTCCTTGACGACGACGGCATTGGCTCCGACCGCGGAGTTGTCGCCGACGACGACCGGGCCGAGGATCTTCGCCCCGGCGCCGACGAGCACATGGTTGCCGATCGTCGGGTGGCGCTTCGCCTGTGCCATCGATGTGCCGCCGAGGGTCACCTGGTGATAGAGCATGACGTCGTCGCCGATCTCCGAGGTCTCGCCGATGACGACGCCGTTGGCGTGGTCGATGAAGAAGCGACGCCCGATCTGCGCCCCCGGGTGGATCTCCACACCGGTCAGCGTCCTCACCAGCTGGGACATCAGTCGCGCGGGCACCTTTCCAGCATCGTGCTGCCACAGGCGGTGGAGTCCGCGGTGGGCCCAGATGGCATGCATCCCCGGGTAGGACACCAATGAGACGAAATCATTGCGCGCCGCCGGATCTCGCCGCTTCACCGTCTCAAGGTCTTCTTTGAGCGTCTCGCGCACACCGGGTCGGCTCAGCCCATAGGCTGCCGCACCGGCGGCCGCCGCGGCCGCTGCCCACAGTGCCTTCATCGTTGACTCCCCCTGCTCATTCGTCTCGGTCTGTCTCGTGCAAGTCGGATCCGGGCGGAAGAATTCCCGCAGCGGTCCGACATCGGACTCTGCAGACAGCGAGGGCGCCAAACCGAAGTCTGACGCCCTCGTGCCGCTGCCATGGAGTCAGTCCATGTACTCGGCAAACAGCGGAGTAGACAGATACCGCTCGCCGTAGCTGGGGATGATGACGACGACGCGCTTGCCGGCGTTCTCCGGTCGAGACGCGACCTTCTCGGCAGCGAAGAGTGCGGCGCCGGAGGAGATGCCGACGAGCAGGCCCTCTTCGAGAGCGACGGCGCGAGCCCGCTCGAAGGCGTCGTCGTTGTCGACATCGACGACTTCGTCGTAGATATCGGTGTTGAGCACCTTGGGCACGAAGTTCGCGCCGAGGCCCTGGATCGCGTGCGGTCCGGCCGTGCCTTCGGTCAGCAGCGGCGAAGCGGCGGGCTCGACGGCGATGATCTTCACATCCGGGTTGGCCTCACGCAGCGCGGCTCCCGCGCCGGTGATGGTTCCGCCCGTGCCGATGCCGGAGACGAAGATGTCGACCTTGCCGTCGGTGTCGGCGAGGATCTCTGGACCGGTGGTGGCCTTGTGGATCTCGGCATTGGCCTGGTTCTCGAACTGGCGCACGAGGACGGCGCCGTCGGAAGCAAGCTCTTCGGCCTTGGCCACTGCCCCCTTCATACCTTCGGCCTTGTCGGTGAGGACGAGTTCGGCACCGAAGGCGCGCAGCAGGGCGCGACGTTCCTTCGACATCGACTCGGGCATCGTCAGCTTGACCTTGTAGCCGCGGGAGGTGCCGACCATCGCCAGAGCGATGCCGGTGTTGCCGGAGGTGGCTTCGACGATCGTGCCGCCGGGCTGCAGTTCGCCGGACTTCTCGGCTGCGTCGATCATCGCCACACCGATGCGATCCTTGACGGAGTTGCCCGGGTTGTACGATTCGAGCTTCGCAACGATTTCGGCGCCGGAGCGTTCACTGGCCTTGTTGACGCGGATCAGCGGAGTACGGCCGACCAGATCGGAGACGTTGTTGAAGATGGTCAAAGTAAGTCCTTTCACGCTTCTGTGTGCACCCGCCGTCACAGGCCTCTCACCACTCGGCAGAGCTGTTCCGGCAAGCGTTGAGCGACAGCTTTCATCTCGTGGTCCGAGACGGCTTGTCTTCATCATAACCACGCCGACGCTGAACGTGTTCCCAGATATGTTGCTCAACAATCTGTGTTCGCTGGCGGCGAAACTATATGACGTTCCCTATCACAGGCTGGGAGCGGTCGCATATCTATCCATCTGCCGCAGGTCCGATTCGCAACAACCGCTGAGCAATCGGCGGACATGATCACCGAGGCGGCTCTCCCTGACGCTCATGCCCGACCATGGCCGTCAGGCTGAGGCTGAGACGGTCTCCGGTGACCGATACGATTATCCTCATGGCTATTCATCCCATCGTCGTCTGCGGCGAGCCCGTTCTGCATCGTCGTGCCGAGAAGATCGTCGAGTTCGACGAGGACCTTGCCGAACTCGTCGCGGACATGCACGAGACACTCGACGCCAGCAACGGTGTCGGACTGGCCGCACCGCAGATCGGCGTCGGCAAGTCCATCTTCGTGTACAACGCCGATGACGACTATGGTGTGCGTCGTCGCGGCACCTTCGTCAATCCCGTGCTCATTGCCTCGAAGGTTCCCGACACACGTCCCGATCCCGACGATGAGACCGAAGGGTGCCTGTCGGTGCCGAGTCTCGATTTCCCCCTCAAACGTGCCGACAGAGTCACCGTCAACGGCTTCGATGAGAAAGGCGAACCGGTGACCCTGAGCGCTGACGGGTGGTTCGCGCGCATCATGCAGCACGAATACGACCACCTGCAGGGAACCCTCTACGTCGACCGCCTCGATAAGCGCTGGTCGAAGAAGTGGAAGAAGGCCCAGGAAGCGCATGGCTACAACCAGCCGGGCCTGTCATGGATGCCGGGAGTCGACCCCGACCCCTTCGGTCACTGAACCGGGAGCCGAGCTTAAGCCTCGAGTTCGTCCACGGACTTCTGAGCTGCGGCCAACCGGGTGTCGAAGTCGTCGAAGTCATCGGCGGTCTGATCGAGTTCGGCAACGAGTCCGGAGATGATCGACGACTGCGAGTCCGCGTCGATGCGCAGCTCCCTGAACTGCCAATCGGCGGAATCGTCCGCGGCGGTGCGAGACAGCACGTCGAGCACCCGGTCACCGAGCTCGCGGGAGCGTTCGGAGTTGTGCAGCAGCATGAGCTGCTGATCGAGTTCGAGGAGGCGCTCGTAGTAGTCGTGCATCGACTCCACGCGGCGTGCCATGGACGAGAACGCGACGGCCAGCTTCGACAGATAGGTCTCCACCGACTTCGCGGTCCCCGCATCACGGATGCCCTCGATCTCCTCGCGGAGGCTGACGAGTTCCTGCAGCCGCACGCCGATGGAGGCCACCGCATGGTCGAGGTCGACGCGGGAGACGTGGTCTTTGAGTATCGGATGGGTCCAGGCGCGGGTGCGCACGATCTTGCGGGCGATCGTGACGGCGAGATGGAACAGGCGCTGCTCGTCGGTGTCGCGGCCTTCCTTGCGCCCGGGCAGATAGCCGAGGCTGGCCGGGGTCACCCACTGGGCGGCGGCGACCTTGCGTCGGTTCTTCCGGCTCAGACGCTTCGGATCGCGGAAGTATTTGGGGCCGGTGACGGCCGCGAAGATTCCGGTCCCCAGGGCGGTGGCCGCACCCATCCCGCCGAAGGTCAGTGCGGCATCGGCGAATCCCGAGACCAGAGCCAGTCCTCCGGGAGCCGCGAATCCCGCGGTCACGGCGGTGCCGGCGGCGGTGCCGCCCTTGAACAGGACGCTGGAGCGGAAGAAGTTCCGGCTCATCCCACCGGTGAGCATGATCGCGCTCGGGGCTCCGGCCGTGTAGCGGTATCCGCGGGCACTCCAAGCGCGCAGCACCGCCTCGTTGACGCTGTCGGGCACGAGCACCCGGTAGATCGGCGCGGACTTCCCGCATTCGCTCTTCCACAGCGATTTCCACTCAGACACCGCTTCACCTCCACGCGTGTGGGTCACGCTCTTGGCCCTGTCCTGGCGGGCCATCGGCTGCGGGGAATGCGAACAGCCACACCCTCCGCCATGCTCGGGAACCCGGTCGGCTCCCTTGGACGCACAGTCTAGAGGGTGTGGCTGGATCAATCCTGAGTCCTGCTCGGCACTGTCAGGCGCCGACGTCGACCAGGATCAGTTCGGACCTGAACTCAGCCATTGATTTTGGAGAGGATGAGGTCCTTGGCTTTTCCGGCATCGGCCTGTCCGCGGGTGGCCTTCATGATCGGGCCCATGAGCGCACCGATGGCCTGCATCTTTCCGCCCTTGATCTTCTCGACCACATCGGGGTTGGCAGCGATGGCCTCCTCGACGGCGGCTTCGAGTGCCCCGGTGTCCTCGACGATCTCGAGGTCGCGGGCCTTCATCACCTCGGCGGGCTCGCCTTCGCCGGCGAAGACTCCGGTGAGCACTTCCTTGGCCAGCTTGTCGTTGAGCTTGCCCTCATCGATGAGATCGACGAGTCCTGCCACCTGGGCGGGTGTGACGATCTCGGTGGGGTGCTTGTCCTCCTGGTTGGCCAGGCGGGCGACCTCACCGGTCCACCATTTGCGTGCCGCGGCCGGCTTCGCTCCGGCGGTGACGGTGTCTTCGATGGCTTCGAGCAGTCCTGCGTTGACGATGTCGCGCATCTCCAGGTCGGAGAACTTCCATTCCCCGAGGAGGCGGCGACGCTTCTGCGCCGGCAGCTCGGGCAGGCTCGCCCGCAGCTGGTCGACCCATTCGCGGGAGGGCTGCAGCGGAACGAGGTCCGGCTCGGGGAAGTAGCGGTAGTCGTCGGCGTCGGACTTCGGTCGTCCCGACGAGGTCTCTCCGGTCTCCTCGTGGAAGTGACGGGTCTCCTGGACGACCTTCTCCCCCGCCTCGAGGAGGGTCGCCTGGCGGGCGATCTCGAAGCGCACGGCGCGTTCGATCGAGCGGAAGGAGTTGACGTTCTTCGTCTCCGTGCGGGTACCCAGCGGTGCTTCGGGGTTCTCCCGCAGCGACACGTTGACGTCGGCGCGGACGTTGCCCTGTTCCATGCGGGCTTCGGAGACGTCGAGGGCGCGGAAGATGTCCCTCAGCGTGCGCACATAGGCGGCGGCCACCTCGGCGGCTCTCTCCCCTGTCCCGGTGATCGGGTGGGTGACGATCTCCACGAGCGGCACACCGGCGCGGTTGTAGTCGACCAACGAATGGTCGGCGCCCTGGATGCGGCCGGTGGCCCCTCCGACGTGGGTGTTCTTGCCGGCGTCCTCCTCCATGTGGGCGCGCTCGACGGGGACGGTGACGATGGTGCCGTCCTCGAGCTCGACCTCGACCTGGCCTTCGGCCGCAATGGGCTCATCGGACTGGCTGGTCTGGAAGTCCTTGGGCACGTCCGGGTAGAAGTAGTTCTTGCGGGCGAACCGACAGGTCTCGGCGATCTCGCAGCCGAGCGCCAGACCGATCTTGATCGCGTACTCGACACCCTTCTCGTTGACCACGGGCAGGGACCCGGGCAGGCCGAGCGACGTGGGGGTCACGTTCGTGTTCGGTCCCCCGCCGAAGGTGTTGGGGGCGGCGTCGAACATCTTGGTCGCGGTGCCGAGCTCGACGTGGACCTCGATGCCGATGACCGGATCGTATTTCTTGATCGCGTCTTCGTATTTCACTTGGCGTTCAGTCCTTCCGCAAGAGTGTCGAGCACGCGTCCGCCGACGGATTCGAGTGCGGCTTCCAGGGGGCCGGCCACCTCGTAGAGTTTGACGTCCTCACGGGCCGGAGCCAGGATCTGGAAGCCGACGGGCAGACCATCGGCCAGGCCCGCGGGCAGGGACAGTCCGGGAATTCCGGCGAGGTTCGCGGGGATCGTCGCGACGTCGCCGAGGTAGAGGGCCATCGGGTCGGCGGCCTTCTCCGCACCGAACTTCAGTGCGGTCGTCGGAGCGGTCGGGGACACGAGGACGTCTGCCGCGGCGAAGGCCTTGGCGAAGTCGTTCTGGACCAGGGTGCGGATCTTCTGCGCCGAACCGTAGTAGGCGTCGTAGTAACCGGCCGACAGAGCATAGGTGCCGAGGATGATGCGTCGCTTGACCTCATCGCCGAAGCCGGCGGCACGAGTGGCCGACATGACGGTCTCGGCGGTGACGGGACCCGACTCGGGTTCGACGCGCAGGCCGTAGCGCATGCCGTCGTAGCGGGCGAGGTTCGACGACACCTCGGAGGGCATGATGAGGTAGTAGGCGTCGAGGGCGTAGGAGATCGACGGGCAGTCGACCTCGACGATCTCGGCACCTGCTGCGGCCGCGGTTTCCAGCGCCGCTGTGAACGCGGTGCGGACTCCGTCCTGGTATCCCTCACCTGCCAGCTGCTTGATGACGCCGAGCTTCTTGCCCTTGAGCTCGCCGGTCTGGGCGGCGGTCAGGAACCCGCCGACCGCATCGGGCAGCGACGTCGAATCGAGCGGATCGTGTCCGGCCAGCAGTTCGTGCAAGGCGGCGGCGTCGGCGACGTTGCGCCCCATCGGTCCGACCTGGTCGAGGCTCGAGGCCATGGCGATGATGCCGAAGCGCGAAATCGACCCGTAGGTCGGCTTGACGCCGACGGTGCCGGTGAACGCGGCGGGCTGACGGACGGATCCGCCGGTGTCGGTGCCCACGGACAGCGGGGCCTGGAAACCGGCCAGTGCTGCGGCCGCGCCTCCCGAGGAACCGCCGGGCACGTGGTCGAGGTTCCACGGGTTGCGGGTGTTGCCGAAGGCCGAGTGCTCGGTCGTCGATCCCATGGCGAATTCGTCGAGGTTGGTCTTGCCGAGCACCGGCAGGCCGGCGGCCTTGACCAAGGTGTGCACGGTCGATTCGTAGGGCGGAACCCAGTTCTCGAGCATCTTCGACCCGGCGGTCGTACGCGTGCCTTCGGTGACGACGAGGTCTTTCAGCGCCACCGGAACACCGGCCAGGGCGTGGACGTCCTCACCGGCGGAGCGTTTGGCGTCGACGGTCTTCGCCGTCTCCAGGGCGAGTTCGTCGGTGACGGTGATGAAGGAGTTGAAGTCATCCTCGGTGGAGGCGATGCGGTCGAGGTGAGCCTGCGTGACCTCGACGGAGGAGAACTCGCCGGATTTCAGTCCTGCGGCGAGTTCGAGGGCGCTCTTGTTCGTCAGTGCGGTCATCTCATTCCTCCCCGAGGATCTGCGGGACGAGGAACTTGTCGTCCTCGGCGGCCGGGGCCGAGGCCAGAGCCTGTTGACTGGTCAGCGTCTCGCCCACGACGTCGGGGCGCATGACGTTCGTCAGCGGGATGGGGTGGCTGGTTGCGGGCACATCGTCGCCGGCCACTTCGTTGACCCTGGCGACGTTTCCCAGAATTGTGCTCAGATCACCGGCGAGCGATTTCAGCTCGTCTTCGCTCATGGCGATCCGAGACAGTGAAGCGAGATGCTCCACCTGTTCGGGGGTGATTGCGGAAGACTCCGTCATTCCCTGCCTTTCATCGTCGTTTTCACTCGCCCCCAGTCTAGTCTCTCCGCGGGGCGCCCTTCCGAAGCCCCGCTGTGACCTTCCCCCATTGCTACCTGACGGCGGCCCAGCAACCTCGCGCGAGGTTGCTGGGCCGCCGTCAGGTAGTAATTGTCAGGGGGTGAGGCGTTCGGGCCAGGTGCGGGTGCCGTGGATGTATCCGGCCATGTCGGCCACGACGCGGTCGGCGTCGGCCTGGGTGAACTCTCCGGCTGAGACTCCGGCCTGGAGGTCGGCGGCGAGATCGGCGATGCGGGTCCGGGCGTCGGCCACGGTGGCCGCGACGAGTTCCGTGCCGGTCGACAATGAGCCGGACGACAGGGCACCGGCCGGACTCGAATCGTCGACGATGGTGCCTTCGATGACCTCATGGCCATCCGTCGAGACGGGGTCGGACGCAGTCGCCGACTCCTCGGTACGGCCGGTGACCGAAGGCCCCGGAGTGCGCATGGACGTCAGAGCGGGCTGAGCATTGCGTTTGGTGCTGTTCGGTCCCGGCCCCAGCACCAGGTCGGCCAGGCCCGCAGTCACGGGAACCGCGGTCAGGGCCGCGGCGACGACCACGCAGGTACCGGCGAGGACTTTGGGGATCCATCTCATGTCCCACACTCTTCCACTCGAAGCTGTCTCTGAGCTTGACTGAGTCTGAACCCCGACTTCGAGTTCGGTCACGAATGAGCACACAGCCGCACCTTGGAACCTCCGGGAACCGAGATGTATTCCCTCAGTCGAGGCTGCCGGTCTCCAGCAGCACCCGAAACTGGTCCTCGTCGAGGACGGGCACGCCCAGCGACTCCGCCTTGTCCAACTTCGACCCGGCGTTCTCACCGGCGACGACATAGTCGGTCTTCTTCGACACCGATCCCGCTGCCTTGCCGCCGGCGCCGAGGATCGCCTCCTTGATGCCATCGCGGGTGAACGAGCTCAGCGATCCGGTCGCCACGATCGTCAGCCCCTCGAGGGTCTGCGCGGCGGCCTCGACTTCGTCGTCTTCCGTCCGCACCCCGGCTGCCGCCCAAGTGTCGACGATCTCGTTGTGCCAGTCGATCTCGAACCAATCGCGGATGCTCTGTGCGATCGTCGGACCGATGCTATCGACGGCCGACAGCTTCTCGAGGCTGGCCTCACGGATGGCCTCAAGGGTGCGGAAGTTCGCGGCCAGGGTCCGTGCGGCTGTCGGTCCGACATGGCGGATCGACAAGGCGACGAGCACCCGCCACAGTTCTTGATCTTTTGCCTTCTCCAATTCGTCGAAGAGCTTCTTCGTGTTCGCGCTCGGAGCGCTCGGCTTCTTCGCGGTTCCACGGGTAAAGAAGTAGGGCACAAGTTCTCGTTCGCCGGTCTCCACACCCTTGGACTTCTTGTTCCGCCAGATCTTGACATCACGCAGATCATCGGGAGTGAGGTCGAAGAGGAAGGCCTCCGAGGTCAGCGGAGGTGTATCCGGTTCGGCCGGTGCCGTCAGCGCCAGCGCGGCCTCCTCGCCGAGGGCTTCGATGTCGAAGGCCGCACGGGAGGCGAGGTAGAAGATGCGATTGGCCAGCTGCGCTGGGCAGGACCGTGAGTTCGGGCACCGCAGGTCCTTGTCGCCTTCCTTCTGCTCACCGAGCTCGGTCCCGCAGGACGGGCAGTGGGTGGGCATGACGAATTCGTGTTCGGATCCGTCCCGCAGGGCAGCGACCGGGCCGAGCACCTCGGGGATGACGTCGCCGGCCTTGCGCAGGGTGACGGTGTCGCCGATGAGCACACCCTTGCGTTTGACCTCGTATCCGTTGTGCAGGGTCGCCCGCTCGACGGTCGACCCGGCCACGGTCACCGGTTCCATCACGGCGAATGGGGTCACTCGCCCGGTCCGACCCACCTGCACCTGGATGTCGATGAGCTTCGTCGTGACCTCCTCGGGCGGGTATTTGAATGCGGTCGCCCACCTCGGTGCGCGAGAGGTGTAGCCCATCGCCTCCTGCACGGCGATATCGTCGATCTTGATGACGATTCCGTCGATCTCGTGGGTGACGTCGTGACGGTGTTCGCCGTAGAAGGCGATGAAGTCTTCGATCTCATCGACGGTGTCGAGAACCTTGAAATAGTCGCTGATCGGCAGACCCCACGACCGGAACTGTTCGTAGACCTCGGACTGGTGGGCAGGCTCGGGATGCGAATCGTCGGCCGGCGTCCACACGGCGATTCCGTGGACGAGCATGTGCAGGGGCCGACGCGCCGTGACGGCCGGGTCCTTCTGCCGCAGCGAACCGGCCGCGGAGTTCCGCGGATTCGCGAAGGGGGCCTTGCCCTCGGCGACAAGCGAGGCATTGAGTTCGGCGAAGTCCTCGACGGGGAAGAACACCTCACCGCGGATCTCCACCTCGGCCGGCGGGTGCTCGGTATCGAGGTGGTGCGGGATATCGGAGATCGTGCGCACGTTCGCGGTGATGTCCTCACCGATGCGTCCGTCGCCGCGGGTCGCCGCCCGCACGAGTTCGCCGTTCCGGTAGAGCAGGTTGACGGCGAGTCCGTCGATCTTGAGTTCGCACAGGAACTTCGACTTCACCGAGGTGGCCGACCGCACCCGCTCGTACCAAGCTCGCAGTTCGTCGTAGTCGAAGACGTTGTCGAGGCTGTACATCGGACCGATGTGTTCGACCGGGTCGAAGGTCGAGGTATCGACGACGCCGCCGACTGTCTGCGTCGGCGAGGTGTCGGTGACGAGTTCGGGGAACTGCGCCTCGAGGTCTTCGAGACGATGGACGAGTTCGTCATACTCGGCGTCGGAGACGAGCAGGGAGTCCTGATAGTAGGCGGCCCGCAGCTCCTCGATCTTCTCGGTCAGCTGGGCATGAGCCTGAGCGCGAGCGGTCGCGTCGGTGAGGTCGACGCCGCCCAGGTCGAGTGTGGTCGAATCCGAGGTCTGGTGCTCGGGCGTCGATGAGTCGGCGTTCTCCGGTGTCGTGGTCATTCGATCTCCTCAAGAGCCCGCCGCAGGCCGGCGGCGATGGTCATGGTTCCCCGATTGTGCTCGGGTCCGATCCCCAGCTGGTCCTCCAGCAGCGGCGGGTGGGTCATCGGCAGTTCGGGCCCGGCGATGATCCCGAATTCGCGCAGACTCGCGGCCCCCATGCCGATGCGCGACCAAGGAGTGCGGATCCGTTCGCACCAATGGTTGACCGCGTCCGATCGCCCACCGGCCTCGGTCGGCAGGTGGATCCAGGTGCCGAGCCCCGCCTCGGCGAGAATCGCCAGCTGCTCCCAGCTGTGTGGTCTCAGGCTAGCCAACGGCACTGACACGGAACGGACGCCGGTGCGGCGGACAGCCTCGGCGGCGGGGATCTCCTTGCCCTGCAGGCGCAAGGGCTCGAGGTCCGGCAGGGCGAGCACGGTGGGAGGGAGGTGGCGCAGTGTGGATTCGAGCGCTGCCCACACCTGGGTTTCGCTGATGGCGGGCAGGCTCGCCCACCCGGACACGGTCGGCCAGGTGCCGGTGAGGACCGGGGTCAGACGGGTTTCGACGAGGCGGACGGTCGGCTGCATGCCCAAGCCCGCGATGCGATCGGTGAAGGCGGCGATGCCGAAGGCGTAGGCCTGGACGACATCGCGGCGGGCCCCATAATCGCCGAGGACGCGGGCACCGGAGCTCAGGCTCAGCGCGGTCACGAGCGTCCACGGTCCCGGCAGGCTGATCTGGACCTGCCCGGGCCGGGACCCACCGTATTCGGCGATCGCGTCGAAAGCTTCGATGAGGGCGGAGTCCTCGAGCCGTTCGTCTTTGCCCGCCGAGGCGGTCAGCCGCCACCCGTAGGACGTGCGGTCGACGTGGAGTTCGGTGAGTAGGCCGACGGCGCGGCCGATGGCATCGGCGCCCCACCGGTCTTCGGACCGGTGGGCGGTCAGGGGCACCGGCGGAAGCTGGTCGGCGAGGATGTCGAAGCCGGCGGCCGCGGCCTCTCGGACCGGGCTGGTCGCAATATAGCTACGGTGCGGATCACGGGCTCCGGGCAGCCAGATTCCCGGGGTCGTGGCGGCGGGCAGAACGCGGTCAGCCATGCTGGTGGGCGCGGGGGATTCCGAAGACGTCGACATAGAATCCGAACTCGCTTTCCAGGGAATCGATGATGGTTTCGGCGCGGACGAAGCCGTGGGATTCGCCCTTGTACAGACGGTAAATGTACTCCACTCCGGCCAGTTGAAGTGTATCGACGAATTCCTGGGCCTGTGAGGGTGGGACGATCGGGTCGCGGTCGCCTTGCATGACGGCCACGGGCACGGTGATATCGCTGGTCCGGCGGATCGGCGAACGGGTGATGTATTCGTCCTGGGCTGCGGGCCAGGGTCCGACGAGGCCGTCGATGTAGTGGGATTCGAAGTCGTGGGTGTCGACGACGAAGCGCATGAGGTCGGTGACTCCGAAATACGAGGTGCCGCAGGCGAACACGTTCGTCGAGGCCAGGGCGGACAGCACCGTCCATCCGCCCGATGAGGCTCCGGAGATGGCGATGCGGTTCGGGTCGGCGAGTCCGGCTGCGATGAGACCGTTGACGGCGGCGACGGTGTCCTCGACGTCGACGACTCCCCATCCGCCGCGCAGTCGGTCACGCCAGGCGCGGCCGAATCCGGTCGACCCGCCGTAGTTGACCTCGAGGACGCCGATGCCCTGGGAGGTGAAGAAGCTCGTGCGGGCTGTCATCTCCGGGGTCGCCTGTCCCGTCGGTCCGCCGTGGATCGAGACCACGAAGGGCGGGAGTTCGTCGACGGGGGCGGCGAAGCGAGGATTGTGGGGAGGGTGGATGACGACGGGCACTCCCCCGAGTTCGCCGACGCTCGGGCGGGAATAGTAGCCCTGATGGGTGTCGAGGCGTTCGCTGGCGATCTCCGTGAACAGTCCGGTCACCCGGTCGACGGCGTAGAGGACGCCAGGACGCCTGGTCGACTTCGCCGTCAGCAGCAGGTGGGTGCGTCCGAGGTCGAGGAGTTCGATCGTGCCGAAGGTCTCCCCCGTCGTGTCGATGGTCTCCCAGGGCGGGGAGGAAGGACTCATCGTTGTGGCGGAAGGGCTGAGCGGGCGGCGCACGAGTGCTGCGGTGGCCGCCTGAGAATGCGCCCACACCTCATCTCCGTCGTTGAGGTGCCACCGGGTGCCCAGCTGCCAGAGGGCGCCGCCGATCTCCTCGCCGGTGTCGATGACCGGTCGCAGCCGGTCGAATCCGATTCTTTCGGGCGCCGGCGCCTGACGGTCGTCGGTGACCAGGGGACGCACGGCGACGGGGTCGATGTCGAGGCCGTACAGCGCCCAGTGCCCTTCGTGATCGGAGATGACGTGGAGAGACGAATCTGACGTGAACTCCGCCTGGAGCAGCGAGATTCCCGGGTCGGTCGGACTCGGCAATCCCGGATCGGACCTGCGCGGGCGTTCGATCCCGTCACCGCTGAGCACGGCGACCGCAGGTGTGGCCGGGGTGCGCACATCGACCAGCCACAGGGTGGTTCCGTCCCACGGCATGTTCGGGTGCTCCCAGCCGATGAACGCCAAGGTGCTGCCGTCGGGTGAGAGCCTGGGCCAGGCCATGAAATGCGAGTGGGTCGAGAGCACATTCGTCGTCCCGTGCTTGGTCAGCAGCACGATGGCGCGTTCACGACGGGTGGACCGACAGTCCTCGCGCACACATAGCAGCCCCCACGGGCTCATGTGCAGATCCCCGTAGCGGATCCGCCCCGAGGTGTCCGGGGTCAGCGCGTGTGGGGCTCGCCCGGGAATGATCTGCCAGACACGCTGATCAGCGGCGTTGACGAAGTAGATGACCTCGCTGCTCTGGTCGAGAGCCCACGAGGCTCCCCCGTATTCGTGGACGGCGGAGCGGATGTTGAACCCGGTCGGAATGACCTGCTCACGCTCTCCCGGACGTGACAGTGACGTACGGACGAGGCCGGTGCGGGCCTTCTCGGCGGGAATCTTCGTCGAGTAGAAGACCTCGTCTCCGCGGAAGGCGGCATCGAAGATCGGAGCGGCACCGGCCGCCACCTCGGCAGCGCCCAGAGGTGAAGACCAGGTTCCATAAGGTGCCGTGACGACATCTTGGGGACTTTCCTTCATGCCCCCAGAGTATCGCCAGTGGCCGACATCGGCCCCGAAGCCCTCGCCTCGACTTGCGGAAGCGGCTCAGGCTCCGGCGAACTCGGGTGCCGGGGTGATGCGGTCCTTCGCCGTAGAGTCGATGGTGGCCTGGCCGAGCACACGGGTGCCGCGGTAGATGACCACGGTCTGGCCTGGAGCCACTCCGGACAGCTCCTCATCGACGTCGACGTACATGAGCTGCCCGGCCGGACGTGCGGCAGGCACCTCGACCTCGTCGACGATGGGGTTGACTTCATGCTCGGGCGCCTCGGCGACGAATTCGCCGAGCCAGGCACGGGCCGGCACCGGATCGGCGTGGGCACGGATCTGCACTTCGCAGTCGATGCCGGTCTCCGGGGTGTCCCCCATGTCCGAGGGTGCGGCTCCGGCCCAGGAGGTGCGGATGCCGGTCAGATGCGAGACCGCGAGGTCGGCGCGCGACCCGACGGTGACGGTGTTCGTCGCCGGGTCGAGGCCGGTGACGAACCGCGGCTTGCCATCACGAGCGGGCTTCTCGATGCCCAGGCCCTTGCGCTGACCGATCGTGTACGTCATCGCCCCGTCGTGCTCGCCGAGAACCTCACCTTCGGAGTCCTTGATGAGTCCGGGACGCATCGGGATCTTGTCGGCCAGCCACGCCTTCGTGTCCCCGTCGGGGATGAAGCAGATGTCGTAGGAGTCGGGCTTGTTGGCCACGGAGAAACCGCGCTCGGCCGCCTCGGCGCGCACTTCGGCCTTCGACGCGGTCGCCCCGATCGGGAAGTAGCAGTGCTCGAGCTGGTCGGAGGTGAGCACACCGAGAACGTACGACTGGTCCTTCGCCAGATCCTCACCGCGATGGAGTTCGGGCCGGCCCTCGTCATCGCGGAGCACTTCGGCATAGTGGCCGGTGGCGATGGCGTCGAAGCCGAGCGCCAGGGCGCGGTCGAGGAGGGCCGCGAACTTGATGCGCTCATTGCAGCGCATGCACGGGTTCGGGGTGCGTCCGGCGGCGTATTCGGCGATGAAGTCATCGACGATGTCTTCCTTGAACCTCTCGGAGAAGTCCCAGACATAGAAGGGGATGTCGAGCATTCCCGCCACGCGGTGGGCGTCGCGGGAGTCTTCGATCGTGCAGCAGCCGCGCGATCCGGTGCGCAGGGTCCCGGGCATCCGGGACAGGGCGAGGTGAACGCCGACGACTTCGTGTCCGGCGTCGACGGCACGGGCGGCTGCGACGGAGGAATCGACTCCGCCGGACATGGCGACGAGTACTCTCATGATGCTCCTTGCATCCATCGGGGTGTTGCCGAAACCATCCCGGCTCGGCGTGCCTGGTCGACGACCTCGGGCAGGGCCGCGAGCAGGGCGTCGACATCGGCTTCGGTCGTATCGTGACCGAGTGTGAAGCGTTGGGTGGTGCGGGCGCTGTCCTCATCCAGACCGCAGGCCAAGAGGACATGGGAGGGACGGGAGACACCGGCAGAACAGGCCGAACCCGTCGAGGTGGCCAATCCCCTGGCATCGAGGCCGAACAGCAGAGAATCGCCTTCGCATCCCGGGAACGTGAAGTGGGCGTTGGCCGGCAGGCGGTCCGCTCCGCGCGGGCCGGAGAGCCTGACCCCGTCGATGCTCGATTCGATTCCGTCGATGAGGTGGTCGCGCAGCCCCGACAGTCGTGCCGCCCGGGGCTCGAGGTCTGCAGTGACGAGATCGACGGCGGCGGCGAAGGCCACCGCACCGGCGACGTCGAGGGTGCCCGAGCGCACGCTGCGCTCCTGTCCCCCACCGTGGAGGATCGGCGTCGGGGACGCCGCGCGGTCGAGCAGGAGTGCGCCGATGCCGACGGGGCCGCCGATCTTGTGCGCGGTGATCGTCATCGCCGTCGCCTTGAGTGCGGCGAAGTCGAGCGGGATCTGCCCGAGCGCCTGCACGGCGTCGATGTGGAAAGGAATGCCGAGTTCGGCGGCGGCTTCCCCGATCTCGGCGATCGGCTGCAGAGTGCCGATCTCGTTGTTCGCGGCCATCACGCTGATGAGCGCGGTGCGTTCTGGGTCGCGGCGCAGTTCGGTCAGTGCCGCGTCGAGGTCGAGTCGTCCGGTCTCATCGACGTCGAGGTAGACGGCTTCGGCGCCGAGGCTCTCCAGCCACTCCACGGTCTCGAGGATCGCGGGATGTTCGATCGTCGTCGTCAGCACCCGCGGGCGCGCAGGCTCCGTGAACGTCCCGTTGTTGCGCGCGAGGTAGAGGCCCTTGAGGGCGAAATTGTCCGCTTCGGTGCCGCCCGACGTGAAGATCACCTCCGACGAGGTGGCCGCACCGACCGCGCGGGCGATGACCTCGCGTGCCTCTTCGATGCGCATCCGCGCGGCTTGGCCGACCGCGTGCAGGGCGGAAGGGTTGGCGCGGCGGGCCAGCTCTTTCGTGTACACCTCGAGCACCTCGGCGGGCATCGGCGAGGTGGCTGCGTGATCGAGATAGATGGGCACCCTGCAATTTTAGGGCGTGAGCCGCGCTACGGCCAGGATCCGTGCGGCATCTCACCCGCCAAGCGGCACCTCCGGACGAGTTGCCCGCCGGCATGGCCGACTAAACTGGGTCGGGTGTTCACCGTTTTCACCATCGTCCTCTATGCCGCCACCGGCATCCTGACCCTGTGGTCGATCGTCGAGACCATCCGCAACCGTCCGGCGGGCAAGGCCCTGCTCGGCGGTGCCGCTCTGCTTCTGCTGCTGCTCATCGTGCAGCTGATCATCTCGATCGCGACCTTCGGCTCCACACATGATGTCGACCCGCTGCTCTACTTCGGCTACATCATCACGGCGATCATGGTCATGGCGCTGGCCGGGTTCTGGGCGTTCGCGGAACTGAGCCGCTGGGGGCCGGGAGTCCTGGCCGCGGCAGGACTGACGGTGATCGTGATGATCGAGAGATTGGACCAGATTTGGCAGTGACCAGGCGCAATCGGTTCGGCGGGGACTCCGCCGACGATGCGAACTCAGCAGGCAACGCGAACACGGCAGGCAACGCGAAGTCAGCAGACGATGCGGACTCCACGGCCGCCTCGGCGAGGGGAAAGACCGGACGGTCGCCGTACTCAGCGATGCATACCGGACCGGGACGGGCGCTGACGGCGGTGTACGGGGTCTTCGCGCTCTCGGCCACCGCTCGGGCGGGCTACCAGCTCATCCGCGAGTTCGACGTCGCGCCGATCGCGTATTCGCTGTCCGCCATGGCTGCGGTGATCTACATCCTCGCCACGGTCTGCCTGGTCATCGGCAACCGGGTCTCACACCGAATCGCCGTCGCCGCCTGCGCGATCGAATTCGTCGGTGTCATCGTCGTCGGCATCCTCAGCCATACCCATCCCGAGGACTTCGCGAAGCCGTCGGTGTGGTCGAACTTCGGCAGCGGGTACGGCTATATTCCGCTGCTCCTGCCGCTCATCGGTCTGTGGTGGCTGCTGCGCGTCGGCCGCCGCGCCAGCCGCGGCTGAATCGCGCAAGCCGCGGCTGAGTCGCGCAAGCCGCGGCTGAATCGCGCATGAGCGGGTTCAAAGTGCATATGCCGTGATCTCGATCAGTGCGTATGAATTTCGAACCCGCTGGTGTTGACGCACCACGCCCACCGCGGCTGAGCGCGGGTCACTCCACCTTGGAGGACAGGACGTTCCAGTCGGTGGCGACGGCGGTGAGCTCGTCACCGGTCCTCATCAGCACATAGGGGTGCGCGGTGTCGACCTTGATGGTGTCGCCCTCTTTGTCGTTCGTCTTCACGGCCTCGACGGTGTCGCCGAGGTCGAGTGCGTAGTCCGACGGTGCCTTGATCGTCAGCGTGCAGCGAACTTCGCCCATTCCGATCGCGCCGTTTTCGGTGCTCAAGGTCATGTCCTCGAACTTGAGGTCCTCATAGGGCTTGCAGTCGACGTCGACCTTATCGAAGCCGGAGTCCTTGTCCCGCAGGTCACCCACATAGTCGCGGAATCCCTTGAAACCGCCCTCCTTGAGTCCGTCGGGGCCACCTGACTTCGCCTTGCCGTCGACGAGGAACGACGAGACGTCATCGGAGGCGGTCGTCATATCGTCGGCGAAGTCCTCGGGGCCCTCCTCCACGGCTCCGCTGTCATCGGCCATCAGCGTCGGCATCTGGTCAGCGGGGATATAGGATGCCGAGCGCACGAGCGGATCGGTCGATGCCGACTCCCGCGTCACCAGCATCACCTGGGTCAGCTGCTTGTCGCCGTCCGTGGACTTCTTGTCCGCGGTGCCGAAGGCGTAGAACCACATCGGGTATTCGGTGAAGTTCGGGCTGCCGGCGACGACTTCGGTGAAGTTCGGCGCACGCAGCTTCTGCTTCGCTTTGTCCGCGATCTGGATCTGCGCGCGGGTGTGGTCGATGAGCGGTGCCGCCTGGATCTTATCGAGGTCGGTGCCCTTGTCCCCGAGGGTCTTGTCCAGCGATTCCGTGTAGTTCGTCATGAACTTCCCGGCCTCGCCGGGTCGCACCGCGGTGCGTTCGTACGGGGTGGTGTCCGGGCTGCTGGGTTTGGCGATCGGCATGTTCGCACAGCCGCTGAGCACGAGTCCGGTGCCCAAGACGGAGGCCGTCACGGCGCGGAAGGACCGTCGGTTCCGCAGATCCCGTCGCCGAGGCGGCGCTTGGCCGGCCGTGTCCGGCTGCACCGTCGAGATCGGCTGAGTCGCCGGTCCCGGCTCGCCCTTGACCGCGTGGTCAGCGGCCGGTCCCCGGCCGCTGCGGCCGGAGCCGCCCGAGGGACCGTTTTCGCCGCCGTCGTGGGGTCCGCTGCCGCCGCCCGCGGGCCCGCCACCCTCCGGTCCGCTGATGTCCGGCCGTCCGGCGTCCTTCTTCGGCGGGCGGATGCGTGAGGCCCACCAGCGCATGAAGAAGAACACGGAGAACCCGGCGAGGATGATCGCGCCGGCGATGCCGAGCAGGCTGAGGGCGAAGACACCCTTGACGCGCATCTGGAGGCTCACCGTCGTTCCTTCGAGACTGTCATCGGAGTTCGCAGGGGCGATGACGAGCACCTGCGGCTGAGCATCGAGGTCGAAGGTCTTCGCGACCGTCTGTCCCGTATCGGTGCTGATCCACCAGTCGCGGTCGGCGATATCGGCCTCCGGTTTCTCATCACCGGGAGTGAACCGATGGGAGGCGGAGTTCGGGAACGAGACATCACTGATCTGCTCCTGCGCCACTCCGTCGAGGTAGCTGTCGGCGTCGACCCCGCTGGCGGTTCCGACGAACAGTTCCGTGCCCTTCGAGTTCTTCGCCGTCACGGTCACACTCGAACCCGAGTAGGGCACGATCGCCTCGTCGAGGACGACGGCGTAGGCCCCGTCCCTGACTGTGAAGGCCGGCGTCTCGGTGATCTCGTCGGTGCCGACGACCGAGAGCGCAGAGATGACCAGTCCGGCGAGCGTGAGTGCCGCTACGCCGAAGAGAATGGCGGTGATGAGTCGGATTCGCTGGATCAGAACAGTGCCCTCATGAGTGCGGTCCGTGCCTTGGTCACGGCTGGGTCATCGGCGCCGAGGACCTCGAAGAGATCGAGGACACGCAGTCGCAGGGATTCCTTCTCTTCGCCCGTGGTGGTGCGGATGAGAGAGATGAGTCGGCTGAACGCACCGGCGGCATTGCCGCTGACGACTTCGGCGTCAGCGGCTGCCTTCGCGGCCTCGACGTCCTTGGGATCGGCATCGGCGGCGGCGATGAGGTCGGCCGGCTCCTGGTCGATGAGACGGCGTCCCAACCCGGCCCGGGCAAGACCGAACTTCGCCTCTTCATCGGCCGGTGAGTTCGCCAGCGCGGCCTTGAACAGGTTCTCGGCGGTGTCGAAGTCGCCCTTGGCGAGTGCATCTTCGGCCTCTGGATGGGCGGGACCGGCCGGTTCGGATTCGGCTTCCCCGGTGACGGCGTGCCCGGTCACGCCGTTCTCACCGGCGAGTTTGAGCAGTTCGTCGAAGTAAGCCTGGACCTGCGGTTCTGGCAGAGCACTCTGGAACAGCGGGACGGGCTGGCCCTTGATGAGCGCGACGACCGTGGGGATCGACTGGACTCCGAAGGCCTGCTGCAGACGCGGGTTCGCATCGACGTCGACCTTGGCCAGCACCAGACGTCCCCCATAGGAGGTGACGACGCGTTCGAGGATCGGAGAGAGCTGTTTGCAGGGTTCGCACCATTCGGCCCACAGGTCGATGACGACGGGCACGCGATCGGACATCGCCACCAGGCTGGTGAAGGTCGATTCGTCGACGTCGAAGACCAGTCCCGGAACGGCGACCGCGTTCGGGTCCCCTCCAGCCTGGCCACCGCCGGCACCCGCACTACCGGCCTGCCCGCCCTGTCCGGCCGGCATATTCTTGCTGCGCACCGCCGACAGGTCGAGTCCCTGATCGGGCTGTGCGTTCTCCTGCGAGGGATCCATTGACACGTGGTCTCCTTTGTGACGCGGTCGGTGGGTTCGGCGAATACCGTGACGCACCTGGTCCATGCTCTTCCAACAGAACGTATCAACACCGGTGCGTCTGCGGCTATTTCCTCAGCCGTCGGGGAAAGGACGCCACGGTGCCGGCCCTGCCGCCTCAGCCTGCTTCGGCTCCGGCGAGAGTCTCGAGTCCGCCGATGAGTTTGACTTTGCCGTCCTTGGGCACGAGGAAGGTGAGCACCTGGGTCGTCTTCGTCGTCACGGGCTGCTTGGTCGACGCGGAGCCGACGAGCTCCTTCTGCGGCGATGACAGGGTCAGGGTGCCGGTGCGTCCCTCTTTCGATTCGGGGCTGATCGTCGATTCGGCGTCGATGACTCCGGTGACGATGGCGGCGTCGCCGGCGGTGCCCTGAGCGACGAGTTCCTTGCCCGGAGTGTATTTGTACTTCACCTCGGCCTTGCCTTCTTCGGCGCTGGCCTTCTGCTCCTTCTGGTTCTTCCAGATGGACTTCGAGAAGTCATCGGAGTCGAACTTCTTCGCTTCCTTCGAGTCCGCTCCGCTGCCGAGGGCCTTCGCGTAGTCGGCGACGGCCTTCTCCGGAGTCGTGACGAAGTCCTTGGATCCGGGCTCGAGCATCGTCGCGCCCTGACGCGAGTCGGGCAGTTCGGGCAGCTTCGTGCCGGCTGTCAGCTGGGTCTGCGACCACAGTTTGTAGTCGCTGCGCGGGTCCTCCTGGGTCAGCACGAGCAGCTGCGAGCTCCCTCCGGCAGAGGTGATCAGGCTGGTCACGCGCGGCCAGGCGTCGGTGGCCGATGTGTAGTTGGCGACGATCTCGTCGCTGGCCACGGCCGGTGCCATCTTCTGGTCTTCGACCTTCTCCTTGACCTTGTACAGGTCTTCACGCTGTTTGAGAGCGGGGCCGGCGGCACGTTCGGCCAGCGCCTTCTTATCGGTCTTCTTGTCCGCGGCCGTGATGTCGGTGGCGACAGAGTCGAGGATCCGCTTGGCCTGGTCGTCGGTGACTCCCGCGGCCGCTGAACTCGGCGCCTCGGAGGGTTCGGGCTTCGGCAGCTCTTCGGGCCCGCAGGCGCTGAGCGCGAGCACGGGGACGACGGCGAAGGCGGTGCCGTATTCGGCGAGTTTGCGGCGACGTTCCTGCCGTGCCTTGCGTCGGTTCGCTTCCTTCTTCGAATTGTTCGCGCCGAGGACGAGGAGGACGACGCCGCTGATGAAGGCGACACCGCCGATGATCATCAGCGGCAGCGCCCAGGGGGTATCTGCGTGGTTGGGCCAGGTCAGCGTCACGGATTCGACCGCTCCGGCTTCGCCGTCGCCGGCGATGAGGAAGCCGGTCCGGTTGGCGTCGTCATTCCATTCCAGTTCCACCGAATCGGTGCCGGTGACTTCCGACTGCCACAGATCGGCCCCCGCCGGGTTGGGCACCGTGCCTTCACCGTCGGTCGCCTTGGTCGTGAGCTTGCCGCCTTCGGCGAGTCCGGTGATGCGGTCATAGGCGGACTGTCCTGCCCAAGCTTCGACGTTCTCGATCGGTGCCTGGGCGATCGTGAGGTCGCCGCTGCCCTTGGCCGTCAGTGTGGTCGGGGTTTCGTAGAGGTTGAGCATTCCGGGGTCGACGATGACCGCCGGTTTGTCGGCGTCGATCTGCGCGGTGGCAGTGATCGTATCCTCCGGCGCCCACAGGGTCTTCTGCAGGATGCCGAGGCCACCGACGACGACACCCACCACCATGAGAATCACAGCGAATGTGTAACGCACGTGCGTACCTTCCCTCAGCCGAGCAAAAATGGCACCCCAGTTCGGGGACTTTTCAAGTTTAAGTCACATGCCGGACATCGCCTTTGTGCGCACGCTCAGTGTGTGTCGACGTTCACACGCCCACCCCGGAATGTCCCGATCACCTGCCCCTGGCCTAAGCTGGGCGGGTGAGCAACGACAGAATTGTGTGGATCGACTGCGAAATGACCGGCCTCGACGAGGTGCGGGACGAACTCATCGAGGTGGCCGCGATTGTCACCGACTTCGAGCTCAACCCCCTCGACGAGGGAATCGACATCGTCATCAGGCCCTCGGCGGATGCACGGGCGAACATGAACGAGTTCGTCACGAATATGCACACCACCTCGGGGCTGATCACCGAACTCGACGCGGGCACCACCGCCGCCGAGGCGCAGGCGAAGGTCCTCGAATACGTGAAGAAGCATGTCCCCGAGGCGGGCAAGGCCCCGCTCGGCGGCAATTCCGTGGGCACCGACAAGGTCTTCCTGACCAAGCAGATGCCCGAACTCGTCGACTACCTGCACTACCGGATCATCGACGTCTCCTCGATCAAGGAACTGTCCAAGCAGTGGTTCCCGCGCGCCTATTTCCAGGCGCCGGCCAAGCACGGCAATCACCGCGCACTCGGGGACATCATCGATTCGATCATCGAGCTCCAGTACTACCGGAAGGCCGTGTTCTCCGCCGAGGGACCGAGCTCCGATGAAGCGAAATCGATCGCCGCCGAGGTGGCCGAGAGCTTTTCGACCCTCACCGAGGCGAACGCGTCCGACGAGGGCTGACCATCTCAGCCGGCCTTCTTCTCGGGGCGGGCGAAGATGTTCGACGGGAAGGCACCTGACTTCGCGATGACGCGCAGCAGATCCCGGCTCGGCGAGAGCAGCGATTCGATCGTCCGATCGTCGAGGACCGACCACGCGGCTGCAACAGTACCGTCGGTGAGGGCCTCGACCTGTTCCTTCAGGTCACGCCCCGCCTCGGTGATGGTGGGCAGGTCATGCCCGCGGTCGTCCTTGTCCACGGTGATCAGCCCCGCCTCGGCGAGCCTCGTCTGCGCGGTCTGCCATTCCTCATCCGTGTAGCCGCGGGTCTTCTGCGCCGCCCGCGGGCGGAATCCGGCGCCGGTGGCGACGTCGAGCATGAGGGCGTCGATTCCGGGCACACCAGCGGTGACGAGTGAGGCGACATGGCCGTCGCCGCGGAATTCGCGAGCTATGGTCGCCACGTCCCACAACTTCTCGAACGCGGTGCGCCCCTGGTGGCTGCCGATGACATCGGCGGTGGCGGCGGCCAGGGTGCGGCCGGAGAAGTCCATGGCGGCGAGCACGGGGGCCAGAGTCTGGGTCATCTGGTCGGCCGCCTCGGTGAGCAGCGCGATGTCGTCACGATCGTCGAAGAGTTCGGCCATGTATGCGCTCACGGCGTCGAAGCGGGCCTGGACCATCTGCTCCGGGGTCACCGTCTCCCACAGGCGCGGCAGCATTCCGGCGACGAAGTTCGCGGAGTAGTTGTAGTACGCGGCGGACACGACTCCGGGATTCACCCGTCCCAGCGGAGCCGAACGTGCGGCCATATTGCCTTCGACACCGGGTTCGAGCCCGTACTTGGCATATTCGGCGCCGACCGTCTGTGAGAAGTACATCGACGAGTGGAAGGAGTTGATGCGGGACGAGACCGTTCTGATGTTCTGTGTGCGCTGGGAATCCATATCGTGATCCTATGGGCGGTCCCGTCCCAGGTAAATGGGTATGCGCGTCCACCGTCGGCGCCATGCGAACCAGACCGGGGCCGGCGCAGCACGATTGCCGGACTCGTCGGCGAGTGCGCAACAATGGAGCCCATGACCACGGCGCAGACTCTTCAGTACCCGCAGCCGAACGAGCGGCCTCGACGTCGCCGCCGGCGGACGACGTTCATCGTCTCCGCCGTCGTCGTCGTCCTCACCCTCATCATCGGCATCATCGCTGCCGACCGCATCGTCGACTACACCACGGAGCAGCGCATCGCCGACGGTCTTGCCGACTACGGAGACGCCGAGGTCTCCGTCGAGGGCTTCCCCATCCTCACCCAATTGGCGTCGAGGGAACTCAACTCCGTGCATGTCACCGCCGATGAGGCCACCTATGAAGGCGTCGACTTCACCGACGTCGATGCGAAGCTCTACGACGTTCCGACCAACGGGTCGAAGCCGATCGGCACCGTCGACGGCACCGCGGTGCTCCCCCACTCGACCCTCGACGAGCTCGCCGCCGAGCATGCGAACCTGCCCGAGGGGATGACATTCACCACCGTCGACGGTGAGCTCTTCCTCAAGGGGTCGATGCTCGGTCAGGATCTGCTCGTGGGCATCGACCCGAAGGCCGACGGCAGACGGGCCGTCGTCGATGCGACGACGATCAAGCTGGGTTCGGCGGAGTTCTCCCTCGACCGCCTGCCCGGGTTCCTCACCTCGGAGATCTCCGATATCGTCATCGATCTCGACTTCCTGCCCGCCGGTCTCGAGCTCACCGACATCACCGCCACCGAGGCGGGACTGCAGGTGAGCCTCCACGGATCCGGGGTCAGCCTGCAGTGACCGGTTGCGGACCTGGGCGACCACGGTCGGGTCGGGCCGCCTCGGCGATCGGGTAATGTTCCGGTCGTGACGACTCCCATTCCCGCCGAAACCGCCGACGATTCCCACCGCTACCGACCCGATCCGACCGTCCTCACCGCACTGACCTCTCCGAGGCTGCTCACCCGTGAGGTTCTGGCCGGACTCGTCGTGGGGCTGGCCCTCATCCCCGAGGCGATCGCGTTCTCGATCATCGCCGGGGTCGACCCGAAGGTCGGGCTGTTCTCCGCGTTCGTCATGGCCACCTCGATCGCGTTCCTCGGCGGACGTCCGGCCATGATCTCCGCGGCGACCGGAGCGGTGGCGCTCGTCATCGCCCCCGTCGCCCGCGAGCACGGGATGGACATGTTCATCGCCACCGTCATGCTCGCCGGCATATTCCAGATCCTGTTGGCCGTGGCCGGGGTCGCGAAGCTCATGCGATTCATCCCCCGCAGCGTCATGGTCGGGTTCGTCAACGCCCTGTCGATCCTCGTCTTCGCGGCCCAGGTCCCCCACGTCATCGGGGTGCCGTGGATGGTCTACCCGCTCCTGGCCATCGGCATCGTCGTGCTCGTGTTCATGCCGAAGCTGACGAAGGTCGTACCGGCACCGCTGATCACGATCGTGGTCATCACCGGCATCGTCATCGTCTTCGCCATCGATGTTCCCACCGTCAGTGACCAGGGCGAACTGCCGCGCAGCCTGCCCGAACTCTTCATTCCTGACATCCCGCTGACCTGGCAGACCTTCACGACGATCGCCCCCTACTCGCTGGCCATGGCTCTGGTCGGCCTCATGGAGTCGCTCATGACGGCGAAACTCGTCGACGAGATCACCGACACGCACTCGAACAAGACACGCGAGTCCTGGGGTCAGGGAGCCGCGAACATGATCTCCGGTCTCTTCGGCGGCATGGGCGGCTGCGCGATGATCGGGCAGACGATGATCAACGTCCGCGCCTCGGGGGCGAGGACCAGGATCTCGACGTTCATGGCCGGTGCGTTCCTGCTCATCCTCGTCGTCGTGCTCGGCGACATCGTGGGCATGATCCCGATGGTCGCGCTCGCGGCGATCATGATGATGGTCTGCGTCGACACCTTCGACTGGCATTCCATCCGCCCCTCGACGCTTACGATGCTGCCGAAGTCCGAGACCTTCGTGATGATCGCCACCGTCGCGGTCGTCGTCGCCACCGGCAACCTGGCCATCGGCGTCGTCGTCGGCGTGTTCGTGGCCAGTGTGCTCTTCGTTCGGCGGGTGGCACACTTCGTCACGGTCGAACGCACGGTCGTGGCAGGTGCCCCGGACGATCAGGTCGATGCGGAATCTCCGGTCGCCCAGCGCAACGAGACCGGTTCCGCCTCCGCCGAAGCGGTCGCCCGCTATGCGGTCCGCGGCGAACTCTTCTTCGCCTCCTCGAATGATCTGACCACTCAGTTCCGCTATACGCATGATCCCGATCGGGTCGTCATCGACATGAGCGAATCGCATGTCTGGGACGCGTCGACCGTGGCCGCCCTCGATGCGATCGTCACGAAGTACGAAGCCATGGGCACGCGTGTGGAGATCACCGGTATGAACGCGTACACCGAGACGCTTCACGCGCGGCTCTCCGGTGGGCTGGGATAGCTGCCCGTCGAGGCGGAATCCGGCCACCCGAGCCCGGTTCCCTCCGGTACAGGGCCCGGTTCCCGAGGATAAGTGGGGCCAGATTGCCATTTTCGCGCCCGAAACGAGCAATCTGTACCCACTTAAGTCTCGTTGGCACGGCGCGCCGCCGGTCGGCTACACTGTGGGAGATGTCTCCCGCCATGCGCAATGCCGCTTTCCGCCCGAAAGTGTGGGTTCTCCCGCACTCGGGCACCAACGGCTACATCACTTCGTGGGGCGAGATGCAGTCGGGCACACAGCCGTTCGCACGCGGAGATCTTCCGCTCCGACCCTTGATGTGACGCTCCGACAGTTCTCATCTGCCGAGCCGACGACGTCCGCTCGAATCACGCACGTACGCTCAGCGTCGCCGAACTGAGCTCTGTCTGCACATCCACTCTTCGGGTCGAACTCTCTTGTCTGCCGACCACGAACGGGATCCCTGTGACCACCACCTCTGCAACCACCTCACGATCCGCCTCACCGAACACCCCGGGACAGCAGCTGTTCCGGGCACTCCGCCGCGACACCGTCGGCGGAGCGCTGCTCCTCATCGCCGCTGCTGCCGCTCTGATCTGGGCGAACTCACCCGCATCGGCTGCATACTTCGCAATCCGCGACTGGGAATTCGGCTATGAGCCCTGGCACCTGCGTCTGAGCATCGGACAATGGGCCGCCGACGGACTGCTCGCAGTCTTCTTCTTCCTCGTCGGCATCGAACTCAAGGCGGAATTCACCCGCGGTGACCTGCGGCGTCTCCGCACCGCCGTCGTCCCGATCGCCGCGGCGGCCGGCGGAGTCCTCGTCCCCGCCCTCATCTGCGCGGCCTTTCTGCTCACCCGTCCGGAGCTGCTGCGCGGTTGGGCCATCCCCACCGCGACCGACATCGCCTTCGCCGTTGCCGTCCTCGCGATCGTCGGCTCCCACCTGCCCAAGGCGCTGCGCCTCTTCCTGCTCACCCTGGCCGCGGTCGACGATCTGCTGGCGATCACCATCATCGCGATCTTCTACACCGAGACCATCGCGATTCTCCCCCTCGCCGCGGCACTCGGAGTCGCCATCGTCTTCGGACTCGTCGCACACCGCTTCCGTCGCGTCTTCGTCGACCGGGCCTGGGCAGCATGGGTCGTTCTTCTCCCACTCGGCCTCGTCGCCTGGGCGCTCATGCACGCCTCCGGTGTCCACGCGACCATCGCCGGAGTGCTGCTGGGCTTCATGATCCCCGCCGTCGTCGGTCGCAGCTCGACACGCACGGCCGGTGACGAACACGCTCGCTCCATCGACCTCGCCGAGGCGCTCGAGCACCGTATCCGACCGCTGTCGGCCGGTTTCGCCGTTCCGGTCTTCGCCTTCTTCGCCGCCGGTGTCGATATCGGAGGATTCCACGGTCTGGCCTCCGCGTTCTCCCATCCCCTGACCTACGGGATCATGACGGCACTGATCGTCGGCAAGCCGGTCGGCATCCTCGCCTCCACGTGGTTGGTCACCCGGTTCACCGCGGGTGTGGACCCCAGTCTGCGCTGGGCCGACCTCACCGGCATCGGGCTGCTTGCCGGCATCGGCTTCACCGTCTCACTCCTCGTCGCCGAACTCAGCTTCACCGCCGGTTCGGTCGAACACGACGTTGCGAAGGTCGCCGTTCTCAGCGCCTCGCTGCTCTCGGCCGTACTCGCCGCGCTCATCCTCACGGCCCGAAACGCCCACCACCGTCGCCGGTCTCAGGCGCTCCTTGCCGGTCTCAGGCGTGAGCGAGCCCGTTGACCTGCAAATGCGCATCGGACGATCGCCGGTTCCGTCACAGACTGTCGCACTGGAATTCGACACGGTCCTCGACAGCGCCGCCGGCCATGCCGCCTCAGGAATCGATGTCCGGCGTCGGCACTGCTGTCGGGTCGGCGTCGATCGTGATCCGGACTGCGTCGATGACAGTGTGATCGCGCAGCAGCTCCTCACCCGACACTGTCCAGGACTCTCCCTTCTTCTCTCCGCATGACTGGCCGCGCGGAGCGAAGACCTCACAGTCGACGGCGGTGATCGGTGCTGCTGACTCGATGACGAGGTCTCCGCGGTCCAGGGGACGGACGTACACGACGACGCCGCTGTCCTGTTCTCCGTTCAGGTCCGCGGCCGGCACCGCTGCTCCGGCAACCTCGTAGTCGAGGACACCTCGGTGAGATCCTGCGGGGAGCCTGTCCGTGGAGAAGTCGATATCGACGGAATGCAGCTCCTTGTCGATGTGCGCCTCGCCTGCCGTCGAATCGATGGTTCCCTGCGGAATCGAATACTGTGCCCGCAGGTACGGAGGCAGCAGGGACTCGGTGTCGGGCAGACGGAATCCATCGTGGACTTCCCCGCCGAACCCCCATGCCGTATCGAGCGCGAGCTCGAGTTTCGTGTCCATCCGCACCGAGTAGCTGCCATCGGCGGCGATGCTGACGGTGTGCACAGCAGACTTGCTGCGCAGCGGGTTCGGCGCGGCGTCCACACCGCCGGGCGCTGCGATCACAGCCGTGATCGTCACGGCCGCTGCGAGCGCCGCCGTAATGGAGAACGCGCGACGGCGTCCGAATCTCTGCCTCATCTCGCTCAGCCCTGCCTTTCATATGCGGGGATCGGGGACGCCGTCATTCCTGCAGGAGGGGTGAAGGCGATGATTTCGTGGCTGTCGGTCAGGAACTCCCGCCAGACCACGTGCGCGCCGGTACCAGAGTCATCAGCATCATCGACCCGAGCGAATGCTTCAGCGTCACAGCCGTCGCCGAGGTCGAAGTCGACGTTGTCGGCAGGACAGTAGACGGGACCGCCGGTGTCGATGTCGAAAGTATGCGTCTGCTGCGCGGGCTGACCATTGCCGATCGAGGGGACGGGCACGGCGAAGAACTCCTCGTCGGCAGCGGAGATGAACACATCGTCGAGGGCGTATTCGAACTCGACGACATGACGGCCTTCACTCCACTGCACGGACCCTCCGTCGGAATCCTGCGGGGTGAATTCGACGTGCACCGCCGGATGGTCGAAGCCTTTCCGCTCCGACTCGTCGACGTCGATGTTCAGCTCTCCGAGGGTCTTCGGTGAGTCCTGAGTCGAATCGTCGGAAGTGCTCAACTCGACTGCGCTCAGCGACGACAGTTTCGGCATCATCGCCAGCCGGCGGCCGGTCCGAGGATCTTCTCCCACTCCTGCATCACTGATCCACAGACCGAGAGGTTGTCCGTTCTCGGGTGGGGTTTCGAAGATCAGCCTTTGGCGGATCTGCACGGTCCCGTCTCTGTGCGGGGCCACCTCGGTGATGGTCTCCTGCGGGGTCAGCGCATGCTCGGACAGCCTCGTGGTCCCACGGTGGGGCGGTGTGGACCGCAGCACCAGCGCGGTCACGATCACGCCGATGACGACGACAGCGACCGCGGTGAATGCGAGGCCGACGAGGAGGAGCAACTTGGTCCGTGTCATGGTTCCAACGTAATATCGGGCCGGTGTCAGCGGAGGCACGAGCGGTGCCAGTCCTGGAACAACCGACCACAACTTAAGCAGGAGGTGCCATGCGATCGCCCATCCCGGATTTCCTCGATGAGACGCTCGACCGTTTCCGACCAGACCGGTCCGGCGAGAATGCGGACTACATCCCGGACCTCGCCGCAGCGGATCCGGAGAAGCTCGCGATCTGCATCTCGACCCTCGACGGCCTCGAATACACCTCCGGCGACGCCGACTTCGAGTTCTCGATCCAATCGATGTCGAAGCCCTTCATCTACGGTCTCGCCCTCGAACAGGAGGGCCTGGCCGGAGTGCTGGAGAACGTCGGCGTCGAACCCAGCGGTGAGAAGTTCAATGAGCTCTCGCTGGACAAGAAGTCAGGCCGCCCGCTCAACCCGATGATCAATGCCGGGGCCATGACGATCCACTCACTCCTCGGCGATCCCGGTGCAGGACTGGCCGAACGCACCGAGATCGTGCGCGCGGGTCTCTCCCGCTTCGCCGGCCGGGAGCTGTCGATCGACGAATCGGTGGCCGACGGGGAGTGGCGTGAGGCCTACCGCAACGTCGCCATTGCGAACATGCTCCGCTCCTACGACATCTTCTACGACGACCCCGACGAGGTGGTCCGCGGCTATATCGAACAGTGCGCGATCACCGTCACCGTCAAAGACCTCGCCATCATGGCCGCGACGCTGGCCGGCGGCGGCATCAACCCGCTGACCGGCGAACAGGTGCTCTCACCCAGGGTCAACCGGCAGGTGCTCGCAGTCATGATGACGTGCGGCATGTACGACGCAGCCGGCGACTGGATGACGGAGATCGGGATTCCCGCCAAGAGCGGCGTGTCCGGCGGTGTCTTCGGTGTCATGCCCGGTCAGGTCGGCATCGCCACGTTCTCCCCGCGCCTGGACAGGCACGGCACGAGCGTCCGCGGAGCGAAGATCTTCCAGGACCTCTCCGACCGTCTGAGTCTGCACATCATGGATGCGCCGGAACCGGCCCGGTCGATCATCCGCCGTGACCGTCGCTTCGTCGACGCACAGGGCAAGATGGTCCGCATCTGCAGCCTGCAGGGCCTCATCCAGTGGAGCGGTTCGGAGAACGTCCTGCGCACGATGGACGAACCCGGCTCCAGCACGAACACCTTCGTCCTCGACCTGCGCCGAGTCAACGAGATCAACTCCGTGGCCCGGAGCATGCTCACCGAAGCGCTGTCGCGCATGAAGGACGACGGGATCCGCGTGGTGCTGCTCGACCCCGATGACATGATGCAGTGCAAGGGACCGAACTCCGCACTTCCGGGCGTGCAGATCCTCGATTCGCTCAAATCGGTCAAGGGACTCAAACGCATCCGCGACGACCGGCGACGGGAGATGGCCGACCGGGCACACTGACAGCGGCTCTGGGCGGTCGATTGACCCACCTGACGGCGACGGCAGTTGGTCGACCGGCCCGGCTGACGGCGGCTCTGGACGGCCCGCAAGGATTTGATAAGGTGAGCCTTACCGAACCCCTGCGCCGAGGCGGCTCCGCACTCAGAGACCGACCGTGAGCGTTCAGGGGCACCCCGTTTGAGAAAGGCCGCCTGTGACGACCGCACCCGACACCCCCGAACGCACCGCACGCCCCGCCCGCGGGCAGGCGGTGCTCACCGTCCTCGACAGGACCGAGGTCAGCCCGCATCTGGTGCGGCTCCGCCTCGGCGGCGACACCTTCGACAACATCAGCTCGAACGATGCGACCGACAAGTACGTCAAACTCCTCTTCGCCGATCCGGCGCATGAGCTCGCCCCGCCCTATGATCTGGCGCAGCTTCGCGAGCAGTCTCCCGAGAAGCTGCCGAGCCGGCGCACCTACACGGTGAGGGAGATCGACGTGGAGGAGAAGTGGCTGAGCATCGACTTCGTCATCCACGACGATGACGGAATCGCCGGGCCCTGGGCGAAGAGCGCGCAGCCCGGGGACACACTCGTCCTCTCCGGAGCGGGCGGAAAGTACGCCCCCGCTGCCGAGTCCGCCTGGCATCTGCTCATCGCCGACCATTCCGCGATCCCGGCCGTGAGCTCTGCCCTCGAGGCGATGCCTGCCGGAGCCACCGGGGTCGTTCTCGCGTGTGTCACCGACGAAGCCGATCGCGTTCTGCCCGCAGCACCCGCGGGCATCGAAGTGAGATGGGTGGACTCGGACGAAGAGCTCATTGCCGCAGTTGAGGGGCTCGAATGGCGCGCTGGCGCTCCGCAAGTCTTCGCCCACGGCGAGCGCGAGACGATCAAGTCGATCCGCACGATCCTCAAGGACCGCGAAGTGCCGCGGGAGTCACTGTCGATCTCCGCCTACTGGGCCCGCGGCCGCGCCGAGGACCAGTTCCAGGCCGAGAAGCGCGAACCCATCGGCCAGATCGACTGATTTCCCTGTCGGTCACGCCGACCGCTCGAGTTGCCGTCGACCGCTCGAGTCAGCGTCAGCGCCGCCGCTGACCGCTCGAGTTGCCGTCGACAGCCCACGGCACAGGGCGAGCGGTCGGCGGTGAGCTGAGCGGTCGGCGGTCGTGTGCGACCGGGTGTCAGCTGCGGCGGCGGGCGAGGAAGAAGGCCGCTGCGCCGAGTGCGATGAGACCGACAGCGATGCCGCCGAGGATGAGGTACTGGCCGAGGTCAGCGCCGGTGCGTGGCAGCGGGCCACCGTCGGCGTCAGCGTCGGATGCGCTGGAGGCTTCGGAGCTATCTGCGTTCGGGCCTGCGTCGGAGGCGCTTGCGTTCGAGCCGGTTGCCGAGTCGCTGCCAGCGCCGGTGTTCGAGCCGGTTGCCGAGTCGCTGCCGGCGCCGGTGTTCGAGCCGCTGCCAGCCCCGGTGTTCGAGCCGCTGTCCGACTCCGTCCCGTCAGCGCCCGTCCCGTCGGCGGCCGAGTCCGATTCGCTGCCCGAGTCAGATTCGCTGCTGGCATCGGCCTGGGCGGTGTCATTCGCGCTCGCATCCACATTCGCGCCCGCAGCATCAGCGCCGGCAGCGTCATCAGCGCCGGCATTCTCGTCGTCGCCGTCGCCCCCGTCGTTCGCGAGATCGGCGACCGAGTAGAGGCTCGTCGTGCCCGAGACCTCGTTGCCGACGACGAGCGCAGCCTCTCCCGTCGGCGACTCGTCCGCATTAAGGAACGTGATGCCCTCCGGCCCGAGGTCACCGGCGCTCGAGAGCAGCGCGGCCGGATCCGAGGCGTCCTCGATCTCGTCCTCGACAGAGACCGAGAAGTCCCGGTTGTTGAAGTAGGTCGCGAACTTCGGTGCGCTCGGCTCGCTGAGATCGAAGGCGGCGATTCCGCCGATGCGTTCGAAGCCGACGAAAGCGTAGGTCCTCTCCCCCACTTCACCGATGGTCAGCGCCTCGGGCTCGGGGCCTTTGTCGTCGCTGCGTCCCTCGAGGTTCGACTCGGAATGGTTGGAGTTGAAGAACTCGGGCACCGCCTCGGCGGTCAGCCTCTCGAACTCGTCCCCGGAATCGGCGACGAGCTTCCCATCGGTCGTCCACACGGAGAACGAGCGGGCGCCGAAGGCCACGAGTTCCTCGTAGCAGTCACCGGCGTCGTTGAGGCCCAGATCGGTGATGATGTTCAGTCGCCCGAGATCCTCGTCGCCGAGCTTGTCGGCCAGCGGCGAGGTCTCGCACACCGGCGCGAGTCCGTCCTCGCCGAGGTCCTTGACCCTGGCCGCGTCGACGAATTCACCCCACTCCCGCGAATCGCCCTCGTTCGCGGTCACGAGGTAGTCGGTGCCGCCGGAGGTGAACGTCGAGATCGTGTCGGGCATATACGCACCCTTGAGACCCTCGTATTCGGTGATGTTCACGGTCGGGGCATCCTCGGGATCCCGGTCGGAGGAGTCGAGACCGTTGCCGGCCTGACCATGGTCTTTCAACCCCAGCGGGAGGATCTCCTCCACCTCGGCCGTGGCGATGTCGACGACCGCGATCGCGTTCGCCTCCTGCAGAGTGGCGTAGGCCTTCTCACCTGCGACAGTGATGTACTCGGGTTCGAGATTGCGCGAGATCGGCAGGTCGTCTTCGGGTGTGGGTCCGAAGATCCGCACATCCTCGGGCAGCGTCTTCGCACCGCCGTCCTCGAACTCGTGGAAGTCCGCAGTGTGCACGTCCGATTCCGACGGGGCGGCCACCTCGGCGGGGAGATCGATGACGGACACCGAGCCCTCCGGGTCGGTCGAGAAATCGTCGGCCGGTTCGCCCTCGTTCGCGACCAGGGCGTGGGTGCCGTCCGGGGTGACGGTGACCATATCGGGCAGGGATCCGACGGGAACCTCGCCGAGGATGTCCGCCGCGGGGTCGTTCGCGTCGAAGAACATCACGGTTCCCGACTGCGTCTTGTCCTCGTTCTCGAGGGCGATGACGCCGAGGCCGTCCTCGCGGACGGAGATCGAGTTCGCGACTCCCGTGCCGGTGATCTCGGAGACCTTCGTCGGGCTTGTCGGGTCCGAGGCGTCGATGACGTCGACGGTGGCGGCCTGGGCATTCACGGTGAAGACCGTGTCACCGTGGACGGCTGTGATCTCAGCGGCGGATTCGTCGAACTGTCCGGTCTCATGGGAGCCGAGGAAACCCATGTCGATCTGCGCGTCCGAGGCCGAGGAGCTGATCGGAGAGTCCACTTCCGCGGCGTGAACTGGGCTCGTGCTTGGCACCGTGCCGCCGACGGTGAAGCCGGTGGCCATCAGGAGGGCGGCGGTCGAAGCCGTCAGCGACTTCGCGGACAGTGGGATCGTCATCGGTTCTCCGGGATCGATTGGGCGTCGCGGGCCGATTGAACCCGCAAGCACTCATTCGTAGTCACCCGGAGTGGACCGGTTCCGAACCGCAGATGGACGGATGGTGAACTCGTCCGGCGCGGCGAAGTCTCGCCGAGCGCTCACGTTGCCATCGCTGTACCAGGGTGTGCGGTGCGCGGTCGGCGGAGACGTCAGCGCTCGGCGCGGTTCGGGGTCAGCCGAGATCGAGGCGCTCGGCCACCTCGGCGACTTTCCGCTTCGCTGCGGCGTCGAGATCGCGGACCGGCAGCGGCAGGCTGTCTGAACCCACGAGCCCGAGATGGTCGGCGAGGGCGGCACTCACGCGCAGACTTCCGCCGAACTCGGTGAACAGATCCCACAGCGGCTGCAGCTCGGCGGAGAGTTCGCGGGCCAGCTGCGCATTGCCGAGTTCCACGGCTCGTGTGATCTCGAGCAGCGGCTCGGGGATGGTGCCGCCGACGGCCGTGTACCAGGCATCACAGCCGGCGATGAGACCCTCAGCACCATGAGCGTCGCCGGAGATGCCGATGGTCGCCTCCTCGCCGATGGCGGCCCGGATCTCACCGATGCGCTCTTCCCATCCGGCAGGTGAGGCCGGGGTTCCGGGGATCTTGATCGAGGCCACTCCGTCGAGGGCCGCCAGGCGTGAGTAGAGCTCGGTGGTGAACGTGAAGTGCGTGGTGCCGGGGTTGTCGTAGACGACGACGGGCAGGTCGGTGGCCTCGGTGACCGCGCGGAAGAGGGCGAACACCTCGTCCTCGGTCAGCGGCTGATAGCTCACCGGCGCCAGCAGCAGTCCCTGCGCTCCGGCGGCTTCGGCCGAGGCGACATTGGCCAGCACATCCCTCGTCCGCAGCGCCCCGACGCCGATGAAGACGGGGATGTCGAGAGCGGATTCGACCGCCAATGCAGCCACTCGGGCACGCTCGTCGGTGTCGAGATACGCGTACGAACCGGTCGAGCCCAATGCTGTGATCGAGTCGACTCCGGCGAGGACGAGGCGTTCGATGAGTCCGACGAAGGCATCCTCGTCGAGGCGATCATCCTTCAGCGGAGTCAGCGGGAAGGCGCTCAGCCCGGTGAACAGGGACAGGTCGTGGGTGTTCGTCAATGGTCCTCCTCGGGTGGACGTGGGCCACCGATGGCGCGAACCTTGTGTGGCGGCAACGAGCCTCGGGCGGCAGCAGCGGATGGGTCCGTCTGCGTTCAGTCTGCCAGGTCACTCGAGTGCGGACAGGTACGTCTCGAATATGTCGAACTCCGGTTGGGCGGAGGCGACTTCCACGGCCGCAGCACCCACGGCGTTGGCTGCCCGCAGTGCGCGTTCCGGTTCGATTCCGCTGGTCAGACCGATGGTGAGGGCCGCGCAGTATGCGTCTCCGGCGCCGACTGCGCTCACGGGGGTCGCTTCCAGCGCCTCGGCGAAGGCGATCTGTTGGCCTCTGTGCAGCAGCGCCGATCCCTTCGCCCCATAGGTGACGGCCACGAGCTGCGCGGTCTGCAGCTGCGGCAGATGGGAGTATTCGTACTCGTTGACGATGATGAGATCGGCACGATCGACCACCTCGGCGGGCAGAGGACGGGCGGGAGCGGCATTGACGGTGAGGAATCCGGGCACACGGTGGGCCAGTTCGACGATGAGGTCGAGGGGGATCTCGAGCTGAGTGAGCACGGCCTCGTCGGCACCGAATTCGATTCCCGCGAGGCTGGCTGAAGCATTCGCACCTTCGCACACGGCGATCTGATTCTCACCGGCGGCGTCGACCATGATGAGCGCGGTCCCGGTCTCGGCGGTCGCCTCGGCGATGTCATCGGTCCGGACTCCGGCGGCACGAAGGGCTTCGAGCATCGCTTTGCCATCGGAGTCTGGGCCGACCGCACCGATCATGCGGGTCCGCGCACCGAGGCGGGCGGCAGCTGCGGCCTGATTCGCGCCCTTCCCACCGGGCGAACGGGACAGTCGGCCGCCTCCCACGGTCTCACCGGCGGCGGGAAGTCGGGAGGTGGTGGCGGTGATGTCGGCGTTGATGCTGCCGACGACCGTCAGGGAGCAGTCGATGGTCATGGTCTCATTATCGACGATCGCGGGCGGGCCGACGATGACCGTCGGTGATCGAGGATGGAATGTGCCGGTGCCCGGTCGGCAAGGGCGGGCACACGGTGGGAAACCGCTGCCGATCGTGGGCACACGGTGGGAATGCAAGAAGCCCCGTGATCCGTTCGCACAGATCACGGGGCTTTCCGATCGGGGTGAGTAACGGGACTTGAACCCGCGACATCCGCGACCACAACGCGGCGCTCTACCAGCTGAGCTATACCCACCACATGCGCTGCGCCTCAAGGCGCAGACAGCAAGATATATCGTAACCGCTCCCGCCTGACCCGGGCAAACCAGAATCGCCCCTCGAGCCCGATGAGACGCAGATCTCATTACGTGCAACGATTCAGTAGCGATCTATAACGGTTTCGGACAACGGGTAGGAGCACCCCCAGACATTCATTAGTATTGACTCGGCCCTGTCCTCGATAATTTTCAAGGAACCCTGTACATGCCTCGTGCGTTGATCTCCGTCTCTGACGACGGGTTCACCTACATCACCCTCAACGGGGCGACGAGTCGCTATTCGGACACCGGGCAGGCCATCTCTTACCTCGGCGACTATGCCCAAGAGACCGCGACTCCCCTAACCGTGACGATCGACGATGGGTCGAAGAAGACCGAGATCGGCATCGATGAGAACGGGAAAGTCGGGGCAGCCCCCACGCAGGACACCGGTGCCGAGGCGACCATGGACCAATCGTCCACCGTGGCGTCCGCGGATGGTTCGGCGCAGTCGGCCGGACTTCCGGAGCGTTCCGACCGGAATTCGAAGGACCAGAGCACGAACGGCCAGCCCGCGGGCAGGCAGAACGGCTTCGCGCCTCAGGACGACTCACCGGGGTCGAACGGTGACAGCTACCCGCTGGGCACCCCGTTCTCCGGACCGGCCGCGCCGGCCACGCCGACGGTGAAGAAGACCCCGGTGCGCAGACGGTCGGCCCGCAAACGTCCGCAGCGGCTGAAGAAGATCACCGTCCCCGGGCTCGTGCTCATCGGTCTGGCGATCCTCATGATCGGCGCATTCGTCGTTCCCAACATCGTCCCCGTCGACTCCCCCGACACCCCGCAGACGATCGGCTCGGAACAGCAGGTCAACCCCGCCTCCGAACTCTCCGTCGACAAGACCCAAGACGTTGTGCCCAGCTACGACAATTCCCCGGCATGGGAAGCCGAGGTGCCCAAACGCGCCTCCGTGACGGCTTCCGACCGCGGAGTCCTCCTCGTCAACGACAACCGCCTCGAGGTCCTCGATGCAGACACCGGCCGGTCTCGGTACAAGGCCAAGATCGACGAGTCCCCGACCTTCGCCGTCGACACCGTCATCGACGGGCGGCCGGCCCTGCTGTGGCAGTCGGGCGATACCGCCGAGGCGCTCTTCGACGGGAAGTCGAAGCCGAAGACCTACCAGCTGCCGGAGAACGCACGCATCACTTCGGCCGGCAAGAGCGTGCTCATCAAATCGGGCAACAAGCTCTCGACGTTCGGCGCCGACGGACTGGAAGACGTGCCCACCCCGCAGGCCGGTTCGACACCGATGGCCATCGACGACGATGAACTCTTCAGCTCGGATTGGAACGGTCCGGTCAAGGCGAAGAACATCAAGACCGGCGACGAGCGCAGCATCAAACTCGAAAGCCCCGGCGACGACCTGAAGATCATCGACTGGATCTCGGCCGGCCACGGCAAGGCGATCACATTGTGGGGCGAGCAGGGTGCTTCGACGAATTCGGGCCACAGGATCCAACTCGTCGTCCACTCCCTCGACGACGGGTCGATCCTCTCGACCGTGACCACGACGACCGACATCGTCGGCGAGCAGTCCTGGGTGCGCGGACAAGCCGGAAAGCGCGCCTATATCGGTCCCTATCTCTTCGACCTCGAGTCGGGTCTGCTGCTCATGGACGTCTCAAGCCGCGACATCCATCTCTCCGAACCGCGCGGAACGATCGTGCCCTGCACGATGGACACGAACACCTCATGCCTGCTCGCCGGAAAGCAGGCGTTCAAGACAGACACCGACCTGCTGGCCGTCGTCGATGAAGGCAACGAGGCTCTGGTCCTCGGCAACGACTCGACCGTTCGGGCCTATACCAAGAAGTCCGAGACGCAGGATCGCTAGCTCCCGGCACAGGTCGCCGGTTCCCGGGAGGGAACGTCGGCCACGGGGCTTCGGCTCTGAACCGCCGTCCTGTCACGGATCCCGCGCCACGGCGAAACACGCCTACGGCTTTAACACATCTGGCCAAGACATTAAGATAGTGCCCGATGTGTCTGAACGTCATGTCCCCTTGACCCAATGAAGTCGGAATCCCCACCGCGAAGGAACGTAGTGCCAGTCTCACTCAGGTTCAGCCGCAGAGCCGCCGCAATCGGCGCCGCGCTTGCCCTGGCAGCACTGCCGATCTCGGCGACGTTCTCTCCCGCACTCGCCCAACCGAGTCCCACCCCCACGGCCGACGCCAGTACGAGTTCCGAGGCTGATGCTTCTGCGGGAACAGATTCCGCTTCAGGTGATGACGCAGATTCGACGGCAGACAGCGTGGACGCCACCGACGCCGATTCGGGCAGCGCCGACAACGGTGTAACCGACGTCTCGGGTGAGGCCGACGACAACCCAGATCCGGGTCCCGATGACGACGGTGACAAGGCCTGCAAGGATCAGGAGTGGACCTCGGACGAACCCTGCGAAATCGACGGTGAACTCACCGCCGAATGGCAGATCGTCGGCCATCAACTGTCCGTTCCGGCCAACGACCAGGAAGAAGGCGCCGGTACCCTGCCGAAGAGCTGGGTCGGGAAGTCCTTCGAAGCTCCGAAACAGGAGATGAAGCGGATTCCCGCGCAATCGTCCACCGGCGATGCCGCTGAATCGGCTATGAATGATTCGGACACCGACGACAGCGGGCAGTCCGTTGCAGAAGCGACCGCTGCAGCAGCACCCACTGAATACCATTTCAATGACAAAGGTCAGATCGTTGCCGACGGTCAGACCGATGCGATGGACTTCGAAGAGTTCGCTCCCTCTGGGCCGGAACCCGAATGGACTTTCACGGTCAATGACAAAGGCCAGATAGTCGCCGACGGTCAGCAGTACCCCGACGACGACGGCGCCGAAGCATCGAGCAACCCGGATGGCTCGTCCTCCGCCGATTCGACCGCCGGCGCCGATGAGGACGGCTCGAAAGACAGCGATACCGCTCCGACGGCGGATGGCTCGACCTCGTCCGACGGCGACACTGCCGACAGCGACACCGGTGGCAGCAAGACCGCCAACAAGGACGGTGTCACCTCCGACGACGGCTCCACGAGCGACCGCGACGCCGGCACGGACGGGGCGTCGTCGGACAGCGACACCTCTGATGACAGCACCACCTCGACCGATGGCGGCACCTCATCGGATTCGGGATCGAACGATCGTGCGGACACCTCGGGCGACTCGGACTCCGGCGGCAGAGAAACCGACGCCGACACCGGTTCGGGCTCCGACGGCTCTCGCAGCAGCGATTCCGACAGCTCGGATTCCGACGAGGACGAAGAGAAGGATTCGGACAAGGACGGTACTGGTTCATCGGTCGGAGCCTCCGACGCCGACGGCACCACCCCCGACCCGTCGAACGGCAATGGCTCCCCGGACGACGAACGCGAAACCATTCCCGGCAACGCCGGTGACGAATGGCTGCCCGGTGACGGCGAGAACACCAAGCGCCCCGACTATTCGGACCCGGTGCCACGCAACCCCGAGGAGCCGGCACCCGAAGACGATACGGATCTCATCACGGGTGGAGATCAGCCGTCTCCGCGGGCCAATCAGAATCCGGCGACCTCGTTCGGCGAATCCATCATCTCCACGATCGTCAGCTCCTGGCCCGTCTTCGTCCTCGCCGCCTCCGGCATGGCCGCGGTCGGGTTCATCATCTACCTCATGGGTCGCCGCGGAAAACAGGACTGAGGCCGGATGGACCTCTTCGCCTCGGTGATGGTGAAGCGAATCGACGAACTGCGGCTTGAGGATCTCGACCTCACCCGCTCGGGTGGGCTGGAGCGGTATATCGCCGGTCTCCGCGGCCACTACCCGACGATGCCCGCCGACGCGAACGTCGAGATCGTAAGATTCCGTCGAACCGCGGCCGATATCTGACACTCGCAGTGCCCAGCCGCTAAGCTGGACAGCGAAGCACTGTGGCACAAGGTCACAGACGCAGCAAAGCATTCTCGACCGGGAGGACTCGACCCGATGACTGACAACGTCTACACCTCAGATGTGACCGTCGACCAGGCGACAACCGCGCAGCTCGCGGAGTCGATCCGACTGCGCGAAGAGCGCATCGCCGAGAACATCGACGAGCTCGTCGGCCGCATCCACCCGAAGGTGCTGGCGACGCGCGCCGTCAACAAGGCGAAGTCCGAGGTCGTCGAGGAAGACGGCTCCCCCAAGCCCGAGATCATCGCACTCGGCGCCGGCGCCGTCCTCGGTGTGGCCGCCCTCGTCGTCGGACTCTCCGGTCGCAAGCGTGGCTGATGCCGCACTTCCGATCCGGATGCTCCATGACCGGATCCTGCTCGAACCCAGCGAGGAAGCCGGGGAACGCAAATCCTCGGCGGGCATCGTCATTCCCGCCACCGCCAGCATGGGCAGACGCCTCGTGTGGGGCAAGGTCGTGGCCGCGGGCCCGCATGTGAGGCAGGCCAACCTCGGCGACACCGTCCTCTACGACCCTGAGGAACTCGCTGAGGTGGAGCTCGAGGGACGCGCGTATGTGCTGCTGCGTGAGCGCGACGTCCACGCGATCTCCGAACCGGCCGAGCAGTCGAGTTCCGGAATGTATCTCTGAGATGCCGCCGGGCGTACGAGCGTCGGTGATGAGAACGCCGCGCCGGCTGGGCCCGGAACTAGACTCTCAATCAGTGGGTTCCGAGTCGCAGAGATCGCTGGAACAGGGACTCTGACCAGGGGTTTGCGACCTTCATCACAAAATCGAATATGGGCCGATCTCGGTTTGCATGATCGGTCGACACCTGAGTAATATTAATTCTCGTTGCGCAACGTGCGCGGCACGCGCCTCTAGCTCAATTGGCAGAGCAACTGACTCTTAATCAGTGGGTTCCGGGTTCAAGTCCCGGGGGGCGCACCACAGACTGAGAACCGCTTCTGACATCACGTCGGGAGCGGTTCTTTCGCATTCACCCTTGTCGGCCACCCTGCTTTCAAGTTCGACTCACCCTGCTCTCACGTCACCAGGTTCCTCCATGTGCCATCCAGAGCAGGGTGGACCGATTCGCCGGATTGCACCTGCTGCGGCGGCGTCCTGGTTGGGGACCACTCGCGAGCCGCACGGCCCGGCCCTTGGATGGCGGCGGCACCGTTTGAGTCGAAAGGCCCATGTTTGAAACTGTGCTGTCTGACTTCAGGTGGGCTGCCAGCAGATTCGGCTCCGGTCAGGGGCAGGACGAGCGGCTCTCGGCACGGGCCGGGCCCGGTTCAGTCCTGTCCCGCGCGGGCGTAGGCGCCGAGCACTTGCCGCTCGGAATCTCCGAGGTAGGCGCCGAGGATCGTCGCCGCAGCCTCGGACCCCTCCGTGCGATAGACCTCGACGACCTCTTTGTTGCGACCGATGAACGGTGCATGGAGGAAGTCGAGGACCTCGACCTTGAGGAACGCCAATCGCAGCTCGGCGAGCACATTGGAAAACGACTGCATCAGCCGCCGGCTGTCCGAGAGCGAAACGACGGCATTGTGGAACTCCATATTCGCTGTCCCGACCTCGAGCCAGTTCTCTTCGGCGGCGAACTTCTCGGCGGCGTCGACAGCCGCCTCCATCCTCACGGCGTTCGGATGGTTGCGCGGAGCGTGCTCGAGCACAGAGCACTCGACGTGATGGCGAACTCGGTAGATATCGACGACATCGGCCGTGTTCGGCGACGCCACGGAGACGCCACGGTGCGGGATGTGCGTGACCAGGCCCTGCTCCCCGAGCACTCGGAAGGCCTCGCGCAGGGTATTGCGCGAAACATCGAACTCCTTCGCCAGCGCAGCTTCGGACAGCCGCTCACCAGGGCGCAGCTCTCCCGCGATGAGACGGTCAGTGAGCCTGTTGACCAGGGACGAATCGTGATTCACCTCTCCATCCTACTGAACCGCCGCCGCAAACTCCCATATGCCCGTCCACAATCTCACGAAGAAAAATGTGACCTCCGTCTATGTTTGTTCAACAATAAGTGCTAGATTGTTTACCACTTCACGTGTGCCAGGACACAGACATCGCTGTCCTCACCCCATCGGCGCACGCGAAGGACCTCATGACCACCAGACAGTCGGAGACTCCCATGTCACACGCACCGGAATCCCAACCGCCGGAATCGAGCTCGTCGGACGCGACCGCGTCGGGACGCGGCAATGCCTCGAGTGAGATCGGCTCGAAGATCAGCCGCAGCGCGATCGTCGGGGCCATCTTCCTCATGGCCACTTCGGCGATCGGTCCGGGCTTCATCACCCAGACGGCCACCTTCACGGCTCAGATGGGGGCGGCCTTCGCCTTCGCGATCTTTGCCTCGATCCTCATCGACATCGCCATCCAGCTCAATATCTGGCGGATGGTGACCTCCTCGGGCAAGCGCGCGGCCCAGCTGGCCTCCTCGGCCGTGCCGGGGTCAGGCATCCTCCTGTCCGTCCTCATCGTCATCGGCGGACTGGCCTTCAACATCGGCAATATCGCCGGCGGCGGGCTCGGCCTCAACGCACTGCTGGGCATCGACCCGAAACTCGGCGGACTGCTCACCGGCGTGCTCGCGATCGGCATCTTCCTGTTCAAACGCGCCGGAAAGGTCGTCGACACCGTCGTCCTCGTCCTCGGCATCGGGATGATCATCCTCACCTGCATCGTCGCCATCGTCTCCAATCCGCCCGTCGGTGAGGCGCTCAGACAGTCGATCGCACCCGACACCATCAACTTCGCCACCGTGACCACGATCGTCGGCGGCACCGTCGGCGGCTACATCACCTACTCGGGTGCCCACCGCTACCTCGACTCGGGCAAAACCGGCCCGGAGAACGCCGGTTCGGTCATGCGTTCGGCGCTGTCGGGCATCATCGTCACCGGTGTCATGCGCTACGTCCTCTTCCTCGCCATCCTCGGCGTCGTCGCCTCCGGAGTCGCCCTCGACCTCGACTCGAGCGTGGCGAACCCCGCCGGTCAGGCCTTCGCCGCAGTCCTCGGCGATGCGGGAATGCGCATCTTCGGCGCCATCTTCTGGGCCGCGGCACTGAGCTCGGTCATCGGCGCAGCCTACACCTCCGCGACCTTCCTCTCCGCCTTCTCCACGCGACTCAAGGGCGGTTGGCCGCTGCAGCTGGCGACCGTGGCCTTCATCGTCGTCTCACTCATCGTCTACCTCGCCCTCGGCACGGCACCCGCCACTCTGCTCGTCTTCGTCGGCGGCTTCAACGGCCTCATCCTGCCGATCGGTCTGACGATCTTCATGTACATCGGCTGGTTCAGGCCGCGCCTGCTGCGCACTGACAAGTACCCGAAGTGGTTGCTCATCATCGGCACCGCAGCAACACTGGTCACGTGGTACACGGCCACACAGTCCATCGGCCCCATCTTCGCCATGATCGGAATCGGAGGATGACATTGTCTGTCAACAGCGAACTGAGAATCGACCTCAACTCTGACCTCGGGGAGAACGTGCCCGACCGCGTCGTCAGCGACGATGCGGCCATGCTCGGCCTCGTCACCAGCGCCAACGTCTCCTGCGGGTTCCACGCCGGCAATCCCGAAGGCATCCGCGCCACCGTCGACGCCGCAACGAAGGGCGGAGTCGCCATCGGAGCCCACCCCGGATACGACGACTACGAAGGCTTCGGTCGTCGCGCCCTCGACGTGCCCGCAGCCACCCTGCAGGCCCAGGTCGAATACCAGATCGGTGCGCTCATCGGACTGACCACGGCCGTCGGCGGAGATGTCTCCTACGTCAAACCCCACGGCGGTCTCTACAACGCGATCGTCCACGACGAGGCGCAGGCGAAGGTCGTCGTCGACGCCGTCAAAGCCATCGATGATTCCCTCGTATTTCTGGGACTCGCCGGCAGCGTGGCCAACCGCGTCGCCGCCGAAGCCGGACTGACCGTCGCCGCCGAGGCCTTCGCCGATCGGTCCTACAATCCCGACGGGTCCTTGGTCTCCCGGTCGGAGCCGAACGCGGTCCTTCACGACCCCGAAGCCGTGGCCGCCCGCGTCCTCCGGCTCGTCCAGACCGGACAGGTCGAAGCCATCGACGGCAGCCTCGTCGACGTCGACGCTCAGTCCATCTGCTTCCACGGCGACAGCCAGGGATCCATCGACATGGCCCGAGCCGCCCGCGACCTCCTCGAATCCGAAGGTGTTGCGATCGCCGCCTTCGCCGGAGCCGGACGATGAACGCTGCCGCCACAGGCACCACCGCCATGGACACGATGCGGGCTGCCGGCGCGGAAGCCCGTGCCCGCATCCGGGCAGGATTCGACGGCCCCACCTCGGGGATGGCACCGGGACTCCTCCAGGCCAACCTCATCTCCGTGCCCGCGGACTGGGCTTTCGACGTCCTCCTGTTCACCCAACGCAACCCGAAGCCGTGCCCGGTCGTCGACGTCCTCGAACCCGGACAGCTGGCATCCGCGCTGGCGCCGGGCAGCGATATCCGCACCGACATCCCCGGCTACCGGATCTGGGAGAACGGCGCCCTGACCGACGAAGTCACCGACGCCACCGGGGCCTGGGAGACCCACCCGGACCTCGTGTCGTTCCTCATCGGCTGCTCGTTCACCTTCGAGAACGGTCTGAGTCAGGCGGGCATCCCGATCCGCCACCAGGCAGCCGGTCGCAATGTGCCGATGTACCGCACGACCACGGCCTGCCGCCCGGCCGGCCGGATCAGCGGAGACATGGTCGTGTCCATGCGCCCGATCCCGGCAACCCAGGTCGCCGAGGCGGTGCGCATCACCGATCGCTTCCCCGCCGTCCACGGTGCCCCGATCCACATCGGCGACCCGTCCCAGATCGCCATCGCTGACCTCGACGCGCCCGATTTCGGTGACGCCCCGGTCATCCACGACGGCGACATTCCCGTGTTCTGGGCCTGCGGAGTCACCCCGCAGGCAGCCATCCAGGCCTCGGGAATTCCCTTCGCGATCACACACTCACCTGGGAAGATGTTCATCACCGACGAGCCGGAAGACACCTACCGCCAATGACCTCGACCCCGCTGGCCAACACCCTGACCTTCCACACCGCCTCGAGGCGCCACCTCCTCGTCGAGTGCGCCGACCTGCCCGCGACGATGGCCCTGCACCACAGCCTCGAAGCCGCTGATCTGCCCGGCGTCACCGAACTCATCCCGGCCGCCCGCACAGTGCTGCTGAGCTTCGACCCCGCACGCACGAGTGCCGAGACGCTGACCGAGGCGGTGCGCGGGCTCGGGCACACCGAGTCGGTCTCGGATACGGCCCGGGAGGTCACGATCGAAGTCCGCTACGACGGGGACGACCTCGCCGAGGTGGCCGACCTCCTCTCCGTCTCCCCCGCCGAGGTGATCAACCGCCACCAGGCCGCGACCTGGCAGGTCGCGTTCGCCGGCTTCGCTCCCGGCTTCGGCTACCTCGCCGGTGACGACGAGCTCTTCGACGTTCCCCGCCGCTCGTCCCCTCGCACGCGTGTGCCCGTGGGCTCGGTGGCTCTGGCCGGCGAGTTCACCGGCGTCTACCCGCGCTCCTCCCCCGGCGGCTGGCAGCTCATCGGACGCACCGATGCGACACTGTGGGATCTCGACAGACAGCCCCCAGCCCTGTTCGTACCCGGCACGATCGTGAAGTTCGCCGAGGCGGGGCGGGAGATCGTCGAGATTGCGACGGACGCATCGGATGCAGATGCGGTTTCGGCGACAGATTCACCGTCGGATTCGGCGGCGAGCGCTGATACCCCACACTCCCTGAAGATCCTGCGCCCCGGTCTGCAGCTGCTCGTCCAGGATCTCGGGCGGCCCGGTTTCGCCTCGATGGGCGTCTCCGCCGCCGGTGCCGCCGACCGCTCCGCGTTGACTGACGCCAACCGTCTCGTCGGCAACGCTAAGACCGCCGCCGGACTGGAGAGCTTCGGCGGCGGAGTGCTCCTGCGCTCAGCGGGTGACGGCGTCGCCGCGGTCACCGGCGCCACCGGAACGATCACCGTCACCGCTGCCGATGGCACGGTTCTCACACCCCGCCTCGGCGAGGCCTTTGCCCTGGCCGACGGGGACGAACTCGAACTCGGACCGACCGAGCGCGGAGTCCGCCGCTGCCTCGCCGTGCGCGGTGGAATCGATGTCGACACGGCACTCGGCAGCAGCTCCGCCGACACCCTTGCCGGGCTCGGTCCAGCCGCTGTCGACAAGGACACCACGGTGGGTGTGCACGATCCGCGGACGGCGCCCCACCTCGTCGATCCCACTCCCACACCGCCGCGGAACCTTCCGCAGCCGGGTGAAACGGTGACGCTCACGGTGACCCTGGGACCGCGTGAGGACTGGTTCACCGAGGCCGGAATCGACACGCTGCTGTCACAGGTATGGACGGTCACCCACGAATCCGACCGGGTGGGCCTGCGCCTGTCCGGTGAGGTTCCGCTCGAGCGGGCCCGCACCGGTGAGCTGCCCAGCGAGGGCGCGGTCACCGGTGCCCTGCAGGTTCCGCCGAACGGTCAGCCGGTCCTCTTCGGCCCCGACCATCCGCTCACCGGCGGGTACCCGATCATCGCCAGCGTCGATGATCTCGACCTCGCCGCACAGCTGCCTCCGGGTGTGAAACTGCGGTTCACCACCTCTGCCCGACCGACGCCGAACACCCGCCCGGCCGAGTCACCCCGCACCTCAGCAGCACCCCGCACCAACGAGAACGAAGGCTGAACAATGTCGAGAATCCTCATCGCCAACCGCGGCGAGATCGCCGTCCGCATCATCCGCGCCTGCGCCCAGCACGGGCACACCTCGGTGGCTGTCTACGCCGATCAGGACGCCGACGCCATGCATGCCCGCCTCGCCGACGAAGCATTCGCCCTGCCCGGGACGACAGCCGGTGAGACCTACCTCAACATCGATGCGATCCTGACCGCTGCGAAGTCCGCCGGCGCCGATGCCGTCCACCCCGGCTACGGATTCCTGTCCGAGAACGCCGACTTCGCCTCCGCCGTCGAAGCCGCCGGGCTGATCTGGATCGGGCCGAACGCGGACACGATCACCGCCCTCGGCGACAAGGTCACCGCCCGTCAGCTCGCGCAGAAGGTCGGCGCCCCCTTGGCGCCGGGCATCGACCGCCCTTTGGAGAACGCAGCCGAGGTCGAGTCCTTCGCCGCCGAGGCGGGACTGCCGATCATCATCAAGGCCGCCCACGGCGGCGGTGGGCGCGGAATGAAGATCGTCCACGAGCTGACCGAGGTGGCCGATGCCTTCGAATCGGCCACCCGTGAGGCCGTCGAGGCCTTCGGTCGACCCGAATGCTTCGTCGAGAAGTACCTCGAACGTCCCCGCCATGTCGAGGTCCAGATCGTCGGCGACGGTCGGGGCCGGGTCGTGGCCGTCGGTGACCGCGACTGCTCCGCTCAGCGACGCAACCAGAAGCTCATCGAGGAAGCACCTGCCCCGGGGCTGACGGATGAGCAGCGCGAACGTCTGCACCGTTCGGCCGAAGCCATCTGCGCCGAGGTGGACTACCGCGGTGCCGGCACCGTCGAATTCCTGCTCGCCGCCGACGGCACCATGACGTTCCTCGAGGTCAACACCCGACTGCAGGTCGAACATCCCGTCACCGAGGTGACCTCCGGGGTCGATCTCGTCGCCGAGCAGTTCCGCATCGCCTTCGGCCACGGTCTGTCGCTGGAGTCGACCCCGCAGCCGGTCGGTCATGCGATCGAACTGCGCATCAACGCCGAGGATCCCGGCCGCGGATTCCTCCCGACTCCGGGACGCATCGATGTCCTCGATGTGCCCGGCGGCCTCGGTGTGCGCTGGGATTCCGGTGTGCGTGCCGGTGACACCGTGCAGCCGGCCTTCGACTCACTCTTCGCGAAACTCATCGTCCACGGTCCCGACCGTGAGCAGGCGATCGCGCGCACCGTGACAGCGGCGAAGGAGCTCCACGTCGAGGGCCCAGCCACAGTGGTGCCGTGCTCTCTGGCGATCCTGCGTGATGAGGCATTCACCGGTCTCGGCGTCGCCGGTGTCGACGGCATCCACACCCAGTGGATCGAAGCCGAGTTGCTGCCGCGCTTCGAGACCCAGGAACGCCCGGCCCCGGTGGCCGACGGTCAGATGCAGCGCATGTCGATCGAGATCGACGGGAAGCTGACCACCATCGGACTGCCCGCCGGGCTGCTCGCAGCCCTCGGCTCGGTCGGTGGGACCGGTCAGGGCAACACCGGCCAGGGCGGTGCGGTCGGTGCTGCTGGGAATGGTGGAGCCGCCTCGGCGAGTGCCGGGGATGTCACCGCGCCCGTGCCGGGCAGCCTCGTGGATTTCCTCGTCGAGGACGGCGCGCAGGTGGCGGCCGGTGACGAGGTCGCGGTGCTGTCGGCGATGAAGATGGAGACCCGGGTCGAAGCCCCGGTCGCGGGAACGCTGCGCCAGGTCGCGGCCGTCGGCGACGTCGTGGCGGTCGGACAGACCATCGCACGGGTCGACTGAGTCGGCGGGCCGCCTCGGCGAAAGGATCGGTCGAGGTGGTTGCGTACATCGGTCGAGGTGATTGCGTGCATCGGTCGAGGCATCGGGCCCGGCAACGGAATAGAGTGGTGGTCAGCGATGGTTCTCCAAGTCGGAGACCACCCCAACCAGGAGGAGCATTCATGTCACGTCTGTCGGTCGGCGACACCGCCCCGGAGTTCACCCTCGTCAACCAGGACGGAAAGTCCGTGAGCCTCAGCGATTTCCGAGGTCAGCGGGTCGTCGTGTACTTCTACCCGGCCGCTATGACCCCGGGCTGCACGACTGAGGCCTGCGATTTCCGGGACTCGCTCTCGGCACTCAAGGCCGCCGGCATCGCCGTCGTCGGCATCTCCCCGGACAAGCCGGAGAAGCTGCAGCAGTTCATCGACAAGGAGGGGCTCAACTTCGACCTCCTCTCTGATGAGGACAAGACGATGATGACCGAGTGGGGTGCCTTCGGCGAGAAGAAGAACTACGGCAAGGTCGTCCAGGGCGTCATCCGCTCGACCGTCGTCGTCGATGCCGAGGGCAAGGTCGAACTCGCCCAGTACAACGTCAAGGCCACCGGGCACGTCGCCCGCGTGCGCAAGGAGCTCGGCATCGACGCAGCCTGAGTCGACCGCGACTTCGTCGCATTGCCCAGGCAGCGGCGCCGGCGCGATCGTGGCCTGAGCATCGGGGCGGCCCGAGTTTTCAGCAACTCGGGCCGCCCCTGCTAATCTTGAGGGCGGCGCGGCCGCATCCGCGGTGGCTAGAGCGCGAGTGGCGGAATTGGTAGACGCGCTGGATTTAGGTTCCAGTGTCTTCGGACGTAGGGGTTCAAGTCCCCTCTCGCGTACCACGGGCCCCGGGGCGGAAGTCGACACGCTTCCGCCCCGGGGCACTTTTCTGTCTCATAGTGAGCCGCATGCGGCGAGTTCCGGACGATCCGTGCGGAATCTGCCGCACACTTTCAGCACACATCGTCCGGAACTCCGCTTGCCGACCGAGCCAGCGGCGCCACGCCACATTTCGTGCATCGCCGCCCAGAACCAGTTCCTGACGCCTGTACGCGAACAGATGCGGAGAACGTAATGTGGTCAGTGCTGCACCGAACCTAGTGAGAGGACTGCCGATGACGACGTCCCCGGCTCCGACGATCCGCCCCACCGCGCCTGCCGACGAGGCCCGGTGGAAAGAGCTTTTCCGTGCCTACCGCGAGTTCTACCGATTGGAACCATCCGAGGAGGTCGTCTCCCGCGTGTGGTCGTGGCTGACCGACCCCGCACACGAGTGCCAGGGACTCGTCGCCGAGGCGGACGGAATGATCGTCGGAATCGCCGACTACCGTCGTTTCTCGCGTCCATCGACAGGCAGCGTCGGCATCTGGCTCGACGATCTCTTCACCGATCCCGATGCGCGCGGCCGAGGTGTCGGCCGTGCCTTGATCTCCCGACTGCAGGTGATCGCCTCGTCCGAAGGCTGTTCGGTGGTCCGGTGGATCACCGCCGATGACAACGCTCAGGCTCAGGTGCTCTACGACGATGTCGCAGCGAAGACGAACTGGCTCACCTACGACGCGAAGCCGACGGAGTCGTGAGCACGGAGTTGCCGGGTGAGGAGAGGCCGAACTCGGTGGAGCCGGAAGAACAGGCAAGCTCAGCGAAAACCGGCGCTGACCGCGAGGTGCTTCTGTGCTGCCTGCTGTGGGCACGCGAAGGGCAGGCTGAGGCACTGACAGCCTACGAGAACGATGTTCTCGCGCTGATTTCCGAGCACGGAGGTCGCGTCGTCAATCGTGCCAAGAGCGACGGGGCCCAAGGGCGTCCCGACGAGGTGCAGTTCTATCGGTTCGAGTCCCCGGGAGCGCTCGATTCCTACCTGGCCGATCCGCGACGTCAGGCGCAGGCCGCCGATCGCGACCGCGTCATCGCCAGGACGGAGCTGTTCCCGATCAGCTTTCTTCCGAGCGAGTGAGATCCTGCGCGAAGTGCTGCTGGGCAAGCAGGACCAACGCCTCGAGCAACGGTGTGCGCAGCACACTGCCGAGGACGACTCCGCGAATCCGTTCCTCCATGCTGACTGCGTCGCCGATCGCATCGAGGTCGGTCCGGCCGACGTCTTCTGCCGCCTCGACATAGGCATCGAGCCGATCGAGGAGCGGAGTCAGGCCCTCTTCGGACAACATGGCAACCGCGTTCACAGCCGCCCGATAAGCCGGCGATGAGGACGCGCAGCGCCATCCTCGCGCGGTGATCGCACGGTCGAGTATCGCCGAGGCAGCGGCATCGTCCGTCTCGGCCTCGCCGACGAGCGCGTCCTGGGTGACGCCCATCGCTTCGATCTCCGAAGCCTGTCCGTCCACCGCACCGACGACGGCTCGCACCTTCGCCAAGGGCAGTCCGGCCACCGACGTCATGGCCCGGATGAGGCGCAGCCGCTCGAGATGAGTTCGATCGTAGACGGCTTGATTCACGCTCGTCCGTCGTCCCGGCTGCAGCAGCCCTTCTCGCAGGTAGTACTTGATGGTCGGCACACTGAGGTCCGAACGGCGGGCCAGCTCCGCCATCCTCATCTCCGGCCTGTCCGTCGGCTCCTGCATCGCCATCTCCTCCCGGCACCGCCAGCAATTTTGTGTGTCTGATCTTGCTCGACCTTAGCAGATACCTCTACTATCTATTATGGATAGTCCAACTACCTATTAGAAGGAGGGGCCATGGACGCTTTCGCATTGGCTGCGGTCCTCGTCACCGGTTTCGTCGGCTCAGCGGAGTTCGGGTCGGCCGCCTTGGTCCACCCGGTGATCCGTCGGCTGGCGACGGACGATCAGCTCATCATGGAGAAGGGCCTGCTGAAGACATTCGGCCGGGTGATGCCGGTGGGGATGACCGCGGCGACTGCTCTGGCGATCATCGTCGCCATCGATGAGCCCAACGCCTGGCTGGTTTCGGCTGCAATCAGCCTCGGCGTCGCTCTGGTCGTGACGATCGTCGGGAACGTCCCGATCAATTCCCAAACGGGACGGATCACCGAGGAGACCGCTCCCGAGGGATTCATCGCCATGCGCAGACGGTGGGACGTCTTCCAGATCGTGCGCGCAACTCTGCAGCTGCTCGGTTTCGTCCTTGTCACGGTCGGAGTCGTCGGATTCGACTGAGGTTTCAGTCCATCTGTCGCCGGAGTTCGGCGGCCCCGCTTCCGGTCAGGTCTGCCAATGCCTCCGGACGGCCGGCCATGGCCAGAACGAAATCGAGGAGACGACCAGCCACCTGCGGCCCGCTTCCGCATTCGAAGTCGGCGTCGACCGCGCTGAGTCTCAGCCCTTTGACCAGGGTCTTCGAGTTCACAGCGAAATCCTTCGAGGCGAGTCGCGGAACTTCGCAAGAGTCTCCCCCGGTGAGCCACCGAGGCGGCGCTTGAGCAGTCGCGCATTGTGCTTTGCAGGGTCGAAACCTGCTCGGGCGATGCTGCGGATCCAGGCCCACCGCCCGGTGTTTGCCGCGGCGGTCAGGTGGGCGACGACCTGCTCGACCGACCATTCCGTGCACAGGGTGGCGTGCGCCCACTGCTCAGTTCCGAGAGTCGTCAGCAGATCGGCCAGGCGTGCGCGCTCCGCGTGGATGAGGTCCCAGTATTCGGTTTCGCTCATGCGCTCTTCCCACGTGAGCAGTCGCCGGACTCGCCGTCAGGCGCATCGCAGGCCGTTCCGAAGAGCACCCGAAAACGTTCACACACGACCGGCATCTCGGGCGAGAATCCACGCCGTCCGTGCTCGCTCCAGAAGCGTTCATGGATGTCGCGCCAGGCAGCCAGGGTTCGGTCGCCCTCCCCTTCCGCATGGGCATGCTCGGCGGTCACTGCGGAGAAGGCCACGATGTCGATCGCCGTGGTTTCGATGAGGGCTCTCGGTCGGCCCCGGCCGTCGAGGATGATGCTCAGTTCGCCCACCTCGGGGACGGAATCGCCGTCGGCTTCGATGTCCCACAGCGCCGAGGCGGTGCCCGTCTTCGTCCCGGACAGCACGAGAGCGAGGAGGTCATCCGCATGCTCGGGAGTCGCACCGAAGGCCCAGGCTTCTGGAATCTCGCCGGGAAGGTCGGGCCGGGTCTTCTGCGCCAGCTCCCAGAACTGCTCGGGCGACTCACCGATCACGATGCAATCGCCTCCAGCTGCAGCCGCAGCCCGTCGATGAGAGCGCGCAGCCCGAATTCGAACGCGGCCGTCGCCGAAGAGGTGCCCGCGAACCCCGGATCGAGCGCCGCACGAATCGACGCGAACCGCTCGTCAGCCGAGTCCTGAGCAATGAGGTCGGCGGGGGCGATGATGTCGAGCGCCGACCCGAGGATGTGAGCCTCGACCGTGCGCATGACCGCCACGGTCCTCGACTCGGGCCAGCCGCCTCGGCGCAGTCCAGCCACCACAGTGTCGTACATCCGATACGTCGACAGATCGCCGATCGACGTCGTCGCGAGCAGGCGGATGAGATTCGGATGCGCGGAGAAAGCGTGCAGGTACGAGCGTGCCCAGCACTCGAGCGCCGCATCCCACGGGACCGACTCCGAAGTCTGCCTCGACTCGGTCGTCCCCAACGCAGTCTGCTCAGCCGAGGCGAACGGCGTGACGTCGATTTCGGCGACGATGCGGGCCCGCATCGCCTCGATCAGTGCGGTACGACCGGATATATGGTTGTACAGCGATGACACCTGACGATCGACCCGAGCCGCCAGAGTCCGCATCGACAGCGCCTCGGCGCCCTCCTCATCGACGAGGGCGAGCGCAGCATCGACGAGCCGCTCCCGATTGAGTCTCACACTGGCCTCGACTTCCTCTTCCCCGAACCTTTCGAAGAGTGTATCGTGTTCCCAGTCACAGATACGAACACTGTTCGTATTCGGCAGTGGACCAGAGATCACACGCAGAGAAGCGGGGACGAACCGAATTGGCATCGACGCATTTCCATAACGGCACCATCTGGCTCGGGGCCGGACGAGAGCCCGCTGACGCACTGCTGGTCCACGACGGTGTCATCATCGCGATCGGATCCGCCGAGGTGGCCCGACAGCTGAGCACTCCCCCATCGTCTCCGTCGCTCGCCGACCCACACGAGCCTGTGGCCGGCGAGTCAGTCGATATCGAAACGGTCGACCTTCGCGGCGGCTTCCTCATGCCGTCCTTCGCCGATGGTCATGCCCATCCCATCTTCGGCGGGCTCGAAGCCGAAGGTCCGCAGGTGCGCTCGTGCGCCAGCGTCGCCGAGATCATCGCCGAAGTGCGACGCTTCGCCGAGGCCAACCCTGACCTCGAATGGATCACCGGCGCCTCCTACGACGGCAGCCTCGTCGACGGCGGGCTCTTCGACGCCCGCTGGCTCGACGAGGCCGTGTCCGATCGTCCCGTCGTGCTGCGCGCCTGGGACTACCACACGGTATGGTGCAATTCTCGCGCCCTCGAACTCGCCGGCATCACCGCGAGCACGCCCGAACCCGAACTCGGTGAGATCCCCCGTCGAGGTGACAGTTCACCTCTGGGAACACTGCGGGAATGGGGAGCCGTCGACCTCGTCGATGCCGTCCGCCCGCCGCTGGACGAGTCGATGCGCCTGCGCTCCCTCGAACGGGCGGCCGACTACTATCTGCAGCGCGGAGTCACGTGGGTCCAGGATGCATGGGTCGAGCCAGCCGATGTCGAAACCTACATTGCGGCTGCCAGGCAGGGGCGGCTGACGATCCGATTCAATCTCGCCTTCTATGCCGACCCTCGCCGCTTCGCCGAGCAGCTGCCGGCGATGATCGAGGCGCGACTACGCGTGGACGAACTCGCCGATCAGATGCTCACTGCCCAGACGGTGAAGTTCTTCGCCGACGGCGTCGTCGAGAACGAGACCGGAGCGCTGCTCGAACCGTACTGCTCCTCCCTGCACAGCCACGGTCTGCGGGTGTGGGAGGCAGACACTCTCGCGGAGGCGGTTCGTGCCGTCGACGCCGCTGGCTTCCAAGTTCACATCCATGCTATCGGCGACGCCGCCGTCCGGCAGGCCCTTGACGCCATCGAGTCCACCATCGCCGCCAACGGGCCACGCGACCGACGGCCGGTCATCGCCCACGCTCAACTCGTCGAATCGGCTGATCTCGACCGGTTCGCAGACCTTGGGGTCATCGCCAATATGCAGCCTTTGTGGGCACAACTCGATGACCTCATGACTGTGCTCACGGTCCCCCGCCTCGGCGAGGATCGGGCCCGGCAGCAGTACCGCATGAGAACGATCCTCGACAGCGGCGGGCACCTGTCCTTCGGCTCGGACTGGCCGTGCACCTCTGGCACACCCGTCGAAGGGCTGGCAATCGGCACCAGCCGGCAGAACGAGGCGGGAGAACCATACGGCGGATGGATTCCGGAGGAGATCGTCGACGTCGACCGTGCTCTCGATTCCTACTCGGCGGCCGTGGCTCACCAGGCCTTCGCCGACGCCTCCCCCGAACCGTGGGGAGCCATTCAGGTCGGAGCGAGCGCCGATCTCATTCGATTCGACCTCGATCCGCGTGACCTGACCCCGCGCGAACTGGCACTGCTGCCGGTCCGCACCACCTACCTCGGCGGCACTGCCGTGTATTCGAGGGCCTGAAAGGACCATCATGCCCCAACACACAACCGACCACCGAACGGACGGCCAAGGTCAACTCAAACGAGCACTCGGAGTCCCCTCCCTGGTGTTCTTCGGACTCGTCTACATGGTGCCGCTCACGGTTTTCACGACCTACGGCATCGTCACCCAGGTCACCGGAGGCCGAGTTCCCCTCGCCTATGTCATCACGCTGCTTGCGATGGTATTCACCGCCAGATCGTACGCGAAGATGGCAGCCGAACTTCCATTCGCGGGATCCGCCTACACCTATACGCAGAAGAGCTTCGGGGCGGGTATCGGCTTTGTCGCCGGGTGGGCACTGCTGCTCGACTACCTGTTCCTGCCGATGATCAACTACCTCGTCATCGGCATCTACCTCTCGGCCGCATTCCCGATGATCCCGGCATGGATCTTCGTCGTCACCGCAATCGCCCTCGTCACTGTCCTCAACATCATCGGCATCGTGTCCGTAGCAAGGGCGAATGTCGTCATCATCGCCGCCCAGACAATCTTCATCTTCACCTTCGCAGGGCTCGGGATTGCGTCGATGACCGGGACGGGAACTGTCGATCTCGCAGCGCCGTTCACCGGCGACGGAACCGCCGATGGCTTCGGCAATGTGATGGCCGGTGCGGCCATCTTGTGCCTGTCTTTCCTCGGATTCGACGCCGTGTCGACGCTGTCGGAAGAGGCGAAAGACGCAAAGCGCACTGTACCTCGTGCAATCATCATCGCCACCGTCACCGGCGGACTCATCTACATCGCCCTGTCCTTCCTCGCTCAACTCGCCTACCCATCGAACGATTTCACCGACGTCGACTCCGGCGCGCTCGACGTCATGGCGGCCGCAGGTGGCCAGTTCCTGACAATCTTCTTCACCGCCGCCTACGTCGCCGGCGCCTGTGGCTCGGCTCTGACTTCGCAGGCCTCGGTTTCCCGCATCCTGTATGCCATGGGACGCGACGGAGTCTTGCCCAAGTCGTTCTTCGGTCGCCTTTCTCCTCGATTCCACACCCCGGTTCTCGCCACGCTCGCGGTCGGATTGGTGTCTCTGCTCGCCCTTGCCGTCGATCTCGGCTTCATCTCGGAGATGGTCAGCTTCGGCGCGCTCATCGCGTTCTCTGCAGTCAACCTCTCCGTCATCAAGCACTTCGTCATCGATGGGAAGAGGCGCGGAGGCGCCGCAGTCTTCAGCTTCATCGTGCTGCCGGGAATCGGCTTCTGCCTCACGCTGTGGCTGTGGACGAGCCTCTCGCCCCGGACTCTGCTGATCGGTGCGATCTGGCTGCTCATCGGCATCGCCTATCTCGCCGTCGTCACCCGCGGGTTCCGGCGCTCGACGCCGATGCTCGATCTGACGGAATAGCGATCACTGAGGCCCTGCTCCGCCGATGGAGCGCCGGCCCTCACCGCCGTCGCCGTGCTCAGTTCAATGACTGCAGCACTCACTCTCCACCCCTCCGGTCAATAGCGAAGTGCGGCGCACGGACACATCAGATCCGCGCTCGGCGCACTGTCGGCCCGATGCTTCTGCCACATTCCTCATACCCCGCCTCTTGTAATAGTGTGTGACACACACTATCGTGTGATGCATGAACGAGGATGAAGACAAGGCTCTGGCCACCCACGAACAGGAGCTGCGACGCGGCACCGTGGTCTTCGCCAGCCTCGTCGCCTGTCGACGGCCGCAGTACGGCTACTCGCTGCTGACGACGCTGACCGAAGCCGGCATCGCCACCGAAGCCAACACCCTCTACCCCCTGCTGCGGCGGCTCGAGAAGCAGGGGCTGCTCACATCGGTTTGGAATACCGAACAAGCCCGCCCCCGCAAGTACTACACACTCACCGACAGCGGCGCCGAAGTCGCCGCCGCACTGCACAGCCACTGGCTCGAACTCGACTCCAGCATCACCAAGCTCTGGAAGGACGGCACACCATGAGTGCGCTCACCGAAATCTACGTCGACAACGTCACCCGCCACCTCCCCGAAGAGTCCCGCCCGGACATCGCCGCCGAGATCACCGCCACGATCGACGACATGGTCGACGCCCGCCTCGGCGAGGATGCGGACACGTCCCCGGACCACACTGCCGCCATCGAACGCGAGGTCCTCGAAGAGCTCGGCGATCCCGTCGCGCTGTCGCGGGAGTACTCGAACTCACCACAGCACTTCATCGGCCCGAAATCGTACCCGCTCTTCCTCTGGAGCCTGCGCTGGATCCTGCCGGCCGTCGGCCTGCTGGCCATTCTCACGAATGTCGTGGTCACTCTCGCCACCTCCCCCGACGTCCAGATCGGCGAACTGATCGGCAAGACCGTCGGCAGCACCGTCACCGCGCTGCTGACCGCCTTCGCCGTCATCACGATCATCATCGGCCTCGGCGACCGTAGTTCGGACGGCGGCGCAGCCGAGGCGATGCGCAAACGGAAGTCGGGCACATGGACGATCGATGACCTCGACCGACGTGACTCCCACAGCAAGCAGATCCGCGCCGAGGCGGGGCTCGGGCTGGTCTTCATCGTCGCCCTGGCAGCCATCCCATTCATCCCCACGACTCTGCTCTACGTCGGCCACCTCAACGATGGGGAGACGTTCGTCAACCCCGACCTCGGCGTCGGCTGGCTGCTCGGCTACTGGGCCTTCCTCGCGCTCATGGCCGCAGTCGAGATCATCAAGTTCACGACCGCCTCGGCGAAACCGTCCGTGGCCATCATCGGCGGGATCGTCGATGTCGCCATGGCCGTCTTCCTCACCATCGCGCTGCTGACTCAGCCGGTCCTCCACCCCGAGCTCACGAACACCGCGAACGCCGACATCCAGCAGATCATCACGGTCATCGCGATCTGGATCATCACCGTCTGGGATCAGGTGAGCACCTGGCGGATCTATCGCCGCAATCGTCGGTGACGTTGTGCGATCGGGACGGCCACCTGCCGTCCCGGTCGCACACCAGCCGTCCCGGTCGCACAGTTACCGAGAGGTCTCAGTCGCGGCGGCTGGCGATGACCGTGAACTTCTTGTTCCGGGCCAGCTGCCGACTCGGTCCGATGATCGATTCGAGGCGCTCCCGGTAGCGCAGGTGCGAATTGAACACCGTGAGCGCCTGCCCGCCCGGAGCCAGATGCTCGGCGGCCGTGGCCATGAGCGCCGCGGCCGTCTCTGTCTCGATGGCCGTTCCCTGATGGAACGGCGGATTGAGCAGGATGACATCGAATTCGCCTAAGTTCGCGAGCGCCGGTTCTCCCGGATCTGCGGCGTCACCGAGGATGATGTCGACGTCGACTCCGTTCGCCTCCGTTGTGGCCCTCGCCGAGGCGACCGCCGCCTTCGACACATCGACGCCGAGTCCCGTATTCGCCCCCGAGGCCCGAATGGCCGCGGTGAGCAGCCAGCCGTTGCCGCAGCCGAGGTCGAGCACAGATTCCGGCGCCCCACCTGGGAGCAGTCCCAGCAGTGAGTCGATGAGCAGCTCCGAGCCCTCATCGCTCTTCGTCCCGGAGAAGCAGGCCCCATGTGCGCGGACTTCGAGCTCACCGACACCGCGATGGGTGATCACTCCGCGGCGTGGGAATTCCGGCAGGCTCGGAGAGGACAGGGGGCGGCTGCCGATGATCATCCGGTGCTTGCCGACCCCGGGCGAGACATCGACCCGACCGAAGCCGCGGGCAAGTTCCTTGTTGACGCCGCGGCTCATCGCATCGCTGCGGCCGATGACGATGATGGTGCTCGCCAACGGCTGCAGCACCGCGATCGTCTCGGTGAGCGCATTCACCGCCTTCGGAGCGTTGACGACTGCCCACGTCTCCCCCACCGCGAGTTCGGCCAGTCCCGCGATCTCATTGAGCTCGCTCACCGCCAGTACGGGGGCCGCTTCGGCACCGGCCTCTCCGGCGACTCCCGCGGATTCGCCGGCTCCGGCCAGGGACTCGACCGCTGCGGCCAAAGTCCGTGCCTCGTCGAGCCGGTCGTTGTATGTGCATACCTGGGTCAGACGGCTGAGCAGGGTCGCCTGCAGACCGTGCGCATCATCGACGAGGATGAGGTTCTCGGGGACCTCGGCTGAGAGTTCGGCGGCGACGAAGGTGCCTTCGGTGTCCCGGCCCGAGACGTCGAGGACTCCGAGGCGGCGACCGATGACGTAGTCGATGAGCATGCGCGCCTGCGGCAGACCGGGCACATCGCTGAGCTGAGGGAATACCGCCAGCAGATCCCGGCTGCGGTGGGCGGCGGCGGAGTCAGAGGGCAGCAGGGAGGCGGGCATTCGCTCAGTCTAGACTGAGCGGACCGGTTGCCGCCTCCTCGCTTGCGTGCCGCTCAGCCTTCGGCGTCGTGATCGGTCTCGATGAGCTGCTTGAGGTTGGCGAGCGCCTCGTCGGCTCCGTCACCTTCGGTACGCAGAACGACCTTCTGACCGTATTCCGCGCCGAGGCCCATGAGGGAGAGCACGCTGGCCGCGTCGAGGGCGTCCTCGGCAGGTTCGCCCTCCAGGGCGATGGTGATCTCGAGGTCATAGTCTGCGGCGGCTTCGGCCAGCAGAGCTGCTGGACGGGCGTGCAGGCCGACGGTGCTTCCGACTGTTGCGATGGTCTCTGCCATTTTCTGTCCTTCCTTGTCAGTCCGACCGTGGTTCGGCCGGACCGGTGGTTCGGCATGTCCTGTGGGTAGTGTCTGTGGTGGTGCTGAGTATGTCACGGGGTCACTCGCCCGACGGCCGGACTCACAATCCGAGTTCGTCGAGGATCGGCAGTTCGGCTCGGACCGCGGCCTTCGCATCGCTGGCGCTGCGAGCCGCGAGTGCACGGCGGGCGATCTGCTGCGCCTGGTCGAGGGTGACACCGGACAGCACCTCGGCGACAGCCGGCAGGGCCCGCGGTGCCATGGACAGGCTGGTGACTCCGAGGCCGACGAGCACGACGGCCAACGCCGGATCGGCCGCGGCCTCACCGCACACGCCCACCGACTTCTCCGCCACAGCACCTTGGGCGGCGGCCATGCCGATGAGCTGCAGGACTGCCGGCTGCCACGAGTCGCTGAGTTCGGCCAGACCGCCGAGCATGCGGTCGGAGGCCATGACGTACTGGGTCAGATCGTTCGTGCCGATGGACGCGAACTCGACTTCCTGGAGGATCGTGGCCGCCTGGAGCGCTGCCGCGGGAACCTCGACCATGACACCGGCGGTGGGGAGTCCTGCCGCACGAACGAGGTCTGCGAACTGTCGGGCCTCCTCGGCGGTGGCGATCATCGGAGCCATGACGTGGACGGTCACCGCATGCCTTGAGGCGGCGAGCGCGATCGCCTCGAGCTGACGTTCGAGGACGCCCTGAGCCCGGCGACTGGTCCGGAATCCGCGTACGCCCAGGGCCGGGTTCGGTTCATCGGCGTCGGTGAGGAACGGCAGAGGTTTGTCGGCTCCGGCGTCGAGGGTGCGCACGACGACCTTGTGATCGTCGAAGGCCGCGAACACCTGCCCATAGGCCTCGGCCTGCTCTTCGATGCTGGGTTCGGTGTCACGGTCGAGGAAGCAGAACTCGGTGCGCAGCAGACCGACGCCTTCGGCACCGGCGGCTGCCGCAGACTGTGCCTGAGCGCCGTCGCCGACATTCGCACGCAGTGGAATCCGGGTGCCGTCGCTCAGGAGACAGGGTCCGGTGAAGGACTGCAGCCGGCCGGCCGTCTCCGTCCATGACTCGACGAGGCCGGTCTCCGTCGCTCCGGGTTCGGTGCGCAGGATGCCGGCGCCGCCGTCGACGAAGACGGGGGTGTGGTCGGTGATCTCGCGGACACCGGCGGCCGCGACCACTGCGGGTATGCCCATCGACCGGGCGAGGATGGCCGTGTGGCTCTGCGGTCCGCCCTCTGCGCAGACGAGTCCGACCACCAGCTCCGGGTCGAGAGTCGCGGTGTCGGCGGGAGCGAGATCGGCGGCGATGAGCACGAAGGGCTCGACCGAATGCGGAATGCCCGGGGCCGGCACTCCGCGCAGATGGGCGACGAGGCGGGCACGGACATCGAGGACGTCGGCCGCGCGTTCGGCCATATAGCCGCCGAGCTTCTCCAGCTGCGCAGCGGTCTCGGCGGCCACCGTCCAGATCGCGGTCTCCGCATCGGTCTCGGACAGGCGTTTGATCGCCGTCTTCACCAAGGCAGGGTCCTTGGCCATGAGTGCCGTGGCTTTGAGCACGTCACGGGCATCTCCCGTGACGGACTCCGCGCGCTCACGCAGTTCGGCGTGGACGGCGGCCGAGGCCTCTCGGATCCTGTTCGCCTCCGCCTCGGGATCGGCCGGGGCGGGCTTCGCCACGGGTGCGGACACGGGGTCGGGCATGGTCAGCGCCGGGGCGATGACCCGTCCGGGTACGACTCCGATGCCTGAGAACTCTGCGGACATCCCCATTCCTTCCTGTCTTGCCTCTTCGGTGAGAGCGTTCAGACTCGTGTGGCGTCAGCGTTCGACGATACCGGTTCGGCCGGCTTCGCCTCGTCGGGGCCAGACGCTCCGCCCCTGCGGACGAGGATCTTGAGCGCGAGCACCAGCACGGCGCTGATGATCGTGCCGACGACGATGGAGACCAGGAACAGCAGGAACGAGTCGATGGCGAAGAAGACGAAGACTCCGCCGTGCGGGGCTTGGCTGGTGACGGAGAAGGCCATCGTCATGCCGCCCGTGACGCCGGCGCCGACGACCGACGCGGGGATCACGCGCAGTGGATCGGAGGCGGCGAAGGGAATCGCGCCTTCGGAGATGAACGCGGCGCCGAGCAGCCAGGCGGCCTTTCCGTTCTCCTTCTCCGCCTGAGAGAAGATGCGCGGGCGCACGGCGGTGGCCAGCGCCATGGCCAGGGGCGGAACCATTCCGGCGGCCATCACCGTGGCCATGATCTCCCACGGCACGGGGTTGTCGACGGAGCCGGCGGCGAGACCGGCGACCGCGAACGAGTAGGCGACCTTGTTGACGGGTCCGCCCAGATCGACGGCCATCATCGCGCCGAGGATGAGCCCGAGGACGACGGCGGCGGTTCCGGTCATCGAGCTCAGCCAGGAGTCGAGGCCCGTGGTCAGGGCACTGATCGGTCCACCGAGGACCATGAACATCAGGCCGGAAGAGACGAGGGAGGCCACCAGAGGGATGATGACGACGGGCATGAGCCCGCGCAGCCACCTCGGTGCGGCGAAGGAGCCGATCCAGTGGGCGATATAGCCGGCGAGCAGTCCGCCGATGATGCCGCCGATGAAGCCGGCGCCCATGAGCACGGCGACGGCGCCGACGGTGAAGCCGGGAGCGATTCCGGGACGGTCGGCGATGCCGTAGGCGATGTATCCGGCCAGAGCGGCGACGAGGAAGCTCATCGACAAGTTGCCGATCTGGAAGGCCACGGCGCCCAGGTAGGCGCCGACGGGTCCGAGCGCCAGGTCACCGTATTCGGTGGGGAGGTTCCACAGGGAGTTGCCGAGCACGATGTCCTCGGCGTAGTCGGGGATGTCGAATCCGCCGAGGAGGAACCCCAGGGCCATGAGCAGACCACCGGCGGCGACGAAGGGGATCATATAGCTGACACCGGTCAGCAGCACGCGCTTGAGGTGAGCGCCGACGCTTTCACGGGAGCCGGACTGCGCGTCGGCAGAGTCGTCGGCGGCGTGAGCGGTCGTGAGCCGGTGGCCGTTCGGGGCGTCCGCCTCGGCGAGGGCCTTGCGAACAAGGCCCTGAGGATCATCGATTCCGGCCTTGACCGGCGCCTGCACATAGGGTTTGCCGGCGAACCGAGCCTTGTCGCGGACGTCGACATCGACGGCGAAGACGACGGCATCGGCGGCATCGATGACGGACTGGTCGATCGGGGTCGTGCCGCTCGATCCCTGGGTCTCGGTGACGACGTCGATGCCCATCTCGGACCCGGCCTGGGCAAGGGCGTCGGCAGCCATATAGGTGTGGGCGATTCCCGTCGGGCAGGCGGTGACGGCGATGACCCGGCGGGGGTGGTCCGCCTCGGTGGTGGTCGTCTGCTCTTCGGGCGTCTCACGCATGCCGAGGGCGGTTTCGACGAGGTCGACGATCTCCTGCGCGGTCGCGGCGGCGCGCAGGGAGGCGACGAAGTCCTTCTTCACCAGCGACCGAGCGAGTGTCGACAGGAGTTTGAGGTGGTCTTTCCCGGCACCCTCGGGGGCGGCGATCATGAACACGAGGTCCGCGGGGCCGTCCTTGGCACCGAAGTCGACCGGCGGATTCAGCCGGGCCATTGCGAGGCTGGGCTCGGTGACCGCCTCGGTGCGGGCATGGGGGATGGCGATGCCGCCGGGCACACCTGTCGGGGTCTTCTCTTCGCGGGCGATCGCCGCGGCCGCGAGTCCGTCTGCGGAGTTCGCACGCCCCTGTTCGGCGATCGCGGCGGCCAGAGCGCGGATGACAGCGGACGACTCCGTCCCCTGATCCGCGTCGAGGATCACCAGTTCTGTTGTGATGAGCGATGTCATCGTGCCTCCTCGGCGTCGGGGGCTGTGCCCTCATGTCGATGGGAAGATGCGTCGGCGGGGATGCCTGCCGGTGCTGTGGGCTTGCCCGCAGGTGCTGCTGCGGATGCCGTCAGCGGCATGACAGTCACCGCGTCGATCCGGGCATCCTCCGGGCTCGGCACTCCGGTGCCGCGCAGGCGGGCGGCCGCGGCTCCATAGGCGACCGCCTGTGCCAGGGCCGCACCGGGTTCGCAACCGCCGGTCAGTCCCAGCAGGTACCCGGCCAGAGTGGAGTCACCTGCGCCCACGGTGCTCACGACGTCCATCGGCGGATGCTGAGCATGCCATGCAGTCCCCGGCTGAGCGAGAACCGCACCGCCGGCACCCAGGGTCGCAAGGATCGATCGTGGGTGGGGGCCGCGCGCCGTGAGCAGGGTCGCTGCGGCGCGGGCCGTGAGCTGCGGTGAGGATTCCAGCCGGTCGGCGATCGCGTGCAGGTCTGCGGTATTGAGCGGTTCTGTGGTCCCGAGAGGTTGGGCCGCGTCGCGACAGCCGACGGGTTGGTGCGGCTCGGCCGAGTTGCTCGGATCGGATACTCCGCTGTCGCCGTGCGCCCGGGCATCGTCGTTGAATCCCGCGCCGTGGAGGAGTCCGGCATCGCGCTGGAGCCCTGCGGCGTTGAGGAGCCCTGCGGCGTGGAGGAGCTCGGCGAGCTCTTCGGCATTCGGTTTGATGAGATCCGGTGAGGCCAGCAGGGCCGCAGCCAGAGGAGCGCCGGAAGTGTCGACGGCGATCAGCGGCGGCTGAGGAAGCTGCCGGATGCGCTCGATGGCGCGGGCGTAGAAGTCATCGTCGACTCCCGGCGGCAGCGAACCGGCCAGGACGACCCAGCTCGCGTCGGCGGCCTGATCGGCCACGAGGTCGAGCAGTGCGTTCTGGGTCTGCAGGCTCATAGGCGAGCCTGGTTCGTTGATCTTCGTCGTCGTGCCGTCGGGTTCGGTGACGGTGATATTGGACCGCAGCGGAGTGCCGGTGGGAACCGAGCGATGGGCCAGTCCGATCGCGTCGAGGCCGGTGAGCACCGGGTCGTCGTTGTCTCCGGGCAGGAGCGCCAAGGTGTCACGGTCGGCGGCCGCCACGGCGCGGGAGACGTTGACTCCCTTGCCCCCGGGCTGCTGTCCGGCCCAGACGGCGCGCTGCACCTGGCCGCGGTGGACCGGCCCGGACAGCTCGATGGTCCGGTCGAGGCTCGGGTTGGCTGTGAGGGTGAGGATCATGGAGTGACGACCTCGACTTCCGCGGTCTCCAGATGGGCTGCCAACGGCTCTTCCGGCGCGTCGTCGGTGATGAGGACGTCGATCTGGTCGAGTTCGGCGAACCGCACCAGGGAGACGGCGTCGAACTTCGCGGAGTCGGCGAGTACGGCGACCCTGCGTCCGCAATGCACGAACGCCGATTTCGTCGCCGCCTCATCGTGGTCGGGCGTGGAGACGCCGTCGTGACTGAGACCGTTGGTCCCGAGCACCGCGAGATCGACTCGGTGGCCTTCGATGGCCGTGATCGTCTGCGGTCCGACCATGGCCCGAGTGACCGGGCGGAATCGGCCCGGCAGGACGAAGATCTCGACGCCGGGAGCACCGGCCAGACTGTCGATGGCGGACAGGGAGTTGGTGATCACGCGCAGCTGTCGTGGGGACTGTCCAGCGGATTGGCGGGCGGTGGCTTCGTCTGCGATCGCCCGGGCGAGGGCCGCGCAGGTCGTGCCGCCGTCCAGGGAGATGCTCATCGTCTCCTCCAGCAGGCTCAGTCCGGACCGGGCGATCGCGGTCTTCTCATCGAGGTTGTGGATCTCACGGTCGCCGAAGGTCGGCTCTTCGAGGCTGTGGGGACGGCACGGCACGGCTCCCCCGTGGACGCGTTGGAGGGCTCCGGCCTTTTCCAGTGCGGCGAGGTCGCGTCGGACGGTTTCGGTGGTGATGTCGAAATCGGCGGCCAGATCGGTGACATTGACCCGGCCTGCTTCGCTGACCAGCTCAGCGATGCGTCGTTGCCGTTCTTCAGCGAACACGTCCGGCCCTTTCCTACTCGCGGCTCATCGCCGTTCGGGCGAATAACCACGTGGCTATCTGTTGGTTTGACTGATCGTAGGACTCTATTCACGTGCTGTCAATCACGTACCAACATATACCCAATTATTCCAACATTTCGTTCATGCAGACGAAGCAGAGTAGCGTCGGCGAGGGGATCGGCAGTCGGCGGATCAGCTGCGGAGCCCCTCCCTGCGGAGTGAACAGCCACCCGTCCGAACAGGGCGGATATGCTAGTAGTTGAGAGAGCTTCGTCCAATGTCGCACCAGGAGAGATCATGACAATCCTCGTCGGTTATTCCCCCTCGCCCGAAGGCAAGGCCGCTGTCGAATTCGGCATCGAGCAGGCCCGCGCATTCGACGACGTCCTCGTCGTGCTCAATGCCGGAATCGGTGAGACCCCCGACGAACGCGGCGTCGCCACCAGCAAAGACATCGAGGAGCTCAAGGAGACTCTGAAGTCCTCCGAGGTCTCCCACGAGATCCTTCAGTTCCTCCGCGGCAACGATCCCGTCGAAGAGCTGCTGGCGCTGGCCGAGGCGACCTCCGACACCCGCATGATCGTCATCGGATCACGCCGCCGCTCCCCCGTCGGCAAGCTCATCATGGGCTCGACTGCTCAGCGCATAATCCTCGACTCCGATGTCCCCGTCGTCTCCGTCAAGGTCGACCGACGGAAGAAGAAGTAGCCGCGGCGAAGGACTCCCGATACTGCGAGGGGCTCGTCCCGACCGAGCGGCGGAAGTGCTCACGCAGTTGGGTCGCCGACGAATAGCCGACCTTCCGCCCGATCGCCTCGATCGACAGATCGCTGACCTCGAGCAGCTCCTGCGCTGCGCGGATCCTCTCCTGGGTGATCCACTGCAGCGGTGTCGTTCCGAGCTCCTGCTGGAACCGCCTGCCCAGCTGCCGTACGGACACGTTCGCGTGCCGGGCCAGGGCGGGTGCGTCGATGTCCTCGCCGAGGCGGCTCGCCGCCCACTCGAGCGTGGCCGAGAGCCCCTGATCGGCGGCTGCGGGAACCGGCCGCTCGACGAACTGCAGCTGGTTTCCGCTGCGGGCCGGTGCGACGACCATCCTCCGCGCGATCAATCGCGCCGTCGTCGCTCCGATCTCGCGTCGGACGATGTGCAGACAGGCGTCGATCGCCGCAGCGGTGCCCGCGGCCGTGACGATCTGCCCGGCATCGGTGAATAGGTTGGCCTCGACGACGTCGATGCGTGGGAAATCCCGTGCCAATTGGTCGGCGAACAGCCAGTGGGTGCTCGCCTGACTCCCATCGAGGAGACCCGCACCGGCGAGAAGGAAGGCACCGCTGCACAGTGAGACGATCACAGCTCCCTCCGCATGGGCACGGCGGAGGGCCGCCCGTTCCGCCTCGGTGCCGGTGTGGGGCAGGCTGGCGCTGACGATGACGACGTCGGCTCCGCTCAGGCCCTCGAGACCGTGCGTGGATTCGATCCTCACTGCGGAGACGTGCTTGGTCTCCAACCAGCGCGGTCCGCCCTCCGAGCAGACGCGGAAGTCGATCGGCGGTGACCCGACTTCCGTGCGGTCGATCCCGAAGACCTCGGCCGTGACGCCGAATTCGAAGAGGGAGAGTCCGTCTCTGATGAGCACTGCTGCGGTGAACATCGTCCCATTATGACCGAAAACCGGTGAGACGTGTCGTTTAAGACACTCGTGGTTCTCTGCGATCGACGGTTGAGTGGAGTCATGACTTCACCACGCACCTCTTCGACCTCGGTCGCAGCATCACAATCGTCCGCGCCGAGGCCCCCCGACGGGCACTCGACGGGGTGGGCCAGGATCTGGTCACTCGGACCGGGAGTCGCCGCAGGTCTGTCATCCGTCGTCGGAGCCGGACTCATCGCGGTGCCGGCCGCTGTCCTTCATGAGTCCGGAGCCGCGGCCGCTCTCACCTGGATCATCGCGGCGCTCGTCTGCCTGCCCATGCTCATGCTCTTCCGCGACACCGTCATCGTCTCCGGGCACAGCGCCGATCCTCTTCGCGAGACGATCAGGACCGGGCTGGGGCGTCGTCCCGCGGCGATGGTCCCCCTCATGTTCTCGATGGTCGTAGTCGTCGGACTGCCCTCAGGGTCCGTGATGGCGGCGCGGAACCTCACGGCCATCTTGGCCATCGACGTTCCCGAGATCGCGATCGCCGCCGTGCTCATGGCCTTCGCCGTCATCGTCAATCTGCGCGGCCGGTCGCTGGGCAGCACTGTCGAGCGCGTCGGCGCGGTGGTCCTCGTCATCGCCATCGTCGCGGTCGTCGCCTGGTCTCTGCTGCACCCGAGCAGAACGCCCGACGTCGTCCCCGACATACCCGAGCTGGCTCTCGTCCCTGCCGGGGCGCTCATCGCGTTCTGGGCTTTCATCGGCTTCGAGAATCTCACCTTCCTCGCCCGTGAGCTGCCGGATCCACGGCGTGACTTCGCCCCGGTGGCGATCATCTCGCTGGTCCTTCTGCTGGTCCTCGTCCTCACCCTCACCGTGGCCGTTCAGGCGCAGTCGAGCCAGGTCGATCCGGTCACCGGGATCGTCGACGCTCTGCGGTCAACGCCGTGGGGAGGAGTTGCCGCAAGCGTCCTGGCCGCCATGGGGATCCTGGCGATCACGCTCAATGCCGTGGCCTGGACCAGGGGCGTGGCCACCATCGTCGCTGTGGCGGCGACGGAGCGGATTCTGCCCCGGTCCTTGGCCGTCGAATCCGGTGCGACGCCGCGTCGGGCCACCTTGGTCCTCAGCGTCGGATTCACGGTGTCGCTGGTGATTCTCCTGGTGAAGCCGGATCTCGTCGTCGACATGATCGGTGCGGCCAGCGGTGTCTTCGTCATCATCTACATCATGTGCATCCTCGCCTACGTCCGCACCGCAGGACTGCGGGTGTGGAGTGCAGCCAATCTCGCGCTCATCCCGCTCATGGCGTGGTCGCTCATCGCATCGGGGCCCCGCGCGATCTTTCCCGTCGCGGTCTTCCTCGTCGCAGGTGCGGTCACGCTCGCCCGGGCCCGAAGCCGAGCGTGAGGTCCTTCAGTCCCCGACAATGGCGGCAACGAGGGCGTCGACGTCCTCGGTCGTCGTATCGAACGCGCACATGAGGCGGACGATGTCCCTCTCCAAGGGCCAGTCCGCGAAGGCGAACGTCTGCCGGGCCCGCGCGGCCACCTCGGCGGGCATCCGGACGAACACGACGTTCGACTCGACCTTCTGCACGATCTCGAGCCCGGGGACACGGCCGCGCTCGGCCGCCTCGGCGAGTCTGTGGGCGAGGTGCTGCGCCATCGTGTTCGACCGGGTGGCGGAGTTGCGCCACAGGTCGCCCTCGTACAGCGCGTTGAGCTGAGCGGAGAGGAAGCGCATCTTCGAGGCCAGCTGCAGGTTCATCTTGCGCAGGAAGCGCATTCCGTGGCCGATGTCGGGGTTCAGAATGACGACCGATTCGGCACCGAGCAGGCCGTTCTTCGTTCCGCCGAGGCTGAGGATGTCGACTCCGACCGAAGTCGTGATGTCACCGAGGCCGACGCCGAGGTGGGCGGCGGCATTGCCGAGTCGGGACCCGTCGACGTGGAGGATCATGTCGTTCTCGTGCGCGGTGGCCGCGATCGCCGCGATCTCCTCCGGGGTGTAGGTCGTGCCCCATTCGGTGGACTGGGAGATGCTTACGGCCAGCGGCTGCGCATTGTGTTCGTGGCCACGGCCGATGATCGCCCCCGTGATGGTCTCGGGGGTGAGTTTGCCGTTCTCGGTGGCGGCACCGACGATCTTGAGCCCGCCGACCTTCTCCGGGGCTCCGGTTTCGTCGTAGTTGATATGCGCCGAGGCGGCCGTGATCACCGCGGCCCAGCGCGGCAGCGCCGACTGCAGGGCGAGGACATTGGCGCCGGTGCCGTTGAAGACGGGGAACGCTTGGGCCTCGGGCCCGAAGTGGTGGGCCATGATGTCGTGGAAACGCTGCGTCCACGGGTCGCCGCCGTAGCCGGGTGTGTGGCCGACGTTGGCCTCGGCGATGGCGGTGATGACTTCGGGGTGGACTCCGGCCCAGTTGTCGGAGCCGAAGTTGCGCGGGTGCGCGGCCGGTCTGGTGTCGACGGGCGGGGCGGCGGTGCCGATGTCGGGGAGAGTGTCCGCGGGGTTCGTCGACGGCGTTGTCTGATCAGGTGTCTGGGAGTTCACGATCTCAGACTAGTACGTGCCGCGCGAGGTGTGCAGTGCGGTCCGCGCGCGGCGACTTGTCCGGAGTGGAGTCACCGGCGGCACGCTCCTCTGCATACACCCGCTGGTTCAACGTGCGTGCGCAGGGCATGTGTGCTCTGCGCCCGCACGTTGAACCAGCTGTTGCGCACCGCCACAATCGGCGCAGTTCATCCTCCGCAGACAGCAGCTGGCTCAAAGTGCAGGAGCAGAGCATTTATGCCGTGCGCCTGCACTTTGAGCCAGCTGGTATGCACTGAGGGCGAGCCAGCCGGTCGAAATCGGCTGGCCCGCCCTCAGCAGCGGTTGTGTCTCACGCGACTCAGGCGAGGAGTCCGCGCATGAGCTCGGCGGTCTCGGTCGGGGTCTTGCCGACCTTGACGCCTGCGGCTTCGAGGGCTTCCTTCTTGGCCTGAGCGGTTCCCGAGGAGCCGGAGACGATGGCGCCGGCGTGGCCCATGGTCTTGCCCTCGGGAGCGGTGAAGCCTGCGACGTAGCCGACGACCGGCTTCGTCACGTTCTCCTTGATGAAGGCGGCGGCGCGCTCTTCGGCGTCTCCGCCGATTTCGCCGATCATGACGATGGCTTCGGTCTCAGGATCGGCCTCGAAGGCTTCGAGCGCATCGATGTGCGTGGTGCCGATGACCGGGTCTCCGCCGATGCCGATGGCGGTCGAGAAGCCGAGGTCACGCAGCTCGTACATCATCTGGTAGGTCAGGGTGCCGGACTTCGAGACGAGGCCCAGCTTGCCCTTCTTCGTGATGTTGGCCGGGATGATGCCGGCCAGCGACTCACCGGGGGTGATGATGCCCGGGCAGTTTGGTCCGATGATGCGGGTGGCGTTTCCGGCCGCCTGCGCACGGGCCCAGACCTCTGCCGAGTCCTGCACGGGGATGCCCTCGGTGATGATGACGAGCAGACCGATCTTCGCGTCGATGGCCTCGATCGCGGCGTCCTTGGAGAACGCCGGGGGCACGAAGGCCACGGACACGTCAGCGCCGGTGGCTTCCATCGCCTCGGCGACGGACCCGAACACGGGGAGTTCGACCTCGTTGCCAGCCTGGTCGTTGTGCTTGACGGTGGTGCCGGCCTTGCGGGCGTTGACACCGCCGACGACGTTCGACCCGGCGGCGAGCATACGAGCGGTGTGCTTCGAGCCCTCTCCGCCGGTGATGCCCTGGACGATGATCTTCGAATCGGAATTCAGGAAGATAGACATTGTTGTAAAGACCTTTCCTTACTTGGCAGCAGCCAGTTCGGCGGCCTTGTCGGCTCCACCGTCCATCGTGTCAGTGAGCGTGACGAGCGGGTGCGCTGCCTTCTGCAGGATGGCGCGTCCCTCTTCCACGTTGTTGCCGTCGAGGCGGACGACGAGCGGCTTGGTGGCCTGGTCGCCGAGAATCTCGAGGGCCTTGACGATGCCGTCGGCCACAGCGTCACAGGCGGTGATTCCGCCGAAGACGTTGACGAAGACGGACTTCACCTGATCATCGCCGAGGATGACGTCGAGTCCGTTGGCCATGACCTCAGCCGAGGCGCCGCCTCCGATGTCGAGGAAGTTCGCGGGCTTGACGCCGCTGTGGTTCTCACCTGCGTAGGCGACGACGTCGAGGGTCGACATGACCAGTCCTGCGCCGTTGCCGATGATTCCGACCTCACCGTCGAGCTTGACGTAGTTGAGGTCGAGCTTCTTGGCCTTGAGTTCCAGCGGGTTCTCTGCGCTGATGTCGCGCAGCTCCTCGTGCTCCTTGTGGCGGAAGTCGGCGTTGTCATCGAGCGAGACCTTGCCGTCGAGGGCGATGATGTCACCGGCACCGGTCTTGACCAGCGGGTTGACCTCGACGAGGGTGGCGTCTTCCTTTTCGAAGACGGTCCACAGGCTGGTCAGCACGGGGGCGATCTTCGCGGCGGTGTCGGCGTCGAAGCCGGCCGCCTCGGCGATCTCTGCTGCCTTGGCATCGTTGATGCCGTCGATGGCGGAGACGGGGATCTTGGCGAGCGCTTCCGGACGTTCCACGGCCAGCTGCTCGATCTCCATGCCGCCTTCCTTCGAGCACATGGCCAGGTAGGTGCGGTTGGACCGGTCGAGGAGGACGGAGAAGTAGTACTCCTCAGCGATGTCGGCACCTTCGGCGATCATCACCTTTTCGGTGATGTGGCCCTTGATGTCGAGTCCCAGGATGTCCTTGGCGCGGGCCTCGGCCTCATCGGGGTTCTTGGCGACCTTGACGCCGCCGGCTTTTCCACGGCCGCCGATCTTGACCTGTGACTTGACGACGACGACTCCGCCGCCAAGATCCTCGGCTGCCTTCTTCGCTGCTTCTGGCGTCGTCGCGACCTGGGCCTTGAGCACGGGCACTCCGTGCTTCTCGAACAGGTCACGTGCTTGATACTCGAAAAGATCCACGTGTATTCCTTCGTTTCTGCTGCCGGGTGGTTGGCCCCTGCAGGTTCGTTGACGGATGCAACAACCAAGGACAACCATATTCCCAAACGCACCCGTCCATCCAAACCTGCAGGTTAAACGGACCCTGAGAGTAAGGAATCTCTCGTCAAAAAGTATCTTTGCTCTCAAGATTCTTGATATGGACGTAAAATCGATTCATGGACGAAGTGGATCGAATAGTCGCAGCCTGGCGACGTGAGCGTCCGGATCTCGACGTCTCCCCGATGGAGATCCTCTCCCGCGTCTCGCGTCTGGCCAGACAGTTGGACCTGGCACGGAAGTCGAGCTTCTCCGACTACGGAATCGAGGGCTGGGCCTTCGACGTGCTCTCCGCCCTCCGTCGAGCCGGTGAGCCCTATCAGCTCTCCCCCTCGACTCTGTTGCAGGAGACACTCGTCACGAGCGGCACCATGACCAATCGCATCGACCGGCTCGTCGCCCGCGGTTGGGTCGAACGCCGCCCCGATCCCGGCGATCGGCGCGGAGTGCTCGTCCACCTCACCGAGAGCGGCCGTGCCACCGTCGATTCCGCCCTGGCCGATCTGCTGGTGAAGGAGCGAGAGATCCTCAGCGGACTCACCCCCGCCGGCAGCCGCAAACTCGCCGGACTTCTGCGCGAGCTGTCCACCGGATTCGACGGCAGCGAGGATTGAGCCATGCACGACGACCTCACGAATTTCCCGGGCGCACAGCCGCCTCGGCGAGAACCCGTCCACGGTCGATATGTCGACCTCGAGCCCATCGATCCGACCGTCCACGGCGATGCGCTCTTCTCTGCGGTCTCGGCACCCGACGGCATCGAGGAGCGATTCCGATACCTGCCGCAGACACCGCAGACCGAACGCAGCGATTTCGATTCCTGGATCGACGAGGCGGCCACCTCGTCCGATCCCCTCTTCTTCGCCGTTGTGGACCGATCCACCGGTCGGGCCGAGGGCCGGCAGGCGCTCATGCGCATCGACGCAGTCAACGGCGTCATGGAAATCGGGCACATCCTCTGGGGCCCGGGGCTGGCCCGGACGCGGGCGGCCACCGAGGCGCTCTTCCTCTGCGCCGATCTCGCCTTCGCCTCCGGCTACCGTCGATTCGAGTGGAAATGCGATGACGCGAACGCTCCGTCGAAGATGGCCGCCGAACGCTTCGGGTTCACCTTCGAAGGGGTGTTCCGGCAGCACCTCGTGTACAAGGGCCGCAACCGCGACACCGCATGGTTCTCGATCATCGACAGCGAGTGGCCGGCCCTGCGATCGGCATATGACAAGTGGCTCGACGAAGCGAACTTCGATGCCGGAGGTGCCCAGCGGCAGAGCCTGCGCGAACTCATCGCCGCAGCACGCCGCGGCTGAGTCGGCAGGGCTGGACGGCGCGGCCGGACTTCAGGTCTGTGGCGTCAGGACCCAGCCTCGCGCTCCGGCGCAGCAGCCTCGCGCCCGCGCCGCTTTCGCCGCCTCGCCGCGCGTCCACCTCGGCGCGGGCCCTCGCGCACATTAGGCTGGAAGCAATATCACTTGGACGCTGACGACACCTCGAGGAACCATGCGACTTCGCCCCCTTGCCCTGCTGTCCGCCGCTGCGCTTGCCGCCACGACGACGGCCTGCGTGGCGACACCCAACGAGACCCGGCCCCAGCCGCGCCCCTCGGTGAGCAAGGAAGAAGTCACCCCGATCGAGACGCCGGACGATGCGCCGAAGGTGTCCATCGTCGACTCCTCGCCGGGTGGGGCGAAGGACACCGACCCGCTGTGGCAGGGCCTCGCCGAGGCGGCCGAGAAGGACACCGAGGCCTACCTCAAGGTCTACGTGCACACCGGCAACCCCGAGGTCCCCGATTCCGGCGAGACGACAGTGACTGCCGACAGCCCCGACAGCGTCAGCGTCACCGTCGATGCGAAGAACGTCGATGACGAGGCGTCCCCGTTCCTGCTCATCCACGGCACCTTCGAGGTCGAAGAGATCGGCAACTCGGCGTACACGCTGACAACCGTCGATGACGAGGACATCCCCGAGCTCGACCCGAGGGGCCCGGACGACGAGAAGCGCTGCACCGCCGATGACGCTCAGGACCGCATCGGGCTGGCCGCCGATGACCTCGCCGAGGATCCCGGCCGTCGCGAAGAATTCCGGCAGCAGTGGGGCGGCTCGCCTCGCGTGTGGTGGGGCATCCAGAAGACCGCCATCAGCCTCGGAGAAGAGGGCGGAGTCGCCGGCGACTTCCTCACCGAAGCCTGCGGAGAGTTCCTCCAGTAAACTCGGGGCTCCGCCTCGCCTCGGTACGAGTCAAGTGGTGGCAGATTGCCATTCTGAGGCCGGTTTTGGGCAATCTGCGCACACTTGACGCGTACCAATGATCAGCCGGCGGCGTCACCACCCACCGCCCTGCATGCGACGATGACTCTATGAGAATCGCTGTCATCGGAGCTGGAATCGGCGGGCTCTCGGCGGCCGTGGGACTGCAGAGAGCCGGCGCCGAGGTCACCGTGTTCGAACGTGCCCCCGAGGTGCGAGCCGGCGGTTCGGGGCTGTCGATCTTCGCCAACGGTCTCGCCGCGCTGGAGACGCTCGGCCTGCGCGAAGCCTTCGACGCCGTGACCGACTCCAGTGTCGAAGGCTTCGCTGCAGGTCAGCGCCGCGCCGATGGACGCTGGATCGTGCAGGTGCCCGACGAGGCCGTCGGTGCGCTGCGCATCGTCGACCGTGCCGACCTCCACCGCATCCTCCTCGATGCTTTGGCTCCTGGGACTGTGCGCACCGACGCCGAGGTGGCCTCGGCAGCATTCGATGGGACGCTGACTGTCACACCCGAATCCTCGCACCTCGATGCACCTGCACGTTTCGACCTCGTGATCGGCGCCGACGGTCTGCACAGCCGGATCCGCACCGTCGTCGACGGTGAACCGGTGGCACCGCGGTACTCCGGATATTCGGCGTGGCGGGGCATCACCTCGGTGCCGGTGGCGCTGTCCGGCGAGGCCGGGGAATCGGTCGGGCGCGGACGCCGCTTCGGCATCGCCCCGCTGGCCGACGGCCGTGTCTACTGGTTCGCGGTGGCGAACATGCCCGAGAACGCGATCTCCGCCGACGAGAAGGCCACCGCGCTGCAGATGTTCACCGGCTGGCACTCCCCCATCGCCGAGCTCATCGCCGCCACCGACGCCGAGGCGGTCCGCCGCACCGCGATCTCCGACCTCTCCCGCCGGCTGGCCAGGTTCCACCGCGGCCGCGTCGTGCTGCTCGGGGATGCCGCACATGCGATGACACCGAACCTCGGCCAAGGCGGAGGCCAGGCTCTCGAAGATGCGGCGACGCTCACTGTCCTGCTCACCCCGCTGCTCGGGGAGTCTCCGGGATCTGGGGCGAGCCGGCTCGGACGAGCTGAAGAGCAAGCGGCCACAGGTGCGGGCACTCGCGCCGGCGTGAACCCGGACCACAGTGCGCGCACTCGCAACGGTGAGGAACCGGACCACAGTGCGAGCCCGAGCGTCTCAATACCGCCAGACCTCGCTGCAGCACTGGGCCGCTATGACTCCCTGCGCCGCCCGCGGACGCAGTCGATCGCACAGAAGTCCCGCCTCATGGGGCAGATGTTCCAACTCGAATCGCCGCTGCTGGCGAGGCTGCGCAATGCGATCTTCTCAGCGATTCCCTCACGACTCATCGCCGCTCAGGCTGCGAGCGTCCAGAAATGGTCGCCGCCGCAGGTGTGATGCTGCCGGGCTCTGACCTGACCGCGGATCCGTTGCTGCGGTCAGCCCCGCTGACGCGAGTTAAGTGTGCGCAGATTGCCCGTCAGACCGCCGGATTTTGGCAATCTGCGCACAGTTAACGCATTCTCCCAGCAGCGTCGGGCCGCCCCAGCTGCTCGAACTCGAAAAAACTTGGGTCGCCAACAGATACTCAGCGCAGAACTCAGGTCGCTATCGGATACTTTCGCCGCGAGAAAAGTATCCGAAAGCGACCTATGTTCGGACGAGCACCTGCTTGAACCGGCTCAATCGGTCAGGGCGCGGTTGTAGGCGTCGACGACCGGGGGCAGGAAGAAGCCCATGATCACGGCGATCGCGGTGACGAGGCAGGCGAGTCCCAGCAGCAGGGAACCGCCGATGACGCTGAAGGCGAAGACGATGACGAGCAGTTCGAAGGCGATCGCCGCCGGACGCGCCCACCGGTGCAGGCGCCAGGCGCCCCGGGCCGCGGCGCCGACACCGGCGGCGAAGATGAGGAACATGACGGCCAGACCGATCAGCGAGGCCGCCAGCGGTCCGGCAGTGATCGCCGTGATGACGAACGACACCGCCGCACCGATCAGGGCCAGTGCCTGGATGCCGAGGACGATGACGGGCAGCAGCATCGCCTGCGGGGTCGGAATCCCGTGCCCCTCAGGCTCCGGTGAGGCACCGGAGCCTGCGGTCCGGCCATTGCGTGAGCTCAAATGGTCACCCGGGCGAATCCGGGGATGAGGATCTCATCGAGCATGCGCTCACGCACATCCAACGGCAGGAAGGCCGCGGTCACAGCATTGACCGTCGCCCATTCGAGGTCGGTCTGGTTCCAGCCGGCCTCGTCGACGAGCAGACGCATCTCTCGTGACACCGACGTGCCGGACATCAGGCGGTTGTCCGGGTTGATGGTGACGGCGAAGCCGAGGTCTTTCAGTCCTGTGATCGGGTGTCCGGCGATGGTGCCGCCGATGTCGGTCTGCAGGTTGGAGCTCGGGCACAGTTCGAGCGGGATCTGCTGGTCGAGGACCCAGGCGGCGAGGCTGCCGAGCTGCCCCTGACCGTCGACGATGTCCATGTCCTCGACGATGCGCGCACCATGGCCCAGACGCTGGGCGTGGCAGATGGTGACCGCCTCGTGGATGGATTCCTTGCCGGCGGCCTCACCGGCATGGATCGTCACCGGCACATACGCCTGATGCAGGGCGTTGAAGGCGGAGAGGTGCGCAGACGGCGGGAAGCCGTTCTCGGGTCCGGCGATGTCGAATCCGACGACACCGGAATCCGCGCCCTTCTCGCGATGGCGGATGGCCAGTTCGGCGATCGCCAGGGAGTTGTCGGCCTGCCGCATGGCCGTGATGAGCTGGCCGACGCGGATGTACTTGCCCTCGGCCGCGGCCTCGGAGACGCCGGCCTCCAGACCGTCCTGGACGGCTTCGACGACGGCGTCGAGTTCGAGTCCGCCTTCGAGGTGCTGTTCGGGAGCCCACCGGGCTTCGGCGTAGAAGACGCCGTCGGCCACCTGGTCGAGGACCCATTCCTTGGCCACTCGGCGCAGGTTGTCCTCGCTCTGCATGACCGCCACGGTGTGCGAGAACGTCTCGAGGTAGCGGACCAGGTCACCGGAGTTCGCGGACTCCGAGAACCACCGGCGCAGCGACTCGGCATCGGTGGCGGGCAGGGTGTGGCCGATCGAGTCGGCCAGCTCGAGCATCGTCGACGGGCGCAGACCGCCGTCGAGGTGATCGTGGAGGGAGACTTTGGGCAGCTGCAGGATGGGGTCGTCCGATGCGACGCCGGCGGGTACATTCATCACCGTCTCAGCTTATCCGATGCGGCGTGCGCCCCTCATCCCTTCTCCGGGTCGATCTCCCCGCTCTTGATCCGCTCCCGCAGGTCCGTGATCCCCCGTCCGGCGTCGGAGACACGGGAGAGGAATCCGTCCTCGGCGACGATCCGCACCCCGCCGTTGTCGATCGTGCCCTCGTACCGTCGCTCGCTGACTTCGAAGCCGCCGATCTCCTCCGGCTCCGTCTTCGGGGCGGGGGCCACCTCGTCGGGGTTCCTGCTCTGCGGCCAATCGGGGAACATCGTCCGCAGTCCGCGGCGCACGTTCGGCTCCACGGTGGCCACGATCGCCTTCGAGAACCCGCCCGCGGTGCCGTACCAGATGACCTTCGGCAGGCTCGGCCCATCGTCCCCGCTCTCCGGGTCCTCCGTGGCCGCGGTCAGGTCGGTCCGCTTCTCATCCGCCGAGGTGACCACTCCCATCGCGGCCGCCGATCCGAACGGAACGAGCACGTCGACATCGGCGTCGAAGGATCGTTCGAAGTAGTCCTTCCCGGCGTCGCGGGTGTCGTCGATCGCCCGCGGCGAACCGTTCGCCGAGGCGGCCCGGTCCGAGGAGGGATGGTAGGACTCCGCTTTCGGCAGGTCCTCGTCCTTCTCCTTGTTGTACAGATCGACACCGGCGTCGAAGGCGGCCAGGATGCGGTCGGCCTGCGGGAATCCGTGCGAGACGACGATGCCGACTTTTCCCGTCTCCGAGGCAGTGGCCGCGGTGAAGCCGGCGATGTACGCCGGTGGGACGAGGTCGAAATCCATGCTCAGCACGTTCTTCGGCAGGTCGTCGGTGCCGGGCGAGACCCCGAGGAACAGGTCGTCGGGGTGAGCCGCGGCGAAGTCCGCGAGTTCGTCCGCTCCGCCGGGGCCGATGACCGTGGTCAGTGCACAGTCGTGCCCGTGCATCCGATCCAATGCCGCCGAGGTGGCCGACCCACCCGAGACGCGTTGACTCGAGGTGCCTGAGAAGACCCCGGCCCCGCGGGCCAGTTCCGTCTCCTCGAGGGTGAGTGCACCGGCGGAGTGATCGTCGAAGCCGGCCGGGGCCGAGACGAGGCAGCCCAGCCGTTCCTCTTCGAGGGCTTCGGGGGCCGTGACGGAGCAGGCGCTGAGCGTGAGGACGCCGACCGCGGCGAGCGCGGCGATCTGCGTGGTTCGGGCTCTCATCCTCATGGGTCCAAGATTATCGGCCCACCCTGACACGGCGTAATCAGACATCGTCCGTGGCAGATCACGTGGCAGGTCAGAGGGCAGCGGCGGCCGACCGCGTGCGGGCGATCAGCCGCCGGGCCATCACCGGTCGCGGTCGAGGACCTTGAGCGCGGTGGCCGTGAACACGCGGGCGGCGATCTCCACGGCACGTTCGTCGATGAGCAGATCACCCTGGTGGATGTCGTAGGTGATGCCGCCGGGTGTCCGGGTGCCCAGACGGATGAGCGCTCCCGGGCAGTGGGTGAGGTACCACGCGAAGTCCTCCCCGCCCATGGACTGCGGGGTCAGCTGCACCGAGTTCTCGCCGAGTTCCCCGCGGACGGCGGATTCGATGAGGGTGACCTGGTCTTCGGTGTTGACCACCGGTGGGACGCCTCGGCGATGTTCGAGGTCGACCTCGACTCCGTAGGGTCCGGCGATGCGGTCGACGAGCTCGGGCAGCACCTCGGCGACCTGGTTCCAGCCGTCGACGTCGAGGCACCGCAGAGTTCCGCGCAGGATCCCCTCGCTGGGGACGACGTTCGCGGCATGGCCGGCGCTGATCTCGCCCCACACCAGAGAGATCGCGTGGCGCGGGTCGATCAGCCGGCCCAGGGTCGAGGGCAGATCGGTGGCGAGTTTGCCCAGCGCGTAGACGAGGTCCTCGGTCAGGTGCGGACGCGAGGTGTGCCCTCCGTGACCGGACAGGCGGATGATGACGGTGTCGCCGGCGGCGGTGATGGCGCCGATGCGCGAACCGACCTTGCCGATGTCGACGTTCGGGTCGCAGTGGACGGCGTAGACCTCGGGCACGTCGTCGAGCACGCCTTGGGAGATCACGCGCAGGGCACCGCCCGGGGTGACTTCCTCACCGGGCTGGAAGATCAGGCGCACCCGGCCGCCGAGTCCGCCGGGCCGTGTCTCGTGGATCTTCTGCAGGGCGATGCCGGCACCGATGAGGGAGGTCAGGTGGACGTCGTGGCCGCAGGCGTGGGCGACGCCGGGCACGGTGGACCGGAATTCCTCATCGATGAGGTCATCGACCGGCAGGGCGTCGATATCGGCGCGCAGCCCCACGGCCACCGGCCCGTCGCCGATGTCGCAGACGACTCCGGTGCTCTCGAGGCGCCGGGGCTTGAGGCCGGCGGCCTCGAGGCGGGCGACGATCTTGTCGGTGGTCTCGAACTCCTGGAAGGACAGTTCCGGATGGGCATGGATGTCGCGGCGGAAATCGATGAGTTCAGCACCGATCTCAGCGATTGTCGAGCTGATCACGTCGGGTCCTTCAGAGCGGGGAGGTCGGGGATGGGCGATGTCGAACATTTCAAGCCATGTTAGGCACTCGATGTCATAAATGTGCCCATTGCGACCAATTTCGACATACTTCGCGTCCTGCTTTCCCACCCTCGCCGAGGCGACCGCCCCGTTCACGTCCGCCCACCCCTGCCGTGCACGACAGGGTACAGATCCGCCCGGTTCCGGAGACGGCCCTCCAGGATCAGAGCAGTTCGTCGAGTCCGCGCTCACCGGCGAGGGACACGGCCTTCTTCACATCCTGGGCGTGTGAGCGGGAGGTGATGAGCAGGACGTCGTCGGTGTCGACGACGACGAGGTCGTCGAGCCCGACGATGGCCACCGTCCGCGGTCCTTCGGAGAACACGACTCCCGAGGCATCGACCTCGAGCAGGTCGGTGTTCCCGCCGATCGAGATCACTCCCCGCGGTTCCCCGGGCACCGGCTGGCGCAGCCTGGCCACCGAATCGAAGTCGCCGACGTCGTCCCAGCCGAAGTCACCGGGGATGACGATGACACGACCGGCTGCGGCTGCCGGTTCGGCCACCACATAGTCGATGGCTCGCTTCTCCAGTCCGGGCCACACGGCACTGAGGACCTCGTCATGATCTGGGGTGTCCCAGGCCTCGGCGATCCGGGCCAGCCCCGAATAGAGCGGCGGGTCCTCCTCGGCGAGGATGTCGAGCAGGGCGGAGGCCTTGGCGATGAACATGCCCGCGTTCCAGCGGTAGCGTCCGGAGTTCACATACTGACGAGCCGTGCTCGCCTCCGGCTTCTCCGCGAATGCCAGCGCCCGCCGGGCCGTGGGCGCCCCGTCGAGTCCGAGCAGGTCACCGGTCTCGATATAGCCGTAGGCCGTGGCGGGATTGCGGGGCATGATGCCGACCGTGACGATGTCTCCGGTCTCCGCGGCCGCGACGGCCTGATCGATGACGAGCCGGAATTCGTCGACGTTCGTGATCGAATGATCGGCGGAGAACGATCCGACGATGGCCTCGGGATCCTCGCGGGCGATGAGCATGGCGGCCAGCCCGATGGCGGCAGCGGAATCCTTCGGTGAGGGTTCGGCGATGATCTGGCCGCGGGCGATATGCGGCAGCTGTTCGGCGACCTGATCGAAGTGGCTCTCGCCGGTGACCACCCAGACTCTGTCGTCGCCGACGATCGGCGCGACCCGATCCCAGGTGGCCTGGATGAGGCTGCGACCGAGACCGAGGACATCGTGGAGGAACTTCGGCGTCGCCCGGCGAGACAGCGGCCACAGGCGCGTTCCGGATCCGCCGGCGGGGATGATGGCGTGGAAGTGCGTGTTCACGGATTCAGTGTCTCAGAGTTCGGGCACGCCTTCCCCGAGGTTGCCCGCCGTGTCGGATGAGCCGAACCACAGGCACCCGGTGGGGATCTCCCCACCTCAGGACCGCCTCGGCGATGGTGCTCCCGGGTTCCCGGGCCGTCCAGGTCAGAACGAGAACGAGACAATTTAGAGCACACGACTGTGATGTAAATGAAATTCCGTGAGACGGTGAATCCCAGTTTTGAGGGAATTGCCAGGGTTGCGGTGTGATCCGGGACGCTCAGCCGTGTCTCGACTGGCACGGAAGCGGTCTTCGGCGTAGTTTCTAGACGTACACACCCGAATTATCAAGATGGAGGATGCTCCGTGGCCAAAGCGTCTACGGGCACTCTGTACCGAGGAAACGAAGGAATGTGGTCCTGGGTCGCGCATCGCGTCACAGGCGTCGGAATCTTCTTCTTCCTTCTGGTCCACGTGCTCGATACTGCCCTCGTCCGCGTCTCGCCCGAGGCCTACAACGCAGTGATCGGAACCTACAAGACACCGGTCATGGCATTCGGTGAGATCGCGCTCGTCGCCGCAATCGCATTCCATGCGTTCAACGGTCTGCGCGTCATTCTCGTCGATTTCTCGAAGAGTGGCCCGAAAAATCAGAAGAAGCTGTTCTGGGGAGTCATGGTTGTGTGGCTCATCATCATGATCGCCTTCATTCCCCGCCAGCTGATGCACACCTTCGGAGGCTGACATGAGCACAACATCCATTCCGGCTCCGCGGACCGGCTACTCCCGGCACAAGTCGACGCGCTCGAAGTTCGAGATGTTCGCATGGCTGTTCATGCGCATCTCCGGCGTCGTCCTCGTCATCCTCATCTTCGGCCACCTGTTCGTGAACCTGTGGGCCGGCGACGGCGTCCAGGCCATCGACTTCGGATTCGTCGCTGGCAAGTGGGCCAGCCCGTTCTGGCAGATCTGGGATCTGCTCATGCTGTGGCTGGCGATGCTGCACGGCACCAACGGTCTGCGCACCATCATCATGGACTACTCCGAGAAGCCCGGCACACGCATGTCCCTGCAGGTGATCCTCTACATCGCCTCGGTCATCGTCATCGTGCTCGGCACGCTCGTCATCTTCACGTTCGATCCCTGCCCGGCCGGAGCGGACCCCTCGGTCCTGGCTGAGTTCTGCAAGGCCTAAAGGAGAAACATGCAGGTACATCATTACGACGTCGTCATCGTCGGCGCCGGCGGCGCCGGCATGCGTGCGGCGATCGAGTCGGGCCAACGCGCCCGCACCGCCGTTCTCACGAAGCTCTACCCCACCCGTTCGCACACCGGTGCCGCCCAGGGCGGAATGTGCGCCGCACTGGCGAACGTGGAAGAGGACAACTGGGAATGGCACACCTTCGACACCGTCAAGGGCGGTGACTACCTGGTCGACCAGGACGCCGCGGAGGTGATGGCCAAGGAAGCCATTGACGCCGTCCTCGACCTCGAGAAGATGGGGCTGCCGTTCAACCGCACCCCCGAGGGCAAGATCGACCAGCGTCGCTTCGGCGGACACACCCGCGACCACGGCAAGTCCGCCGTGCGCCGCTCCTGCTACGCCGCAGACCGCACCGGTCACATGATCCTCCAGACCCTTTACCAACAGTGCGTCAAGCACGGCGTGGAGTTCTACAACGAGTTCTACGTCCTCGACCTCCTCATGACCGAGGTCGACGGGGTCAAGCGCCCGGCCGGAGTCGTGTCCTACGAACTGGCCACCGGCGAGATCCACGTCTTCCAGGCCAAGTCGGTCGTCTTCGCCACCGGCGGTGTCGGCAAGGTCTTCAAGACCACCTCGAACGCGCACACCCTGACCGGTGACGGCATGGCCGTGACCTACAACCGCGGGATCCCTCTGGAGGACATGGAGTTCTTCCAGTTCCACCCCACAGGTCTCGCCGGCCTGGGCATCCTGCTCTCCGAGGCGGCACGTGGTGAAGGCGGCATCCTCCGCAACTCCGAGGGTGAGCGCTTCATGGAGCGCTACGCCCCGACGATCAAGGACCTCGCTCCGCGTGACATCGTGGCTCGTTCGATGGCCAACGAGGTGCGCGAGGGCCGCGGCTGCGGACCGAACAAGGACTACGTCCTGCTCGACCTCACCCACCTCGAGCCCTCCCACATCGACGAGAAGCTGCCGGACATCACCGAGTTCGCCCGCACCTACCTCGGTGTGGAGCCCTACACGGAGCCGGTGCCGGTCTTCCCGACCGCGCACTACGCGATGGGCGGCATCCCGACGAACATCGAAGCCGAAGTGCTCGCCGACAACGACACCGTCATCCCCGGCCTCTACGCCGCTGGTGAGTGCGCCTGCGTGTCCGTGCACGGTTCGAACCGTCTGGGCACGAACTCGCTGCTCGACATCAACGTCTTCGGCAAGCGTGCCGGCATCGCCGCTGCGGAATATGCGCAGACCGCCGAGTTCGTGGAGCTGCCCGAGAGCCCGGCGACCGACGTCGTCGAGATGCTCGAGAAGATGCGCACCTCGGACGGCACCGAGCGCATCGCGGCGATCCGCAAGGACCTGCAGGACATCATGGACGCCAACGTCCAGGTGTTCCGCACCGATGAGACGCTGCGTGAGGCTCTCGACGAGATCGCCAAGCTGCGCGAGCGCTACAACAACGTGGGCATCCAGGACCGCGGCAAGCGCTACAACCTCGATCTGCTCGAGGCCGTCGAGCTCGGCTTCCTGCTCGAGCTCGCCGAGGTCATCTCTGTCGCCGCCATCCACCGCAAGGAATCGCGCGGAGGACACTTCCGCGAGGACTTCCCGGATCGTGACGACGAGAAGTTCATGCACCATACGATGACCTACCTCGATCCCGAAGCGGAGACCGACGGCATCAAGGGCATGCGTCTGGAGACGAAGCCCGTCATCGTCACCCGTTACCAGCCGATGGAGCGTAAGTACTGATGAGCACCGATACCACCCCAGAGCCAGCGTCGAAGATCGACCTGCCGACCCACGTGTCCGGCGAAGGCGGGTCCATCCCGTCCTTCGACTGCACCTTCCGGATCGCTCGTTTCGACCCCGAGGTCGATTCGGAGCCGCACTGGGAGGAATACAACGTCACGATGTACGGCACCGACCGAGTGCTGGATGCCCTCCACAAGATCAAGTGGGAGATCGACGGTTCGCTGTCCTTCCGCCGGTCCTGCGCCCACGGCGTCTGCGGTTCCGATGCGATGCGCATCAACGGCCGCAACCGCCTGGCCTGCAAGACGCTGCTCAAGGATCTCGACACGTCCAAGCCGATCACCGTCGAGGCGATCAAGGGCCTTCCGCTCGAGAAGGACATGATCGTCGACATGGAGCCCTTCTTCCAGTCGTACCGCGAGGTCATGCCGTTCCTCGTCACCTCGGGACACGAGCCCACGCGTGAGCGTCTGCAGTCGGCCGAACAGCGTGAGGCCTTCGACGACACCACGAAGTGCATCCTCTGCGCAGCCTGCACCTCCTCGTGCCCCGTGTTCTGGACCGACGGCCAGTACTTCGGTCCGGCCGCGATCGTCAATGCGCACCGTTTCATCTTCGATTCGCGTGACGAAGGCGGAGACATGCGCCTCGAGGTCCTCAACGACAAGGAAGGCGTGTGGCGCTGCCGCACCACCTTCAACTGCACCGAGGCCTGCCCTCGCGGCATCGAGATCACCAAGGCCATCGCCGAGGTGAAGCAGGCGATCCTGCAGCGCGCATTCTGATCGCGTAAGCGCAAGTCAGACTGCAGCGGCCCCGCACCACACGGTGCGGGGCCGCTTTCGTCTGCCCGGCCTCGGTGGGTGGGGTACAGCCTCGGTGGGTGGGGTACAGCCTCGGTGGGTGGGGTGCCTCGGGGAGAGGCGCCGCCTCGTTGGGTGGGGTGCCGCTGCGGTGGGTCGGGCGCCACGGTGAGGGTGCGGCCGCGGTGAGGAGGGGACAACTTCCTCAAATACACGGTTGAAGTCAGAGAGCACTGATTTGAACATGTGCCACTGGACTTCAACTGTGCTTTTGCGGAAGTGGTCCAGCCGCTTCGACAGCGTTCCAGCCGGATTACGGTCCACAGTTCTCTCAAATGCACAGTGAGGAACCTGAGCAGTCCGAAAGAATCTGTACCAAAAGCTCACTCGAGTCGCAGGGAGGGCACCTCTGCCGGTGGAGACGCCTCGGTGGGTGCCGCGCCGGTGGGTGCCGCGCCGGCGGGTGCCGCGCCGGCGGGTGCCGCGCCGGTGGAGGCCGCGCCGGTGGAGACGCCTCGGTGACGGTTCGTCCCTGTGAGGGAATCCTGAGGACGAGCTGCCTGAGGCGAAAGTAGACTGGGGCGCATGCGTTTCACCCGCTCGACTGCTTCCTCACCACGCGCCGTGCTCCTGCGCGTCCTCGGCTTCGCTGCCGCACTGCTGGTGCTCGCCGCCCAGCTCGTCCACTCCCCCGCACCCGCGCAGGCGGTGTCCCAGCCGGCGGAGTCGACAGCACCGGCGTATGTCAGTCCCGACGACCTCGGTGACGGCGCGAAGCCCCCGAAGCCGACGGGCACGTCCTGGCTTGTGGGCGACCTCGATTCCGGGGAGCTGCACGTGGCGAAGAACGTGGAGAAGCGGCACGCTCCGGCGTCGACGATCAAGCTGCTCACGGCTCTCGCGCTCGTCGACGAGTTCGCTGACAAGAAGAAGAAGGTGACCGCGGAGTTCGAGGACATGGAAGTCGATGGGACGAAGGTCGGTCTCATGCAGACGAACAAGTACTCGATCGATCTGCTCTTCCACGCGATGCTGATGTCGAGCGCCAATGATGCGGCGAATGCTCTGGGACGGGCAGCCGGCGGGCAGGACAAGGCCGTGAAGCTGATGAACGAGAAGGCCGCGGAACTGGGCATGTCGAACACGCAGGCGAAGAACACCTCGGGCCTGGACGCGAAAGGCCAGTACACGACCGCCGAAGACCTCATGAAGCTCGCGTGGGCGGTGTGCGAGGACGACTACCTGATGAAGGTCATCGGCACGGAGACATACAAGTTCCCGGGCGGGAAGAACCCGCAGACGAAAGAGAAGTTCAAAGGCTACGAGATCCAGAATCACACGAAGATCGTCGGCCAGGTCGACGGCGGGCTGGGTCTGAAGAACGGGTTCACCCGGGCCGCGAAGGGTTCGTATGTGGCCGTGGCCGAGCGCGACGGGCACCGTGTGGTCGCGACGATGCTCGGCATCGACAACAACTCGCGTCAGGCCGCCGTCGACCTGCTCGAATGGGACTTCGCCCAGAAGAACCCGAAATCGCTGCAGACCGTTCCCGTCGGGGTTCAGGCCACCGCCGAGGCGGTCCCGACCGCCACCGGCAGCTCGAGTGATGCCGGTGGCGCGGATTCGGATGCGAGCGGTGCGGCGGATTCCCAGGAGTCAGATGATCCGCAGCCGTCGATGACGTCCCAGGCTGTTGGTGTGGCGCTGGACAATCCCCTGGCTCTCGTCCTTCTGGCCGGCGGTACCGTGCTGTTCATCGCCACCGTCGTGCTGTGGGTGCGAGTCCGGGCGCGGATGCAGGGCCGTCGCTGACGACGCGATGCCCGACCTCGTCAGGGGTCGGTCGGAGCGCGGACTCGGTGCCGCCTCGGCGAGGGTATTCGCGAACCTGAGTCGAACTCTCTGACCCCAATTGGACAACCTGATCTTGGGCGCGTTACGATTGTGTTTTGCGTTCGAAGTTGTCCGCATTCATCGAACCGATCGTTGCGTTGCTCCTGACGACAAGCTTTTGAAGTCGCAGGCCCCGATCGTGGTTCGACTTTGCAGATGAATGTTCCGGACACTGTGTCTCTTCGAATCGCAGATCCCCATGGCGATCACCCAATCGCCGTATCGAGAACCTGAAGAATAGCGCGCGTCGATGCCTGCTATTCACAACTGAAGAAAGGAGGGAACCATGTCTGAGTTCCCACAGTGGGTCCAGCGCGGACTCGCACACGCAGGAATGATCGATCCCCGGATCAGCCGTCAGGCTCCTGGTGAGATCACGATCGAAGATGCGACCGGCCGTCTCGTGCTGTTCACCGGCACCTCGCTGCGTGAGATCACGCCGATGGCCGCCGCCTGACCGGACCCCGGTCATTCTGATCTGCCGGGATCGGCACGACCCCGATCGGGTCGGCCTGATCCGGACTGATTGAGAAGACGCCCACTTGCTGCCGGGTTTTACGCAGCAGGTGGGCGTCTGTCATTCACCCGGGAGTCGTCTGGACCCGGCGACGGGCGACAGCGGCGCTCACGCAGACCTGCAGACCCGTCGGCTCGATTGCATTTCACGCCTGCGCGTCGACGACGCTGTGGATCTCTGCGGACTCTTCCTCATCGGCGCGTGGCTCGAACCGCACCATCACGGCTTTGAATCCTGGTGTGTTCGACTCTCTGGCCACGAGATCCCGGTGAACCAGCGCGTTCGCCTCAGGATAGTAGGCCGCGACGCAGCCGCGCGCTGTCGGATAGGCAACCATCCGGAACTTCTCCGCCCGTCGCTCCTCCCCGTTGAAGACCGAGATCACGTCGACGAGCTGACCGTCGTCGACACCGGCGGGGCCGAGATCGGCTGGATTGATCAGAATCACCCTGCGCCCGCCCGAGATGCCCCGATAGCGATCGTCGAGCCCGTAGAACGTCGTGTTGTACTGATCATGTGAGCGCATCGTCTGCAGCACCAGGTGCCCCTCCGGCGGCAGCAGATACTCGAGTTCGCGGGTGCTGAACTGCGCCCGTCCTTCGGCCGTCGCGAAAGTCCGTGTGTCGCGGGGCGGGTTGGGCAGAACGAAGCCGTACTTGTCCCGCACTCGCCGGTTGAACTCCTCGGTGCCTTCCACGACCCGCGAGATGCGGTCGCGGATGACATCGTAGTCTTCAGCCATCGCCTTCCAGTCGATGACGTGATCAGGTCCGAAGACCGCCTCGGCGATCCGGGCGAGCAGCACCGGTTCAGCCAGGAGGTGATCGGAGACCGGTTCGAGCCGACCTTGGGTGCGGCTGACGACCGACATCGAATTCTCCACCGAGAGGAACTGTGCTCCCGAAGGATGTTTGTCATCCTTGTCGGTGCGTCCGAGCGTGGGGAGGACGATCGATGTCTTGCCGTGGACGACATGAGAGCGGTTGGGCTTCGTCGAGATATGCACGGTGAGTCCGGTGCGTCTGAGTCCGGCCTCCATGGCCGCGGTATCCGAGTTGGCCATGGCCAGGTTCCCGCCCAAGGACACGAACACGTCGACGTCTCCGCGGGCCATGGCGTGCATCGCCTCTGTGGAGTCATAGCCGTGCTTCCGGGGAGCCTCAATGCCGAACTCGGCATCGAGGCGCTGCAGGAAGTCCTCTTTCGGCTTCTCCCAGATCCCGAAGGTACGGTCGCCCTGGACATTCGAGTGCCCGCGCACCGGGCAGGCCCCGGCCCCGGGCTTCCCGAAGTTGCCCTGGAGGAGGAGCAGGTTGATGATCTCCTTGATGGTGTCGACTGAATGCGGCTGCTGTGTGATGCCCAGGGCCCAACAGAAGATCGTCGCCCGCGACTTCGCCAGCAGGTCCGCAACGTGTTCGATCTCGGCGCGCTCAAGACCGGTGGCGAGTTCGATCTCCGCCCAGTTGAGCTCCTGTCTGGCTTCCGCATAGGCGGTGAAGCCGTCGGTGGAGGACTCGATGAACTCCTGGTCGATGACTGTCCCCGGGGCCTCGGCTTCCTTCTTCAGCAGCAGATGACCGAGCGCCTGGAAGAGCGCTTGGTCTCCCCCGACGCGGATCTGGAGGAATTCGTCACTCGTCCTCTCCCCGTCGGCCAGCAGGCCCTTGGGCGTCTGCGGATCCTTGAAGCGGAGAAGCCCCGCCTCGGGCAGCGGATTGACCGCGACGACCTTGCCGCCGTTGCGCCGGCATTCAGCGAGCGTACCGAGCATGCGCGGATGGTTCGTCCCCGGGTTCTGTCCGACGACGAAGATGAGTTCGGCCTGCTCAAGATCCTCGAGTGACACGGTTCCCTTGCCGATTCCGATCGTCGGAGACAGCGCGGTTCCTGAGGACTCGTGGCACATGTTCGAGCAGTCGGGAAGATTGTTCGTGCCGAGACTGCGTGCGAACAGCTGGTAGAGGAATGCCGTCTCATTGGGCGTCCGACCGGAGGTGTAGAAGACCGACCGATCGGGCTCCGTGGCACGGATGTGGTCGGCAATGGTCTCGAACGCCTCGGCCCAGGAGATCGGCGAATAGTGCGACTCGCCTTCGCGGATGATCATCGGATGAGTGATGCGACCGGATTGGCCGAGCCAGTACTCCGTCTTCTCTTCGAGCACGGAGATCGGGTGCTGTTCCCACCAACCGGGTGTCGCCACGCGGGTCGTGTTCTCCTCGGCGAGAGCCTTCGCGCCGTTTTCGCAGAATTCGATCTTCTTCCGATCACCGGTGATCGACTCCGGCCACGCACATCCCGGGCAGTCGACGCCGTCGGGTTGGTTGACCCGGAACATCGACCGTACGGTCCGGCTCGCACCGCCTTGTCTGAGTCCGCGTTCGAAAGCCACTTCGACGGCTTTGAGTCCGGCTGCCGCAGTCTTCGGTTCGCTGATGACGAGGTCGTTCTCGTCAATATCATCGAATTCGACTCGACGTCCACGCACGTTCGACACTGACGATCACCTCTGACCTCGGAGAACAACTGTTGAACGATCCTATCCGAGCACGGTCGGCGGCTCAGAGCCACGGAGCGATAATCTCGCATTCCGGTCAGACTCTCGGGAATACGCTCCTGGGTCGCGCACCTGGGCGATTCGACGACTGGGAATGCAGAAGCGGCCCACCCAAGCATTCTGTGCCTGGATGGGCCGCGCGAGGTCGGGACCGAGAACTCAGAAGTCCCAGTCGTCGTCTTCGGTGTTCTCGGCCTTGCCGATGACGTAGGACGAACCCGAACCGGAGAAGAAGTCGTGGTTCTCATCGCTGCCGGGCGAGAGCGCCGCGAGGATCGCAGGATTGACCTTCGTGACCTCCTTGGGGAACATCGCTTCGTATCCGAGGTTCATCAGCGCCTTGTTGGCGTTGTAGTGGAGGAACATCTTGCAGTCCTCCGACAGGCCCACCGGATCGTAGATGTCGTGGGTGTAGGCGACCTCGTTCTCGTAGAGCTCGAACATGAGGTTCATGGTGTAGTCCTTGAGCTCCTGCTTGCGCTCCTCGGACTGCGACTCCAGACCCTTCTGGTACTTGTAGCCGATGTAGTAGCCGTGCACGGCCTCATCGCGGATGATCAGACGGATGAGGTCAGCGGTGTTCGTCAGCTTGGCGTGTGCCGACCAGTACATGGGCAGGTAGAAGCCGGAGTAGAAGAGGAAGGACTCGAGCAGCGTCGAGGCGACCTTGCGCTTGAGCGGATCGTCACCCCGGTAGTAGCTGAGGATGATGTCTGCCTTGGACTGCAGGTACTTGTTCTCACGCGACCAGCGGAAGGCCTCGTCGATCTCCTTCGTCGAGCACAGGGTCGAGAAGATGGAGGAGTACGACTTCGCGTGGACGCTTTCCATGAATGCGATGTTCGTCAGCACGGCCTCTTCGTGCGGGGTCACCGCATCCGGGATGAGCGAGATCGCACCGACAGTGCCCTGGATCGTGTCGAGCAGGGTCAGACCGGTGAAGACACGCATCGTCAGCGTCTTCTCATCATCGGTCAGAGTCGCCCAGGACTGGATGTCGTTGCTCAGCGGGACCTTCTCCGGCAGCCAGAAGTTGCCGGTCAGGCGATCCCAGACCTCATCATCGATCGGATCGACGACGCGGTTCCAGTTGATGGCGTCCACATGCGATGCCAGAGTCAGATTCTCCAACGCTTTCTCTCTTCCCAAAGTGCTGTTCGTCGTGAGTACGAGTTGTCTGCGCGGCAGACGAAAGTCATATGCGCGGGCCCGGCCGGTGATATGGGGCCCGCATGAAGCCGGCGGACCGATTCACATCGGTCCGCCGATTCCGTTGATCAGAGCATGCAGGAGACGCAGCCTTCGACCTCCGTGCCCTGCAGAGCAAGCTGCCGGAGCCGGATGTAGTAGATGGTCTTGATTCCCTTGCGCCAGGCGTAGATCTGCGCCTTGTTGATGTCACGAGTGGTAGCGGTGTCCATGAAGAACAGCGTCAGCGACAGGCCCTGGTCGACGTGCTTCGTGGCCTCGGCATACGTGTCGATGATCTTCTCGTAGCCGATCTCGTAGGCGTCCTGGTAATACTCGAGGTTGTCGTTGTCCATGAAGGGAGCCGGGTAGTACACGCGGCCGACCTTGCCCTCCTTGCGGATTTCGATCTTCGAGGCCACCGGGTGGATCGACGAGGTCGAGTTGTTGATGTATGAGATCGAACCGGTCGGCGGCACGGCCTGGAGGTTCTGGTTGTAGATGCCGTGCTCGGCCACTTGAGCCTTGAGCTCTCGCCAGTCGTCCTGCGTCGGGATGTGCACGTTCGCTGCGGAGAACAGTTCGGCCACACGAGCGGTGCGCGGCTGCCAGGCCTCATCGGTGTACTTGTCGAAGTATTCGCCGGTGGCGTACTTCGACCGCTCGAAGCCGGCGAAGGTCTCACCGCGTTCCTTCGCGATCTCCATCGACGCGCGCACACAGTGGTAGGCGACGGTGTAGAAGTACATGTTCGTGAAGTCCAGGCCCTCATCGGAGCCGTAGTAGATGTGCTCCCGAGCCAGATAGCCGTGGAGGTTCATCTGCCCCAGGCCGATGGCATGCGACATGTCGTTGCCGCGGGCGATCGAGGGCACGGATTGGATGTTCGAGGTCTCGGCGACAGCGGTGAGTCCCCGGATCGCGGTCTCGATGGTCTGACCGAAGTTGTCCGAGTCCATCGTCAGTGCGATGTTGAGCGAACCGAGGTTGCAGGAGATGTCCTTGCCGACGACGTCGTAGCCGAGATCATCGTCGTACTTGCTGGGTTCGGAGACCTGGAGGATCTCCGAGCAGAGGTTGGACATGATGATCTTGCCGTCGATCGGGTTCGCCTTGTTGACGGTGTCCTCGAACATCACGTACGGGTACCCGGACTCGAACTGGATCTCGGCCAGAGTCTGGAAGAACTCACGGGCGTTGATCTTCTTCTTCTTGATCGCCGCGTTGTCGACGAGCTCGGTGTACTTCTCGGTGACATTGATGTCGGAGAAGGGCACACCGTAGACGCGCTCGACGTCGTAGGGGCTGAAGAGGTACATGTCCTCGTTGCGCTTGGCCAGTTCGAAGGTGATGTCAGGGATCACAACACCCAGGGACAGGGTCTTGATTCGGATCTTCTCATCGGCGTTCTCGCGCTTGGTGTCGAGGAACTTGTAGATGTCGGGGTGGTGGGCGTGCAGGTACACGGCACCGGCGCCCTGACGCGCTCCGAGCTGGTTGGCGTAGGAGAACGAGTCCTCGAGCAGCTTCATCACGGGGATGACGCCGGAGGACTGGTTCTCGATCTTCTTGATCGGGGCACCGGACTCACGGATGTTCGTCAGAGCGAAGGCCACACCGCCGCCGCGCTTGGACAGCTGCAACGCAGAGTTGATGGAGCGGCCGATCGACTCCATATTGTCTTCGATGCGCAGCAGGAAGCAGGAGACGAGCTCACCACGCTGCCTCTTGCCTGCGTTGAGGAACGTCGGGGTGGCCGGCTGGAACCGCCCGGCGATGATCTCGTCGACGAGCTGGGTGGCCAGCGTCTCGTCGCCACGGGCCAGGAAGAGAGCGACCATGACGACACGGTCCTCGAAGCGTTCGAGGTAGCGCTTCCCGTCGAAGGTCTTCAGCGTGTAGGAGGTGTAGAACTTGAACGCACCGAGGAAGGTCTGGAAGCGGAACTTCTGATCATAGGCGCGTGTCGACAGCTGTTCGATGAACTCGAACGAATACTGGTCCAGGACCTCGGGCTCGTAGTAGTCGTTCTCGACGAGGTAGTCGAGCTTCTCCTTGAGGTTATGGAAGAAGACGGTGTTGTTGTTCACGTGCTGCAGGAAGTACTGACGGGCAGCCTGCTTGTCACGTTCGAACTGGATCCTGCCGTCCTCGTCGTACAGGTTCAGCATCGCGTTGAGCGCGTGGTAATCCAGATCCGTCTCTTCGCGGATGATGTCCTCTACATTGCGGTCTTCAGCGAGCTCGCGCACAGTTTGTCCAATCCTAGGTTGACAGCGTCGACATCTTCCTGAGTGCCCAGGAGTTCGACTCGATACATGAGGGGTACTTGACACTTTGCCGCGACCTTGAAGGCCGCGCGGCAGTAGTCCTCGCCGAAGTTCGTGTTTCCGGCGCCGATGACACCGACGAGATGACGGCGGTTCTCTTCGACATTGAGGAATCTGATGACTTGCTTGGGAACAGCCCCGCGATTGCGACCGGCCCCATAGGTGGGGGTGACGAGAACGAACGGCTCATCCACTCGCAGCGTCGGCTCCGTGGTCAACGTCGGCAACCGCACTGCCGGGTGACGCAGCTTCGAGACGAAGCGGTGCGTGTACTCGGAGTTGGCAGAGAAGTAGACCAGCAGCATTGTCAGGCCACGACGGACGCAGACTGTTCGCCGGTCAGGGTGGCGATCTTGTCCGGGCGGAAGCCCGACCAGTGGTCGTTGTCGGTGACGACGACGGGAGCCTGCATGTAGCCCATCGCCTTGACTACATCGAGGGCGTTCTCGTCGACGCTGAGATCGACCGACTTGTACTTCAGGCCCTTGGCGTCGAGAGCACGGTAGGTGGCGTTGCACTGGACGCAAGCTGGCTTGGTGTACACGGTGATCATGACGACTCCTTCAATCTGCTGTGCAGTTCGGCATTCTGATGGCTGTGACCGTGTCCCGTCAACTGCTCGATCATGATGAATATCACCAGGCGCAGGCTCAGGGGTGACCACTAGATGTTGTGTTCGGGTTAGACCTTACCCCTATATCCAGTGTTACACCAGTGTCATTCGAAGGTTCCACACCCTGTGTCATCACCGTCCACATTCGTCCACAGGCTGTGAACGACACTCGTGTAGTTCGATCACCTGCGCGGACGCTGGCATCGGCGGCTTCCGGGCCGATTTTCGGCCGCTGTTCCGCCCGCGTTATCCACCGCTTTCCACAGGAAAATTTTTTGCCTGTGGGCATGTCGCGGACCCCTCGTCCGACGATTCCGAACTCGTTCGTGCGGCACCGGTCACGTCGGAGCGGAGGCGATCATCACATCGCTTCGTCACCGGTCGCAGGGACCGAGGCACCGCCTGTCGTGCGGACCGGGTCGGCAACCTCGGTACGGACCGGGTCGGCCGCCTCGGTGACGGTGATCTCCTCCGGATTTCTCCGGGTTTCGCTTCGCACCTCCTCCCTGACCGTCATCTGTCTCATCGACATTACAGATCGGTCCTGACATGAGATGGCCCGGCTGTGAACGGGCAGTGGCAGATCCTCTGCGACCGGCTCTGCGACCGGGCGGTCGACCGAGCCGGAGTCGGAAGTGTGTCAGCACTGCAACGTCGACGGCTGTTGCGTGTCAGCGCCACCCAATATGCTGGAGACCACAGAAACGCACCGCACTGCGTGACTGACGACCACAGCGACACCGAGCGACCAGTGACACCGAGAGACTGAGGGACCATGACGGCAACGGCACCGGCGAACACGCAGGAGATCGCGCACGCACAGACGATCCTCAAGGCCTTGGAGTCCTACCTCGACCATTTCGTCGTCGGGCAGCAGCGCCTGCGCGAATCCCTGCTCATCGGGCTCCTCTCCAGCGGTCACCTGCTGTTGGAGAGCGTGCCGGGTCTGGCGAAGACCACGGCCGCTGCCGCGCTGGCCAATGCCGTGGACGGACAGTTCTCCCGCATCCAGTGCACTCCTGACCTGCTGCCGGCCGACATCATCGGCTCGCAGATCTACAACGCGCATGAGGGCTCGTTCAATACGGTGCTCGGCCCCGTGCATGCGAACATCGTCCTCCTCGACGAGATCAACCGGTCATCGGCGAAGACTCAGTCGGCGATGCTCGAGGCCATGCAGGAGAAGCAGACGACGATCGGGGGCAAACGCTTCGAACTCCCCCGCCCCTTCCTCGTCATGGCCACACAGAACCCGATCGAGCAGGAGGGCACCTACCAGCTGCCGGAAGCCCAGCTCGACCGGTTCATGATCAAGGATCTGCTCACCCACCCGAACCCCGGCGAGGAGGTCGAGATCCTCTCCCGCCTCGACTCCGGAGTCTTCGACAAGGATTCGGTGCCCGATCCGGCCTGCACCCTCGACGATGTCGTGACCATGCAGAGCTATGCCCGCACCGTCTACATCGACCCGGCCATCACCCGCTACCTCGTCGAGCTCGTCCACGCCACCCGCAATACGACGAAGTACCTCGGGCGATTCGCCCCATACATCGAATACGGAGCCAGTCCGCGTGCCTCCATCGCGTTCACGAACGCCGGCCGGGCGCTGGCGATGATCCGCGGCCGCAACTACGTCATCCCCGAAGACATCAAGGACCTCGCCCACAGAGTACTGGCCCACCGCATCCAACTGGGCTTCGAAGCCGCCGCCGAGAACATCACGAGCGCCCAGATCGTCGATGCCCTCCTCATGGCCGTGCCCACCCCCTGAGCGGCGATACCCATGACTGTCCTGCTCAATCGCATCAAGGCGCGGATGACCATCCACGCCCACCGGCGGACCCGGCGCCTCCTCGACGGGGACTACTCCTCGGTCTTCCACGGCCACAGCCTCGACTTCGATGATCTGCGCGACTACATCCCCGGTGACGAGATCCGCGACATCGACTGGAAAGCCACGGCCCGGCACACCGAGCCCCTGGTCAAACGCTATGTCGCCCACCGCAGGCACATCCTCGGACTCGTCGTCGACACCTCCCGCAACTTCGACGCCGTGACCTCCGCCGGTGCCGACAAACGCCACCTGGCCATCCTGATGGCCGGAATGGTCGGCTACCTCGCCGTCCGTCATGCCGACGACGTCATGCTCATCCACGGACATGCCGGTCACACCACCGCCTCCCCGCGGAAAGGCAGCGAGGCCCACCTCGAGCACCTCCTGCAGCAGATCCTCGCCGAGACCGGCACCGCCTCCCCCGGGTCGATCAACACCCAGCTGCAGTGGATCACCAGCCACATCAACCATCGGATGCTGCTGGTCGTCATCTCCGATCAGGCTCCGCTGGGGCCGGAGGCCGAAGCGACGATCCGCCGACTGCGCGCCCAACACGAGGTCCTGTGGATCACGATCACCGACGCGGACCTCGCGGGTCTGCCGGCCGCCTCGGCGCCGTTCGACGTCGCCCGCCCCGACCGCGGGCTGCCGACCTCGGTGATGACGAAACCGGAGGTCCGACAGGAATTCGCCCTCGCCGAGGCGGCCCGCCGTCAGCAGCGGAACGACCTTCTCGCGAAACTGGGGATCTCCCATATCGAAATCGACCATCCGAAGTCGGCCCTCGGCCGACTGCACACTCTTCTGCTGAGGCACCGCCGTGGGCCCCGCTGAGCTCATCGGGCCCCTGGAGGTCTCACCGGCGTGGTACGTGGCGGCCTGCTTCGTGCTGCTGCTGGTGCTCGGAAATTTCTTCGCCCCGCTCTTCCGCGCCGCGGCCGGAGTCACCGCAGCGGCAGGCCCGCGCATCCCGATTCCCGTGCGCAGCACCTACCTCTCCCGCATCGGCGCGGTGGAGACGGGCTTGAGCGACGAGTCCGCGGACGTGCGCGAATCGGCACAGGAGCTGGCAGTGATCGTGCGCGAATTCGCCCATGATGCGTGGGGCGTCAAAGCCGAACATCTGACCTACCGCGATGCGGCCGTCGCCGGTCTCGACGACCTCGCCGACTGCCTGCTCGGCCTCTACGAGGCGGAGTTCGCCGAAGCGGAGCCGGCGGGCCTGCAGCCGCAGATCGCCGAAGCCAGGAAGCTGGTGGCACGATGGTCCTGATGTTCTGGTGGCTGGCGCTCATCCTGCTGGTCCTCGCCGCAGCCGCGGTCTACTTCTTCCGCCGTCCGAAGCAGACGGAGTCCTCACTGGCCGTGGCCCACAGCGGACGGATGACGAGCCTGCCGAGTTTCCGCAGAGCCATGCGCAGACGGCTGGTGACCACGGTCGCCCTCCTCGGCGTCGTCGTCCTCACCGGACTGTCCGCGCTGGCGGGAATCGCTCGCCCGGCCTGGATCGAGACGGTCAACCCGGAACGGAAGATGCGCGATGTCATGCTCTGCCTCGACGTGTCCGGCTCGATGCTCGGCTACGATGCCGATCTGCTCGAGTCCTACCAGGAACTCGTCGACCGCTTCGACGGCGAACGCATCGGACTGACCGTCTTCAACGCCACCGCGGTCTCCGCATTCCCGCTCACCGACGACTACGACATGGTCCAGAACTACCTCGCCGAGGCCGAGGAGGGGTTCCGCACCTGGGGCGCCGAGGGCACCGACTACTCATGGTCGACCTCGCCCCCGAACATCGGCGGCTCCTCACTCATCGGCGACGGGCTCGTCAGCTGCGTCGACAACTTCGACCGGCAGGACGAGGACCGGTCCCGGTCGATCATCTTCGCCACGGACAATATGCTCGCCGGTGAGCCGCTCTTCGAACTCAACGAAGCCGCCGATATCGCCGTCGACGCGAAGGTCCGCGTCTACAGCCTCTCCCCTCCCTCGGTGCTAACGACCACTCAGACGAAGGAGCTGCGTTCCGTGTCCGACCGCACCGGCGGCGAACAGTTCGACATGGGCTCGGCCTCGACGATCGACCGCATCGTCGAGGAGATCCAGAGCCAGGAAGCGGCGAACACCCCCGGGCGGTCGTACACGATCGTCCATGACATGCCGATGGTTCCGCTCGGCATCGCCGTCTTCGGCCTCGCCGGAGTGTTCGTGCTGGCATGGAGGACGAAATCATGATCTTCGATCCCGTGTTCACCTGGTTCGGCTGGGGCGTCCTCGTCCTCGCCCTGCTCACCGTGTGCATCATCCCGGCCATCCGCGGCGACGGTCCGCGCTGGAGGTGGTTCGCCCGCATGGGCGTCGTCGCCCTGCTCGCGCTCGCTCTGGCCCGCCCCGGCGCCCCCATCAAATCCTCGACCGAGGAGTACGAGGCGCGAGCCGATGTGTACTTCGTCGTCGACGTCACGACGTCGATGGCCGCCGAGGACTTCGACGGGAACGACACACGCCTGACCGGGGTCAAGGAGGACATGCTCGAACTCGCCGATGCCTTCCCCGGCACCCGGCTGAGCATCATCACCTTCGCGTCGACCGCAGCCACCGTGATGCCGCTGACGACCGATCACGCCGCCTTCGCCTCCGCCGTCGACGTCCTCGAACCCGAGTCGTCGATGAACTCGAGGGGCTCATCGATCACCGAGGCCGGTGAGGAGCTCGAGAAGCGGATGACGTCGAACGATGAGGACCGCCCGGAGAACAAGAACGTCGTATTCTACTTCGGCGACGGTGAGCAGACCGTCTCGGAGAATCCGGAGTCGTGGTCATCGTTCGCCTCCCGCATCGACAGTGGAGCCGTCTTCGGATACGGGACCGAACAAGGCGGGAAGATGCGCGACAGCCAGCCGTTCGGCTACGGGTCCGGAGTCGGTGATCCCGGCACTGCGCCCGGCATCGGCGACCCCGATGACCCCGATGACGATCAGGCACCACCCGAATACATCGAGGACCGCAACGGCGAACCCGGGATCTCGATGATCGACGAGGGCAACCTGCGCCGGATCGCCTCGGACCTCGGCGTCGACTACCACCACCGCGACGGAACAGGTGCGATCTCCAGCGTCTACACCGCTCCGAAATACGATCAGGCCCTGGTGAAGAAGGACGGCCGGGTCACCGTCGACGAATACTATTGGGTCCCGCTCATCCTCGTCTTCGCGTGGATCACCGTGGAGCTCGTCTTCGGAGTCCGCGAATATCTTCGCCTCAAGGCGATCACCCCGAAGCGCCCTCGCCGAGGCGGTCCGCCCGGTTCCGGCGGCCCAGTTCCCTACCAGCAGGTCCCCCAGCAGCCCGTTCCCCATCAGGCGGTTCCTCATGGGCCGTCGCCTCACCAATCGGCGCCCTACCGGAGAGGTCCGCGATGAACCGTGTGAAGAACCTGTGGTCACGGCGGCGCCGGATCACGAAGATCAACCTCATCCTCGGCACCATATTCGCCCTGGTGTTCGGCTATATCGCGATGGCCACCTATTTCGGAACGGCCTCGCAGGTCCGATACACCTCGAATGACTTCCCCGGTGCGAAGAAGGCGGCGACGGCGTTCCTTCGGGTCAGCCCGTTCCAACGTCACATCGGCTACTTCAACCGCGGCACCGCCGAGGCGGCCGTCGGCGATTTCGATGCTGCCCAGACCGACCTCGAATCCGCTTTGGAGATCGCTCCGACCTCGGCCGAGTGTGCGGTGCGGGTCAACCTGTCCTATGTCTACGAGAAGCAGGCAGATCAGATCGCCTCGCAGGACCCCGACCAGTCGCAGGAGCTCTACGACCGATCGCTGAAGACACTCGAGGACGCACCCGAGGAATGCCAGCCGAAGAAGAGCGAAGAGAAGCAGAAGAGCAACCAGGCGAAGGAACGCGTCGAGGACAAGAAGCAGGGCGAGAAGGCCAAGGAAGAGGGAACCGACGACAGCGAGTCCGATGACGAGGATTCGCATGATCAGGACTCCGACGACAAATCCTCCGGAGACGAGGGCCAGGATTCCGACGAGGAGAAGACACCGGACGATTCCTCAGGCAAGTCCGAACGTGAGAAGAAGCGTGACGAGCTGGAGAAACGCCGTGAGGATTCCGAACGGCAACAGCGACAGCAGGGCCCAGGCGGCGACGGCGGCCGGTCGACCCCGGAGAAACCCTGGTGATCGCCGGCGCGGGCCTCCGGTCGCTCGGGCGAGAGGCTGCGGCACCGCTGCCCTGTGACATCATGAGTTCATGAACGTCTCCGACCCCGCCGCCTCAGATCCTGCTTCGTCCTCTGCGCCCGGATCGTCGTCCTCGAGCGCATCCGGCTCCGCCGCTTCGGCGTCCGCTCCCTCGGCACCGTCACCGCGACTGCGGGCCGCTCTGGAGACCTTCCCGCCCTATATTCCGGGCAAGCCTCCCCGCCGGGTCGAGGGTCTCGAGTCGTTCAAGCTCTCCTCGAACGAGAACTTCCTGCCTCCCCTGCCGGCGGTCCTCGAGACCATGGTCGCTCACGCGACGAACCCCGCGCTCTACCCCGACGATGCCGCACGGGCCCTGCGTCAGGGACTGGCCGACCGCCTCGGGGTCGGACTCGATCAGCTCGTCGTGACCACCGGAGCCAGCGAACTGCTCGTCGCGCTGACCCAGATCACCTCGGACGCCACCACCGAGGCGATCTATCCGTGGCCGTCGTTCGAGATGTACCCGCAGACCACCGGGCTCGCCGGTTCGACCCGCCACGAAGTTCCGCTGACAGCCGACGGCCGTCACGACCTCGCCGCGATGGCGGCGGCGATCACCGAGGCCACCAGCCTCATCATCCTGTGCTCACCGAACAATCCGACCGGCCCGGTGCTGCGCGATGACGAGGTCCGCGCTTTCCTCGACACAGTGCCTGCCCACGTCCTCGTCGCCCTCGACGAAGCGTACTGGGAGTTCGCCACCGCACCCGGGCGAGCCGATGGACTCGGTCTTGTCCGCGACTATCCGAACCTCGTACTGCTGCGCACCTTCTCCAAAGCCCACGGACTAGCCGGACTGCGCGTCGGCTACGCCGTCGCCCATCCGCCGGTCATAGCAGGACTGCTCAAGGCCGTCATCCCCTTCGGCGTCACCGACCTCAGCCAGGCCGCCGCCCTCGAATCCCTCAATCACTGGGACGACGTGCTCGAGCGGGCCGGCGAGATCGCACAGACCCGCGATGCCTTCGCCGCCGCTCTGCGCGAACAGGGGTGGGACGTGCCCGAAGCACAGGCGAACTATGTCTGGCTGCCGCTGGGTGAGAAATCCGATGCCTTCGAAGATGCCTGCGTCGAGCAGGCCGTGGCGGTGCGCAACCTCGGTGCCGGTGTGCGCATCAGCATCGGCGAGGACGAAGCGCTGGCCCGGGTGCTTGAGATCGCCGAACGCTTCCGCATCGAACACTTCGAGGAGTAGTCAGCGAGCACAGCCGTGCAGAACACTGCCGCACAGAACACTGTGCCGGGCAGTCTGTGAGAGGTGAGCCTAGAGTTCGGCGAGTTCGAGGGCCATCGACACCGCCTGCCGCGTCTCGGCACGGGAGAGGTCACGGCCGAGCAGCTTCTCGATCTTCACCAACCGTGCCCGCACCGTATGCCGGTGGACTCCCAATTCGGCGGCGATGCGCTCCCGCGCCCCGGAGGCGGCGATGAACACCCGCAGAGTCTCCAACAGCTCCTGACCACCACGGGCCCGAAAGAGCTCGCCGAGAACCCGATCGACGAACCGGTCGGCAGCCTCCTGATCGACGGCCGAGAGCAGCGCCCTGACCTCGGACGCCTCGGATTCGTGCTGCGTCCGCCACAGCATCCACGTGTGATGGAGCTGCCCCAACGGAAGTCTCTTCTCCGCAAGCACGTCCAGGCCGGTGACCTCGGCTGCCTTCGCCACCAGCTCATCGAGCCCGCGCTCCTGCGCCCCCACGACCCCGAGCAGCGAACCGGTGCGGGTGAGCAGACTCCGCCCGACGATATCGGCGATGAGGCGTTCGGCGGAGTCGCCGCGGACACCGCCGAAGATGAGCATCCCCACCGTCGCCACCGGCGCCAGACCCGTCACCCGCGTCCACTCCCCGCGCGCCTCACCATCGGCCAGATCGGTGTCGAAGAGCAGCGACCGACCGGAGGGAACGGGCAGATCCGCCAACGACATCGCCAACAGCGCCGAGGCGGTCGACAGCAGCAGGGCACGTGTCTTCGGAGATCCGACCGCCTCGGCGGGGGTGAGAATCCACCCGAGCGGCTGGTCACCGCCGATCGGAACGGCCTCGACGATCCGCGAACCGGTGCGGATCAGTCGAGGTCCCGCCGTCGGTTTCAATGACTCCTCGATGAGCGCCGAACGCACGTCGGCCTCGGCATCGTCCCCACTCAACGCCCGCCCGGTGGGCGAAACGAACCGAACCGGAGCCTCCAGCGTCTCCGCCAGATCGGCCACGAGAGCAGCAGGCCCCTCACCGGCCAACGCGGTCGCGAAACGACGTGCGGCGCTGCTCGCCCGGGTCAACTCCCTGTTGGTCTCGGCCTCACGCATCCGGGTGAAGGCATCGACGACGGCGACGAACGGCACAGGCTCGGGCACTCCGAACAGCGCCAGCCCCGCCTCCTGCGCGGCGGCGACGAGCTTCGGCGGGACCTGCTGCCACGGCAGGTCGGAGCCCAGACCGATGCCGAGCGCATGCACGCCGACAGCCTTGAGGCGGCGCACATAGTCCGCGACCGTGTCCCCGCCGAGGTCCTGGCCGACCCCGATCGTCAGCAGCACCTCACCGCCGGCAAGCCATTCGTCGACCTCCGGCAGCTCCGAGGAATGGACGATCGTGACATTCTGCTCAGCTGCGGTGGGCGAATCGACGATGACGTCGAGCGCGAGTTCTGTGCGTGACCAGATCTGTTCCAAGGTGACCATGCACCCGATTCTATCCACGCTGGACAGCACTGAGTTCAATTGCGCCGCTCTGGATATCGGTGTTGTGTGACCCAGGTCCTAGGCTGAGGACACAACCTCCGACCCATCGGGGTCGGGTCAGCCGCCACGACGAAGGAGAAGCCAGTGACGTCTCAGCCGCTCGGCCCTGCCGACTACAGCAAGACGCCCCGCTACGCGGGCCCCCCGACGTTCGGACTGCTGCCTCGCATCGACGAGGTCGAAGCCGAGCGTCCCGGCGAGAAGATCGACGTCAAGGTCATCGGCATCCCCTTCGACGCCGGCGTCAGCTACCGTCCCGGCGCCCGCTTCGGACCCGCTCACATCCGCCAGTCCTCGAAGCTGCTGCGCCCCTACAACCAGGCCACGAACGTCCACCCGTTCACCTGGCAGCAGGTCGCCGACTGCGGTGACCTCGGCGTCAACCCCTTCGACATCGAAGAGGCCATCACCACCGTCGAGGCCAACGCCGACGCGATGCGCGCCGATGGCGCCAAGCTGCTCACCCTCGGCGGGGATCACACCCTGGCGCTGCCGAACCTGCGTTCCCTGCACAAGACGCACGGGAAGATCGCCGTCCTCCACTTCGATGCGCATCTGGACACCTGGGACACCTACTTCGGTGCGCCTTACACTCACGGCACTCCGTTCCGTCGTGCCAGCGAAGAGGGTCTCATCGATATGACCGCGTCGATGCACATCGGCATCCGCGGTCCCCTCTATGGGAAGAAGGACCTCGAAGACGACGAGGTGCTCGGCTTCCAGATCATCCGCAGCGACGACTACCAGTTCACCTCTGTCGCCGACGTCGTCGCCCGCATGCGCAAGCGACTCGGTGATGCCCCTGTCTACATCTCCGTCGACATCGACGTCCTCGATCCGGCGGCCGCTCCCGGCACCGGCACCCCCGAGGCCGGCGGAATGACCAGCCGAGAGCTGCTCAATTCGATCCGCGGACTCCAGGGACTGGGTGTCGTCGGCGCCGAGATCGTCGAGGTCGCCCCGGCCTACGATCACGCCGAGGTCACCGGACTCGCCGCCGCCCATGTCGGCTACGAGATCCTGTCCCTGTGGGCGGCGGAGAACAACGGAATCACGGCGCCCTCCGGCCCGTCCGGCAGCGCACTCGGAGTCTGAGCATGAACGACGAACACAACGTCCGGAACGGCGGTCGCGCGGTGGTGGCGACGCTGGCCGCCCACGGTGTCGATACGATCTTCGGCATCCCCGGCACCCACAATCTCGAGTTCTATCGGCATCTGCCGGAGTTCGGGATCCGCGCCGTAACACCGCGGCACGAGCAGGGAGCCGGCTACGGTGCCGACGGGTACTTCCTCGTCTCCGGCAAGCCCGGGGTCGTCATCACGACCTCGGGGCCGGGACTGACGAATGTCATCACCGCCGCCGCGACCGCCTATGCCGAGTCCCGCCCGATGCTCATCCTCTCCCCCGGTGTGCCCACCGGGTTCGAACGCGCCGACGTCGGCATGCTGCACGAGACGAAGGACTCCTCCGGGGCGGTGGGTCACCTCCTCGTATCCTCCCAGCGCACCCGCACCGCCGAAGGCGCCGCTCAGGCCGTCGCCGAGGCGTTCGCCATGTTCGACTCGGCCCGTCCCGGACCCGTGCACATCGAGGTACCCCTCGACGTGCTCGAGGGGGCATGGAACGGCAGCGTTCCGGTCCCGTTCGCGGGACGCCGCCCCGGACTCGACGATCATGTCGTGGCCCGCGCCGCCGAGGCGATCAGTGCGGCCACGCGCCCGCTGGTCATCGCCGGCGGCGGAGCCCGGCGCGCTCACGCCGAGGTCGCCCGTCTCATCGAGGCCCTCGACGCTCCCCTGGCGACGACGGCCAACGGCAAGGGCATCGTGTCCGAGACGCATCCGCTGTCACTGGGTTCGAACGTGCGCTTCCCCAGCGTGCAGGCCGAGTCCGCGGCTGCCGATGTGCTCATCGTGCTCGGATCCGAACTGGCCGACTCCGATCTGTGGGGTGGAGTCATCGGCGCGCAGACGCACATCGGCGTCCGTGATGACTCGGTCTCACAGACCGTCATACGCTGCGATATCGACCCCGACCAGCTGAACAAGAACCTGCCCGGGGACATCCTCGCCTGCGCGGACGCAGGCGAGTTCCTCACCGCGCTCATGAGCGCGCTCGAGTCCGCACCGGCCACCGCCGCCTCGGCGAGGAATGCCGGGACGGATGCGTCCGAACGACACGGATCGGCCGCCTCGGCGAAGGAATCCGGGGCCGCTCGGGTCGCCCGGATCCGGGAGGGTTGGGCCACCGATTTCGACTTCGACGCGATCGGCGCCAGGGTCACCCGGCTCGTCGAAGAGGGAGCGGGATCGACCGTCGTCATCTCCGGTGACTCCTCGCAGGTCACCTACGACGGCACCGTGCACGCCCTGACGGCGAGCACACCCGACCAGCTGCTCTACATGCCCGGATTCGCCACCCTGGGCTACGGCATTCCCGCCGCGCTCGGGGCGAAGCTCGCCGACCCTGCACGTCCGGTCGTGTGCATCCTCGGCGACGGTGCGGCCATGTTCTCCATCCAGGAGCTCATGACCGCGGCCGAGCTGGGACTGGGCATCCCCTTCGTCGTCGTCGACAACGGCGGATACGCGGAGATCGAAGGACAGATGGTCGACCGCGACATCGAACCCTTCGCCGTCAGGCTCGCCCGCCCGGACTTCGCGAAGCTCGGTCAGTCCATGGGCGGGGCCGGGGTGACGATCGCCGAGGCGGACATCGACTCCGCCCTGCCTGCCGCCATCGCCGAGGCGCTCGATCGCCGGGTGCCCACCGCCATTCACATCACCGTCGGTCACTGAGCCGATCCAACAGAGAGGGTCACCGTGGACTCTGCAATTGTCATCATCTATCTCGCCGCCATGGTGGGATTCGGAGTCTGGGGCCGATTCAAGGCCCATAACCAGGAGGACTTCCTCGTCGCCGGGCGCCGCCTCGGCGGGCTGCTCTACACCGGCACGATGTCGGCCGTCGTCCTCGGCGGCGCGTCGACGATCGGCGGTGTGGGCCTCGGCTACACGGCCGGACTGTCGGGCATGTGGCTCGTGCTGTCGATCGGCTTGGGCATCATCGCGCTGTCGCTGTTCTTCGCGCCGAAGATTCAGAAGCTCGAGATCTACACGGTCTCGCAGATGCTCGAACTCCGCTACGGCAGGGGCTCCCGGTTCGTCTCCGGAGCGATCATGACCGCCTACGGTCTGATGATCTCGACGACGTCGACGGTCGCCTACGCGACGGTCTTCCATACCCTGTTCGACCTCAACAAGGTGTGGTCGGTGCTCATCGGCGGCGGCATCGTCATCCTCTATTCGATGCTCGGCGGAATGTGGTCGATCACGCTGACGGACTTCGTGCAGTTCTTCATCCAGACGATCGGCATCTTCCTCATCATGCTGCCGCTCGTGCTCTCGAAGTCCGGGGGCATCGGTCAGCTGTTCTCCTCGCTGCCCGAATCGCACACCTCACCGGTGGGCATCGGCTGGCAGGCGATCCTCGGCTACATCCTCATCTACACCCTCGGTCTGCTCATCGGCCAGGACATCTGGCAGCGCGTGTTCACCGCCCGCAGCCCGGGTGTGGCCCGGTGGGGCGGATTCTCCGCAGGCGTCTACTGCCTGCTCTACGCCGCGGCCGGTGCGCTCATCGGCATGGCCGCGACGACGATCGTGCCCGGCATCGAGGTCCAGGACGATGTGTTCGCCGCCGTCGTCGATGCCTCCATGTCGCCGGTGCTCGGCGGAATCGTGCTGGCTGCGGCGCTGGCCGCAATGATGTCGACGGCGTCCGGTTCGCTCATGGCCGCCTCGACCGTCTGCCGCCAGGACATCGTCGAACCGATCCTCGCCCGCAAGGACATCGTGCCGGCCTCGACCGGATCGTCTGCGGACGGCGCAGCGACGGATGGGTCGGCCGCCTCGGCGAATGGAACCGGTTCGGGAACGAGTGCGAGGTCGACGCTCGTGCGGTCGCTGGTGCGCGAGACCGGTGACGAGGTGCGCGACTCGCGCATCTACCTCATCGTGCTCGGCGTCGTCACCCTGGTGCTCGCGATGATCATGCCCAGCGTCGTCGAAGCCCTCACCGTGGCGTACAACCTGCTGGTGGCCGGCCTGTTCATCCCGATTCTCGGCGGCCTCGTGTTCAAGCGCGGCACGATCGTCGGCGTGATGGCCGGCATGATCCTCGGTGCCGTGACCACCGTGGTCGTGATGATCACGATGGGCATCTACTCGAATGAGGCGATCTACCTCGGCCTCATCGCCTCGCTGGTCGGCTACCTCGTCGGGTCCTTCGCATCGAAGCCGACCTCCCCCGAGGTCATGGCCGCCTGGAAGGAACGCATCAACCGCTGATTACTACCTGACGGCGGCCCAGCAACCTCGCGCGAGGTTGCTGGGCCGCCGTCAGGTAGTTCTGGGCGGGTGCGATCTGCGTGCCGGGACGTCGCTCGACTTGGTGCCTCAGGCCACAGTCACCTATATTCGAAGAGTCAGGCTGAGCCGTCCGCAACAGCCCCCGGAAAAGGGCGCCCAGGGCGAGCGGCTCTTCAGCCGGTGTCCGAAAAAGGGGCACGAAGCCGCCGAGTCGCGCGTGTGAGACATATATGGATCCCTCGTTTCCATATCTCATTCGCGAAAGGCCAGCCATGGCTCATACTTCCGCGCACGTCGCGCACACTCTCGCCGCCCACATCGACGAGGTCTTCGGCCTCATGGGCAACGGCAACGCCTACTTCCTCGACGCCCTGCTGCGCGGCACTTCTGCCACTTACACCGCCGTCCGCCACGAAGCCGGAGCCGTCGTCGCCGCCGACGCCCACTTCCGCACCTCCGGGCGGATCGCCGCCGCCACCACGACCTATGGTGCCGGGTTCACGAATACGCTCACCGCTCTCGCCGAGGCGGCCCAAGCCCGAGTTCCCCTCGTCCTCGTCGTCGGGGATGAGCCGACATCGGGTCCGCGGCCGTGGGACGTCGACCAGATCGCCATGGCTTCGGCGGTGGGTGTGCGCACGTACACCGTCGGTCGGGTCGATGCGGCCGCCGCAACTGTGACCGCGATCGAGCACGCGCAGACCTACCGGGTGCCCGTGGTGCTCGCGATCCCCTACGATGTCGCGACTCTGGAGCTCGGTGAGATTCCAGCCGTCCCCGGTCCCAGTCGTCCGGCACCGACGGCTCCGACCGGGGAGTTCGCTCATGCGGCCATTGATCGTCTCGCCACAGATCTGGCCGCGGCGAATCGACCGCTGCTGCTCGCCGGTCGCGGAGCCTGGTTGGCCGGAGCCAGTGACGAGCTCGGTCAACTCGTCGAGCTCACGGGTGCGCTGAGTGTGACGACCGCGCTGGGCCGCAATATCTTCCCGGCTGCCGAACACGACCTGGGAGTCGCCGGCGGCTTCGGCGCCCCGGCCGCGATGGACCGCGTCCGCGAGGCCGATGTCGCCGTGGTCTTCGGAGCCTCGCTCAATCAGTTCACGATGCGTTTCGGAGACCTCTTCCATCCCTCGACGACGGTGTGGCAGATCGACACCGACGACCGTGCCACGAACGCCCGCGTCGGCGGCTTCATCCGAGCCGATGCGACGCTCGCTGCCGCCGAGCTCGTGGCACGGCTGAAGTCGACCGGAATCGACGGTGCGAAATATTCGGACAGCGGCGCTCCGCGCTGGCACGACTCCGTCGACACCACCGCCGACCGTGCCTACGTCGTCGGGTCGGAGCTCGCCGGGGACGGACGGCTCGATCCTCGTGCGGCGGCGAGCCGCCTCGGCGAGATTCTGCCGAAGGATCGGGTCGTCGTCTCCGACGGCGGACATTTCATCGCCTGGGCGAACATGTTCTGGGAACCCAGCGCACCGGACCGGCTGGCGATGGTCGGCACCGCGTTCCAATCGATCGGACTCGGCTGGCATTCCGTCGCCGGAGCCGCCCGCGCGAACCCGGAGTCGACGATCGTGCTGACCAGCGGTGACGGAGGCGGAGCCATGGCATTGTCCGACCTGGACACCGCGATCCGGGTCGCCGACGGTCGCGGAATGGCGGTGGTCTTCAACGACGCGGCCTATGGCGCCGAGGTCAACTTGTACGGGCTCAAGGGCCTGGAGAAGTCACCCATGCTCATCGACGAGATCGACTTCGCGGCCCTGGCCACGGCCGCCGGCGGACACGGCGTCGTCGTCCGATCCCTGTCCGATCTCGAGATCGTCGAGGAGTGGAAGGCTCGTCCGGTCGACGAACGGCCCTTCCTGCTTCTCGACCTGCGGATCTCCGGCGAGGTCATCGCGCCGTACCAGGAAGAGGTCATTCGCGTGAACTCGTGACCGCGCCCAGCCGGTCGCGGCGCTGGTCCTGGCGCTGGTGGCGGCTGTGGCCGCGGCGCTGGTGGCGTCGTTCTGGCGATCGACCCCAGGTGACGAGACGCCACAGCTTCTCCAACGGACCCTGTCCGAACCGGCGCAGCCACAGTGTTGAGACGATGACCTGGACGATGATGATCGCTGCACAGATGACGACTCCGGCGAGGTAACCGCCGCGGTCGTCGAACCGGGCAAGATCGGGCGCAGCCAGCCGCACGGTGACGAGGATGACGGTGGCACCGACGTAGTTGCTCAGCGCCATCCGCCCCAGCGGTGCGAATACGGACTTCAGGACCGCCTCGGCGGGGGTGCGCAGGAGCAGCAGGACGGCGACGATATAGGTCAGGGCCATGAGAATGCCGAGGCCGGCGTTGATCCACTGGTTGATCTGACGGGTCGTGTAGTCCGTACCGGCGAAGCCGACGATCGTCGCGGCCAGGGCGAGGACACCGGCGATCGCGACTCGTCCGGGATGGTTGAGGACGGAACGGAGGAAACCACTGGCTCCGATGGCGAAGCCGACCAGGAAGAGTCCCGGGATGACGGCCATTCCGCCTCCGGTGGCCACTCCGACCGCGAGCAGAATGACGCCGAGGACGACTGTGACGCCGTTGCGCCACCGATCGGCGATCCATGTAGCCGGCAGCAGAATGACGATCCCGGCGAGCGCATACGGCAGCAGCGCCTCGCCGGGCTGGAGAAGTTGGTGCAGGCCGCCGAGGATGCCGAGGAAGGCGAACCGACGCAGCAGTGCCAGACGTGGTCGGGAGCTGCGATCCCGCGCGGTCAGCCACATCAGCCCGAATCCGATTCCGAAGAGGAACGAGAAGATCGGGAAGAACCGATTCTGCACGAAGTCTGCATAGAAGCGGTAGAAGTCGCGGGCCCCACCGTCGACGCCGAGGCCGAAGATCGGCGGCAGGTTGACCAGCAGGATCCCGCACAGGGCGAAACCGCGGATGACGTCGAGCGCGGCGATGCGGGGCCGGCCTCGGAGATCGGCGGGACTCACCGAGGCGGCAGCTCTCGCTGTGTCGGAAGGGTCTGTGGCGTCGGCAGGGCCTGTGATGTCGGCAGAGTCTGGGGTGTCGGATTGAGGTTGTGTCATGGTGTCCATCCTTCCCGGATCGGAGACCTGCCACATCGGCCGTGCGACCGAGAAGAGACGAGCGGGGTCGGCCATTCGGCTGATTCTGTCCGGTCGACTGGGCAGGTCGAGCGGGTACACCGAGCGGACTGGTCGAGCGGGAGGTCGGAGCTGGGGCCGCTGGAATCAGCCGTTCGAGTTCATGACCCCCGATTCCCACATGCGGGCGGCGATCTCGACGCGGTTGCGAGCATCGAGTCGGGCCTGGATACTTCCCAGGTGGGTCTTCACGGTGCCGAGTGAGATGAAGAGTTCGGCGCAGATCTCCTGGTTCGTCCGCCCCACTGCCACAAGCTTCGCGATCTCGGACTCCCGGTCGCTGAGGCGGTCGATGTGCGCCGTCTTCGACCGGGGTGCGGAGGTGCGCCGTCTGAGCAGGTCGAGAGTCAGCGTCGGTGAGATGAGCGCATCGCCGTTCGCCGCCGCCCGGACACCGGCGAGCAGGAGGTCCGCGCCGGCGTCCTTGAGCAGGAACCCGCTGGCTCCCCCGGCAAGAGCCGCATCGACGTAGTCGTCATCGTCGAAGGTGGTGACCATGATGACCTGGGAATACGGAGTCAGCCGTGGAAGCGCGGCCAAACCGTCAAGGCGCGGCATGCGGATATCGAGGAGCACCACATCGGGCTGTTCGCGTTTGACCAGGTCGATCGCATCGACCCCGTCCGCGGCTTGTCCGATGACGCGGATATCGGCTTCGGCGTCGAGGATGAGCGAGAATCCCATTCGCACCATCTCCTGATCGTCGACGACAGCAACGGTGATCATCGGTTCTCCCCTTGTCGGTGGTCGCTGCGTGGATCGAGCGGCAGTCGTGTGATGACGCTCCACCCTCCCCCGGGTTCGGGGCCCGCTTCGATCCTCCCGCCGAGGTGGCCCACCCTCACACGCAGACTGCTCAGTCCCGTTCCGCTTCCGGCTCCGATCCCACCGGCACCGGGTCCGTTGGCCACGGTCATCATCAGAGCGCCGGGACCGTCGGATCCGGTGCGGTTCCCGGTGCTCTCTGGTGAGATCAGGTCGGCGGGCTCAGTCGTGACGGTGACCGTCACCGGGACATCGGCTCCGGCATGACGGCGCACGTTCGTCAGGGATTCGACAAGCACACGGTCGAGGACGGGCCAGACGGGGGCGGCCACCTCGGTGGGGGCCTCGATCGTGATCGTCGCGGATTCGCCGAACGCCGCGATCCGGTCACGCAGGGACTGCGGGCCGGTGGCGATGGGAGTGCGGGAAGCGGGCTGGAAGTCGGGACCGGACGCCGTTGTCGACGCCGTGACCGGCGAATCATCGGTTCGAGTGTCGCTGCGGGATTCGCTGCGGGCGTCGGAGACGAGTCGGCGGATCTCCTCGAGCGCGCGGGTCCCCGAATCTTCGATCTTGGTCAGGGCCGTCGACCTCAGGTCCGCGTTGTCGCTGCGCCCGGCGGCTTGGGCGAGGACGACGATGCCGGTCACCTCGTGGGCGATGAGGTCATGGAGTTCGGTGGCGATGCGACGTCGCTCCGCCTCGGCGGCGGTGGCCTGTCTCTCGACCAGCGTGCGGTCATTCGATCGCAGCATCAGTCCGATCGCGATCGCGGCGATGACCAGGGCGAACACCATGAGCGCGAAGGTCGCACCGTCGGCCATGACCAGGGGACAGACGATGTTCGCGACTGCGAGAACGACGATGGAGGCGATGTTCATCCGGCTCGACGAAGTCCGGGCGAGCATCGCCAGTGCCACCAGGCTCAGCCACAGGCTCGTCAGACTCATCGTGGCGGCGACGGCGGCCAGGGCGAGGCCGCCGAGCAGTCCGAGGACGGCCCACTCCAGCGGTGCAGACCGTCCAGGACGCGACTGGGCGCGAACGAGGATGGGCACGCCGACGGCCACGGCGATGACGTTGCCGAGGATCGGTGACCAACCGCTGCCGATGAACAGTTCCAGGGCGAAGGTCAGCGGGACCGGGATCAGCCACAGCCGGGTGAGGAGTCGTCTCATTTGCTCACAGTCTAGTCAACGTCGGATCGCGGGGCCTGGGCTATCGGCTTCGGCACTGTCGTGTGCTGCGCTGCCGGCAACGACGGCAGTCCGTGTCAACGGCCGTCCGTGTCAGCGGCAGGCGGTGTCCGCGTATTCGACTTCGACGACGACGCCATCGTCGCCCGCGGACACGTTCCGCACTTCGGCCTCCTGCGGCAGAGCGCGGTCGGTGAGGGAACGCCCATTTCCGAGAACGTCGAGCCGGTTGCCTTCCGTCCGGGCGGAGAAGGTCACCTTCTTGCCATCGATGGTGGCCACCTCGGTGTAGGAGTCGTCGGGATTCTTCACCGGCCGGACCTGGCCCGACGGGTAGTCGAAGGTGATGAAGCGGGTGAGCCGGTCGGCGTGGCCGTCGACGAGGTGGTGGACGAGGACCTGATCCTTGTTCGTTCCCTTCGCCGGGTCGAGGTCGACGTAGCTGAGGTCGGCGGTGTGCTGTGCGGCGTAGAGCAGGTAGGGGCGACCGTGGACGTCGATCGTGTCGGGGGTGATCGCGCAGCCGTCCAGATAGTCGGCGACGTCGGCTTCGAGTGCGGCTTTCGCACGGTTCTCGCCGATGAGGAGGCCGCCGATGAGGGCGATGAGGATGACGGTGACGGTTCCGAGGGCGATGAGTGCCTTCTTCATGGGTGTGTGGAGTCCTTGTCGGATCGGAGTGGGCAGTCATTGTGCCGGGCCGGGGTTTCACGGCCGGCGCGTGGCTGCGGTCTGACACCATCGATCCTTCCCGTTCCAGGCGGGCCGGACCTCGGCCGAATGGCTGATCGCGCTCGGCCGAGTGGCCGGAATTGGGCGAGGTCAGTCCTCTGCGGACTTTGCCGCGCGGTCGGCAGTGGTCCAGACACCGATGAAGAGTCCGAGGATGACCAGCCACCCTGCGACCGCGAGAACGTCTCCGAGAGCCGTCGGCCAGGCAAAGGACTCCACGCCTGACAACGCACATGCGAATCCGCCGGCGATGATGCTGATGGTGATGAGCCAAGGAACTGTCGCACGGTGACCGGCCCGCCAGGCAGCGTCGGACCGCATCGTCTTGGCTGTCCGGATCCCGATCGCACGATTGCGGGGCAGGCGGTCGCCGCGGATGACGAGCACGAGAGCGATGCAGACTACGGCGAGGACGAGATAGCCGATCAGCGGCGGATAGAACATCGGGGCCGGTCTCCTCCTTGGACTCGGATCCACCGTATCGCACCGGGGCTGAACCAAGCGGATGTCGTGAGCTCGGCGGCGGACGAACTGACAGATGGGAGCGGAACTGTCTGACCGCCTCGGCGAGGATGTTCGCCCGTTTCGAGGTGTCGTCACTGCTGGTTTAGGGATTTTCGGGCAGCGAAAAGCCCCGGATCCTTGCGGAATCCGGGGCTCAGTCACGTGGAGATGGCGGGAATCGAACCCGCGTCCGTCGACAGATTGTCAGGACTTCTCCGGGCGCAGTTCGTGAAAACAGTGTCTTAGGTTCTGGCCCCTGCACGAACACATGGACCAACGAACGGAGTTGAGTAAAAGTCCCTCAGATGCCCCCAACATGCATCTGAAGCAGTGGCCTCTTAAGCGACGCCAGGATCTAGAGCAGAGGCAACTCTAGGCTGACGGATTCGCAGCTCGCGCTCTATCAGGCAGCGAGGGCGAAATCGGTGCGGTTGTTAGACTTAGCACCTATTGTTTTGCAGAGGACATTAACGAGATGACTCTGCATTCTCGGCCCGCTTCTCCCGACGCAGTGTCCAACGTCGAAACCGATCATCCCCATATTCTGTTACCAAACCTGATCAGCGGTTTCTCCGCCGAGGCGGTTGCTGGTGCCGACCAGATACTCCAGCATACTCGTAGAACACACACCGAGCCAATTGCATTCCCTGAACTCGGCGAATACGGGACCGGGCGTGCACGAATGCGCTCCGGCCGCCTCGGCGAGGGAGAGGGAAGTCGGTGGAGATGGCGGGAATCGAACCCGCTCACCTGCCGCGTCTTACAGGTACTGCTTGGATTTCATGGCGCGTTCGGCTTCGCGTTTGTCCTGCGCCTCGCGCAGAGCCTGACGCTTGTCCCATTCGCGCTTGCCCTTGGCCAGGGCGATCTCGACCTTGACGCGTGAACCGTCGAAGTAGAGCTCGAGCGGAACCAGGGTCCGACCGGATTCCTTGACCTTCTGCGAGATCTTGAGGATCTCCTCGCGGTGGAGCAGCAGTTTGCGGCGGCGCCTGGCCGAGTGGTTCGTCCATGTCCCCTGCATATATTCGGGAATGTAGACGTTCTCCAGCCAGGCCTCATTCTGGAAGATGAGGGCGAAGCCGTCGGTGAGCGAGGCTCGACCTTCGCGCAGCGATTTCACCTCGGTGCCGGTGAGTACGAGCCCGGCCTCCCACGTGTCTTCGATGTGATAGTCGTGGCGCGCCTTGCGGTTCCTCGCAATGACTTTCTTGCCTGTGTCCTTCGGCATGACCGGCCTCCTCTCTGCTCCCGATTCTGCTTCCGATCACCAGTGCACGCGTTTGCGGGCACAGCCATCCATTCTATCCCATCGGCCACCTTCCGCACGCCCGTCCCCTCCCAGAACTACCTGACGGCGGCCCAGCAACCTCGCGCGAGGTTGCTCAGCCGCCGTCAGGTAGCAATTAGAAGATGAAGGGTTTGGGATCGACGTAGGTGCCGTTCTTCATGATCTCGAAGTGCAGGTGGCAACCGGTCGACGCGCCCGTCGTACCGGAGTACGAGATGATGTCGCCCTTCTTGACCCTCTGCCCGTCGCGGACCTTGAGCTTCGTGTTGTGGTTGTAGGTCGACGCGATCGAATCGCCCTTGATCTTGCCGTGGGAGATGACAACGCGATTGCCGTAGCCGCCGGTCCAGCCGGAGGTGACGACGATCCCGTCGCCGGCCGCACGGATCGGGGTTCCGCAGGGGACACCGAAGTCCATTCCGGTGTGCAGTTTCCGTGCGCCTGTGATCGGGTGGACGCGGTATCCGAACGGCGACGTCGTCGGGTATCCCTTGGCAGGATTGGCCAAGTCTCCGTCACCGAAGACGAACTTGCCCTTCTTCTCCTGCTCCTTCTCCCATTCCCGGACCTTCTTGGCCAGACGATCCTGCTCGGCCTTCTCGTCGGCCAGCTGCTTCTCGGTCTTGGCCTTGTTGTCGGAGATGGTCTTCTCCGCATCGTCCTTCGCGGAGATGAGATCGTTGAGGCTGTCGGCCTTCTTCTTCGCATCGACCTGTGCGGCCTCCTTGGCCAGCACCGCCTCGGCGGCTTCGTCCTTGAGGTCGGAGATCTTCTCGGTCACGCCCGAGAGCCGCTCTTCGTTGTTCTTGTTCAGCGCCCGCTGTTCGGAGAGTTTGTCGATCGTGCGCTGCTGGGACCGCACCGCAGAGTCGACGCGGCCGATACCGCCGTCGGCACTCGTGCCCTCGGCCATCTGCAGAAGCATCGCCAGATCAGAGGTGATGCCCGAGTTCTGGTAGGCCTGCCGCCCGATGCGCGCGGCCGAGGTCTTGTGCTTGTCGATCTCCTCGGTGCCGGACTTGATCGTGTCCTTGAGGTCTTTCTGCGCATTCTCCGCCGAGGTCAGGCGCGCGGCCATGTCCTCGTCCTTCTCGATCGCCTTCGCCAGCGCATCGTCGGCGGCCTTCGATTCGGCTTCGGCATCCGGCAGCTTCTCCTGCGCGGCGTCGCGTTCGGCGATGACGCGGGCGAGTTCCTCGTCGAGGCCTTCGAACTCCTGCTGGAGTTCCTTGACGCGTTCGTCGACCTCGCCTTTGTCGTCGCGCGGGTCGGCCACCACCGAGGTGACCGGCATGATCACCGCCAGTGCGGCGGCCGTGACGACGAGTCCGAGTCTGCGTCTCATCTCAGACCTTCGTGTACTTGTTCAGCGTGATCAGCGACGAGGCTCCGGCCATGAGCACACCGATGATGATGAGCACGGGGGTGATGAGGAGGACGTCCCATCCGGAGATGAGACTGAATCCCGTGGCCTGCGACTGCAGCCAGCCGCTGACTCCGAAGCGGACGAGCAGCCCCAGGGCACCGGCGGACAGGGTCGCCCCGATGGCCGAGGCGATGACCCCCTCGAGCAGGAACGGCATCTGGATGAAGGTGTTCGACGCACCGACCAGTCGCATGATGCCGGTCTCCCTGCGTCTGGAGAACGCGGAGAGTCGGATGGTGGTGGCGATGAGCAGCATCGCGCACAGCAGCATGATGCCGGCGATCGCGATCGCCACGATGGTCGCGATGTTGAGCACCCCGAACAGTCGATCGAGCAGCTGGTTCTGGTCGACGACCTCTTCGACCCCGGGAGTCGACGAGAACGTCTCCTTGATGATGTCGTACTTCTCGGCGTCCTTGAGCTTGACCCGGAAGGACTCGTTCATCTCGTCCTTGGGCACGGTGCCTTCGAGGCTGGTGCCCTTGAACTGCTCCTGGAAGTGTTCGTAGGCCTCGGTCTTGTCCTCGAAGTAGACCTTGTCGACATAGGGGGCCAGATCGGAGCTTTCGAGTTCGGCCCGGATCTGGTCCTTCTGGTCTCCAGTGACCTCACCGTCGACGCAGTTCGTCGCCTCCGAATCCGGCGGGCACAGGAACACTGAGACCTGCACACGGTCGTACCAGAAGTCCTTCATCTGCCCGACCTGCATCTGCAGCAGGATCGCGGCTCCGACGAAGAGCAGGGACACGAAGGTCACGAGCACGACGGAGATGACCATGGAGAAGTTCCGGCGCAGGCCCGACCAGACTTCGGAGAGGATGAAACCGGCCCTCATGAGGCGACTCCGTAGGTGCCTTCTTCGACGTCGCGGACGATTTCGCCTTCGCGCAGTTCGATGACCCGCCGGCGCATCCGGTTGACGATCTCTCCGTCGTGAGTGGCCATGAGCACGGTGGTGCCGTTGCGGTTGATCTTCTCCAGCACGTTCATAATGTCTGCGCTCGTGGCCGGGTCGAGGTTGCCCGTCGGCTCGTCGGCGAGGAGGATTCCGGGTTTGTTGACCACGGCGCGGGCAATGGCCACACGCTGCTGCTCACCGCCGGAGAGCTCACTGGGGTACCGCTTCTCCTTGCCGGCCAGGCCCACGGTCTCGAGGACGTCGGGGACGAGCGTCGACATGGCCGCGCGGGATTTTCCGATCACCTGGAGGGCGAAGGCCACATTAGCGAACACGGTCTTGTTCGGCAGCAGGCGGAAGTCCTGGAACACGGTTCCGATCCCCCGCCGCAGGTAGGGCACCTTCCAGCTGGGCATCTTCACCACGGACTTTCCGGCGATGTGGATGCGTCCGGCGCTGGGGACCTCTTCACGCAGAATGAGTCGGATGACCGTGGACTTTCCCGAACCGGAAGCCCCGACGAGGAACACGAATTCCCCGCGGTCAGCCTCGAACGAGATGTCGTCGAGTGCTTTGCGGGAACGTGTGTCGTAGGACTTCGAAACGGAGTCGAATCTGATCAAGTCGGTCTTCAATCATGTTGCGGGTGGCTCGGCCGCTTCCACTGTACGTAACAGTTCCGTGATGTTCGCGGAGGCGGCCGGGCGTGTGGTGCGATCTGATGAAGTTCACAGTCGCCTCGGTGATGGTCGAAACCTCGCCGAGGCGGCCGACCCTCAGTCGGCCATCGACCGAGCGAGACGGCTCGGTACCGTTACCCGAAGGATCAGGCCTCGGCCTCTTCGGCCATCTCCTGTTCCTTGCGCCAGCGGATGCCGGCTTCGATGAGTCCGTCGAGGTCGCCGTCGAAGACCGCCGAGGGGTTGTTGACCTCGTAGCCGGTGCGCAGGTCCTTGACCATCTGGTACGGATGGGTCACATACGAGCGCATCTGGTCGCCCCAGCTGGCCTTGATGTCGCCGGCCAGCTCCTTCTTCTGCGCGGCCTCTTCCTGGCGCTTGAGGTCGAGGAGGCGGGACTGGAGGACACGCATCGCAGCTTCACGGTTCTGGATCTGAGACTTCTCGTTCTGCATGCTCACGACCACACCGGTGGGGATGTGCGTGATGCGCACGGCCGAGTCAGTCGTGTTCACCGACTGTCCGCCGGGGCCCGAGGACCGGTAGACGTCGATGCGCAGATCGTTCTCGTCGACCTCGACATGGTCCGTCGACTCGATGAGCGGGACCACCTCGACGGCAGCGAATGATGTCTGACGGCGTCCCTGGTTGTCGAAGGGGCTGATGCGCACCAGGCGGTGGGTGCCGGCTTCGACCGACAGCGTGCCATAGGCATAGGGCGCGTCGATCTGGATGGTCGCGGACTTGATGCCTGCACCTTCGGCATAGGAGGTGTCGAGCTCCTGCACCTTGTAGCCGCGGTTCTCCGCCCACCGGACGTACATACGGGTGAGCATCTGCGCCCAGTCGGTCGCGTCGTCGCCGCCGGCACCCGACCGCACGGTCACAACGGCGGAGCGCTCATCGTATTCGTGGCTGAGCAGGGTCGAGATCTCGAGTTCGGCCAGCTGATCGCGCAGCTTCCTGATGTCGCGGTCGGCCTCTTCGAGCGAATCCGAGTCACCTTCGTCCTGGGACATCTCGACGAGCAGCTCGGCATCGTCGATGCGCTGCCCGAACTTCTCGAGCTTCTCCAGGGTGCCCTGCTTGTGCGAGAGCTTGGCCGAGGTCTTCTGTGCCGAGTCGGGGTCGTCCCAGAATGTCGGCGACGACGCCTGCTCCGTGAGCTCGGCAACCTCGTCGCGCAGATTGTCCAGATCGGACACGTCGAGAATCGCTTTGTACGTCTGGCGGAGGTTGGCGATTTCAGAAGAGTAATCAGTGGAGGCCATAATGATGCGATTCTAGTGCATGCCCCCTCCCCACCCAGAACCGACGGATGCGCGCCGAGGCGGGACCGCCTCGGCGCGCATCCGCACCATCCCCCGGTTGAGGTCAGGCGGGGACGAGCTCGGGCACGGTCGCCCAGGTGTCAGGGCCGAAGACCTCGAAGTGGATATTGTCCTCGGGCACGTCGAGCGCATCGAGTCCGCGGCGCACGGCCTTCATGAATGGGGGCGGACCGCACAGGTACACCTGCGCGTCGACGGGGACGTCCACCTCGGCGAGATCGATGAAGCCCTCGTGGACGGTCTCACTCGTCCCCCGCGCTCCGAGCTGTTCGTACCAGTGGTGCATCCGGGCCCCCGGCAGCTGGGCCACGAGCTGCGCCATCTCCTGCCGGTGGGCGTGGGAGGCCATCGACTGGTCGGCGTGGAGGACCGTGACCTCGCGCCGGGATTCCTTGGACACGAGGTCATTGAGCGCACCGAGGATCGGGGTGCAGCCGATGCCCGCAGAGACGAGGAGCAGCGGGGTCTCGGCCTCTTCGACGACGAGGTCGCCGTAAGGCAGCGAGCAGCGGACCCGGTCGCCTTCGAAGACATTTCCATGGATGAAGTTCGACACCTCACCAGCAGGGACGCCCGCTTCCGCGCAGCCCGGTTCGGCCTTGATCGTCACCGCCCAGGAGTCGTTCGAACTCGTCCGGGTGAGGCTGTACTGGCGGATCTGCCGCGCCCCGTCAGGCAGCTGCACCTGGACGGAGATGTACTGCCCGGGCCGAGCCTGCGGCAGAGCTCCACCATCGGGGCGAGCGAGGAGGAGGCTGACGGTGTGCGGTGATTCCTGCCGGCGGTGGGTGACGACCAGGTCGGACCAGACGTCACCGGGGTCGACGTCGTGGTGGGCGTAGAGCGTACGTTCGGCGGCGATGAGGGTATTCGCCATATCCCAGTAGACCTCGGTCCACGCGTCCACGACCTCGGGGGTGGCCGCTCCGCCGAGGACCTCGCCGATGGCGGCGAAGAGGTGCTCGTAGACGATCGGGTACTGGTCTTCGGTGATGCCCAGCGAGGCGTGCTTGTTCGCGATCCGGCTCATCATCGCGTCGATGTTCGGCGCATCCTCGGACACGAGCAGGCTGGCATAGGCGGCGATCGCGCCGGCCAGCGCCTTCTGCTGTTCGCCTTGGGCCTGATTGCCGCGATTGAACAGGTCAGCAAGCAGGTCGGGACGGGCGGTGAACATCCGGTCATAGAAGATCGGGGTGATGTCGCCGATGGCCGATCCGATGACGGGAAGGGTGTCTTTGACGATGGTGAAAGCGGGTCGGGAGATCACTTGTGCTCCTTTTGCGGCACCGGTGCACCGCGCAGCGGGAACGGCCTTTCCAGGTCGCTGTCGTTCTTGGCAGTTTCGACCGTACTCGGACCACGACGCCGAATTCTACGCATTGTAGAATATGAGATTCTTCGTACCAGCCGGGAGGCGAGGATCCCTTCGACAGCAGGAAAAGCGCCGCCGGCGGGAGATCTCATTCATCCCGCCGGCGGCGCGGCTCACATCGCTTCACACGAAGACTGGTGAGGAAAATATAGATCGAAACCCACCCCTGCGCAAGACGAAAAGCCCCCTTAGTGACATTCGTGAAACTACACGGCGGGCATTTGCCGAACCGATTCTCCGTTATCCACAGATTTGGTTTTTCACTGGATTCTTCATTCGACTACAGATAGGTTAAACAGCAAATCACGCTGTCTATTGAATGATCAGGCAAGGGTTCAGAGTGGAAGCCACCGAAGTCATCACCAGCGAGGTTCACAAACGGATCAGAGATCTCGATGTGGATCCCCGCGCCGATATTCAGCGCTCTCGTGAGCTCATTCGCACCGTCATCGCCGAATACGACGAGCGCAGCCTCGTCGCCGATCTCCCCCTGCTCGAGGACAAAGAGGCGACTTTCCGGCATATCGATCATCAGCTCTCGGGTTTCGGTGCCCTGCAGGACTATTTCGACGATCCGCACGTCGAAGAGATCTGGGTCAACTCACCGAGCGAGGTGTTCATCGCCGTCGACGGAATCCATCAGCTGACGACGACGAAGCTCAGTTCGGGTGAACTCGATGACCTCATCGAGCGGATGCTGCGCACCTCGGGCCGCCGTGTCGATCTGTCGCAGCCGTTCGTCGACGCCATCCTGCCCGACGGGTCCCGTCTGCATGTGGTGCTGCCCGATATCACTCGCACCCACCCAGCTGTGAATATCCGCAAGTTCATCGCCCGGCCGCGCAATCTCGCCAATCTGATCGCGCATGGATCGCTGACGGCCGGGGCCGCCGAGTTCCTCGACGCGGCCGTGGCCAGCGGGGCAAATATCCTTGTCTCCGGGGCCACTCAGGCGGGCAAGACGACGATGCTCAATGCCTTGGCCGGCTCGATTCCGGCCCGTGAACGCACGATCTCCTGCGAAGAGGTCTTCGAACTCAATCTGCCCAGCCGTGACTGGGTCCCCATGCAGTGTCGCCAGCCCTCATTGGAAGGCACCGGCGAAGTCACCCTCCGTGCCCTCGTCAAAGAGGCGCTGCGGATGCGGCCGACGCGCATCATCGTCGGCGAGGTCAGAGAGGCCGAAAGCCTCGACCTCCTCGTGGCATTGAATTCGGGGCTGCCCGGGATGGGCACCATCCACGCGAACTCTGCCCGGGCGGCGATCACGAAGATCTGCACGCTGCCGCTGCTGGCCGGGGCCAGTGTTCGGAAAGGGGTGGGTAAATGGAGCCCGTCAACTGAACATCGAATCAACGGACTTCATGAGAGCGGTTCAAAAGCCGCAATTCCGTGTCACAAATCTTTTGGTGAAGTCATTGACGGCGAAGCCCGTAAAGGACAGCGGCGGAGCGGCCGGACAGATTCACCGATGATTCACCACCATCAGCAAGCTCTTCATAGCGTCTGCCATCTCGAAGGAGGCCTTTAACTGACGATCGACCCACTTTGAGATGAGAAGCAATCTCAGCATAGGTGAAACCCGATCTCTTCAAATTGAGGGCGTCGAAACAACGGTATGCACGCTCAAGTGCCGAACGGTCGTTGAGAGTCCAAACGCGTTTCCCGCTGTCGCTGATCACTATTCGTACTACCGCCTCCGGGAGTTGGCACTCGTCCCCGATTTCTGAGGGAGTCCACAACTGGTCAGCGAGCGCAAGAATGCTGTCCTTTTCGTCTAGGCTAAGCGTGTCCGGTGTAACGGAGTTGAGTCTCCTGTCTGCAACGGCTGCTTGTATCGCACGCTCCGCTTTGCTTCGTAACGACTGCAAGCCCAGGGTCCCCTTGTAGTAGTTCCGAATCAGAAGGCTGAGGTGGTCATGGAATACCTGCGGAGTGATGGCATCGGCTTCTTCTGCAGACCGTGGACGATATGCAATTGATGCTCCGCTCTCACGAAATTGTTCGATGGCTAAGTTCCGGGCGCGGTCGGAACTCGGGTCATCGTAGAAGTAGGCATCCGCGACCAAAGCTCCGATTGAGTCCACGTCGATTTTCAAGAGATCTGCGATTAGAGCAGGCGTCAGCCCTGCATCGACGAGGAGTCGGGCCAGAACGCAGCACTCGTAGTAGCTCATCACCCCACCGCTACAATGCTTCGCCTCGACAATTCTCACTGGCCATACGCGATCTAGCGGCACGGCCGCCTCTATTGCCGAAGCCAACGCTGTTTCATATGCACCAGCCCACTCACCGGTAGGAACTGCGTATTCAAGTTCATCGTCGACCGGTTCCGAAGTTTGGCCAGTACGCTCGCTGAGATATCGAGTCACTGTGCCTGAAGAAACATCAAGTACCTTGCCAATAGCTACTCGTGTCATGCCCTCTGACACCATTCGACTGGCCAGTTCAACGTTCAGTGCTCGGCGAATTCTTTTCAACCTGATTCGACGGATTCTTTCAGTCTTCTGGATCAGTCTGAAAACAGAGCGATGTGGGAACGGGTAGTCAAGAAATGACCTACTATTGCATGAGCTTTGAATGCTGACGACCGAATCGCTATGTATATCCACAGCATCAGCTATTTCGTGAGCACGCTCCAACACTGTCGTTTCGAGGTCCGACCACAGGTTGAACAGGCTATACTTTCCATCATCATCGAGAGGTAGGGTCGCGAAGACGGCCCGGGCAACTTCGAAAGTTCCGCTCCACATGCGCAGCAGGGTCACCAGTGAGAGGCCCGAAAATCTCACTTCGACAGTCAAGCGATTCGATGACCACTCGTTGCCATCGGTGATTCGCGCGTTCGTGAATACCGCAAATCCCAAACTGTTGAACGTCACGATCAGCGGGAAGTACGAAGAGGCAAGTTTCGACGGCATGTAGCCGAGACGTGTACCGCCGTGCTCAACCGAAACCGCAGTCTTATCCCATGGATTACCGGGTTCCGGCACCAGTTCAACTTTCAGACTATTATCTGACAGAGCGACGATCCGCTCCTCGTAGAAGTCGGTACCGGCAATGTTGAAGAACCCTTGGTCTGGAAGCGCCCCGAGATCCAAGGACCTCTGCGGCCGGAGGTATTCGTGTCGTGGTCGACGGTAGACTCCATCACTTGGTAGCGCTTGACTACTGTCTTCTGCTGAGCTCATAGACACAGTATGATCGGTTCGGGCTTCCTTTACCGTTTCGCGACCAAAACTAGTCTTACGCGCGGTGGTGCGGTGGTATCGCTCAACACAGGCGCGAACGGCAGTGCGACCGATGCGACAGGGGACTCGCGGCTCACGCGACACCGTCGTGTTTCCACGCCCCAATAAGCGCAATTACCAGACACCCGCGGCGAACAGCACCGGCGCTCATGGGGACTAATTCATCTCCACAACAAATCAACCGACCCAGTTCAGGCACCACACGATCCACGGCAAAGCAACTAGATCGATGAGGACTGCACCCGCGAGTGGCACGACGAGAAACGCCTTCTCCGATCGCACACCGAATTTGGCACTGAACGCGTCCATGTTGGCCAGTGCATTCGGTGTAGCTCCGAGCCCGTGGCCGATGAAGCCAGCAACCATGGTTGCAGCATCATAGTTCTTCCCCAGCATGCGGAATACGACGAATGCAGCGAACGACAGAATGAACGCAAGCTGAACCACCAGAATGACGACCAACGGTCCGGCCAACGACGACAGCTCCCAAATCTTGAGGCTCATCATCGCCAGTGTGAGAAAGAACCCGAGTGTGAATTGTGAGACCAAATCAACCGTACGATCGTCAATCCGCACCCAGCCGAGTTTGTCGTTGACATTGCGGAATACGACCGCGACGATCATGGCACCGACGTAGGCCGGCAACGAGAAACCTGCCGCTGTGGAGATCCAGTTTCCCAGCGCGATGCCGATGGTCATGATCACGCCAATGATGAGAGCCACGACAAGAAGGCTCGAATAGTTGGGTCCTCCCTTGTTATCCAAGCCCGAAACGTCGACGTTCTCTCCTGTGCCCTCGGAGATTCCAGCGGAACCGCCATTCACACGAACGCGCTCGAGTTCTGGAATTTTCACCTTGCTCCTTGAGACCAGGAAGCTCGCAAGCATTCCACCGAGCAGGCTTCCAGCGACGAGTCCGAACGTGGCTGAGGCGATGGCCACCGTTGTCGCTCCTTCAACACCCATGGCTTCGGCTGTCGGCCCAAAGGCTGCAGCTGCGCCGTGCCCTCCTTCGAGGCTGACCGCACCAGCCATGACGCCAAGCACAGGGTTGACCCCCATGACCTTTGCAAGTCCGATGCCGATGAGGTTCTGCGCGATCGCGAGTGTCCAGCACGCTATCAGATAGACGAATAGCAGTCGGCCGCCCTTTTTGATTGTTGCCAGAGAGCCTGCCAGTCCGATGGTGGTGAAGAACGCCACCATGGCAGGCTCCTGCAATGAAGTGTCGAACTCGATCTGCGCAGCTCCAGTCTGCCGAAGCAAGAGGACGAGAAGAGCAAAGAGGAATCCACCGATGACGGGGGCGGGGAAACAGAATCGTCGTAAGAACGCGATCTTGTGGCGTGCCCACTCCCCTAGAGCCAACAATATGAGAGCCAGCGCCGCTGATTGGACGAGATCAAGTTGAAGTTCCATCGTAGTCATCCTCGATTGCTTGTTAGGTCTGAGATCAGCGCCGCACCAGTGCGCGCCGTTCGGTTGTCGATGTCGAATTTAGGGTTGAGTTCTGCGATGTCGGCGTGAACGAGTTTTCCGGTTCGAACAGCCGTGTTGACGATATGACGAACCACTTCCGCGGAAACCCCAAACCCGGCCGGCGCGCTGACTCCCGGAGCATACGCGGCGGGGAGGACATCAAGATCGATCGTCAAATAGAGATAGTCGACTGAATCCGCGAATTCGGTAACGAAGCTCTCCACGAGCCCCACGTTTCCGAAATGACAGTCAACATCTCGCAAAATCCGCGCGTCCAAGTCCCGAGCGCGGTCGAAGAGCAAACGTGTATTGGAGAATTCGCTGATTCCGATTGCCGCGTAATTGAATGTGCGCCCAGCTGATCTCTCAGTGTCAGCTATCTGACTGAATCCCGTTCCCGAGGTCGCGCGCGCTTCTCGGCGTAAGTCGAAGTGGGCATCGATATTCAACACGCCTAGCTTCCAATCGTCTCCAGCGCCAAGTGCCTGAGAGAGGCCAGAATAGCTGGCATAGGCTATCTCGTGTCCGCCGCCGAGCCCGATGGTGAAGTGACCGTCGGCGAGCAATTCTGCCAGCGCATCGGCGAACTCATCCTGGCCATCCTCGAGCAGTTCACGGTCAACATGCACATCGCCAGCATCGTAAAGGGGCCCCGAGTGGTGGACTGCCATCGACCCCAACATGGACCGCAGCATCTCGGGACCGGATCTAGCACCCACACGTCCGCGATTACGTCTGACTCCCTCGTCGCTGGCAAAGCCGAGCAGAGCTGTTCCGACCTCGGCACCAGAGCTCCACGGAGCTATTGTGTTGTGCCACCGAGCGTTCCGCGCGTCCGGACCATCATCGCGTCCGGTCCAAGAACTCATGTACGTTCTACTCAAATTATTCCCCCGCTCATTGCTTCCGCCGTACGGCGCACACTATTGATCAGTTCCCTGCTGCGGCCGACACTGCGTTCAGCTGGGGCCATCAAAGTGACTGCTCCTCGCAGATTTCCACCGTCGTCGACAACTGGAGCGCTGACACCCCAGATCCCCGAATCGAGCTCACCGAAACTGACTGCATACCCATCGCTTCGTGTCTTGGAACACTCTTGCTCGCACTTGGTTCGAACTTCGACGTCGGCGTCGTAGAATGTGTAGATTTCATTGCGAGTCTGGGCATCAAGACGAGACAGCAAAACGGTCGCCGTGGCACCCCGCAAGAGTGGCTGGGAAGCTCCCACTGAGTAGGAACACCGCAGGGTGTGATTAGACTCGACCGTTTCGACGCAGACGGCCTCGGTGCTGTGAGCCACCATGAATGCCGCCAACTCGCCTGAACTCTGAGCCAGCTGACGAAGGTATGGTGTGATCGAGCCAGTCGCCAGGGTCGAGTCACGGTACCGTGCAGCAAGCTGCACGGCGATCGGGCCAGCACCGTAATGACGAGTGGAAGTCTTCTGCACGAAGCCGAAGGCAACCAGCAATTTCACTAGTCGGTAGACAGTGCTCACCGGAATTCCCGTTGTCTCACCGATGTCACGCACGGTGGACTGGGGAACTTTCGCCAAGGCGCTGAGGATACGAAGCACTCTCGAATCTCGAAAGTCTGAGGCAGCTCCGTTATCCATTAGTTCCTTCATCGTCGCGGTGAGATTCCCGTGGTTCATTAAACAGGATCTTCCGAGTACCGCAAGGAAATATTCTCATGCGCTGAGAACGTTCTAAATTTTCTTCTCAATGCCAGTTAGATAACACGCGCAAGCGGGTTCAGAGAGTTGCATGAGTGCCTGACGCCTAACGAGGCGGCACCCTACGACCATCCGTGAGCTTCCGCGTCAGGGTCACACAGTGACAGCCGTTTGCATCATTTCGCCCGGCACATATTTCAAGTTGGTCGCTGCCGAAAAGTAATTACCTTTGATCTATTGCAATCTCTTATTTGTGTGTCTAGCATCACAATATGGCGACAGCGAAGCACCTGGAGATCCGAGAGAGCATTGAAGCAGACATCCACAGAGGGCTCTTCGACGTGGGGCAGAAACTTCCCACAGAGAAAGAACTCATGGAGCGTTTCGGCGTCAGTCGCAACCCCGTGCAGAAGGCCATGAACGCCCTGGCGGAAGCCGGCCTCGTCTCTCGCAAACGCGGATCCGGAACGACCGTCGCCTCAACTGGCCTGCGCACCAACCTGCTCCGGATGATGGATCCTTCGCTGACCAGTCCTGAAGTCGACGGCGACCACAAAGTCGTCAGCGTCGAAGTGTCCTCAGCCGAATCATTTCCGCTCAGTCGAAACGTGTTCCCAAAAGGGCAGCCGACAGCTTCGCTGACGAGGTTGAAATACAGCGCTGATGGTCAACCACTGGCTCTCGAACGGTGCTGCATCAACCTCAGCCGTGCGCCAGAGGTCCTCTCGCAGAACCTGGAACACCTGACGACAATCGCGTACTACAACTCTCTCGGCCTTGGGATCAGACGAGCAAACACCGTTCTCAGGGCAGCCCTCCTTGAGCCGTTCGATGCCAGCCATCTCGAGATTTCTCCCTCGGAGCCAGTCGTCTGTCAACAGCGCACCACGCATCTGGTCGATGACTCCATCATCGAGGTTGCCGAGTTTTACATCCACCCCCGAAATATGACTCTGGAGGTCAGTCAAATTGATAACAGCTAACCCCGAGAAGATCGCCGTTATCGGAGCCGGCATCATCGGAACAATGACCGCATGGCAATTGGCCACCCGCGGATACGACGTCACCGTGTTCGACCAGTGGAACTCCCCTAACGACCGGGGCGCATCAGCCGGCGAATCCCGCATTTTTCGGACCATCTACAAGGAGGGCCCGGAATACGTGCCCATCCTGAGGAAGTCCTTCGACAAGTGGCAAGAACTGCAAAAGAACCAGAACACCTCCGTGCTCACCATGTGCGGCGGACTCATGATCGGCCATCCCGACATTGAAGACGTCGCAGCCGTCATCGACTGTGCTCAGGCCGCGGACCTCGACCACGAAGTGCTCTCGCAAACGGAGATGGCGAAAAGGTACCCACAGTTCGGGCTCGACAGCGATGAAGTAGGCGTCTTCGATCCGGTCGCCGGAGTGTTTCGACCAGAAGCTGCCGTCCTCGCCGCACGCAAGGAAGCCGAGCGGCTCGGAACGGAATTCAAGACCTATTCTCGAGTGCTCAATATCCGTTCCCTGAGCCACTCAGTCATGGTCGACACCGCCGATGGAGCTTACGCATTCGACAAGATCGTCGTCTCCACCGGCCCATGGGTGAACGAACTGACCGAGTTCGACTCCAGCACCGTCGAAGCATTGCGCTTGGTCGCCATGTGGTTCCCAGCCAAAGACATCCCATTGCACACGCCAGAACACATGCCCATCTCCATCCGTCGACATCCAGAAGGCGGATTCTCCTGCTTCCCTGCCCTCGACGGACTCGGCATCAAGATTCTGCCTCACCACTTGGCGTGGAAGACACTGGACTCGGTCGATGACCTCCCGCGTTTCATCGAGAACGAGGTCGTCCAGTCGACCGAGCACGCCGTTGCCCGCCTCATGCCCGGGGTCGACCCCATTCCCTACCGCGTGTCCACGTGGACCGAGGGATTCACTGTCGACGGTGCTCCGATCGTCGGCCCTTCAAGTGCCGACTCGCGCATCGTGTTGGCCGTGGGGATGTCCGGTCAAGGATTCAAATTCTCACCGATGATGGGCTCCATCGTCAGCGACTTCGTCGAAACGGGCACCTCATCAGATGCGATCGCAATCATGGACTCTCAGCGCTTTGATCGGAGCCCGTCATGAACATCGGCACCACAGTACTCATCTCAGTCACTGCTGCCATCGTCATCGGGATCGGCGCACTCATCTCGTTCTATGTCGGCAAACGAGCCAAATCCAATGACTCCTGGGTCGTCGGCGGCCGTAGCCTCCCGCTCTACGTCATCGCCTTCACGCAATACGCCACCGCAGTCGGTGGCGGCGTGCTCGTCGCCCACGTCGGCATCGCCTACGCATGGGGCCTATCAGTGTTCTGGTACGAGATCTTCGTCATCGTCGGCCTCCTCGTCATTGCGATCTTCGCTGGATGGCTGCGCCGCCGGACGTTCTCCACCATCCCCGAAGTCTTCACGAAGCTCTACGGCGAGCACCGACTCATGCTCTCCATGGTCGCGCTGGCCGTCATCGTCGTTCCGTTCGGCTGGTTGGCCACACAGTTCATCGCCTTCGCCAACCTCTTCAACGCGGTGACGGGCATTGGGATCACGCCACTGATCATCATCATGGCCGTGGTCTCCATCGCCTTCGTCCTCCCCGGCGGTCTGACGTCAGTCGCATGGTCGGACTTCTTCTTCGGCGTCTTCATGGTCATCGCATCAGTGGTTGTCGGCGCATACGCGATCATCAACGCCGGCGGACCGTCGACGATCGTGAAGAACCTCCCGGCCGAGCTGACCACGATGCCTACCGGGCTCACAGCTGCCGGCGGATTGACGATCCTGCTGTGGCTGTTCTCCATCCTTCCCGGCACCCTGACCAACCAGCTCTACTATCAGCGCATCTTTGCTGCCAGCAACGTCAAACGGGCCCGACAGGGCATCTACCTCAGCTGTATCCTGATCGGAATCTCCGGTGTCTATGCACTCATCATCGGGGCCTCAGTTCGCAGCATGACTGGCCAATTCGGCATCGACGGCCGCGAACAGGCGGCAGGGTGGTTCCTCGCCCAGCTGCCCGGTTGGCTAATTGCGGCCTACGGTGCGTTCCTCATGGCCACGATCGTCTCGACCACCGGGTCGGCGCTGCACTCTGTCGTGGTCAACTTGGTCAATGACCTGAGGCCAGCGTTCGTCAAGAACAAGGACACATCTTCCGACCTCGTTGCGATGTCTCGCTGGTGCACCGTCGCAGTCTCCGCAGTCGCTGCAGTCCTTGCCATCGTCTTCCCCACAGCGCTGAACTGGCTCGTTGCCACTTACGCCTACTCGGCTTCGATGCTGGCTGTACCGTTCCTCCTCGGCATGGTCCTGACCAACAAATGGATCCTCGACGTTTCAGTCGGATACGTCTCTATGGCGGCCGGCCTCGTCGTATGCGCGGTTGCCCACATCGCAGGAACCACCATTCCCTACGCAGTCTTCGGCATCATCGCGAGCCTCATCGCCTACCTGATCATGCTTGCCGTGAAGAAACCGCAAGCCCGAACACTCTCCGAAGAAGAAGGAGCCCTTTCATGAAGATACTCGTCGTCGGTGCAGGAGTCCTCGGACTCACCACCGCGTTCAACCTCGTCGAAGACGGCCATGACGTCACGATCGTCGACAAGACCGGCCCCTACGCACAAGCAAGCAGTCGGTCATTCGCCTGGATCAACGCCAACCACAAGCTGCCCGCCGATTACCACCGACTCAACCGTGCCGGAATCGCAGCTCACGAGGAGTTCCAGAAACGATTCGCCAGTCATGGAACCTGGTTCCACCAGCACGGGTGCATCATGTTCGACAGCTCGCCGGACAACGTGACCGGATATGACGAGAGATTCACTGAATCGGCTGAGCTCGACTACCCGGTCGAGCGAATCGGCTCCGACCGCCTACGCGAGCTCGAACCCACCGTCAACTGGCCGACGGACTCAGGCTTGTTCTTTCCTCTCGAAGCCCACCTGGACAACGAAGCGTTCGGCAGCCTCGTCGAGGGCTTCCTCGACGAGACCGGCATTGCACCGGAAGTTGCAGAAGTCATCCGCGTGGAGACCAACGCAGACGGGGCGGCCGTGGAATTCGCCGACGGAGGCACTCGGAACTTCGACCAAGTGATCATCGCCGCAGGCGCAGACTCCGGAGCTATCGCAGATCGATCGGGTCTCCTGCTTCCAGTGGCAGATCTGTCTCAGCCCGGACCACGGACGCACAGTTTGCTGGGTGTCACTGCTCCCACTGACGTGAACCTCAACCGGATCATCATTTCAGACAAGATTAACGTGAGGCCCCGTCGCGACGGCAGCATGTTCGTCCAAATTCCTTCAGTGGAAGCTCGTACCGAGGAAGGAGAGAGCCCGGAGCTGCTCGACGAGGTCCGGGCCGTCATGGAATCCGAGCTCCAAACGCTCTTCGGCACGCACATCCCCGTGGACCACGTCATTTTCAGCGGACGCAGCTTCCCGGAAGACGGTCTGAGCATCGTCGGATACCTCGACGACCACCACCGCGCTTACTCGCTCGTCACCCACAGCGGAATGACCATGGCTCCCCTACTAGGACGGCTCGTCGCTGATGAAGTTCGAGGAGACAACTCGCCACTTTTCAAAGCGTTCCGACCAAGCCGATTCGCTGACGGGGTAGTAAGTGCTACGCCCTCTACCTTCATCGGCCGACAGTAGGACCGCGGATCGCCGTGCCCGGGCATCGCATCAGCGCCCGGGCACGCGCTAATCGAAGTCAGTCGTTATGCCGAAACTTGACCAAGCTCCGGTACGGACGGGCGTTCAGACCTCGCTCTGCGAGAGAGCCGCTACTTCGCAGTCGCGCCGTCGAGCTGGCGATGAAGCAGGCTGGCGAATCCGAGGTATTCCAACGCTTGTTGAGGGTCCCGGGGCCGGAACAGGTCGTGCGCCCTTGGATTCCGAACTCCGAGCATCGCCCCACGGAAGAGCGCTGCGAACCCCTCTTGCTCGTCCTTTCCGCTCTGACCAGATGCGGTGGACACAGAAACCCGCGGGTTCGAGCCGCCGAACACCTCACCCATCAACTTGACGCCAGACTGCGTGGACTCCGTGAGCTCCCGCACGCGGACTTCGATCGACTTGAATGCCTCGCTCACGGCGGCTTCGTAGTGCCCGTCGGCGAACAGTTCGCTCGATGAGCCGATGATGTCCTCATGAAGGTTCTCGATCGACAGTCGGCGTACAGCTGCTATTCGGCTCGGCGGTGCAGCGCCCCAGGTCACGTGGATGTGCTCCATGCCGCGGAATGATGGCCCCGTGGGATTGTTGACGTCGACAGCCGCCGCGACCTTACGAGCTGTGCCGCCGCGTGGGTCCGGGAACTCCACGACATCGCCTTCATATATCGGCGTGTCTACAGCAAAGAACCCGGTCTTTGCCTGGATGTGAGCCTCCACGTCAAATCGCTGCTCGTCTTCGGTACCGGGGCTGTGGACGATGGTGACCATCGTGGTACCGAAAGCACGGAAGCGAGACGGGAGCGATGCCATATTTCCAATGTTGTCATTGACTGCCGAATACCGCCAGCAGGTCCGTGCCACGGCAGTCTCCGCATCTGCCGCTCCCTGGCAGATGCATGCGAGAGACTCGACTCATGATCCGCAGACTGAGCAGGATCGCCGGGCGTACGCCGAGGGCTGCCGCAATGGCGATGAGGTTGTCGACGGTGGCGGCCCGCTCCCAGTGCTCGATGCGGCGCAGGTCCGCGGTCGTCAGGCCGTGGCCGAGCTGGGAGAGGACGTAGGCGAGCTCGTCGAGGCTGAGGTCGCGCAGCTGGCGGTAGTGGTGGACGGCGTCGGCGAAGGCGCGGGACGTGGGCGGGAAGTCGGCCATGGCATCAACTGTATGGCGGGGCACGGACACAGGATCGGCTCGAAGGCAACGGCTGCGGGAGGACTGCCGTGGACGTGGGGACAGGCGGGAGGTTCGCGGCCCCGCCCTACGGGCGGCGGCTCGCCGCCAGGCCGGGGTCGCGGGAGGAAGGCGGGTGGTTGGGGGCTCGCCTCAGTCACACGCGGATTCCCGTGTGACTGGGTGCGTGATGGTGTGTGTGACTAGGTGTGTGACCGGCATTTCGCCTCATAAACCAACATCACTGCATGCTCACTCACGACCAGTCACATACATACCCCTCGAAAGAAGTATGCGCGTACGTGCGCGGGGGATATATACATATAGATCCCCCGCGCATACGCGCAAGAGGTCGAAAGGGTGTGTGACTGTGTGACCGGGGTTGTTTTCGTCTGGTTTACCAAGCAATTCGCAGTCACACATCCTGTGTGACCGGAGCTCGCACCGCCACCGCCTGCCGCCCTTCCACGAGCGTCCAGCCCGGCACTCAGCGCCGACCTTGGAGAGCCTGGCCGCCGGGCCGCTGCGCGCGAGCATACGATCCGGCGGTCAGTTCTCCAGGGAAGCCTCAAGTCCCTCGATCTCCTTTTGGATATGAGCCATCGCGGACTGCGCCTGCTGAAATTCCGACTCTGCCGCCTTCGCTCGCTGCTCCTGCAGCTCGAGGTCGCGCCGGAGCGCGCGGATCCTGCGGTAGACGCTACTCGTGGCGGTCAGCAGGGTCATGAGCGGCACGTCGAGGGCCTCAGCCGCAGCAACGGCTTCATCAAGGCGGACGGCCCGTTGAGACCGTTCGATGCGCGTGACGGCAGTCCCATCGACGGAATAGCCGAGTATCTCCGAGATCCGCTTGGCCAGCGCCGTCTGGCTGACGTCCGCTCGGGCGCGCTCCTCGCGGAGGCGTCGAGCGAAGGTATCGGTCGGCGAGGTGTCGGCCACGGCGCGTCTCCTGATCTACGAGGAAGTCGATACTGCTGCAATCACAGTACCGCACTTTGAAACTGGTGCAATCGCAGTGCATCGTGTAATCTTGTAGGCAAGGCCGCACCCAGTTGGTGCAGCCAATCCAGTGCAGAGGCCAGGGTCGATCAGGTCCTGGATGAGCCAGACCGTTAACGCCGTGAGGGGCTGCGGGACGAGGGACGGACTCGGACGGGGCCGGACCGCGCTGAGCGCGGGCAGTAGCCGGACATCATCACCGACGACTGACCGACCTCGACGAAAGGCCCTCGTGATGCTCACCGCACTCACCCCATCGCCCCGGGCGCTCCCCAGCCTCATCACCGAGGACGGAGTCCCTGTGAGGCTCTACGAGCTCAGCGCGTTGGCTGAACTCGGCTACGGCTCCAAGCACACGAATCTCGCGAAGATCCGCAAGGGGCAGATCCCCGCCGTGAAGATCGCCGGCGCGTGGAAGATCCGCGAATCGGACCTGGGCCGCCTCGTCGAAGCCGTCACCACCGTCGTCTGAGTATGAAGAAACCCCGGTGGGCAAACCGAGGCTTCTTCATTCAGATCTTCAACCGCCTGAGCGAGCTAGCGACTCATATTCCAGGCGTCCTCGAAAGGATCGTTCATGTCTATTTTCCCCGGCGACGAGCCAGATAGCAACCCGTCCCAGCAGTCCACGTACCCCCTCGTCGATGCCGCCATCACGACGAAAAAGCACTTCGCCCCCTACGATGGCGTCCCTCCGATAAATGAGGTCATCACGGTCGCCACTGAGAATTACCTCGCCGCCCTCGACCCCGACGACCCGCCCGAGCCGCGTCTGCTCGAGAGGCAGCTGCTGAGCACCATCAACAACGTCATCAAGATGGCGAACGCGAGGGCGAAGGCTCAGGGCGACCCGGACAAGCTCCCGCTGAAGGGCCTCCTGACCTGCTGGCAGATCGCGAGGATCCTGCACCGCCTCTACATCATCAAGGAGGTCGTGCCCGACGGTGTGAGCGCCAAGGACGACGGCGTCGGCGTGCTCGGCATTTACCAGACATCCGGGCCCGATCGCGGGATCTACCGCCCGTGCGAGTACAGCGGCGTCGCGGGCAAGGGCAACGCTCCCAGCGTCCCTGGGCTTGCGTCGCTCGTCCAGGACTACAACGCCTCGATCGACGAGAAGGGCTACAAGGAGGTCCGCCGCCTCGTGCGCATGTTCGCGGAGCGCGCGACCGAGAGCACCGACCCCGACCTGATCCCGATGGCGAACACCATCGTCAACTATCGGACGAACGAGCGGATCCCGTTCTCGCCCGAGCATGTTTTCCTGGCCAAGTTCGACACTGCCCTGCCCGAGCAGCGTCCCGAACTGCCGCGCATCGCCGACGACCAGTGCGACGGCGGCTTCTGGGAGGTGGAGTCGTGGACGGAGCAGACCCACCCCGAACCGGGCATGGCCGAGCACATCTGGAAGGTGAGGGGCGCGATGCTCCGCAACCGGGTGAACTGGCGCAAGGCGTTCCTGTTCTCCGACCCGCTCGGCTCGACCGGCAAGGGCACGGAGAACGAGCTGATCCGTGGGCTCATCGGCGCGGACAACTGCGTCAGCGTCACCTTGGAAGCGTTCGGCAGCCAGTTCGGCACCCAGCCCCTCATCGGCGCTCTCGGGAACATCGTCGACGAGATCCCTGTCGGGGGCTTCTACCGCGACGTGTCCGATTTCAAGGCGACTATCACGCACGATCGCATCACGATCGACCGGAAGTACGAGAAGCCGGTAAGCTTCCGGCCGAACGTCGGCATGCTCTACAACCTCAACTCGCCGATCGAGTCCAGCGACAAGACCGGATCGCTGCTGCGCCGGTTCCAGCTGATCCCCTTCACGAAGCGGTTCATCGGAGAGGCGGACAACACTCGGATCAAGGAGGACTACGTCCTGCGTCGCGAGGTGCGCGAGTACATCGCGTACAAGGTCCTCGTCGACATGCCGAAGTTCTGGGACATGACCGCCGACGAGCCGGAGGCCGTGCGCCAGGCACTCGACGCCTACCGGCTCGAGACGCAGTCCGTGGCGGCTTGGGCCGAGGAGTGCCTCGACCAGTTCGTCGGGACGATGGTCGCCTTCGGACAGGCTCACGCGCACTACTACGCGTGGACGAAGGAGCGGAACCCGGCGGCGAAGCCCGTCGATCAGAACCAGTTCACGGCCGAGATCAAGCTGCTCCTCGAGCCTGAGGAATGGGTCGTGCCGGCCACCACCGGCAAGAACGGCCGCACGACCGACAAGCAGCTCGTGACACGAACGTGGATCACGAAGCCGGAGCCGCTGCTCGAGGAATACCACTACATCGACGCGGTCGCGAAGTGGCAGCCGCATCATTCCGCTCCGTACATGGAGATCTCGGGCAAGTGGCAGTTACCGAAGGCGGCACCGCGTCTGTGCCGCGGGTTCGTCCGGCGCACTGCCTGGGAGGAGTACGAGGCGGGACGGCAGCAGGTTGACCCCAACACGCCTGTGAACGGAGACCACCAGAAGGAGGCCGAGGAGCAGGCCGACGCCGATTCCGCAGCGGACCTGGTCCTCGCCGCCGATGAGCGCCGTAAGGCCGACGAACGCCGGGAACAGGCGATCCGCGACCTCCCCCGGCTCCGGGCCGAGCTCGAGGCCCTCGAGACCACAGATGCCCGGCCGGCTGAGATCAAGCTGGCACGCCTCCTCGTGGAGAACGCGCAGCTGCAGGCGGTCATGCCTGCCGACGACCAGAAGGAGGCTGAGTGATGTCCAAGAAGCGCAGGAAGAGCCCGAAGGCCCGCCGCACGGTGCCGACCACCAAAAGGAAGTCGCTCTCGCGGGCCGAGTTCGAGCGCGAGCTCACGAAGGTCGTCGAGGGCGATCCCGGCGCTGACTCCGAGGTCCGGGCGTTCTTCAACGACCTCTCGACGGCATTCGGTATCAGGGCCGCGGTGGTGCAACCCCTCGGCATCGAGATGATCCGCGATCCTGGGAGCAGTGAAACGCCGTGATCCGAGCGCTTAGCGGGCACCGGAGTGCCCTCCGTGTGACCGTCTCGGTCACCGATATCGGGCACGCATCAGCGAGGTCACCGCAGTGACACCGGTGGAGCATCGCACGGCCCCGAATCGTGCCCGATCCGGTCACCGGAGTGTTCGTCTCGGGGCACGGCACTGCAGGGACGTCGCGATGCCCTCTCGGTGCCCGACCGGTGCACCGCTGGTGCCTGCGCCGGACACCAGCGAGACCGAGGAGGTGACGTCGTGAGCCCCGACGTTGGCCGTCTCGAGGCACTCCGTTCCTGGGCGCGCGGTCTGCTGGCGCTGGAGGCCGCCGTCGAGCTGCTCGTCACCGCCCTCGACGGACGGCTGCTGAGCGGGCCGTGGGTCCGACAGGACGAGGCTGGCTGCCTCTGGTTCGACCCAGCCGTTGCCGAAGCGGAGCAGGGCCACCTCAGCGGCGGAGAGCGCCGCGTGCTCGAGATCGCCACGAGCCTCGCCAGCAGCGAGCACCCGGTCGACCTGTCCGACGCGATCACCGGCCTCAACCCGGATGCGCTCGACGCCGTGCTCGAGGCGCTGGCCCTGGCGGGAGGACAGGGCCGATGACGGAACACCAGACCGGAGCCCGCTCCCCTCCCCCGACCAGCCGAGCGGCCGCCAGGCCGCGGACGACAAGGACGAGACCGCCCGAAGGGCGCACAACGACAGTGAAGGAGCAGTGATCACCATGAAGAAGATCGACGCCGAGATCGAGCAGCTGCAACGCCAGCTCGAGGCCGCTCAGAAGGCGAAAGCGGAAGAGGAGAAGAAGGAGAAGGCGCGCATCGCGCAGGCCAAGAAGCACGCTGGCGAGAACCACACCCGCGTGGCGCTCGAGCTCTACGACCTGCTCGACGTGCAGCCCGAGGCGAGGGTCACGCGCACCGTCCGCGACCGCGACGAGACCGTCCGCACCCAGCGCCTGTTGGACATGGTCACCGAGATCGTCGGCGCGGCCGATCCGGCGCTGCTGGACCGACTCAAGCACGACGACCGAAGTGGCGTCGACGCCCGCGCGCCGAAGCCTCGGAAGAGCTCGACCTCCGCTTCCGCTCCCCTCGATGACGGCGAGGGCAGTGGCCGCGCCGCCGAACGTCAAGAGTCGTGGCCGACGCCGTACCAATCGGCCGCGTAGGGCCGCCGCGACGACACCGCCGGCGGAGAGCAAGAGCCCCGATCACCACCGCTTGGTCGGGGCTCTCTCATGCCCAGAGCACGCCCGATCCGCGCTGCCGCCGCGACCTGGACGCAGCACGTCTGCGCCGGACTCGTCGCAGTGGTCGTCGATACCTCATCGGCCCGAGCGCGCAGCGCGAGGGATGCGCATCAGCGGGGGTGGCGAGCGGCAGCGAGCAAGGGGGCGGCAGCCCCCTTTCCACACCCAAGTCAAGCACCTGACCAGTCGCGCGCAGCGCGGCCGAGCGCAGCGAGGGAACATATGGGGTCAGGATGCTTGCCCGATACCCGTACCCCCTTCACTTTTCGGGGGTACGGGTGGAACAATGAAGATGCATAACGACGACCGGGCTACACCCCTATGGTGCTGGTCCGCCGGACAGGCTTGACGACCTGTCAGAGCGTTTAAGGACGTAATGGTCTGCGCGGCTGGGATGCAAGGGCCCGGATTCGAAGAAGCAATTCGAGTCCGAGGAGGTCCGCATCGTGAACGCCGCGAAGCCTGCGACGAGACGCTCCAGCGCCGGACGGAATCTCTCGCCGCACGCCAAGGGCGTGTTCGTTCCAATGACGCCCCAGCGACTCGAGAACGTCGACGCCGACCGGGCGCAGCTCGGTCTCTCGCGCGGCGGCGCGATCGCCGCCGTCTACGACAACTTCAGGGCCGCTGCGACCACTGCTGCGCAGCAGCGAGCAGCCGAAGCGGACGCGAAGGCTGCCATCCTCGAATCCCTCGCCGCACCGCTCATCGACGGCCTCCGAGAACTCACCGACGCGATCAATGAGCGGGCGCACCAGCGCCGGGCCGTCGGGGTCCACTCGAACCAGGTCGCGAAGCTCGCGAACGTCATGCGGATGGCGATCGAGCGCGGCGATCTGACGGGAGCCACGAGCACGCGGGTGGATGAGGTGGTGCTCGCTCTGCAGGGCATCGAGCGCCGGCTCGGAGAGCTGGCCGAGGCCGAGCGCGGCGACGACGCGCTGGCCACCGAGGTACGCGCGCTGCTCACCTCCTCGGAACCTATCCGTGAGGCCGATGTGGCATGAGCGGACCGAAGCGGGGCGGCGTCGCGGTCAAGGTCCTGAGCGGCCGGACCGCGGCGAGCCTGCAGCGCTACCGTGACTCGAAGGAGGACAAGGAGCCGCCGCTGTTCATGGCGACGCGGCACTGCTCGTTGGACGCCGAGACGCAGATCGCCGAGTGGAAGGCCGTGCGCGTCGAGCACGGCACCCAGGGAGCGACGCGGTCGCCGAGGGCAAGGTACGAGACCGTCGATCCCGACACCGGCATTCACGCGAGCGGCCAGCGCGGGACGCACATCAAACACTGGGACGGCAAGCGCCACCGGAAGCGGCTGGCCGGTCCGGGCGAGACTCCCACGCACCTGCGCATCGAGCCGGAAGACGCGCTGCCGGAGAAGGAGTCCGAGGCGACGCACAGCATCTATGCGTTCGGCGCGGACCTGGTGAACCCCGAGAACCCGGAGGACGTCGAACGCGCCTTCCTCGCCGTCAAGGCCGAGCGCGACGAGCACTACCCGGGGCTGCAGGAGTCGATATGGGGAGAGCGCAACGGCGAGAGCGGGCTCTTCCACGTCCACGTCGCGTCGAACGCGACGGTCTACCGCGCCTTCGAGCTCGACGGCGTCGAGTACCGGGCCGGCCAGAAGATGGGCGGGGACATGCGCGACGTGCACAGGGTCCGCGCCCGCTTCGAACAGTACCTCGACGCCCATCCCGAGTACGGCTTCGAGCAGTCGCTCGCCCGTGTCGCCACGAGGGAATACGAGGCGGCACAGCGCCGCGACGGGCAACGCTCCTACTGGGAGCGCGCCCGGGCCGAACGCGAGGGAATGGCCCCGAAGGAGAGCAACCAGGGTCGCATCCGGCGCGAGGCCTATGAAGCGCTCCAAGAGCCGGGCGTCACCGATTGCGACTCGTTCGCCGCCGAGATGATGAACCGCGGCATCAGCGTCGACGAGGCAGGAATGCGGCGCGGAAAGCGTGGCGAGGGCTACGACCTCCGGTACAAGGTCGACGGCGCGAAGCAGGCGGTGAAAGGCGCGACTCTCGGTCCCGAGTACGCCCACGACGCCATCGACGCACAGCTCGCCCGCAAGGCGAAAGGGCTGGAGATCCAGGTGCCGGCGGGCCAGCAGCGAGTCGGGGAACCGGCCCAGCTCCCGCTGACCTCGACGTCGCTCAGCGCCGAGGAGCAGGCGGAGTTCGAGCAGCTGAAGTCTGCTATCGCGGCTCTCGCACAGGACGAACGGGTGCGTCAGGACGAGGAACAACAGCGGGCGCTGCAGACGAAGGAACGCAGCTACGACGGCGAGCAGGTCACCGAGGAAATGCGGGTTCGGATCGCCCGCGACGATGCGGCCGTGCAGGCCCGTTTCGACGCCGATGCGCAGGCAGTTTTCGACAGCATCCGCCAGGGCCCGGCACGAAACGAGCAGCAACCGGCCACTTGGGTACCGGAGCAGTCGGTCGCCGTTGTGCCTGAACCGGCACAACCCGAGAAGCCAGAGGCGGCCACGTTCCGCTCCGACCTGCGCGGTGTGAAGGCGAAGGGCGGATCGGAGGCGGTCCAGCGCCGCCTCGATGGCATGGCGGAGCTCGAGGAGGACTACCGCGGCGAGCTGCCCGACGCCGAGTACGAAGCGCGTCTCAACGCATTCGGCGTCGGCCCGCACTTCATGCGGCATTACGGTGAGCACCTCGAGCCGGAGACTCGCCGTCAGCTCACGTGGCGCGTGCAGGCCAAGGCCGCCAGCGCCGCCGAGCGCCAGCGCGGCCAGGAGCACGCCGAGCGGGGGCAGCGGCTGCGCGAGCAGTACGACCACCTCCGCGTGGACGGCGAACGCAGCGATCCTCACGGCTGGGTGCAGCGACAGGAGGTGCTGAAGGTGCACAACCGGATCCTCGCCTCCGACAGCGGCATCGAGAAGACGAACGGGCGGAGGAAGGAGATCCACGGACTCGTCAGGGACGGCCGGTACGAGGAAGCCGCCCGAGCCGCCGAGCGACACCAGGAGCAGGACCGGAAGACCCGCGAGGCGATGGAGAACTACAGCTCCGGCCTCGACCACGACGAGGAGCCCAGCGCCTCGGACCGCTTCAGCGCGCGGGCGAAGGCGGCGCAGGAGCGTGACCGTGACTCGATGAGCCGCTGATGACAAGGACCCGACGCCGCCAGCGGCGGCAGGAACGCACAGCCGACGAGAGACGAGAGGAGGCACTGGCAATGGACCCGATGACGGCGATCGAGGCCGAGGGGCTGGAGAAGCTAGCGGCGCTGCGCGAGCAGCACGCCGAGGAGCGCGAGACACGCGCTGCCGTCTACCACGGCGGCGGCAGCTCCAGCTACATCGAATCCCTGCAGATCGCCGAGCAGTACCGGAACGAGGCCCGCGAACTGCGGGTCCGGGCGACGCACCTGCGTCAGCAGAACGCATGACACGAGAGAACGAGTGAGAGGACAGGACGATGGCACAGAAGGCCCAGGAGCAGATCGACCGCGAGAAGACGGCGCAGATCCAGCAGATGCTCGCGCAGCAGAACAAGGAGGCCGTGGCCCAGCGCTTCGGCGAGCAGGAGCTGGACTCCCCGGAGTACCAGCGCGCCGAGAGGAACCTCCGGGCGCAGCGCGAGCGCCAGCAGGAGATGCGTGAGCGGGCGGCCCAAGGCGAGGACGTCGGACAGCACCAGGCCGAGATCGCTCGTCAGCAGCAGGAGCAGGCCCTCGCCGAGCAGGAGGCGCGGCGGCAGGCTCAGGAGCAGGAGCGCCAGCAGCAGATCGAGCAGGAGCGTCAGGCCGAGGTCGAGCGTCAGCACGATGTGGCGAAGTCCCAGGACGCTGAGAAGGAGCACGACGACCGCGGCCGCGTCGAGGAACAGAAGCAGGCGAAGGAGGTCCAGCACGAGACCGAGCCGCGGGAGGAGCCGGAGCGCGAGACGAGCGCTTCGGACCGTTTCAGCGCTCGAGCCCGGGCCGCGCAGGAGCGTGACCGGGACCGTGGCATGAGCCGCTGAAGCACAGCGCGTCGAGCGCATGACAAGAGGCCGTGGACCATCGGGTCCACGGCCTCTTGTCAGCCCCGGTGTCAGGCGGCGTCCGGGAGGTTCCAAATCCCCGGGAGCTGGACCAGCGTCCCCTCCTTGCCGTACAGCAGGAGGCGACCCTCCTCGACGCTCCCCGGGAGCATCTCCGAGACAGTGCGCCGCGGGGCCTTCTCTGCCGTCATGGTCCTCGTCTGGTCGGCGTTGATCGTCTCCCGCCAGACGTCGTGCTCGCCGGACCACTTCTCGGCGAGCTCCAGCGCCTCGAACTCGGGGGCACCGTCGAGGATGAGGAAGGCCGGGAAGACCTCGCGCAGGACCTTCGCGCCCACAGAACCCCAGCGCAGCTCCATCTGGTTCGTGCTCTGCACGGCGATCACGCAGGCGACGCCAAGACCGCGGGCCTCGGTGATGTACGTGGGCAGCTTCGGCAGCGGCGCGGTGTTCACCGCCTCGTCCACGCTGAGGAGCAACCGCATGAGCCCGCGCTCGACGCCGCGCCGCCAGTGCCGGATCACGGTCTCGATCGCGCCGACGGCAGCGCCCGCGGCGACGCCGTCGGACGGAGCGATAATCGCCAGGGTCGGCTCGTTCGGTCCCTCGAGCATGGACGGGGAGAACGGCACCGAACCGTGCTGACCGCGGACGTTCGTCAGCAGCCACGGCGCGAGGCCGGCCTTCATCGTCGCGATGACCGAGTCTCGGAGCTTCGCCTCCATCTCCACGACCGCATTCAGGCTCTCCGCGTGGAAGCTCGCCTTCTCGATGAGCTCGTAGGCGATCGCCCAGGACGGCGAGTCGTCGCTCTCGTCCGACTTCGCGGTCTTACTCACGGCCCGGACGGTCCACGCGATGCCCTTGCCGCTGGCCTTTCCGGCCAGGAGCAGCGCCGCCAGCGGCTGGGCCGCCTGGGTCTGCCAGAACGCGTCGTCGCCGCCCGAATCGCCCCCGTCCGACGCACCGAGCGAGCCGACCTTCATCAGCAGCGACGCCATGGCCAGCGCGTCGTCGTCGTTCGCGATAAGAGACGTCGGATCGGACGTCACCATCTGGTAGTCGACACCCTGAAGCCAGTCGAAGCTCGGGTCCAGCTCGCCGGCGAGGTCCATGACGAACAGCGGGCCGCGCCGAGCGATGCCCTTCTTCACGACCCACTTCAGAAAGTCGGTCTTCGAGCTGACGATGACCCTGGGGCCGACCCACTGCACCGCCCCCATCGACAGGATCCTGGTGGTCTTGCCACGACCGGTGGGACCACTCACCAGGACGTGGGGCGCGGTCTCGACGGGCACTCCGTCGATCGAGCCGGCATACGGCGTCTGCTCCTCGTTGATCTCAGCGAAGGTGGGCTCCGTGGCCGCACCCGCCGTCTTGTTCTTGCTGCGCAGCATGAGACTGCTCCTTGTTGTTCTCCAATCCTCACGGTAAGTCCGGGGTCCCGGGGCCGCGTTCTACCGTCGTCTCGTGACGTCTGACGCCCCTCTCGGGGATCGAGCGCGCATCGGGCGCTCCGGGTCTCTTGGGTCGACTAGCGCCGGGTAAGAAATGAAATGCGGGTCATTCCTGTGCGGGTGCGTCGGCACCGTGCCAGCGCGCCTTCATCGCTGCCTGGCCTGCCGCGGACTGGCGAGCCTGTTCGGCCTCAATCTCCCCAGTGAGCCGTGCTTGGACCCGCGGGTCATCAAGCATGTCGATCCCGGCCTTGATCAGCGCACGGCCGAGCAGACCGGGCCCTACGCCGTTCTCGGCAGCGAGCACGCGCAACCGCTGTCGGTCCTCTGGGCGCATCGGCACCGATTGCGAGACCGAAAGTTCTTTGCCTGCTACCACGACGTTTTCTCCTCGTATACGAGCGTTTCTATGATCCTCGCCCATCGTATCGACCCTCCTCTCGCCCGAGAACTTCCGCGGTACGGTTCCCTAGAATCATATTCCTACGGTACCATAGGAGCTTACAGCGAACACAGGCACATATCGCAGGAGGACAGCCGCATGAACTTCGGCTTCATCTTCAAAACGATCGCGTTCCTCGTGATCGTCGGTTCGATCTTCGGGCTCGGCGTCATCGTCGGCGGCAGCTTCGCCACCGGAATGACCCAGGATGCCGTGCTCCGGTACATGGAGAAATGCCTGCCCGCCGATACGGCCGATCAGCTCGAGCCGTGCCTTGCCACCGACGGCGGTGAGCAGCCGTGACGAAGACCGTCGAGCGCTACGAGAAGGTCAGGGCCGACTGGCTCCTGGCCAACGAGGCGTCGTGGCATCTGTCCGATCGCCGGATGGCGAATGAGCTCAAGAGAATCGCCTCGAAGAAGGACCGTAATGCGGCCGGTGCCGCTGAGAGCTCCCACCACGAGGGCAGGATCAAGCCCATCGCCACGCGATTCATCGCCGCCGGCGAGGACAGCAAGGAGCGCGGCCTGCGCGCCTTGTTCCTCGTCCTCTTCATCCTCCCGACGCTGGTCGTCTGGATCGGACCAGCGCTCGCGATCTCGAACGCGGCCTACGCCGTCGACACCGAGCGGCGACTCAAGCAGGGACGGGTGCCCGAGCGGAGGCAGTGGTACCTCGCGGCGGCCGCCGTCGCCGGTGCAGGCGCGCTCTTCGCCCTCATCGCGCGGTTCGTCGCACTTCACCTCATCACCGTCGCGACGGTGACCTACTGGCCCTCGCTCACCCTCGACGTCCACTGGACGACGGTCGGGCTCATCTATCTGTGGGTCCAGGTCGTCCTCGGGCTGCTGCTCGCGGCCTGGCAAATCCGCCGCCACGGGTGGCCCGGCGTGGTGATCAAGGCGGGCGCGAAGACACCGGAGGTCCCGGCAACTCCTCGAGCGCCCGTCGCACCGGCCGTGCCCACGGCACCGAAGAGCGTGGGTTCCGACGAGATCACCGCCGAGGAACCGGACGGCGAGCCTGCGGCTCCGAGGGCACCTGCTGTGCCGATCGTGCCGACGATCCCCGAGCCGCCCGTCGTCGCCGGGTTCGACGACGACCCCGTCTTCGATGACGAGAACGACGAGTACAGGGCCTGAAGTCAGGCCGCGAACTAAGGAGTGAGAACCATGTCCGATCAGAACATCAACATCACTGTGGGCGGCAACAAGGGCTGGAACATCCTCGTCACGCTCTTCATCTCCGCGGGCCTGACGATCCTCGCCTGGAGGCTGTCGCTGTCCGGCTTCGCCGAGATGGCGGCCTCCGGCGTGACGATCTTCCTCGTCACCCTCATCAGCTACATGTTCAAGGCCGGGATCCTCCGACTGCCGGAGAAGTCCGAGGACGATGACCTCGCGTTCACCAAGTCGACGCTGCGCCGCATCTACGACGAGATCCAGGCGGCGATCGTCAAATCCTCGCTACTCAAGCTCGTCCTCTTCGCCCTGGCGCACACCCTCGGCTTTCTGGTCCTGCGCGCCGCGGTCGCCTTCGGCATCGGGCTCCTGACCACCTGGTGGGTCGCCCTCGCCGTCGGGCTCATCATCGGCGGCCTGATCATCGCGCAGGACCAGATCCTCGCGTGGATCCGCCAGAGCATGGTGCGCAAGGGATCAGAGGAGGCCCGATGAAGACCACGAAGATCACCACCACCGCTGCGAGCCTGGCCCTGGCCGCCTTTGTCCTGACCGGATGCGTCGTCGAGAACGTCCCGGCCGGCGCTCAGGACCCGCAGCCTCCGGCGACCTCGGCACCGTCGAGCGCGCCGGAGACCTCGGCCGAGGAGGATACGTCCGAGCGCACTGAAAACGACGGCAACGACGAGCCGACGGCCGAGACGACCGACCTCGGTGTCGAGGACGGGCAGACCCAGTACGTTCGGGCGATCCAGAACTTCTCCCCCACGCTCGAGCGTTGGGTCCTCGACGAGGACGCGGACGAGGTGACGTACTCGATCATCAACTGCCTCGGCCAGGCCGAGTCCGAGGGCGTCGCCAATCTCGAGCCGGCCGAAGGCGGCGAGGGGACCGCCTACGAAGCAACCTGGATCGGGAAGTCGCCACTGGAGAACGTAGCGGCGGAGTCGGTCCGCCTCGAGATCACCGACGACACCTTGACCAATTTCTCGGACGTCGCCACCTCGCGCACGGAAATCGAGGCAGGGAACTTCTCGCGGATGTGCGTCGACGCCGGCGAGACCGCCGCCGACTTCGTTTTCTGAGCCACCATGGCGATGATCACCATGGTGTCTCAGGTCCACGAAGCCGAACGGACGGTGGCTTCCGATGCTTGAGCGCGAGGTCGAATCGCATTTGCTGGCCAGGTGCCGGCAAATGGGCTTCCTCTGCATGAAGTTCACCAGCCCCGGGCGGTCCGGCGTCCCCGACCGCGTCGTCGTCACGCCGATGGGCACCGTGTTCGTAGAGACGAAGCGGCCCGGCGGGAAGCTCCGTCGGCTGCAGGAGGTGGTCACCGAGAAGATGCGCAGAGCCGGTGCCGAGGTCTACGTCGTCGATTCCGTCGCCGGCGTCGACGAGCTGGTCTGGCTCCTTGCCACGAGGTAACCCAGTGCGATGTCCATCTGGGTCTACCCCGCAGGACACACGACATGAGGCCCCCGATCCCGTCCAACGAGGTTGGGTTCGGAGGTCTTCGACACAAGTGATTGAGAGGTCTAAACATGACTGGACACAAAGGGCAGGTGGTCGGGTACGTGCGAGTGAGCGCGGCCTGTGAGTTGCAGAGGTAGATGGCGGTCCTTTTACAGACCAAAATGGCAGCTCTGTTGGCCAAGTCCCTCCGCTGCGTATCGAGACTACCTAGTGCGGTGACGCCTCGATGCGTTGAGGGTCAAACGAGAGTGGTCCAGTAGTCCCAGAAGCGGTTGGCGATCAGAACGATGATGAGGAGGAACCAGCCAGTCAGGATCGCTCCCCGGTATTCATTGACCAGAGTGATCCACTTTTGTCCCTTGCTCAAGGATCTGAGGTTTCGGGTAGTGGCGTACCAAAAGATGGGGATCGTCACTGCCCACACTGCCATGCAGTAAGGACACAGTGCCCCGATGACGTACAGACTCTGATAAATCAACCAATGCACGAATACCACCGCGAACGTTACACCGATCTGAATGGTGCCCCAATACCAGGCTGTGTATCGCCCTCCAGCGAGAAGACCTGTGCCGATAGCTGCGACGATGGCGAAACCTGCGACGCCGATGATCGGGTTCGGGACACCAAAAGCGGCGGCTTGCGGAGTCCCCATTACCGACCCGCAGGAAAGGATCGGGTTGACGTTGCAGCTGGGGATGTAATCCGGATTGGCTGCTAGTGTCATCTTCTCCACCAGCAAGACCACAGCCGCTATCAACCCGATGAGCCCGCCGACGACGAACAATGCTCCCAGGCCACGAGACGACTTAAACGCGGTTTCTTGTGTCTCCCTGTTGTTGCCAGTCTCAGTCTTCGAGGGCAGCATCGAAGGCCTCCTCCAGGTCAGTGACGCTTTCGGGTTGGAGCTTCTCACCGTCGAGGAAGAACGTTGGAGTGCCGGTGACCCCGAGGGCCTGCCCGTCCTTCTGACCCTGCTCAACGCGCTCGAGTGTAGCCGGATCATCATAGGCTGCGGTGAACTGCTCCATGTTCAGGCCGAGTTCCTTAGCGTAGCCGGAGAACTTTTCGCGTTGCGATGTCTCTTGGTGGCCCCATTCGTCTACCGTTTCGAACAAGCGTTGATACATGGCCTCGAACTCGCCCTGCTCGGCGGCCGCCTCGGCGGCCAGGGCAGCATTGACAGAGTTGTTGTGCAAGGGCATGTGCCGCACGACGAAAGTGACACGGTCCCCGTATTCCTTTCGCAGATCCTCGATGACCGGATAAAGCGACAGGCAACCTTCGCACTCGAAATCTAGGAATTCCACGAACACTGCTTCGCCACCCTTAGACAGGCGGGGGCTATCGTCGCGGACCAGCAAGTCGGAAGTGTCTGCACTGGTGGGAGCAGTTTCCGGTTCTGGATCGTTGCTGTCGTTATTGAACACCAGCAAGCCGACGAGGACGAGAGCGGCGACGCCGATCATTGCTAGGGAGATTTTCACGCTGCGGCTCAACGGTCGCTCGCTTTCACTGGGGCAGTCGAGGACGGAGTGCTTCCGTCCCTGACATCGGATGGGTAGATACGGCGTTTCGGGCGGGCGGTCCTGACGCCGTTGAGGATCACGACCACCTCCGCAACCTCATGCACCAGCACGACGGCCGCGAGGCCGAGAACACCGAACAGGGCCAACGGAAAGAGGACCACAATGATTGCTAAAGCCAAGACGACATTGGCAGTCATGATCGCTCGGCCCTTCTTGGCATGTGCCAGGGCATCGGGGATCAACCGCAGGTCGGTGCCGGTGAATGCGACATCGGCTGATTCCACTGCAGCTGCAGATCCGCTCACACCCATTGCGATGCCAACGGTCGCCGAGGCCAAGGCGGGGGCGTCGTTGATGCCGTCCCCGATCATCACCGTCGGTACCTGAGCGGTGGAAGCGCGGATACGCTCGGCCTTGTGCTCAGGTAATTGCTCGGCATGGATCTCATCGATGCCGGCCTGAGTAGCTATCGCCTCGGCAGTACGGGCGTTATCACCGGTGAGCATCACTGTCGAGATACCCTGTTCATGCAGAGCCGCAATCGCCTCAGTCGCCTCAGGGCGCAACTCATCTCTGATACCGATGATTCCACCGATCTGATCATCGACTTCGACGACGATAATGCTCATGCCCTCATCGGCTAGCTCGGCAGCCTGTGTGGTCAATCCGTGAGGGGTGATCCACCGAGGGCTGCCGACGCGCACCCTACGGCCTTCCACTGTTCCAGAGAGACCGTGTCCAGGAAGTTCTTGGACCTCAACGGCCTCCAGGCGGGTTGGTGTGGCGGCGCTGATGGCCTCAGCCAACGGGTGGGTACTCGTCGCTTCCAGTGCTGCGGCGAGATCGAGAACTTCTGCCTCCGTGTGGTCGTTACTGGTGTGGGTGGCCACGACACGAGGTTCGTTGCGAGTGAGAGTGCCGGTCTTGTCGAACGCGACCCGGCGAATGGTGCCAAGCTCTTCGAACGCGGCACCAGACTTGATGACGACACCCAACTTGCTCGCCGACCCGATCGCGGAGATCACCGTGACCGGCACCGCAATCGCCAACGCACACGGTGATGCTGCCACGAGAACCACGAGAGCGCGTTCGATCCAGGTACCCGGGTCGCCGACGACGAACCCAAATGCGGCGATCAGTACGGCGGCAATCAGCACGAGCGGCACCAAGGGCCGAGCGATACGATCAGCCATGCGGGCACGCTCACCTTTGTTTGCGTGTGCCTGCTCGACCAGATGCACGATCTTCGTCAACGAGTTATCACGCCCGTCGGCACTGGCCTCGATGCTGAGAGTGCCCGTGCCATTGACTGACCCGGCCAGGATTTTGTCTCCAGGGGCGACCTCGATCGGGATCGATTCTCCCGTGATAGCCGAGGTATCCACCCACGATCGGCCAGAGGTCACAATCCCATCAGTGGCGACTCGCTCCCCAGCACCGACAAGCAAAACGTCGAGCTCACGGACGTCTGCGGCCGGGATCGTCTGTTCGCCAGTCAATCGGGAGATGCGGGCAGTGTCGGGGATGAGTGAGAGCAAGGCACGCAGCCCCTGCTGTGCCCGGTCCATTGCCCGGTCTTCCAGCGCCTCGGCAACAGAGAACAAAAACGCCAACGCTGCTGCCTCTCCGATGTGGCCGAGCGCGACAGCACCGATCGCGGCAATCGTCATCAACAGCCCCACACCCAAGCGCCCGCGACCGGTGGCTGTGAACAAACGCTTCAGCGTGCCGGGCACGAATGTCCACGCGCCGGCTGCTAAGCCAAGTGCGAACACGACCAGTGCCGGAATCTCCAGACCGATCCATTGCAGAATCAGGCCAGTGGCCCACAGAAGCCCGGAGGCGACCGGCAGCGCCAGGGAGCGATCGCGCCACCACGGTGGCACCTCCTCGTGCTCAGCGACCTCGTCGGCGTCGACTGGGCCTGGGGGTGCGTCGTCGGGTCCGCAGCATTCGCGGCTCACTGCAGGGCCTTCGCTACGGGCTCGTCATGGGGCGTGCAGCACCCGGGGACGGAGCATGCTGGATCAATGCAGGGTTCATGTTCGTCGACGGCGAGCGTCACATCAACCAGCGCCATCAGCGCGGCAGCAAGATGGGGATCTGCAATCTCATACCGGGTCTGTCGACCCTCTGGTTCAGCAATGACGATCCCGCAACCGCGCAGGCAGGCCAGATGATTCGACACGTTCGTCCGCGACAGCCCCAGATCACGTGCCAATTGCGCGGGATAGCCAGGCCGATCCAGCAGGGACAGCAGAATCCGTGACCGTGTCCCATCTGCCATGGCCCGTCCCAATCGGTTCATCACATTTACACGAGAAGCTATAGTCAGCATACAATGACTATACATTAATTGCTGACCTTTCCGCGGAGGTTATTGCCGTCGATCTTGCCCATGTGAATGACGGTGGAAGTAGCGGGAACCATGTTTCTACATACCGTAGAATAACGTCGAATAACTGTTACCTCAAGGAGGCCCCAGTGCGAGACGCGTATGCACAGCGATCCCGAATCCATGCCTTCTCCCGTCTGGCTTATGGGAGCGCTGTGCTAGCGGTCATGCTGGCAGCGATCACCGGATGCGCACCCGCCAACAAAAGTGCCGAGGACACTTCCGGATCAAATGATCAGGGGTATGTGTCAGGCACGGGAGTCATCACCCAGATCCCCGAATCGAAGCGCTCAACACCCGTGCAGCTGGCTGGAAACACGACAAACGGGGATGCCTTCGACTTGCAAGAATGGCAGGGCAGCCCAGTGATATTGAACTTATGGTACGCAGCGTGCCCACCATGTCGAGAAGAGGCACCAGACCTTCAAGAAAGCTACGAATCCTTCCGCAAGGAGGGAGTGCACTTCCTGGGCATCAATGTCCGAGATGAAGCTGCCGCGGCCAACGCATTTGCTCGACAATTCGGCATCACTTACCCCTCCATGCTCGATAAGGAAGGTCAGGCGGTAGCGGCGTTGAGCGGTCTTCTTCCACCTCAGGCTGTGCCTTCGACGGTGGTTCTCGATTCCAAGGGTCGTCCTGCTGCTCGTGTCGTCGGGATCGTCGATCGCTCGACTCTTGATGGCCTCATCACTGACGTACTTGCCACAGACGCGTGATTGCCATGGCAACAATCGGTGAACAGTTCTCACAGATAGCAAGCTCGGGCCCGATGCTGTTGGCAATCCCGATTGCTGTGGTCGCCGGGATCATCTCGTTCCTGTCGCCCTGCGTGTTACCGCTGGTGCCTGGCTATCTTGGCTATGTCACGGGACTTGCTGGGAAGTCACTCGAAGATCAGAAGACATTCCGCGTGGTTATTGGTGTGTTCTTGTTCATGCTCGGCTTTTCGGCTGTCTTCGTCTCAATTGGACTCGTCTTTTCTCTCACGGGAATACTTCTCAGCGCCTGGGCGGACGTGATCAATCGCATCATGGGTGCGATCGTCATCGTGGCGGGGATCATTTTCATGGGAGGGTTGAGTCTTCTCCAGCGGGAGTGGCGTATCAAGAGTCGCCCTCAGGCGGGATTGTGGGGAGCACCGCTTCTCGGCGGAACGTTCGCGTTCAGTTGGGCCCCGTGCATGGGGCCGACATTAGCGGCAGTGCTTGCGTTGACGACCAGTTTCGGGCCGACAGGATCCGGTGCCTTGCTTCGCGGAACCATATTGACCCTCAGTTATTGCCTGGGTCTTGGCATTCCCTTCCTGCTTGTCTCTTTGCTGCTCATCAGAGGCGGCGGTCGCATGAGGTGGGTCAAAGATCACCATGCAGCAATTACCCGTGCCGGAGGGGCCGTTCTCATCGGAATCGGAATACTGCTGATCACTGGAGTATGGACTCAATGGGTCAACGGACTGCAGGGTCTCATTGGCGGCTTTTCCACCGTGGTCTGAGACTACCAGTCACAGACACATCTGAACCTGGCTGAAGGGTCTCACTCGACGATCGGCCGCGTCAAGTGCGGTGCCGTGTGCGGCAACGACTACGACGTTTGTTCTTCGCAGGAGTAGTTGCGTTTCGTCATGGTAAACCGCTTCATTTGATCAGCGGGAGGCATCAGGTAAGGACCGGCTGGTGTCTGTAGCACCGGTGGAAGTTGAGCGGGATTTGTACGAAATGAACGTGGCGAGCACTACTGCCAGAGGCGCAACCCCGATCAGGAGAACTGCCGTGCCTGCATTCTGCTGATCGACGGCGATTGCCGGCCCCCATGTGCGGGCCAGGCCGGCGAACCAGTCCACTTCGAGAACGGGACTCACACCGAATGCGAGCATATTGGCCCAGAGCAGGAAGATACCTGCGACTCCAGCAATGGTAAGGATCTGCCGGCGACGAGTTCGCGACTTCGATTGAGTGCAGATGACCGTGGTCATGAACCAGAATCCGATGATCAGGAAGTACAGATTGGTTACTTGGTGGGCGATCCAGAAATCTAATGCCAGTCGCAACAACGGAGTGTAGTAAAACAATGCGAACGAAAGGATTAAGACTGTACCGCTGAGCAGCGGATCCCTGACCACGGTGCTGACTGTCGGGTTGCTTGCCTCGATCCATTCCCGCGGTCCTCGGCTGCCGTCGGTACGCCGGGGCACGCTCAGGCGCAACAAGTCCAGGGGTGCTCCGATCGCCAGGAGAAGTGGAATGAGGACTGCGATGGCCAGGAGCATGACGGTGTGGGCGCTGATGAGGACCATGCCGTAGATCGTCGGGGCACCACACGTGACATAAACAAGCAGGACAATGCCGGTGAACCAGCTGACGGTGCGTTTCCGTGGCCATTTGTCTCCAGTCATGCGAGCCTTGCGCACTCCGAGGAGATAGACGGCGGCAGCAGTGAGGATGAACGCTAACCAGAGCCAGTCCCACCGCCATTCGCTGAGCCACCGGTACCAGGTCAGGGCCGGTGGCATGGGATAGTCGGTGAGGACTTCGGCGGGGGTGATCGCTGGCTCGAGTTCAAGCGGGACAGGAGGGGCTGTTCGTCCCAGTGCCGCGGTGACGCCGATGACTGCGCCCATGATAAGGACTTCGGCAATGACCAATCGCCAGGCAAGTAGTGTGCCGGATCTGCTTCGGACTTGGGTCATGGCCCATTGGCGATGGGCGAATCCGATGGCTCCGAGCAGCAGGGTTGCCGAGAACTTGATGAGGATCAGCTGACCGTAGCGGCTCAGCAGCCCGTCCCAGGCGTCGAGGCGGAGGGCAGCGTTGATCACACCGGAGCTAAGGACGAGGAAGAACGCCACGCCGGCCAGTGCAGAGAAGCGGGCGATCACCGATTTTGTCACGAGCGTGGTACTCGTTGAGGCCAGCACGGGGATGGTCACGGCAAGTGCTGCCACGCCACCCACCCAGACAAGGACTCCGAGCCAGTGCACAGCCAGTGCACCGACACCGGCGTAATGGTCGTCGCTGCCTGCAGCATGACCGATGAGTGAAATGGGGACGATGGCAGTCAGCGCGAGCAGGGCTGTGCATGCTAGGCCGGTTGTGGAGCGAAAGAAGAAGGCTAAGTTGCACACGAGGAAGGCAATGACGGTGATTGCACCCCAGGCTTGGCCGACGATGAGGTCAGTGAGGAAGTAGGTCAGCTGACTTAGGAAGGCCGAGCTACCCGATACTGGCTGGCCGACGAGATTGGCATAGGTCAGCACCGTCACCACCACCACTGAACCCAGCCACACGAACGATGCGGTGACGGCAACGCTTCGGACGCGAGTGAATACCGGATGGGGAGTTGAATGCTTTTCTGCCGTGTCAGTGTCTTTGTGCGGAACGAGTGTTGCCGCGAAGATCAGGCAGCCAACGACCACCCCCAACACCAGATGATGCACGGTCAAGGCGATTGGTAGCGCCCAACGCACGAATGCCCCGGGGTCCAACGCCTCACGTTCTGCTGCTGCACCGGAGAAGGCCGCGCTTGCTATGACAGCAGCGACGGCAACAGCCAGAGTAGCCAGAAGCCACACTATGGATTGCCAGCGTCCGCTCATGGCCCGACGACCGGGAGTCGCACTATTCATCAGTGTGGCCTCGCGGCTCAAAGTGCTGGTTCATGTTTCATTGCCTTTTATGCTTCTGTTGCAAGACGAGCGTGACGATAACGAGCACGGCCGCGACAAAGAGAAGGATCCAAACGACGATGAAACTCGCGGGGAACTTCAGGTCCTCTTCGTCAGCAGTCTGCGCGGTTTCCGTTTGTGAGGGTTCTGGGGCCGAGGAGTCGTTCTTTGTCTGTTTGGGGGTAGGGGCCGAGGAGGTGCTGGCACCGTTCGTCGCGGTGAAGGAGAATGTGCCGTCGATCGGGTGAGAATCGGACGAGACCACTCGCCAGGTCACTGTGTATTCTCCGGCAGGCGCCCCGGACTTGATGGGCTGAACAGCGGCGTCGCCATCGATTTCGACATCTCCTTTGGCCCAGTTCGTGCCTGAAGAGTCGGTGATTTGGATCTTCGACCCCATCGACAGTGGTGTATCACTAAACGAAATTTCGATGGCCTCGGGGGCGGTACTGAGTTTCTGCCCATTTTCGGGGTTTGTCCCGGTCACGGCTTCGTGTGCCGAGGCTGGTGCGACAGGCAGCAGGAAAGCTACCAACACCAGTGCGAGAACGGTTAACATCCGGTTCGTGGGTCGCGGGATCACTGTGAGCGCCAATTTCTACCTCCTGTAGACAACGGGATTAGAGTACCAGTGCTGGGTCTGGGGCCATCCGTGACTACTCCTCTTAGGTGCCAGTGCACGGCTTTCGATCGCCTCTGTGGGTGGCCAGGAGTGTCACGTTGTGTCCGTACTGTCGAACAGCGGCAAGAAAGGCATGAGCCACCACCGACCAGGGCCACAGATTCACTAGTTCGCCACGTTCACCCGCGTGAGACCGAGGTCAGACACTACGGCGTGGCAGGAGACCGGTCGGTTCTTTACAGCGACACAAAGGGCTATAGTCAGCATTCACTGACTATACAGTGCATGCTGACTGTGCGAAGGATGCAGGAATGCGTTGACTGGGAAATAGAACTGAGCTGTACCAAGTTTTACTCATTATGGGAGTGCGTTTGGGTGTTCAGATCGTGATCTCACCGCGGTTTAGTGCCCTGAGGTATTCGTTGTAGGCATCAAGGTCTTTGTCTCCGTGAAGTGCGACTTCGCGATCACGGACTGCATTGTTCTTCGACTCCTGACGGAACCAAGTAATGAGTACGACGAGGAGAATTGCCACCGCTGGCCCCTCGCCGTAGGCCCAAGCAATACCGCCCGCAAGCTTCTGGTCTTCCATCACGTCGATGCCCCAGCTTGCTGGCATCTGGGTGAATCGGTCGACTAAAGGCAGGGTTGCCATCATGACAATGACACCGAAGAACGCGTGAAGGCCGGCTTCGAGGAAAGAATGAAAAATCCGTACAACGTGAGACTCGGGCACAGGAAGCGGGTCTGCCGGAATGAGCGTCGCATTGAAGATGATTCCAGTGAAGAGGAAGACGAGTTCAAGGCCGATATGGCCACCAATGCCTGAGCTCAGCACGAAATTCGCAGCATTTGAGAGGTAGAGGCCATAGAAGAGGACGAGGAATAGAGGAATCGAGAACAGTGGGTGGACAACGACCTTGCCTACCCATGAGCGTAGACCGAAGATTGCGAGTTTGAGAACGATTCGCCCGGGTAGATTCCGCGGTGACGAACGTAGAAGAAGGGTCCCTGGAGCACCAAGGAGTAGAAGTGGTGGTACCGCCATCATGAGCGTCATCTGTTGGAACATGAAGGCTGAGAACATGACTTGCCCGTATCCTTCGATGGCCAGCCCCATGACTGCAGCTAGCAGCAGGCAACCGAGGAGGAATAACACTCCGCGCCAGACTGGCCAGCGGCGTCCCTGGATTGCGAGTCGGATCCATCCGATGATGTAGAACAGGGCGAGAATCCCGGCGAGGACGGGGATGACCGGGATTGGTTGTAGCTCGAAGCCAAGGAAGGTCTCAATCGAGGGGGCTTTGGTGGGAATCCAGGTGAAGTCTGCCATTGTATGTCCTTCCTCGGCGTCTTAGGCATGGACGCGCTTCTAATCAAAGACTACGCGCCGATCCGACGCAGCCGAGAACAAGATCTGCTGACTGACAGTCGGGCACTCGTCAAGGCTCTTGGTCGACGCTAAAGGGGGTCGTTGGTGTGTGCTATTTGACGATACGCGGAATCACTTTGACGTAGACAACCATTCCGACAAGCTCTACTAGTGTCTGAGTGACCACCACGAGGGCCACCAAAGTGAACGGCTCCGGTAGCGCTAATGCCAGCGGCAGCACGACCAGTGAGTTGCGGGTGGCACCGCTGAAAACAGCCGCCCGCGTACTTCCGGTATCAAGCCTGAAGATCTTTGAGGTGGCTAGGCCTACCGGGACCATGACGATTAAGAATGCTACGTAGATCGGTACGACGGCCCATAGGGAGGCGATCTCTTCTCCCACGCCGACGATTTGGGATCCGACAACGATGGCGAGGGTACTCATCATCAGGGGCACCATTAAACTCTCCGTTGTGGCCATAGCAGCCCTGCCGACCCTGCTCTTTGCGGCCAGCTTCTGTGTCATGGCTGCCATGACAAGTGGAATAATGATCAGAACAACCAGCGCTTCAACGAACGGTTTCGGGTCGATGGCTGAGATAACCTCGGGTCCGATGAAGATCAGTAGGTAGGCCGGGAGCGTCACCATCTGGGCCAACATCAAGATCGGGGCTGTTGCGAGCAGGCGATCGCTCGATGCCCCCGCCAGGCTGGAGAATACAATCACGTAGTCGATGCAGGGAGTCAGTAACACTAGGAGTACTCCCACAAGGAGTGCTTGGTCGCCCGCGATGAAGCGTGAAAGGCCGAAGACGATGAGTGGAACGAAAACGAAGTTTAAGGTGACCGTCGCTCCTATGAACCGTAAGTCGCGCACGGCTCGCCCAATCGCGGCGAAAGGAATTCCCAAAAACGTCGCATAGAGAAGCAATCCAAGGACCGGGTTGATCCAGTGTTCCAGCGTCTCGGACGTGGAGGGAACCAGCCAACCGAACACACCACCGGCAACAATCGCCAGCAGATACAAACCGATCTGTCGGCGTTCCATCGTCTCGACGATACCTTTCATGCTCATCGTGCCAAGTCTAATTCTCTGGCGTTGGCTGCGCTTTCATCGCGACGTTCCAGTTCCTTGGTAGTGGGACACCGAGGACGAGCTACCTCATCGATCGGGCCAGGGCCTGATTTTCCGTCCCATAAGTAAGGCCCAAATCAACGTCCCATCCATTCCGTACAGACACGAATATTGGTACGCTGGGCGCATGGAATTGGGATACGCGCGGGTTTCGACGGTCAAACAAGACTTGGATCGACAGATCGATGCTCTGACCCAGACCGGAATCGCGGCCGAACGGATCTATGTGGACAAAAAGTCCGGGTCCACGGTCGACCGCCCCGGACTGCGTGCAGTCATGGAATATGCCCGCGACGGTGACGTCATCGTCGTCCACACTCTCGATCGGCTCGGGCGAACGGTGCGCGATACTCTGAACCTGATCCATGACCTCTCCGAACGCAACATCGGTGTGCGCAACCTCGCCGACCCGATCAGAGTGGACTCGTCGAACCCGGATGATCCGATGGCGCAGCTATCGGTCGTGCTACTGGCGTTGTTCGGACAAATGGAACGCACATACACCCTGGAGCGTGCCGCCCACGCTCGAGCGGTAGCGACCGCGAAGGGCCGACGCATCGGACGGCCATCAGTGGTGGATCCGGACAAACTGGCCTACGCCGAGCACCTGCGCACGACCGGACACACCATCGCCGATATCGTGGCCAAAACCGGGATCACCCGTACCAGCCTGTATCGCCACCTACCACCGCGGCCTCCCGAAGCGGTGACAGTCGCGCCGAAGACTGCCGCCGATCCCGAGACCTGATCCAGGACTGGTGACCGTCATGGCGCAGAGGACCCCAGAGGAGAGGCTCGCTCTGCTGCGCCAGCACGATGACGGTGTCCCCTGGACACGGATCGCGGCCGAATCAGGCGTGCCAGTGCGAACATTGTCACGCTGGGCCGCGAAGTATCGCGCTATCCCAACGTCCAATGGCCTGCAACGCCTCCGGCGAGCTGACAACGGTACGAGGCGAATACTGCCCGAGATTGTGGAGATGATCGAAGCTCTGGCGCTTCGCCGCCCCGAGCCCACAGTCGCGTTCGTTCATCGCCGAGTCAGCGGCATCGCTGCCAATCGGGGACTGACTGCGCCGAGCTATTCCAGTGTGCGAGCGATCATTGGTGCCATCGACCCGGGCCTGCGCACACTCGCCCAGCACGGCGATGCCGCCTACCGGGACCAGTTCGAGTTGGTTTTCCGCCGCTCCGCAACGAGCCCGAATGAGCAATGGCAGGCCGATCACACGCTCTTGGACGTTGTGGTACTCGACCAAGCTGGCGAGCCGGTTCGGCCGTGGTTGACGGTGCTACTTGATGATTACTCCCGCGCCGTAACCGGCTACACCCTCTTCCTGGGTGCCCCATCAGCCGAACAGACAGCGCTGGCACTACACCAAGCGGTCAATCAGAAGACGAATCCTGCCTGGCCGGTCTGCGGTCTGCCAGATGTGCTCTATTCCGATCACGGCTCGGACTTCACCTCTGTCCGCCTCGAACGGGTTTGCTTGGACACACAGATCCAGCTCATCCACTCACGCATCGGCGTTCCGCAGGGGCGAGGAAAGATCGAGCGGTTCTATGGCTCCATCACCACCGAGCTTTTGCCGCACCTACCCGGGTATATCCCGCACGGAACGAACGGAGAACGCCTCACGGACCCGGCGTTCAGTCTTGAGCAACTCGACGCGATCCTGGAAAGATTCATCGTCACCGAATACAACCAGCGCCCCCATTCGGAAACCCACCACGCGCCCGTCCACCGCTGGGCATCCTCCGGCTTCATCCCGCGCGCCCCGGCGCGACCGGAGGATTTGGACCTACTTCTGCTGACTGCGGCGACTACAAGGAAGGTTCAACGCGACGGGATCCAGTTCGCCTCCACCCGGTATGTCTCCCCGGTACTGGCCGCCTACGTCGGTGAACAGGTCACCGTCCGGTTCGACCCGCGCGACGTCGGCGAGATCCGCGTCTATTTCAACGATGACTACCTCTGCCGCGCGATCGCTCCCGAACTCGCCGCCGAGTCCGTCTCGCTACGAGAGCTGCAGGCTGCCCGGTCGCAACGTCGCCGTGACCTCAAGCGACAGTTACGCCACCGCCGCAGCCTCGCCGACGCGCTACCCACCGATATCCGTTATGTCCCCCCGCCTGAACCACCCGAAGCGGAACCAGTTGACGTCGACGAAGCCCCACCACGACACGGATTGCGTCTCTATGCCACCGACTGACCCAAAACACAGTCTCCTCAGCAAAGACGATGAGGGAAGCCGATTCCTTTTCGGCGATTTCGGGGAGATCAACTCCAGCGCTCCGCCACGGCCGGACTTGCCACCGTTCCAGACAACTCATGAGCATCGCCGCTTCGCAGAGTTCGCCGACGCGGTGCGCACTCATCGCTATATCGGCCTGTGCTGGGGACCACCTGGGGTCGGCAAGACACTTTCCGCCCGGCACTACTCCGGTGTCGATGACTGGGAACAATGGGAATCCCTTTTCACCGACACCCTCGGCCCTGTGCCGGAACGCGTTCTTGAGGCCCGCACTGCGTTCTTCACCCCCACGGTCATGGCCACCCCGAAACAAATAGACCAGAGCCTGCCCCGAGCATGCCAACGCATTTCCTTCGCCGTCGACTTCGCCGAGCACGGCATAGTCGACCCCTACGTTCATACCGAGTCCCGCTCCAGTGGACGCACCGAGCTGCTGATCATTGACGAAGCCGATCGTCTCAAGGCCACCGGCTTTGAACAAGTCCGTGACTACTTCGACCATCACCACATGGGCGTCATCCTCATTGGCATGCCGGGCATCGAGAAACGCCTCGCCCGCTATCCGCAGCTCTACAGCCGTATCGGCTTCGCCCACGAGTATCGTCAGCTGAGCGCGGATGAACTCACCGCAGTCTTGGCCAGACGACTTCCTGCTGAAGGCGATGCAACCGATGGTGGCGTCGCCCACGCAACCGCGATCGCGACTATCGTCCGGATCACCGCAGGCAACTTCCGCCTTGTCGACCGTTTACTCACCCAGATCGAGCGCGTGCAGACTGTGAACAATCTGAACGAGTTGACACCCGAGGTTGTCGAGGCCGCGCGGCAGGCTCTCCTCATCGGCCACTAAACGCCGTGAGAAACGTGCCATTTACCGCTGCGACTCACAGAGCGCGGCCGACCAGAACGAGGCACGGCAGGTCGAGGCCATCGGAGAGGTCGACCGGTTGTTTGCCGAGAAGGTCTCAGGCAAGAACGTCGACGACCGTGCGCAGCTGAAGGAGATGATCGCCTACGTCCGCGAGGGCGACGTCGTCCGGGTGAAGTCGCCCGACCGGCTGTCGCGGTCGACGACCGACCTGCTCTCGCTCGTCAAGGATCTGAAGAGCAAGGGCGTCGCCGTCGAGTTCGTCGACAGCCCGGCGCTCAACACCGACACCCCACAGGGCGAGTTCATGCTCACGATCCTCGCCGCGGTCGCACAGCTCGAGCGGGCGACGATCAAGGAGCGCCAGGCCGAGGGGATCGCGATCGCTAAGGAGAACGGCGTCTACGAGAGGGAGCCGAAGCTCACCGACGGCCAGGTCTTCACAGCGCGCGAGCTCGTCGACCGCGGCGTGCCGAAGGCAGCGGTCGCCAGAGAGCTCGGCGTGAGCCGGCAGACCCTGTACACGGCGCTGAAGGGCAAGGGCAGGTACGGAGACGACGAGCAGGCGCAGTCGTGAACACGCGCCGGGCGACGAACGCGAAGCTCGAGCCGGGCGAGCACACCATCGACCGCGGCAACCCTCGGGAGCGGAACGGCACCTGGCGGCTCGACTGGTCGCTCAGGCTCTACGACGGCACGGTCGTGCGCCACACCACCACGGGAGCGGACGTGTCAGTGGTGAGGCGGAGGGCCCGGACGAAGGCCGAGCAGCTGCTCGCAGCGTCTGGGCCGACCTCGGCTCGGCTGCATGCGCTAGCCGCGGAGGTCGCCGCACTCTCCCCGCAGCAGCGCAGCGAGCTCGAGAGGCTCGTCGGCGACCTGATCTCGTGAGTCGTCTCGGAAAGGACCTTTCGGGACGTGACCGAGCAAGACCGACTTTTCGAGACCCGATCACCGGCCTCGCGCCGGGGATCGGGTCTCGTCTCGTCAGGGAGATGGTATCCAATACACGCGAAGGATTGCGATTCGGATCTGTTTACAGCCCTGCTTCGTACCGCGCAATCCAGGACGTGAACACCGACCTACACCGCGATGTTCGGGTGAGGCGGCTAAGCGTCAATCACGTCGTCGGTTCCAGCCGACCGCTCGATCGGCATTGAGCAGGTCACCCCTGGCAGAATGAGTTCATGGAAGACTCTGCGCCTATGAACTCGCGCCCCTGGGTCGGCATCGCCGAGGACGAGAACGTTGCGGCTCTCGTGTCCTCGGCCTCGCGCTGGATGGGGAAAGCCTTGGCCGGCTGGGTCGACGACGACCCGGAGACTGTCGGGCTCCTCGCCCCGATCAGCGTCGAGCACCTGGGCAAGGCCGTCCTGTGGTCGCGGAACCCCGCACTGCTGGTCCCGTTGTCGAACAGTGCAGAGCAGTCGTTGCTGATTCTGACGTCCAGGCCGAACATCGCCAACCCAAAGCTCCGGACCATCGGGCTCGGAGTTCTCTTGGATCGGCTCGAGCGCACTTTGGGCTCCTCTCCGCTGGCCATAAGCGAGAAGAAGCGACTGATTGACACTCGGAACGGATCTGTGCACGTCGGAGCTAAGAGCAATTCCTCGCACGTCCTCCGCGACGCTCTCCGACTGTGCTCGGTGCTGTTGGCGGACATCGGAACGGACCCGGGCTCCTTCTTCGGCGACCAGCACAGCACCGTCGTCGGCATCCTCGATGCCCAGCGGACCGAAGTCGAAGAGAGAGTTCTCGCCAAGGAGGCACGTGCACGGAATCGCATTGCCGACCTTGAGGCGCAACTGGGCTCCGCGGCCTTCGCTGAAGCGGAAGCGCTGCTCGAGGCAGAGGCCAGGGACGCTTTCGACTCTATAATGCTCGAGGCATCGATCGATCACCCATGCCCGATCTGCACGCGAAACGGCAGACTGGGCGGCTTCCTCGACGTTGAAAGCGATGTCGACTGGGACGTAGAGAAGATCGGCGAGAGCTACGAGTCGTGCCCGGGCGGATTTAGGAGGTTACTCTTCACGCCGATTACTTTCGGATGCAACGTGTGCAAGCTCAGTATCGACCGCTACGACGAGCTCACTTCGGCGAAGCTACCGGCGGAGGCGTACGAAATTGGCACAGCCGACCTCGACGACGATTTCGACCTCGAGTTGCACGCCCAATCTTTCGACGAGACCGACTGACCGGCGCTTCGCATGCGGCACGGCTTGCTGGAGAACTCTGCGATACAGAGTTCTGAGACCGGTCCTCCTGCATGATCACGGGAACCCTGTCGTTCCTAGAAACGGGAACCCTGTCGTTCCTAGAAAAGGTAGTGTCTACGAGACGCCGTTTGCCGACCCAAGGTCCCGACTTCCTGGAACGAGTGCTCGGCAGAGTGCTTCTCGTCGAGCACTCCGAATCCCGACAGGATTAGTCCACGACGACCGCTTCCGCCTGTTTCGGCGCGCCTAGGGCCAGTCCTCATTCTCCAGGTTGGCTCGTCGCGGTGGTGGTCCTCAAGGTGACGAACTCCTGGCACCCGGTTCGTCGTCGCGAATTCTCGCACTGGCCCGAGCCGTCCAGGCCAGGCAGTGCTAGCCTGAGACCACTACATCCCCCACGCCTCTCGACGATGCGCACTTGGGGGATTTTTCTGCCGCGACCTGAGTGGGCTCCGATGCCCTGGTCGCTCTGGACCTTCCCTCGAGAAGACTGTCGCCCCGGGAGTCCGAACCATAAGGTCCGAATAGTCACCGGGGCGTTACATTCGACAGTATACCGCAATAGATCCCTCAACTTACTGGCGTCGGCATGAGACGAACCAGTTCTCGTAGGTGAGGGCGACGAGTTAGGGTCGGCCCCAGGTGTAGAGCTTCGAGCACAGGGCCCGGTGTGGGCCTTGACCATGTGGATGGTGACGACGAACCTGGCCGCGATCTCGTCGTTCGACAGCCGCTCGACGATAAGGCCGAACACCTCGCTTCGCAGCCGGTGAGGCAGACGGATGAGAAGTGTTACCGCAGGGCTCGGCCCGAGACGGATTAGGCATTGATCGTCTTCTTGTCGGTAGACTTGGGCATAGTACGAGTACTCCTTCAAACGTGACTCGTGCTTTCGGCCCTGCTGCGCTCCAACGCATCGGGGCCTCGCGACCCACCGGGTGTCTGCCCGGTGGGTCGTCTGGATTCTGCTGGGGTGGTGCCGCTGCGCGAGCAAGCACGAACGCTCGCGCGCGTCAGGCGACTGAAAAGGCGACGCGGAAGTCGCGAAGTGGTTGCGGTCCCGCGCCGACTACATCACCGAGGTCGGCTACCACGACGTCGAGGAGAGGCCGTCAGAGACAGCAGTCACCGACGCTTGAAAACCTCGCCCAGGTCGGAAAAGAGCCCGTCGAATCGTGCGCTGCTGTCGGCATAGTTCCCGATTCGTCCCCCAGCCGATCCCTCTGACGGCGCTTCCGACTTCAGGGTGAGCTTCACGTACCCCTTCGTCGGCTGCGACTCGACGACGTAGACGATCTCGTGGGTGATCGTCACTTCGCCTTGGTGCGAGTCGCTGCTCTGCTCGTGCGTGAGCACGCGGAAGCCGTGCTTGTAGCCCATGTAGTCGAAGAACTTCTGCTGGGCCTGCTCGTCTATCCGCTGGATCTGCGACGAGGGCCCGCGCGCGATGATCCGCTGCGCGTGCGTGCAATCGCGGTCCTCGGTGGGCCGACCTCCGTCGTCGTGCTCGATGAAGTCGAACTGCGCCCGCGCCTGCCGCATCTGCTCCTGGCTGGGATAGGCGACGCGGCCCTGGTAGTACCTGATCGGTCCGATACGGGTCATCCGTGCGCAGCCATGAAGGCCTTGTAGACCCTGTTCGGAATCTTGCCGTACTCGGCGACTTCATACCCCTGTCGCTTCGCCCAGGCGCGGATCTCCTCGCGCTCCTCGGCAGTCGTGTCAGGCACGAATCGGTTCGACGGCTTCTTCGCCGCCTTCCTGCCGGCCGCGATGTACGGGGCGAGCATCTTATCGAGCTCAGCGCGCTCCGACGCAGTCAGCTCCGTCTCGTACCAGGCGGCCTCCCACCCGATCGTCACGGTCTCGGCCTCGGGCTCGCCGCTCAGATCGGAGACCAGAATCGTCTTCGTCACCATGATCTTCCTCCGTTTCATCTCTTTGTAAGCCGGCGAACAGGTAGCACATTGCTTCGGCTCTCGTTGCCTATCGGTCGGTCATCATGACTTCAATGATACTTATAAGTACGTGGATCTATAAGTACCACCGAGCGAATCTGTTTGAGTGCAGAAAAGAGGTCCACTCAACCAACGACTTGGGACGAATCTCCGTGCCATTCGTCTTGAACGCGGCTTCACCCAGGAAGCGTGGGCTGAACACCTCGGATACGACCGCACCTACGTGGCCTCGTTGGAACGAGGCGAGCGAAACATGTCACTGGACTCGCTCACAGCTTTGGCTGAGAAGCTCGAAATCGAGCCCCTCTCGTTGCTGGTAGACCCTGCCGCGCCTCAATCGAGCGGCTGACAGCAGCAACGATTTTGGGGCTGACGAGTGGCCCTCTCGTGCAGAACGATAGAACTACTTGATAAGACTCGCGACCGGATATCAAGGGGACCGGTATTTGATGGCGCGATCTGAGCCGAACCACTCGCTTCAATGTGTCAAGCCACCTGTCACCCGACGGGCTCGCAATGGACCGCGTCGAAGTGTCGCATACACTCAACCAGCATTCGACGGGGAATGATGATCTCCGCATACTACTTGCACCACTAACCTCAAACGTGCGCTCGACGAGACCTTTTGAGGGCCCCACCTCCATTTGAGCCATTTTCTGGATGCTCCCCCTTCCGCAGGAGTCTTCGGCGTCGACAAGGCGGGATGCACTAACCACAACGACTATTCCCTGAGCCACCGCGATACCTCGAAATTCTCGGACGAAGGGACGCCGGGATGACATTCAGTTGGATCATGAACAGCGACAGACGATCTGAATCGACACAGCGAGGTCTCGCCCACACGGCGAACCGGTATTTCAGCGGCCCTACGCGTTGAGCCGCGCTTGCAGCCTGACGCTTGAGACGTCAGCCGATCACGATGTCCGCATATTCGGGCCGACTACGAATCCAGGTAGTGAACTTTGAGATGAACGATCGCACTTGCTCCTCGGCATAGTGGTCGGACGGCCAGGCCGCCCATTCCTCAACGAATATAGGTCTGCCACGATCGAGAAGGGGGACTTCCACGAGGTCAAACTCTGCCCTATCAATGCTAATAACTTGACCGCGACCGGACAGCGCGAGGGCCTCGCCAATCCGTGTCCGGCTGACTTCGTGCCGATACTTGACTTGTACACCCGACAAGGCGAGGATCCGATCCAGCTCTAACCGAGTACCGCTGGTGCGGTCAGTGACGATGAGTTCCAAGTCGGGCAGTTCTCGGATATCGATGCTCGAACGTTGTGCGAGGTCTGAATCCCGAGGGATTAACACGAGGAACGGGATGCGAAAGACGCGCTTCGAGGGGATACCCGGAGGAGGTAGGAGCGGGGCAAAAGCAAGGTCGACTCTGCGCTCGGAGACGAGCGAAAACAAATCTATAGATGGAGCCTCCAAGACGTCGGACACGAGGAGATCGGACTCGGGGATAAACGGCAACACGAGTTGTTCGGCAACCATCGTGGGGCACGCGAGGGTGAGCGGAATCTTGCGATCGACAAGCGCAGACATGGCTAACTCGGCACTGGCCCAGTGCAGCAGAAGGTCGCGCACCACAGGTTCAAGTTGCCGGGCTGCCCGCGTCGGAACCATTCCCGACTTTGAGCGCGTGAACAGTGGTGTGCGACAGCGCTCCTCCAAGGTTCTGATCTGGCGTGAGAGCGCTGGTTGCGAGATGTAACACTTGTCAGCCGCGGCCGTGGCAGTTCCAGTTTCGAGAACTGCAAGGAAACTTTCGAACAGCGAATTATCCATGCACGGAAGTTATCACAAACCCGCGAGATAAGTATTGGACCGTATATCTGAGAGCTCATAGGGTGAAACTGTCGTGTTCCAAACCACTCTGACCAGTCAGCAATTGGACACTGTCATTGGACACCGTCAAGGGAGACACCACATGACTTCAACCCACCAAACATCCACACAACGACAGAAGCGTTCCATCCTCGGGGCCTTCGTCGGTACCGCAATCGAATGGTACGACTTCTTCTCCTTCGGCACGGCCGCCGCGCTTGTCTTCGGCACTGTGTTCTATCCCGACCTCGCTCAGGGATCGGGGTTGCTAGCATCATTCGCCACATTCTGGGTCGGATTCCTCGCCCGCCCCATCGGCGGACTTATATTCAGCCACTTCGGTGACCGCTTCGGGCGGAAGAACACCCTGATTGTCACATTGCTCATGATGGGCATTGCGACGACATGCATCGGCCTCCTACCCACTTACGGTCAGATCGGGCTTGCCGCGCCCATCCTCCTCATAGTTCTGCGAGCAATCCAGGGCCTGGCCGTTGGCGGCGAATGGGGCGGCGCTGTGGTACTCGCGACGGAGAATTCGGAATCGAGCAAGCGTGGTTTCGCCGGCGCTTGGGTTCAGCAGGGCTCGCCGGCCGGTTCGATCCTCTCCACAGTCGCGTTTATGCTCGTCGGGCTGCTCCCCGACGACCAGTTCATGTCCTGGGGATGGAGAGTTCCATTTCTATTTTCTGCCATTTTGGTCATCGTGGCGCTACTCATTCGCAGTCGCGTCGAGGAATCTCAGGAATTCACAGAGGTGAAGGCTCAGGGACAGACGCCGAAGGTTCCAGTCCTCGAAACCTTCAACGTCGCCGGACTCCTCGTCTTCTTCGGCGTCCTCGCTTCGATCGTTGGAATCGCCTCGGCGTACTTCAACAACACTTTCATGCTCTCATGGACGACTGGGATCCTCGGGATGGACCGCACCGTCATCCTCAACCTCATTCTGCTCGCCGCAATCGTCCAATTTGTCTGGCAACCCGTGGCGGCAAAGCTGTCGGAGAAGTTTGGCATAAGGTCGATTCTCATCTGGGGTCTCGTTCTCACTCTGATCGTCACTCCCCCGTTCTTCCTCGCCATCCAGTCAAAGAACGAGCTCTTTCTTGCTGTCACGATCGTCGTTAATACGATCGGTGCCACCGCCTACTATGCGATGCTCGCCACCGCGCTTTCCGAAGCGTTCCCGGCCCGCGTGCGTTACACCGGAGTTTCGCTGGCCTACCAGTTGTGCGCGACAATTTTCGGCGGCACGACGCCGATCATCGCGCAATGGCTGCTTAATACGACGGGCAACAGCCCATGGTCGGTAATGACGTTCTACATTGTCCAGGTCATGCTCTCGATCATCGGCGTCGTCGGACTCTACAAACTGAAACGAGAAGAATGACTCGACGCAGCTACTTCCGTTCACGACAAAGACACGACGAATCGGGAAGCAGAATCCGGCTAACACAACGACGCTGAGCGAAGCCGAAGTGTTTACAGGACACAAGCATGAGAGAAGGGAAAGCATGAAGATCGACAGCATTTGGCACGGACGGTTCTGGACGGGCTTGTCTGATTATCCGGAGGCGCGAAGCATTGCCGTACTCAACAGTCGGATCGTCGCGGTCGACGATCTAGACGGACTCAGCGCGCGGGAGGAATTCGACCTCGGTGAGTCTCGCATCGTCCCGGGCTTGCACGACGCACATCACCACACGATGGGCACCGGGGAGCAGCTCGCCAACGTCGACTTGCGCTACCCAGCGGTGACGAACCTCGAAGAACTCTACGCAGCACTAGGGAAACACGCACAGTCCCTGCCCGCCAATGCATGGGTGAGGGGCAGCGGCTACGATCAGAACCGACTCGGCGGCCATCCGACTGCCGAAGCGCTCGACAAGGTCACAGGTGGAAGGCCGGCCATCATCGAGCACGTCTCACACCATATGATCGTCGCGAACACGGCAGCTTTCGAACGCGTCGGAGCTCTAGGCAGGAGAGACTATCCCGACCTTCCAGGAGGGCGTGTTTTCCGTGATGCAGAAGGGCGAGCCGAGGGGTTGCTGCAAGAGAACGCCGGAGAGCCGATTCAATTCGAGGCGGCGAAAGTCACCGAAGAGGAGGCAATCGAGTCGCTCCGGCTCGCTTCGGAGCAGTCACTACGCTACGGGCTCACGAGCCTGACCGAACCCGGCATCCTCGTCGGCGGAGCGATGGGTGTCAACGCCCCTGTGCTGAATATTTATCAGAGGGCTATCGCTGAAAACGCCTTACGGCCAAGGATGACTGTGATGCCTTTCCACCACGTCCTCCACGAGCTCGAGCTCAATGCCGAGGGGATGAAGACCCTCGATCTCGGAATCCGCACCGGATTCGGCGACGAACGGCTGCGTTTCGGCCCCGTCAAGATCATCTCCGACGGCTCACTCATCGGCCGCTCTGCCGCAGTGCACCAATGCTACTGCGGTGAGGCCGACAACACCGGGCTCATGGTGGTCGAACCCGAGGACCTACTCAGCCTCATCCCGGCCTTCCACCGTGCCGGTTGGACTGTTGCCACACACGCCATAGGCGACAGGGCGATCGATCACGCTCTCGACGGAATCGAGGCCGCACTCGCCAGCTCACGTCGACCGGCTCGTCACAGGATCGAGCACTTCGCAATCGCCACCGATGAACAGGTCGAGCGTTCGGCGAAGCTCGGTGTCATTCCCGTTCCGCAAGGTGTTTTCATCTCCGAGTTCGGCGACGGCATCCTCGAAGCAATTGGCTCCGAACGCAGTGCGGGCACGTACCGGATGCGCTCTCTCCTCGACGCAGGAATGATTGTTCCTGGCTCGACCGACTCCCCCGTTTCCGATGCCAACCCCTTTGTATCAATGCACGACTTAGTCAATCGTAAGACCTCGTCGGGCGCGGACTTCGCCCGAATGGAGAGGGTCACCGCAGCTGAAGCACTGCGGGCCTACACCTTCGGTTCGGCGTACGCGGCCGGATACGAAGATCAGGTGGGGACGCTTGAAGTCGGGAAGCTAGCCGACTTCGCAGTTCTGAGCGAAGACATTCTCGCCGTCAGCGAGGCCAGCATTCGCGACATCCGCCCGACCGCGACGATCATCGGCGGAGAACTCGTGTTCGGTGAAGCTTGACGAGGTGTCGCCGATCGCCAACTCCGTACGTCGCGTAGACATGTCCCAAGGGAACCTACAGCGACCGCATCGACAATTTCACGGCGTCGAAATCCACGCTGTGGTCACGAAGAGCAGTTCGAGCGCGAAGACTATTGTTGGCCGCCGCTCTTCCGGAAGTCCCGCCTTACGACCTTGGACCTTCCGGGTGATGAGGAGCCTAGACAATCTCAGTAGCTTCCTCGGCAGGATTGTTCCCGGTGTTCGCGTCCCACTCAGGCCAAACGACTTTGTTGACACCTGATTTGCACAGGTTCGATGCCGGCTCAACTATCCGTGCCAGCATGAGATGGAAGAACGCGTTGTCATTTATCACGTCGCCGAACCCGAGTCTCTTCCACGCCGGGGAGATGGTGTCGCTGAGGACAGATGACCGTGATCCCACAACCGCTCGGGCCGCAGTGGCGCGCCAGCATCAGTAGGCAGACCCAATTCGAGTTCGAGTCGTTCGGTTAGTCGGAGAGCTTCTCTTCACCGGCGGCGAGCATCGCTGTCATTTCTGCCTCGGTGCGAACGGATCCGAGGTGTTCACGGACGGTGACTTTCCTACGATGTTTGCGCACGATCTGGACAGCTGTGACCCCGGATCCATCCGTGGACAAGGCGACATCAACCCATCATAGAGAGCCGATTAGTGGCCCACAAACTCGAACTCTGAACCCGTAACCAGCACAAACACAATCGAAACCGCGAAATCAGCGACGAATTGTGGAAGTCAGGAAGTGGATTATCTGAAATTGCTCGCTTCACGGAAGGGCACTGTCTGCCGATGCTATCGAATGCGCTTCGATTTCCACCGCGGCTACAGCTCTGCAGCGTTCAGGCCAGAATATCTCGCTCTACCGCTCGAAGTTCCTCGGCGTCCATATTCAAGCCCACTGCAACTGTGTCCTTGTAGACCACCCATCCGAAGTTGAAACATATTTCACGCAGGATGTGTCGTTTGACCGCGTTTGGTTCCGTTTCCGGGTGGTGCGCAAGAATTTCGTTGTATTCAAACTGCACCACCGGGTATTCCCAGTTCAGCTTCGAGTAGGCGTGACCCGAATCTGCTGAGAAGTTTGCGGCAGCCCTCCACCACAATTCGTGATCTGAGATAGGCAGGCGCGGAAAAGTCTCAGATCTATCGACCCCCGCCTTGCGGCGAGCAATATATGCCTCCGTCAACTGCAACATAGCCTCACGCATCAAATCGGCTTGAGAGCCGAAATAGTAATAGATCAGACTTTGACGCACTTTGGCCGCGTCTGCGATGTCCTTGTTGATGATCAGTCCAGGGGGTCGTTGCGCAAGCAACTCCTGCGTTGTCTCCACGATGCGTTGTCGCGTTGACACCTTCTTGCCATCAGTCTCGGGCTTCGGTCGATCGCTCATTCGATCAGTCTATGGCAGGTAGCCGAGAACCCGCTCGGACATTCGTCGGTTTGCTAGTGGCCGAGCGGGTTCTCGCGTGAAGCTTTTCACTAAGTGCAACTGGTTCTATCGCAGCAACGCGGTCATCCGGTCAATGTCTTTTGCTGGATGGATGAGAAGCAGGCCAAGCAAACCGCCTATGGCCACGATGATTCCTGAGATCGTAAACGCCGTGAAGTAGCCGGCATCGGGCGTGGCTCCAGCACCAACAATATTGCCGAATACAAGCGGAGCGATGAACCCAGCCGACGTGATGATGCCGACGTAGGTTCCTTGCGCAGCGCCGCGCTGACGCCCCGGAACAAACTCAGAGATGATGACGCTTCCGGTTGTGAAGCTGACCAGCCCCATGCCGAATCCGAGTGCAGTCAAAATGATCTGCAGAATGCCTCCGGGGATAGCCGCCGACAGTAGGATGAAAATTCCTGCGATGAGAGTCGTTCCAGAAGCCATGAATCCGCGAGCGATTCGGCTGCTTGTCCCACGTTTCATCAGCCATGTCGTCAACAGCGCTTCTCCGACGAGGAATACGATCGCTGTTACAGAGACAATTGCGACGATGTTTGCCGCGACTGTCATCCCGTAGCCACTGGTGATGTTGAGGAATGTCGGCAACCATGCCGACACGATCGCAAGAGCCCAGTATGCCGCAAAACTAACGCAGCAGGTCCCAATGAAAGTTCTTGAGAAGAAGATCTTCCGGTATGGCACTCGTAGCGTGGTCTGTGATAGGCCGATATCAACCGTATCTTTCGCGGATTCCACTTGATTTGAAGCGATCGATTCCGCGCTCTCGGAAGTGTCGCTTGGTGAGTACGGGCCTTCTTTTCCGATGAATAGCCAGAGAAGAAGCCAAATGACTCCGGCGCATCCGACTGCGAAGAAGGCCCAATGCCAGTTGAACTTCGTCGCAATCAGTGTGACCAGCGGCGCGGCAACTGCAATTCCCCCAAACGAGCCGACATTCTGAAGCGCGGTTGGTAGATTTCTCTCATCGTCTTTGAACCACTTTGCTGCGGCGTGAAAGGACAGTCCAGCCGATGGGCCCTCTCCTAGGCCGAGGAAGATTCGAGAGATCAAAACGATGGCAAAGGTTGGGGCCAGCCAGATAGAAAATTGAGTCAGTGACCAAATGATGACGATACCGACGAGCAGCCACCGTGTTGCTATGCGGTTGGCGAGAAAACCGCCCGCGATCGCTGAAGCGGAGAACAGGAAGTAGATCGCACTGGCCAGTACTCCGTATTGTTCAGGTGAGAGGTTCAGATCCTCCATGAGTGGTACAGCCACAAGACCCAAGACAGCCTTATCTGCCCAATTGACCAAAGCCAAGAGAACCAGCATGATAGAGACCGCCCAGGCACGGCGTTTACTATACGTAAATGATGACGACTTCGTTGGCGCAATTTCGGACAGAACTTTAACAGTTGCCTTCATAGCGATTTCGCCTCAATCTCTAGCTCTGCGTCCTTGCCCGAAGGCCGATACTTCTGCGCCTCATTGCCAGATCGGTCTTCGTTGCTGAATCGAAGGGTGTAGTCTTCTTGCTTGACCTGTCTAGTCAGATTCCAATATTCGGGTGTTGGCCACGGCATATTGGATACAACTCGACCAGCCGAGTTGCGGTACCAAGTACTTCCACTGGAGACAGCCCAGATCATCTCCGCGAGACGGGCATCCATTGCACGGTTATATTCATCCATAGCTTCCGGCTTACATTCGATCTCGACTGCGTTCGCTTCGACCATTTTGACTATGGCTTCCGCTGCGTAGCGCGTCCATGTCTCGGCTTGCAAGATGATGCTCCCCCCGGTTCCGATATTTGTGTTGGGTCCATACATGACAAACATGTTTGGGAAGCCGGGCACAGTGATTCCGAGATGAGCTCGCGGATCATCTTCACCCCAGACGTCGCGAATCGTTCGACCAGTCCGACCTTCGATTTGAAGTGATCCCAGGGCCCTAGAGGCTTCAAAGCCCGTCGCAAAGACAACGATGTCCACTTTGTGCTCTTTGCCGTTAGCGTCGACTATTCCATCCGAGGTAAATTGAACCTCGCGACCGGGGACAACGTCGACATTATCTCGGCGCATCATTCGATACCAGCCGTTATCTCGAAGCATTCTCTTGGTGAATGGCGGGTAGTCGGGAACTGCTTTGGGCAGAAGATCTTGACGATCGCCCAGTTCGTCCTTGATATATTGAGTCAGCTCTGTCCAGAGTCGTGCGTTTTCGGCGCTGATAGACCCGTCATTAGAACTCCACTCGGGATCCACTTCGGCCGCTGGCCTCAGACTGTCATTTTGAGACAGCATTGTTCTCGCCCTGAACCACCGCTGATATTCTGGGATGTTGGCGAGCAACCACTTTTCGCCGTCGGATACTTCCTTCATATAGTTTTCAACCGCGACATTCCACTGAGCACTTCGCTGAATGACTACGAGCTCATCGACGTCCGGAGCGATAGTTGGGCCAATCTGATTTGCTGATGCTCCAGTGCCTACGAGAGCAACTCTCTTGTTCTTGTAATCGACTTTGTGGTCCCACTGGGCGGCATGGAAGTACTTGCCTTGAAATTTTGCAAGGCCGGGGAAATCCGGAATCTTTGGGGAGCTGAGTAGTCCAACAGCAGTGATTAGGATATCGACCCGTTCTGTCGAGACCTCCCCCTCTTTGGAATGTACAGTCAACTCCCACTCGTGGGCTGACTCGTCGAAGCGAGCTGCAACGACTTCTGTGCCGAAGCGTGCGTTAGCATGAAGCTTCGCCCGTTCTGCAACACCTTGCAGGTAGTCAAGTATCTCTGGCTGTTTTGCGTAATAGCGACTCCAGTCGCTTTTCTGGTCGTAGGAGAAGGAGAAATAGTGGCTGGCGATATCGACTCCGCAACCTGGGTAAGTGTTATGTAGCCAGGTCCCACCAAAGTCTTCCGCGGAGTCGAAGATTGTGAACTCCAAGTCGAGGTGTTTCATCCTAATCGCGGATGTGATTCCGGATGGCCCGGCCCCTATAATCCCCACTCGTAGATCCTTGGCAATCTCCGGTGGTGCCCCCGTCCAGTTGACAGTATCTGGCTGCACCCCCATCTCCTTTTTCGCCAGATCGTGGTAGACCGGCGACAAACGCTCGCCTCCCGCGAGGTCTAAAAGCTCATCGAAATCCAGCAAATCATCGAGGCCAGAATTCGACTTCGGTTGTTGGCGTTGCCTCGACATGAGAGCTTCATGCAGCTCATCTCTAATGCTTCGGATGTCTTCATCGGTAAACGAGTGATCCCATAGATTGGGGCCCGTGATCCCGCTGGCCCATTTGCTCGCTTGAGCTCTACTGCGAGTAAGTTCCAGCAAAACTAGAAGCTCGGTCTGCGGCTCACCCTGGTCGATCGCTGCTCTTAACTCGTCTTGGAACGAGTTCGATTCTGACTGGGCCCGGCTATAGCGGCTCTCATGATCCTGTTCTAGCGTCATTGTTAGACAGTCCTTTCTATTTCGTGGAATGTTTGTTCCGACAGTTGCCCCGGCAACCGACTCATGTCAGTGAGTTGAGCCAAGCACGAAGCAACATGTGCTTGTCGGAAGGGAAGCGGTTAAGAACGTGTTCGCCCCGTTCGAAAATTGCGAATGACTGACGCGGAGAACGAGTCCACTCAAGAACTTGTTTCCCATCGGCGACAGGGACCATCGGATCTGCAGTTCCCTGAAGAAGCAATACGGGGGTGTCTTGTTCAACTCGCTCGGACTTGAGATCAACGGTGCGAAATACTGTCTGAGCGTGTGCAACATCTTCGCCATCGCCACAGAAGGAGGCCAGTTTTAGTCCGTACGTTTTGCCCGTGAAGAGCCCCGACATACTTGCGACGGGGCCGTTGCTACAGACGCCAGAGAACGCTCTGAACCGGTTCTGGAGCTGGAGAACGATCCCCGCTGCCATGCTGTTCCCAACGGCGAAGAGAGGCAGCTCAGGATCTAGGCCTTTCATATGTTCGATGACTGGTCCGTACGCGTCGCTCCAGAACTCGGTCAGGTAAGTGCCATACACAAAACGCGACTCCCCCTGTCCGGGACCGTCGAGAACTATGACATTGAATCCTTCGCTGGCAACCTCGGTTGCGAGCCCGTCCCAGTCCATGCTCCAACCGTCGACACCGCCATGGACTAGCACCGTGCCTCGCGAGGTGGAACTGTCTGCCATGATCTGCCAGGCGTGTAGTGTCCCAACCGGTGTGGAGATCTGTTCGCTGCTGTAGCGCGGATCGAAACTTTTAGCCTCGGAATAGAGCCTGGCCGCCTCGAGATAGGTCTCCCGCTTCCTGGCAGTGTTCCTCACTTCCATCGCCTGGCTGATCCTCAGAAGTGCGGATCGACGCTCAAGGAATTCTTTTGTTAAGGCCGGGCTTAGCATCTCGCGTGACTGCCAAATACTTTGCCGATCGCTTAGGCTACTTTCCATCTCACGGGCGGCCTCTTCCCAGTGGGCTCCTTCCTTAAGCGCCTCTATAAACCGTGTTGCATCACCGGGTTCAATTCCGTACGCCATCAATCGCGTGAAATCAAACTGCCTAAGGCCGGCTTCTTCACGAGGTCCCGCTACCACCGACGATTCACCATCTCCGGGCGAAGTGGTCGGATAGGAAAATTCGTATTCAGTGTATTCCCGCTTTAGCAGGGAGTCCTGGACTTCGACGCTCATATGTCGGCCTCCAACTCTGCCGCCATCTTCTTCATACCTTCGGAAATGATCTGGAGACCGTTATGCCCAAGTGCTCCTCCATCTACTGGGATGTCGACACCCGTAATCCACTCCGAGGCATCAGACATCAGGAAATGCACAACAGGCGCAATGTCTTGGGCAGTTCCAGTCCGCGGCAAGCTGATCAATGACTTGTGGGCTTCTAAGAACACGGGAAGCGTGTCATGCTGCATGGGCGACTCAATGTAACCGGGGAGAACTGTATTGACGCGAATGCCCCGCGGTCCCAGTTCCATAGCTGCGATCCGAGCCAATCCACGAAGCGCCCATTTGCTCACCCCATAGGCAGCTGCGAAGTGCGCCCCTGCCCCCGCGATCGATGAAATATTGACAATCGATCCGCCGTGGGACATCAGCGGCGCAAGTTGCTGGATCCCCAACATTGGGCCAGTGGTGTTGATCGCGAGAAGATTGTTCCAGTCCTCAACGTCGACATTCTCTAGTCGTCCCGCGCTACCGCGAGCTCCGACAATGCCCGCGTTGTTCACGAGGCCAAAGAGAGATCCGTACTCAGCCTCAATATATTTCGCAAGCTCAGCCCACTGATGCGGGTCTGTCACGTCGAGGTCCCGAAAGGTGACACCGTCAGGGAGTACCTCATGAGGTTCCAACACGTCCAACGCCAGCACTTTAGCTCCATGGGAAGAAAGCAGCTTCGCTTCTTCAAACCCTTGCCCGCGCGCCGCACCGGTGATCGCCACAACCTTGCCGTTCAAACTTCCTGCCATCGCTGACTCCCTCATTTGACTAATGAATCAATTTTTGTGGTGTACAGCACTCTAGAGTTGACTGACTACTCAGTCAATACTTTTGGCGATTATTCCAGAAGCTCGAGAATCGAGCTCTCGTCTCAATTTGGTTCAGCAGCCTCACGTCCCAGCGAGGAGGGCCCAGGGGTCCCTCTTCATGGCAGGACCTGGATCAGTTGCGATTCAACCCGTGCCCGCGCGTATCGAGCGCGTGCTTGAAGTGGCTCTCGGCCTCGTCGATCACCCGCGTCGGCGTCGCCGGGTCGAAGACCCTCAGGATCGAGTAGCGGAAGCTGCTCGGGTCGACGTTGCGCAGCTCGACGTTGCCGCCGTGTCCGTTGGTCGCGTAGGTGCTCCAGCGCTGCCGGATGCTCTCTGCGCCGTCGGCCTTTCCGACGTACTGGCGACCGTCTCGGGTATCGGTGATGAGGTAGATGCCCACCACGGATGACAGTGCGGTCCTCCACGAGGCGTACCGGTGCTCGCGCATGACTGCCTGCAACTGAAAATGATCGAGGACGAGCCAGTCGAATCCGGGGAATGGCACCGGCTGTGCGTCGGCGATCTCCAAGACTGGGTAGGCGGCGGCAGTCGGTCCATTGAGTCGCCAGGTGCGTGGGGACCTCCAACCGATCACAAGTCGACCAGTGAGGTCAGCGAGGAGATCGGTGGCAACGAGGTCGAAGGTACGTCGAGCACCGTCGTTAGTCGCTTCGCCTCGGTTCTCCAGTACTGACCAGAGTCTTGCCCGGTCGCCGCCTTCGGGCATGAACACTACCCAGAGCCTGGGCAGGACCGCCGGGAAAATCCGCGGCTTCGCCGACTGCTCGCACGTGTACGCGAGAATCTCCGCGTCGGTCGAATTCGCGTTGATGCCGGGTGCTCCCGAATCCTCGTGCTCGCGCACGAAGGCGTGACGGATCGCCTGAGTCTCGGCAGGTTCGATCCCGGCGCTGCGAAGGACTGCGTCGAGGGTCAGTGTCATCCGAGCGCCAGTCGCCCGAATTGCGAGCGGAAACCTTCAGCATCGTCCCGGATCTCGCTCTCAGGGCTATTCTGGTAGCTGACCATGCGGACGCTGGTCCCCTCCGTGCGGTTGTAGAAGTAGGTCGTGTACTGCGCGTCCCTCGGAGCCGCGCGCAGCTGCACGAACTGCCCCAGAAGCAGGGGCGACTGCGATCCGTCCTTCACCAGGTAGAGTTCCCCGTCGATCATTTCATCCCCGACGAGAAACTCTCGGGTCTTGAACGGGGACCGGGTCCCAACCGCCACCTCTGCCGTCTGGATGCGTCCATCGCGCCGGAGCTTCGAGCTTCCGGCACGCACGAGGAGCAGCTGCGCCCAAACGCTGCCAAGGATCTGCCTGAGTTCGCTGAGGTCCGACACCAGGGACACCACCTGCGCCCGCCACTCCTCGTCCGAGGTGTAGCCGGTGTGGCCAAGCCACCGATTCCGCTTGGTGTTCACCTCGTTGACCTTATTGACGAGTTCTTTCGACACCAATCGCTCAACTCCGGCCTGTCCGAGGCTGGCGAAGGATCGGCGTACACGGGCGATCTCGTCGGCGTCGTTACTCTCGAGCGCTCGGCGAAACTCTTTCGAGACTCGTTCGATAATGATCACCCAAGTCCCGAACGAGGCACGTTCGATGCCCAGATGCTGCTGACGCAACGTCTCTCCGATCGCGGACTCAACCTCCCCGCTGCGCCCCAGGTCTGTGCGGCACGCAGAGAGCAGCACGGTCGCATGAAAAGTCACTATCGCCTCCCATGCATGGATGTAAGCACGCTGCTGTTCCCCGGGTGACGACGCAGTCTCAGCTGTCCAGAGCGCTGATGCAATTGGATACGGCAGCTGGTCCAGCCAGGCACTGAGCGAGTCGTCGAACGCACTGGCGACTCTGCTCACGACCGACTCAGCGCTCTCGGGAGACGCCCAGACGCTCTCTCGCTGGGCATTCAGTTCTGCTTCGAACGAGGAGAGTCGCTCGTCGGCCGACGCGAGCGCGAGCTGCGTGCCGCGATCAGGTAGGGGGACGATGAGCTCGTCCGCCCAGCGCATCAAGGATCGAGGGTCCGATCTCAGCGCATTGAGGAAACTCCCGGTGCTGCTGGCCTCAATTGCCCGCCGGCGACTGGAGACGCCCTGCTCCGAGTTGAGCCAAGCCGTCAAAAAGCTGGGGTCGAGCGTCTCGTCGTCCAGCCGGATCGAGAGGACCCGGCCGCCGGATCCGGTGGCAGAAGTTTCCGTGGCCACCTTTCCCTCTTGACTCGTCGGAACGTACAGCTGCCCGTCTGGATCTACACCGCCTGACGCCTTCACCGGTACAGGCTCGAGTGCGATCAGACTGCTCAGACGACGCGCCTGCCATCCCTTCGCCTCAATGTCTTTGATGAGCTCACGCGAATCGTCTCCGAAGAAGCGGCTCGGGTCGAGATCGATAGTCTCCCGCACGTCGTCGACGACCGACACCCCAATGGCCGGGCCGTACCGGGACTCCAGGAACCGGTCGTCGATTGGTGTGTCGGCGAACGTCGTCGCCCGCCATGACAACCGCTTTCCCTCGTTCGACACACGTTCGAGGCGCGCGTCTCGTCGAGTGAACTGTCCGACGTCGATGCCGCGGTTGCGAGGTCCAGACTTCCCGGTCCTTAGCGCCGTTTCAAGTTCCTGGAAGGCAGTGACCGGCATTGTGCGTCGGCGGCGCTCGGTCGTGAACTCAGTCTGGAGATCAGCGATCACCGCCTTCCCTCGCCCGATGTCTTTCGGCCGGTTGCTGAAAGTGACGAGGTAGAGAGGGATGCCTGTGTTCGGTGCTAACCCGTCCGGGAGGCGGGTCACCGATTCGAGCAGACCAGCCTCGACGATCTTCTGCCTCACAGCACCGCTGGCTCGACTACTGGAGAGTGCACCGGGATTGACCAAAGCAGCTACACGTCCTCCACCCTCGAGGCCGGGACGCAACTTCTCAAGTGCGAGCGAGATAAATAGCCAAGTGCTATCCGAACTAGAGGGAAGCCCGAATGAGTACTCCCCCTCGTTCTGCCTAGCTTTGACCTGAAAGAATGAACTCTTCCAGCTCATAGACCACGGCGGGTCGAGAACCACGAGATCCGCGCGGAAGTCCGGAAACGCGTCATGGCTGAGCGTATCGCCAAGGGCGATTTCTGCTTTAGGGTCCGCTTGGAATCGCCGTTGACTCTCTGCCACCGCGGCGTCGTTGATCTCCTGACCTCTGTAGCACGTCTGCAGACCGGCAGATTGCAGAGCGTTGACGAGAACAGATCCAGCGAACCCGGAACCCGCCGTCGGGTCCCAGATGTTGACGGAGGAAGTAGCTGAGTCGAGACGAGCTAGACAGCCGACCGTGAGGGCACGTGCCAGCGAAAGGCTCGTCGTGTGGACGTCCGTAGCGAAATCGCGCTGGCCACCTTCCAAAAAATCATCTTCGCTGAGGTTTCCCAGCACGTACTCGAGCGCAGGATGGGGAGAGTTCTTCTTCTGTGACATCAGATTCACTCGCTCCCTTCCGGGCGGTAGCCGTCTTCGTCGTCGCGTGCATCATCCATTCGCAACCTGCGCGACTGGTACAGGTACTGCCCGATCAATCTGACGAACTCATCAGCGCGGTCGCTCTCGCCGGTGAGCGCACCGGTGAGTTTGCCGAACGCGCCCTCGTTGAGGACAGCGGCGTCGGTGAGGGTCTCGCGCAGGTCGGGCGAGGCCATGAACTGGTCGAGAGCGTTGTGGTCGATCTGATCAGCAATGCGCGGATCTTCCTCGGCCATGCCGGCCGCGGCGCGGACGAAGCCCTCGATCTGCGGGTCGGCGAACTCGGACCCGAACAGCTCGTTGATCTTCGAGACCACCTCCGACAGCAGCGCCTGCTGCGGATCCTGGTGTGCCACTCGCGTTCCGATACCTGTGATGCCCTGCAAACCGGGCGTCTCCTGATCACCGGACAGCGCGATGTCGGCACTGCCTTGGTCGATCTGTCGGACCCTGCGCATCTCCAAGCCCGACACGTCCACGTCCGCATCGGCCCCGTCGGTCGGCAACAGGCGCACGAGCTGGCGCAGGAACTCGGCGAGCTTCTCCAAATCACTCGTGCCAAAGTCGACGACCTGCGACATGAAGTCATACAGTCTCACGTACGAGCCGCAGTCCTTCCGGAACGTACGCAGCTCGTCGAGCGCTTCACTGTCTTCGCCGATCTGTGCGTCGTTCCACCGGGCGACGAACTCGTCGCGTGCCGGGGTCACGGCCGCGGCCAGTGCGGCATGCGACTGTTTCTTCGCCCACCAGGCCTCTGCATAGCGCTCGACATCGTTCGGCGTGTAGATTCGCGCCTGCGCGAGCTTCGTGGCGAGCTGGTGGACGAGGTTCGGGTCGGTTTCCTTCTCCACATGCGCCTCGAGGTAGTACGTCAAGAACGCCTCAAGGATGTCGTCGGGATCGTTGACGAAGTCGAGGACGAACGTGCGGTCCTTCATCTCCCCCGACGGCGAACGGTACGTGCGGTTCAAGCGAGACAGTGTCTGCACGGCGTGCACGTCCGGTAGCTTCTTATCGACATACATCGCGCACAGCAGCGGCTGGTCGAAGCCGGTCTGGAACTTGTCGGCGACGATCATCAGACGGTACTCAGGACGTCGAAACTCGCGCGCGAGGTCGGACCCGATGCCCGGGTTCATCGAGGCCTCGGTCGCGTCCTCGATGCCGTAGTCCTCGTCGCTCAGCTTGCCGCTGAACGCGACGATCGACTGGTACGCGTACCCTCGCTGTTTGAGGTACTTGTCGGTCTCGATCTTGTACCGCAGCGCAGCCTGGCGAGAGTCCGTGACGACCATCGCCTTCGCGTGCCCCTCCAATAGGTGCGCGACATTGGCACGGAAGTGCTCGACGATGATCTCGACCTTCTGGCCGATATTCGTCGGATGCAGTTTAGCGAACCGCATGATCTTCCGCGTCGCGGTCTTCGGGTCCACGAGCGTGTCATCGTCTGGGCCGATACCCGTGGCGATCCCGGACTGGCCGTGCTGTTCGATCTCGAACGCTGTCTTGTAGGTCTGGTAGCCGCGCAGGACGTCGAGGATGAAGCCCTCCTCGATCGCCTGGCGCATCGGGTACACATCGAACGAGATCGGCTTACCGTCATCACCCGGACGGCCGAAGAGCTGCTTCGTCTTCGCCTTCGGCGTCGCAGTGAACGCTAGCAAGGACACGTTCCTGGCCCCTGCGCGCGCCGCCGTCTCCGAGGCGATCTGGCGTTCCAAATCACTGTCAGCCTCCACGAGCTGGTTGATCACGTCCTGACCGTCGAACTCACCTTCATCATCGGCGACCTCGCCGCCTTCGGTGAGCACCTTCTTCAGCTCAGCTGCCGTCTTGCCCGACTGGGAGGTATGAGCCTCATCGACGATCACCGCGAAGTTCTTCGTGCCCAGCGTCGTCTCCAGCAGGTCTTTGACGAACGGGAAAGTCTGCAGCGTGACGACAATGATCAGCGATGAGCCGGTCAGTGCGTCCAGCAGTGCTCTGGACTTCGAGCCCCCGGACCGGCGGACAGCGGCTGAGTCGATTACTGCGACGCTGCTGCCGGTGTCATCGACCTGCTCAACGGCCTGTTGCAGCTGAGCGTCGAGGACACGGCGGTCGGAGACGATGATGACCTTGTCGAACACCTTGTCGTTCAACCGGTCGTGCAGGCGCGCGAGGCGATGCGCCGTCCACGCGATCGTGTTCGTCTTCCCCGAACCGGCAGAGTGCTCGATGAGATACCTGCGGCCCGGACCCTCGTCGCCGATCGTGTCGACGAGCTTCTTCACCGCACGCCACTGGTGGTAGCGCGGGAACATCAGCGCCGTCGAGCGCTTGATCTTCCCCGTCGCAGGTTCCTCATCGACATCGGTCTTGAGGAACATCTGCGAACCGAGGACGGACAGGAAGTTCTCCCGCTGCAGCACCTCTTCCCACAGGTACGACGTCGCCGGCCCCGAGGGATTGGCAGGGTTGCCTGCGGCACCAGTATCGTCATGGCCGAGGTTGAACGGCAGGAAGTACGTCTTCTCCCCCGCCAGCTTCGTCGTCATGTGCACCTGGTCGTCATCGACAGCGAAGTGCACCAATGCGCGGGTGCCGAACCCCAGCAGCGGCTGGCCAGCCGGGTCGCGGTCTTTCCGGTACTGCGTGACGGCGGTGCGCCATTGCTGTTTGAAGAACGACTTCAATTCACAGGTTGCCACGGGCAGGCCGTTGACGAAGAAGACGAGATCGATCGACCGTTTGTCGCCGCGCTTTGGCGAGAAGTACACCTGCCGAGCCACGCGCAGCCGCACTTTCTCGTAGTGCTCGGTCACGGTCTTGTTCAGCGTCGTCGCTGGCTTGAACTGGCACATCCGGAAATGAGCCGTCGCCCCACGAGTGTGTGAGAACTTCCGACGCAGAGCATTGAGCGTCCCGCCGCCCGAGCTCATCGGGGTGTCCAGCCGTGTGACGAGCGTCGATAGCAGGGCTTCGCGGTCAGCCGGCTCGGTACCCATACCGGGGCGTACGACCTTCGCGTATTCGTCTGGCTGGGTCTCGCTCAGCCACCAGAACACGTCCTCGGGCCAGATCGCTCGCTCTACGTCATAGCCGTCGGCGTGAGGGCTGTAGATCCACCCGTGTTCACAGAGGTATTCGGCGATCTCGGCTTCAAGCGCTTCTTCACGGGTACCGTCTGATGACGCCATTGTCTTCACCCAGCCTTTCGTGCTGTGCGCACATCGAACTGCCCCGTAACCGCCGCGGTAATCAGCGCCGCGCGACGCTCCTTAGCTAGGGCGATGTGCTCTTCGGCCTTGGTGATGAGGGCGTCGATGCGGGAAATCTGCTGCTCTAATCGGGTAGCGATCCGGGTTTGCTCTTCGAGCGGAGGCACCGGGACGGGAAGAGCACGAATAGCCGAGACATTGATTCGGCGGAAGGTTGCCCCGATCATTGCATTCTCGATCGCGTGCCCGACCTCTGCGCTCGTCAATGCGTAACGCAAGAACTTGGGGTCAATGTTTGTTTTGCGGCGAAGTAGGACAGTCTCTTGCCCAATCGCAAAATCGCGAGTTCCGGGCGCAACTTCTGCCACAAGGCCTACTGATACGTTTCGAACGAACAAGAGATCGCCGACACGAGGGGCCCGCCCGGAAGAACGGAGATGATTGTAGAACTCCTCAGTGGTGTAATTGCAGCCGGTGAGGTCGACAGTCGCTCCCTGGCATTCACGAATACTCGCGACTGGATAACGCTCGTCGTCTACGAAGTCAGCGGTGACATGGGCACAATCTATGACGTCGACGACGCGTCTTAGTGGGTTGCGCTCAGCGACAGCGTGCACTACCTCATGGGTCACTAATGAAGACTTGCGCTCTTTCAACAGGCCGATGAACTCTTCCTGCTTCGCCACGAGCTCGTCGATCTGGGTCGTCTCCTGGTCCAAGTAGTCTGCGACGGCGCGCTGTTCGCTGAGGGGTGGTTTCAGATACCAAATGTCTCCAATCTGGCCTGCATTCAGATTGTCTTGCGTCGTGCTCCGCACATCGCGAAGGAGTTCAGGCCTCATTGCCAGCAGTACATAACGAAGGTACTGAGCATTGACGCACCTTGGATCCGGTGTAATCCCAAGCAACGCTTGATTCCACGTTGCTTGAATACCTAACAGAGAGACTTCGCCAACGCTCGCATACATGGCCAATAACAAGGTTCCGGGGTCGCCAACTGGCATGTTTCGAGATTGCATACCGGCATTAGTCAAGGCCTTATTCGTTTCGTTGATACGCTCCCGACCACTCATGTCTGCAATCGCAACAAACGGCGTCCCATCAAGCGCGCCGTAATTTGTCCAGTAGGACGCTTCATTTGTTGACGGCGTCCCGCCCGAAACCAAACGCGCGTCCCACTTAAGGCGGCCCTTCGTTCTATTTTGAGAGTCAATCAGATCCTCGTTCATCCCTCTACCTCGCGAAGCAACCCCAAGATTTCGCCGACAACGCGTTCCAAGTCGGCGTCTATCTCTTCGAGAGGCCGAGGCGGCTCGTATTCGTAGAAGTGACGGGTGAAGGGAATCTCATATCCGGTCTTCGTCTTGTCCCAGTCGATCCACGCATCGGCGATGTACGGCTTCACATCGGCGTCGAAGTACGCCTGTACAGTCTCCTCACACGCCTCATGAGTCTTGGGATGATCTCCCCATCCGAAGGGAACTTTCTCGGTGTCTCGTAGGTCAGGATTCGGCTCGAGTTCGTCCTTGTACTTGCCAGACTGAATGGCGCAGTAGTCGGCAGTTTCATCGTGGACGCCAATCGTCTGCCACAGCTTCTTCCGCTGTGCCGGTGTGAGCCGCACGCCGTGGTCACCGAGGTGGCGGCCGAGCTCCTTCTCGAATTTCTCCCGGTTGAGGTACACCTCGTCGCCGAACGCCTCAAGCGCTTCGGTGAGCCCGTCGACCTTCGCCAGCGTATTCTGCTCGGCCACAGCGCTGATCACCTCGGTCGTGCACTGGAACCGCAGCTGCAAAGGGCGTTCGACCGTGACTGTCCAGTAGGCGAAGTCGCGCTTGTTGAAGGTTTTCACCGGGACCTCAACGTCATCTTCGCTTAGCGTGCCGGCAAACGCACGGACGACGGCTTCCCGGTGTGCTTCGGGGATTTCGTTGCGCTTCGACCCGATCGACTTGCGCAGCTTCGTGCCGAGCTTGGTCGCGTCGATGAGCTGAACCGTGTCCTTGCGGTCTGCTGGCTTCGCGTTCGACAGGATCCACAGGTAGGTCGCGATGCCCGTGTTGTAGAACATGTCGTTGGGCAGTGCCACGATCGCCTCGACGAGGTCGTTCTCGAGCATGTAGCCGCGGATCTCCGACGGACCGGACCCTGCGCCACCGTTGAACAGCGGCGAGCCGTTGAGGACGATGCCGGCTTTGCCTCCGCGGCCCGTCTCGTCGACGTCGCGCATCTTCGAGGCGACGTGGAGGAGGAAGAGCATCGCTGCATCACCAACGGCGGGAAGCCCCGGAGCGAAGCGCCCCTGTCCCCCACGGGCGTGCTCGGCCTTCACTTGCGACTCGACTGCCTTCCAATCAGTGCCGAATGGAGGGTTCGACAGGACGTAGTCGAACTGACGGTCCTCGAAGCGATCGACGGTGAGAGTGTCGCCCTGACGCACGTTGGTCGGATCCTGGCCGGTGATGAGCAGATCTGCCTTGCAGATCGCGTAAGTGCGCTTGTTGATCTCCTGCCCGTACAGCGCCGTCGACGCGTCCGGGCTGAAGCTGCGCAGGTGCTCATCGGCGACGCTGAGCATGCCGCCGGTGCCGACTGTCGGGTCATAGATCGACCGAACCGTGCCACGACCACGAAGAGCATCCGCATCATCGGCATAGAGCAGATCAACCAAGAGGCGAACGACGTCACGAGGCGTGTAGAACTGACCTGCTCCCTCGTTGGCCGACTCGGCGAAGCGGTAGATGAGGTTCTCAAACAGGTCACCCATGTCGGCGTTGGACACTGCATCCGGCGACAGGTCGATACCCTCGAAGTGCTGGGTCACCTGCGAAAGCCGCTCGCGGTTGTCGAGCGTACGGATGATGTTCTCGAAGTCGAAGAATTTGAACACGTCGAGGTTCGTTGAGAACCCGCCGACATAGTCGATGAGGTTCTCCGCGAGGTTGTCGGGGTCCTGAAGCGCCTTTTTCAGCGTATAGCTGCTCGTCGTCCAGAACGACAAGCCCGGGTTGTCGGTCGTTCGGGTCTTCAGCTTCAGGTGCGTGCGCCGCTGCTGCTCCCCCTCGTAACTGGCGACGATCTCCGACATCGCTCCTCGATGCGGCTCCATGACGCATTCGAGTCGACGAAGCACCGTGAAGGGAAGAATGACAGAGCCGTACTCGGATTCGGAGTACGGGCCGCGCAGTGTGTCTGCGACACTCCACACGAAGCCTGACAGAGCTGACACGATCGAGATTTCTCCTGGTAGACGAGACAAAATGGTGAGTTGGCTCGATACTACCGGTGAGGTGTGACGCAACGACGAAATGCCCAGTAATTCCTAGATCAGACAGACATCGGTACCAGGAGCTCAAAGCGCGGAATGGCTAGATGTGGCCGGATCGTCAGCACCCATGGTCACGCGACGGCACCTGGCATCCATGCCCTGATAAGCGCAGTTACCAGAGCCCCAGCCGAACTCTTGGACTGCTGCCCCATGGTCAATGAAGTGACTGTCGATGGACATAGGAGGCTGATAAGGGGGTCATGCCGTTGGAAATGCGGGTGTCCGCGCGTGTAAGGATGTGACCCGGCAGGTGACTACTAGGCGAGATAGTCGCCCTTCATCTACGCCGACACAAACGCGCTGGCCGACGAGCTCGCCGCGCACATCAAGCGATACCCGGATCGCGAGACGGGCGCGACACCGGTGCCCGACGAATACAGTGTGCGGCACGTTCGAGAAAGTTCCACCGACTCGCTTGTAGCATCGACGAGTCACCACCAGATGGGCCGAAAAAGTCGACTAGCGTGAGGAGTCTCCTCGAGGCGAAGGACGCAGCTGCCAGAGCTGCACCCGACGTCTGCCCGTGACACAGCAGGGCTCCCACCGCATGTGCGGTGGGAGCCATTTTCGTTTTGGTTCCAGTGAGTCTCAATGCGTATTTTGCTCGGGCGGGTCAAGGTTTTAGGCGGTGGCGAGCACGTGCTATGTTTGGCTTTACAGGACGCGTGTAAATCACGTCTCCCGTGTCGCCTTCAACCCCGCTCTGCGGGGTTGTCGTGCATCTAAGGCCAGATTCTGTGACGGCCTCGGTTTAGTGCGGGCATGAGCCCAGCAATCATCCGCCGCTTCAATGTGAGAGCTTTGTCGTTCGCTTCAACGACTGCCTTCTCTCGATTCAGGATGTATGTAACGAGATCCGCTGCCTGGATACATCGGTAGTCTTTGGAATCTAGGAACTTGAAGTCGGAGTGGCAGTTCTGCAGCTTACTCGATTTGTAGCCGTAGGTGCCATTCTGTTGGGCCAAGTTCAATTGCTGGCGGTGATCCTCGGCGGTGTGATGTTCATCTGCGTGCAAATGAACAGTAGAACGGAGACGGCCAGCGTGCTCGTCGATCTTCTCAAGCAGATGCGACATTGCTACTTCTCGCGGCGGCCATGGTGTGATGTAGCGCTCGTGAAGTGCTCGGATGTCGATGCCCTCGAAATAGAACGAAGCACCCGATGCCGAAATCGCTTCAAGAGCTCTAACGTAAATGTTGCCTACCATGCGAATTGGAACCTTCTTCCACTTACCCCGTCCCTGCATCATTTCGTAACCGTGAAATTCGGCGGCCGCGTCGACTACCTTGTGGGCATTCGAAAACTCTGCGAGGAGTGAGTCTAAAGCGGTCTCGATAAGCTCTACTTGTCGGTCAGTTGCCAGAAGTGCACCAAGGAAGTAGTACTCGCCGCCCTGTTCTGACTCGTCAATGAATGCCGACAACCGAGGCAGAAGGGTTGGTGCCTCTTGCAGCCCGTGAACCCCTTGGGGAGCATTTTCTGTAGCCGCAGCCTCCTCGGCGAACGAAGCCAGCAGAGCCTCGGAGCTGCTGACAACGCTGGTTAGCGCGAGTACTTCTGCGTCCGTGAACTCTGGTGTTGCGTCACTGGAAGATGGCACCGCTACCTCAAACTAGAAGAACTGTCGGTCGTCAACTGAACTCTAAGCCCTAATTGTCAGCTCTATTTCTCATCCTGGTTTGTGCAACAAGGAGCTCCTGTTGGTGAAAGGTGGGACCAGGGGTAACAAGGTGGAATCGGGTGCAATCCGGCAGTGGTGTTGAGTGAATTTTGTTATACGAACGTTACGGTGACTGCTGTGAAATTTGCGATGCATAATCGAACACATAGCTGAGGACTACGCACCGCTACCTGGAGCTACTGGCAGACAATCCATAACGCGGTCGGTGCCCGCGGCTCTTACCGGGACTGTCCAGTGGTGTTGGTGCGGGCTCGACTCGTGTTCGAGCGGGGTGGTGAAGTGTGGATCGACGGGACAACGACAAAGCTCGGTTTCGATGGTGCGATTTTCGTGCAGCTCAACGACCGACGTCTGAAGACGGCTGGCGTGTGGTTGTCGCCGATTGTTGCGTGGTGGCCGGGGAAGCAATAGCTTCTCGCGAAGCCACCTGCGCGTTGTGATTTCTGCCCCTTTGCATGACACTTCTTCTATGGAGAACGAAGACGGCATCAACCAGGACCAGCCTTCCTGTTTCGTAATTTCCCCTATAGGGTCGAAAGGCTCAACCGTTCGGGAAGACGCCGACACGGTGCTGAAGCATCTCATTCGAAAATCTCTCGAACCCAAATTTCAGGTGATTCGAGGTGACGAAGACACCAACCCTGGATCTATTACTTCGCGAATCGTAGCCTCGATCTTGGAAGCTGATCTTATTGTCGCCGATCTATCAGGGCACAACGCGAATGTCTTCTACGAGGTGGCTATCGCCCACGGTTACCGGAAGGCGATTGTTCACATCGAGCGGGATGGAGAAAAGCCGCCCTTTGACCTTCAGGATATGCGCCTGGTGACCTACGACACGACGAAGCCGGACAGCTTGGACGAAGCTCGAGCGACTCTAGCAAAGTATGCCGAGGCGGCGATGTCGAGACCCAATGACGCTTTAACCCCTCTTTCGCACTCGCAGCAATTCCTTGCGTACTCTAAGAGCGAGAACCCGATTGAAAACAGTATGGCCGTTCTGCTGGGGGAAGTCCGAGAACTGCGATCAGAAATCCGTGGGCCTGGAACGCAGTTCGACCGGAGGGAAACTGTCGAAGCAGATCGACGACAGTTGGCGACGATCTTGTCACGAATTGTAGACCGTGGTGCGATCGAACTCTCTGACCTGCAGGGCGCGATTGATCTTGAAACTAGCCAGAAGTTCGATGATTGGGTGAAGCAACTTGCGCAGGCAACGTCTCGTGGCGGGAACAACGAAGCTGTCGAAAGCGTGGTTTACAGCTCGGGAATACTCGAAACAACGGTCGGAGAGGCCGCGACATGGGCGAAAAATCGTTGATTCAGGGAGACACTATTTGGGAGCTTCTTGGGTCAGAATGCTATGGCATATGCCACGGCTGACCACGATTAATAGGGTGCAGTTCGCGTAAAAGCACGAAGATTCGCCAGTCATTCTCGGGGAGTACGAGCGGGTGACTGTAGACCCTATTCACGAACGAGATCGACCAACATCGAACAGTTCACAACCGTTAACCCACCTTGCCGATCTCTTCATTGTTGGCCCGTGTCGGTAGCCCGATTCCAGGCGATGATACCCGCATCACCTCGCCGTGCCCCGCAGCTTCAAGCATCGCGCAACTACGCACTCCCCCATTAGCCAGTCGAAGTTCTCGCCGTCAACATTTCCAACGATCCGCCAGTCCTCTCATGCTCTATCGGGACACCGTTTCAATTGCTAGAATTGACTTGTACAGCTGAGATCCCATCGGGGCCGTGACAGCGAAGCACGGGGTACTGCTCCCGAATAGGAAGCCGGTCAAACAGCCCAACTACCGAGGCGGGGAACCGGGTCATCGTTGACCCCGAAGGTTCTTCGCCATGGCCGACCCATCAACCAACCACCAATCCCTCACCGACACGAACGAATTTCACGAGTGGCTATCTGCCACTTTGGACGGCATTCCTGCCCCCGGACCGACAGTTGCCAAGCGACTCATCGATGTACTCGATCCGCACGAGTTCGCTCGAGAAGCTCGCCAGTCCGATGCTGCTTAGCTTTTCGCTCCCAACGGCTTCCCCTGAAGAACATCATCACGGAGGAAGTCGCTGGGCGCGACGACTACACGGTTCGGATCGAACCGTCGGCCGGTGTTCCTCGTCGGGCGATTGATCGTGATCTCGAGCAGAATTCGAATCACCTCTCGTCGGTCCATCAGGTCGGCCGCAGCCCAGCGCTCTTCCAGGTCCGAGGCACGTAGCATCCTCTGGAGCGTCGGGGACGTCACCATAGCGACCTCGGATGCGCGGAGCTCGTCGAGCGCCTTCTCGATTCGCTGGTCCTCGGCAGCGTAGGCACGCAAGGAAATAGCCGGAGGAACCTGCGCACGCATCGCTTCCAGCTCGTCCCGTTCGGTTTCCAGATCCGCGATCCTCGCTCCGATGTCCGCCCCATTCGCCTGAGACTCAGAACGCTCACGGTACGCCGATGCGAGGCTGCCGCGGAATCCCGGCGTTGCGAATAGCGCTAGCACGGTCGCGTCGATCATCGCGTCGACCTTCTCTCCCGTGACAGTGACCTTCATGCATCCTTCGTGCCGACACACATAAGCCTTCTTCAGTCCCCTCATGTTGACCGAGGCTTTGAGCCTGGACCCGCACACACCACACTTGGCTATGCCGGTCAGCAGATGCCGAGGCGAAGGTCCCCTTGCCACGGCCACTGTGAGCCTAGAGGGGTCCGACAGGAGCGACTTGAGCCTCAGCCACTCGTCATAGGCGACGATCGGTTCCCACTGGGCCGGGCCGATGTCTTCGCCACGATAGACTCGCCTGCCGGCGATCGTCGGATTGAGAAGAAGCTGTCGAAGTGTTGCTCGCTCCCAGACAGTGACCACATCATCAGGGTTCTCCTGCAACGTTTTCTTCCGCGGCTTGCGAGGGCTGGGAACTCCCCGCTCGTTGAGTTGCTTGCACACTCGCCTGATCGGAACTCCCGCGAGGACGTCTCTGGCGGCATCGACAAGCACCTGCGCCTCGGGAAGCAGGCGTCCGTTTTCGTCGTAGGGGGTCTGCTCAAGGAGGACCCCGTTGGTCGAATCGTAGATGCGGCGGTATCCATACGGGAGCCTGCCATGGGGTGTCCCGCGTCGAGCGTTGATCGTCACGGAATCGATATTCCGTTTCTTCGTTCGTCGACCTTCGCTGTCGGCCATGACAAACATGAACTGAAGCTGAATGCGGTCCGCATCATCGGATGGATCGTAGCGCTTGCCATCGACCACCAGATCGACGTGATTGTCCTCCGCGGCGTCCAGGAGGCTCATCGATTCGGCTGCGTCGCGCGTCGATCGCGACACTTCCCAGAGAATCAGTACGTCAATCTCCTGGCGTTCGATCAAACCGCGAACCTTCTTGAAGCCAGGACGTTCCTTCGAGCCCCTCGTCGCCCCCATATTGGGATCCCTGATGGGTTCCAGGAGCTCAATGTCTTCCCCGGAGGCCCAGAGCTCACCGCGTTCGATCTGCTTCTGGACGCTAGTGCCAGTATGGTTCACGTCCCGTGACGCGCGACCGTAGATCACTCCCCGTTCCGTCATCTCACCATTATATCTTTACACATCCTGTATTATCTACTGGCCGGGGCGAACATCTCCTCGGCGTTCGTCGTTCCCACGGTCGCAGTCAGCCTCGACGTCGTCGTCCACCTGCGCAGAGATCCGTCCGGGGTACGCCGGGTCGATGAGATCTGCGCGGTGCCCGGCGGAGTCGAAGGCGACGTCGTCGAACTCGACACGATCTTCCATTCGCCCCGCGGACAGCTCATCCGCGGTCAGGGGTTCGGCCACCTCGGCGAGCGATTTGCGGCCATCGGCCGCGATCTTCACTCCATTCTGGAGGCGGCATGAGCTATTCGCAGTTCGCTCTGCTCAGCGGTGCCTGCCTCGGGGCGGGACTCTTCCTCATCTGGACGTCGCTGTGGCAGCGACCGCAGAGCAAGCGGACTCAGTCGCGGTGGGTGCGCGAACTCGATGACATGCTCACCGGTGCCGGATTCCCCAGGCTGCGTCCGGCCCATCTGCTGCTCATCTCGGTCGCGGCGTTCTGTATTGTGACCGTCGTATCGACAGTGCTCACCGGATCGTGGGCGATCGCGCTGTGCTTCGGCCTCTTCGCCTCCTGGCTGCCGCACCGGGCATTGCAGCATCGGGCGCGCAGCAGACAGGTGATGCGGCGTGAGCTGTGGCCCGAAACCCTCGACCATCTCAATTCCGGAGTCCGCGCGGGACTGTCTCTGCCCGAAGCGCTGAGTTCTCTGGCCCATCGCGGACCCGAACCGCTGCGGCCGCTGTTCGAAGTCTTCGCCGAGGAATATCGGGCCAGCGGCTCATTCGCCTTGGCGTTGGAGCGATTCAGACAGGTCAGCGCCGACCCGGTGGCCGACCGCATCGTCGTCGCACTCAGCGTCACTCGGCAGGTCGGCGGCAGCGACTTGGGCACCATGCTGCGGGCCTTGGCACAGTTCGTCCGTGATGATGCCCGCACCCGCAACGAGCTCTCCGCCCGGCAGCAGTGGACGGTCAACGGTGCCCGACTGGCCGTCGCAGCACCGTGGGTGGTCCTCGCATTCCTGTCGACTCGACCCGAAACGGCGGTGGCGTACAACTCGCGGACCGGGCTGATCCTCCTGGCGGCGGGCTTCGTCGTCTCTCTGCTGGCGTATCAGGCGATGAAGCGCATCGGTCGACTCCCGGCCGAACCCCGGGTCATCGAGGGGTCCTCGCTCAGCGCCGCCCACCGACGTTTCGCAGACAACGCCGGCATGAGCAGCGGATTCACCGCCGACAGCGACGACTCCGCGGACGGACGGGCGGCATGAGTCTCCTCGGCGAGCCTCTGTCGATCCTGGCCCTCGGACTCTTCAACGGCTTCGCTCTGTGTGTCTTCGTCCTCTCCCTTCCGCCGCTGCGCAGGCCGACGCTGTCCTCACGGATCGCACCCTATCTGCGGGATCAGGAATCCTTGGTCGACATCTACGCTCCGCCGACCCCGCGCGCCGACGGTTTCTGGGGGCTGGCGAAGTCATGGCTGGTCAGCTCGACCCTGTGGGTGACGTCGCGCATCACCACGGATGCGACTCTGCGGCTGCGCATCGACCGCCTCGGCGGCAACGCCACGATCGAACGGTTCCGCATCAGCCAGGTGCTGAGCATCCTCGTCGGGATGATCGTCGCCGGCGGTCTGGCCGGTGCGCTGTCGGCACAACGCGGCTTCTCCCCCATCGTCACCGTCGTCCTTATCATCAGCGGAGGCGTCGCCGGGCACGTCTTCAACGATTGGCGACTCAGCCAAGCCATCGCCCGCCACGAATCCCGCGTGCTCGCCGAATTCCCCACCGTCGCCGAACTCCTCGCATTGTCCATCACCGCAGGTGAGGGAATCGTGGAGGCCCTCGAACGAGTGTGCCGCACCTGCTCCGGCGACCTCATCGACGAACTCCGCGCGGCCCTGGCCGCCACCCGCACCGGCACACCGTTGGTCGAAGCGCTCGACACGATGGCCACGCGCATCGCCATCCCGGAGATCGTCCAATTCGTCGACGGCCTCGCCGTGTCGATGGCCCGCGGCACACCGCTGGCCGAAGTGCTCCGCTCCCAAGCCGCTGATGTGCGCGAACAGTCCCGACGGCGGTTGCTCGAACTGTCCGGTCGCAAAGAGATCGGGATGCTCGTACCGGTCGTCGTATTCGTGCTTCCCGTCACCGTGATCTTCGCCGTCTTCCCGTCCCTGACCGTCCTCGACCTCAGTCCATAACGTCCACGCCACGCACCACCGACCATTCCCCGCACCCACAGCCAGTCCCGCACCACCGACCACGCGGATCGACACCTCGACCTCGCCGATGAAGGAGACACGATGTTCCGCCAGTTCACCTACCGCCTCGTCCCGTTCATGCTCGGGCTCATCCCCGGTCCCCCTCCACGAGGGGGAACCACCATCCCCGAGGCGGCCGAGACCGACATCGACGCGAACCATGTCGACCGACCCGATCGCGGGGACGTTCCCGGCTGGGTCCTCATCACTCTCATGACCGCAGGGTTGGTGGTTGCACTGTGGGCGCTGGCCGGCGAAGCCTTCACCTCGATGTTCCAAGACGCGATGAACAAGGTCCGCGGGGCCGGGTGACCAGGCGGTGACCACAGACGACGAGACGGAACCGGGCGGCCGGAGGAGGGCTGACTCGGTGACGGCGGCAGGCGAGCGCAGCGATTCGGGATCCGCCGTCGCCGAGTTCGCCCTCATCGCCTCGCTGCTGGCCCTCATCCTGGCCGGAGCCCTGCAGATCGGTCTCGTCATCCATGTCCGCAACACGGTCATCGATTCCGCCATCGCCGGGGCGAGGCAGGCGAGCCTGGCCGATCAGACTCCGAGCGACGGGCAGAAGCTCACCCGCGACCTCATCCGCGTGTCCGTGGGCGAGCGCTACGCCCAGAAGGTCACCGTCTCGACGTCGCAGCGCGGTGCCGTCGAGATCGTCGAGGTGCGGGTGACGACTCCACTCCCGGTTCTCGGGCTGTGGGGCCCCGCCGAGGTCTGGGACCTGCGCGGTCGATCCATCGTCGAGGACATCGACCGTGACTGAACCCGAGGTCGGCCGGGAGGTTGCGGCCGAATCAGCAGATGAGGGAACGGCGGTCATCGAGTTCATCTTCGCCTCCATCGTCCTGCTCATCCCGGTCATCTACCTCATGCTCACCCTCTCTCAGCTGCAGGCGGCCAGCTATGCGACCACCTCGGCGGCGATGTCGGCCTCACGCATCGCCGCTCGCGACGCGAACCCCTCGGAGGCTCGAGCCCGCGCGGTCGCCGACATGCATTTCGCGGATTTCGGGCTGCGGGATGCGCCGACTTCCATCACCTACTCGTGCACCGGGCCCTGTGGACAGGCCGGGTCCCTCATCACCGCACGAGTCGTGACGAAAGTGTCGCTGCCAGGGTTCCCGCTCCTCTTCGGCTCCGACCGTTCACCGCACATCACCTTGCGTGCAAACCACACCGACGTCGTCGCCACAGGAAGCCAGTGATATGTCGGCCACGGGAGAGCACGGCTCGAAGCGGCGTGGGAATCCGACACGCGGTCAAGAGCCGGATCATGATTCGGATGCCGGGTCCATCACGCCGCTGGCCATCGGCTTCGTCGTCATCGCCTTGCTGCTGGCCCTCCTCATCGCGGCCCTGACCGACCTGCACATGGCCCGCCGAGAGCTGCAGGGGCTGGCCGACTCTGCGGCGCTGGCTGCCTCCGACTCATTCGAACCGGCTCCCGGCGACGATCCCGGTCTCGTATTCTCACCTCCAGCGGCCAAACGAGCCGCCGGACGGTACCTCGATGCGGTGCCGACTCCGAAGGACATGGGCAATCTGCGGTTGAGTGCCGATGCCGATGGGGCGCATTCGGTACGCATCCGCATCGAGGCCCGCTATTCTCCGGCGCTGCTCTCACCGTTCGTCCCCGGCCTCATCGACCTCCACGCCACCGCTTATGCCCGGGGCGCCCTGCGCCTCGACTGATCGCGGCCCGTCGTCGTCACTTCGCCTCCGATTCCTGTGGATTCCGGGCCCACTCACACGCCTTGAAGCTGTGGATGCCCACACCGTTTCCACAGGGTGTTTTCTCGCTCTTGCCCGAACCGTGCGATCGCGGTGAGTCTGTGGGCATGAGAACTCTGGGGCTCATCCACCGCATTGAGACGAACGGAGCCGTCACGAGCATGAGCATCGAGGCCGAATCAGCCCAACCGGCCGTCGACGTCTTCCGGTCTGCCCTCGGACCCGAGTTGACGCATCAGGACCTCATCACCGGCAACCGGCTCGAGAACCGCAGCATCGAGTCGATCAGCTGGGGTCACTGGCAGCGACTCAATCCGATCACCGTTGTCGGGGCGAACTCTCTGCGCAATGCCGACACCTGCGCCGACTCCGCACGGACGAGCGTATCCGTCCTGGCAGGACCCGACTCCGGCTTCGCTCTGAGCCTCGACCCTCGGCGAGCCCGCCTGTCTCGGCTGTCCCACACCGATTGCCTGACCGTCATCGACCCCAGCATCTCCCGCACCCCGCAGCCGCTGCGACTCGATGCCACAGGAGATCAGCCCGCAATCCGTCTGGGAACGACTGTGCTCGCACCGGGCACAGCAGATGGTTCGTCGGCCGGCTCTTCTTCCTCGGCTGCCCGTTCGGCTCCGCCGATCCGGTCCCCACCGCTGCACCACAGCAACGACATCCACATCGCCCCGAAGACGATCGACGATCCTCGCCCGGCCAGACCCCCACAGTGGTGGACGTTCCTCATCCCCGTCGGCATCGGCGTGGTGCTGGCCGTTGCCACCGGAATGTGGTGGTTCCTCCTCTTCAGCGTCTCGGCCCCGCTCTCCGGGTGGGTCGCCTACCTGGTGGAGAAGAAGCGCTTCACTCGCGACAGCGCACAATGCCGACTCGACCGTGACGAAGCGGTGGCCGAAGCACGAGCCAGGCTGCGCCGCCTCGAGGCAGCGCAGCGACACAGGATCTTCTCCTCCCCCGGTCTGTGTCTGGGTTTCGGGACGGTCTTCAGCGACCTCACCATCGACGAACAGCTGCAGGACGGAACCGACCACGTCGACGGTCGAGTCGCCTGCGCCGATATGCCGATCCGCATCGATCCGCGCACAACGACGGTCACCGTCAGCGGGACGCCGACAGTCCTGCGCACCATGGCCTTCGCCTGGCTGGCCGACCGGCGATTCAGATGGCGGCCGGATTCCGAACTCGCACTGCTGCCGGAGCTGGCAGGCACCGAGTTCTCCGGCGACTGCGCATCGACCAAGGTCCGGTCCGGTACCCGCGCAGACACCAACATGGACGATCCCATCGCGATCACCCTCGACGAGGATGTCGACCCTGCCGTTCTCACGCTCACCGCCCCGCATGCCGGCTCTGCCGTCTCGATGACGGTGGGCAGCCTCGCGCAGGCTCGCACCGACTCCTCGACGGCGCCCGGCGGCCCGGTGCCCGGACGGAGATTCATCGCCACGCTCATGCCGGCCGCCCGATTCGTCACCCTGCACTGTGGCCGCTCTGCCGATACCGGCCTCCGCGCCTGGCCCGACCACGGACTCGGCGAACTCTGCGACGACGCGCCCGAATCCATTCGGAAACGGTGGCGGTCTCCGGCCGCGGGGCCGGTGCCGATCGGTCGCGGAACCGACAGTGAGACCGGCATCGATCTGTTCTCCGACGGTCCCCACGCTCTCGTCGCCGGCACCACGGGCAGCGGGAAATCCCTGCTCCTGCAGACATGGCTGCTGTCGATGGCCTTGGCACAGCCGCCTCGGCGACTGCGCTTCGTCCTCATCGATTTCAAGGGCGGGGCGACGTTCTCACCGCTGCAGGAGCTGCCGCACACCGACAGTGTGCTCGACGATTTCGACTCCGGTCTGGCATTTCGCGCTCTCGTCTCGGTGCGCGCCGAGATCACCCATCGGGAGCGGCTGCTGGCCGATCATGGGTGCGCCGATGTCGCCGATCTCGCTGCTCCTCCCCCACGTCTCGTCGTTGTCATCGACGAGTTCCATGCACTCATGGCGACTCATCCGCGAGCCGCTGACCTGCTCGAACACCTCACCGCCCTGGGCAGGTCCCTCGGCGTTCATCTCATTCTCGCCACACAGCGCCCCATGGGCGTCGTGACCGGGCAGATGAAGGCGAACATCAACGTCCGCGTGTGCCTGCGAGTGCGCGATGAGACCGATTCCTTCGACGTGATCGGCACGGAGGCGGGCGCGTTCCTGCCCGCGGACAAACCCGGTGCCGCCTGCCTGGACTCCGGGATCAGCGTCACCCGGTTCCGCGTGGCGGTGCCGTTCGGACATGACACCCACGCCGAGGCGGTCCTCCGACCCCGTATTCGCTCCTGGGGTCGGGGACCGGTTCCGTCCCTGGCCGGCGGGGTCGTCGGCGTCGACGTCGACAACATCGTCACAGCGGCCGGGGACAGTGACGATCCCGGGGAACCGTCGGTTCAGCGGCAGGTGGTGCTACCGCCGCTGCCCGAACCGGAAGAGGTGGCAGCCCGGGCAGGTGACGTATCGTCGCGGGCTTCTCGAGCGCTGGCCGCGGACTTCGATGAACCGGGGGCGGCAGGCGGTGAACCGTTCGCAGGGGTCACGGGAATCGTCGATGTTCCCAGTCACCAGCGGCAGGAGATGTGGACATTCGACCCGGATGTGGACGGCTCCTCAATCCTCACGGGCGGCAGCCCGGACACCGTGGAATCCGTGATCGCGACCATGGCACGAGCGGCCGCCCCCACCCGACGGATCATCGCGATCGGCAGGATCGCCGCAGCCCTCGACTGGGCCGAGATCAGCTGCGGCATGAGCTCAGGCTGGCAGATTCAGGCGGTTCTCGACCATCTCGCGGCCAGCGGGGGTCCGGCCAGGAACCCCCGAGACGGCACCGGCACCGAAACCCCGACGAGTTCGGGGCCGAGTCGACAGCCGCCGAGCCTGCTCGTGTGCAGCAATTGGGCCGAATTCGTCGACTCGCTCGACCACTGTTGGGCCGAACGCACCGAACGTCTCCTCGGGCATGGTCCCGGATCAGATCTCGTCTTCCTGCTTGCCGGGTGCCGGAACATGACGAGCAGAAGTTCGCGGTTCGCCACTCAGATCATCTTCCCTCCCGAGGCCGGGGAAGACGGGACGAGCGTCGGGCTCAGCCGCCAGCGATTCGCCGGCAGCTGGCCGGATCTGCGCGCCGTCATCCGCGGCCCGTGCGCACGGGCCGCCGGCGAGGACGGCGCCGATGTGCAATTCGCGCCCGCTGTCGCGGCACGATTCGATTCGTCGATGTCCGAGGCGGGTACGAGCATCCTCGGCGGACCACCCGGCATTCCGGAGTCCCGAAAGGGATTCGCTCCACGCTGGCGGGGCCTTGACCGTCCTACGGTCGCGTCTGAGGAATCGTTCGGCACCATCCCGGGCTGCATCCCCATCGGTGTCGACGCTTTCGGCGACTCCGTCATGTGGGATCCCCGGCGGGACGGTTCGGTGCTCACGGTTCGCGGCTCTCCGCAGAGCGGCAAGACCGGATTCGCGACCTACCTGGGCAGCCTCGGCGTGGTCGATGTCCACGATGATGCCCATCTGGAGTCGGACCCGCTCGACTGGGATCTGCTCGACGGACACGACCATGTGCTCACCGCGCCGACACGGTTCACTCCCGGATATGGTTCCCCGCTGGCCAAGGCTCAGAATCTCGGGCCGCTGCTCGTGCTCGGCGTACACACCGGGCAGGATCTCACCGGGCTCGGGGTGCTGCGACGGGCCCCGCTCGATGGGCTGGCTGGGACGGGCTGGTTCGTCACCGAGGATCAGGCCCGCCCCGTCCGCGTCTTCAGCCCCACGGGAGTCGCACCTGATTCAGCTCACGTCGGAAGGAGGTCCTGAGAGAGTCTCGTAACGGTAGAGCTCGGTCGCGGTTCCCGCTTCGAGCAGCCGGTCGGCGAGAGCGGAGATCACGGGCATTCCGCTCGTGACTTCGATGACGACATCGGCATCGACCGACAGCCGGGCCAGCAGGAGTTCGGCATCGGCGACGGCCGCGGCGAAGTCCTCGCCCGTCGTGTCGGCGGCATCGTCGCGGGTCTCGAACATCGACCCGAGGATGAGCTCGGTCGGCGGCTCCTCGTCGACCTGATCGACGACAGCGGGCCCGTCACCGGGTCCGTCTCCGGCACCTGGTTCACCGGCCGAGGGCAGAACACCGGCTGTCTCATCGGCTTCCCTCGCATACGACACGGCGAAGGCACTCAGCCCACCCGCCTCGGCGGTTCCGGCCGCGCCGTTCAGCAGAGCAGCACCGTGGGCACCGGCCGCCTCGGAGAGGAACGCGTTGTTCACCTGTCCAATGGTCAGTGGGCCGACGGCATCGTCGCGGTTGACTGCGGTGTACCAGTTGAGGAACGCCTTCGTCAGCTTCACCGAACCGGTGGCGACGATCTCGAGGTCCTCGGCCCGACCGCCTCCTGCCGGGGGCAGAGCCCCGGCGGGCACCTTGATCACGCGAGTCGTCGTCAGCGGGGTGAAGCCGAGTGCCTGCGCGAAGCCCTCGCCCGGGCTGCCGGCGTGCACACGGGCGCGCAGATCGAGGCCTTCGAGCGCGGTTCCCCGCGTCTCGGCACACACCGCTTCGAAGAGCTCACGCCCCTGACCATGGCCCTGTTCCTCGGCTGCAACCTCCACATGGACCCACGCCCGGTAGGGGTGAAGCGGGGATTCGGCGATCGCGGCGGCTCCGACGGGAACGTCGGGAACCACCTCGGCGATGACGGAGCGGATCAGCGGCGAGTCCGAGGACGGACGGAACAGGGACCTGGCCATATGACCGGCCGGGGTGGTCGCGTCGGCGAACACCTCATTCAGGCGCAGATCGTCACCGTCGGTCAGCTCTCGAATCGGCATGTGCTCGCTCCTTGGGCGGTGGGGAACTTGATAATCTTGGCGTCATGACTGACTTAAGCGATCCTACCGCCGCCGCGCACGCCGCGGCCACGACCATCAACGCCAACGCGGGCATCGAATCACATGACATCGCGCTCGTCCTCGGCTCCGGTTGGGGCGGGGCGGCGGACCTCCTCGGCGAAACCGTTGCCGAGATCTCCGCGGCCGAGGTCCCCGGATTCCACGCTCCGGCCGTCGAAGGCCACGGTGCGACCCTGCGCACGGTGCGCATCGAGGCCAGCGGCAAGCATGCGCTCGTCCTCGGATCGCGCACCCACTACTACGAAGGCAAGGGGGTCCGCGCAGTCGCTCACGGTGTGCGCACCGCGGCTGCGGCCGGCTGCTCCTCGCTCGTGCTGACGAACGGGTGCGGCGGCCTCAACCGCAATTGGGCACCCGGCACCCCGGTGCTCATCTCCGATCACATCAACCTCACCGGGACCTCCCCGATCGAAGGCGCGAACTTCGTCGATCTCACCGATCTGTACTCCCCGCGCATGCGCACCATCGCCAAGGAAATCGACCCGACGCTCGACGAAGGCGTGTACGCGCAGTTCCGCGGACCGCACTACGAGACCCCCGCCGAGGTGCGCATGGCCGGGATCCTCGGTGCCGACCTCGTGGGCATGTCGACGACGTTGGAGGCCATCGCCGCACGTCAGGCCGGGCTCGAACTCATGGGCATCTCCCTGGTGACGAACCTCGCCGCCGGCATCCAGGAGACCCCGCTCTCCCACGCCGAAGTCATCGAAGCCGGAGCCGCAGCGGCCCCGCGCATCTCTCGCCTGCTCGCCGACATCGTCGCGAAGCTCTGAGACGGCCCGCCCGACTCCGCACTCCCCCAACCCGCCACCGCGAACACGCAAAGGACTCATATGACCCGCGTAGCCGATCGCTTCAGACATGGATTCGACGCCGAGGTGGTCCGCGCCTGGATCGCCGATGACCCCGATCCGCAGACGGCCACCACCTTGGAGCACATCCTCGCCGAGGCCGAGAGCGGCGACGAGGCGGCGATCGCCGACCTCGAGGACCGATTCTCGGGTCCCCTCGTCTTCGGCACCGCCGGCCTGCGCGGTGAGATCGCAGCCGGCCCGAACCGGATGAACCGGGCCGTCGTCATCCGTGCCGCCGCCGGTTTGGCTGCGTTCCTCTCAGACACTGTCGGTGAGGGATTCCGTGTCGTCATCGGCTGCGATGCCCGGTACAAGTCCGCGGAGTTCGCTCGCGACACCGCCGCCGTCATCACCGCCGCCGGCGGGGTCGCGATCCAACTGCCCGACCAGCTGCCGACCCCGCTGCTGGCGTTCGCGCTGTCAAAGCGGGGAGCGGACGCCGGAGTCATGGTCACGGCCAGCCACAATCCGCCGGCCGACAACGGGTACAAGGTCTACCTGGGACAGCGTCCGCTGCAGGCCATCGAATCCGATCCTGCTGCCGCCCTTGCCGGTGCCGGAGCGCAGATCGTCAGCCCGGCAGATGCGCTGATCGCCGAGAAGATCGCCGCAGTCGAATCCGTGGCCTCGGTGGCACGAGCCGAGTCAGGGTGGGAGCACCTCGACGAGTCGATCGTCGAGGAGTACCTGTCTCGCATCGATGATCTGAGGGTGCGGGCCGAAGCGGATCTGTCGATCGTGCTCACCTCACTGCACGGTGTCGGTGCCGGAGTCGCCGAGGCGGCGCTGACCCGCACCGGGTTCACCGACGTTCATCCCGTGGCTTCCCAGCAGGCACCGGATCCGGACTTTCCGACCGTGTCGTTCCCGAATCCCGAGGAGGCCGGGGCTCTCGACGAGTCCTTCGCGCTGGCCCGTGAGGTCGGCGCCGAGCTCATCATCGCCAACGATCCGGACGCCGACCGGTTCTCCGCGGCCATTCCGGATGAGTCTGCCGCGACCGGTTACCGGCAATTGTCCGGCGACGAGGTGGGGCTCCTCCTCGGTGAGGATGCCGCTGGTCGGCTTGAGGAAAGCGGGTCGCATGGTGCCGTCTTCGCGAACTCGATCGTGTCCTCCCGTGGGCTGGCCGCCGCTGCCGCCAGCCACGGGTTCGCCGCGGTGAACACGCTCACCGGTTTCAAATGGATCTCCCGAGTTCCCAACCTTGTCTTCGGCTATGAAGAGGCGCTCGGCTACTGCGTCGATCCGGCTGTGGTCCGTGACAAGGACGGCATTTCGGCGGCCGTGACCTTCGCGGCTCTGGCATCCCGACTGAAGGCCGAGGGATCGAGCATCGAGGCCGAACTCGATCGGATCCGCAATCGCGACGGATACTTCGCCACCGCTCCTCTGTCTTTCCGCCTCGACGATGTCTCCCTCATCGCCACGGCGATGGCGAAGCTGCGTGAGAATCCTCCGGCCACGCTGGCCGGCTCCCCCGTCGCCGAGGTCCACGACCTCTCCGCCGGGTATGAGGGGCTGCCTCCGACCGACGGAATCCTGCTGCTCTCGGAGTCGAACTCGCGGGTCATCGTGCGTCCTTCGGGCACCGAACCGAAGCTCAAGTGCTATCTCGAAGTCGTCGCCGACCCCTCCGAGCTCCAGGCTGCGGCCGATGCCGATGCCCGTGCGGCCGCCAGCGCAGGAGTGCGTCTGCCGGCCGCCTCGGCGAGTGCCTCCCTCAAACCGGCCCTCAAGGAACGCTTGACCTCGCTGAGCACCGAACTCAAAACCTTCTTCGCCCTCTGACCCCCAATTACTACCTGACGGCGGCCCAGCAACCTCGCGCGAGGTTGCTGGGCCGCCGTCAGGTAGTAATTAGAGGGAGTTGAGGATTGCGGCGCTGCCGGAGAGGCCCAGACGGGACGCGCCGGCGGCGATCATCTCCTCGGCGGCTTCGGCGGTGCGGATTCCGCCGGAGGCCTTCACTCCCAGGCGGTCACCCACGGTCTCGCGCATCAGCGACACAGCATGAGCGCTGGCGCCTCCGGCCGGGTGGAATCCGGTCGAGGTCTTGACGAACCCGGCTCCAGCGGCCTCGGCGCGACGGCAGGCCTCGACGATCTGCTCATCGCCCAGCGCCGCCGACTCGATGATGACCTTGACGAGGGCATCCCCGCTGGCCTCGACGACACCGCGGATATCGGCTTCGAGCCCGTCGAAGTCTCCGGCGACGGCCTGTCCGATGTTGATGACCATGTCGACTTCGGCGGCACCGTCGGCGACTGCCTGAGCAGCCTCGGCGGCCTTGATCTCCGGCTTCACCTGGCCGGAGGGGAACCCGACGACGGTGGCCACGACGAGCTCACCCGGATCGGTGATCGGCAGCATGGACGGCGACACGCAGATTGCGAGTACGCCCAGCTCCTTCGCCTCCGCCACGAGGGCATAGACGTCGGCGGGGGTCGCTTCGGGCTTGAGCAGGGTGTGGTCGATGATCGCGGCGACATCGGTGCGGCTGGTCATGGGTTCCTCCAAGGTCAGTAGTGCCGTCAGTGGTGCAGTTTCTCGGGCTGTGGTTCCAGAGTAGTGAGGTCGGCGGCCGCGCAGTAGGCCCGCCGGTGTGTGATCGAACTCAGGTGATCGTGTCGAAGACGATCGACTCCGGCACCGAGGCGGCGTCCCCGCCGATCTCGACCGCGCCCTCCAGGGCCTCGATCGCCCGGTCGAACCGTTCCGGGGTGGCCGTGTGCAGTGTCATGAGCGGCTGTCCGGCCGTGACCGTGTCCCCGGGTTTGGCGTGGAGTTCAATTCCGGCCACATCCTGCACCGGGTCTTCCTTCCGCGCCCGCCCGGCACCCAACCTCCACGAGGCGACTCCCACCGAGAGCGCATCGAGTGAGGTGAGCACCCCGGAATCGGTCGCGGTGACGACTTCGGTGTGCTCGGCCACGGGCAGAGCGGCGTCCGGGTCGCCGTGTTGGGCGCGGATCATCTGCTTCCACTTGTCCATGGCCCGCCCGTCGTTCAGGGCGGCGCGGACGTCGACATCGGTCTTGCCCGCCAGGCGCAGCATCTCCTCGGCCAGGGCCACGGTGAGGTCGACGACGTCGGCGGGTCCGCCACCGGCCAGGACCTCGACGGATTCGCGGACCTCGAGGGCATTGCCGACGGTCAGCCCCAAGGGCGTGGACATATCGGTCAGCAGCGCCGAGGTGTTCACTCCGGCGGCCTTGCCGAGCTCGACCATCGTCTCGGCGAGCGTGCGGGCCTTCGTCAGATCCTTCATGAACGCACCGGAGCCGACCTTGACGTCGAGGACGAGCCCGGAGGTGCCCTCGGCGATCTTCTTCGACATGATCGAGGAGGCGATGAGCGGAATGCAGTCGACGGTCGAGGTGATGTCGCGCAGTGCGTAGAGCTTCTTGTCCGCCGGAGCCAGACCGGATCCCGCCGCGCAGATGACGGCGCCGACGTCGTCAAGCTGTGCGACGATCGCCTCGTTGCTCAGTCCCGCCTGCCACCCGGGAATCGATTCGAGTTTGTCCAAGGTGCCGCCGGTGTGGCCGAGACCGCGGCCGGAGAGCTGCGGGACGGCCACGTCGAAGACGGCGACGAGCGGGGCCAGGGGCAGGGTGATCTTGTCGCCGACTCCCCCGGTCGAATGCTTGTCCGACGTCGGTCGGGTCAGCGACGAGAAGTCCATGCGCTCACCGGAGTCGATCATCGCCTGCGTCCAGTGGGCGATCTCAACCGGTGCCATGTCGTTGATGAAGATCGCCATGGCCAGGGCCGCCATCTGTTCGTCGGCGACGGCGCCGCGGGTGTAGGCGTCGATGACCCAGTCGATCTGCTCCTTGCTCAGGGCCCGGCCATCGCGTTTGGCGGCGATGACGTCGACGGTGTCGAATGCTTCTACGCTCACGGTCTCAATCCTTCGTTGTCGTCGAAATCTTCGTTGTCGGCTCGGTCGTCGCCCTCAAGGCCCTGCGGTCTCGTTCCGGCCACGACCGCCTCGGCGAGGGGACGATCGGTCAGTGCTTGGCCGTATGGTCGCTGCGCTCGGCGCTCAGGTGATCGGGGCCGAACGCCTCGGGCAGGACCACGGACATCGGCGCACGTCCGCTGGGCATGTTGATGACGAGGTCGTTGCCGCCGTGTTCGAACAGCAGCTGCCGGCACCGTCCGCAGGGAACGAGGGTGTTGCCCTGCCCGTCCACACAGTCGAAGGCGACGAGGCGGCCGCCGCCGGTCATGAACATCTCGGAGACGAGCGAGCACTCCGCGCACAGAGTCACCCCGAACGAGGCGTTCTCGATATTGCAGCCGCCGACGATGCGACCGTCGTCGACGAGACCGGCCGCTCCGACAGGGTAGTTCGAATAAGGCACATAGGCCTTCGTCATCGCCCGCTTCGCTTCGGCCCGCAGCAGCTCCCACGTGCCCTCGCTGAGGTCCTCGGGGGCGACCGGGGTGGGTTCCTCGCTCCATGCCGGGTCGGTCGGGTGAGGTTCGGGGACAGTCATGGGGAGACCTCTTCCTTCGGGTGGTGACTGTGGGGTGCTCGAGGGGTCGTGCCGGTTCGTCGGGGACGGTGGCTGACCGATCCGTCGCCGAGGCGGGACTCACTTCACGTAGGGCACACCTTCCGCGGCGGGCGGGCGGACCCGACCGACGAAGCCGGCGACGGCGAAGACGGTGACGATGTAGGGCAGCATGAGCAGCAGCTCGTTGGCCACCGGGGTGCCGATGGACTGCAGAGTGTTGCCGAGGCTCTTGGAGAAGCCGAACAGCAGGGCCGCCAGCAGCGCACCCTTCGGGTTCCATTTGCCCAGGATCATCGCGGCCAGGGCGATATAGCCCTGTCCGGCCGACATCTCCTTGCCGAAGGCCAGTCCGGAGCCGACGGTGAAGAAGGCACCGCCGAGACCGGCGATGGCACCGGCGAGCAGGGTGTTGCGCACGCGGGTGAAGTTGACCTTGATGCCGACGGTGTCCGCGGCCTTCGGGTGCTCACCGACGGCGCGCATCCGCAGTCCCCACTTCGATCGGAAGACGAAGATCTGCAGGGCGATGACGACGACGTACATGATGTAGACGAGGATGTTCTGGTCGAACAGCACCCGTCCGAGCACCGGAATGTCCGACAGCAGCGGGATCGGCAGATTCGGCAGCTTCTGCCGGGAGTTCCACAGTCCCGGGTCCTGGGTGAGCACCGTCGAGTACAGGAAGCTCGTGATGCCGACGACGAGGACGTTGAGGACGACGCCGATGATGATCTGGTTGACCCAGTACTTCACCGCGAAGAAGGTGAGCACCACGGCGACGAGCGCTCCGGCGATGGGGGCGGCGAGCAGGCCCGCGTACGGGTTCTTCACCACCGAGGCGACGACCGCGGCGAGGAAGGCGCCGGCCAGCAGCTGGCCTTCGATGGCGATGTTGATGATGCCCGACCGTTCTCCCACGAGTCCGCACATGGCGCCGAAGATCAGCGGCACGGACAGTGCCAGGGCACCGGCGAGCAGCGTGGTCAGCGGGATCACGCCGCCGGATCCGCCGCCTGCCCAGGCGAGGAAGGACAGCACGAAGATGACGCCGAAGAGCATCGGGAACCAGGAGCCCGTGTCGATGCGCTTGATCGCCACATAGATCGACACGGCGGCCATGATGACGAGCAGGATGCCCAGCGTCAGCCCCGCCGCAGTCGAAGACACGGCGAAGTCGGGGATGGCGAAGAAGTCTCCGCCGGTGGCCACGCGGAAGGTCGTCTCTCCGTCACGGCCGATGAGGCCGAAGAAGATGAGCGAGACCAGCGCCAGGATCGTATAGACGATCGGGAACTTCCAGGCGATCGGCGCAAGCGCCTTGACCTGGGTCGAAGGTGTCTTATCCATGGTCTGAGCGGTCATCTCAGTCCTCCTTCCGCTTGAGCACCGGTGTGGGCAACCGGAAGATCGACCTCACCAAGGGCGGGGCCGCGATGAGCAGCACGATGACGGACTGGACGACGAGGACGATGTCGATCGGCGTACCGGTCTGGGACTGCATGAGGTAGCCGCCGGCCTTGAACGCACCGAAGAGCAGACCGGCGAGGAACGTCCCCAGCGGTTTCGACCGTCCCAGCAGGGCGACGGTGATCGCGTCGAAGCCGATCGACCCGCTGATGCCGCCGGTGAGTTTGTATTCGGTGCCGAGCACCTGGGCGGCACCGCCGAGTCCGGCCAGGGCGCCGGCGACGATCATGACCGTCACAGTCACCTTGGACACGGAGATGCCGGCGGTCCGGGCCGCGTGCGGGTTCGCACCGACGGCCTTGAACTCGAAGCCGATCGTCGACCGCTCGAGCAGCCACCACACGAAGATCGTGGCGAGGATGGCGATGATGAAGCCGAAGTGGAGGCGGAACGGCGCAGGCAGCAGCAGGAACATCTGCGCGGAGTCATCGATGACACGTGACTGCGGGTTGGCCGAGCTCGTGTGCGTGAACCAGTTCTGCTTGAGCAGGTAGCCCAGTGCATAGCCGGCGATCGAGTTGAGCATGATCGTCACGATGACCTCGTTGGCGCCGGTGCGCGCCTTGAGCACGCCGGCGATGCCGGCCCAGATCGCACCGCCGATGATGCCGCCGACGACGGCGACGAGCATGTGGACGACGGGAGGCAGCGGCAGCGCATAGCCGAGGAATCCGGCGATGGTCGCGCCGAGGATGACCTGGCCCTGACCGCCGATGTTGAACAGACCGCAGCGGAAGGCCAGGGCGATGCCGAGACCGGTGAGGATGAGCGGGGTGCCCGAGACCATCGACTCGGTCAGGGGCCGGATGGCGCGTTCGGTGGTGCGTGCTTCCCAGTCGAAGACCGCCCCGCGGAACAGCGCCGAATAGGCGTTGCCGACGGTCTGGAACAGCGTGGCGAAGAAATCGCCGGGAGCGGCGAAGAAGTTCTCGGCCGCCGCGACGACCTCAGCGTTCGACACGGCGATGAGGACGCCGCCGAACAGGAGGGCGAGCACGATCGCCAGCAGCGAGACGAGCCAGGATCCCGACATGATCTGCTGCAGCAGGGTCTGTTCCTTGCCGTCTGCGGCCTCGGACTCCGGCGGCGGCGCCGCCGAAGGAGCCGCCGGTGAGGTATCAGTCGTCATTTGGTCTCCTCCGCCGAGGTGGTGGCTGAGTCGTCGTCGTCCGCCGGGGTGGCGGTGGATGCGGAATCCGCCGAGGTGGCGGCCGGTTCCGCATCGTCTGCCGGGTTCGCGGCTCCATCGGTGCTCGTGCTGCCGGCCGTGGCTTCGAGGGCTTCGTCGGCGGGAACGCCGGCCATCATCAGGCCCAGTGCCTCACGAGAGGTCTCGGGTCCCACGATGCCGACGATGCGTCCGGCGTACATCACGGCGATGCGATCGGCGAGGCCGTAGACCTCGTCGAGTTCGGTCGAGACGATGATGCAGGGAGTTCCGGAATCGCGTTCGGCGATGACGCGCTTGTGCACGAACTCGATCGATCCGACGTCGAGTCCGCGAGTGGGCTGGCTGGCGATGAACAGTCGCAGGTCACGACCGAGCTCGCGGGAGAGCACCACCTTCTGCTGGTTGCCTCCCGACAGGGTCGCGATCGGGTCGACCACGCTGCCGAGGCGGATGTCGAACTCGTCGACCTTCTTCTTCGCCTCCTCCGTGATGACCTTCGGTTTGAGATTGAGGCCCTTGGCATAGGGCTCACGGTCGTAGACGTCGAGGATCATGTTCTCGCGGATGGCGAACTCCGCGATGATGCCGTCGGTCGACCGATCCTCGGGAACGAATCCGATGCCGGCACCGAGGCGGCCCTTCACCGACTTCCCGATGAGGTCTTTGCCGTCGAGGGTGATCGAGCCCAGGCGGGGTTCGGTCACGCCGATGATCGTCTCGGCCAGTTCGGTCTGCCCGTTGCCCTGGACACCGGCGACGGCGAGGATCTCCCCCCGACGGACGTCGAAGGACACGTCGTCGACGACGACGTTCTCGGCCTTGTCGACGACGGTGAGTCCGCGGACCTGGAAGGTGGCGTCGCCCGGATCGGCGGCGTCCTTCTCGGTCGTCAGGGACACGGCGCGGCCGACCATCTGGCTGGCCAGTTCGGTCTCGGTCGAGTCCGGGGAGGCCTCGCCGACGATCTTGCCGCGGCGGATGACGGTGATCGCGTCGGCGATCGCGCGGACTTCGCGGAGTTTGTGGGTGATGAACACGATCGAAGTGCCCTGCTCCTTGAGCTGGCGCATGATCGAGATGAGTTCGTCGGTCTCCTGCGGGGTCAGCACGGCCGTGGGCTCGTCGAGGATGAGGATCTCGGCGTCCCGGGACAGGGCCTTGATGATCTCCACCCGCTGCTGGGCGCCGACCGGCAGGTCCTCGATGAGGGCGTCGGGGTCGATGTTGAAGTTGAAGCGCGACGAGATCTCCTTGACCTTCTTCCGCGCCTCGTTGATGTCGAGGAGTCCGAGGCTCTTCGTCGGTTCGTAGCCCAGCGCCACGGATTCGGCGACGGTGAACACGGGCACGAGCATGAAGTGCTGGTGGACCATGCCGATTCCCGCGGCCACGGCATCGCCCGGGCCGGAGAACTTCACCGGCTCGTCGTCGATGAGGATCTCTCCCCCATCGGCGTCGTAGAGTCCGTAGAGGACGTTCATCATGGTGGATTTGCCGGCGCCGTTCTCACCGAGCAGGGCGTGGATCTCGCCCGGCTGGATGGTGAGATCGATGTGGTCATTGGCCACGAACGATCCGAACACCTTGGTCATCCCGCGAAGCTCGAGTTTCACTGCTTCCGGTTCTCCTCACAAACTTGAAAACTGCAGGGCCGAAAGAACTCGGCCCTGCAGTTTAACCGACGAGCTTACTTCGGTGTGCTCTCCGACTCGACGACGAGGCTGCCGTCGATGATCTGCTTCTTCAGCTCCTCGACGTCCTTCTTCACGTCTTCGGGAACCTTGTCCTCGAAGTCGTGGTACGGAGCGAGGCCCACGCCTTCGTTCTCGAGCGTGCCGACGTAGGGCTCATTGGAGAAGTTGTCCTCGGTGCCTTCCTTGATGGTGTCTTCGACGGCCTGCGAGATCTGCTTGACCACCGAGGTGAGGATGATGTCGCCGTATTCGGTCGACTCGTAGCCATCGGAGTCGACCCACACGAGGTTGACGTCGCCGGCTTCCTTCGCCGCCGCTGCGGCACCGAGGCCGACGGGTCCGGCCACGGGCATGATGACGTCGGCGCCCTGCGAGATGAGCTGCTTGGTCAGCTCCTGACCCTGTCCCTGGTTCTCGAAGTCACCGGAGAACGAGCCGTCCTGCTTCTCCTTGTTCCAGCCCAGCAGCTTGACGTCCTTCTTGTTGTCCTCGTTGAACTTGTCCACGCCGTCGGCGAAGCCGTCCATGAAGATCGTCACCGACGGAATCTGGATGCCGCCGAAGGTGCCGACCTTGCCCGACTCCGAGGTCGCGGCCGCAACATAGCCGGCCAGGTACGCGGCCTCGGCGGTGTTGAAGACGACTGCCTTGGCGTTGTCGATCGTCACCGGCTTGCCGTCGGCGTCGGAGAATGTGGAGTCGATGAGCGCGAAGTTGAGGTCCGGGTTCGCTTCGGCGGCTTCCTGGATCGTGTCCTCGAGGAGGAATCCGACGCCGAAGGTGAGGTTGCAGCCCTGCTGCACCATGTTGTCGACGTTCGGCCCGAAGTCCGCGTCGCCCTGCGATTCGGCGAGCTTCTCTTCGATTCCCAGGTTCTTCTTCGCGTTCTCCATGCCCTCCCGACCGGACTGGTTGAAGGACTGGTCGTCCCAACCGCCGGAGTCGGAGACCATGCAGGCGAGGTAATCCGAACCGGATTCGCCTCCTTCGCCTGAACCGCAGGCCGAGAGGACGAGGGCGGATGCGGCGATCATCGACACCGCTGAAGCGAGCTTCTTCACGTTTTCTCTTTTCTGATACAGACAGTGCACACGGATGAGGGCCCTGTCTGCCCCTACCGAAAATGTGAAACCACTGGACGAACTGTCATATTTTGATGAGTTTCGGTCAGTCTAATGCAATGAAGTCGTTTCAGCGGCTCCGCTAGCACCTCAATCACGGACACCGATATGAAAAAGAAATATTCCGTCACGGACGGCCGATTTCGGTCCGCAATGCGAACTCGCAGACCTCCATCTTTGAGACAGTCGACCGTGGCGCGGAGACAGCCGACCGACGCAGGATCGGACACTCCGCGGGCGCATAGAGGCAGACACCCGGCGGGAGCAGGGGCCCGCCCATCGTGAACTAGGCTAGGGAGCGCTATGGCACATCTCCTCGGGGCAGAAGCCCTCCACCTCGAATACCCCACGCGCGTCGTCTTCGACTCGGTCACCCTCGGTGTCGAGTCCGGTGACATGATCGGCATCGTCGGCCGCAACGGCGACGGCAAGTCGAGTCTGCTCGGCATGCTCGCCGGCACCATCGAACCCGATTCCGGACGCGTGACCTATCGCGGCGGTCTGCGTCTGGGAATGCTCGGCCAGCGCGATGACCTCGATGACGAAGCGACCGTGGGCTTCTCCGTCGTCGGCGATGCCGCCGATCACGAATGGGCCGCCGATCCGCAGGCCCGTGACATCATCTCCGGTCTCATCGCCGATCTCGATTGGGATGCGCAGATCTCCTCGCTCTCCGGTGGTCAGCGCCGCCGAGTGGCTCTGGCTGCGCTGCTCATCGGCGATTGGGACATGCTCATCCTCGACGAGCCGACGAACCATCTCGACGTCGACGGCATCGCGTGGTTGGCGAAGCATGTGCGCGGCCGGTGGCCGAAGAACGCCGGAGCCCTGCTCCTGGTCACCCACGACCGGTGGTTCCTCGACGAGGTGTGCACGAAGACCTGGGAGGTCCACGACCGCATCGTCGAGCCCTTCGAAGGCGGTTATGCCGCGTACGTCCTCCAACGCGTCGAACGCGACCGGATCGCGGCCGCCACCGAGGCGAAGCGACAGAATCTCATGCGCAAGGAACTCGCGTGGCTGCGACGCGGCGCTCCCGCCCGAACGTCGAAGCCGAAGTTCCGCATCGAGGCGGCCAACCAGCTCATCGCCGACGTGCCCGAGGTCCGCAATCCGATCGAGCTGAAGAAGATGGCCACGGCCCGCCTGGGCAAGGACGTCGTCGATCTGCTCGACGTGTCCAAGCACTTCGGTGAGACGACGATCCTCGACGATGTCACCTGGCGCATCGGTCCCGGCGAACGCACCGGCATCCTCGGCCCCAACGGCGCCGGAAAGTCGACCCTGCTGGGTCTGATCTCGGGAGAGATCGACCCCGATGCCGGACGGGTCAAGCGCGGCAAGACCGTGCAGATCGGTGTGCTCGATCAGCAGTTCAAGGATCTGGCCCGCATCGCCGACTCCCGTGTCCGCGAGGTTCTCGCCGAGTCGAAGACCTCGTTCACCATCGAAGGCAAGGACTTCACTCCGGCCCAGCTGCTCGAACGGCTCGGCTTCGCGAAGGAGCATCTGTCCGCCAGGGTCAAGGAGCTCTCCGGCGGGCAGAAGCGCCGACTTCAGCTTCTGCTGCTGCTCATGGCCGAACCCAATGTCATCATCCTCGACGAGCCGACGAACGACGTCGACTCCGACATGCTCGCGGCGATGGAGGATCTCCTCGATTCCTGGCCGGGCACTCTCATCGTCGTCTCCCACGACCGGTACCTGTTGGAGCGGGTCACCGATCAGCAGTACGCGATCCTCGACAACGGTCTGCGCCATGTTCCCGGCGGTGTCGAAGAGTATCTGCGGCTGCGTGCCGAACAGGAACGTCGCGGCGCTGCCGGTTCGAACAGGGCTTCCGGCGGTTCGAACGGGGCCGCGACGGGATCCGGCGGGGACGGTTCCGGTGGGGCCGCCTCGGCGAGCGAGGGATCCTCATCGGCTCCGAAACTGTCCGGTGCGGAAGCACGAGCGGCGAAGAAGGAAGTGTCCGCGATCGAACGGCGGATGGACAAGCTGAACACTCAGATCGCGCAGAAGCACGAGGAGATGGCCGCCCACGACCAGACCGACTTCGAAGGACTGGCCGAGCTCACGGCAGCGATCCGTCAGTCCCAGGACGAACTCGACGAGCTCGAGATGCGCTGGCTCGAAGCGTCCGAGGCGCTGGAAGCCTGAGGGTTCGAGGCGACGAACGACGATAACGCCGGACGACGGACCAGTCGAAGCCGAGGAGACGACGATGATCGACGAAGCGCAGATGCGAGAGCGGCTCGAGGATGAGCGGGCGGAGACGCAGGCGCTCATCGGCCGCCTGACCCAAGGTATCGACGAGGTCTCGGCCGCCCGCGACGGTGACAACAGCGACGACGAACACGATCCGGAAGGGGCGACGCTGGCCTTCGAACGGTCGCAGGCCGCGACCCTGCTCGAACAGTCCGAGGGCCGCCTCGATGAGATCGCCGAGGCATTCGACCGCCTCGCCGCGGGCACGTTCGGAACCTGCATCGACTGCGGCAGACCCATCGCGGAGGCGCGGCTGGAGGCCCGCCCCTACGCGGCGACGTGCGTGGACTGCGCCGCCCGCGGCTAGTCGTCTCCATCCCCGGTCGCACACGCGGGGCCAGCGTCCCACATGACCGGGCGACCACCTCGGCGATGGTGTGATCTTTCCCCAAAGCCTGCCGGGTGCGGTAGTGTATCGGCGTGTCAACACGGGACTATCGCATCGACCGCGCCAAGGGAATACTGATCTTCCTGGTGGTTTTGGGCCACCTTCTCGCTCGAACCTCTCCGTGGGAGTCGCCGATCCTGGGCGCACCGATGTACTTCATCTACATGTTCCACATGCCGGCGTTCGTCTTCCTCGCCGGAATCACGGCGAAGTCGAACAAGCTGGCCGAGCGGGTGCTCACCTACTTCGTTCTCCTCGCCACGGTGCTGCCGCTCATGTGGGGGTGGATGTGGATCTTCGGGCTCAATCCCGACTACGACTTCCTCAGACCGTTCTGGTACACGTGGTTCCTGCTGTCGATGGCGTGGTGGATGATCACGGTCCCCTTCATCGAGCGCTTCCCACGCACGATGCTCGTCGCCTCGCTCGTCGTCGGGCTCTTCGGCGGACTGCTGCCGATCCTCGACACCGAACTCTCCGCGGCTCGGACGATGGCGTTCTGGCCGTTCTTCGTCATCGGCAAGCTCTACGGCAAGCAGATCATCGGCTGGGCGGGCAGCCTTGCGATCTGGCAGAAACTCGGCCTCAGCGTCGCCGCACTCGCAGCAGTCGGATACTTCTACCTCGACCAGGTCGATCACAACTGGCTCTACGGCAGCCTCAACTTCGCCCACTTCGGCGTCAGCGTTCCCGAAGGCGTGGGCCTGCGTCTCATCGTCGACCTCGGAGCGGTGCTGCTGACATTGGCGCTGCTGACCTGGCTGTCGAACACGAAGGACACGCTCGCCACGATCGGCAAGCACAGCCTGGCTGTATACATTCTCCACGGCTTCGTCGTCCGCGGCCTGCAGCCGGTCCTCGACGACAGCCGCACCGTCCTCCACGACGCCGTCGTCCTCCTCATCTGCGTGGCCCTGGCCGTGGTGTGGACGGGCGTGCTGTCCTGGGGGCCCTTCGAACGCGCCCTGCGCTGGTGGTCGTCGACCGTCACGGGCCTGCTGCTCAAACCGTTCCCGTTCCTGCGACCGGAGGATTCCGACCGGCGCGGCGGGCGAGGTCGCGGAGAGCGAGGTCGCGGAGAGCGAGGTCGCGGCGGACGTGGTCGCCGTGGAGACGCCGGCTACCCCGGCGACGCTCATCACCCCGGCAACTCCTACAGCGAGGGCGACGGACCGGACCGGCAGGGACTCGGCCTGCAGCCGCTGCCCGGAGTCGGCTACCAGCACTCCCCCGGCTACGAACAGCAGCCGGGCCAGCAGCAGTCCTTCGCCTCGCCGGCACCGGCTGCGGGCGAGCCGTACCCGCTGCCGGGTTCGCACGAGGTTCCGCAGAACAACGCCACCTACGAAACCACTCAGGAAGTTCCCGCCGGAGCCGCCCAACGGGCAATGCGCTACCGTCGCCTGCCGGTCTACCTCAGCGGCGACGACCGCTGACGCTCGGGCCGCACCCGCGGTTCCTGCCCCCGACCGAGCCGAATCCGTCTTCGGGACCTCGGGCCGTCTCGGCGAAGGTTGTGTCCTTTCATGGCGATCGGCGACGATTTATGTCGATGTGACGGACGTCGCTGCGCCGATCGATGGTGTGATACCCAGGTTCGGGCCGCTCGCCCGGGCTCGACCACATCATCGAATCGGAGAGCAACCATGACCGCGACCAACGCACTGACCCAACGCCTCGATGCCGGCCCCGTGATCTGCGCGGAAGGCTTCCTGTTCGAGCTCGAGAAACGCGGATACCTGTCCGCAGGCGAGTTCGTCCCCGAGGTGGCCCTCGAATTCCCCGATGCCCTGCGCTCCCTCCACGTCGACTTCCAGCGGGCCGGCTCCGACATCGTCGAGGCCTTCACCTACAACGGCCACCGCGAGAAGATGCGCGTGATCGGCAAGGAGGATCTGCTCGAGCCGCTCAACCGCGCCGCCCTGCAGATCGCCCGGTCCGTCGCCGACGCGAAGCCCGGGAACTTCATGGCCGGCAACATCTCGAACTCGAACATCTGGGACCCTGCCGATGAGTCCAAGCAGGCCGAAGTGCGGGCCATGTTCGCCGAAATGGTCGGCTGGGCGGTCGAGGAAGGTGCCGACCTCATCATCGGCGAGACCTTCTACTTCGCCGGTGAGGCCATCGCTGCCGCCGAGATCGCCAAGGCCAGCGGCCTGCCCGTCGTACTCACACTGGCGCCGATGGCCTTCCAGGAGATGGCCGACGGGGTCGGGATCGTCGAGACCGCGCAGCGCCTCGAGCAGCTCGGCGTCGATGTCGTCGGCCTCAACTGCTTCCGCGGTCCCGCGACGATGCTGCCGTGGCTCAAGGAGATCCGAGCAGCCGTGTCCTGTCACGTCGGCGCCCTGCCGATCCCCTACCGCACCACGGAGGACGAGCCGACCTTCTTCAACCTCTCCGACCCCCGCGCCGAGGTGGCCTCCCCGCACGGGCGCACGTTCCCCACCGCCCTCGATCCCCTGCAGACCAACCGCTACGAGATCGGTGCGTTCGCGAAGGAGGCCTACGACCTGGGCGTCAACTACATCGGCGTGTGCTGCGGCGCCACCCCGATGCACATCCGCGAGGTCGCCGAGGCGGTCGGGCTGACCACAGAAGCCAGCCGGTTCTCCGAGAACATGGCCAACCACTTCATGTACGGCAGCAACGAACGGCTCGCCGACAACGTCGTCGCCCTCGGAGACTCCGCCTGACGCCCGTCCGTCTGCGGCTGGTGCGCGGCACTCACGCGTGCCGCGGGACCGCAGCCGACTTCCGCGCCCAGAGACGGGTGAGACTCGGGAGCATCGCTCACAGCTAGGCGAACGAGGGTGCCGAGCATCCCTCACCGTCAGGGCGACCACATACAGTCAGCGCCATAGCCCCTCGTTGCAACGGGAGGATATGGCGCTGACTGTATGTGCTGCGACTACCGGTAGGCAGTGACGCTGTCGGTGCGTGATGCTTCCCGGCGTTCCGCCTGTAGGCAGTGCCGGTTACGGTGCGCGATGCTTGGCGACCGCGCGGGATCGCCCGTGAGCGCTCAGGCTTCGGCGGTCACGCCGATCGAGTCGAGAGCGGCCTCGAGGCGAGCGATCGTGCCGTCGATGTCGCCGAGCTTGTCGAGACCGAACAGGCCGATGCGGAAACTCGAGAAATCCTCGGGCTCATCGCACTGCAGCGGCACGCCGGCGGCGATCTGCACGCCGACCTCCTTGAAGCCGGCGCCGGTGGCGAGCTGCGGGTTGTCGGTGTGGACGACGACCACGCTCGGCGAGGCGAACTCGTCCGACGCCACCGAGGGCAGTCCACGAGCGGCGAAGACCGCGCGCACGCGCTGTCCGAGCTCGGCCTGCGCGGCGGCGAGCTTGTCGAAGCCGCGCTCCTCGCTCTCGGCCATGAGCTTGGCGTTGTGCGCCAGAGCGTCGGTGGGCATCGTCGCATGGTACGGCGCACGACCGGCTTCGTATTCGTCGGCGATGAACAGCCACTTCTTCAGATCCATCGCGAAGCTCGTCGACGTCGTCGCCTCGACGGCGGCACGGCCGGCCTTGCTGAGCATGACGTATCCGGCGCACGGCGATCCGCTCCAGCCCTTCTGAGGGGCGGAGATGAGCACATCGACACCGAGATCGGTCATCGATGCCCACACCGCACCCGAGGCGATGCAGTCGAGAACGAAGATTCCGCCGACCGAATGCACGGCCTCGGAAACCTGGCGGACGTAGTCATCGGGCAGGACCATTCCCGAGGCGGTTTCGACGTGGGGAGCGAACACGACAGCGGGCTTCTCGCGCTCGATGGCGGCGACCACCTCGGCGATGGGAGCCGGTGACCACGGCGACTGGTGCTCGGCGCTGTCCGGGGAGGCCTTGAGCACGGTCGTCTCCGAGGCGATGGCTCCGGCATCGAGGATCTGCGACCAGCGGAAGGAGAACAGACCGTTGCGCACGATCAGCGCCTTCTTGCCGGTGGCCACCTGGCGGGCCACGGATTCCATGGCGTAGCTGCCGCCGCCGGGGACGATGGCTGCGGAATCGGCATCGTAGGCCGAGCGCAGGATCCGGTTGATCTCCTGCATCACGGACACGAATCGCTGCGACATATGGTTGAGCGATCGGTCGGTGAAGACCACCGAGTATTCGAGCAGGCCGTCTGGGTCAACATCTTCGTGTGGCAAAGTCATGGCTCTAACATATCGACAGTCCGACATCCGGGCCACCACAGTCGATGAGTGAGATCAGTTCGACCGACACCGAGGCGGCCCCGTCGTTCCGGTCGACTGTCACCGAGGCGGCCGACCGTTCGGAGCTCGATCGGCTCAGAGCTCGACTTCGCTGCGATCCCCCGACCACAGGGTGTGGAAGGTCCCGGGACGGTCGGTGCGCGCATAGGTGTGCGAACCGAAGCGGTCGCGCTGGGCCTGGATGAGAGCGGCGCTGCCCGCCTCGGAGCGCAGTCCGTCGAAGTAGGACAACGTCGAGGCCAGTCCGGGGACGGCGATGCCGCCACCGATAGCCTGGACGACCGTCGAACGCAGGGATTCCTGGCAGCCCTCGGCAACCTCGCGGACGAACTCGGCAGCCAGCAGGATCTCTGGAGGGGCCGGGGAATCGAAGGCCCCGACGATGCGATCGAGCAGTCGGGCCCGGATGATGCATCCGGCCCGCCAGATCCCAGCGAGGCGCCCGAGGTCGATGTCCCAGCCGTGTTCGGCAGCCCCGGCAGAGATCTCGTGGAAGCCCTGCACGTAGGCCATGACCTTGCCGAGCAGCAGCGCCCGACCGATCTCGTCGATGCGAGCCGTCCGCTCGTGGCCGGGCAGCGACGACGGTTCCGCGCCGGGACGGGGACCGGCCAGCCGGAGCCCCTGAGCGCGCAGATCGAGCGCGGATGACAGCGACCGGGAGAAGACCGCCTCGGCGATGGTGGGCACCGGAACCCCGAGATCCAGCCCGACCTGCGCTGTCCACGCACCCGTGCCCTTGGCCTTCGCCGCATCGGCGACGATATCGACGAACGGCCGGCCCGTCGCCTCGTCGACGTGGGCGAGGACGTCGGCGGTGATCTCGATGAGGTAGGACTCGAGCTCTCCGGTGTTCCAGTCGGCGAAGACCTCGGCGATCTCGGCCGGCGTCATCCCCAGGCCGTCGCGCAGGAGGGCGAAGGCCTCGCTGATGAGCTGCATATCGGCGTATTCGATGCCGTTGTGGACCATCTTGACGAAATGCCCGGCCCCGTCGGTGCCGATGTGGTCGACGCAGGCCTCATCTCCGGCCCGTGCCGCGATGGGTTCGAGCAGGGGGCGCAGACGCTGCCATGCGGTCTCCGATCCGCCGACCATGAGGGAAGGTCCGAGCAGAGCGCCGACCTCTCCCCCGGAGATGCCGACCCCGGCGAACTCGATGCCGGTGCCCTCGAGTCGGACCCCACGGTCGATCGTGTCCCGGAAGTGGGAATTGCCGCCGTCGACGATGATGTCACCCGGTGCGAACGCCTCGGCGAGGTCGCCGATCGCCGAATCCGTGGCTCTTCCGGCGTTGACCATGAGGATCGCCACCCGCGGTTCGGCGAGCTTCGCGGCCAGGTCGGCCGGGTCGGAGGCGACGATGAAATCGGCCTCGGGGAAGTCCTGCGCCAGGCTCTGGGCGCGTTCGACGTCCCGGTCGTAGACGGCCACACGGTGGCCGGACTGACGGGCGAGATTGCGGGCGAGATTCGATCCCATCACACCGGTTCCGATCACTGCGACATCGGCCTTCATGAGCATTCCTCTTCCCTGTGATCTGCAGTGTTGACAGTCGCTTCCTGCCAGCACTACGGTGCAATAAATCTGTTTTAATAACTGATTGTAGATATTTCTTCATATTTTATCGAGAGGTTTCGGTTATGGGTCACAGCCCTTTCCTTCCACCGCTCGTCATCATGGGTGTCTCGGGAACCGGCAAAACCGTCCTCGGCGCGCAGGTGGCGCACGCCCTCGACCGTCGATTCGTCGACGCCGACGATCTGCACTCCGCGGCGAACAAAGCGAAGATGGGCTCCGGGGTGCCGCTCACGGATGAGGATCGGGCCCCCTGGCTCGACAGTGTCGCACTCGAAGCCGCCCGCACCCCGGCTCCCGTCATCGCCTGCTCCGCACTCAAGCGCACCTACCGTGACCTGCTGCGCAGGTCCGCACCCGAGCTCGTCTTCATCCACCTCGACGGTCCTCGAGAGGTCATCGCCGACCATCTGGCCCGCCGCGACCATGAGTTCATGTCCCCCGACCTGCTCGACTCGCAGCTGGCCACCCTCGAACCGCTCGCTGCCGAGGAAGCTCACGCCACCGTCGACGTCGACCAGTCGATCCCCGATGTCCTGGGTGCGATCCTCGCATCCGTGAAGCGGATGAGCGCATGATCACCCCGTCCACCGTCCGTCCATCCACCTGACCTCAAGGAAGAGGAACAATGACCGAACTCGAACTGGCCTGGACTCTGTCGACCCCGGCCCTGCTGGGTCTCGCAGCCGCGGCCATCGCCGTGCTGCTCCTGCTCATCATCAAGGCACGCGTCCATGCCTTCATCGCCCTCGTCATCGTCTCAGTGATCACGGCGCTGGCCGCCGGAATCATGCCCGGCGACCTCATCGACGTCCTCTACGACGGTTTCGGGTCGACCCTGGCCAGCGTGGCCCTGCTCGTGGGCCTCGGTGCGATGCTCGGGCGGATGCTCGAACTCTCCGGCGGCGCCGAGGTGCTCACCGATGCCCTCATCCGCCTCTTCGGTGAGAAGCGAGCACCGTTCGCCCTCGGTGTGACCTCACTGCTCTTCGGCTTCCCGATCTTCTTCGACGCCGGCCTCGTCGTCATGCTGCCGATCATCTTCACGATCGCGCGCCGCCTCGGTGGATCTCTGCTGCTCTACGCGATGCCCGCGGCCATGGCGTTCTCCGCCATGCACATCTTCGTGCCCCCGCACCCCGGCCCGGTCGCGGCCTCCGGACTGCTCGGCGCGAACGTCGGACTCGTCCTCATCTGCGGACTCGTCGTCGCCATCCCGGCCTGGTACCTCACCGGGTACCTGTTCGGGCTCATCATCGGCCGACGCATCGACGTCGCGGTCCCGTCGGTCCTCTCGGCAGGGAAGGACGACACCTATGCCGACTTCTCCTCGCGCCCGAAGCTCGGCCACGTCATCTTCCTCCTCGTCCTGCCGCTCGTGCTCATCTTCCTCAACACCGGGCTGAACTTCGCCGGTGAAGCCGAGTGGGTCGATGTCGAATCGGTGTTCATCAGCTCCCTGCGACTGCTCGGAGAGACCCCGATCGCCCTGCTCATCACCGTCATCATGGCCATGTGGCTGCTCGGCTGGAAGCAGAAGAAGGGCCAGTCGCTCATCGAGACCGTCGTCGACTCCGCGCTCGGCCCGGTGTGCTCGATCATCCTCATCACCGGCGCCGGCGGCATGTTCGGCGGAGTCCTGCGTGCCAGCGGCATCGGCGATTCGCTGGCCGAATCACTTGCCGCCCTCGGCCTGCCCGTCATCGTCGCCGGATTCGTCATCGCCGCGATCGTGCGCATCGCGCAGGGTTCGGCCACAGTGGCGCTGACGACCGCGGCGGCTCTCGTCCAGCCGATCGTCGTCGGCAACCCCGACTTCTCGAGCCTGCAGGTCGTCGCGATCGTGCTGTCGCTGGCGGCCGGTTCGGTCTTCGCCAGCCACGTCAACGACTCCGGCTTCTGGCTGGTCTCCCGCTTCTTCGGCATGGACACGAAGACGACGCTGAAGACCTGGACCGTTGCGGAGACGCTGCTGGGCACCGTCGGATTCCTGCTCAGCCTGGTCCTCTACGGAATCGTCAGCCTGTTCTAGGACAGGTTCTCGGCCGCACGGGCGCCTCGGACCAGTCGACGGGCGCCTCGGACCATGCGACGGGCCTCTCGAACCAGGCGTCGGTTTCGTCAGTGTCCGGTGTGCCGGGGTTCGTCGGCCCAGACGCTGCCCATCTCCGCATCGGCCTTGGCCACGATCTTCGCCATCGCGTCCTTCGCCCGGGCCGGGTCCTGCCCGCCGATGGCGTCGGCGACGTCGAAATGCCATTGCAGGGCATCCGGATGCGGGAACTTCGGCATCAGCCCCGCCCCGGTGCGCCCGGCGAGGATCTCACCGATGACGGTGTCGAAGGCGGCGAAGAGCTCGTTGCCGCCGGCGCCGAGCACCGTCCGGTGGAACGCCACATCGGCATCGAGGAACGCTTCGACATCGCCCTGTCTGCCCGTCGCCCTCATCCGGGCGGCCAGACCCATGATCTCCTCGGCGACGTCCGCCGGGGCATGCTGAGCGGCCAGTCCGGCCGCTTCGGGTTCGATGGCCACCCGCAGTTCGGTCAGCGATCGCAGCTGCCGCGCCGGAGTCTCGGTCATCCTCCAGCGGATGACGAGCGGGTCGAGCAGCATCCATTCGCTCATCGCGAGCACGACGAGACCGACTCGACGGATCGGCTGCAGCATTCCCAATGATTCGAGGACTCGCACGACTTCGCGCACCACCGACAGCGACACGTCGTAGCGGGCACGCAGATCCTCGGCCTTGATGATCGTTCCGGCGGCCAGCCGCCCGGCGACGATGTCCTGCCCGACCTGGTCGCGCAGCGTCTCATGGAGGTTGCTGCGGTTCTCCGGCCCCGATTTCGGACTGCCGGCCGCCTCGGCGGGGGCGCCGTTGCTCTCCCCCACGGTCAGCCGCCGTCCACAATGTGCGCTCCGGGGGCGGGCCCGGTGGTGCGCAGCGCTTCGTTGACGCCTCTCGTGGCCTGCAGGAGAACGGCGAGGTCAAGGGCATGGTGGGCATCGCGGGCGAGGAAGCCGATCGTCGGGCCTGACCCGCTGAGCAGGGGCAGGAGCGCTCCGGCGTCCCGGCCGGCCTCCATCACCTCGGCGATTTCGGGCATGAAGGACACAGCCGCCTCGGTGAGGTCGTTCGCCGCGGATTCCGCGAGCGTGTCCGGCTCACCGGCGGCGAGCGCCGTGAGCACCCGGTCGGGGACGGTCGCAGGCGCCGGGTCGGGGTTGAGTTCGTCGAAGCGGGCGTAGACGTCCGGGGTGGGCAGGGGCGACGCCGAGGTGGCCATCACCCAGTGGAAGGTTCCGCGGGTGAGCACGGGGCTCAGCTTCTCCCCGCGACCGTGGCCGATGGCCGTGCCCCCGCGCAGGAGGAACGCGACGTCGGCGCCGACGGCGACCGCGCACTCGTGGAGGATCGCCTCGTCGACGCCGCCGACGAGGTGGGCGGCTCCGACGAGGGCGGCGGCAGCGTCGGCCGATCCCCCACCCATTCCGCCGGCCACGGGAACCTGCTTGTCGATGACGATGTCGAGGTCACGCAGCACGGCGACGTCACGATCGTCTTCGAGTGCGGTGATGAGGAGGTCGACGGCGCGTCTGGCGAAGTTCGAATCATCGCGTGGGACCGCGGCATCCGCGTAGCGGCCCTGGATGATGATCGTCCGAGTTCCGCCCGGAATGAGGGTGAGGGTCTCGCCGAGGTTGAGCGCTTGGAACACGGTCGCGAGCTCGTGATATCCGTCGTTGACCGCGCCCACACCGAGGTGGATGTTGATCTTCCCCGGCGCCCACACTTTCACCGGGGCAGGGATCGTCATACGCGGGTGCAGCGGGACGGTCATGGTGAGGGATCCTCGGTGGGCGGGGCCGGTGCGGAGGCGTCATCGTCGACGGCCACGGCGGCGAGGCGTTCGAAGTCGGAGACGGTGAGGGCCTCGCCGCGGGTCTTCGGGTCGATTCCGGCCGCGATCAGCAGGTCTTCGGATTGCTGGGGGCTGCCGGCCCAGTCGGACAGGGCAGCGCGCAGGGTCTTGCGGCGCTGGGCGAAGGCTGAGTCGATGAGGGTGAAGAGGCGGCTGCGGGTCGCCGGGTCGCTGTCGGTGCGGGTGACGTCGATGCGCACGAGTCCGGAGTCGATGTTCGGGGCCGGCCAGAACACGTTCTTGCCGATCTTGCCCGCCAGCTGCACATCCCCGTACCACTGCGCTTTGACGCTGGGGACGCCGTAGGTGCGGGAGCCGGGCGCGGCGGCGAGCCGTTCGGCGACTTCGAGCTGGACCATGACGAGGACGGTCGTCAGGCTCGGGAAGGTCTCGAGGAAGTGCAGCAGCACGGGCACGGCCACGTTGTAGGGCAGGTTCGCCACGAGTGCGTCGGGGTGGTTCGCGGCATCGGGCCGATCGTCCACAGGTTCGGTCGTGTGCTGCGGCGCGGGCAGCGTCGTGACACGGAGGGCATCGGCGTTGACCAGGTGGAACGGGGCATCACTGCCGGCGAACCTGTCGACGGTGCTCGGCAGCTTCTGCGCGAGCAGGTCGTCGATCTCGACGGCGGTGACGGTGTGGCCGGCCTCGAGCAGGCCGAGGGTGAGCGAACCGAGACCCGGACCGATCTCGACGACGTTCGAGTTCTCCGCAAGTCCCGCGGCAGCGACGATCGACCGCACGGTATTGGGGTCGATGACGAAGTTCTGGCCCTTCTGCTTCGTCGGGCGCAGACCGATGTCGGCGGCTAGTTCGCGGATATCGCGGGCGGTCAGTAACGTCACAGCCAACAACTTACCGCACCACCCAGCCGTCACAATCACCTCGGCGGTCCGGCGGTTCGGCCGGGCCGCCTCGGCGAGGGAAGACCCCACCGCGCAGACGATAGGGTGAAGCCTATGGATCCGCAGACACTGACCGAACTGCTCGACGTCGCCGTCCTCGACCGTCTCGACCGCATCGAAGACCTCGCAGGCGATGAGCTCGCCCGGTCGACGGCCCTGCGGAAGGAGGGCTACTCCGCCGAGGTGACCGCGGCCCTGCTCACTCAGGCGCGGCTGCGGCAGGAGGCGGCAGCGAAGCTCGGCCCCTTCGCCGAGGATATGCTCTTCACCCGGGACGGGCTGGCCCAGGCCACGCGGCTGCCGGTCGCCGCTCATCACGCGCGTCGCCTCATCGGGGACGGGGCCGAGGGTGAGTCGTTCCGCATCGCCGATCTCGGATGCGGGATCGGCGCGGATTCGGTCGCCTTCGCCGGAATGGGCGCGCAGGTCTCGGCCGTCGACGCCGACGAGGTCACCGCCGCCATCGCCGCCTTCAACCTCCGTCATCTGCCCGATGCCGCCGTCGAACACGCTCGCGCCGAGGATGTCGACTTAGGCGGATTCGATGCCCTCTGGTTCGATCCGGCCCGGCGGACCGTCGGCAAGGCCGACAAACGCGGATCGACTGCCCGCATCACCGACCCCGAGGCGTTCTCCCCCTCACTGTCCTGGGTGATCGAGCAGGCGAGCGCGGCGAAGTCGGCCGGAGTGAAGCTCGGCCCGGCACTCGACCACGACCTCGTACCGGAAGGAGCCGAAGCCCAATGGGTCTCCCACAGCGGAGAGGTCGTCGAGGTCTGCCTCTACTTCGGTGAAGCTTGTCAGCGACCCGGCCGCGGGGCCCTCGTCATGGGCGACCGCACCCTCCTCGTCCACGAGGACAACCTGCCCGACGAGGACGAAGCGGACATCGGGGAACTCGGAAAGTATCTCCTCGAACCCGACGGCGCGATCGTGCGCGCCGGACTCGTCGCCGCCCTGTGCGCGCCGCTGCAGGCCCGCCGACTGCACCCGAAGATCGCGTATCTGACCACCGATGTCGCACCGAGCGGCCCGGCGTCGGCAGGTGTCACCGCCTACGAGGTCGTCGACGTTCTGCCCGCGAAGGTCCCAAGCCTGCGCAAGGAGCTCGTCTCCCGCGGAATCGGCTCGGTCGTGATCAAGAAACGCGGGGCCGACATCGTGCCCGACCAGGTCCGACGCCAACTCAAACTGCCCAAGGGCGACAAAGCCACACTCGTGTTCACCCGGCTCGGCGACAAGCACGTCGTCCTGCTCACCCAACCGGTGTGACCCTGCCCCAACTAGTGTGACCCCGTCCCAGGGCCCCGTCCAAGAAGGAGATCGAAATGACCCGCTCCGACGTTCTCATCAGCGCCGATGACCTGCTCACCCGAATGGCCGACTCCCCCGCGCCGAGGCTGCTCGACGTCCGCTGGACCCTGCCCAAACCCGATGGCCGCGAGGACTTCGCCGCCGGGCACATCCCCGGCGCAATCTATGTCGACCTCGACACCGAACTCGCCGACCACGGCACCACCGACCCGACGGCCGGCCGCCACCCGCTGCCGAGCGCCGAAGCCTTCCAGAAGACGGTACGCTCCTGGGGCATCGACGAAGACACCGAGGTCGTGGTCTATGACGACAACTCGTCCCTCGGTGCGGCCCGCGCCTGGTGGCTGCTGCGCTGGGCCGGGCTGAGCGCGCGGGTCCTCGACGGCGGACTCGCCGCCTATCGTGATGCCGGCGGGACGGTCGAGACCGGCGACTCCCCCGAGATCGCCCGCAGTGCCGTGGAGATCAGCCCGGACTCACTGCCCGTCATCGGCGCCGAGGAGGCGGCCGGCTTCGACGGAGTCCTGCTCGATGCCCGCGCCGGTGAGCGCTTCCGCGGGGAGACCGAACCGCTCGATCCGCGGGCCGGTCATATTCCCGGGGCGAAGAGCGCCCCTGCCACGGACAACGTCCCCGCAGGGACATTCCTGCCCGAGGCGCTGCTGCGCGAACGCTTCGATGAGTTGGGCGCCCTCGATGGTCCCGTCGGCGTGTACTGCGGTTCGGGAGTCACCGCCTGCCACAACGCTCTGGCGCTGGCGACCCTCGGGATCGAAGCCAGCCTCTACCCCGCGAGCTGGTCCGGTTGGTCGTCCGATCCCGACCGACCCGCCGAAACCGGAGCCTGAGACTCGTTCACCACCGCCGACGCCATCGGCATTCTTGGGTCCATCCACGGTGGTCTGGGCGTGAAAAACGCCGCGGATCGACCCGAGAATCACGCTTCGCGAATGTCACGAACCGTTATTCACGGCTGCGACTGGACGCGAAACCACAGGCACAAGCAGACGGGAACACGACCTCTCACCAGCCATTTCTATCGGCGTTAAGCCTGTGACCTGGGATTACGCACCTCTCGATGCCGCTGAATCCTTTTGTAACAAAAACGTGACAGAAGATCACGAATTAGTTACAGTGGAGCACATCGTCACAGACAGCCAGGCAACGAGAGGAAATCGTGGCATCTCAGCAGCACGGCCGCCGCGCCGCGAACGTCAAAGCCAAAACACCACTGACCGAGTTGAGCGAACTGCTCGCGGCGAACTCCGGCGCATTCGGCCGCCGCGCCGCAGTCGTCGCCGCCAGCGGCGGACTGCTCACCGCAGCGGTCCTCCCCGCTGCCGGACAGGGAACCGACGATGAGGCGAAGGTCGCAGCTGAGTCCGAGAAGCAGGCGCCCGTCGAGTTCAAGAACCAGACACCGACGATCGACGCCGGCGGCACCTCGAAGAAGGGCGATCAGGAGGCTGAGGTCACCGTCGACACAGATCTCGTCACCGCCGAAGCCGCTCCCAAGCCGAAGCCCAATCCGAAGCCGAAACCTGAGCCGAAGGAGGAGCCGGAGACGACCGTCGCAGAGCCGGCGCCTGCCGAGGAGCCGGAGGAGGAGCCGAGCGAGTCCTCGGACGATGGTTCATCCGATTCCCCCGGCACCAGCGATGAGGGTCCAGCCGATTCGGGCGATGACAAGAGCAAGGACGACGGCGCGGACTCGGGTTCCGGGGGCGTCGAGGTCCCGGACGGTTCGAAGGCCGAGCAGGTCATCGCCATCGCAAAACAGTACGTCGGCACGCCGTATGTGTCGGGCGGAACGTCGCCCAGCGGTTGGGACTGCTCGGGCTACACCTCATACGTCTACGGCAAGGTGGGGGTGAATCTTCCGCGGACGTCTTCGGCTCAGAAGGGTGCCGGGCAGATCGTCTCGGCATCCGAGGCGAAGGCCGGAGACATCATCTGGTCGCCGGGCCACGTCGGCATCTACGCGGGCGACGGAATGATGTACGACGCAGGGAACACGCGCGTGAACACCAGCTACCGCAGCGTCGATTGGATGACTCAGCAGGGCGCCCAGTTCGTCCGCGTCCTCTGATTCCCAGAACAGCTCTGAGCCGTCACCTGAACTCGGAGGAACCCTCTCAACTCCAGGGACACCCCTCGCCGGCTGGCGAGGGGTGTTCTCGTCTCCGAATCCTTGGGGCTGCTGTGCTTCTCGGCCCCGAGGGGTCACAGGAGCGAGTTCCGGACGATCCGTGCGGGATTCCAAGTGGTTTTCCAGCACGCATCGTCCGGAACTCGCACAGTCGGCTGCGGTCAGCCCCGGTCGGCCCCGGCCGGTCCCGGTCGGCCGTGCTCACCCGCAGTCGGGGGCCTTGTCGCTGCCGTCGTATTCGGCAGGCAGCTGACCCGATGCTTTGAGGTCGCCCTTCAGCCACTTCGCCACGGCCCGCAGCGCATAGGGGTTCGAATCGTATGCGGTCACCGCAGACTTCGCCGGAGTGCTGCGCATCGTCCACGGAGCGGCGGTGCCCACGGCCACCTCGGCCGACGTCGACGGACTCAGACTCACGGAGGTTCCACCGGATCCGACGGTGAGGTCTTCGGCCTCGGCCGCTTCCTTCAGCGCTGCCTTCTCCTTGTCGCTACCGCCGACGATCGAGATCGAATCGGTGCCTGTGAAGGAGCATTCGCCCTTGAGCACGGTCAGCGACTTGTCGGCCACCTTCGTCAGGACCTTCTTCGGATCCTTCGCATCCGAGTCCCCTGCCTGCACGCTCTTCTGAGCCTCGGCGGTGGCCAGCTGTGCGGCGACGACGCGTTCGGACTTCTCGACGAGGTCCTTCTTCTCAAGCGTCCCGTCCCCCATCGCCGTGACGATCGCCTTCTGCGCGGCCGCCGAGTCCGGGGGCATGAGCGCGATATCGGCTCCGGCAGCGAGCGCCTTAACCGTCTCTCCGCCCTTGAGGTTCTGCGGCACGGCCTTCATGTTCAGCGCATCCGTGGTGATGACACCGTCATAGTCGAGGGTCTCGCGCAGCGCCGAGTAGGCCTTCTTGTTCAGCGTCGCGGGCGTCGTCTTCGCATCGGGCAGACCGATATGGCCCATCATCACCATCGGCACACCGGCCTTGACCGCAGACTTGAACGGCAGGAGGTCCGAGTCCTCCATCTCCTCGATCGACTTCTCCGACACCGGCAGGCTCTCGTGCGAATCCACGCCGAGGCGGCCGTGCCCCGGGAAATGCTTCGCCGAGCTCGACACCCCACCGGACCGGTATCCCTCGACGGCGTCGGCGACGACCTCGGCGACATCCTCGTGGTCGGTGCCGCCCGAACGGACGTTGATCGCTTTGTCCTTCGGCCCGACCGAGACGTCGGAGTCCGGAGCGAAGTCGATGGTGAAGCCCAGATCGGTGAGGTTCCGCCCCTGCACGGTCGTGGCGTCGGTGATGAGATCGGAATCATCAGTCGCGGCTAAGCCCATGAGCGGCGGGAACGGCAGCGCAGCGGTGCCCAGGCGTGACACCGGGCCGCCCTCCTGGTCGACGCCGATCGATACGGGCTGACCCTTCGTCCGCGCCCCGGAGATCTGACCGGTCAGTTCAGTGACCTGGTCCTTCGTCGGGTTCTCCGGCAGGTTGTAGCCCATGACGATGACCCCGCCGAGGTGGTTCTGCTTGACCATGTCCACCGGGGTCTGCGTGTCCGTGCCTTCCCAGGTGCCGATGATGAGCGACCCGGCAAGCTCCTCGTCGGAGAAGTCTCCGACGATGTCCGCGGCCTCGTCCTCGAAATCGGCCGGATCCGCGTCGGCGGGGTCGTCGAGGGACGATTCGGTCTGGGCTTCGGATTGTGCTTGGGTCTGAGCACCCGAATCGGCGGAGGAGTTCTGTCCGGCCGTGGAGGATTCGGGGGCTGACGCTCCGCCGGAACAGCCGACGAGCGCGAGAGTCGTGGTCAGGGCCAGAAAGCTCAGGCGAGAACGCAACATGTCTCCATGCTAGACGTTCTCGCCTGCGTGCCGCCTGGGTCAGAGCTCGTCGTGAGCGGCCAGGCGGCGGGCGGTCTCCTTCGCTCCCCGTTCGTGCAGCGATGTCAGTGCCTTGAGATACGGTTCGGTGAACCGGGGCTCCTCGGCCAGCGGTCCGAAGAACTGTTCCTGCCGGACGAATGCCAGCGGGTCCTCTCCCTGTGTCGCGGCAACTGCCTGCAGTTCGTCGGCATAGCGGTCGACGATGGTGAACCGAGCGCCGGCTTCGTCATGCCCTTCGGCATAGCGGGCCCACGAGGCGCAGATCGCCGCGGCTACCTCGATCGGGTGGCCCGAGGCGAGGTTGTCCTTGACGACCGGCAGCAGCCATTTGGGGATCCGGTCAGACGACTCTGCGCCGAGGCGCGCGAGGGTGTCGCGGATCTCCGGGTTGCTGAACCGTTCGATGAGCGAGTCCTTGTAAGCGTCCAGGTCGATTCCGGGCAGCGGTGCCAGACTCGGTGTGCCTTCCTCATCCATGTATCGGCGCAGGTAGACGGGGATGTCCGGGTTCGCCATCGCCTCATGGGCGAAGGTGTATCCGCCGAGGAGGCCGAAGTACGCGAGTCCCTGATGCCCGGAGTTGAGCAGGCGCAGCTTCATGTGCTCATAGGGCTGCACATCGTCGACGACCTGCACCCGTGCCTCTTCATAGGGCGGACGACCAGAGGTGAAATCGTCTTCGAGCACCCATTGGAAGAACGGTTCGGCGACGACCGGCCAGGCATCGGCCACGCCTGTGTCGGCGAGCAGGTCGGCGCGGTCGCCGTCTGTGGTGGCCGGGGTGATGCGGTCGACCATCGAGTTCGGGAACGCCACGGACGCGGCGATCCACTCGGCGAGTTCGGCGTCGACGAGGCGAGCGAAGGCCGAGAACATCTTCGCCGCCACATCGCCGTTCTCCGAGATGTTGTCGCACGACTGCACGGTGAACGGAGCGATCCCGGCCGCGCGTCGTTTCCGCAGAGCGGAGACGACATAGCCGAAGACCGTCGCCGGCAGCTTACCCGCCCGCAGCGCCTCGACATCGGCGACGATCGTCGGCTCATCGGTGATGAACTCTCCGGTGACGGGATTGACGTTGTATCCGCCCTCGGTGACGGTGAGCGAAACGATCCGGATCGCCTCATCGGTGAGCAGATCGAGCAGTCCGGCGGGGTCGTCGGGCCCGAAACGGTAGTCGATGATCGACCCGATGACCCGCCGTTCCTTGGTTCCATCGGCATGTTTGAGGGTGAGCGTGTACAGGTGATCCTGGTCGGCGAGCGCATCGCGCATGCCCACATCGTGGGGCAGCACACCGGCTCCGACGATCCCCCAGTCGGCGGCGAGCCCAGCCCCGAGCAGGTCGTCGAGCACCATCGCCATGTGCGCGCGGTGGAATCCGCCGACTCCGAAGTGGACGATGCCGGGGCTCACGGCCGAGCGGTCATAGGTGGGCACGGCGATGCCGTGGTCGGCCACCTCGGCGAGGTTCTCCGTGGTCAGGGCCAAGGGAGTCGCGCCTCGGCGAGGATCGGACGGTGCGGTGTGCGGTGCGGTCATTTGACGGCTCCCATGGACAGGCCCTGGACGAGTTTGTCCTGGGCGGCGATTCCGGCCACGAGGACGGGCACGGAGATGATGAGCGAGGCCGCGCACACCTGCGACAGGAACAGGCCCTGGGAGGTGACGAAGCTGGTGAGGAACACGGGTGCCGTCGACGCCGCCGTGGAGGTGAGCACGGTGGCGAAGAGGAGTTCGTTCCACGAGAAGATGAAGCAGATCAGGGCGGTCGCGGCCAGTCCGGGGGCGGTCAGCGGCAGCAAGATCTGGAGGAACACGCGCGGCAGACGGGCACCGTCGAGTTCGGCGGCTTCGAGGACTTCGACGGGCACCTCGGCGAGGAAGGAGCGCATCATCCACACCGCGATCGGCATGTTCATCGCCGAGTAGATGATGATGAGCAGCAGCCAGGTGTCGAGGATGCCGACGGACTTCGCGACGAGGTAGACGGGCAGGAGGCCCGCGACCATCGGCAGCATCTTCGTCGACAGGAGGAAGAACAGCACGTCCGACCAGCGTTCGATGCGGCGGATCGCCAGCGAGTATGCGGCCATCGTGGACAGGACGAGGACGATCAGCGTCGAGACGATCGCGCCGACCGCGGAGTTGATGAGGAACGGCCACGGGTTCGCGCCGTTGCCGCCGCCGAAGAAGTTGACGAAGGACTCCAGCGTCAGTGGGGCGAAGTAGCTCGGCGGGTTCGTCGAGGCGTCGGTTTCGGCGTGCAGGCTGGTCAGCAGCATCCACAGCAGGGGTGAGACGAACAGGAGTCCGACGAACCAGGCCAACAGGCCCAGCAGGATCTTACCGGCCCGCCCCTGGCCGGGCCGCCTCGGTGCGTTCGCCTTTCGCCGAGGCGGCTCTGCGGAACCGGGTCCGCCCGGTTCGGTCGGGGTGGGGGTCACCCCGGGTGCGGGGTGGTCGTCCACGGTGAGGTCGGGGGTGCTCATGAGTTCTCCTCCTTGAGCAGGGTCGATGCGGTGCGCAGGGCGAAGGTCGCGATGATGAGCGAGGCGATGACGACGATGACGCCGACGGCGGAGGCGACTCCGTAGTCCTGGGCGACGAAGAACTCCTGGTAGATGACGTACGGCAGGGTGGCGGTGCCGAGCCCGCCGGAGGTCATGGTGAAGACCATGTCGAAGTTCTGGACGATGTAGATCGTGCCCAGCAGTGCGGCGAGTTCGATGTATCGGCGCAGGTGGGGCAGCGTGATGAAGCGGAAGGTCTGCCAGTGTCCGGCCCCGTCGACCAGGGCCGCCTCGTAGACGTCCATGGGTCGCGACTGCAGTCCGGCGAGCATGATGAGCATCATGAACGGCGTCCACTGCCAGACGAGGACGATTCCGATGCCCAGCAGCGGGTTCGAGGTCATGAGGTCCGGCTGCGGGGCGTTGTCACCGAACACGGTCGTCAGCAGCCCGTTGATCAGTCCGTACGAGGGGTTGAAGATCGCGTGCTTGAACAGCAGTGCCGCAGCGACGGGCACGACGAGGAACGGGGTGATCATCAGGGTGCGGACGAAGCCGCGGCCGATGAACTTCCGATCGAGCAGCAGGGCGATGCCCAGGCCCAGCAGCGCCGAGGCCAACACGACGCCGACGGTGAGTCCGACGGTGACGAAGACGGCCTTGAGCAGGTTCGCATCGGTGAAGACGGTGACATAGTTGGCCACGGTGCCGAAGCTGATGTCATCGGGGTAGGCGGCGTTCCAGTTCATGAACGAGATGATGATCGTGATCGCGAACGGGATCTGGGTGACGAGGATGACGAAGATCAGCGCCGGCAGCATGGGCGCACGTTTGAGCCATCGGTCCTTGGCACGGGGTTTCGGCGGCGTGATCGGCTGCGATGCACGCTCGGCGGCGGGAGCTGACACTTCGAACATCCTTCGTCGGGTGGGTGGTGCGGGCAGTCACTTCTTGTACTTGTCTCCGACCTTCTCGGCTTCCTTCTGTCCCTTCTCCAGCGCCTTGTCGGCGGTCGTGCGTCCGGCGATGGCGGAGCTGACGTCCTCGGAGATGCCCGTGGCGAGGTCCGCGAATTCGGGGATCGTCACGAACTGGACTCCCAGCGTCGGGCGCGGCTGCACGCCCGGGCTCTCGGGATCGGCCGAGTTGATGGCATCTTCCGTCTGCTGATAGAAGGGTTCGGCGGCCTTCTGGTACTCGGGGTTCTCGTACGTCGAGGTCCGCTTGCCGGCCGGCACGTGCTGCCAGCCGAGTTCCTCGGCGACGGTCTCCTCGTAGTCCTTCGACGAGGCCCAGGCGACGAACTGCTTCGCCGCGTCCTGGTTCTTGCCCGCTGCCTGGATTCCCCATGCCCAGGTGTAGAGCCAGGAGCTCGAGTCCGTCTCCTTCACCGGGGCGGCGACGTAGCCGATCTTGCCCTTGACGGGAGAGTCATCGGCTTCGAGGGTGCCGGTGGCGGCTGTCGAGTCGTACCACATGGCGACCTTGCCCTGCTGCAGGTTCGTCAGGCATTCGGTGTAGCCGGCCTGTGGGGCACCGGATTCGCCGTGGTCCTTGATGAGGTCGACGTAGAAGTTCGTCGCTTCCTTGAATTCCTTCGAGTCGACCTGGGCGTTCCAGTCCTCGTCGAACCAGGTTCCGCCGAAGGTGTTGACCACGGTCGTCAGCGGGGCGAACATCTCACCCCAGCCGGGCAGTCCGCGCAGGCAGATGCCCTTCGTGCCCTTCTCTGCACCGTCGACCTTCGCCGCGAGCTTCGCGACTTCGTCCCAGGTCGGCTTCTCCGGCATCTCCACACCGGCTTTGTCGAAGATGTCGGTGCGGTACATGAGGAACGAGCCCTCACCATAGAACGGCTCACCGTAGATCTGATCGTCGACCGTCATCGACTCGGCCATGGGGGCGAGGATATCGTCCTGGTCGAAACCCTCGGCGTCGGCGACGCCCTCGTCCATGGGCGTGAGCCACTTGTTGTTCGCATAGGTCGGGATCTCGTAGTTCGACAGCGAGGCGACGTCGTAGTTGCCGGCCTGAGCGGCGAACTCCTGGCCGATCTTCGCCCGCACCTCGTTCTCGGGCAGCACGGTGTAGTTGACCTTGATGCCGGTGTCCTTGGTGAAATGGTCGGCCGTGAGCTTCTGCAGATCCTGCATCTGCGGGTTGTTGACCATGAGGACGTTGACTTCATCGCCGCCGCCTCCGGCCGAGCTGCCGCCGGCGCCGCCGCAGCCGGACAATGCCAGCGCTCCGACCATGCCGATGGCCGCCCATGTGACTCTCCGGCCTGTGATCAGGTGTTTCATCGTTGTGCCTTCCCTCGTCCTTGCGGGATTGCAGCCCGCCATCGGTTCGCTGCGAGAAAATCATATGAGCATCTGTGCTCATATGTGCAATACTGTGTCACGAACCAATCAGATGTGCAACACTTCACATATGAGCGAACACAGAGACGTCGACGCCGAAGGGAGGACCATGTCCACGGTGCCCACCGCCCGCCACCGCCGCTTTCTCGCGCAGCTGGCCCGCGATCACTACCTCGAGGGGCGCTCCAAGGTCGAGATCGGCAAGGTGCACGGACTCAGCCGGTTCCAGGTCGCCCGACTCCTCCAAGAGGCCGTCGACACCGGCGTCGTGACCATCACCATCGAAGCCGATGCCGGTGAGAACAACGGCGTGGCCGAGCAGGTCGCCGCGACCTTGAGTCTCGACTCGGTCGTCATCGTCGACATCCCCGATGCCTCCCAGGCCTCCCAACAGATGGGCCGGGCCGCCCTGTCACTGGTCGGCCGGCAGGCTCGCGCAGGGATGCGCATCGGCCTGTCCTGGTCGCGCACCCTCGATTCGGCGGCCGCGTTCACCCCGGCCCTGCCGCGGTGCACGATCGTCCAGCTCGCCGGTGCCCTCCGTTTGGAATCGCACCGTCCCAGCTCGGAGATCTTCACCCGGTTGGGCCAGGATCCGGCCGTGAGCATGGTTCGCCTGCCCGCCCCGCTGCTCGTCACCGAGGCCGGAACCGCCGACGACCTGCGTGCCCTGCCCGAGATCTCCGGAACCCTGGCCGCCGCCGATGACCTCGACCTCGCCGTGGTCTCCGTGGCCTCGTGGGCCGAAGGCCTGTCCTCGGTGTGGGAGAAGTGCTCCCCCGCCCAGCGTCAGGCGGGCATCGACGACGGTGCCATCGCCGAGGTGTCCGGTCGTCTGTTCGCCGCCGACGGAGCCGATGTCACCACGATCGACGACCGCGTCATCGCCGTCACCCTCGATCAGCTCCGCCGCGCCACGACGACCGTCGGAGTCGCTCGCGGAGCCGAACGCGCCCGCGCGGTCCGTGCGGCCTGTGCTGCCGGGATCCTCGATATCGCGATCATCGACCGGGCGTTGGCCGATGAGATCCTCGCCGAGGCGGCCGGCCCCGGTGCGCCCGCCGCCGAACCTTCCGAGGTCGCCCCCGCCTCTGCCGAGGAGTCTCGATGAGCATCCGTCGTTTCGTCGCCGGTGTCGACTCCTCGACGCAGAGCTGCAAGGTCGTCATCGCCGATCCGGACTCCGGGGACATCATCCGCACCGGTTCGGCCCCGCACCCTCCCGGCACCGAGGTCGCCCCCGAGGCATGGTGGACTGCCCTGCAGGCAGCGATCGCGGCCGCCGGCGGACTCGACGACGTCGCCGGATTGAGCATCAGCGGTCAGCAGCATGGACTCGTCGCCCTCGACGCCGAGGGCCGGGTCATCCGCGATGCCCTGCTGTGGAACGATCTGCGCAGCAAGGCCGCGGCCAGAGATCTCATCGCCGAGGTCGGAGCCGCCGACTATGTCGCACGCACCGGGATCCTGCCCGTCGCCTCCTTCACCGGCGCCAAGCTGCGATGGCTCAAGGTCGCCGAACCGGTCAATGCCGCCCGGGTCGCCGCCGTCGCCCTGCCCCATGACTGGCTGAGCTGGCGCTTCCTCGGATACGGCCCCGCGGAATCCTCCGCCCGCGGTCCCGTGCTCGAGGCTCTGGTCACCGATGCATCCGATGCCAGCGGCACCGCCTACTTCGACCCCTCCACTTCGCGCTACGATCTCGATCTCTTCCGCATCACCTTCGGTGCGTCCGCTCGTGAGGCCGCAGGTCTGCCGTGCGCCGCGGATACGGACGTCGAGGTGGATTCGCCGGACGTGGACGGGAAGGGCGGCGCCGCCTCGGCGATCATTCTTCCCCGCGTCCTCACCCCCAACGAGGCGGCCGGGCACAGCCCGGACGGAATCGTCGTGGGGCCCGGGGCCGGGGACAATGCGGCCGCGGCGCTGGGACTCGGGGTCACCTCGGGGGATCTCGTCATCTCGATCGGAACCTCGGGCACGGTCTTCGGGACCACCGACCTGCCCATTGCCGATTCGTCCGGAGCGGTGGCCGGATTCGCCTCCGCCGACGGCGGGCGCCTGCCGCTGGTTGCCACGCTCAACGCCGCCCGGGTCCTCGATTCGGCGGCGTCGCTGCTGCGGGTCAGCCACGACGAACTCGCGGCCCTGGCGCTGGCGTCCCGGCCGGGAGCGGACGGGCTCACGCTCGTACCGTACTTCGAGGGCGAGCGTACCCCGAACCTGCCCGATGCCACGGCCCGGCTCGAGGGGATGACTCTGGGCAACTCCTCGGCGGAGAACGTCGCTCGCGCCTTCGTCGAAGGCATGCTGTGCGGTCTGGCCGACGGACTCGATGCCGTGCAGGCGCAGGGTCTGGAAGCCGGACGGCTGCTGCTCATCGGCGGGGCGGCGCGCAATCCTGCCGTCCGGGAGGTCGCCCGCGATATCTTCACCGTACCCATCGACGTTCCCGAACAGGCCGAATACGTCGCCATCGGGGCGGCTCGTCAGGCGGCCTGGACACTGTCGGGAACCCTGCCCGACTGGACCGTCGAGCTCGTCGCCACGCTGCATCCGCGGCCATCTCAGGTGCGGCAGCAGTACCGGTCCTTTGCAGCGCAGACGGCTGCGCAGCAGACGGCGAGTCTCGCCTCGCCCGACCGCACAACGCCGGAACGGTCTTCGTCAGAACCCTCTATGTCCGAACGCTCGTCGTCCGATCAATCACTGCCCGATCGTTCATCGTCCGATCAATCACTGCCCGATCACCGTGGATCTTCGGGTGCGCACGCATCCGTGAAAGGTTGAGAACAATGGCCACAGTCACCTTCGACAAAGCACTGCGTCAATATCCCGAGGCACTCAAACCCTCCGTCGACGAGGTCAGCCTCGATATCGCCGACGGAGAGTTCCTCGTCCTCGTCGGTCCCTCGGGCTGCGGGAAGTCGACGACCCTGCGCATGCTCGCCGGGCTCGAACCCGTCGACTCCGGGCACATCCGCATCGGCGACCACGATGTCACGGACCTCTCCCCGAGGGAACGCGACATTGCGATGGTGTTCCAGAACTATGCGCTCTACCCGCATATGAGCGTGCGCGAGAACATGGCGTTTGCGCTCAAGATCGCGGGAGTCGCCAAGCAGGAACGCGATGAGCGCGTCGCCGAAGCCGCCCGGCTGCTCGACCTGGAGCCGTACCTCGACCGCAAACCCAAGGCGCTGTCCGGCGGTCAGCGACAGCGGGTGGCGATGGGACGCGCCATCGTCCGCTCCCCGCAGGTCTTCCTCATGGACGAGCCGCTGTCGAACCTCGATGCGAAGCTGCGGGTGCAGACTCGCGCGCAGATCGCCTCCCTGACTCGCCGCCTCGGTGTCACCACGGTCTACGTCACTCACGATCAGGTGGAGGCGATGACGATGGGCGACCGGGTCGCGGTCCTCGCCGATGGCAGGCTGCAGCAGGTGGATACTCCAGCGAATCTCTACGATCGTCCGGCGAATCTCTTCGTCGCGGGCTTCATGGGCTCGCCGGCGATGAACCTCATCGACGTGCCTGTCGAGGGAACGTCGCTGCGCCTCGGCGATGTCGAACTGTCCCTGACTGCGCAGCAGCGTGACCAGGTCACGGGTGAGACTGTCACCGTCGGCATCCGTCCGGAGGACCTGCAGGTCACCGAGACGCAAGGCCTCGAGGTCACCGTCGATCTCGTCGAGGAGCTCGGCGCCGATGCCTTCGTCCACGGTCGCGCGGGACTGGCCTCGGGCGAGAAGACGGTCGTGGCACGTGTCGCCGGTCGGTCGACGATCCGCCGCGGCGACACCGTGCGCGTGGCTCCCGATGCCGCACGCCTGCACCTCTTCGACACCGCTTCGGGCAGCCGACTGACAGAGGACGCACGCCGCGCTGCGTGATCGGCGGGTCGGGCGCCGTGCTCGGCGGGGCGAGGGAAGCGAGCGCACCGCGGCACGGCAGAGCCGCCTCGGTGCGGGAATGCGGGACATCACACAGGCCGAATCTCGCCGCTGAGTCAGGCGAATCGAGCGTGCGCGATTATGATCGGATCATGGTCGATTTCGCACGCTCTGCCCGCTCCACCCTCGGTGTCGAGTGGGAACTGGCTCTGCTGGATTCTCGCAGCCTGGACCTGACTCCGGCTGCCGAGACTCTGTTGACGGATGTGGCCGAGCATGCGCCCGAGTTCGAGAAGCACATCGTCGGTGAGATGCTCACGAACACCATCGAGCTCGTCACCGGCGTGCACACCCAGGTGTCGACCGTCGCGGATGACCTGGCCACCTCGATCGGAGCGCTGCGGAAGCTGACCGAGGCGCGCGGCGTCGAACTGATGTCGGCGGGCACTCACCCGTTCGCCCAGTGGCAGTCGCAGGAGGTCAGGGCGAAGGACCGGTACCTCGAACTCGTCGATCGCACCCAGTGGTGGGGTCGGAACATGCTGATCTTCGGAGTCCACGTCCACGTCGGCATCGACTCGCGCAACAAGGTGCTGCCGATCGTCAACGCACTGCTGGCCTATGTTCCGCATCTGCAGGCACTGTCCGCGTCGTCTCCGTTCTGGGGCGGCACTGACACCGGCTATGCCTCGAACCGGGCGATGATGTTCCAGCAGCTGCCCACGGCGGGTCTGCCGTTCCAGTTCGATCAGTGGGCGGACTACGAGAAGTACGTCGACGATATGCTCACCACCGGCATCATCGACAACATCAACGAGATCCGCTGGGACATCCGCCCCGCCCCGCACTGGGGCACCGTCGAGGTCCGCGTCTGCGACGGACTGCCGACGCTCGAGGAGATCCTCGCGGTCACCGCGTTCATCCAATGCCTCGTCGATGACATGTCTGCCCGCCTCGACGCCGGTGAGACCCTGCCGACGATGCCCGATTGGTTCCACAACGAGAACAAATGGCGCGCCGCCCGCTACGGCATGGACGCGATCATCATCGAAAACGCCGCGGCCGACGAGCGTCTCGTCACCGAATGCCTCGCCGACGAAATCGAGCGGCTCTCCCCCGTCGCCGAACGGCTGGGCTGCAGCAGCGAGCTGCACTCGATCACGTCGATCATCGAACGCGGCGTGCCCTACCAGCGTCTGCAGAAGGTCTTCGGGACGACGGGTTCTCTCACCGAGGTGACCCGCTCCCTCATCGGCGACCTGCGCAACTCCTACAGCTGAGGGGCTGGGCGAGCAGCCGTCCGCCGAGACACGGGTGGAGTGTCGAGAAACGCACGTGCGCACCCGTTTTTCGACACTCCACCCGTGTCTCGGCAGCAGGCAGGCGGGCACCCCCTCACAGATGCGGGCGAAGCAGCTCCAACAGCGTCGGCAGTGCGGAGGCGACTCCCGGGTGCAGCTCAAAATCGTCGAGCTCGTCCACCGGCACCCATGACAGCTGGATGCTCTCGGGATCGTTGATGACGGCGTCGAAGTGGCGCAGGGTCTTCGCGATCACCGTGGTGTAGCTCCAGGTGCCGAGGTCGAGGACATGCGTTTCGAGGATCTCGATGCCCGATCCGTCCTGGTCGGGCACCCCGGCTTCTTCCCACGACTCCCGGACCGCGGCGTCGACGGCCGACTCGCCCATATCGCGGGCGCCGCCGGGGAAGCCCCAGGTTCCGCCCTCGACCGACCACAGCGCCCGGTGCTGCATGAGCACCCCGCGCTCAGGATCGACGAGCATGAGCCCAGCGGCCCCGTTGAGACCCCAATGCTTCTTCCCATCGGACCCGTACGTCCACCCATCACCGGATCGCCGAGGCGGCCGACCGTCAGGCAGATGTGTGGACTTCGCCGCCTGTGCGTTGCGTTCGGCGGCGTCGATCACCGCATCGTGCGCAGCGCTGCTGGCAGCCTCGCCGTCGGCTCGAGTCTCTTCGTTCTCAGACGAGGACATGATCGACATCCAATGAGGAGACTGCGGCGAAGGACAGGTCGCTCGGCCCGATTCCGCGGGAGACGAGCTCCGCGCCGAGAGCTGCGACCATGGCTCCATTGTCCGTGCACAGCTTGAGCGGCGGCACCCGCAGAGTCACACCCGCCTCTGCGCAGCGAGCCGCGAGCACCTCACGCAGGTGCGAGTTCGCAGCCACTCCCCCACCGAGGACGACATGATTGATGCCGGTATCGGCCGCAGCGAGCAGAGTCTTGGTCACGAGCACGTCGACGACGGCGTCTTCGAACCCGGCGGCGATATCTGCCACCCGCAGGTCCGCGCCGAGCGTCTCGGCCTTCGTCACCTCGCGCAGGGCCGCGGTCTTGAGCCCGGAGAACGAGAAATTGTACCGGCGCTCGGGGTCACGCAGATCCTGCTTCTTCGCGAGTCCCCGCGGAAACTTCACGGCATTCCGGTCGCCGGGGACTCCGGTGCCGTCGAGCAGGCCGAGGGCCGCCTTCGAGATGTTCGGGCCGCCGGGATAGTTCAACCCCAGCAGACGCGCCGTCTTGTCGAAGGCCTCACCTGCGGCATCGTCGATCGTGGCACCGAGGAGCTCGATGTCGTCGACGACGTCTCCGATGCGCAGAATCTCGGTGTGACCGCCCGAGACGAGCAGGGCGATGGTCGGAGTGGTCAGCCCGTCGACATCCTCGGCGACGAGATCGACGGCCACGTGCGCGGCCAGATGGTTCACACCGTAGAGCGGTCTGCCCAGAGCGGCGGCAAGCCCTTTGGCCGCACCGACCCCGACCATGAGTGCACCGGAGAGCCCCGGCCCGGCGGTGACGGCGATGGCGTCGATGTCGCCCAGCTCCACCTCGGCGGCCTCACATGCCGAGGCGATGGCCGGGCCGATAGCCTGCACATGGGCGCGGGAGGCGACTTCGGGCACGACTCCGCCGAAGCGGACATGTTCGTCCATCGACGAGGACACGGTGTTCGTCAGCAGCGTGCGTCCGCGGACGATGCCGACCCCGGTCTCGTCGCACGAGGATTCGATGCCGAGGACGAGTGGTTCGCTCATGCGTCGTCCTCGTCAGCACCGGCCGAATCCGTGCCGTCCCCGGTATCCGCAGCCTCGTGCGAGAGATCGGAATAGGAGGCGACGAGTTCGGGTTCGGTCGCCTCGGCGATGTCGATGCCGAGGGTGCGGGCGAACAGGCGCAGGTGCGTGTCCCACATGGGGCCGAAATCGGCTGCCTGAGCTCGGGCAGACTCGGCATCGGCGGCGGTGTGGGTGAACACCAGCAGGCTCTCGTCACCCGAATCTCCTTCGATCGGCAGGAGCCGGATGCCGAGGACTCCGAAGGCTTCGAGTTCGAGCAGCACGTGGTCGTAGTCTTCGCAGCTGAGGACGGAGCCGTCCAAGTCGGCGTCTTCGAGCTCGAAGGTCAGCGGCCGGGAAGCGGGCCCATCGCCATCGTCGCCCGTATCTGCCGTTTCCTCGCCGAGGCGGAACGGCGCGAACCATGTTCCTGCGGTCTCGGCATCGGTCAGTGCGTTCCACACCGTTTCGACGTCGCGGGCCAGGAGCAGCTCGATGACGAGGTCGGTGCCGTTCTCCCAGGTGACCAGGCGGGGGCTGGGCTCGCTCATGCTTCGACCCAGGCTCCGTCGAGGGCGGCCTTCTCATCCGCACTCAGCTGCAATTCCGTGCCGGCGAGCAGCTCGGTGAGCTGTTCGGGCACGCGTGCCGAGGCGATCGTCGAGGGGATGAAATCGTGCGTAAGCTGCCAGGCGATGGCCGTGGCCGTCATCGACGCTCCGTGGTCGGCGGCGACATCATGAAGGGCTTCGAGGGCGCCGAGTGCATTCTGGTCGTCGACGAAATCGGCCACACGGTCACCGCGGACGCTTCCGGTGGCGTCTCCGCCGGTGTGTTTGCCGGTGAGGAACCCCGATGCCAGCGAGTGGAACGGCAGTTCGGCGATGCCCTCAGCTCGCAGGTACGCCTGCTTCTGCGGATCGACGGCGGCACGGGAGACGAGGTTGAACCGGTCCTGGACGACCCGATAGCAGGCAAGCGAGAACTTCGTCGAGATCTTCCGGGCCTTCTGCAGACGTTCGAGGCTGAAGTTCGATGCTCCGAGGTAGCTGACCTTGCCGGAACGGACGAGCGCGTCGAAGGTCTCGGCGACGGCGACCTGGTCGACGTCGTCATCGTCTCTGTGGGCGTAGTAGACGTCGATGCGGTCGGTGCCGAGTCGGCGCAGCGAGTCATCGACGCAGTTGCGGATGTTCGCCGGATCGAGGCCCCGGCCCTGCGGGTGCATGCCGACCTTGGTGGCGATGACCATGTCGTCGCGGTTGCCGCGCGCCTTCATCCATTCGCCGATGATCGTCTCGGACTCTCCGCCCGAGTTTCCCTCGACCCAGGCCGAATACGCATCCGCGGTGTCGATGAAATTTCCACCGGCCTCGGCATAGGCGTCGAGGACAGCGAAGCTCTGATCCCGATCCGCACCCCAGCCGAAGGGGTTGCCGCCCAACTGAAGAGGGTGGACGAAGAGATCGGTATCTGCCAATTGCACACGTGTCATACCCTCCAGACTACCCTTTCGACCTCCACGACTTCGGGACCGGATCATCACCCGGAGCTCGGGTCAGGCCACGGCATCGCTGTGCATTGATGCCGAGCACACCACGTTCATGGTCGACCTCAGCGAGGCGACCGAAAACCGCGCGGCTGCGGTGGCCTAGGCTCGGATCCGCAGACGCATGAGGATTCCCGCGGCTCCCGGATAGTAGTCCGGGCGCCGTCCCCATTCCTCGAATCCGAAGGCTGCGTACATCCCCAGCGCCGCGGAGTTGCGTTCGTCGACTTCGAGGTGGACGACCTCGGCCCCGCGGTCCTTCGCCCAGTCGATTCCCGCCTGCAGCAGGGCGCGGCCGATGCCCTGGCCGCGTGCCGCCTCGGTGGTCGCGATCGTCATCACATCGGCCTCCGCACCGGCCCCCGACATGACTATCCACCCGGCCAGCTCCCCCGCCGAGGCGGTGGTGTCCTTGCCTGCGGCTGTGGAGTCCGCATCCGATTCGTTCGCCGAGGCGGTTCTGGCGGCGAGCATGATCGTGCCGTTCTGCGCCTTGACCGACCAGTAGTAGCCGAGCGTCCACGCGGTCGGGCCGAAGATCGCCGCATCGTGGTCGGCCACCTCGGCGAGGTCCCACCAGGGAAGCTCGGCGATGGTCGTGGACGTCATCTCAGTGAGCTCTCCCGCACCGGGGTCGCCTTCGCATCGGCTTCGCGCAGGTATTCGGGAATCGGTTCGCGCAGCTCTCGGCCGGCGGCGAGTTCCCGTGCCGCCGCGAGGGCGAGGTACTCGGCACGAGGATCGGTGATCGACTCGACGCTCGGCTCTCCGAGAATGTCCGGATAGAGGAGGAACCCACGGCCGAGCCTCTCCTCGATCGTCTCGAGCCGAAAGCCGTTGTCAGCGAGGACCGAGGCGACCTCGGCCGGTTTCGCCACAAAAGCTCCGGCGCTCAGCGTGGCGTCGGTGGAGTCGTAGACGCTGAAATAGACCTCTTTGCGACGGGCGTCGGAGGCGATGAGGACGGGACGGTCGGATTCGTTTGCCGCGGGCGACGCGGCCTCCGACTCAGGTGTCGCCAGGTCAGCGGCGCTGCGCACGCACTCTTCGGCGATCGCGGCTTGGGACAGCAGTCCCTTGACGGGGATCCCGCGGGCCTGACCGACGGCGATTCCGGCGGCGATGCCGACCCGCAGACCGGTGAAGGGTCCGGGTCCGATGCCGACGACGACGAGGTCGGGTTGGACATCCTCGGCGAGCACGCCGGCGAGCGCAGGACCGATGAACTCGACGTGTCGACGCTGGTCATCGGCCTGTTCGGCCGCGATGACCGAACCGGCATCCGTGTCCACCAGCGCCACGGAGGCCGACTGCGAGGTGTCGATGGCCAGAATGATCATGATTCGTCTCCCTCATTCGCCGAGTCCTCGGCAGGCCGGTCTGCAGGGCTCACGTCGTCGACTCTCACGCCTGCCAGTGCCGAGACAGCGGCCTCAACCGCGGGCATCCGTTCGGCCCAGGCAGCTCCGCGACCGGTGAGGTCGACGGTGCGCCGTTCGTCCTCGGATTCGTCCTCGTCATCCGCACCGACCGAGCCGACGGCAATCTCGTCCTCGGCGTTCTCGTCCCATACCGGGGTGATGGTGATGTCGAGATGATCGCTGCTGAGCTGTTCGGCCATCCCGGCACCCCATTCGACGACCGTGATCGACTCGTCCAGTTCGGAGTCGAGGTCGAGGTCCTCGAGCTCCTCCCCGTCGGCCAAGCGGTACGCGTCGACGTGGACGAGGGCAGGGCCGCCCGTCCGCGACGGGTGTTCGCGGGCGATGACGAACGTCGGTGAGGTGATCCGCCCGGCCACGTCGAGGGTCTTCCCCAGCGATTGGGTGAACGTCGTCTTCCCCGCACCGAGGTTGCCCGTGAGGATGAGCAGGTCACCGGCGCGCAAGTGGTCGGCCAGGGCCGCAGCGAAGGCGCGCATCTGCTCCAGGGATTCGAGATGGACCCTCATCGTCCGTCTCCCTTGCACGCGACCCGGTCGACGCGGGCGCTGAGCTGGGTGACGATTTCGTAGTTGATCGTGTTCGCCCAGGTCCCCCACTCGGCCGCGCTCGGCCCACCGGGACCGAAGATGACGACCTCGTCGCCGATGGCCACCTCATCGTTGCCGGCGCCGATGTCGATGATCATCTGATCCATCGCGATGCGCCCGACGACGGGATAGCGGCGACCGCGGATGGCCACCTCGGCGCGGTTGGATGCCGCCCGCGGCAGTCCGTCCCCGTACCCACCGGGCACGAGCGCGAACCGGGTGTCGGTCGCAGCGGTGAACGTCAGCCCGTAGGAAGCGCCGTGACCTGCGGGAATGTCTTTGAGATTGATGACGGTCGAGACCAGCCGCATGACCGGTCGCAGCCCGAGAACCGTCGGATCGCCGTCTTCGAGCGGGGACAGACCGTAGAGGGCGAGCCCCACCCGCGCCGAGGTGCCCGGGCACGGTCCCAGAGTGAGCGCGCCCGGTGAGTTCGCGATGTGCACGTCCAGGTCGTCCGATTCGCCGAGGCGGCCGTCCGCGGCGTCGAGCACTGCCCGCAGCTGCCCGTGGGCGGAGGAGAAGACCGCGCTCTGCGCAGCGGTCTCGGGGCGTTCGGGTTCGTCGGCGACCGCGAAGTGGCTCATGATCCCGACGATGCGGATATCGGCAGCGGCGTCGCGGGCTTCGGCGTCATCAGTGCGGCTGTCCTCGGCGTGGCGGCGCAGCCAGTCGAAGGCGCGGACAAGAGCCTCCGGGGACAGTCCGTTGCGGCCGAGACCGGTGTCGATCTTCAGATGGGCTCGGGCGGTGACGCCGGTGCGGCGAGCCGCCTCGGCGAGTCGTTCGAGAGCCCCGACCGTCGAAATGCCCAGTTCGATGTCGGCGCGCACCGCTTCGTCGAGGTCGGTGGTGGGCCCGTAGAGCCAGGCGAGGATCTGCGCTTCGGGGCCGAGCAGGCTGCGCAGGCGAAGGGCTTCGGGGATCGTGGCCACGCAGAACTCGCGCCATCCGGCCGAGAAGAGGGCGGGTGCGATGAGGTCGATGCCGTGGCCGTAGGCGTTCGCCTTGACGACGCATTTGAGGCGGGCGGGTGAGAGGCGATCGGCAAGGACGGCGGCGTTGTCGAGCAGGGCCGCCTCGTCGATCTCGGCCCGCACGAGAGCCTCGGGGATGTCGAAAGATGTCACTGGATAAGACTACCGCCGACCTCCGCCGACCAGCACCTTCGCTACGCTGATCCCCCGCGATCGTCGGTGCCATCGATGCCGACCTCGCAGGTGCAGCCGACGATGTGTTCGGCGAAGACCGGCTCGACGAGCCATTCGATGAAGAAGGAGAATCATGCACACCACACCAGCCCGCACTCTCGCGATGGTGATCACGGCCGTCCTGTTCGCAGCCGGACTCACCGTGGTCGGACAGACCGGCCCCGCCGAGGCAGCCGCGAAGTACTGCACCGGCGTCGAGGCGAACACGTCGGTCACGGCTGCGAAGGCCATCGAAGTCAAGCAGCGGTCGACGATCACCGCCGATATCTACCTGTGCAGAAAGTCCGGTGACCGGTACGTCCGCGACAGCGGCCCGTACAAGGCCCGCCTCGGCTACAACGGAACGACGTCGAGCAAACGGGAAGGCGACGGGAAGACCCCGAAGGGCGTGTTCTGGATGCGCGACGGCTTCGGCACCTCGGCGAATCCCGGGTTGGGCAAGCCGTGGACGAAGGTCACTCGTGATCATGTCTGGGTCGACGGTGACGCGACGAAGGCCGAGGGCTACAACACGATGCAGCTGAAGTCCGACGGGTACGAGGGCGAATCCCTCTACCAGCCGAAGCCGTACAAGTATGCCCAGGTGATCGGCTACAACGAGGCACGCACACCGGGGAAGGGATCGGCGATCTTCCTCCATGCGAACACGGAGTCGATGAAGACCGCCGGCTGCGTGTCGATGTATGAGTCCAGCCTCGTCAAGGCCATGAAGTGGGAGGGCACGACGAAGACGCAGATCCTCATCCACTGAGGCGGGTGAGCAGAGTCAGTCGGTGCCGTGGATGAGTTCGCCGACCACCTCGGCGAGGGCATCGGCGAATCCGGACGCGGTCACCGCGCGCCGGCCGGCCTCGTTGTGCAGCAGCACTCCGAGTCCGGCCAGGCGAGCCCACTCACGGGGCGGACGCGTCCGATCGTCGCTGTCGTAACGACTGTGGGCGGCGGTGATCGCCGCGAGCGTGCCGAGGATCCCGGCGAGCACGTCCCCGGAGCCCGCCGTGGCCAGGCTGCCCGGCCCGGGCGCCGGCAGGACGAGGTGTCCGTCGGGAGCGGCGATGACCGTGTGATGGCCCTTGAGCAGAACGATCGCACCCGTCAGCTCCGCGGCCCGCTGTGCCCACCGCATCGGGTTCGCCCCGATCCGACCGGCAGTGATGATCTCGCCGAGGAGGCGGCTGAGCAGCCGCGCCAGCTCGGCGGCATGCGGGGTGATGATGAGCGGTCGGTCGGCCAGCCAGGTGCCGGCCATCGATTCGGCCCGGGCGATCATGTCGATGCCGCCGGCGTCGACGACGACCGGGGTGCGGTTGCCGGTCAGCGCCTCGGCGACGTTCTGGACGAATTCGGTCTCGGGGTCGCCCGGGCCGAGGACGACGGCGTCGATGCGGCCGGAGGCGCTGACGACCTCGGGGTGGAGTCCGAGGACGTATTCGGCCACGAGCGGTGAGCCGAGATAGCGGACCATGCCCGCTCCGGTGTTCACCGCCGAGGTGGTGGTGAGCACTCCAGCACCCGGGTAGTCCTCGGATCCGGCGAGGACCCCGGTGACACCGCGGGAGTATTTGTGCCCGGTCGCATCGGGGCGAGGGAATCCGGTGATGAGATCGTCGGAATCGAGCAGTTCCGTGGTGGCCCGTCCGGGGTCGAGGCCGAGTCCGATATCGATGACGTCGATGGTGCCGGTGAACTCGTACGCGCGCGGATCGATGAGTTCGGTCTTGAGCCCACCGAAGGTCACAGTGCGGTCGGCGTGGAGTCGTTTCTCGGCTCCGGTGTGGTTCGGGTCGAGGTCGGAGGGGAAGTCGACGGCGATGAGGCGGCCGGTGCGGTGCGGGGCCCAGTCGGCGATGAGTGAGCTGATGTGGTCAGGCAGTCCGCGTCGCCCGCCGGTGCCGAGGATGCCGTCGAGGACGAGATGGGCGCGGGAGAGTTCCCGCAGAGCATCGGCGCGGGCGGGGTCGGCCTCGGCCGATGTGAACGCGATGACCTGTGCCCCGGCACGGCGCGCGGCAGTCAGCCCCTCGCCGTGAGTGCGGTCGAAGAGAGTGATGATGGTGACGGCGGCACCGCGCCTGCCCAGTGTCGCCGCGGCGAAGAGCGCGTCCCCGGCGTTGTTGCCCGGCCCGGTCAGCACGCACACCCTGGTGCCGGCGACCCGGCCGAAGCCGGCGGTGAGGGTGTCGATGCTGATGTTCGCCAGCGCCCGGGCGGCTCGGGCCATCAGCGGGACACCGGCCTCGAGGAGAGGCACCTCGGCCTCCCTGATGGTCTCGCTCGGGTAGGCGAACACACTCATCGACTGCTCCTCTTCACGACGCGGGTCCTGCTTCGTTGTCGCCCTGCACAGGGCTCATCCCTGCACCGTATGCCGTTTCCACCGTCCAGGCCAGGGCCCGGCAGGTCAGTATTCGGCCAGCTGCGCCAGCCGGCGCCCGGCCAGATGCGCGAGGAACAGTGCCTGGTCGGCCAGTCCGTCGTCGCTGTGGCGGGCGCGCGGGGAATGATTGGCTTCGCGTTCGGAGACCGGCAGGTTCGGCAGAGCGACGCCGAAGTGTCCATAGGCTCCGGGCACGGCGTCCAGTACCCGGGAGAAGTCCTCGGACCCGGGCAGCGGATTCGCTTTGCGCACGGTCCGCTCCTCGCCGAAGAGGTCGGTGAAGGTGGCCAGGAAGAATTCGGCTTCGGCATCGTCGTTGATCGTCGGCGGCAGGATCTGCTCGTACTCGACGTCGGCGGTCAGACCGTGGGCGGCGACGAGGTCACGGACGAGCTGAGGCAGCTCCGCCTCGGCGCGGGACGTCACTGACTCGGAGAACGTGCGCACACTGACGACCAAGGTCGCGAAGTCGGGGACGACGTTGGGGGCGGTGCCGCCGTTGAACTGGCCGACGGTGACGACGAGCGGGTCGAAGATGTCGAAGCGGCGGGTGACGTATTCCTGCAGTTGGCCCACGAGCATCGCGCCGACCTGGATGGGGTCCTTGCCGGTGGCCGGGCGGGAGGCGTGCGTGCCCTTGCCGTTGACGGTGATGGTCATCTTCGAAAACGCCGCCATGTACGGACCCGGACGGGAGCTGGCGACCCCGAGGTCGGCGTCGGCGGAGACGTGGATGCCGAAGGCGGCCTTGACGCGGGGGCCTGCGGCGTCGAGGACGCCTTCGTCGATCATTGTCCCGGCACCGTCGAAGCCTTCTTCGCCGGGTTGGAACATGAACACGACGTCTCCGGGCAGGCAGTCGCGGTCGCGGTGGAGGAGTTTGAGTGCGCCGACGAGTCCGGCGGTGTGCAGATCGTGGCCGCAGGCATGCATCCTCCCCGAGGTGGCCGCGAAGTCGAATCCGGTCGCCTCGGTGACGGGCAGTCCGTCCATGTCTCCGCGCAGCAGGACGGCGGGCACGACGCCGGTCGAGTCCTCCTTGCGGGCACCGCCGCGCAGGACGACGACGATCGACGACAGCCCCTCCCCCGTTGTGACCTCGACGTCGAGGCCTTCGATGGCGTCGAGGACGAGCTTCTGCGTCACCGGCAGGTCGAGTCCGACCTCGACGTTCTCGTGCAGCGCCCGGCGCAGGGTGACCAGGCCGGGCGCGATGTCATTCGCGTCATCGGCGGTGGGCAGGTGGACGGAGGTGGCGGCCGCCTCGGCGGGGGTCGGGATCGTAGGTGCGGCGATGTCGGCTGCGGCGGTGGTGGCGGCGTTGGGAAGTGAACTCATGCCTTGAGTCTATTACCGTGCCTGTTGTTCGAGTCGCCAGTTCTTCTTTCGAGGAGCCTGCCGCGGAAATTCGACATCCTTCGGCCCGATGACCGGTGGGGCATACTGGTGGCCATGGTCCACGATGGCGGCATCTGCACTGCCCGGCTGAGACTGCGCCCGTGGAGGGTCTCGGATGCGGCCTTTCACCGCCGGCTCTGGGAGGAACGCGACAAGCAAGTTCCCGCACGTCGACGCATCTCGGCTGACGGTCGTCCCACTCAGGTGGATCTGGAGGAATGGATTCGCACCTACGATTCGACTCCGGAACCGGGGCTGCTCGTCGTCGACAACAAGCTGACGGAGGCCCCAATGGGCTATTGCGGGCTCGTCGACAACAGCGTGGGTCACCCCGACGAGCCCGAACTGGCTTTCGAGTTCCTGCAGGAGTGCTGGGGACGGGGGTTCGCCACCGAAGCTTCAAGGGCGGTCGTCGAGCGCGCAGAGCACATCGGTTATCGATACCTGGCCTCGACTGTTCGCGAGTGGAACTCTGCTTCGTTCAATGTGCTCGGCAAGCTGGGATTCGAATTCGCCGGGGAGCGGGAGCCTGACTCCATACACGGCGATTCGCTTCTTCTGCGACTAGCGCTTCGGTGAGAAGGGTGAAAAGACGGTCCCCGCCGTTGTGAAGAACGTGCCCGCCGTAGTGAATGACGTGCTGAGCGTATTACAGGCGAAACCCTACCGGCCGGGCGTCGAACCCGGGCGCGATCCCTTCCCGTACATCGAATGGGTGAAGTGGTCGGCGATCCCTTCGATGCCGGGGCTCAGCGACGGGCCGTCGCCCTCTGCGATGACGAACGTCATCGTCAGGTGCGCATCGTGGGTGATCGACAGGTGGATGTTCGTGCCCCCGATGGCACGGAAGTGCTCGAGCACGAGCCCGCGCAGACGGAAACTCGGCGCACCGGAGAGCGCGGGGACCACCTCGGCGGATTGCCACGGCAGCCATCCGGGGAAGCCGATCGCTTTCTTCAGCGCCTCCTTCGCGGAGAACCGCGCAGCCAGGGAGGCATCGGTCCGGCGTTTGCCGTTGCGTTTGAGCTGTTCACCGGGGGTGAGCAGGCGATCAAGAAGTTCGGGCACGCGTTCGATGTGCTCCGCGAAGCGCGGCACGTCGGCGATGTCCGTGCCGATGCCTAGAATCGCCACAATCGAACCTCCTCAGATACCCGACCGACTCAGATGCCGGACCGACCGATGTCGTGCCCGGCACCGAGGCGGATCATTCGACCGTGACCGACTTCGCGAGGTTGCGCGGCTGGTCGACGTCGAGGCCCTTGGCCGTGGCCAGCTCCATCGCGAAGATCTGCAGCGGAACGGTCGTCAGCAGCGGAGCCATGAGCGTCGTCGTCTCGGGCACGAAGATGACCTCGGAGGCGAACTGATCGACCTCTTCGTCGCCCTCCTCGGCGATGACGACGGTGTTCGCACCGCGGGCGCGGACTTCCTGGATGTTCGAGATGACCTTCGCATGCAGCGAATCCCGGCCGCGCTTGGACGGGACGACGATGATGACGAGCTGACCGTCGTCGATGAGCGCGATCGGTCCGTGCTTGAGCTCACCGGCGGCGAAGCCCTCCGCGTGGATGTACGCGAGCTCCTTGAGCTTGAGCGCACCCTCCATCGCCACCGGGTAGCCGACGTGACGGCCGAGGAACAGCACGGAATCGACGTCCTGATTGCGGTCGGCCAGCGCCAGGACCTGCGACTTCGTCTCGTCGAGGATGTGCTGGATCTTCTCCGGGATGGACTGCAGCTCGGCGAGGATCGTGGCGATCTCATCGCGGAACTTATTGCCCCGCAGCTGGGCGAGGTAGAGGCCGAGCAGGTAGCAGGCGACGACCTGCGACAGGAAGGCCTTCGTCGAGGCCACGGCGATCTCCGGGCCGGCGTGGGTGTAGAGCGCGGCATCGGATTCGCGCGGGATCGTCGAGCCGAAGGTGTTGCAGATCGCGATGACCTTCGCGCCCTGCTGACGGGCGTGGCGGACGGCCATGATCGTGTCCATGGTCTCCCCGGACTGCGAGATCGCCACGACGAGCGTCTTCTCCGTGACCACCGGGTCCCGGTAGCGGAATTCGTGGGCCAGCTCCACCTCGGTGGGGATGCGGCACCAGTGCTCGATCGCGTACTTCGCGACCTGACCGGCGTACGCGGCGGTGCCGCAGGCGATGACGACGATCTTGTCCACGGACTTGAGCACGTTCTCGTCGATGTGCATCTCGTCCAACGTCAGGCGGCCCTCGGTGTCGAGGCGGCCGAGCAGGGTGTCGGCCACGGCCTGCGGCTGATCGTGGATCTCCTTGTCCATGAAGGACGCGAAGCCGCCCTTCTCCGCCGAGGCAGTGTCCCAGTCGACCTCGAACTGCTCGCCTTCGACGGGGTTGCCGTCGGTGTCCGTGATCGTCACCGCCTCCGGGGTGATGGTGACGACTTCGTCCTGGCCGATCTCGACGGCCGTGCGGGTGTAGTCGATGAACGCGGCGACGTCGGAGCCGAGGAAGTTCTCCCCCTCGCCGAGGCCGATGACCAGCGGCGAGTTCCGGCGGGCGGCGACGACCTTGCCGGGAGCATCGGCGTGGACGGCGAGCAGGGTGAACGCGCCCTCGAGTTCGGTCGCGGTCCTGCGCATCGCGGCGGTGAGGTCGCCGGTCTCCCGGTAGTTCTTCGCCAGCTGGGCGGCGGCCACCTCGGTGTCGGTCTCGGAGAGGAATTCGACGCCCTCGGCGACGAGGTCCTTCTTCAGGTGGGCGAAGTTCTCGATGATCCCGTTGTGGATGAGCGCGAGCTTCCCACCGTCGGCCAGGTGCGGGTGGGCGTTGACGTCGGTGGGCCCACCGTGGGTGGCCCAGCGGGTGTGGCCGATTCCGGTCTGCGCAGCCGGCAGCGGGTTGGTCTCGATCTCCTCGGTCAGGGCGGAGAACTTTCCGGCCTTCTTCGCCGAGGCGAGCTGACCGTCTTCGGTCACGAGCGCGACACCGGCCGAGTCGTAGCCGCGGTATTCGAGCCTCTTCAGGCCGCCGAGCACGACATCGAGCGCCGAGTGATCGGCATTGTCAACGGGGGCCTTGGATACATAGCCAACGATTCCACACATGAGGGAGATTTTACGCACTCCCGCCCGTTCTCGTATATTTCGGCGAGTCACGATCGGGTCAACGTGACCAACCGCACGCGCACGCGGGCACGGTGGGACCGCCTCGGTGAGGGTGAGGGCATTGCCCGACCTGTCCCGGGTGGGGGCATTCGCCGACCTGGCGCGGGGGCAGAACATGACGCGTGACACAATGGGGGAATGAGCCATGTCGACCCTCAATTGGACCGTGCGCGCAAGCTCGCCGGACTCAATACCGCCCGGCGCAGCGAACCGGACACGACGTCCCCGTTCTGGGAATTCGACCGGGAGGTGTGGGGCACGCTCGCCCAGGCCACTCCCCTGCCGCTGAAGCAGCGCGATATCGAACGGCTGCGCGGGCTCGGCGATCGGATCAACCTCGACGAGGTGGCTCAGGTGTACCTGCCCCTGTCCCGGCTGCTCAACCTCTACGTCTCCGCACGGCGGGCGAAGCACGACCTGACCAGGGAGTTCTTCTCTCCGCTGCACGAACGCGGGCTGGAACCGCAGGACGCCAAACGCACGCCTTTCGTCATCGGCGTCGCCGGATCGGTGGCCGTGGGCAAGTCGACGACGGCACGTGTGCTGCGCGAACTGCTCGCCCGCTGGCCCGACACTCCGCGGGTCGAGCTCATCACCACCGACGGATTCCTCTACCCCAATGCCGAACTCGACCGTCGCCGCCTCAACGGGCGGAAGGGATTCCCCGAATCCTACGACCGGCGCAAGCTGCTCAAGTTCATCTCCGCCGTGAAATCAGGGGCCCCCGAGGTCCGCGCTCCCGTGTACTCGCACCACACCTACGACATCGTTCCCGGCGCCGAGGTGGTCGTGCGCTCCCCCGATGTCCTCATCGTCGAAGGCCTCAACGTCCTCCAACCCGCCCGCCCCCGTCAGGACGGAACCGTGGGCTTGGCCATCAGCGACTACTTCGACTTCTCCGTCTACGTCGATGCACGCTCCCGTGATATCCGGCAGTGGTACATCTCGCGGTTCCTCAAACTCAAGCACGGCGCGTTCCAGGACGAGGACTCCTACTTCCACCGGTACTCGCAGCTCGACGATGACGAAGCGATCACCCTGGCCACGGAGATCTGGGACTCCATCAACTTCCCGAACCTGCGCGAGAACGTCCAGCCCAGCCGCGGCCGCGCCGACCTCGTGCTCCACAAGTCCTCGGACCACACCATCAGGAAGGTGCAGCTGCGGAAGCTGTGAGCGGGACCGCCGCCGGGCGGGGCGGTGTGACTGGAGTCGTTGGGCGGTGAGGAAATAGTTTCACGCCTCCGACGGTTGCACTGGGTGCACTGAACCACTCACCGCCAGCAGGCCACCTGCCTGCGGCGGCGACCGGAGGCGGGCGATCCCCGCACCGTCACGGGAGTCCCCGTGCATGCTCGGTCGTTTCGGCAGCAGAAAGGGACCCACTATGAGTGTGCCGTCCGCACATCACCTCATGTACTCCTCGGTCAAGAGCAAGAAGACCCCCGAAACGCGCATCCAACCGGGCATCTACAAGCGGATCGGCGGGTATGCGACTCGCCACAAGCGCAAACTCATCGTCTTTCTGCTGCTGTCCGTGCTCACCGCTGGCATCGGCGTCCTCAATCCGGTGCTCGCCGGTGACGTCGTCAACGCAATCACCGGCGGCGGTCCCGTGTCCACGGTCGTGTGGCTGGCCGTGGCCATCGGCGGGTTGGCCATCGCCGATGCGGCCATCTCGATCACGAACCGGTACCTGTCCTCACGGATCGGCGAGGGGCTCATCTTCGATCTGCGCACGGCCGTCTACGATCACGTCCAGTCGATGCCGATCGCATTCTTCAACCGCACCCGCACCGGAGCCCTGGTCTCCCGACTCAACACGGATGTCATCGGTGCGCAGCGGGCATTTTCGAACACCCTGTCCGGCATCGTGTCGAACTTCGTCTCCCTGGCTCTGACCGTCGGAGTCATGGTCACGATCTCCTGGCAGGTGACCGTGCTGTCGATCCTGCTGCTGCCGCTGTTCATCATCCCCACCCGAATGCTCAGCGGAAAGCTCGCGTCCCTGCAGTTCGAAGCGGCCAACAACTCGGCCGACATGTCGACCCGCATGACCGAACGGTTCTCCGCCGCCGGGGCCACCCTGGTCAAGCTCTTCGGCAATCCCCGGCAGGAGAACGAGGAGTTCGCCGACCGCGCCGGTCAGGTCCGCGATATCGGCGTCAAGGTCGCAATGCTGCAGTCGACATTCGTCTCGTCCCTGACTCTCGTCTCTGCTCTGGCGCTGGCCCTCGTCTACGGTGTCGGCGGTGTGCAGGCGGTCGTCGGCAACCTCAACGCCGGTCAGGTCGTGACCCTGGCACTGCTGCTCACCCGGCTCTACACACCGCTGACGATGCTCGCCAATGCACGTCTGGACATCCAGAGCGCAGTCGTGTCCTTCCAACGCGTCTTCGAGATCCTCGATCTCGTGCCCTATTTCAAGGAACCCTCGCGGCCGAAGGCTCTGCCCGCCGGTGGGCTGGATGTGACATTCGATCACGTCGACTTCGCCTACCCCAGCGCCTCTCAGGTCAGCCTGGCCAGTCTCGAGGACGTCTCCGTGCTCGACGCCCGCGGCGGCGATGAGGTTCTCCACGACTTGAGCTTCACCATTCCCGCCGGGCACACCGTCGCCCTCGTCGGATCCTCAGGTGCGGGCAAGTCGACGATCGCCTCGCTGCTGCCGCGGCTCTACGACGTCACGGGCGGGACGATCACCATCGGCGGAGTCGATGTCCGCGACCTGTCGTTCGCCGATCTGCGCGAGGCCGTCGGCGTCGTCACCCAGGACGGTCATGTCTTCCACGAATCGATCCGGGCCAACCTGGCGCTGGTCAATCCCGACGCCACCGAGGAGCAGATGCTCGATGCCATCGACCGGGCACAGCTGCGAGGTGTCATCGATGCTCTGCCCGATGGACTGGACACGGTCGTCGGTGAGCGCGGGTACCGACTCTCCGGAGGCGAACGTCAGCGGCTGACGATCGCCCGGATGCTGCTGGCCTCCCCGGAGATCGTCGTGCTCGACGAGGCCACCTCGGCGTTGGACTCGACGAATGAGGCCGCGATCCAACGGGCCCTGGCCCAGGCGATGCATGGGCGGACGGCTCTGGTCATCGCCCACCGCCTCTCGACGATCCGGCAGGCCGATACGATCCTCGTCGTCGAGGCCGGTCGCATCGTCGAATCCGGGACTCACGAGCAGCTGGTCGGCCGCGGCGGTCGCTACGCCGAGCTCTACGCCACCCAGTTCGCCTCGAGCTGAGGCATGCCGCTGCACCACCTTCGATGCGCGGGCTGCACTCAAGCGGCAGGGACAGCCGCTTCCCGCGAGTCAAGTGGGGTCAGATTGCCATTTTCGCGCGAAAATTGTGCAATCTGGCCCCACTTAACTTGCGAGAGCCGCACGATGCGCGCTCGACGCTGAGGACGCCCCGCAAGGCACTGCCGCAGCCGGCGGCACGACCGCTCTACAGCGCGAGGTGTTCCTTGACCGATGCGGCCAGGCGCTCGGCCTGGGCGGCGGCGGCATCCTCGGTGGCAGCTTCGACCATGACGCGGATGAGCGGCTCGGTGCCCGAGGCACGCAGCAGCACGCGACCGGTGTCGGCGAGTTCGGCTTCGACGGCGGCCACCGCGGCGACGACCTGCGGGTGATCGACGTTGTTCTTGTCCACGCCCTTGACGTTGACGAGCGCCTGCGGCAGCTGCGGGATCTCCGCGGCGAGGTCGGCCAGGGTGCGCTTGGCATCGGCCATCCGCTTCATCAGGTGCAGTGCCGTCTGCACACCGTCGCCGGTGGTGCCGTGATCGAGCATGAGCACGTGTCCGGACTGTTCCCCGCCGAGTGCATACCCGTCGGCGAGCATCCGTTCGAGCACGTAGCGGTCGCCGACAGCCGTCTGCACGGTTTTGATGCCGTACTTGTCCATCGCCTGCGTCAGGCCCAGGTTCGACATGACGGTGGTGACCAGGGTGTTGCCGCGGAGCTCACCGAGCTCCTTGAGCCCGATCGCGAGGATGCCCATGACCTGGTCGCCGTTGACGACGCGGCCCAGCGAGTCCACGGCCAGGCAGCGGTCGGCGTCACCGTCGAAGGCCACGCCCAGATCGGACTGGGTCTCGACGACGAGGCGCTGCAGCGGTTCGAGGTGGGTCGAACCGACACCGTCGTTGATGTTGAAGCCGTCGGGTTCGGCGGCGGAGACGATGACTTCGGCGCCGGCCTGACGCAGTGCGGCGGGTCCGACGATGGAGGCCGCACCGTGAGCACAGTCGACGACGACCTTGAGTCCCGACAGCGGGCGCACATTGTCGGCGTCGACACAGCGCACAAGATGTTCGGTGTACTCGTCGGCAGCGGCCGGGTAACGCGCGATGCGACCGACGTCCGCGCCGGTCGGACGATCCCAGTCGTGGTCGAAGATGGCGAGGATCTCGTCTTCGACCGCGTCGTCGAGCTTCGTCCCTCCCGCGGCGAAGAATTTGATGCCGTTGTCGGGCATGGGGTTGTGGGAGGCGGAGATGACGACGCCGAAGGCGGCACCAGTGTCCTTGACGACCTGGGCGATGCCCGGCGTCGGCAGCATGCCCGCGTCGAGGACGTCGACTCCCGTCGAGGCGATGCCGGCGCTCAGTGCGGCGGAGAGGAATTCGCCGGACACACGCGTGTCACGTCCGACCACGGCGAAGGGGCGCTTCTCGCCCGTCCAGCCGCGGCTGAGCACGCGCGAACCTGCGACCGAGAGCTGGAGCGCGAGTTTGGCCGAGATGTCGCGATTGGCCAATCCGCGCACTCCATCGGTGCCGAAGAGTCGAGACATGGTGGGGGGATCCTTTCGTCAATGTCGGAGTCGATCTTAGTCGATCCGCGGAGTGTCGGCCGTGATATCGGCACCTTCGCCGAGGCGGCCGACCGCACCCGTGGCCACGTCAGTGACCGTGTGAGATGAGTCCGGATATGAGAAATGCGGCCCCGAACCAGGTTCGGGACCGCATTCTCATGTTCATGATGCTGAACTGTCGATGACTGCGACTCAGTGGCAGACCAGCCGCAGTCGGTTCGCCAGCGAGATCAGCGCTTCGAGAACTGAGGTGCCTTACGGGCCTTCTTGAGACCGGCCTTCTTGCGCTCAGGAACGCGAGCATCGCGGCTGAGGTATCCGGCCTTCTTCAGCTCGGCGCGGTTGGACTCCGCGTCGATCTGGTTGAGCGAACGAGCCACGCCCAGGCGGACGGCACCGGCCTGGCCGGAAGGTCCACCGCCGGAGATCCGGACGATGACGTCGAAGCGTCCGCCCAGGTCCAGCAGGGTGAAGGGCTCATTGACGAGCTGCTGGTGCAGCTTGTTCGGGAAGTACTCCTCGAGAGTACGTCCGTTGATGGTCCACTCACCGGTGCCGGGGACGAGGCGCACGCGAGCAATTGCCTGCTTGCGGCGGCCGACTCCGTTGCCGGGAGCGGTCAGGGACTGTCCACGTCCACCGGCGGTGCTTTCGCCCAGGCCAGCGGATGCGGGAGTCTCGGAAGTGTATTCGGTGATCTCTTCTTCGACAGTTTCTGTCGCGTTGGTGGTATCAGCCACGGTTCTCCTCGGGATGTCTAGAGCTCAGGCGCTTACTGCGCGACCTGGCTGAGTTCGTACGGCTGCGGATTCTGAGCGGCGTGCGGGTGCTCGGCACCTGCATAGACCTTCAGCTTCTGCATCTGGGCACGTCCGAGACGAGTCTTCGGGACCATACCGGCGACAGCCTTCTCGACTGCACGCTCGGGGTGGGTGGCGAGGAGCTCGGCATAGTTCACGCTCTTGAGTCCACCCGGGTAACCGGAGTGACGGTAAGCGCGCTTCTTCTCGAGCTTCGCACCTGTCAGCGCGACCTTGTCGGCGTTGATGATGATGACGAAGTCACCGGTGTCCGTGTTCGGAGTGAACGTGGTCTTGTGCTTGCCGCGCAGGAGGCGTGCCACCTGCGAAGCAAGGCGACCGAGCACCTGGTCAGTGGCGTCAATGACGTGCCACTGGTGCTCAACGTCACCGGGCTTAGCTGTATACGTACGCAAAAGTAGCCTTCTTTTCGTATCTGTGTTCAGTGCAGCGCCGGGTCCTCATCGGGTCGTGAGTCCAATGGGTCTCAAGCGCTGGTTGTCTTCAATCGGGTGAACCTATCGACGCATTCCCCTCACCTACGGGCCTGCAACGCATGAGGCTATGTAAGGGAGTGCGACAAGCACACACAACGACAATCAAATATACATGGCCGCAGGCCCGGGGAGCAAACGCCCAGAGCGGTCTCAGGGCCAGCAGAAACCTGAGCCGATAGTATTGATCTGTGCCGACTCATTCCAGCCTGCTCTTCCGACTTCCCGCATTGAGAATCCTGATGCTGGGTCTGCTGGTCGGGCTGCTGACGGCAGGCCTCGGACTCGGCCCCGCCTCCGCGTCGGCATCGCCCGACGATACGGCATCGCCCAATGGTTCGGCTGCGAACGTCAGCGCATCCTCCGCGCAGGCCGCCGACGCCAGTAGGCCCCCGGCCGGGCAGACGATCGTCTTCGGCATTCCGGGTCTGACCATCGATGATATCGATCCCGAGCGCACTCCGAACCTCTACCGCCTGCTCTCCGAGGGTGCGGCCGCGAATCTCAACGTGCGCACGATCGGCGCGGCCACCTGCCCGGCGTCGGGTTGGCTGTCCTTCGGCGCGGGCGCCCGTGCGCAGGCCGGGCCCTCCCCCGCCGCCGAGGATGCCGACGCCGATGACTCAGCCAGATGCCCGACGATGATCGCCCCCACCACGGACGGTTCCGCGGACACCGAGAACGGGGCCGCCTCGGCGAAGGACGCCGCGGACAGTGATGAAGCTCATGCTGACGAAACGGCCACGGGAGCGACGACCGCGCGGATCGAGGGCTTCGACGCGGTCAAGGAGCCCAACATCGGTTCCGGCTACTCCGTCGACTACGGCATGCTCGCGCGCGCCGTCGCCGGAGCCGGCAAGGCCGTGCCCGCCGGCACCGACGCGGCCGATGCGGACTCCCTGCTCGAACCCTGCGTCGCCGCCGAAGGCCCCGGCGCCGCCTATGCCACCGCGGACGACGACGGGGTGGTGACGAACTTCACGGAGGATGCGACCGCCACGGACTGCCGCCTCGGCGTCGTCGACCTCGGTGCGATCGGCATCCGCTCCTGGCTGTTCGACCCGATCCCGAACTACTCCTATACCGTTCCGCCGGATTTCGATCGGGAGGCCCGCGTCGCCGAAGCCGACCGCCGCCTCGGCGTGCGTCTGCAGGAAATGCGGGAGAACGCGAAGGACGGGGCCGCGGAGCCGACGATCATCGTCGCCGGCCTCGGTGACAGTTCCGGTCTGCCGCAGCTGCGGGCGTTCATCGCCGCAGGCCCGGGCTTCGAGCCCGGGTCGCTGTCCTCGGCGACGACCCGCACCCCGGGGCTGCTGCAGATCACGGATCTGGCACCGGGCATCCTCGATGTCCTCGACGTCGATTCCCCGCGCGCCGTCGGCTTCGATTCCAACCCCACCGAAGATGATCCGCAGCAGCGCATCGACGATCTCGTCGCCGAGGCGCAGAAGTCGACGACGATCCACCAGAATCTCTCGACGTTCTCCATCACCCTCGATATCATCTTCTACGTCCTCTTCATCGCGTGTGCGATTCTGCTCAACCGCTCCATCCTCGGTCGCCGAGGCGGCGCCACCCGAGCTGCCCACGTCCACCGCTTCCTCGGCTGGGTGTCCCTGGCCGTCGCGTCGCTGCCGATGGGGGCGTTCCTCGCCGGGCTCGTCCCCTGGTCGCGGACGGCCGATCCCGGACTCGGCCTGTTCCTCTCGGTCATCGGCACGGCCGCCGTCCTGTTCGTCGTCGCCCTCATCCCACCGTGGGGGCGGACCTGGCGGGGACGGGTCGGCGCTCTGGCCGGGGCGAACCTGCTCATCCTCGCTGCCGACCTGGCCACCGGGTCCCATCTGCAGGCGAACTCGCTGCTCGGCTACAACCCGATCGTCGGCGGCCGCTACTACGGGCTCGGCAATCAGGGTGCGGCGATCTTCATCGTCAGCCTCTTCATATTCTTAAGCGTCGTGGTGTCGTGGCTGCGGGCGCGCGGCCGGCGAAAAGCCGTGATCATCGTGCCGATCGCCATCGGTCTGGCAGCCGTGTTCGTCTCCGGGAACCCGTCCTGGGGTGCGAAGTTCGGCGGCACGATCGCCATCCTCGCCGGCCTCATGGTCCTCGTGGCGCTGCTGACGAAGATCCGACTGACTCTGCTGCGCCTCGCCCTCATCGGCGTGGCATCGCTGGCGATCCTCATCGGCATCGCCTTCCTCGACTGGCTGCGCCCGGCCGGGGCCCGCTCGCACTTCGGCACGTTCTTCGACCAGATCGTCACCGGTGAGGCCCTGCAGGTGATCGGCCGCAAGCTCGGCGCGAACCTCCACATCATCCAGATCAACCCGGCCCTGGCGATCGTCACCCCGCTCGCGGTCATCGCGATCCTCATCTTCCTCCGCTACCTCCTCCACTTCCCCCGCGTGCACGCCGGCAGCCGGACCGGGCGCCTGGTCAACAAGTGGCGGGGTCGGCTCCCCCAACTCTTCGCCGATTCCGACCTGCACTATGGATTCCTCGCCGCCGCCACCGGGCTCGGCGTCGGGCTCGTACTCACCGATTCCGGTGTCGCCGTACCCTCGACCGGAGCCATGGTTCTCCTGCCCTTCCTACTGGCGCTCAGTGCTGAACACGCCGAGGAGGCTCACCGATGAGAGCCCCCGTGACCTCCCCTGCCGCCCGGGTTCTCCTCGGGATGCTCGCCATCGTGCTTCTCGTCCTCGGCCTGCCCCACGCCGGGCAGGCGGCCCCGGCCGCGGGCCCGGCTGCGGAAGAGAGCGAGGGCGGGGCCGCCTCGGCGAATTCCGGTGTCGTGTCGATCAACGTCTCCGGATTCCGCTTCGAGGACCTCGACCCGCGCACCACACCGCACCTGTGGGTGATGATGAAGGGCGGTCAAATCGGGACGATCACCCCGCGCAGCGTGCGCTCGACGAGCTGCCCGGTCGACGGCTGGCTGGGGCTCGGCTCGGGACGGCGGGCCGCCGACGAACCCCGCGATCAGTGCCGCGTACCGGCCTCACCGCTCGACGGCTGGGTCGCCGATTGGGACGTCTACGCGCAGGTGGCCCGCGGTGACAACTACGATGCGTCCCTCGGAGCGCTGGCCGAGGCCGTGCCCGATATCCGCGCCTTCGGCAACGGTGCCGCGATCGCCGCCGCCTCCCCTTCCGGCCATGTCGAGAACTGGTCGCCCGTCGGGCCCGACCTGGGAGCGGACGTGGCGAAATCGGCCGCCGACGGTGAGCTCACCCTCGTCGATCTCGGCAACACCGCCGCCGACGGTTACTCTCTGAAGAATCTCGATGCACAGGTCGGGGACATCCTCGAATCGACGGGGTGGATGAGTGCGGACCGGCCGAACCGCCTCGGCGAGGGAACCGTTCCCGTGGTGTTCTCCTCGATCGCCGACGGCACGCACGAAGGCTCGTCGATGCAGGCGACGATGATGGTCGAACCGGGTGAGCCGGCGGGTCTGCTCACCTCCTCGTCGACGCGCCAGCCGGGGCTGGTGCAGGTGCCCGACCTGGCACCGACGCTCGCGGCTCTGTCCGGGGCCGAGGAGATGGACAACGCGGCCGGGGCACCGATGACCTCGGGTGCGCACGGATCCGATTGGCATTCGCGCTATCAGGCCGTGCTCGACCGGCAGGTGGCGGTGAAGACGCAGAACGACCTGTCGACCTGGTTCTTCCCCGTCGTTGCCACGCTCATGGTCGGGCTGCTGGCGTTGGCGTGGTTCATGCGCAAGAACCACCGGGAGCTCGTCCATTCCGGGGCGTACCGCCTCGGTGTCGTGTTCGCGGCGATGCCGATCTCGACGTATCTGGTCAACACCGTGCCGTGGGAACGGGCGACGAATCCGGACATCGCGATGCTCGGTGCTCTGGCGGGGTGGTCGCTGCTGCTCGGAGTGCTGGCGCTGCTCGGCCCCTGGCGGCGGCACACGTTCGGGCCGGTGCTCTTCGTGTCCACCGTGACCGTCGTCGTGCTCGCCTACGACGTCGTCACCGGGTCCCAGCTGCAGATGTCGACGCTGCTGGGCGAGCCGCTGCTCATCGCCTCCCGGTTCTACGGGATCGGGAACTCCGCGCTGGCCCTGTACTGCTGTGCGCTGCTGTTGGCCGTCACCGGCTTCGCGTCCTTGGTGACGAAGCCTCTGCACCGTGTACTCATCGTCACTGTGCCCGTCCTCGTCTCGTGTGTCATCTTGGCCGCCCCGGGGTTGGGGACGAAGTTCGGGTCCGTGCCGACGCTCATCATCGGGGTTGCCTACCTCGTGCTGGCGGCGGCGAGCATCCGGTTCTCGGTCAAACGGCTGGGGCTGACGGTGGGCATCGCCGGTTTCGTCATGCTCACCGTGCTGTTCCTCGACTGGCTGCGCCCGGCCGATCAGCGCACGCACTTCGGACGGTTCTTCGATTCGATCATCAGCGGACAGGCGCTCAGCGTGCTGGCCCGCAAGATCGGGATGAACATCGACATCCTCACCCAGTCGTGGATGACTCTGGTGCTCCCGCTCATCATCATCGGCGTGTTCTGGATGGCACTGGACCCGCAGCGTTTCCGGCTGCAGGGACTCCAAGACACGTACCGGCGGGTTCCGCTGCTGAGAGCTGCGATGATCAGCTTGGCGATCCTGCTGGGCGTCGGCACCCTCATCAACGACTCGGGTATCGTGGTCCCGGCCGTCGGCATCCTCTTCCTCGTCCCGGTGCTCACTCACCTCGAGACTTTCCGCGCCGGCCGCCCGCAAGTCCCGGCCGCCGGTGACGCCGCCGCCGATGCTGATGCGACCCCTGCCGGCTCCGGTGCCGAGGCCGACGGCTCCGATACATCGTCACGCCCCTGACGCTGCGGGCATCACGCACCGGTAGCGTCAGCACCCACCCTTCCTCGCAAACCACCCCCGCAGCGACACAACGCCCCGTTGCACCGGTGCGACGTGCGACTACCGGGTGGAGATGACGCTCAGGGCGTGGGATGCATCGCGCCAAACGCCCCTCAGCGACGCATCTGTCACCGTTGGTCGCTGCACTCACCATTCCTCGCAGACCCCTTCCTCGGTGACAAAACACCCCTGTGCAATCGCGCATATTGCGAGCAGCGCGCGGGTGCTGCGCTACCGGTGAGGGATACCCCGCGCAGGAGACTGTCCGTTCGAAAAGCGTCTGCGAACGACGGCGGGGCCAACGACGGCGGGGCCGGAGAGAAGAACTCTCCGACCCCGCCGGTCTCGGCGACGATCTCGCCTGAGCGTCAGGTGTTTCTGAGCAGCCCGACTCAGCTCTGGAGGCTGAGCTTGCGGCGGCGGACGATCGTGACCGCGGTGGTGCCGGCGACGATGAGCGCCAAGGCCGCAGCGACGATGTTGACGGTCTCGAAGCCGGTGCGCGGCAGGTCACCGCCGTCCTTCGAACCGTTCGCATCGGCCCCCGAACCATCGGCCGCACCGCCGTCGGCTGAGGCGTTCGAACCGTCGGCTCCGCTGCCGGCATTCGACGAACCGTTATCGGATCCGTCGGCCGTGCTGTCCCCGCCATCGGCGCTGCCGCCGGCCGCGCTGTCTCCGCCGTCAGCGGCACCGCCGTCGGCCGAACCGTCGTCGCCGGCCGAGGCATTCGCATCGTCACCGACTGCAGCGGTGGCTTCGAACTCGTGAGCCAGCGGCAGCGGGTTGTCATCCCACCACGGACCATCGGCGTTCGCCTGCACGCTGACCGTCACGGTCACCTCGCCGGAGGCATCGTCCGGCGCGGTCACGGTCACCGGAGTCTCGGACTCCCCCGCCGGAATCGAGTCGAGCGTGATCGTCGTGGCGGCCGCCTCGGCGCTGACCTCAGAGGACGTGCTCTTAGCAGCCTTCGCGGAAGCCGACTGGGCTCCGGCCTGCTGGGCCACCTCGGCGGTATATCCCTCCGGCAGGTCGACGGTGACGTCGATGGGGCCTGCGACCTCGGACTTCGCATTCGTCCTGAGCGCGAACTCAGCGCTCTCACCGGGCTTGATGGATGTCGGCCCGGTCAGCTCTGCGGTGAGGTCGCCGCTGTCGATGACGTCCTTGGCCGCATCGGCCTGGCGCTCGTTCTTGTCCGGGGTGACGTCCTCGCCCTCGGCCTGGTGCTTGTTGAAGTAGTTCTCCCAGGTCTCGAAGTCGGTCAGTCCCGACTGCTCGAAGTCGCCCTTGGCGAAGGAGGAGAAGTTGTCACCACCGGCAGCGAGGAAGCTCAGCGTCGCGACCCGGTAGTCCTTGTCCGGGTCGAGGTCCTTGCCATCGACCTTGACGGACTTCACGTGCTCGCCCTTGTCAGCGTCCGTGTCGTAGACGACGTCCAGGTCATCGGAGATGCCCAGGTGCAGGAACGGGCGGGACGCGTCCTCGGGCTGCCACTGCTCCTCGAAGAGGCCGATGACGTCCGACCCCTTCATCGTCACGACCCCGTGGTCGTTGGCGAAGGGAAGCACGCTGTTGAGCTCGGCGACGGTGACTTCGCACTCGTCCTCGGTGTTGTAGATGTCATCGCACAGCAGGTCGGTGCGCAGTCCGCCCGGGTTCGTGATCCCGAAATCGGCTTCCTCGAGCTGAGTCTCCTCGACGCCTTCCTTGAGTGCATCCGCGACGAGGTTGCCCAGCGTGGACTCGGCACCGCGGTCCTCCTCGCCGTCCTTCTTCGCGCGGGTGATGTCCTCGCTGATCGTGCCGGTGACCTCGGAGCCGAGCTCCTTGGCCTTGTCCTCTGCGTCGCTGACGATGGCGGCGACCTTGTCGACGACCTCGGAGTCGAAGCTCTTGTCTTCGGTCTCGATGAGGTTGATGCCGCCTGCCTGCCAGTCGCCGTTGCCGTCGACGCGCATAGTCACCTGCCCGACGTATTCGCCGTAGCTGCCGGCTTCGATGACGGGACGGGTTCGGTCGGACTCTCCCGGCACCGGCGCTTCGAAGGAATACGGCATGTGGGTGTGGCCGGTGAACATGGCGTCGACCGAGGCGTCGGCCTCTGTGACGAGCTTCTTGAACTCGGCGTTCGACGCCTCCGCGTCCTCGAGGCTCTCAGCCGATGAGGCGCCGAGGTGGGCCTCGACGACCGTCATATCCGGGCGTTCATCCTCGGGCAGGTTCTCGAGATCGTCGGCGACGCGGTTGACTGCGTCCGTGGGATCTCCGAAATCGAGGTCGGGGATGCCGTCCGGTGAGACGAGCGAGGTCGTGTCCTTGGTGACGACGCCGATGACGGCGATCTTCACTCCCGCCACGTCGACGATCGAGTACTCGTCGAGACCGTCGACGACGTTCTGAGTTCCCTTGTCGTAGACGTTGGCTGCCGAGTACGGGAAATCGGCTTCGTCGCTCACGCGTCCCGTCAGGTCATCGATGCCTTTGTCGAATTCATGGTTGCCGACAGCCGAGGCGTCGAGTCCCATGACGTTGAGAACATCGAGGGTCGGGGTGTCGTTCTGCGACGAGGAAGTGTAAGTCGAGGCACCGATGTTGTCACCGGTCGACAACAGCGCGGTGCCCGCATTGTCGCCGCCGGTGCCGAACTTCGCGCGCTCCTCTTCGACCACCGAGGCCACTTGAGTACCTGCCTCGGAGATGCGTCCGTGGAAGTCGGTGATGTTGAGCAGCTGGACCGCGGTGCCCTCGGGCGCCGACTGCGCAGCGCTGCCGGAGTCCTGCTCATCGCTGCCGGAGTCCTCTGCCGTCTCGGACTTGCCGCCGGTGGATGATTCGTTCGACGACTGCTCGGGGTCAGCGGGAGCTGCTTCGCTCGGCTTCGTGACGCTGTCGTCGGTGGAGTTTCCGTTGCCCAGAGAGGGCGCCGCGATGGCCGGTGAGAGGCTGGGCAGTGTCAGCATCGACACTGCGGCGCCTGCAGCCAGCACTTTGGTCACAAGTTTCGACATGTATTCGGTTCCTTCGATCGTTCAGTGAGGCGCACATCAACCGTGCTGGTGGGGATGAAGACGGATTCCATCCTGCAGTGCCAATGCGAACTGAAAGTTACTTACATGTGAATCTACACAGGATTCTCACACCTGGAAAGAGGAATTCTCACATAATCGAGAATTGCGCGATAGAAGGCGTCTTGATGCATCGGCCGACGCACCCGCCGAACCCCCGGCCTATTCGTGGTCGCGGCGGGCCATCGTCTGGGCGTTCCGAGCCGCGTAGTCCTCGGGTGCCGGGTAGCCGACCTCGGTGAGGACGAGTCCTTCGGCAGGAGTGACGAACATGGGCACATCCGGGGGCAGCCCGGCGTCCGCCTCGGCGATGAGCTCGGCGGGACGGGTCACGTCCCAGCTGCCCGAACCGACCTTGATCAACCCGCCGACCAGGGCCCGGACCATGTGGTGGCAGAAGGCGTCGGCGCGCAGATCGATGGTGATCACAGCATCCTGATCGCGCGAGACTCGCAGCTCATGGAGGGTGCGGATCGTCGTCGCTCCCTCGCGGGGTTTGCAGAACGGCAGGAAATCGTGGAGTCCCTGGACCTCGCTCGCGGCCTCGGCCATGGCTTCGGCATCGAGCTCGCCCTTGTGCCGTGGCGTCACCTGGGTCAGCAGCGGGTCGATGAAGGACCGGTGGTCGGCCAATCGGTACTGATAGGACCGCCACAGCGCGGAGAACCGGGCGTCGAAGTCCTCGGGCACCTCTGTCACCGCGTGGACGACGACGTCGTGGAACTCACCGGCGATCAGCACTCCGCGAAGACGGGACAGGAGGGCCGCCTCGGCGGGTCGATTCGACTGGCCGATGAGCTTGCCGATCGCCTCATCGCCGAGGTCGATGTGGACGACCTGGCGGCGGGCGTGGACGCCGGCGTCGGTGCGGCCGGCGACGACGGTGGCCACCTCGGTGCCGGTGATCTGCTCGAGCCCGGATTCGACGGCGGCTTGGACCGTGCGCAGCCCCGGCTGCTTGGCCCACCCGTGGAAATCCGTGCCGCGGTAGCCCAGATCGAGGCGGAAGCGGGTCATGGAGTCATCCTCGCCGAGGCGGGGCCCGCCATGCCGGGCCCGCCGTCGTCATCGATCGCTTCGGTGAACGGGGCGCGGGGCTTGAAGACCCCGCCGAAGAGACGGGAGACCAGTCGCTCCCGCTGCCGGTGATAGCGATCGACGTTCGTGTTGTAGAAGCGGGCGCCTGCGAGGATCCGTTCGGTGAGCACCTGCAGTTGACCGTGCAGCAGCTGGATCGTCGTGTCGACCTCGTCGTTGACCGCTGCCTGCTGGGACCGGGCAGAGTCTGAGGTCAGGGACCTCTCCGTCAGCGCCGCGGGGATGAGCGCGGCGTCGTCGACGGCGGCGGTCAGAGCGTTCTCGGCCGCGGCTCCTCGGTGGTCGAAGGGGGCGCGTTCGGCAGAGGCGAGCGCGAGTTCGAGCCGGGACAGGTCCTGCCCGGCGATCTGCTGGAGCGTGCCGATATAGGCCGGTACGAGAGCGTGGCGGGCGCGGATCTCACCGATGAGCTGGCGTCTGGCCTCGTCGCACAGCGACCGGGCCATGGACAACTGATTGAAGCGCAGGACGATGAGGACGACGAAGAGGACGATGAGGGCGGCGAGTACACAACCGCCGACGATGAACCAGACCATGGCCGATCTCCTCGTTCCCTGTGCTGCGCGAGCTTTTCCGACACCTCAGTTTACGCGGGGTTCAGACTCGTCGCGAACAGGCCACCACCCGGACACCGGGGCGTCTGTGCGCTGGACCGATTTCGGCCAGATGTCGCCGACCGGTCGCCTTCGGGTCACGCAATCGTCACTCGGCAGGCATTAGCTGGGAATCGTGAGAGTAGCGATCATTGCAGAATCCTTCCTCCCCAATATGAATGGGGTCACCCACTCACTCCTGCGGGTCCTCGACCATCTGGCCGACCGCGGTGACGAGGTCCTCGTCATCGCTCCGGGCACGCGCAGGGACGGCCCGAAGGAGGTCGCAGGCGCCCGCATCGTCCGGGTTCCCTCGATCGCCTTGCCGAAGTATCGGCGCATCCGTGTGGCTCCCGGCGGCGTCACCCGCATCCGCCGGCTGCTGCAGCGTTTCGCCCCGGACGTCGTCCACCTGGCCAGCCCGTTCGTCCTCGGTTGGCGCGGGGTGCTGGCCGCCCAGGCGCTCAATCTGCCGACCGTGGCGATCTACCAGACCGAGGTTCCCGCCTATGCCGCCCGGTACGGCATGCACGGCATCGAAGCCATGCTGTGGAACCACGTCCGCAATATCCACCAGCATTCCTCCCTGACGCTGGCCCCGTCGTCGTACACGATCGATCAGCTGGAAGGGCTCGGTGTCGCCGAGGTGGCCCTGTGGGCCCGTGGGGTCGATTCCTCCCGCTTCGACCCGGTTCACCGGTCCGAGGCGTGGCGTCGAAGCGTTGCCCCGGATGGGGAGAAGATCATCGGCTTCGTCGGCAGGTTGGCCGCGGAGAAGCAGGTCGACGACCTTGCCGCGCTCACCGACCTGCCCGGGGCGAAGGTCGTCATCGTCGGTGACGGTCCCTGGCGGACGCGCCTGCAGCGGCTGCTGCCGGAGGCTCATTTCACCGGGTTCCTCGGCGGAGATGCACTGGCCCAGGCGGTGGCGAGCTTCGACCTCATGGTCGCACCGGGCGAACTCGAGACCTTCTGCCAGACCATCCAGGAGGCCATGGCTTCCGAGGTGCCGGTCATCGCTCCCGCCCGGGGCGGCCCGCTCGACCTCGTCGACTCATCGCGGACCGGGTGGCTCTACACCCCGAAGGACCTGCGGGCCATGCGAGCGCATGCGGCGGACCTCCTCGGCGACGAGGCGAAACGGCGGGCCTTCGGAGTCGCTGGTCGTGAGCAGGTGCAGGCGAGGAGTTGGAAGAGCGTGTGCTCGCAGCTCGTCGGCCACTATTCGCGGGCGATCGAGAATCCCTCCCCGCAGGTGCTCGGCCGCGGGTTCAGCTCGATGGTCAACTCTCGCTTTGAGGACACCCTGCCCTTCTGACAGTGCCCACACTGCCTGACCGCCGACGGCTCTTTCACCGACCGCTCACCTTACCGTCGCTGTATCAAGTTATACAGTGAGCGGTCGGCGCGCAGGTGAGCGGTCGACGAAAACGCGGGCCGCTGAGGTGAGCGGTCGGCGCGCAGGTAAGCGGTCGGTGCAGAGAAGCCGATGCACTCAGCTGAGGCCGGCGGTCCAGTCGGCGACGGTGAGCACGCTGGCCTGTTTGGGGAACACCTTCTCGGTGAGCACCTGGTGGACCTCGGGGTCGCGGTCGGCGCAGGCGTCGGAGAGCACCGTGAGTTCGAAGTCGAGATCGGCAGCCTGGCGCACCGTCGAGAGCACGACACCGCTCGTGGCGACACCGGCCAGCACGAGCGACGTCGCCCCGCAGCCGCGCAGCAGCACTTCGAGGTCGCTGCCGGTGAAGGCGCTGATGCGGCGCTTCGTCACGATCGGTTCCCCCTGATGGCGGTCAAGGGTGTCGTGGATGCTCGTCGAGGCGTGCGCCTCGTCGAGGTCACCATGGGCGGCGATCTGCGCGAACGATGCGGTTGCCGCCAACTCCGGGTGTCCCTCGCGCAGGGCCACTCGCACCCATACGACGGGGATGTTGTGCCTGCGGGCCGCGGCGACGGCGTCCCGTGCGCGTTCGAGCACACCGGTCGCGGCGAATGCGTCGTCGCCTGCGATGCCGTTCTGGAAGTCCATGGCCAACAGGACAGTGTTCGCGGTGCCGGTCATCATGTCTCCTTCGGTTCGGGTGGGGGGGGTCGTTCCCTCTGTCGCCGAGGCTACTCCTCATACCGGATGATCCGCTGAGACCGATCTTCAGATGGGCTGGGTCTCCGGGTTCACCGGCCGATTCCCCGCCGAGCCTGTTCCCTCAGTGCACGGATCTGGCGCAGGAGATCACGGCTGACAGACTGGCCTGGTGCGAACGGCTCACCACCTGAAGCCTCATTGCAATACTTCCGGGAAAGAAGCACCCGCGGGTTCAAGATGCATACGCACTGATCACAATCACCACGTAAGAACTTTGAAGCCGCTCATACACACTTCCCCTCGCCGAGCGGTCGGTGGAGACGATCAGTCGACGATGCCGCGGGCATCGAGCGCCCGACCGGTGTCCTGGGCGTATTTCACCGACCGCAGGATCGCCGGCACCACTCGGGCCTTGATGCTCGAGTCCAGTCCCCTGGCCCGAGCAGCACGCTCGGCCTCCCCGAGCAGACCGGAGATATGGGAGATCGCCCTGACCATGAGACTCGCGGTCAGTGCGACCGCTTCGGTGTTCGCACCGAAGAACCGCAGGGGCGAGACCAGCACCGTGAACGTGTCGAGCAGCTGAGCTACCGACGTCGTCAGGGTGAGGATCAGGGCCGCCTGCACACAGGCGAACACGGTCCCGCCGACGGCCAGACCCGACTCCATGGACCCGAAGAGGTACTGCAGCCCCATGACGATGGCCACGAGCACCGCCACATAGATCCATGTGCGCAGGAAGTGCGTCACCCGCAGCCGGGCGGTGAAGCCGAGGACGACGAGGACCGCGAACATCGACCAGTTGATGACCGCGTCACGGAAGATGAGCGCGACGATGCCGACGACGGCGATCACCGCCAACTTCACCCCCGTCGGCACCGAATGCAGCCATCCCCGAGGATGCGCCACCTTCCCGAAGAGCTGCGGCCTGGCCTTGATGCCGGCGTGCTTCCGCCACGTCGTTCCGGTGTCACCGGCACCAACGCCGGTATCGCCGACCCCGACAGGACGTTTCCCACTCATGGCGTATCGCTCATGATGAGGTTCCGGTAGGCGGCGACCGCCTCGGCGGGGGTGGCATCGCAAGCGATCCGACCGTCGTCGACGACGATTGCCCGCTGGGCGATCTGCGCGAACTCGAGGTCATGGGTGGTGAGGATGATGCGCACCCCGCGCCTGGACACGAGGTTCTGCAGATGCACGCGCAGGCGCTCCTTGTTGCGCAGGTCGAGCAGGGTCGTCGGCTCGTCGAGGACGAGGATCTGCGGATCGACCGCGAGTACCGCGGCCAAGGCGACGAGCTGTCGCTGACCGCCGGAGAGTTCGTAGACGCTGCGTTCGGCCAGGTCGGCGATGCCGAGTTCGTCGAGCACCGCCAGGGCCGCGGCCCGCCGCTCACGCTTGGGCACGGACTTGCGCAGGGACAGTTCGATGTCCTCGATCGGGGTGGGCATGACCAGCTGCGCGGCCGGATCGGTGAAGACGAAACCGACGCGAGAGCGCACCTTCGCCGGCTGCCAGCGCGGGTCGAAACCGTCGACGAGGACCTCACCGGCATTTGCGGTGACCAGCCCGTTGAACAGCTGCAGCAGGGTCGACTTCCCCGAACCGTTGGCGCCGATGACGGCGACGACATCCTCGGTGAGGGTGAGGGTGATGTGTGTGAGGATCGGGCGCACGACATCGCCGTCGGGTCCGTCGTCGATGACTCCGACGCCGACGTCGCTCAACCGGATCTCACGTGTCACTTCGCGCCCCGCTCCTGACCGGTCGCCACCGATTCGACGCTGATGCCGCGACGACGCAGCACATCGGGGAACGCACGGTGGATGAGCACCGCCACCGAGGCGGCCAGGATGTTCTTCACAATGTCACCGGGCCAGTAGGCGAGGTCTGCGACCGCGGCGACGCCGAGTGGCAGGTCGCCGTTGATCGACATGCCGAGGATGCCCAGCGGGTGGTTGAGCAGGAGGCTGCCGCCGAAGCCGCCGAGGAACAGCACCACACCGAGCTTCATTCCGCTGAAGCGACGCACGGCCCAGCGGGCGATGAGTCCGGCGAGGAGGGCGTAGAGGGCGAAGGAGAGGATATAGCCGGCGCTCGGGCCGGCGAGGACGCCGATTCCGCCGCGCATCCCCGAGAAGATCGGGAGTCCGATGAGCCCGAGGACGACGTAGAGCAGCGTGGCGGCGAAGCCGCGCCAGGGTCCGAGCACCATGCCGCACAGTGCGATCGCGAAGGTCTGCAGGGTGATCGGCACACCGAGGGGACCGACCGGGACCGGCGGCATCATGGCGAAGGCGGCGAGCATCGCCGCGAAGACCGCGACGAGGGCGATATCGCTGCCGGCCGAGCGAGGACGGGTGATGCCCGCCGAGGTGGTGCTGTGGGTCGGTGTCATGAGTACTCCATTGGTCGTGATCCTCCCCGACCGCGGTCGGGGACGCTCGAGGCGGCCCCGAGCACCCTCCCACTGTAACTGAACGGTGTTCAGGAGCGGTATTCGGGGTCGCGGTCGGGGCCGCCTGGGCGAGGGAGTGCGCACGTTCACGTGCGCAGGGACCTCTCAACGGTCGCGGAGGATCACTCCCATTCGATGGTGCCCGGAGGCTTCGAGGTGACGTCGAGGACGACGCGGTTGATGTCGTCGACCTCGTTGGTGATGCGGTTGGAGATCACGGAGAGCACATCGTAGGGGATGCGCGTCCAGTCCGCGGTCATCGCGTCCTCGCTCGAGACCGGGCGCAGCACGACGGGGTGGCCGTAGGTGCGGCCGTCGCCCTGGACGCCGACGGAGCGGACATCGGCCAGGAGCACGACCGGGCACTGCCAGATCTCTCCGTCGAGGCCGGCCTTCGTCAGCTCTGCGCGGGCGATCGCATCGGCCTTGCGCAGTGTGTTCAGGCGTTCCTCGGTGACCTCACCGATGATGCGGATGCCCAGGCCGGGGCCGGGGAACGGCTGGCGGGAGACAATGACCTCAGGGACGCCGAGTTCGCGGCCGATGGCGCGGACCTCGTCCTTGAACAGGGCGCGCAGGGGTTCGATGAGTTGGAACTGGATGTCATCGGGCAGGCCGCCGACGTTGTGGTGGCTCTTGATGTTCGCGGTGCCCGATCCCCCGCCGGATTCGACGACGTCGGGGTAGAGGGTGCCCTGGACGAGGAAGGCGATCTCTTCGCCCTCGCCCTCCTGGGCCTCGAGCACGAGGTCGGCGGCAGCAGTCTCGAAGGTGCGGATGAACTCGCGGCCGATGATCTTGCGCTTCTCCTCCGGGTCGGTGACCCCGGCGAGCTGGGAGAGGAACTGCTCACGGGCGTCGACGGTGACCAGGCGGACGCCGATCGAGTCGACGTAGTCCTTCTCGACCTGGACGCGTTCGTCCTGACGCAGCAGACCGTGGTCGACGAAGACACAGGTGAGCTGGTCCCCGATGGCCTTGTGGACCAGGGCCGCGGCCACGGAGGAGTCGACTCCGCCGGACAGGCCGCAGATGACCTTCTTGTTGCCGACACGGGCGCGGATGAGTTCGACCTGCTCGTCGATGACGGATTCGTTCGTCCAGTCGGCTTCGAGGCCGGCGACGTTGAACAGGAAGTTCTCGAGGATCTTCTGCCCGTTCTCCGAATGGAGGACCTCGGGGTGCCACTGCACGCCGGCGAACCTCTTCGCCGCGCATTCGAAGGCCGCGACGGGAGTGTCAGGAGTGGAGGCGAGGACGTCGAAGCCGGCAGGCGCCTCGGCGACGGAGTCCCCATGGGACATCCAGACCTTGTAGTTGCCAGGGGTCTCGGCCAGCAGTGCTCCGGTCTGGGACACGGAGACCGGGGTCGATCCGTATTCGCGTTTATCGGTCTTGGCCACGCGACCGCCGAGCGCGGTCGACATCAGCTGGAAGCCGTAGCAGATGCCCATCGTGGGCACTCCGAGGTCGAACACGGACGTGTCGAAGCTCGGGGCGCCGGCGTCATTGACGCTCGAGGGGCCACCGGAGAGCACGATGGCCACGGGGCTCTTCGCGGCGAACTCGGACGCCGGGGCGTCGTGGGCGATGATCTCCGAGTACAGACCGGCTTCGCGGATGCGGCGCGCGATGAGCTGGGCGTACTGGGCGCCGAAATCGACGACGAGGACAGGGGGCACCTGCGTGCTCTGGGATTGCGTCATGGTCCAATTCTAAGCGTCGGCGACCGGACGCCCGAATTCGGGTTGCGCTCCCCTCGCAGTGCGGATGCGCACGAGCCGACGGGCCGCCTCGGGGAGGGTGGATGCTGTCCTAGGACCTGGGGGCGACGACGACGGCGGCTTCGAGCTCCGCGTCGACCTGGCGGTGGATGCGGCGCTCCAAGATGAACGACATCACTGGCACGACGCCGGCCAGGGCGAGGATGAGATAGCGGCCGAGGCTCCAGCGCATCTGCTGATTGAGCCAGAAGCAGCCGATGAGGTAGACGACATAGCACCAGCCGTGGCAGATCGCGATGGCCGCGGCGAGGTTGAAGCCGCCGAAGTTCAGGGCTGTCTCCGAGTCGGCGGCGATGAGGTACTTGTAGATCATCTCGACCGTGAGGATGAGCAGCATCGTGCCGGTGATGAGGGCCATCACGCGGTAGAACTTCAGCGCATTGCGGGCCGAGGTGAAGCGTTTGACGCTCCACACCTCGTTCTCGTCGAAATCGGGGCGGGAGTCCAAGGACTCGTGTTCTTCGCTCACGCTCAGTTTCCTCCGGTCGTGGAAGTGTCGGTGTCGGTCGGGCCGGGCTTGTCTCCGGCCTTCTTCCCGGTTTTCTTCCCCGTTTTCTGTCCACCGTGACGATGGGCCGGCAGTCCGGTCAGTCCGGACATCACCTCGGGGTCGATGGTCGCGTCGCCTGCGGGTTTGACGACAACATACTCGACGCGCTTCTCCGATTCCTGGGAATCCTCGCCGAGGCGGCGCCGGAAGTAGTCGTCGCGCAGCAGCTGGAACCACATGTAGAGGGCCATGGCTGCGAAGATGATCCATTCGAGGGCGTAGACCGCCGACTGCAGATCGAATCCGCCTTCGTCGCGCGTCGTCGTGGTCGGAACCTGCTCGAGGCCGTCGGTGCCCACCGATGCGGCCGCTCCGTCCGCGGTTTCGGGAATGAGGAATCCGGAGTAGGTGAGCAGGTCGGGGAACAGGTTGATGATCTGCGAGGTCGAGACCGTGTGCACCTGCCCCTCGGGCAGGTCATTGCCCTCGACGGGGCCTTCGATCGGACCGATCCGAGCGGTCAGCTCGACCTGGCCGTCCCGGGCCGCCGACGTCATCGCCGTGTCCTCGTCGGTGGTGAAACCGCGGACGACGGGGATCGCGATCGTCTTCTTCTCAGCGTTCGCGGCCTTGATGCCTTCACCGAGGTGGGCCCCGTCGGGGGCGAACATCGTGACGACCCAATACCCGGTTTCGCCGTCCTGGACGCGGCCGGGGACGACGATCTGGGCGTCGGGGATCCAGTGTCCGGACAGGCTGACCCGCTGGTCGGCGAGGATGCCGGGCATCGGAGCCTGGGCATCCATGACGTCGTTGAAGTCCTTGAGCTCATCGACTCCGGAGGATTCTGCGACGTCGTTCTTGTGCTGGGCTCGGTCGACCTGCCATGCGGAGAGACCGACGAAGCAGGTGACGAGCACCAGGACGAGGAGCAGGGACCCCAGCCATTTGGGAGTCAGTGCCAGGCGGAACAGTCAGACCACCGAACCGGTCTGGTAGGGCGAGACGGTGACGTCGACGCGCTGGAATTCCTTGAGGTCGAGGTAGCCGGTGGTCGCCAGTGCCCGCCGCAGGGCACCGGCGAGGTTGAGTTCGCCGATCGCGGTGCGGCCGGGGCCGAAGAGGACCTGTTCGAGGCTGCCGACGGTGCCCAGTTCCACGCGGTGGCCGCGCGGCAGGTCCGGGTGGTGGGCTTCGGCGCCCCAGTGCATGCCGCGGCCGGGGGCTTCGGTCGACCGGGCCAGGGCGGTGCCGAGCATGACGGCGTCGGCGCCGACTCCGAAGGCCTTGACGATCTCGCCGCTGGTGCCGAGTCCGCCGTCGGCGATGACATGGACGTAGCGGCCGCCGGATTCGTCCATATAGTCGCGCCGGGCGGCGTGGACGTCGGCGACGGCCGTGGCCATCGGGGCGTGGATGCCCAAGGTCTTGCGAGTCGTGGCCGCCGCTCCCCCGCCGAAGCCGACGAGGACGCCGGCGGCACCGGTGCGCATGAGGTGCAGGGCCGCGGTGTAGGTGGCGGCTCCGCCGACGATGACGGGCACATCGAGTTCGTAGATGAACTGCTTGAGGTTGAGCGGTTCGGTGTGGGTCGAGACGTGCTCGGCCGAGACCGTGGTGCCGCGGATGACGAAGATGTCGACACCGGCGTCGACGACGGTCTTGTAGAACTCCTGGGTCCGCTGCGGGGTCAGGGCGCCGGCGACGGTGACTCCGGCCTCGCGGATCTGCTCGAGGCGGGCGGTGATGAGTTCGGCCTGGATGGGTGCGGAGTAGAGCTCCTGCATCCGGGAGGTCGCCATCTCGGCCGGCAGCTGGGCGATTTCGGCCAGCTGCGGGGTCGGGTCCTCGTACCGGGTCCACAGTCCTTCGAGGTCGAGGACGCCGAGGCCGCCGAATCGGCCGAGGGCGATGACGGTCTCCGGGGACATGGCCGAGTCCATGGGGGCGCCGATGAAGGGCAGCTCGAACTGGTAGGCGTCGATCTGCCAGCTCAGGGACACGTCTTCGGGGTCACGGGTGCGGCGAGCGGGGACGATGGCGATGTCGTCGAGCGAATAGGCGCGACGGCCGCGCTTGCCTCTGCCGATTTCGATTTCAGAACTCACCCCAACAGCCTATCCCACCGCTCTCCGCACACGGTCTCAGCCCACTATGAGGAACAGCGCATCTCCCCTCCCAGGACTACCTGACGGGGGCCCAGCAACCTCGCGCGAGGTTGCTGGGCCCCCGTCGGATAGCAATTAAGGGGTGAGGTGGGGTGCGACGGCTTGCTCCGCTGCCGTGGCGAAGGCACGGACGTGGGGTAAGTGCGCGTCTTTGTCGCGGATGTGCATGACGACCCGGCGCATCGGGACGGGGTCGGTGAGGTCGACGGCGGTCAGGCCGGGCGGCAGCTGCAGAGTCGAGAGCCGCGGGAGGACCGTGACGCCCATATGCGACGCCACCAATGCCAGAGCCGCGAAGTCGTCCTCGCAGGCGGCGAAGCTCTTGCGTTCGAATCCGGCCGCGGCGCATGCATGGTCGACGACCTTGCTCGAGGGCCCGGCCCACATGTCGTAGTCGACCCAGTGCTCGTCCTCGAGATCGATGAACGGCACGGACCGGCGGCCTGCGAACCGGTGGCCCTCGGGAACCACGACCCGATAGTCATCATCGAAGAGCGGAATGCGCGTCATCTCCGGCAGGTGGATCTCCCCATCCTGAGGGACCTCGGCGCGGATTTCGATGAGGCAGTGCCCGCGCCGATTCTTCGCCGGTTCGTTGAGCTGGATATCGAATCGCAGGTTCGGATGATCCTGGGCCACGGTGTCGATGATGCCCGGCAGCAGACGCGCGTTGAACGAGGTGAACGCCGCGATCCGCAGCCGGGGTCTGCTGACATTGCGGAAGCCCTCGACCAGATCGTCGAGGCGGCCCACCGCTGTGAAGACCTCCGCGGAGTCATCGGCCAGACGTCGGCCGAGCTCGGTGATCTCGATGCCGCGACCCGACCGCCGGTAGAGCGGTGCCCCGACGGCCTTCTGCAGGGTGGTGATGTGCTGGCTGACGGTCGCCGGGGTGTAGTTGAGGTTCTTCGCCGCGGCGACCACGGAGCCGGTGGCCGCGACGGCCCGCCAGACCCGCAGACGATTGAGATCCCACATGCCCTCAAGAGTAGTCGCAGACCCCCCGGAATATCATTAGGCATGACCTGATGATCGTTCACGATCAGTTGCTTTTCCCGATTGATCGATTCCGGCAGAATAGTGCTCGGCTCCGCCGACTTCGGAGACCACCTGATGCTTCCTCCCCGCCGACCGTCCTCGCCCCCGAAGGAGTGCCGTGACCGGACCCGAGATCCTCACCATCACCGGAGCCGCGGCGGCGCTTGCTGTCACGCCCGGCCCCGAGACGATCCTGACGATCCGCCTGTCCTCACTGCGCCGCAAGGCCGGGCTCGTCTATGCGCTCGGCACGGCCACGGGAACCGTGATCTGGATGATCCTCGCGCTCACCGGCGTCTCCGCCCTGCTGACCGTCTACCCTGCCGCCGTCCAAGTGCTCAAGATCGCCGGCGGCCTCTATCTCTGTCTCCTCGGCGTCCTCGCCGGCAGGCAGGCCCTTCGCCTGCGCCGTGAGCTGAAGGCCGCCGAGGCGGCTGGCGGACCCACCGCGGACGTCTCCCCCGCATCGTCGACCGGGCCCGCATCGTCCGGACCTGTATCGACCGGACCTGGACCGTCCGCCGGTTCCGAGACTCCCGACCTCCCCGACGGCCCCGTCACGGAGTTCGCCCAGGTCATGGAGACGGCCTCATGGGGCCACCTGCGCTCGTTCGTGTCCTATCGCCGCGGCATCATCTCCTCGCTGTCCAACCCGAAGGTCGGCCTGTTCTTCCTCGCGATCCTGCCGACCCTCGTGCCCGCATCCCCGACCGGCATCGACTACACCGTGCTCGTCGCACTGATCCTCGGCGTGCTCCTGTCCTATCAGCTCGTCCTTGCATGCCTGGCCAGCCTCGCCGCATCGGCGATGGCCCACCGCAGCGCCGACTTCGTCATCGAAGCCGCCTCCACGCTCATCCTGCTCATCATCGGCATCGCGGTCATCGCGATCCCCATCTGAGGCGCGGACTCCCCGAGCATGCGAAAGGGGCGGGGCCCCGAGGTCGATCCTCGGCTGCCCCGCCCCCTTCGGTTGGGCGCGCAGACGCTCACTCAGCTCTCATTCGCCGAGGAGGCTCCCCCACTTCCGCTGCCACCGCCGTTTCCGGTGGTCGGCGTTGCGGTCCCCGGAGTGGAGCTGTCCACGGCGTCGGGATTCTGCTTCTCGGCCGCCTCGGCGAGGTCGACCTTGTCGAGCATCTTCGCGGCCGCGTCACGTCCGCCGAGGCCGAAGGCCAGGGCGGCTGCCGCGGCACCGCCGATGACGACGGCTCCGAAGGCGAGGTTGATGATCGAATCCGCCAGGCCCATGTAACGCAGGCCCATCGCGATGAACAGGGCGATCGCCGAGTAGCGCAGCACCTTGGACGCGAGGTTGTTCGTAATGAACTTGCCGATGATCGCGGCGATGAGGAATCCCGCGGCGATGATCGCAGCGCCGAAGAGCACGCTGCCGCCGAGGTCGAGGATCTCGTTGAGGATGTTCGTGATCTCGGGGAATCCGAGCATCCGGGCGGCCATGATCGCGAAGAAGATCATGATGGCCACCTGCACGAGACGGGTGATCACATTGGAAGCGCTGGTGCCTTCGGGCACGATCCCGATCTCGTTGATGGCTCTGTCGGTGCCGATGCCCTGGAGGATCTGCTCGAGCAGATTGCCGAGGAACTTGGCGATGACGAAGCCGATGGCCAGCAGGATGCCGGCGGCGATGATGAGCGGGATCGCGTTGAGGAAGATCTGGAGCATCTGCTGGGCAGGCTCCGAGATCGCCCTGATGCCGAGGACCTGCAGCGCCGAGATCGCGACGACGATGATGATGATCCCGAAGACCAGGTTGCCGATGAGGTTCGAGATCTTCGCGTTCGCCTCAGCGTTCGGGTTCGGCGCGTGACCGGGGTGGCCGGCCTGCGGCGGCATACCCTGCTGGCCCTGCGGTGGAACGCCCTGCTGACCCTGCGGCGGCATACCTGGCTGACCGCCCTGCTGGCCCTGTGCGGCGTACTGCTGGGTGGTGCCGGGTTGCGGTTGAGCATGTCCGGTGCCTTCGGCGACTCCGGTGGCTTTGTCACCGAGTGAGCGGAACTTCGAGGTCAGCTTCGTCAGGTCCACAGCATTGAGCGCGGTCTGGACGAGCTGTTTGGCGATCTTCGCGAAGACATAGCCGATGAAGAAGATGAATCCTGCGCCGATGATGTTCGGCAGGAACCCGAAGATTCCATCGAGCAGACCCTGCAGCGGAGAAAGCACCTGATCGAGGTTGAACAGCTGGAGAACGGCGATGAGTCCGAGCAGCCAGATGACGAGTCCGGCGATCTGCCCGACCGACTTGCCGATCTGCTGACCATTGCTTCCGTCCCGCTGCAGAGCGGGGACCTTGGTGACAAGTTTGCCGATCGCCCATTTGACGATGGCGGCGAGAATCCAGGTGACGATGAGAATGACGATTGCCAGCCCGACTTTCGCCAGGACCGACCAGATATCCATACCTTGCATGTCGCTTATCTCCTTCGAACTCAGCGAATCGACAAGTTCTGTTTCCTCTTGCTGATTTTGAGTCTATTCTCAGAGAACACTGAGAACAAGGGTCCAGCGACGGATAGCTGACAATTGAAACCACAGATGTCGACGCATCTCGGTCGGTTACATAGGCATATGTCGATCGCTCAACAGAATCGTCATAAACCGATCACAATCGCATCTCGTATCAGAATTCCAGCGGCAGATTGTCGATGAGATGAGTTCCGCCGACCGTCGCGGAGACGAGCAGGAGTGCGGGCCCTGTGAAGTCCGGTGGGCATGGCTGCAGGGTTGCGGACTCGACGAGGCTGCAGTAGATGATCTCGAGATCGCCGCGCTCGGCCGCCGGTTCAAGTTCGGCGAGTGCGGCTGCCTCGACAGCGGCGGGCAGGCCCGCACCCGTGCCACCGCCGCCGCTGCCGCTGCTGCCGCCACCGGCGCTGGGCCCCGTCGTTCCACGGCCCCGTTCGGCCGCCTCGGCGGCGGCATCGAGGGCCCGCGGAATCGCCAGGGCCCGGGCCCGATCGTCGGCGGCCAGGTAGGAGTTACGGCTCGACATGGCCAGCCCGTCGGCGTCCCGGACGACGGGCAGTCCGATGAGCTCGATATCGAAGTTGAGGTCGGCGATCATGCGTTTGACCAGAACGAACTGCTGAATGTCCTTGAGCCCGAAGACCGTGACGTCGGGGGCGATGAGGGTGAAGAGCTTCGCCACGACGGTGAGTACGCCGTCGAAGTGCCCGGGCCTGGCCGCGCCTTCGAACACCGCCCCCATGCGCCCGGCGACGACCCGCACTTCGGGTGCGGACGGGTACATCTCCGCGAGCGCCGGAGCGAAGACGAAGTCGACTCCGGCCTCCTCGCACCTCTTCAGGTCCTCTTCGATCGGTCGCGGGTACTGGACGAAGTCCTCGTCGGCGCCGAACTGGAGCGGATTGACGAAGATCGAGGCCACGACGAGATCCGATTCGGATCGGGCACGAGTCATGAGCGCCTGATGACCGGAGTGCAGGGCACCCATCGTGGGGACGAGTCCGACGCGGCCGGACTGTTCTGCCCGCCACCGACGCAGCGCCTGAATGCCGCCGACCTCCATCAGTCGAAGCTCCTCTCGGGCTCGGGGAACACCCCGGACTTCACTTCCTCGACATAGGAACCGACAGCCTCGGTGAGCACGGAATGCAGGTCGGCGTAGCGCTTGACGAAGCGCGGGGCCTTCCCCGTGCGCAGGCCTGCCATGTCCTGCCACACGAGGACCTGGGCATCACAGTCCGCGCCGGCGCCGATGCCCACGGTCGGGATCGGCAGTTCGGCGGTGACCTGGCCGGCCAGCCCGGAAGGCACCATCTCCATGACTACGGAGAATGCGCCGGCCTCGGCGACGGCGCGGGCGTCGTCGAGCAGCGCCGTGCCGGCCTCGCCGCGGCCCTGGACCTTGTATCCGCCGAGGTTGTGCTCGGCCTGCGGAGTGAAGCCGATGTGCGCCATGACGGGGATGCCCGCCGTCGTGATCGCCTTGATTCGGGAGGCCATCCGTGCCCCGCCTTCGAGTTTGACTGCGTGGACTCCGGCTTCCTTCATGAAGCGCACGGCCGTGGCCACGGCCTGTTCATCGGAGATCTCGTAGCTGCCGAAGGGCAGGTCGGCGACGATGAGCGCTCGGCTCGTCGCCGAGGCGACGGCCCGGGCGAGCGGGATGAGTTCGTCGACCGTGACCGGCAGGGTCGTCGCATGGCCGTAGACATTGTTCGCCGCGGAGTCGCCGATGAGCAGGGCCTCGACCCCGGCCTGTTCGAACAGGGCCGCCGTGTACTGGTCGTAGCTGGTCAGCATCGCCCACCGCCGGCCTTCGGCCTTGGCTTTGATGAGGTCGAGGGTCCGGATTCGCCGAGGCGGCGCCGCCGGTGCGGACACCGGACCGCCGTACGGCGCCGGCTGTTCTGCCGAGGCGGCCCCCGTCGGGGCACTGCCGCCGGCAGTCCCGCTGTCGGTTGCCGCGTTGCCGCCTGTCGCGTTGCCGGGGGTCACGCCGCCGGACCCGTCTGTGTCGGGCGTGGAGGTGAACTGGTTCGAGTGTGCCGCTTCGGGCATGGGAATCCTTCGGATATGCGATGTCGTCGGTGCCGGCGCGGGCGGGGCGAGGCCGACGCTTCGGTCAGAAGCCTCGGTGACTCTCACGGGGGCGCCCACCGCAGTGCGCATCGACTCGGATTGCGAGCCAGACCACAGCCTATTGCATCCCCGAGCGCAGAGCCATCGACCGCCACAGCGCAGAGCCATCGACCGCCGAGTTGTACATTGCCCGCCCCCAGGATTAAGCTCAAATCTGCGCAAACAAATAAACGCACAAGTGCGCAAAACATTTCGGGCGGCTTCACCTCGTGCAAGGCACGGGTTCCACCCACCGAGCGAAGGACGATGATGACCACGACAGCTTCGATCGAACTCACCCTCAAGGACATCTCTGCCTCGGGCGCGAACGACGACATGTGCTCGACGGAGCTGCTCGATGCACCGTGGGACGTCGACGAACGCCCCGGCTACGGTCCCGGTTCCTCGATGGCCGACCCGATCCCGGTCGCCGCTCCACGTCAGGGCGACATTCCCGACGAATACAAGCAGGCATCGCCTGAAGAGCTCGACGCCCGCATCCGCGCCGCCAAGGCCGCCCTCGGTGATCGCGTCGTCATGCTCGGCCACCACTACCAGCGGGTCGAGGTCGTCGAACATGCCGACTACATCGGCGACTCGTTCATGCTCGCCCGGGCCGCCCAGAATCATCCGGAGGCTGAAGCCATCGTCTTCTGCGGCGTCCACTTCATGGCCGAGACCGCCGACCTGCTGTCGAAACCGGAGCAGTCGGTCATCCTGCCCAACCTCGCCGCCGGCTGTTCGATGGCCGATATGGCCAGCATCGATCAGGTCGAGGACTGCTGGGAGCAGCTGACCGAACTCTTCGGCACCGAACCCGATGCCGACGGTCGCGTCCCGGTCATCCCCGTCACCTACATGAACTCCTCGGCCGCGATCAAGGGCTTCTGCGGCCGCAACGGCGGCATCGTGTGCACCTCCTCGAATGCCGAGGTGGTCCTGGAATGGGCCTTCGAACGCGGACAGCGCGTCCTGTTCTTCCCCGACCAGCACCTCGGCCGCAACACCGCTGTGAACATGGGCATCGGTCTGGACGAGATGCCGCTGTGGAACCCGGCCCGACCGCTGGGCAACAACGACGAACAGACCCTGAGCGAGGCCCGAGTCATCCTGTGGCAGGGCTTCTGCTCCGTGCACAAGCGCTTCACCCCGGCGCAGATCGACAAGGCCCGCGCTGAGCACCCGGACGTGCGCGTCATCGTCCACCCCGAATGCCCGCGTGAGACCGTCGAGGCCGCCGATGAGGCCGGATCGACCGCATACATCACGAAGGCCATCGCCGAGGCGACCGAACCGACCACATTCGCCATCGGAACAGAGATCAACCTCGTCCAGCGGCTGGCCGCCGAACACCCGCAGCACGAGATCTTCTGCCTCGATCCCGTCATCTGCCCGTGCTCGACGATGTACCGCATCCACCCCGGCTACATCGCCTGGGTCCTCGAATCCCTCATCGACGGTCAGATCGTCAACCATATCTCCGTCGACGCCGAGGTGGCCGATCCCGCCCGCGTGTCCCTGGAACGGATGCTCGCCGCGAAGCCGCGGATCTGATGAGCCGCGTCATCGTCGCAGGTTCCGGGATCGCCGGGCTGACCGCGGCACTGCGCCTGTCGGGCCGTCACACGGTCACGCTCGTGACGAAGGAACGCCTCGGCGAGTCGAACACCGAGTGGGCACAGGGCGGCATCGCCGGTGTCATCGGCCCCGATGACACGGTCGATGCTCATGTCGCCGATACGCTCACCGCCGGTGCCGGACACTGTGATCCGGAAGCCGTGCGGACCCTCTGCGAAGCCGGTTCGGACGCGATCGTCTCCCTCGCCGAGGCGGGGGTGGACTTCGACACCGACCCGACCGGAGCCTGGGCCAGAGGAATGGAGGGCGCGCATTCATACCGGCGCATCTTCCATTCCGGAGGCGATGCGACCGGACAGGCGATCAGCACCGCACTGGCGCAGAAGCTGCGCACCGAGGTCGCGGCAGGGCGAGTCACCCTGTTCGAGGACACGATGCTCGTCGACATCCTCACCAGCGACGACAATCAGCGCCCGGCTCGAGCCACCGAAGTCGCCACAGCCACCGGGATCACCGTACTCCGCGACGGCCGCGTCGAGACCCTGGCCGCCGATGCGATCGTGCTGGCCACCGGCGGTGCCGGGCAGCTCTTCGCACACACGACGAATCCTGCGGCCGCCACCGGAGACGGTTTGGCCGCCGCCATCCGTGCCGGTGCCGAGGTCGCCGATCTCGAGTTCTTCCAGTTCCATCCCACTGCCTTGTCGGGTCCCGGTTTCCTCATCTCCGAGGCCGTCCGCGGTGCCGGCGCTCTCCTCCTCGATGAGCGGGGCCGCCGCTTCATGGCTGATGTCGACGATCGTGCCGAGCTCGCCTCCCGTGATGTCGTCGCTCTCGCCCTGCACCGTCGCCAGGCGGTGCAGGGCGGACGTCCGTGCTTCCTCGATGCGCGGTCCATCCCGGATGTGGAGGCGACGTTCCCGAGCATCACCGCCGGTCTGGCTGCTCATGGACTCGATCTGTCCCGGGACCTCATCCCCGTCACTCCCGCCGCCCACTACTTCATGGGCGGGGTGGCCACGGATCGCGACGGTCGCACGAGCGTCGACGGACTCTTCGCCGTCGGGGAGGTCGCGTGCACCGGAGTCCACGGAGCCAATCGGCTGGCTTCGAACTCTCTGCTCGAGGGCGCAGTCTTCGCCGCCCGCGCCGCCGCGGCGATCGACGCACTGCCGGTCAACAGAGACCATAACCTCCCACTCCCCCAGTTCGACTCATTCCACCAGACGGCACTGACACGAACCGATCTGCAGGACCTGACCTGGGCTCATCTGGGTGTGGAGCGCACGGCCGCGGGTCTGCGGGCCCTGCTCGACCGCCTCGGTGACGGTGCCCGCAATGACGGTGCCGACAACGGTCCCCACATTGCCGGCACTTCCACCAACCGCGCCGACAACGCCGATGATCACCCCACCGCCCCGGCTGCGGCCCGCGTCGAGGCACTCGAGACCGCGAATCTCGCCCTCATCGCCGAACATATGGCTCGGCATGCCCTGGCCCGCGAGCACAGCCTCGGCGCGCATACCCGCACCGACACGACACTCACGTCGTCGACGACGACCGCGCCGTCCACCGCCACTTCGCCCACCGCTCTGCTTCAGGAGGCCACCGCATGCTGACCGCATCAACCATCGATTCCGCACTGCGCACAGCCCTCGACGAAGACGCGCCCTGGGGCGATATCACCGGCGAGGTCTTCATCCCCGCCTCCGCCTCGGCGAGGGCCGAGCTGCGTGCCCGCGAAGACGGAGTGCTCGCCGGAATCGAGGTCTTCGCCCGCGCCTTCACCCTCGTCGACCCGAGCGTCACGGTCGACCTCGCCGCTGCCGATGGAGACTCTTTCACCGCAGGTCAGGTACTTGCCACGGTCGCGGGCCCTGCACGAACGGTGCTGCAGGCCGAGCGGATCGCGTTGAACTTCTGCCAACGGATGAGCGGAATCGCCACCCAGACTTACGCTTTTGTCGATGCCGCTGCCGGGCGCGCACGCATCGTCGACACCCGCAAGACCACCCCGGGCCTGCGGGCGTTCGAGAAGCACGCCGTGGTCTGCGGCGGCGGGCACAATCACCGTTTCGGACTCTCCGACGCGGTCATGGCCAAGGACAATCATCTCGCCGTTCTCACCGGTGCCGGGCTGTCCGTCGCCGAGGCGATCCGCACCGCCCGTGCCCGTCTGCCGCATACGACGACGATCGAGGTCGAGGTCGACCGACTCGACCAGGTGCCCGCGGTGCTCGACGGCGGTGCCGATGTCATCATGCTCGACAACTTCACCCCGGCTCAGCTGCGCGACGGCGTCGCACTCATCGATGGTCGTGCGGTCGTCGAGGCCAGCGGCAATGTCACTCTGGAGACGATCCCGGAGATCGCCGCCACCGGCGTCGACGTCATCTCATCGGGGGCGCTGACCCACAGTGTCCGTGCGATCGATCTCGGTCTCGACCTGACCCTCGAGGCCTGAGATGACCGGGCGCCTCTACCTCGACACCGCGGCCGCGGCCCCCGTGCGCCGGGAGGCCCTCGAGGCCGCGTGGCCGTATCTGGCCGGCGCGTTCGGCAATCCGTCGAGCCATCACGAGTTCGGTCGCGGACCTGCCGACGCCCTCACCGACGCCCGGGCTCGGGTGGCGAAAGTGCTCGGCATGCGCGCCACGGACATCACGTTCACCAGCGGGGGTACCGAAGCGGACAACCTCGCGATCATCGGCATGGCCCTCGGGCACCAGACCCAGGGACGAGCTCAGCCCCAGAGTCTGGCCGGGACTGTGGTGCCGCCTCGGCGTCATATCGTCACCTCCCCCATCGAACACGAAGCCGTGCTCGCCTCGGTGGAGTTCCTGGCCCGCGTCCACGGATTCACCGTCACCGAGGTGGCCCCGACCTCCGATGGGACCGTGACCGGACAGGCGCTGGCCGCGGCCGTGCGCCCGGACACCGTGCTCGTGACCGTGGGCTATGCGAACAATGAGATCGGCACCGTCGCCGACATCCCGAGCTTGGCCGGCATCGCCCATGACGCCGGCGCCCTTTTCCACACGGATGCGGTGCAGGCGGCCGGTTGGCTGCCGCTGACCGGGTTGGGCGTCGATGCGCTCAGCTTGGCCGGGCATAAGGTCGGTGCACCGAAGGGCATCGGGGTCGCCGCGATCCGCGCCCGCGTCCCCGTCGAACCGCTCATCCACGGCGGCGGGCAGGAGTCTGGACGCCGTTCGGGCACGGAGAACGTGGCCCTGGCCGTCGCGTTCGCCACGGCCCTCGAACTCGCCGAGGCGGAGCGGCGTGAGGCCGCCGATCGTGTCCGTGCCGTCCGCGATGAGTTCATCGCCGCTGTTCTCGACAGCGTGCCCGGGGCGTTCCTCACAGGCGCGGTGGGCACGGCCGGCTCTGACGGCCGGGAGACTCGGACTCCGAACCATGCGTCGTTCTGCTTCTCGCACACCTCCGGAGAGGCGGTGCTGCTCGAGCTCGAACGCCGCGGGGTGACGGCGTCGAGTGGTTCGGCCTGCGCGGTCGGCTCCGACGAGCCCTCTCATGTGCTCACGGCATTGGGGATCGCCGCCGAGGTCGCGCAGACGAGTGTGCGCTTCACCTTCCCCTCCTCGATCACCGGCGAGCAGGGACGCGCTGCCGCGCAGTCCGTCATCGCCGCCGCCGAGAGCCTGGCCACGAGCTTCGCCTGAGGCTATTCGGGGCCGCTGAAGCGAGCTTCGTCTCACTCCGGCGTGCTTTTGATCACCTTCGCGCTCACCAGGTGGGATACCCCTATCTTTCTCGGTACTTTGGGGCGAGACTGAAAGAGAAGCATTCGTCTCAGGGTGTGAGGGGGCCGCCATGGATCTTCTGATTCTGTTCATGATCGCAGTGATGTTCGCGACGATCGTCTTCGTCATCGGACGATACGCCTGCCCGAAGCATGACCGAGTGCCCCTCATCGAGGTCGATCATGTGCTCCTCTGGACCGCCCTGCGCCGCGGTTGGCATGTGCTCGGTTCCTTCGGACCGCTCACTCATTACCCGGAGGATCCCTCGGGCGCATCCCGCGCCTGAGGCTCTGCTGCCCCAGCCGGGGCGAACCTCCGTTGCCTCGGTCGGGGCGAACCTCCGTCGCCTCAGTCGGGGCCGTGCCTATCGGACGATCGCCGCAGGCCAGTAGCGCACAGCTGTTGTTAGAGTGACAACATGCCTTCCCCTTCTCAACCGCATCGGAACCCACCGAGTGAGACCGCCGCGCTCATCTTTGCGTGCCTTTCGATCCTCGTCTTCCTCGGGTTCTGCGTCTGGTTCTGGGGGCTGGCCCCGGACACCGTGGCCACCCATTTCGATTCCGGCGGTCAGCCCGATGACTGGACGTCGAAGGCCGGACTTCTGGGGATCTTCGTGCCCGTGGGGCTCGGCCTGCCCGCTCTCATGTCGATCCGGCCGTTGATTGCCAAGCTGCCGATCTCGCTCATCAATGCCCCGCACAAGGACTATTGGATCGAGCGCGGCGACAAGACCTACCTCATCGACTGCCTCATGGAACTCCTGCGCATCACCGCCGGACTCACCGCACTGCTCTTCGCAGCCATCCTCGTCATCATCACCGAGGGGGCTCGCTCGGCGACGATGCCGGAATGGCTGACCGTCGTGCCGACGGCCGTCTTCCTCGCCGCCACGGGACTCGCCGTCTGGCGCTTCTACCGCAGACTCACCCCGTCGAGGTGACCACGTCGCCGGCTGCGGCCACCTCGCCGAGGTGACTCTGCGGTCCATCCCGACCGCAGGGGTGGGAACGCTCCCGCCCACCCACCGAGGTGACCGACCAGAGGTCAGGGCCGCCTCGGCGAAGGGCCTGCGCAAGGTTCTTGGGTCAGACGGTGACTTCTTGGGGCAGGAACACGGAGACGTCCCAGTTCTGCATCGCGTGGGCCGACGCCCAGAAGTGGAGTTCGTACACGCAGGCCTGTTCGAAGGCGGCGCGCATGCGGGCGGCTTCCTCGCTCGGGGCCTTCGCCAGTTCCTGTTCGAGGATGTGCACGGCGTGGCGGGTCGATTCGTCGAATTCCGGTGAGTCGTAGGTCTGCACCCAGGTGCGGTAGGGGTGGTCATCGGACATCTGGCCGGCCTGGTCGATCAGCACCTTGCCCATGTGGGCGTAGACCCAGAAGCAGGGCAAGACGGAGGCGACGCCTTCGCCGTAGGATCGGCTGGCTGCCGTGGCCACGAGGAAGGACACGTAGCCCAGCGTCGTCGGGGAGGCCTTGAATCGGGAGCCTTCCGCGGTGAGCTCCTCCAGCGCCGAGGCGAGTCGGGCGTCGGCGAGCAGCTCTGCATGCATCTCCTCTTCGACGGTGATCGCCTCGGCAGCGGAACCGGCCCAGAACCGGGACTCGTCACGATCGACGGTTTTCGCCGCGAGGAACGACATGGCCTTGGCGTATCCGTTGAGGTACAGGCTGTCCTGCGAGATGTAGTTGACGAACGCCTTCGGATCGAGGCTGCCGTCGGCGAGCTGGGCGAGGAACGGCAGAGCTTCGATCTGCTTGATGATGGGGCGGACGCGATCCCACAGCTGGGTGGTCAATGGCCCGGCGGTAAAGGTGACGGTCATGGAAACTCCTTTGTGCTCGTGTGACGTGGTGGTTCGGATGGCGTGGTAGTGCGTGTGCCGGGGTGTTTCGATTGACATGGTGGTGCGTGTGCCGGGGTGTTCGTCAGACGTGGCGATTCGGCGGGTCGGGGCTGGTCAGGCGGGTCGACCGCGGACGATGTCGACCTGGTGATCGACGGGTCCGTGAGCGCCCTCCGGATCCAGGCTCAGCTGCCAGTCCGCAGCCGAGTTCAGGGCGCGAGCGAGAAAATCGAGGGCATGGCCGACAGCCTCGCCGAGGAGGTCGGACCCGATCGCCGCGCGTGACCGATCTTTCCCGGTCGGGGCCACCGGATCGGCAGGTCCCCCGGCGGTAGCTGCGCGTTCGCGGCCGAGGACGGCCACCTCGGCGGTGATCGCGGCCGAGAGAGTGCACCCGGTTCCGTGCGTGTTCATCGTCGTCACGCGAGGATGGGTGAACTCACGGACCTGACCGTCGGCCGTGGCGAGGATGTCGATGACCTCGTCATCGCTGCCGTGTCCACCCTTGAGCAGGACCGCTCCGGGCCCCCGCTCGAGCAGGCGTCCGGCCTGGTCACGCATGGCTTCGGTCGTCCGCGCTTCGGGTTCGTCATCGCTGATGAGCAGGGCCGCCTCGGGGAGGTTGGGGGTGATGAGGTCGGCGACGGGCAGCAGGTGGGTGCGCACGGCGTCGACGGCATCGGTCTCGAGGAGGCGGTGGCCGGAGGTCGCGATCATCACCGGGTCGACGGTGAAGAAGCCGAGCCGGCCTTCGGCGGCGCGGGCGACGACGAGTTCGACGAGGTCACGGCTGCCGAGCATCCCCGATTTCGTCGCATCGACGGGCAGGTCGCCGAGCACGGAGTCGAACTGGTCGGCGACGAAATCGACGTCGACCGGATAGACGCGCGACACCCCGTGCGTGTTCTGCGCGACGAGGGCGGTGATGACGGTCGTGCCCGTGGTCTTCCGCGCGGTGAAGGTCTTGAGGTCGGCGTGGATTCCGGCGCCGCCGGAGGGGTCGGTGCCGGCGATGGACAAGGTGATCGGCGGGCGGGTCGTCACTGGTCGCTCCCGGTGAAAGCGGCGAGCAGCTCTTCGGCCGCCGCCTTCGGATCGTCGGCCAGGCAGATCGCCGAGACCACACAGATTCCGATCAGTCCACGTCCGTGCAGGTCGGGGGCACGGTCGGCGGTGATGCCGCCGATGGCGACGGCGGGGAGGCCGGCTTCTGCCGCCAACTCCCCGAGGCGCTCCGGTCCGATGCCGTCGGGGGCGTCGGCTTTCGTGGAGGTGTCATAGACCGGTCCGATGCCGACGAGATCGACGACTCCGGAGTTGCGGGCGGCGGCGAATTCGTCGCTGTCCGCGGCCGAGAGACCGATGAGCGGTGCCGCACCCAGGGCGGCGCGCACCTCGGCGACGGTGGTGTCAGTTTGGCCGACGTGGATGTGCACGGTCTCGCCTTCGTCGATGAGGCGGCGGGCCACCTCGACTCGGTCGTTGAGGACGACGGGGACCGTGCGGTCGGTGTCGCGGGTGGCGGCGTCGACTGCGGCGATGACCTGGCGGGTGAGCGAGTAGAAGGCTGCATCGTCGATGTCTTTGTCGCGGACCTGGACGATGCCCACTCCCCCGTCGACGGCGGCCTGCACGGTCTCGGCGACGCTGCGGCCGGCGGCTTCGCATTGCGCGGAGTCGGTGACGAGGTAGAGGCGCGTGTCGATTCCGGCGAAGCGGTCGGTCGCACCGGCGCGGTCGGTCACGGCGGCGCGGTCGGTCACGGCGGCGCGGTCGGTCACGGCAGCGCCGTTCGGGTTGTCAGCGATGTGGGCGGATCCGGCGGTCATGCCTGGACGCCTTCGCCGGCCGTATCGCTGACAGAGGTGAGCGTGTCGAGGCTGATTCTCGCCTCTGCGAGTCGGTCGCCGTCGACGGCGTGGAGTGCGTCGAGGAAGTTCACCGAGTAGCTTCCCGGCCCCTTTGCGCCGTCGGCCGCGAGTTCGCCGGCGACCGCGAAGTGTGCATGGGCGGCGATGACGGCTTCGAACCTCGCCGAGGCGGCCCCACCGTCGGTGGTGCGCTCACTTGCGTTGACGGCCGAGGCATCGCCGTCAGAGTCGGCGAGGCCTGCCCGGGCGGAAGCCAGGTAAGCGACGGTGACGGCGCCGAGTGAGCACCCGGTGCCGATGACGAGCGGCATGAACTCATGTCCGCCGGAGACGCGGGCGACGTGGTCGGCGCCGTCGATATGGGCGACGACGGCATCGGTGGGTCCGGAGACGGCGACGATGGCACCGGTTTCTCGGGCCAGCTTTGCGGCGGCGGGAAGGACGGCGTCGACTTCGTCGGTGGAGTCCACTCCACGACCGCCGAGTCCGACTCCGGCGAGTGCTGCGATCTCGGAGGCATTGCCGCGGATGGCGGTTGGGTGATCGGCGGCGGCGCGGCGGATGCGGGAGGTGCGGAAGTCGACGGCACCGACGCTCACGGGGTCGAGGACCCAGGGTTTGCCGGCGGCGTTGGCGACGTCGATGGCGGCATCGGCGGCGAGCAGCTGATGGTTCGAGGCGGTGCCGAAGTTGACGAGAACTCCGCCGGCGATTCCGGCGAACTGTCCGGCGTCGGCTTCGTGGTCGAGCATCGCCGGGGAGGCGCCGACAGCCAGGAGCACGTTCGCGCTGAACTGCTGCACGACGGTGTTCGTGATGCACTGGATGAGTGGATTGCTTGCGCGCAGTCGCGCATTCGCAGAACGCAGGTCGAAGTCAACCATGACGATCCCTTCGCTAGTATGGCCCAGATCAGGTTCGATGGGTGTTCTCTCAGCCTCGGTGTCCTCCGTGCGCAGCGTCTCGGTGCGAACGGATCCTCATGAGGCACCCCATGTCATTGGCTTCGACTGTATCAGCCTGTCCGGACACGGGCGACTTCCACAGTCACAAGGTCAAGCCGGGGAATGAGCGCCGATCCACGTTGTGCGCCATGCTGGCCGTTGAGTCTCCGTGCAAGACTGATTGCGCGGACCTCGGTGCTGTGAGATTATTGAGGTGGTAGCAAGGAGTTCACCTCCTAGAGCGCCAAGTCGCAAGCCCACGTCTCAGACGTGGGTTTTTGCGTTGGGCCTCGTGTCAGAGCCGCTGGGTAGAGTTTGCCCATGCTGCTCGCCTATATCGATGAGATCGGTGAACCCGGCCCTTACGTCGCCAAAGACCACCCGAGATTCAACACTAATCCCGTCTTCGGCTATGCAGGCTTCGTCATTCCCGAAAGCTCGGCTCGGAGGTTCGGTCAGATCTTCACAGCAGAGAAGCGACGCGTCTTTGCCAGCGAGCTTCGGGGCGTGGAGAACCCGGGCCGCTGGGAGCGAAAGGGCTCAGATATCTTCACCCCAGACGCTTGGCGAAGTTACGGTGAGCAGATCCGTGTCTTTCGCGGACTGATCAACAGGCTCGCAGAACTGAGCGGACGCGTCTTCTTCTATGCCGAACAGAAGGAGGTCGGCACCAGGAAGCAGGTGCGACTCTCCGATGAGCAACGCGAAGCTTCAGCTATGCGAGAGTCGGTCAATCGTCTCTGTCGTCACGCGGACAATTGCGGCGAGAATCTACTGATGCTGATGGACCAGATCAATGAGAAGCAACGGGCTGCAAGAGTAGCGACGATATACGCACACATATTCTCGCGTGCCCAAGAATTCAGGGAAATGAATGCTGCCATTGAGCCGCCCATGCACATCGACAGTGCTCTCAGCTCCAATATTCAGTTTGCCGATTGGATAGCAGCATCTGTCAGCCGAGCCATCGACTACCAACTCGAACGCGAATCAAAGTACGACTGGGTACCTCAGGCTCTCGGCAGCCACATGCACCATCGCATCACATACGAATCCAAGCTTCGCCTCTGGCAGAGTTCGCTGGGCGATCTGAACAACTTCGACGTATTCAAAGCCGAGAGGCCTTACCTGGATGGATTGCACACCGGGCCTATGAGTCCAGAAGATCTCGCGAAACTGCAAAAGGTCAAGCACGCTACTGTCAAACGAAAATAGTCCAAGTTCAGCTCCGCACTCCGCTGTGATGCCCTACTTCTGCCGATGCGCCCATTTCTCGTCGGGCATTCCCGGCCCTTTGGAGACGGTGACGATGTCAGGCTGCTGACCACAGGAGTCACAGCGAATCGAGCTGTGCACTTCGCCTTCACAGTCGTCGTGTCGGTAGATGATCGGCCTCCCGTTCGGCGCTTCCCAGCGATCTCCCCAGTCGGTGAACGCAATGAGCACGCCTTTGAGATCATGTCCCTTGTCGGTGAGCACGTACTCGACTCCGGATGGATTCGGCTGCCGAGTCATGACTCCGGCATCGACGAAGCCGTCGAGCCGCTTGGTGAGGATGTTGGTCGCCACTCCCAATCGCTTCTGGAAGTCGCCGAAGCGAGTGACCCCGGCGAAGAGCGCGTTTCTGATGATCAGCAGGCTCCAGCGTTCGCCTACGATCTCCAAGGTCCGCGCGATCGAACACACTTCATCGTCATACGTTCTGCCCAACATAGAAGAGAGTCTACCTATTCACTTGCATGACGAAAGCATAGGTGGGATGATCGATCCATCGACTTGCATGACGCAAGTTGAGAGAACGACAAACAACGGCAAAGGAGCCTGACAATGTCTGCACACAATCCCACTGCTCTTCCCGACACCGAATCAACATCGGACTTCACCTTCAGCTATGAGGTCACGCAATCACCACACGCAGTCTTCGATGCGGTGACGAATGTGCGCGGCTGGTGGTCGCAGCGCATCGACGGGGCGACCGACCGCCTCGGCGAATTCGTCTACACGGTGCCGCAGATCCACACCACCCGCGCCGAGATCATCGAGCTGGTTCCCTCGGAACGGGTCGTCTAGAGAATCCTGGACAACCAGTTCGGAACCTCACCCGACGAGATCGATGAGTGGGCCGGGACGACCGTCCGCTTCGACATCGAGCCCACGGGGTCAGGCACTCGGCTGACATTCACCCATGTGGGCTTGACCCCGGCGCTGGCCTGCTATGACGGATGCGCTCGAGGATGGACACGCCACGCCCACGACAGCCTGCACCAGCTCATCACGACGGGAGTGGGCAACCCGATCACTCCGGCGATCGAGGCCGAACTGATCACCGAGCCGTGACTTTCAGAACCTCGTATCTCGTCAGCACCGACCGCTCGACTTAACGTCGCTGTATCAAGCTGTGCATTGCGCGCTCGACGCTCAGGCGAGCGGTCGGCAGAGGGAGCTCTTGCGGAACCGAGCGGTCGACGACAACTTGAGCGCTCAGCGCTGAGCGGACGCCCCTGTGCCGCCGACTCGCCCTGCTACCCCCGCCCGACGTACCTCTGGCCGCGGCGGCTGAGCGCATCGATGACAACGGCTGCCAGCAGGACGAGCGCGGTGATGATCTGCTGCGCATCGGAGTTGAAGCCGATGAGGTAGAGACCATTGTTGATCGCACCGACGACCAGCGCACCGAGCACCGCCGCCCATGCGGTTCCGCGACCGCCGAAGAGCGAGGTGCCGCCGATGACAGCCGAGGCGATCGCATTGAGCAGGTCCTGCGTCGGCACGAGAGTCGAACCGGCGTTCGTTGTCACACCGGCCTTGATGAAGCCGAACAGCGCGGCCAGCACCCCGGCCGCCATGAAGACGCTGATCCGCACCCAAGTCACCCTGATACCAGAACGACGCGCCGCCTCGACCTTGCCGCCGACGGCGTAGATCGATCGGCCGTAGCGGGTCTTGCGCAGCACGAGGTCGATGATGATCGCGATGACCATCATGAGGAAGAAGGGCATCGCCAGACCGAAGTCCTGATTGACGAGGATGAGGAATCCGAATACGACCACCGTGAGCAGAGCGATGCGCACGATCACAGCTGCCCAGCTCGGGGCGTCGAGGCCCACGTGATGACGGCGCAGCTTGGAGTAGATGATTCCGGCACCGAAGCCGATGATCGCGATGGCACCGAATACATACGCCCAGATCGCCGGGAAGTAGAAGTTCGCGAAGTCGAAGGCGAAGGTGTCGGACATCGACAGGTTCTTCTGTGTGCCCAGGGTCGTCAGAGTCAATCCGGTGAAAGCGAGCAGACCGGCCAGTGTCACGACGAATGCCGGAATGCCGATGACGGCGAAGAACCAGCCTTGGATCGCACCGACGACGAGGCCGAGCAACAGCATGATGATGAGCGCCAGCGCAGGCGGCACACCTTGCCTGACGACGAGGACACCGAGCAGCGAGGCCGCCAGACCACCCAGCTGGGCGAGCGAGAGGTCGATCTCGCCGAGGAGCAGGATGAGGTTGATTCCCAGGGCGAGGATCGCGATGTAGGCGACCGTCGACGATAAGTTGACGAGGTTTGCCGGTGACAGGAAGCTGCTGTTCGCCGACTGGAAGACGATGACGATGACGACGAGCGCGAGGATGACCGGAAGTGACCCGAGCTGCCCCTCGCGCACCCGTCGGACGAAAGTGCCGACGAAGCCCTCATGAGAGATGCGCTCATCGGTGATGAAGGAATTGCGGGTCATCGGCGCTCACCCCTCCGTGTCGCGCGTTTGGTCACGACGTTGTCGCTGGCTCCGGTGATCGCTGCGACGAGGACGTCTGTGCGCTCATCACCGGGGAAGTCACCAGCGTCCTTGCCCAGTCGCAGGACATGAATCCGGTCGCACACTGCTTGCACATCGGCCATATTGTGGCTGACGAGCAGCACTCCGAGGTCACGTTCCTTGAGGCGTTCGATGAGGTTGAGCACCTCGGCGGTCTGGGCGACGCCGAGGGCTGCGGTCGGTTCGTCGAGCATGACCAGGGAGGGTTCGCCCAGCAGCGAGCGAGCGATGGCGACCGTCTGACGTTGGCCTCCGGACAGTGCCGCGATCGGCACTCTCACGCTCGGGATCTTCGCCGACAGGCTGTGCAGCAGCTCCCAGGATTTGGCTTCCATGGACACCTCGTCGAGCACGCCGCCGCGGGTCTTCTCATGTCCGAGGAACAGGTTGGCCACGACGTCGAGGTTCTCGCACAGAGCCAAGTCTTGGAACACGGTGGCCACTCCGGCCCTCTGTGCATCCTTCGGAGACGAGAACCTCTGCGCCGCCCCGTTCATGATGAGTTCGCCCTCATCAGCACCGTGGACTCCGGCGATGACCTTGATCAGCGTCGACTTGCCGGCGCCGTTGTCGCCGACGAGGCCGACGACTTCGCCGCGGCCGACGGCGAGGTTGATGTCGGTCAGGGCCTGCACGGCCCCGAATCGTTTGTTGATTCCGCGCAGTTCGAGCACCGGCTCGCTGTCGCTGCCCGGCGTCCGCGTCGCTGCGGATGCCGGTTCAGGTGTCTCTGGTGTCATCTGTTCCTACTTGTTTCGGTCGGGCGGCCCGACTTTGGGTTGCCCCTGCTGCCGGCACTTCATCGGGTGCCGGCAGCAGGGACGGTCATGTCACGTCTGCCGTGTCGCAGCGCAGACTCAGCTGCACGACCGACTCACTTGACTCCGGCGTCTTCGCAGAGCTTCTCTACGCTTCCCGAACAGATGTCCTCGGCCTTGATCTGGTCGCCGACGATGTCCTTGATGTTGTCCTTGGTCACGACCTTGGCCTCGACGAAGTCCGTCGGAGTGTCCTTGTAGGTCGTTCCCGCATCGACGTCCTCTCCCGCAGCCAGAGCCACAGCGGCCTTGGCGGCGAACTCGGCCTGCGGTGGGATCGACTTGTAGATCGTGGCGAACTGGTCGCCTTTGAGGATGTTCTGCAGACCGTCGACCTCGGCATCCTGACCGGTGACGACGGTTTCGACCTTGGCCTTCTTCGTTGCAGCGATGACGCCGCCGGCAGTACCGTCGTTGGCCGCATAGATCGCGATCGGCTTCTCATCGCCGCCCTGCAGCTGGCCTTCGACCCATTGTCGGGCGTCGTCCGGGTTCCAGTCGAGAGTGTCGTGGCTGGCGGCGATGTCGACACCCGCGCCTTTGAGGGTCTCTTCGGCACCGGCCTTGAAGTCCGCGGCGTTCGGGTCCTTCGGGTCTCCGTTGACCATCCAAACCGGGCCCGACTTCGGATCGACGCCGGCGTCTTTGAGCCCGTCGAGGACGGCTTGGCCCTGCAGGTTGCCGATCTTCTTGTTGTCGAACGAGGTGTAGTACGCGGCGCCTTCGAAGAAGCGGTCGTAGGAGATGACCGGGATCTTCTTCGCTTCGGCCTTCGACAGTGCGGAGGAGACTGCCGAAGCGTCGACGGGATCGAGGACGATGGCGTCGACGCCTTCGGTCACAGCCGCTTCGACCTGTTGCTGCTGCTGAGTCGCGTCCTGGTTGGCGTTGCTGTACTTCACCTTCGCATCGGGGTTGGCCTCTTTGAGGTACTTCTCGAAGTTCGGTTTGTCGAGCGACTCGTAGCGAGTGGTCTTCGACTCGGGCAGCAGCAGGGCGATCGTGACGTCCCCGTCGCCGCCGGATCCGCTGTCCGCCTCGTCGTTTCCCTGGCCCTTCTGGTTGCCGCAGCCGCTGAGCGCAAGAGCACCGATCGCGACCGAGGCACCGAAGAGCGCCAGCTTCTTGTGGGACTTAAGGTTGTGCCTCATTGTGAACCTTTCAATCAATCTGACAACGTTGTCAGGCTGTTGAATATGATTCGCTGAACGCCGCCTGCTGTCAACTGTTTCGACAAAAGTTTTCAGCGGGTGTCCGGCGGTTCTTCACCGCTGCCACGAGCGATGATGCACAGTGCATTGTCGAAATCGGGCACGTTGTCGTCGACACGCCCACGCCCCATCGCCTCCGCCGCGATCGGGCCATTTCCCTCACCGAGGCGGCCCCCGCCTGCCCCGGCACCGCTAGGTTCCGCACCGGCCCGGAGCCTGCGGACCGCCTCGGCGGCAATGGATTCGACGTTGCGATCGACGACGGTGACGTCGAGGAGTTCGGCCGTGGGGAAATCGTCGATGCCCACCAGGGCCGGCCATTCCCCGAGGCGGCGACAGGCATCGATGGCGCCCTGCGTGAGCGTGGCCGAGAGGGTGATGAGGGCGCCGGGGGCGCTGCGGGAGCCGAGCCAGGCGGCGACGACGTTCTTTGCGCTGGCTTCGTCGTGGGCGTCTTCGCGCATATAGGCGCGCCAGCCGACACCGCGACGGCCGGCGACGGCATCCTGGATTCCCTGCAGGCGGCGGGTGGTGATGAGGCTGGGCGATTGATCTCCGATGACGCCGAGTGCCATGTGTCCGTGAGCGAGCAGCTGCTCGGCCGCGAGGCGTCCCGCTTCACGGTCATCACCTGCGACGATGCTGATGCCGGGACTGTCGACCGCAGGGTCGAGGGAGACGATTCTGGTGCCCGGCGCCGAGGCGGCTCGCGCGTAGGTCTCGGCCGCCTCGGGGTGGGCGCGGATGACGATGATCCCGGTCAGATCGTTGGCGAGGCATTCGTCGAGGAAGGCTTCCTCCCGGTCGGGATCGTCACCGACCACGGTCACCACGGGGCGCAGGTCGACGGCTGCGAGTTCGGCTTCCACGGCGGCGAAGGCACGGGCCTGGAAGGCGTCCCCGGCATCGGAGAGGACCACGCCGATATACGGTGAGCGGCCTCCGGCACGCAAGCGCCGGGCCGTGGAATTGAGTCGGAATCCGAGTTCTTCTGCGGCGGCTTCGACCTTCTCTGCGGTCGAGGCGGCAACGTGCTTTTCGCCGTTGAGGACGCGGGAGGCCGTCTTGATGCTCACACCTGCGCGGGCAGCGACCGTGGCCAGGGTCGGCCGATCGTTCTGCTTCGCCATGTGCGCACCTTTGAGTCTGAGGACCGATTCGTGACTCTGCGCAGCGACGCGCAGGCAACCGTTGGAATGATACTAACCGCTGAGGTGAAGGATGAACGCACTCGCCGAGGTGGGGCTCCGTTGCGAAGCCCCACCTCGGCGAGTGCGGCGTTCGGACTTCGGCGCCTCACCCACCGCTCAAGTCCGCGCCGACCGCGCGCATCGGCTCGGTCGCATCGCATCGACCGCTCAAGTCAGCGCCGACCGCGCGCCGCATAGCTCGCTGCAGTGTCGCTAAGGTGAGCGGTCGGCAGATAGCGGCCGCGTCAACGGTCCCCGGGATCAGTCCGGCCGGCTCGTCACTGCCCGGTTGAAGTCCATGGCGGTCTCGATCCAGAATGCCAGCTGTTCGTCATCACGGACAGACTCTGCGCTTACGTTGATCCATCCCGGCCCCATGTTTCGCCCGGTTCCCATCTCGGCTTGGGCCGCATCCGGTCGCTTGAGGAGCTCGTCGTGCCGAGCGGCATCGACTCGCACCAGCAGATCGCCCGTCTTACCAGCACTGACGATCATCTTCTCGTTGACCATGACCGCGCGGCCGCCGAACATCGAGACCTCTCGGACCACGGGCCCTCCGGCAATGAGCGCACGGATTCGTTCGACGAGTGAAGTCTGCTCGGGTGTCATCGCATGCTCTTCTCTGGTCAGCGGTGCAGTCAAGGTCGCTTTCACTGTGAATGGTACTCGCCGAGGCGGGATCTCTCTGGAGTCCCGCCTCGGCGAGGTTGTTCGTCGGTTCACCGACCGCTCAGCTCAGCTGCGAGCGCGCACTTCAGCTCGCCGTCATATCACCGACCGCTCGAGTTGCCGTCGCTGTATCAAGTTATGTGGCGAGCAGTCGGCGCCGAGGTGAGCGGTCGGCGAGGTGGCTGTCAGGCCGCCTCAGCGAGCCACGGGATTGGGCATCGTGCCCGCGTAGAGCAGTGATTCTGCTTGGTTGCCGATGTCGACCATCTGCTTCGTGTTCTTCAGCTGCAGTCGGTTGAGGCACGAATGGGCGAAACGTTCGGCACGCAGATCGACGTCTCCGCTGACACCGCGGGCCGCATCCGGGTGTTCGGCCTCGTACTCATCAAGCACCTCGGCGACGATCGCCCAGAACCTGTCGGCCGGCAGCAGTCCATCGGCGTCGAGGATGCCGGAGAGGTGCCGCAGGACCCCGTCGAACATGTCGGTGAAGACGGACAGTGCCTTCTCCTCTCCCGACACCACGGCGCGGATGCGTTCGACATCGGCGGGCAGTTCGCGGTGGCCGAGCACGGCGACTTCCTCACCGATGTCCTTCATGAATGCCCCGGTCACCACATGCTCGTCGAGGACGAGGATGAGGTTCTCCCCGTGCGGCATGAATACGAGATCGTGCGCGAGCAGCGCATGGACGAGCGGTTTCAGGTAGGCCCGCAGGTAGCTGCGCAGCCACGCCCCGGCACTCAGACCGGATGCGCTGATGAGCTCACCCGCCAGCGACACTCCATGATGGTCCCGGTGCAGCAGAGCGGCCATGGTGATGAGCTTCTGACCTGGTTCGATACGCGAAACGGGGTTCTCCCGCCACAGGGCGGCGAGCATCTTCCGGTGCGGATTCGTCTCCTTCGTCCGGTGGTAGACATCCCCCGTGTAGCCGAGTGCGGCACGCTCCCGCAGCACTCGGAATCCCGCCTCGGCGAAGGTGGGGTCGGATCCCACCAAGCCAGTGACCCAGTCGTTGATGGCCGGGGTGTCGCGCATGTACTTCGGCGACAGCCCGCGCAGGAATCCCATGTTCTGCACGGCGAGCGCGACCTTCACATATGGAGCTCCGGTCCGCGAATGGTTGAAGAATGTGCGCAGGGACTGCTGCGCCTGGTGCTTATCGAGTCCCTCCCCGAGCGGCAGCAGATCGCCGCGGGCAATGTCCGCAGCGAAGGTGATCGCCAGGCGGTGGTCGGCCTGCCAGGGGTGGATCGGCATGAGATGGAAGTCAGCAGGATCCTGCCCTGCCGCCCGGATCCGGGTACCGAAGAGATCCCGTTCGGCCTCGCTGAGCACCTCACCGAGGTGGCCCTCCTCAGCGAGTCCGACTCCCAAAGACAGATGGCTGAGTTCGCGCCTCACTGCCACCCATTCGATGCGGTTGAGCTGTCCGTTCTCCGGTGCCCACGTCCGGAAGTCGCTGAGACCGAAGCCGATGCGACCGTTGTTCGCAAGGAACCCCGGGTGGCCCTCGGTCATGGCCGCCTCGGTGGTCTGGAAATCCGCGTCGACGAGTGCCCGTGCATCGGGCCTGCGCCCGGCCCGAGCGTCCTCGAGTTTGAACGCGGCCCCGGCCAGGGTCGACGCGAGTTCCTCGAGGTAGGTGGAGATGAGGCCCTCGGGGATGGCGAGTTCGTCCTGGAGTTCGACGACGAGTTCCTGTGCGTCGAGCGGAACCTCGGATCCGTCGCGCCACCGGGTGATGCTGGCTTCGTCGATCACCCAGTGCTCGAGCGGCAGCACACGCGCGGTGAATGTGTATCGGCTGGCCCCGTCGATGCTCAGCTCCCAGGTCTCGCCTTCGCCATTCGCCGAGGCGGCTCCCCCAGTCGTGGATGGTCGGTCCCCCAGGTCCGAACTCCCATCCGCATGTGCACTGCCGTTCACGACGACTCCCCTCCCCTCACCGACGCTCACCGGTGCGATGAGTCGTTCGTGGGCGAATTCGGACAGGGCTTTGGCGACGAGGTGGCGCTGCACGGCGGCGAACGCATCGCCGTTGAGATGGGCATACGGAGCCGGCGGGGCTGCGAACGGCCGACCCGTACGCGGTTTGGTGGACCTCTGGTCACTGTCCGGTTCCCCGGTCTCAGCCGCGCGCGACTCTCGGACTCCGGCTCCGACGAACGGCGCCAGCGCGCTGGCCTCGAAGCCCGCGCGGGTGCACACACTGACGAGCGCCAGTTTCTCGATCTCGCCCATCATGATGGTCGCCTCGGTGATGGGGGTGAACCCGGCGGCGCGGTTCTTCTCGATGATCGCGTCGTTCCTGGCATCGGGTTCGACGACGACGCGCTCGGCGCCGCGTCCTCCCTGGTCAACCGGCTTCAGGCAGAAGTCGATGACCTCGGCCATGATGCGGTCGGTGAGGCCGTGTACGGCGGGTCCTGCCGGAGGGGCGACGAGCAGGTGCATCCCGATGTCCGCAGGTCCCGTGGCCAGGACATTCTGTGGGATGAGGCTGCCAGGGGTGTAGGTCTCGACGTAGAAGCAGTCTATGCCGTCGACGGAGCCGACCCAACCGGCGTCATCCGTGGAGTCGCGAATGCCATCCAAGTAGGTCCGGACCTCGTTCTCGTCGAGGTCGGTCATCATCCAGTAGTGGGCGCGCGGATGGGCCAGCCACTCGTGGATCCGGGCGGTGTCCCGGTCGACGTCGAGAGGACGGATGGTCACCGTCGCCGAGGCGGCCGTGAGCTTCACGTCCGAACTGCGGTCCGTGCGCGTACAAGTGGCGTTCGCACCAACCGCAGAAACGGTCGGGTCGGTTTCGTCCGCCTCGGTGGTGGTCAGGCTGGTGATGAGTTCGGTGGTCATACGTGCGACATCTCCTTGGAGTTCTCGAGTGCGAAGGCGGCATCGGGGACGGCATCGGATTCGTCGGCCGGCACCCCGAAGGTCTGGAAGGCGATGGCCCGTTCGATCGGATAGGGTTCCCGGCCGGTCACTGCGGCCAGCACCACCGAGGCCCGCCACGGGCCGAAGCCGAGGTCGGGGGCGGTCACGCCGTGGGTGTGCTCTTCGCCGCCCACGACGTGGATGGTTCCTTCGTCGTTGATCGTGTAGTGGCGGCTGACGTCGAGGCGGCCTCGGGAGTCCAGACGGATGTCGTCACCGAGAGGGCTGAGGAAGTCCGGGACCTGGGATTTGTATCCGGTGGCCGCGATAACCGATCCGGACCGCCTGGTGAAGGTCTTTCCCAGTGCCGTGTTGCGGAAGTCGAGCAGGTATTCGCCGCTGATCTGATCGATGTCGGCGGTGACGAGTTCGGCTTCGGAGATGAGGTTTGTCAGCAGTTCTCGCCCGCCGCGGCTGAGTCGGTAGAGAGTGTCGTGGATGTCGTCGACGAGGTCGGCGGAGATGCCCTTGTACAGCGTGCGCTGTTCCCGGCCGACGCGTTCGCGCAGCTCATCGGGCAGCGCCCGGAAGTGGTCGGTGTACTCCGGGGAGGTCATCTCAAGGGTGAGCTTCGTGTACTCCATCGGGAAGAACCGCGGCGACCGGGTCACCCAGTCGAGGCGTACGCCTCGGTCTTCGGCGTCGTCGATGAGGTCACGGTAGATCTCGGCGGCGGACTGGCCGCTGCCGACGATCGTGATCGCCCCGGAGTCGAGCAGCGCGTCCCGGTTCTCGAGGTAGTCGGCGGTGTGGATGAGCGGGCCGGCAGCGGGCGAGTTGGCGGCGCTGTCCGGGCCGGCAGCGGGCGAGTTGACGGCACCGTCCGGGCCCGTGCCGGACGCACCAGCGCCGGCATCGCCCTCGAGCCCCTGCAGCGCAGGCGGCAGTACGGGCTGCGTTCCCACGCCGAGCACGAGATGCCGTGCGCGGTAGGTCTCGGTGCCCACGATCGAACCGGAGTCGTCGGCCACCTCGGCGAGGGCGGTGTACACACCGTCCTCCCTGGTCACGGACACGACGCGACGGTTCCATCGCAGCGAATCCAACTGGGCGGAAACCCACCGGCAGTATTCGTCGAATTCGGCGCGCAGGGGGTAGAAGGATTCGCGGATGTAGAACGGGTAGAGCCGCCGGCGCTCCTTGAGGAAGTTGAGGAACGAGTACGGGGAGGTGGGGTCGGCCATGGTGACGAGGTCGGCGAGGAACGGCACCTGGATGGTTGAGCCTTCGATCATCATGCCCGGGTGCCAGCGGAATTCGGGGCGCTGGTCGACGAAGATCGCGTCGACGTCGTCGAGCGGTTCCGACAGTGCGGCCAGGCCGAGTCCGAAGGGACCGATGCCGACGCCGAGGATGTCGTGGATGGGCGTGGAATCTGCGCTCATGCTGCGCCTCCTTCGGTTGCGGCGTCCTCGAGATCCCGGCCAGCGAGAATGCCGTGCCCGGTGGCACGGACGAGGTCGAGCACGGCGGTGACGTCATCGATGCTGGTGTCGGGGTTGAGCAGGGTGAGTTTGAGCCACGGCGTTCCGTCGATGACGGTGCGGGCGATGGCGGCGCGGCCGGAGCGGAAGAGGACTCGGCGGATGAGCGGGACGAGTTCGTCGCAGGTGGCCGGGTCCGCGGTCGCCGGGGTGAAGCGGAACAGCACCGTGGACAGGTCCGAGGCGCCGAGCACCTCGAAGTCCGCCTGGGCCTCGAGCAGCTCCCGGACGTCGGCCGCGAGGTCGCAGACTGTGTCGAGCATCGATCCGATCTCGCCTGCCCCACGGGCGCGCAGCGTCGTCCAGAGCTTGAGCGCGTCGAAGCGGCGGGTGGTCTGCAGGGACTTGTCGACCTGGTTCGGTTCGGCGTCGGCTTCGTGCGCTTCGGCTTCGGGGTTGAGGTAGTCGTGGTGGTGGATCGTCGGCGCGAACAGGCTCGCGTCCCTGATGAGCAGGGCCGAGGAGGACACCGGCTGGAAGAACGTCTTATGGAAGTCGATGGTCACCGAGGTGGCCCCGGAGATCCCGTCGAGCAGGTGGGCGCGAGCCGGGGCCCAGAGCAGTCCGCCGCCGTATGCGGCGTCGACGTGCAGCCACACGTTCGCTGATTCGCAGACCCCGGCGATGGTCTCGAGCGGGTCGATGACACCGCGGTCGGTGGTTCCGGCGGTGGCGACGACGGCCATGGGGATCTGGTCGTTCGCCTCGATCGCGAGGAGGCTGGCGTTGAGCGCTTCGGCGTCCATTCGGCCGGACTGGTCGGTCGGGACGGTCACGACCGCCTCGGCGTCGAGGCCGAGGAGGAATGCCGCGCGCGACACGGAGAAGTGGGCCTGGTCGGTCGCGAGGATCCGCAGCCGGGACAGCAGGTCACGACGGGTGGGCGCGCCCAGGCCAGGGCCGCCTCGGCGAGGTTCGGTCTCATCGTGTCCTGCCACCTCGCCGAGGACGTTTTCGCGGGCAAGAAACAGCGCCTGGAGGTTCGACTGGGTGCCTCCGGAGGTGAAGATTCCGTCGCCGCCGGCGAAGCCGAGGTGGCCGCAGGTCCACTCGATGAGCCGGCGTTCCATGAGGGTGGCGACCTCGGATTGGTCGTAGGTGTCGACCGAGGTGTTGATGGCGGCGAGCATCGCTTCGGCGGCGACGGCGGGGACGGCGACCGGGCAGTTGAGGTGGGCGACGTAGCTGGGGTGGTGGAACCACACGGCATTGTCGGCGTAGAGGGCGTCGACTTCGCGCAGGGCTTCGGCGTTGCCGACGCCTGCGGTGTCGAGGTCGACGGCATCGACTGCGACCTGGAGTCCGGAGCGATCCTTCGCCGAGGCGGCCCGCTCGATGGTGCGGAAACGTTCGCCGAGGATGTCGACGACGTCGTGCATGAGCGATGTGTACTCGTCTGCGCTGTGGGCGCCGAGGAGGGCATCGGTGTGGGGGATTTCGGGGGTCTGAAGGGGTGCTGAGGTGGGTGTCGCTTCGGTGTCGTAGAGCAGAGAAGTCGTCACTGTGAGGTTTCCTCCTTCGATGATGCGCACCGCGAAGCGCGGCTCGCATTAGGGAAACCTACCCTAACTTTCTGCATTGGCGAAGAGTCTGTTCGCCGGCCCGACGACTACGGGCGTCGCGCATCCGTCGGGCAAGGCGGTGCCCGCGCCCAGGTTTCATGCGGCAAGGAGGCTGTTCGCACTACGGGTGCATCGGGCCGAAAAGCGCTGAGTGGCCTTCGTCACATTGAGGTGTGTTGTCCAACATCGTGAGACGTTCCAGGCGGATCCAGCTGACGAGTTCAGGACACTTCGTGCGGGGCCCCGAGGCAAAATTCCGCACAGATCGTCCGGAACTCGGGAGATTCACCGCCCGAGTCCCCTCATGAAGTAAGCCGCAGCCTCCGCGCGAACGCGGAAGCTGCGGCTTCTCATCGACCAGAGACCCCTCCTTCGGGGGACCTCACTACCTCACTTCACGACGTAGTTCGGGGCCTCAACGGTCATCTGGATATCGTGCGGGTGGCTTTCCTTCAGCCCAGCCGTGGTCAGACGGACGAATTTGCCCTTGGCCTTGAGCTCGTCGACGGTGCGGGCGCCGACGTAGAACATCGTCTGGCGCAGACCTCCGGTGAGCTGGTGGGCGACCTGCTTGAGGTGACCGCGATAGGCGACGCGACCTTCGATGCCCTCGGGGATGAGGTCGGTGTCGGTGGCGATATCGGCCTGGAAGTAGCGGTCCTTCGAATACGACTTGCCCTTGCGCGGAGCCATCGCGCCCAGCGAGCCCATGCCTCGGTAGGCCTTGTACTGCTTGCCGTTGACGAAGATGAGTTCGCCCGGCGACTCGTTGCATCCGGCCAGCAGGGAGCCGAGCATGACGGTGTCGGCACCGGCGACCAGCGCCTTGCCGATGTCACCGGAGTACTGGAGTCCGCCGTCGGCGATGACCGGGACGCCGGCGGCTCGGGCGGCCTGAGCGGCGAGGTGGACGGCGGTGACCTGCGGGACGCCGACACCTGCGACGACGCGGGTGGTGCAGATCGATCCGGGTCCCACGCCGACCTTGACGGCGTCGACTCCGGCCTCGACGAGCGCCTGTGCGCCTTCCTTCGTGGCAACGTTTCCGCCGATGATCTGCACGGCGGAGAACGCCGGATCGGACTTGACCTTCTTGATCATGTCGGTGACTCCGCGGGCGTGACCATTGGCGGTGTCGACGACGAGGACGTCGGCTCCCGCCTCGGCGAGCAGTCCTGCACGTTCGTAGGCGTCGCCGTAGAATCCGACGGCGGCACCGACTCGCAGGCGCCCCTCGTCGTCCTTGGTGGCCAGCGGGTATTCCTCGGTCTTGACGAAGTCCTTGACGGTGATGAGGCCCTGGATGACGTTGTTGTCATCGACGAGGGGCAGCTTCTCGACTTTGTGTTCGGCAAGCAGCTCGAAGGCCTTCTCGGCGGCCACGCCGACGGGGGCAGTGACCAGCGGCATCTTCGTCATGGTCTCGGCAACGGTGCGCGTGGGGAACTCGCTGCGGGTGACGAAGCGCAGGTCGCGGTTGGTCACGATGCCCACGAGCACATTGTTCTCATCGACGACGGGCAGTCCGGAGATGCGGTACTTGCCGCAGATCTCGTCGAGCTCTTCCAGCGTCTTGTCAGCGGTGATCGTCAGCGGGTCGTTGATCATGCCCGATTCGGAGCGCTTGACGTAATCGACCTGGTTCGCCTGATCCTCGGCGGAGAGGTTGCGGTGGATGATGCCCAGGCCGCCGATGCGGGCCATGGCGATCGCCATCCGGGATTCGGTCACGGTGTCCATCGCCGCGGAGACGAGCGGAATGTTGAGCTCGATCTCCTTGGTCAGCCGGGAGGCCGTGGAGGCTTCGGAAGGGATGACATCGGTGTCGCCTGGCAGGAGGAGGACATCGTCATACGTGAGTCCCGTCAGCGAGAACGGATCGTTTGCGGCCTGTGATTCCTGCTCAGGGATTCCCATGAAGACAGCCTTTCGACGCGAAGATACGGTGGCTCAATGCTATCGGAGCGCGACAGTCGACCGCTATGGGTTCAAGTACCGAGCACTGTGAGACTGACTACACGGGGAAAGCTGTCGGATTCGTGCGGGAATCCTTCACCGAGGCGGCTCATCGTCAATCCCTCACCGAAGCGGGTGGCCGCCGCCCCATCCTCACCGAAGATCTACCGCCCCTCCCCCACGGACCGTGCAAGGTCGAGGGTCGATGCTTCGGAGTCGTCGAGGTGGATGCGCAGCAGTCCTTCGGCGCCCTGCCGGTCCCCGGATTTCATCTTCTCGAGGATGTCCCGGTGCGGGTTCGCCCAGTGCGAGTGGTATTTGCCGGGTTCGGGCGAGCGCGAGAACGTCGTCGACAGCCGAGCCATGAGGTTGAGGTAGAACTCGTCGAGAAGTGGTGAACCGAGGAGGCCGACGATCGCGCGGTGGAACGATGCCGAGTGTTCCTGCGCATCGGCCCAGGTTTCGTTCTTCGGTGCGGTTTCGGCCCGGACCACGGAGGCTTCGACGGCGGCCATCGCCTCGTCGGTGGCGTCCTGCGATTCCTGGACGGCGCGGATCTCGAAGACCCGGCGGGCACGGTAGAGGTCCTTGAGCTCGTCGATGCCGAAGGTGGAGACGAAGAAGCCCCGGTTGGGTTCCTGGGTGAGCAGCCCGGCGTGGCGCAGCAGGCTCAGCGATTCGCGGGCGGTGTTGCGCGAAACGTTGAACTCCTTGGCCAAGGCACCATCGCGGACCGGACTTCCCGCCGGGTATTCACCGTCGGTGATGCGGGTGCGGACAAGGGCGACGATCGCCTCTGACGTGCAGCCGGGGGAATGTGGACTCATACCACCAGGCTACCGTGTCCCCGCCGGCCGTGGGCGAACTTCGCCGCCGACTCTGCCTGAGTCGACCGCTCAGGACGCAGCGACGGCACCCGGGTCGAGGCTCAGACGCGAGCTGAAATGGCGCGGGCACCCCGTCAGCGGATCGTCGAATGCGATCTCCGCGGCCAACAGCTGCAGCGGCGACGAGAAGTCGTACGGATCCGGGGCAAGATCGACCGGATAGACCGGATCACCGAGGATGGGCAGCCCGAGCGCGTTCATGTGCACCCGCAACTGGTGCGTCTTGCCCGTGACCGGCGCAAGTTCGTACTCGGCAACCCCTCCCCGAGGCGGCCCTTCGTCTCCGTCTCCCGCCCATTCGGACGGTGCATGGTCACCTCCCCCTCGCCGAGGCGGCCCAGCGCCATCCGTATCCACTCGAGTCCTACTGGGGCTGAGTCCCCGTGCTCCGATGGTGCGCACGAGGCGGATCCGACTGACCGCGTTCGGCTCCCCTGCGACTTCGAGCACTTGGCGTCCGCCGACCGGTTTGACCAAACGTGATTCGCGGATGACAGGAAACTCCATGTCTGCCGGTGGCGCCGACGCCAGGGCTCGGTAGGTCTTGTGGACCCTGCGGTCTTGGAACAGACGCTGGTAGCGGCCGCGCGTCTCGGGCCGTTTCGACAGGACCAGCAGACCGGCGGTGATCCGGTCGAGGCGGTGGATGGCGACGAGGTCGGGCTGGTCGAGATCGACACGCAGCCGGGTGACGACGCATTCGCGCACGAAGCATCCGTTCGGGGTGCTGGCGAGGAAATGAGGTTTGTCGACGACGATCAGGTCCTCGTCCTCGAACACGATCCCGACGTCGAAGGGGATCCGCTCTTCGGGTGGGACCGGACGGTGGAAGAAGTAGAACCCGCCGGGAATGACCGGATCGTCCCAGGTCACCGTGCGCCCCGCCTCGTCGCACATGTCCCCATCGGTCAGCAGCGCCTGTCGGGACTCGGGGGCCGCCTCGGGGAATTCGGTCTCCAGCCAGTCCCCGATCGAGTCGGGAACGGGCAGGTGGTTCTTCGCGTGGGTGGCCTTGCCACCGGGAGCGCGCAGAGCGGTCGCCGAGATTCCCTCTCGAGGCGGGAGCGGACTGCGGGGCATGGGGCCAAGTCTATGCGGTGCCACCATCGTCCCCAGTCGATGCGGCGCCACCATCGGCACGGTCGCGGAGGCACGGTCGCGGAAGCTCTGGCGTGGAAGCACTGGCGCGGAACCGCACGAAATCTGCCGGATACCGCAGATCGGCCGCGGTTTCCGCAAAACTCCGAGACGCCTTCGAATTCCCGCCGACTGAGCACCTATGGTGGGACACATGGACCGCATCGAACTCACGCAGGATGTCCTCTGCGAGAAGGTCGTCACTCCGATCGTTCTCGCGATGTTCGCCGATCACGAGTGGGACAGCATCGCGATGCTCCGCGATTCCGACGATGAGCGTCGGCTCTTCGCGCGGATCGTCGTCGCCGGGGAGGCCGTTGAAGTCCTCCTCGACTACCCCGGCAATGATGAGAGCCTCTATGACATGCAGGAGCGCCTGGTCGCGGAGTTCCGGTCATTCATCGAAACCTCTGAGTTCGGCGCGCGACGCGCCCCGGAGTGGGAGGCCGATTCATTCGCCTTCGAGCACAAACCTGCCGTCGTCACCCGCACTCCGCGACCGGATTTCGACGGACCGCCGGACTGCGTTCAGCGTCGCCTGCGCAACCGCGGAAGGGTCATGCGCATCGACCGCCGCCGCTGCGTCTCCGCTCACCGCCGCGACTGAGCAACCGCCCCGCTGCACCCTGCCCCCACCGCACTCGGCTGCGCGCCGGAGGCCCCGCGTCGCGGCACAGTTTGAGTTGAATAGCCCAGTTTCAAACATGGGCTGTTCAACTCACACTGTGCTTTCAGCGACAGGGCATCCCGCTCACGCCCGCTCGACGAGGAAGTCGATGTCGACGCCGTCGGGCAGGGCACCGTATTCGCGGCCTCGATCGGCACCGAGGCGGGCCGCCGCAAAACTCGATGCCACTTCAGCTGGCGCGGATTCGAAGAGGATCGCCGCCTGCATGAGCAGCGCCATCTTCTCCACGAGAACTCGGCCTCGCCCCTGCAGGGCCGCCTGCGCCGCCGCATCCCCGGAATCCAGATCCTGCACCGCTGACTGCAGCGACCGCGCCAACGATTCGTAGGCTGCATCGAAGTCCGCGTGCTTGCCCAAGCCGGTCTCGAGGAAGCCGAGGAACGACTTGGCACTTCGCGGCTCACGGGCCAAGGCACGCAGCACGTCGAGGACGATGACGTTTCCGGAGCCTTCCCACACCGCCATCACCGGCTGCTCCCGGTAGCGGCGGGCCAGTGGGAACGCTTCGGTGTAGCCGTTGCCGCCGAGGCACTCGAGTGCTTCGTACGCGTGTTCTGGACCGCGTTTGCAGATCCAGTATTTCCCGACGGCCGTGGCCAGACGCCGGAAGTCGGCCGCCTCGGCGCTGTCGTCGTCATAGGCGGCCGCCAGGTGCAGTGCCGTGTAGGTGGCCGCTTCGGTTTCGAGCTCGAGGTCGGCGATGACCGCGCGCATGAGCGGCTGGTCGATGAGCGTGGTGCCGAAGGCCGCACGCCCGCGGGCGTGCCAGGCCGCCTCGGCCACACTTTGGCGCATCCCCGCGGCCGAACCGAGGACGCAGTCGAGCCGGGTCTGGGCGACCATCTCGATGATCGTGCGCACTCCCCTGCCCGGCTCACCCAGCAGCCACCCGTGCGTGGCGTCGAACTCGACTTCCGAGGAGGCATTGGATCTGTTCCCGAGCTTGTCCTTGAGCCGCTGGATCCGCACCGAATTGAGGTCACCGCCGGACAGCACTCGGGGCACGACGAAGCAGCTCGGTCCCTCATCGAGTTGGGCGATGACGAGGAAGGCGTCGGACTGCGGAGCCGAACAGAACCATTTGTGGCCGGTGAGGAGGTAGTGGTCTCCGGACGGAACCGCGTAGGTGGTGTTTGCGCGGATGTCCGATCCGCCCTGCTTCTCCGTCATCGCCATGCCGAAGGTCACTGCGGTCTTCGCCGCCGGGTCGATCCGCCGCGGATCAAAGTCGGCAGCGGTGGCGCGCGGGACCCAGAAATCGGCGAGCGCGGAGTCGGCGCGCAGGGACGGCACGACCGCGTGCGTCATCGACACCGGGCAGGCGTGGCCGGGTTCGATCTGGGAGAAGAGCATGAACCGCACGGCTCGTTCGACGTTCGCCCCCGGCCCGGGGTGCGTCCAGGCGTAGGAGTGGGCTTCCGCATCGAGCGCATCGCCGATGATCCGATGGTAGGCCGGGTGGAACTCGATCTCGTCGACGCGGTTGCCCCAGTCGTCGTGGGTGCGCAGCACCGGCCCGTGGACGTTGGCCAGGCGCGCGTCATTGATGAAGTCGGCGCTGCCGACGAGCGCTCCGATGCGGTCGAGCTCGTCATGCGCGGCATCCGGCGCATAGTGGGCGAGCGCATCCTTCAGGGCCGTGTTCAGCGTGAATTCGTTGATATCTCGCCGAGGCGGCGCCTGGTTGAACACCGTATGCGTCGTCCGCGGGGTGGTGGGTTCCGCCGCAGGTTCTGCGGAGCGCGCGACTTCAGGGTTCGCTTTCGTTGACGCGGTGTCGGGCGTCGCGGTCATGGTTCTCCTAATGCGGATCGGGTGAACGTGGTCAGTGCCTTGATGAGGGTCTCGATCTCTGCGGAGCTCGGATTCGGGGTGGCCGGATCGAGGATGTCGACGAGGTTCTCTCCCACGCTTCCGACGATCGACCGAGCAACCACCTCGGCGGGGATCGTCGTACCGCCCACCCGGCCAAGGGCTTCCCCGATGACGGCGACGTATCCTCGGCGCAGCCGCAGCCGTTCGCTCTGCACGGGTTCGGGGACCTCTTCAAGCAGCAGCGCGTGGGCGAGCCTGCGCCCGGCCACGGCTCGGCGGACGAAGACTTCGACGGTCGATTCCGCGACCTCGGCGGCAGTGGATGCTTCGTCGACGGTGCCGGCGATGACGTCGAGTTCGTGGCCGGCGGCCTGGTCGAAGACCAGCCGCAGCAGCTCATCACGGTTGCTGAAATACGTGTAGATCGATCCGGCGCTGCAGGCAGCTTCGGCGGCGACCGCGGCCACGCTCGCCGAGGCGAATCCTCCGCGAGCGATGACATGTCGAGCGGCACGTTCGATCTCGGCCCGGCGTGCCTCGGCGTTGGCCCGAGTGCGCTGGGTTGCGCGGTACGCCATCCTCACCTCGGATCGTCGAAGGGCTCACTTCCCCAAAGAAATGAATCGTGGTTCAATTGTTTTCAGTATGGCACTCGTCACAGGGAGAAGCAATGAAGCTCGGAACCATGCTCGACACCACCGTTCTGCGGCACCCGGACAAGGAGGCTCTGGTCTTCGAGGATCAGCGCCTCACCTACACCGAGCTGCGGCACCGGGCACTCAAGGCAGCCCAGGTGCTCGCCGACAACGGCGTCGGCTCCGGCGATGTCGTGGCCATCATGACCTTCAATGTCCCGGGGTTCGTCTTCGCCGCCTTCGGTGCGTGGTACCTCGGCGCGACTGTCGTGCCGGTCAACCACAAGTTCCAAACTCCGGAGGTCGAATACACGATCGAGCACTCGGGAGCGAGGCTCGGCATCGTCAGCACCGAACTCGCCGAGATCGCGCGGGCCGGAGCACCGGACATCACCTGGCTGGAGACCGAACCCAACACCCCGGGCAGCTTCGACGTGCAGCTCGATGCCGCCGCAGAGGCCGAACCCGGCGACTTCACCGATGAACAGGTCGCGCAGATCCTCTACACCTCGGGCACGACGAGCTCACCGAAGGGCTGCGTGCATTCGCATCGCAACATCTTCCAGGTCGGCACGCTCATCAACCTCAATATGGGCTACCGCAGCGACGACCGGTACCTCATCTGCATGCCGATCTGGCATTCGGCTCCGCTGAATATCGCCCTCATCCCGACGATCCAGATGGGTGGGACCGTCGTCCTCCAGCGGGCGTATCACCCGGTGGAGTCGATGCAGATCATCGCAGCGGAGCAGATCACGACGTTCTTCGGACCCACTGTCGCCTATGTCGCGCCGATCATGACCGCGAAGAAGCTCGGCTTCGATTTCGCCGACTACGACTTCTCGTCCATTCGCCGGTGGAACTACGGCGGCGCTCCGATCGACCGCGCGACGGCGGCCATGCTCATCGAGGCCTACGGGACGAACCAGTTCTACAACCTCTTCGGCATGTCCGAGATGGGTCCGACCGGCTGCCTTCTCGGGCCCGAGGATCAGCTGAGCAAGGCGGGATCCGTCGGCCGGCACGCCATGGTCGGCAACGCCATGCGCGTGGTCACGGCCGACGGCGCCGAGGCGGGCCCCGGTCAGACCGGCGAGATCTGGTTCGCCGGTGACACCCGGATGCGCGAATACCTCGGCAATCCCCAAGCCACCGAGGCGGCCTTCGAGGGTGAGTGGTACAAGACCGGTGATCTCGCCCGGCTCGACGAGGACGGGTATCTCTTCATCGTCGATCGATCGAAAGACGTCATCATCGTCGGCGGTGAGAACGTGTTCTCCCTCGAGGTCGAGGAGGCCATCATCGCTCACGACCGGGTCGCCGATGTCGCTGTCGTGGCGAAGCCGGATCCGCAGTGGGGCGAGCAGGTCGTCGCCTTCATCACGACCACCGATGGCGAGGACTTCTCCGTCGATGAGCTGCGCGACTTCCTCTCCGATAAGCTCGCGCGCTACAAGCTCCCGCGCGAGATCTTCACCATCGACGAGCTGCCGCGCAACCCGTCGGGCAAACTGCTCAAGCACAGGCTGCGCAGTCAGGTGGCCGCCGGCTGAGGCACGTCCGTCTGTGTCTGCATTGACAGCCGCAGTCCGGCTGTCGGCAGGGGAATCAGCTGGTTGTCAGTCGGCAGCGGAGACTTCGCGCGGCCGTCGCCAGACGAGGACGGCGACGACGCCTGTCAGAATGACGGCAGTCAGGGCGAACGGCACCGGCAGGAGCGGGTCCAAGAGCACCACGACGCCGGCCGCCGGCACGACGGTGTTGACGATGGGATCCGCGTGCCGCCGGATCGCGAGCAGCCAGATGCCGAAGACGAAGACAGCGAGCGGGACCGTGTAGGCGAATGATGCCCACGGCTGGTGCAGTTCGCTGTGTCCGGTGAGGACATCGATCTCCACTTCGATGCCGGCGGAGAACGCACCGGCGGCCGCGAAGATGAAGTAGTGCCCGTAGCCATAGGCCAGCGACCGGGACAAGCTGCCGATCACGCGATGATGGGGCGGCCAGAAGTAGATCCACCACAGGGCTGCGGTCGCGATGAGCACGAGGACGGCGACCCAGATGAGCGAACCGAGCTCCTCGGTGTCGTGGAGTGCCTCGATGATCGCATTGGCGGAGCCGAGCAGGCTCTCTCCGAGCACGATCAGAGTGAACAGACCATACCGCTCGGTGATGTGATGAGGATGCCAGGGAGTGGTCCCCGTGCGTTCGGCGACGATCGGCACGGCGAGCTCTGCGACGATGAGCACGACGAGCGCGAAGGTGAACATCGAGCCAGGCAGCATCAGGGAGGCGAGCCACAGGACCTGCACGACAGCGATCCCGCCCGCGTAGATGAGGGTGGCACGGCGTGCCGCGCCCGCCGAACGGGAGGCACGCAGCCATTGGGCCACGAGCGCGAGGCGCATGACGACGTAGGCGTAGATCAGTACGGAGAAGTCGTGGTCCTCAAAGGCGGGTCCGATGCCGGAGGCAAGCACCAGCACTCCGCCCATCTGCGCGATGGTGAGCACTCGGTACAGCCAGTCGTCGACGTCGAAAGAGGTGGCGAACCAGGTGAAGTTCATCCAGGCCCACCAGATCCCGAAGAACACGATGGCGTAGTTGACGATCCCGTCGACCGTATGGCCCTCGGTGAGGGCGTGGTGCAGTGACACGGCGGCGGTGCTCACCGCGACAACGAACACGAGGTCGAAGAACAGCTCCAACGTCGAGGCGGTACGACCTTCCTCCGACGGGTCGCGGGGCGTCATCGGCACGAGACGAAAACGGGTCTGAGCGGTCATGATCGGGGCCTTCTGCGCATGTCAGAGTCCCGAAGGCTTGAGTCTGAGCCTCCGGGACACTGTCCGTTGACGGGGCTTGTCAGTCTACGGGGACGACTTCGAGGGTATTGCGACGCACCGGCTCGGTCGACATCGTCACCGAGTACTTGCTGTCGGCATATTTCTTCAGGAACGAATCGTCGACGGCCTGGTTCGTCTCCTCGTCCTCGGAGTCGACAGGCACGAACCGGACGTCCTTCTCGACGCCTCCGGCGGAGATCCGACCGCGACCGGTCTCCAGGGCAGGGCCGTACCATTTGCCCTGTGTGCCGTTGAAGGAGCGGATGAAGATCCGCTCTCCCACGGGTACCGACCAGATGTCGACGTTCTTCGGTGTTGTGCCGTCCGGGAGGGTTGCCCCGACGGTGAAATAGGTCTCTGCGTTGATGCGGTTGAGTTCGTCTTCGGTCCATGCAGCCATTGTCTCGGCCAACCTTTCGTTTGTGGAGGTCCGCTGCCTCCGCACCTGTGGCGCGGGACAGCGGCTATTCTTTGATTCGGGGTCGTGGTCCTCAGAGTTCAGAGGGCCCAGGTTCGGAATCCTTCGGTCTCAGAGCTTGCTCAGAGCTTGTCGGTGAAGAAGGGTCCGAGCTTGCTCACAGCCTCGGCGACTTCCTTCTCTCCGTCGTAGAGCTCCATATGATTCGCGCCCTCGACGACGTGGAAGGCCTTGTCAGCACTCGCTGCGCGCTCGTAGAGGTCGTCGCTCATCCACTTCGAGCCGGCCTCGCTGCCCGCGATGACCAGCAGCGGCTGGGTGAGGAAGGCCTCAGATTTGTGGAACGCATCGTAGGTGATGATCTGCGAGAGGCTCCGTGCGGTCATGAAGCCCGGAGCGTTCGGGTGCTCACAGCGAGGAGTGTGGTAGTACTCCCACGCCTGACGCAGCTCCTCGTTCGGAGCGTCTTCCTCCTTCATCGGGGCCAGCGGGAACGGGTTGTCTTGGCCGGCGGCGTCGGTGGTGCGCGCATCCGACCCCATCTTCAGCAGCGGGAAGGCGTCGGCATCGGCGACGTCGTTGGTCCACCCGTTGCGGAACATCTGACCGATGTTGACCAGGCTGACCGTGCCCACTGCTTTGATGCGCGGGTCGTTGATCGCGGCGTTCGCGGTGTAGCCGGCACCGGCGCAGATGCCCATTCCGCCGATCCGCTCGTTGTCGACGTAATCGAGTCCTGTCAGGTAGTCGACCACGGCGGACACATCCTCGGTGCGGATGTGCGGGTTCTCCAGCTGGCGCGGCTCACCGGTGCTCGCGCCCTGGAAGGACGCATCGTAGGCGACGGTGACGAAGCCGAACTCCGCTAATTTGCCCGCGTAGAGCCCGGCGGTCTGCTCCTTGACGCCGCCGCCCGGATGGGAGACGACGATCGCCGGGTACTGCTTCGAGGCGTCGAATTCCGGCGGGAAGTTGATCACGGCCGACAGTGTGGTGCCGTAGCCGTTGCGGGTTGTGATGTCGATGTTCTCGCTCATGGTTCTCTCCTTGGTCGGTTGCTTGCGGGGCTCGGTTGTTGTTACCGCTCGGCTCTGCGAACAGTGAGCACTCGGGTGTGATCGTGCGCTTACAGGTGGGTGCCGAAGAACTCAGTTGCGGCCTCGATGGCCTTGCCTGTGGGTTCCGGCTGGTCGTAGAGGTCGTAATGGGACGTGTCCGGCAGCACGAGCAGCTGTTTGTCCGTCGACGCCGCACGACCGTAGATCTCCTGCCCATCACGGTAGGCACCGAACCCGCCGGGCTTGTCGCCGATGACGACGAGCAGCGGCTGGGTGAGCAGCTGTTCGGCATCGAAGAACGCGTCCCAGCCGACCGCCGCCGAACGCCGCGAGAACGCTGCGCTTGTGGCCCCGCCCGGTGACTGCCCGCGATCAGTCTTGTAGTAATCGGTGGCCTCGAGCATGTCGATGTCGTCGATGCCTGCCTGCTTTCCCGCCTCGACGGATTCGGGCAGGTAGTCATCGACACGGGTCGTCTCGCCGCGGGCCTCGGCGGTGCGCTGCGCAGCCATCTGCTCCAAAGCAGCGATCGGGTCGTACTGGCTGAAGGCCTCACGGCTGAGCCGGCCGAAGTTCACTCCGGTGATGGAGGTGACGGCTTTGATGCGGCGATCGGTCATGGTTGCGCTGATGACATACCCGCCACCGCCGCACACACCGATTCCGCCGATCCGGTCGGCATCGACGTAGGGAAGTGTGACAAGGTGGTCGATCGCCACCTTGATGTCTTCGACTCGCTGCGCGGGATCCTCGACGAGTCGCGGCTGCCCGCCGCTCTCGCCCTGGTAGCTGGCGTCGAAGGCCAGCACCACATACCCGGCCTCGGCCAGAGCCTTTGCGTACACAGTCCCGGCTGTCTGCTCCTTGCAGCTGCCGATGGGATGCACGCTGACGATCGCCGGATACGACCCGTCCGGGTCGAATCCCTTTGGGCGGTGAATGACGCCTGCCAGGTCCCAGGCCATTCCCGGAGAACGAAAGCTCACGCGCTCCGTACCTTCAGTCATCGGTTCCTCCAAGCTCGGTCGTGGTCGTGTTCGTCGAGAGATCGGATCGGTCCCCGCTCTCTTCGACACCACCCATACTTCTTCGGTCTGCCTGTTCGCGGTAGGTTCTGTCAGAACCCCCTTCGCCGATCGTGCGCAGCCCTTCTTCGATCGGGCGCCTCCCGTTCGAACGGGAGCCTCCCGTTCGGAGGTTCTCGGAGAACCTGGCTCCCGTCGATGACGGTCCTTAGCATGGTGATATGAGCGCGAAAGACGAGAGAGTGCGGGACTTCCTCACCACACGCCGGGCGAAGATCACCCCGGACATGGTCGGACTGCCCACCGGCAGCGGTGTGCGACGCGTCCCCGGTCTGCGCCGAGAAGAGGTCGCGATGCTGTCCGGTGTGTCCGTGGACTATTACACGCGGATCGAGAAGGGCGACTTGAGCGGCGTCTCCGACGAGATCCTCGACGCCCTCGCGCGGACGCTGCAGCTGGGTGAGGACGAGACCGCCTACCTCTACGACCTGGCTCGCACGTCCCGTCGGCCCGCGCGGGCGCGTCGGCACCCGAGGTCTGCGGTGTCCGTACCGCGGCAGGTTCAGCTGCTCATCGATTCGATGAGTGAGTCACCGGTGGTCGCGCTGAACCAACAGCTCGATATCGTCGCGGCGAATACTCTCGGCCGGGCTCTCTTCGACGTCGTCTTTGCCAGCCCCACGAAGAGGTCGGACTCCGCCCCGCCGAACATGGCCGCATTCGTCTTCCTCGATCCCGCAGCCGACACCTTCTTCGGCAACATCGACGAGGCGGCCGGCACCTGCGTGCGCATGCTGCGAGCCCAGGCCGGCAAGACTCCGCACAACAGGCAGCTGACCCAGCTCATCGGCGAGCTGTCCACGAGAAGCACGGACTTCAGCGCACGCTGGGCCGCCCACGATGTCGGCATTCACCGCACCGGCGCCAAGACGCTTCACCATCACGAGGTCGGCGAACTCGATCTCGGATTCGAAGAGCTCGCTCTTGCCTCCTCCCCGTCCATCGCACTGTCGACCTATGTCGCCGAGCCTGATTCGCCGACCTCGGAGAAGCTGCGGCTGCTGGCGACCTGGGCGGCGACGGAGAAAGTGACAGCGCAGCAGTAGCCGGAAGCGGTCGGCCGCACCTCCAGCCCCCGCACCTCACACGGCTTCGAGCGCCTCGACGGGACTGATCGATGTGGCTGCGCGGGCGGGTTCGCGGCTGGCGACGAACACGGCGATGAGGGTGCCGACGATGACGGCGATGACGACCGTCCAGGGCACGCTCGGAGCGAAGAGGCCGAGCAGAGGTGAGAGCAGGGTCAGTGCGCCGACCCACCCGAACCCGATGCCCAACGGCACGGCGACCAGGCAGGCGGTCAGGCTCAGCTGCAGGCCTTCGGCGGTGATCATCCGCCGCACGCGCTTCGGGGTCTGGCCGAGCGCCATGAGCAGCCCGATCTCCTGAGTGCGCTGACGCACGGAGAGCATGAGCGTGTTCGCGACGCCGATGACGGCGATGATCACGGAGAAGAGGATGAGGGCCAGCGCGAACAGCATCGACTTGTCGATGACGGTGGCCAGCGCGTCCTCGAGGCCGCCCCACCCTTCCTCGCCGAGCGACCGCGCGTACCGCAGCAGCTGATCGCGGAAGGTGGTCATGGCGGTGGCGAACATGACGATGAGCGTGATGCCGATGACGAGCCCGATGACCGTACGGGCATTCCGGGTGGGATGACGGGCGATCGTCGAGGCCGCCAACCGGGACACCGCGGTGCGCCCGCACAGCCAGCCGATCGCCGCCTGCAGGGGCGGCAGGATCCACGGATGGCCGATGATGACGCCGAGGAAGGTCAGGCTCGACCCCAATGCGGTGAGCACCACGCTGATCAGGCTGATCCGATGGTCGGCAGCCCCGATCACGGCGTTGACGAGGAACGTCAGACCCATCGACAGCAGAATCAGCGAGGCCGTGAGTCCCCCTAATGAGGCGCGGGCATCCTCCGGCCGGACCTCCACCGCCTGCGAGGTCGCCTCGATCGGTGAGATCCCCGTGATGCGGCGCGCCCCCAGGTACGCCGACAGCCAGGTCACGATGATGGTGGCGAGGGCGGGAACGGCCATGGTCGGGGTGAGGAGGGCGACCTCCTCGGTGATGGCGTTGCCCAGATAATTCTGGGCCGCTTTCGCCAGCCCGGTCGACGCCGCGAAGGCGAGCACCGCGGCGGGGACGGAGATGATCAGTCCCTCCGCCGAGGCGGCCCTGCGCAGCCGTTTCGACGACGCCCCGATGAGGCGCAGCAGAGCCAGCTGGCGGCTGCGACCGGCGATGATGATCGAGAACGTGTTCGCGATGACGATCGCGGAGACGAAGAGGGCGATGAGGAAGAAGGTGAAGCCGACCATCGTCAGCAGGTTCTGCGCGGTCTCGGATTCGGCGATGATCTTCTCGGACGACAGCCACGCGGTCAGGATCGCGATGCCCTGCATGATCGCGGTGCCGAAGAGGGCGGCGATGAAGACGACGAGGACGCTGGGGAAGAACTGCCGCGGGTTGGTCCGGATTTCGCGCAGCGGGTTCATCGGCTCACCGCAGTGTCGGCGCGTTCGTCGATGTCGAGCATGGTCGAGGCGATCGCCTCGGCGGTGATGGCGTCGTTCAGTTCGGTCACCGGGGTGCCGTCGGCGATGAAGATGACGCGGTCGGCATGGGCGGCGACGATCGGGTCGTGGGTGACGAGCACGATCGACTGGCCGAAGTCGCGGACGGCCTCGACCATGATCGCCATGACCTCGCGACCGGATTTCGCATCGAGGTTGCCGGTCGGTTCATCGGCGAAGAGGATATCGGGGCGGGTCGCAAGTGCCCGGGCGATGGCGGTGCGCTGCTGTTGGCCGCCGGAGATCTCGTTGGGTCGATGCTTGAGCCGGTCCTCCAACCCCAGGCGGTGGACGACCGTGGAGATCCAGGCGCGTTCGTCAGCGTTCGGGCGACGATCGTCGAGTTCGAAGGGCAGTCGGATGTTCTCCTTGACGGTGAGGGTGGGCACGAGATTGAAGGCCTGGAAGACGAACCCGATCCGGCGCCGGCGCAGAGCCGTGAGATCGTCGTCGCCAAGCGTCGTGATCTCCTGCTCGCCGAGGTGGACCTCGCCGGACGTGGGCCGGTCGAGTCCGGCGAGGACGTGCATGAGTGTTGACTTCCCAGATCCCGAGGGCCCCATCACCGCGGTCAGTTCGGCCGGTGCGATGTCGAGACTGACTCCACTGAGGGCCGTGACCGCGGCCCCTTTCGGATCGAAGACCTTCGAAACGTCGCGAAGTCGGGCGATGGGCATCGTTGGGCCGGTGGTCATAGATTCCTCATGCGTCGGTGCAAGCTGTCATTTCCAGACTAACGAGGATCAGGCTTAAGAAACATGAAAAGCGACTGGCCAGTAGGTGTGAGGCGGCTGTACGGCTTGAAACAGTGAGAGCTCCTCACCGCCTGCTTGTGCAGCACGTTCGAGTGGGCACTCTCTGTTCCCGCGGCGCGCGATGTGCTCCACTGGGGACATGACTTATACCGCGCTTCACCTCTCGACGTCGATCGACGCCTCCCCCACCGAGGTGGCCGCCTTCGCCGGCGATCCCGCGAACCTTCCGGCCTGGGCCGCAGGACTGAGCAATGGAATCCGCGAGGCGGCCGGCCGCTGGATCACGGACTCTCCGATGGGCGAGGTCGAGGTCCGCTTCGGCCCGCACACGGAGCTGGGCATCCTCGATCACGATGTGATCTTCCCCGACGGCACGATCGTGCACAATCCCGTCCGGGTGCTCGCCAACGGCACCGGCGCCGAGGTGGTCTTCACCCTCTATCGACTGCCGGGTGTCGATGATGCCGAGTTCGACCGCGACGCCGACATGGTCCGCGCCGATCTCGCTCGCCTTCGCGCCATTTTCGAAGCGAACCGCGACTAGGCGCGCCGACGTGAGGAGCGCAGCTTCCGATAGGTGCGGCGGGCGAAGTCTGCAGACTGTCGGCTAGCGCTCTCGACTCGTCGTGCAGCGCGCACGACAGGCTCTGCCTCGCGGCGCTCATTACGTCGGCGGGCCTCGTCGCGTTCGGTGCGTACGCGCTGCAGCTGCGACTTCACCGCCTGCACCTCTTCGTTCGCCCGTGCCGCCTTCCGGTCCTTGAGCGCCATCACCAGCCCGTAGTTCTGGACGGCGTTGAGACGTTCGCGGACTACGCCGATGTTGTCGACGAATGGGTTGTCGATCGCTTCGGCGTGGAAGAAGCCGGGCGCTTCGGTCTCCGCCGCTCCGGGGGTGTCGCCCAGCGTCTTCGCGACGACGAAGTCCCACCACTTCCGATGCTCGGCACGGCGCTTCTGCGACTGCGAACTCAATCGGCCCCTGAGCTCGTCTCGGTTTCCCACCGCGCCGACAGCTGTCGACACGATGTCGTCGACCGAATCGAGCGGCAGCACGTAGTCCTCCATTCCGACGTTCTCCGCGGCTCCGCGCATGCGGATGGACGAATAGAGATTGGGAGCCAACGAGATGAAGGGAATGCCCGCAGCTCCGGCGAAGATCGCCGCGTGGTATCGGGTCCCAACGACCAGTTGAGCCTGTTCCGTCAGAGCGATGAGCTCTCGTGCTGTGAGCATCCGCGTGGGAACGACCTCGGCATGCCCGCTGGCCTGAGCGATCTTCATATCAGTGAGCTGGTCTCTCGTCTCCGGTGCCGGGGGCAGCGCCCCTCCGTGCGGCACAAGCAGCACCCGCAGACCGGTATCCTCGGCGAGTCGACGAGTGAGTTCCGCCAGCCGCCCGTGGTAATCGTCATCGCTGAGCATCGGGGTTGAGGCCTTCTCGGCGAAGCTCGCCAGGATGAATGGACGCTCTGTCAGATCCGATACGGCAGACCGGTCCTCGTCGCGCGCTGTCAATGAGAACGCGTCGTCGACCTGACGGCGCACGGTCGCGGAACCTCGCCCGAGGTCGGCGGCGAGCTGGGTCGTGTAGCTTTCACGAGTTCCGACGAACTCCGCCTCGGCGAGGAGATCGTGGACGATGTCCCGATCCTCGTCGTAGATGAGCGGGCCGAGCGTCTGGCTGGTCAACGCATACGGTTTGCCGAGGGCACGGGCGATCTTCGCCAGGGTCGCCCGCTCGTAGATGTGATGGGCGAACATCGAGTTGAGGTTGCCGCCGCCCGCAATGATGACGGCATCAGAGTCCCGGACTGCCTCAATGACATCGATCGCCGGGTCATCTGCCTTCAGCGCATTCCGATCTCCGGCGACGTAGTCGAGGATCGTCTTCAGCCGAGAGGTATTGGGACGTCGGTCGCGCCTGAACCCGATGCGTCTGACAGCGTCGACGCCGTACATTTCGCTCGCGTGCTGGGGTTCACCGGCGACAAGCGTGATGGCGATATCCGCTCGGGCACGAAGCTCATCGATGGCCAGCTCCGTCATCGCCTCATCGCCGAGGTGGTAGAACCGGCTCCACCCGACATCGCCGATCATCGTAATGCGCTTCATATCTCCCTTGGATCTGCGGAGAGGTCCCGGATCGGGAGCCTCCGCGACACCATAGCTGCGAGAGACCTCGGGAAAGTGAATGAGGCGCGACAGTCGAGTGAACAGAGGCGGGGACGACAGGCCGAACCGGCGAAGTCGGCGACCTCGGAACGGCACGGGCGATCTCATAGGACGGGCCGCCTCGGTGAGGGTGAATGCGACAGTGAATGCGACAGTGGCCCGGAACGTGATGTTCCGGGCCACTGTCGTGGTCAGAGAAGACTGACGTCCGAGCGGGTGGCTCAGTCCTCGTCCTCTTCGTCCTTCTTCTCGACGACCAGGGTCTCAGTGGTGAGAACCAGGGCGGCGATCGAAGCGGCGTTGCGCAGTGCCGAACGGGTGACCTTGACGGGGTCGATGATTCCGGCGCCGATGAGGTCGCCGTATTCATCGATGGCGGCGTTGTAGCCCTGGCCGGACTCGAGGTCCTGGACCTTGGCGACGACGACGTAGCCGTCCTGGCCCGCGTTGGCAGCGATCCAGCGCAGCGGCTGGACGACTCCGCGCTTGACGATCTCGGCACCGGTGAGTGCGTCACCGGTCAGACCGAGGTCGTTGCCGTCGAGGACCTTCGCAGCGTGGATCAGAGCCGATCCACCGCCGGCGACGACGCCCTCTTCGATGGCGGCACGAGTAGCGGACACGGCGTCTTCGACGCGGTGCTTGCGCTCCTTGAGCTCCACCTCGGTGGCGGCGCCGACCTTGATGACGGCGACTCCGCCGGAGAGCTTGGCCAAGCGCTCCTGCAGCTTCTCGCGGTCCCAGTCGGAATCGGTGTTCTCGACCTCGGCGCGGATCTGAGCGACACGACCGGCAACAGCATCGTCGGCACCGGCACCATCGATGATGGTGGTGTTGTCCTTGGTGACGGTGATGGTGCGGGCGTTGCCGAGCTCTTCCAGGGTGACCTGGTCGAGCTTCATGCCCATGTCCGGGGTGACGACCTGGCCACCGGTGAGGACGGCGAGGTCCTCGAGGATGGCCTTGCGGCGGTCACCGAAGCCGGGAGCCTTGACGGCGGCGACGTTGATGATTCCGCGCAGCTTGTTGACGACCAGGGTCGACAGAGCTTCACCCTCGATGTCCTCGGCGATGATGAACAGCGGCTTGCCGGCCTGCTGCACCTTCTCGAGGACGGGCAGGAGCTCCTGGATGTTGGAGATCTTGCCCTGGTTGATGAGGATGAGAGCGTCGGAGAGCACAGCCTCCTGACGATCGGCATCGGTCACGAAGTGCGGCGACAGGAAGCCCTTGTCGAACTGCATTCCTTCGGTGATCTCGAGCTCGACGGACGCGGCCTGCGACTCGTCGATCGTGATGACGCCGTCCTTGCCGACCTTGTCGAAGGCATCGGCGATGAGCTTGCCGATCTCAGGCGACTGAGCCGACAGACCGGCAACGTGTGCGATCTCCGAGGAGTCGGCGACGTCGCGGGCGATCGTGCCCAGCTGCTGCGAGACGGCCTCGACGGCGGTCTCGATGCCGCGCTTGAGCTGTCCGGGTGCGGCACCTGCGGCAACGTTGCGCAGTCCTTCGTTGACGAAGGCCTGAGCGAGAACGGTCGCAGTGGTGGTTCCGTCGCCTGCGATGTCGTTGGTCTTGGTGGCGACTTCCTTGGCCAGCTGTGCGCCGAGGTTCTCGTACGGATCGTCGACCTCGACCTCACGGGCGATGGTCACACCATCGTTCGTGATCGTGGGAGCGCCCCACTTCTTGTCGAGCACGACGTTGCGGCCCTTGGGTCCCAGTGTCACCTTGACGGTGTCGGCCAGGGTGTTGACACCCTTTTCGAGTGCACGACGGGCTTCGTCGTTGAATTCCAATGATTTAGGCATTCGTCCTCCTGTCAGTGAAGTTGTTGTTCAGGGGATTCAGCCGATGACGGCGAGCACGTCGCGAGCCGAGAGTACGAGGAACTCTTCGCCTGCGTACTTGACTTCGGTGCCTCCGTACTTGGAGTAGATGACCTTGTCGCCGACGGCGACGTCGACCGGCACGCGGTTGCCGTTGTCAGCAACGCGGCCCGGGCCCACTGCGACAACTTCGCCTTCCTGAGGCTTTTCCTTGGCGGTTTCGGGAATGACCAGACCACTGGCGGTAGTCTGTTCTGCTTCGACCTGACGGATGACAATCCGATCTTCGAGTGGCTTGATGGAGACCGACATATCGGGCCCTCTCCCTTCGCTGGGTTCTATTTCATCGAGTCAGACGGCGGCTGTTGCCATGAACCTCTCGTCGTCGCGGGTGCCGAGCGATTCGACCGTCTCATGAAACTGGCACTCAATGAGTGCTAGTGCTAATTCTGACTCTAGAACGCTCTTAGCACTCGGTCAACTTGAGTGCCAGCAATTCGTCATGCTCTGGGCGAAAGTTCAGATTGGGTGGGTTCGGGAGGGTCATAGCCGGGCGCTTCAGCCGCCGAGTTCCGGGCGTACGCCAGCTTCTCGTACCGAGTTCCGGACGATCCATGCGGGATTCGAGCCGCATTTCCCGCACGAATCGTCCGGAACTCGCCGTTGCCAGCCGGTCCTCGCTGGTCCCGGGTCTCCATACCCGAGGGCTGCAGGCTGTCGGAAGCTGTGCCAAAAAAGCATAGGCCCCGAGGATCTCTCCTCGGGGCCCACGCTCCTTGCTGACCGCCTCAGCTCAGTTGTCGATATCTGTTGTCAATGGCGGCCAGAGTTCATTGTCTTCAGGCGCCCAGTCGGCAAACCGGCTCTGATCTCAGATCAGGCGCAGGCCCACTGCCCCCAGCCTTCCTGAGCCTGGAGCTTCTTGGCGCGCTGGAACTGTTCCTGCGGGCTGGCATCCGACGGGTTGCCGCTGCCGCCCATGGCCGCCCAGGTCGAGGGCAGGAACTGGAAGAGACCGAAGTGGGTGCCGTTCGATGCACGCGGGTTGAAGTTCGACTCGCACTCGACGACCGAGTACCACTTGGAACCGGGTCCGCCGAGCATCGCCTTGATCTCAGCGGTGGACATGGAACCGCCGCCGGAGCCGCCGCCGGTGCTCGAGTCACCGGAGTCACTCGAACCGGAATCGCCGGAATCACCCGAGTCGGAGCCGCCGGTGTCCGCCGGTTCTTCCTTCTTCTTGGTGCCCTGGATGACGACCTTGGTCTTGGGTTCGGAGAGGACCTTCTCGTCCTTCTTCTCCTTCTTGACCTCTTCGCCGTTGATCGTCTTGACCTTGTAGGTGACCTGCTTTTCGCCGTCCTTGCCTTCGGTCTCGACCTTGGTCTCACCCTCGTAGAGGGAGTCGGACTTCTTGGTCTCGACCTTGGCCTTGATGGTCTGCTTGTCCTTAACGGTGTCGTTCTTCACGCGGTTGACGGTGAGCACCTGGCCGTCGGAGACCTCGGCGGACATCGGCACGGACAGGAAGTCGTCCTTGTCGAGCTTGACGCCCGTGTCCTTGAGCGCCTCCTTCGCGGTGCCCACAGCGGCCGAGACCTTGTGGTCCTTGCCATCGGCGACGACGGTGAGGTCCTTCGACGTGGTCACCTCGATGTCATTGCCCTCGTCCTTCAGACGCTGGCTGGCCTTCGCGTTGAGATCGGCGCCCTTCGCGTCGACGCCGAGGTCGGCCAGAGCCTGACCCACGGTGTTCGCGTTGGTCCATTCGTTCGTTTCCTCGCCATCGACGGACAGCGCCACCTTCTTCGCCGTGTTGACGGTGATCGTCATGTCACGGTCGACCTTGGTGCCCACACCGGGCTTGACCTGGTCGCGCTTATCGACATCGATTTCGTGGCTGTCGAGGATGTCCCCGACCGTTCCGCCGAAGGTTCGGATCTCTTCGGCCTGTCCGTTGACCTCCAAGGTCACAGGCTTGTTCATGGTCACAACCGCGCCCGTGCCACCGACGAGTCCGGTGATCACGACCGCCTGTGCAGCGATCTGAACCTTGCGGTTCTTCAGAAAATCAATCACAAAAATATCCCTGAGCAGAGTTTATCGACCCGTTCACTGTAACCGATTCGTTACACGGTTCGCAAAATATCACGGAAATGTAACGGTGTGAGTTTCCTGAGGGCGTGTCTGACCTGGAGTTCCCCATGTTTTAGGGGCATTCCCGATCGTGATATTTCCTCGCCGAGGCGGCGCACCGATTCGTTACCTCGCTCACTGAGCCTGAGGCTCGGGCCAGCCCGACGGTCGCTGTGCGACACGCGCCAACGGTCGGCTGTCTCATCGATCGGCTGGAGTTCTCAGTCCCAGCTGCCGAGGGCCCGCTCCGCGTTGGTCCACACGGCAGCACACAGATCCTCTTCGCTCATTCCACGCACCTCGGCGAGTTTCCGCGCCGTGATCGCCGTGAGGTAGGGACCTCCAGGCTTCCCGCGGTGAGGATGCGGGGTGAGGAACGGTGCGTCGGTCTCCGTCAGCAGCAGCTCCAGTGGAACCGCCGCCGCGGCCCGCCGCAGTTCGTCGGCGTTCTTGAACGTGAGGTTGCCGGCGAACGACATGTAGTAGCCTTCCGCGGCACACTCGCGGGCCATTGCCTCGTCTCCGGAGTAGCAGTGGAAGATCGTGACCTCGGGGGCGCCTTCCTCCTTGAGGATGCGCAGCACATCGGCGTGTGCCTCCCGGTCGTGGATCTGCAGTGCACGTCCCGTGCGCTTGGCGATCTCGATATGGGCACGGAAGGAGCGCTGCTGTTCGGCGACGCCCTCCTCTGCTGTGCGGAAGTAGTCGAGACCGGTCTCCCCCACCACACGCATGCGCTCATGCGAGCTCACGAGCGATTCGATCTCGGTGAGAGCGTCGTCGAGCAGGCCGCGTTCGGCCAGCCGCGGTGCCTCGTTCGGGTGCAGTGCGGCTCCGCCGATCATCCACGTCCGCCCCTCGGCAGGAGGAGTGGGCACGGTGCGGGGGTCGGCCGCCTCGGCGAGGGATCCCACCTGCGTGGCCGCCTCGGCGGGGGTGCCTGAATATTGGGATGCCACGAGCGCCGTCGTCCACCGGGCTGCCGGCAGGTCGCAGCCGATCTGGACGATGCGACGGACACCTGCCTCGGCGGCGGTGTCATGGAAGAAATCCAGCGTCGGGAACTCTTCGTCCGTCTCCGGGGTCACCTCGGGTTCCGGTTCGCCGGCGCCCAACGGCAGCCGAACACCCGTGCAGATGTCGAGGTGGGTGTGGGTGTCGACGATGGGGTGAGCGAGCGGTTCGGGCACCGGTGGATAGGTTCCGGCGGCGCGCGAGGCCATTATTCGGTCTCCTCCACGAACTTCGGGAACACCGGTTCGGGTTTCGGCAGGGGCGTGCCCGGCTCGAGCGGGAACTCGACGGCCGCGAACGACCGGGGATCCGCCTCGGCGGCGGCGATGCCATCGGCAGCGGCCTCGGCGACGTTCGGCGCCAGGGCGGCCGAAGCGTAGGCGGCACCGGCGGCGACACCGATGCCCGCACCCGCGGACACGGCACCCATCGCCTCGGCGCCGGATCCGGAATCGACGGCGGTCGGCAGGACCTTCGCACCGGCCTCACCGCTGCCGGCGGGCACACCGAGGAGGTCGAGGATCTTGCCCGCGGAATCGGGCATGACCGGCTGGATGAGGATGGAGATGATGCGTACGACCTCGATCGTCACCCACAGCACGGTGGCCATGCGATCGGGGTCGGTCTTCTTCAGCTTCCACGGCTCCTGCGCGGAGAAGTAGCGGTTGGCCTCGGACAGCACCTTCCAGCAGGCCTCGACGTAGAGGTGGAGAGCCTGGGTGTCGACGTGGCGTCGGGCGGTCTCCGGTACGGCGCGGGCGAGGGCGAGGAGCTTCTCGTCCGCCTCACTGAGAACGCCTGGCTGCGGCACCTGGGCATCGCAGTTCTTCTGGATCATCGACAGCGAACGCTGGGCGAGGTTGCCGTATTCGTTGGCGAGGTCGGAGTTCTTGCGGGTGATGATCGAGTCCTTCGTGTACGAGCCGTCGTGGCCGTAGGAGAACTCGCGGAAGAGGAAGAAGCGCAGGGTGTCCAGGCCGAAGGCGTCGACAAGGTCGAGCGGGTCGACGACGTTGCCGACGGACTTCGACATCTTCTCTCCGGAGTTGAAGAGGAAGCCGTGAGCGTGGACGCGCTTGGGCAGCTCGATGCCGGCGCTCATGAGGAACGCGGGCCAGTAGACCGAGTGGAAGCGGATGATGTCCTTGCCGATGATGTGGACGTCGGCGGGCCACCACTTCGCGAACTTCTCGTCGTCGTCCGGGAAGCCGGCGGCGGTGATGTAGTTCGTCAGGGCGTCGATCCACACGTACATCACGTGCTTGTCGTTGCCGGGCACGGGCACGCCCCAGTCGAAGGTGGTGCGGGAGACGGAGAGGTCCTTGAGCCCGGAGGAGACGAAGGAGGCGATCTCGTTGCGGCGGGAGTCGGGACCGATGAACTCGGGGTGGTTCTTGTACAGCTCGAGCAGCTTGTCCTGGTACTTCGAGAGGCGGAAGAAGTAGGACTCCTCTTCGGTCCAGGTCACCTCGGTGCGGGTTTCCTTGGACAGGCGGACACCGTCGACGACCTCGGTCTCGTCGTCGGTGTAGAAGGCCTCGTCGCGCACGGAGTACCAGCCGGAGTACGTGTCGAGGTAGATGTCGCCGGCCTCTTCGAGCTTGCGCCAGATGGCCTGCGACGCGGTGTAGTGGTCGTCGTCGGTGGTGCGGATGAACCGGTCGAAGGTCGAGCCGAGGGCGAGCTGGGTGTCGCGGAAGTTCTTCGCGTTGTCGTCAGCGAGTTCCTTGGGGGTGATGCCGAGCTTGTTCGCCGCCTGCAGCATCTTCAGTCCGTGCTCGTCCGTGCCGGTGCAGAAGAACACATCATGATTGTCCAGTCGCTTGAACCGGGCGATCGTGTCGGCCGCAATGTACTCATAGGCATGCCCGATGTGAATGGCCCCATTGGGGTAGGCAATCGCTGTCGTCAAGTAGTAACCCATAGGGAACTCAGTCTAAGGGACGCGGTGCGACGGGCGCGCATGGGTCCGCTGGCGGTGAGCGGGTGGGTGCGCGGTGCGGGTGGGTGTGGCACCGTCAACGGGTGGAGGCTTGACGTTGCGGGAACACGGCGCAGGCGGATGGCAGGTGCGGGAAAGTGTGTGGAGGGCTCGGAGTGGATGCGCCGTAGGGCGCGTGGGCGCTTTCCAGCGCTGCCCGTATCCGCGGCGGAATGACCGTCTGCGGCCTTGAACTGAGTTCGGCCTCCAGATGGCATGAACCCACCTCCGCCGTCGGTTAGGTACAGGTTTCTTAGAACTGCCCACTGAACAACCTGTGCAATTCAAAGACACGAGTGCTTTCCGCAGCTCTTGTCTTCCACACTGTTCGTGCCAGGAGCGGATCCACTCGTTTTCCCATTGACCACAGTGCAAAGCCTTCTGGAGTTGCCGGCATCTGCACTACTTCAGAGTCGGTTTGCCTCGATAATCCAAGAGCTGCGGGGACTGTGCGAACAGCTTCGTCTCAAACCGCTTCAAGTTCATGACGTCGCCGAACTCCAAATGCACGATTCGGAAGCCCATGTTCAACAACTCGTTCTGCTGGCGACCTTCATGCTTGATTCGCTCGCCACCGAAGTCGGCGTATTTCTGACCTCCGTCGAATGCGAGCACAGTGTTGGTCGGCCGATGCAGGAAATCGAGTCTCGCAAGAAGGTCACCGTCGCGTCCGACGTTCCACTGCTGAGTGAAGTCGTGCAGACCCGTCTGGTGAAGCGCGAAGGATGTCCGGCTCTCTGCGTAGTTCTCCGACAGCGGACTGATGATCGTCAGTATTCGCAGGGCGCACTCCCTCCCCTGGCGAAGTCGCATCGCTGCTGGAACAAAATCACGAGCCACGATCTCTCTGCCGATCTTATGCATGCGCCGCGGATTGTTCTTGCCGATCTGTGAATCGCCGGATTCTTTCTCAACCTGCGTGCGCAATCCGCCTTCCAACGCGGCCATGCCGTCGGCCGGTCCACTCTCTGTAATCATGTCCAGTCCGGAGCGGACCGATGTGAAGGCCCTGACCCCGTGGATCGTGCACACGTCCTCGGAGCTGAACTGTCGCCGCCGCCTGATGATCTCAGGGCTGCGTGAAGCCGCGGAGGGATTCGACACAGTTATCCGATCCAACTCGGCTTCGTACAACGGCGGCTCGTGAAGAATCGCGGCCGAGGCTCCGCTGACAGCGTCTGCAGCCCGGAAGTGGCGATAATGCACGATTTTCAGACGCGCCATGTGTTCCTCGAACCGGTAGTCAGCTGCCCGGCCGGCCGCTGTCGTCGTACGAAAATACTCGACCCAGTCTTCATCATTGATCAATTTCGCCACCGACCGGTGTTTGCTCTCAGTACAGGCACGGACGATCGAATAGGTTCCACGTGACAACTTCAGCAGGCAACAGTTCACAGCACTGGAGATGGCTGCATGGGTCATCCCGACTGCTCTGAGGGTTCTGTAGTCGACGACGTTGTACCTGTCCAGATATTCAAGTGTCATCTGCTGATCGTGCGGCTTCACCGCGGTCTAGTCACTAGGTTGAATCACTGCCTGTGGATAGATTCGCACCGTCCACAGGAAATTACGTCGAAGTCGTCGACCCTTCCTACCCCAAACAGGTGAGGATCTAACCGATACCGATAACGACTCACCGCGACAATCTCTCAGCATTTGCGCAAGCCTGACGCCGTTTTCGATACAGGTGTTTCCAAAGTGCCCAGGTTTCTCCATGTGCAATTCAGAGCAGGGTGTACCGAACTTCTCAACAAGGTGGAGCGTGCGAGTGCATCCTTCTGCGGTAAGCATGCAGAACACTACTCAGGCATCCAGTGACCCGTGGACGGCATCCCGGGGGATCATCTGCCACAGGCGCTCAGCAGCACCTCCGCCCGAACAGTCCCGCCCCGCGCAAAGTTCTTCACTCGCGGTGGAGCCAGGCCTCGTAGACGTCGCGCTTGGACAGGCCGAACTTCTTCGCCACCTGCCCAGCCGCATCTTTGGCGCGCACTCCGGAGTCGACCAGCGCGCTGACCTCGCCGAGGTGGTCCTCCGGAGCCGTTTCGACCGCGGTGGCACCGGCGAGCACAAGGGTCAGTTCCCCGCGCAGTCCCCCGGCGGCCTGATCACGCAGGGAACCGACGGTTCCGCGCAGAGTCTCCTCGTAGGTCTTCGTCAGTTCGCGGCTGATGGCCATGGGCCGGTCGATGCCGATGATCTCGGCGAAGTCGTCCATCGCATCGGCGATCCGGTGCGGGCTTTCGAAGAACACCATCGTCCGCTTCTCCGCCTTGAGTTCGGTCAGCAGGGTCTTGCGCTGCCCGGACTTGCGCGGCAGGAACCCTTCGAAGCTGAACCGATCGCTCGGCAGTCCCGAGACCGCGAGCGCCATGAGCACCGCGGACGGGCCCGGCGTCGACGTGATCGGAAGTCCCGCCTCGGCGCAGGCCCTGACCACGCGGTAGCCGGGGTCGGAGACGGCGGGCATTCCCGCGTCGGAGAGCAGAACAACGGTCTCACCGGCGGTGATGATGTCGACGAGTTCGGGGGCGCGGTGGCCCTCGTTGTGGTCGAAGACGCTGATGACCCGTTTCGTATGAGTGAGATCGAGCCGCTGCGCCAGCGACAGGAACCGACGCGTGTCCTCGGCGGCGATGACATCGGCCGTTTCGATGGCCTCCCGCATCCGCGGGCTCGCGTCACCGAGGTTGCCGATCGGAGTCCCGACCAGGATCAGTCGACCGCCGGTGAGGTTCGGACCGGAGCTCAGCCCGGCGGGGTCGGTCTGATCGGTCAGGTCGGGCGGGGCCGCCTCGGCGGGGTCGGTCTGATCGGTCTGGTCGGGCGGGGCCGCCTCGGCGTGGTCTGTGTGGTCGATGTCATCGGACGGCGCCGCCTCGGCGAGGTCGTCGGCTCGGTGGTCGGCGGCCTCGGTGGGGTTGTCGTCGTTTCGGTGGTCGGCGGCCTCGGCGGGTTCCTCGTTCGAGGAGAACTCACGATCGGGAATCGTGGAATCCTCGGTCACGAAGCGCCTTCAGCCGCGAAGAGCACGGCGAACAACCCGACGTAGAGGAGGATCATGAAGACCCAGAAGAGGACCCACAGCGCGGTGCCGATGTAGCCGACCCACAGGGCCGCGATCGCCATGCCGTCGCCGCGCTCTCCGCGTTCGCGGATCTGTTTGCGGGCGATGTGGCCCATGATGATGCCGGCGATGCCGCCGATGAAGACGGACGAGATGAAGCCGAAGATCGAGGCGCACATGCCGACGATGGCCAGCACATTCGTCGGCGGAAGCGGCTGGTACACGTAGCCGGGTCCGCCGGCGTACTGCGCATTGGCAGCGGAGGCGCTGTTCTGACTGTACGACTGGGCACCGTATGAGCCGCCGGCGCTCGACTGGGGCTGCTGGTAGTACATGTCCGGGTTGTTCCAGTTGTTCTGGCTGCTCATGGCGAAGTCTCCTTGTGGTTGCCTTCAACGGTACAGAGTCGTCGGTGGCGGCAAAAGGCGGGGCGGTTACAGGTCAGTCACAGTTGGCGGGGCGGTCAGCTGACGGTTCCTCCTCCGGCGGCGATCGCTGCGCCGACCATGAGCGCGATGACGCCGAAGTAGACCAGCCAGAATCCGACCCAGAAGAGCACGCTCAGGTAGCTCAGCCACAGCCCGGCCACGGCCATCCCGTTGCCGCGTTCTCCGCGGGATTTGATCTGCGAGCGGGCGACGTGGCCGAAGATGATGCCGACGATGCCGAGGAAGAAGAACGAGGAGATGAACGAGATGAGGCCGAGCACCAGCGCGACGATCGACGAGGAGTTCGTCGGCGCCACCTGCTGGTAGACGACGACCGGTGCCCCGTTCCCGTAGGTCACCGGCGCCTGGACCAGGGCCGGCGAATGGACCGGTGCGGAAACACGAGCCGGTGCGGGCGTGCGGACCGCGACGGGTGCGTGGGCCGCTGCGGGTGCGTGGGCCGAACCGTTCGACCCGGTGTAGGTGGTCCCGAGGGGCAGTACGCGAGTGTTCATGTCCGTTCCGTTCCGCTGGCTGTCGTTGATCGTCAGGGCTGTTTCGGGCCGTGATCGTCGGATGTCCCGATGTCTGAGATCAACGCTACCCACCTGCGACGAGCGCGGTGGCCGAATCGTGTTGCAGTCCTGCACCACAGGTTGCAGAATCCCCTCGCCGAGGCGGCCCGACCGCCCCGGACCCGCGTGAACTCAGGGTGCACGGAGTGTCCCGGGTGGACGGCCCCAAGTCAGACGAGGCGGTCCCGTGCCCGCATGACCTCGGCGGTCGTCCGCGGTCACGTCCGGCGGCTCAGTAGCTGCTCATCATGCCCAAGAAGCCGATGCCCAGGATGCCGATCATGATGATCGCCATGATGAGCCCGAGGGCGATGGTCACGTAGCCGATGATGAGCCCGGCGATCGCCTGCCCACGGCCGTCTTCGCCGGTGTTCTTGATCTGGTTGAGGCCGATGTGGCCGAAGATCACGGCGAGCACCGGTGCGATCCATAGGAGCATCGCGATGATGCTGAAGATGACGCCGATGAACGGAATCATCGACAGCAGACCGCAGACGAATCCGCCGCCGATTCCGGTGATGCCCATCCACATCGACCACACGGCCATCTTGTTGGGTGCGGGCCGGACGAAGACCGGCTGCGCACCGTAGGTCATCGGCTGACTGTACGCGCCGGGCTGGCTGTAGGCGCCCGGCTGGCTGTAGGCGCCCGGCTGGCTGTAGGCGCCTGACTGCCCGTACGCGTTCTGCTGACCGTAGGCGCCGGACTGTCCATAGGAGTTCTGCTGCCCATAAGGCTGTGCCTGCGAGTAGTGCCCCTGCGAATACTGACCCGCATCGGACCCGTACTGTCCTGAACCGGACCCATACTGGCCCGCTTCGGAACCGTACTGACCTGCACCAGATCCGTACTGTCCCGCGCCGGAACCGTACTGGCCCGACTGCCCCTGCCCGTACTGCGGCTGGGACCCGTAGTTGTTGTTGAACTGCTGCGAGCCGACCTGGGGAGGATCGCTCGGGCGGTAGTTGGGGTTATTCGACACGTTGTGCACCATTCGCTCTGACTCCGGCTGTCTCCCACTACTCTAGTGATGCACGTCGGCGAATGCCCAAGAATCCTGCTCAAGGTGCCGAACCTCATGCTGTGGCGACTCACCCCCTCAACAACCGCTGGCGTTCCTGCGGGTCGCATGAGAGCCCCGCCCGCCGAGATCTCTAAACTGGACTCCGATGACACACACCGCAGACTCCCCGGCCCCCACCAGGCGCATCGCCCGCGAGCGCCTGGCGAGGAAACGCGAAAAGGTGCGTGCCGGTGCCGCTGCGATGCGCCGCGAAACCTTCCACGCCGGCATGTGGGCCACCCGCGCACCGCTGTGGATGTGGCCCGCACTGCTCGTCATCACCGGAATCGGTGCGGCCCTGCGCTTCTTCCGCCTCGACTTCCCGCACCGCCTGATCTTCGACGAGACCTACTACGTCAAGGACGGCTACTCGGTCTTCAACTTCGGCTACGAACGCTCCTGGCCCGAGAACGCCGACGACTCCTTCAACGCCGGCGACCCCAGCGTCATCGAGCCCACTCCCGAATACGTCGTACACCCGCCCCTGGGCAAATGGCTCATCGGGTGGGGCATCGACCTCTTCGGCGCCGACGACTCATTCGGCTGGCGCTTCACCGTGGCGATCATCGGCACCCTGACGATCTTCCTCCTCGGCGTCATCGCGTGGAAGCTCTTCCGCTCGGCATTCTTCGCCTGCGTCGCCGCCGGCCTGCTCGCCATCGACGGCGAGCACTTCGTCCACTCTCGCACGAGCCTGCTCGACATCGTGCTCATGGCCTTCGTCCTCCTCGCCTTCTTCTTCATCCTCCTCGACCGCGAGCAGGTGACGAAGCGCCTGGCCACCTGGACCCAGCGCACCGCGGAGATCGACAGCTTCGCACCGGCCCTCCCACAGCAGAATCCAGATCCCCTCGCCGAGGCGGCTGCCACTCCCCCACCGACCCCCACCGAGGCGGCCGTCTCCACCCCATCCTCCCCATCCGAGGTTCCCCGAACCTTCCCGACCGAACTCAGCGAGTCGATCTCTGCCGTCCCCTTCACCGAGGCGGCCCCGCCCACCGCAGCCACCCAACGTCGGCCTCGGACCAGGTCAAGGGACGTGATCAACTTCGGGCCCCGCCTCGGCGCGCGTCCCTGGATCTTCGCGGCGGGGATCAGCCTCGGCCTGGCTACGGGAGTGAAGTGGTCGGGTCTGTATGCGCTGGCGGTGTTCGGGATTCTGCTCGTGCTGTGGGACGTGCATTCGCGGTCTCGGGCCGGGGTCGTACATCCGTGGCTGGGGATGCTCATCCGCGACAGCATCCCATCGTTCTTCAAGCTCGTGCCGATCGCGCTCGTGACCTATGTGGCGTGCTGGACCGGGTGGATCCGGTCGGACGATGCGTGGGACAGGCAGTGGGCTGCGGAGAATTTCGGTTGGTGGAGTGCGCTGCCGAAGTGGTTGGACTGGCTGCCGTCGTTGGCGCACTACCACTACACGGCGTACTCGTTCCACGTCGGCCTGGACTCGGAACATCCGTACATGTCGAACCCGTGGGGTTGGATCGTGCAGTGGCGGCCGACGTCGTTCTACTACGAGTCCTACGACAAGGGCGATATGGGGTGCACGGTCGCGAAGTGCTCGTCGGCGATCACTTCGGTGGGCAACCCTGTGATCTGGGGCTTGGCCGCGTTGGCTGTGCTCGTCTGCCTCGTCGTGTGGATCATCCGCCGAGACGTCCGCCCGGCCGTCATCCTCGCCGGCCTCGCCGCGACTTGGCTGCCGTGGTTCGCCTACCAGGAGCGGACGATCTTCACCTTCTACACCATCGTCATGGTGCCGTTCGTCGTGTTGGCCGTGACGTACTGTCTGACCCTGGTGTGGGGTCGGGTGCCTGCGGGCGGTGGACAGGTGGCCGCTGCCCCTTCGAAGAAGCAACGATTCGCCCGGATCTCGGCGGCACTGTTCGCCAGACGATTGAGCGTCGGCATCTTCCTTGTCGCAGCGATCCTCGCATTCGCCTACTTCTGGCCCATCTACACCGGCGAAGTCATCCCGTTCTCGGCCTGGAACAACCGCATGTGGAACATCACCTGGCGCTGAGCCGTCGGCGTCAGCGTGCACCTGTGCCCCGCACTGGCTCCGTCGAATCACGCCGCTGTCGGCTTCGCACAGAGCGTCATCGACTTCTGTCCCGAGCGTCATCGACTTTTGATCAGATACTCATGTTCGAACCGGATTAACCGTCCAAAAGTCGATGAGACGTTGTCGCGCACCTGCACAAAAGTCGATGAGGCTCCCACCGGCTCTGCCCACTCAGCACCCACCGCCCGCGGCCTGCCGGTGCAACCGTCACGGGTTCGCCATCGGAGGGTCGCCTCGGCGACATGGCGTGTTCACCTTGAGGTAACACCCCGTCGTTAGCGTCGAATCATTGTGAATGACCATTCGACGACCTACGAGCCCAACGCAGCCGAGTTTCAGTCAGAAATGAAGCCGGATGCGCGCACCACCGTGGCCGCGGACCAGGCGGCAGAAAGCACCACCCCAGTGGCAGGCAGTGCCGCGGCAGACACCTCCCCAGCGGCAGGCCCTTCCCCGGCAGGCAGCACCTCCCCCACTCCCCACCGCACCGTCGCGATCATCCCCGCGCGCGGAGGATCCAAGGGCATCCCGCTGAAGAACCTGCAGAAGGTCGCCGGAATCTCGCTGCTCGCCCGCGCCATCAACGCCGCCCAGGCCAGCCCCAGCATCGATCGCGTGATCGTCTCGACCGACCACGACGGAATCGCCGCCGAAGCCCTGCGCGCCGGCGCCGAGGTGGCCCACCGCCCCGCCGGGATCGCCGGCGACACCGCCACCAGCGAATCCGCGCTCATCCACACCCTGTCGACCCTCGACGAGGACTTCGACATCACCGTATTCATGCAGTGCACCTCGCCGTTCATCGACTCCGCCTCGATCGAGAACGCAGTGCGCACGGTCCGTGACGACCACGCCGATGTCGTCTTCTCCGCCGTCGAAGACCACTCCTTCCTGTGGCGCCTCGACGACGACACTCAGGCCGTGGCCGTCGGACACGAATCCAGCTTCCGTCCGCGCCGCCAGGACCGTGCCAAGCACTTCAACGAAACCGGCGCGTTCTACGTCATGCGCACCTCCGGCCTCATCGAGCACGAGCACCGCTTCTTCGGCCGCATCGGCATCGAGGAGGTCCCGCCCGAGCACGCCCGCGAGATCGACGACATGTCCGACCTCACCCTCGTCCGCGCCATCGCCTCGACTCAGGAGACCGCCCAGGTCATCGACGTCGACGCCCTCGTCACCGACTTCGACGGCGTCCACACCGACGACGGCGCCTATGTCGACGAGGACGGAAACGAACAGGTTCGCGTCCACCGCGGCGACGGTATGGGCATCTCCCGCCTCGTGAAGTCCGGGGTGCCCGTGATGATCCTGTCGAAGGAACGCAACCCGGTCGTCACCCGCCGGGCGGAGAAGCTGCGCGTCGACGTCGCCCAGGGCATCGACAACAAGGCCGGCATCCTCGACGCATGGATCACCGCCAACGACCTCGACCCGGCTCGCGTCGCCTACGTCGGCAACGACATCAACGACCTCGAGGCCTTCGACGTCGTCGGCTGGCCCGTCGCCGTCGCCGACGCCCACCCGCGAGTCCTCGCCGCCGCCCGCGTCATCCTCGACCGGCCGGGCGGACGAGGTGCGGTGCGTGAGGTCTGCGACCTCATTCCCATCCCCGCCGAAGCGGCCGACCCCCTTCCGAATCCGACCCTGACCTCACTGCGGCAGCAGCCGCAGTTCACCCACCGCGCGGAGAATTCGCGTGCCAACCGAAAGCAGGTTTCATGACTGATCAACTCACTCCCGTGGCCATCGGAGAGCACCTCGTCGGCCCGAACCAGCCCGTGTACATGATCGGTGAGATCGGCATCAACCACAACGGCGACGTCGACATCGCCAAGCAGCTCATGGATGTCGCCGTCACCGCCGGTGCGCAGGCAGTGAAGTTCCAGAAGCGCAACCCCGAGGTGGCTGTGCCCGAACACCAGAAGTCGAAGATGCGCTCGACCCCGTGGGGCGAGATGACCTACATCGACTACAAGCACCGCGTCGAGTTCGGCATCGACGAGTACACCGAGATCGACCGGTATGCCAAGGAAGTCGGACTCCAGTGGTTCGCCTCGCCGTGGGACACCGACTCCGTCGACTTCCTCGAGACCGAATTCGACGCCCTGACCTACAAGGTGGCCTCGGCCTCGCTGACGGACTTCGAGCTGCTGCGCGCGATCGCCGCCACCGGCAAGCCCGTCCTGTGCTCCTCGGGCATGTCCGACTGGGAGACTCTGGACAAGGCCGTCGAGGTCTTCGACCGGGACAAGCTCGTGCTCATGCACGCCACCTCCACCTACCCGCTGCCTCCCGAAGAGGTCAACCTCACGGCGATCCCGGCCATGCGCGAACGCTACGGAGTTCCCGTCGGCTACTCCGGACACGAGCTCGGCCTCGAGATCTCGTTCGCTGCTGCCGCTCTGGGTGCTGCGACCATCGAACGTCACATCACGCTGGACTCCTCGATGTGGGGATCCGACCAGTCCGCATCGATGGAACCGCGCGAGTTCGCCTCCCTCGTCAAGGGCGTCCGTGTCCTCGAAACCGCGTTCGGCGACGGGGTCAAGCGCGTCATGCCGGGTGAGGAATCGAAGATCGATTCGCTGCGCAAGGTCACGGCCTGAGCAATCGGCAAAGCCACCTCGGCGAGGTTCTTCCCCCGCCGAGGTGGCTCTTCCCTGTCCGCCCCACCGACGGTCGGGTGACCCGACCTTGACCGCACCTTCCGGAGAAGCACCGTGACCGATTTCGACTTGAGCATCATCATCCCCGCGAAAGATGGTGCCCCCTACCTGAGCACACTGTTCCGCTCACTGCGGCAGCAGGGCCCCGTGTGGGACCGCACTCAGCTGATCTTCGTCAACGACGGATCGAGCGATGAGACACCAGAGCTGCTGGAGAAATTCAGCACGTGGTTCCCTCATTTCGAGGTGCTCACCAACCCCGAGGCAACGGGACTCGCCAATGCCCGGAACAAGGGTCTGGCATCTGCTCGGGGCGAACACATCATCTTCCTCGATGGGGACGATTGGCTGGCTCCGGGGCATCTGTCCTCGATGCTGGCGGCGGCGCACAGGCTCGGAGTCGATTTCATCCGCTGTGACCATACGACGGTGGAGGGGACCAAACGGGTGCGCAAACTCGCGCCGATGTCGGTCCGTGATGTGCCGTTGGACCCCAAGGTGGGGATCCTGCCCGTCTACGAATCGACAATGGTCGACTATCCGTTCGCGTGGGCAGGCGTCTTCCACCGGAGGGTGCTCGAACAGGGGATCCTCCATTTCCCGGAGAACTTCATGACCGCCGAAGACCGGTCCTGGATCTGGCGGCTGCATCTGCAGGCCGAGTCCTTCGCCGTCGTCGATGCTCCGGGGATCCTCTATCGACGCGGGCTGGCAGGGTCCCTGTCGCGGATCGTCGACATCCGACAGCTGGATTTCATCCGCGCTTTCGGACAGATCTTCGACCTCGTCGCCGCCGAACCGGACGCCGACCGACTGTGGCCGAAGGCGATCCGCAACTGGCTGGCCATCCTCGACCATCAGATCAATCGTTTCGCAGCGTCCCCGGCGTCGCTGCGGCACCAGCTGAGGCGGGGTGCGCGAACGATTTCGGCGAAGATTCCGCCCGAGTATCTGCGTGAGGAATTCGTCCTGCAGAAACAGGGACGGCAGCTCAACGTCAGCAGCTACCTCAATGACGCACCCTCGTTAGTGCTGGAGATGGTGAAGTGAAACAGATCTTCCTGGCCTCGACCCTGTTCGAGCTCGTCTGCCTGGCAGCCGGAATCGACGGCGGTGACTACGACCGGCCGGCGGCTCCGGCGCTGATGGGAACCGAAGGGCTCGCGCCCGACGACGCTCCGGCACCGACCGAGCGGATCCTCCTGGTCAGCAACAATGCCGTCGTCATGGAGCTCTCGGAGTCATTCGTCGACTCGCCGGGGGCCGCCTCGTTGATCGCCCGTTTCGATCGGGTCGTCGATCTCAACGAAGCCCTCGCGCCTCTGTACGTCCATCCTTCGTCGTGGCGACCCGATCATGCGGATCTGCCCGTTGTGGAATCGTATCTGCGTGGCCGCTGGGGGCTGGACGACACCGACGAGATCGAGCTCGTGATCGAATCACCCCAGGTCAACCCGGCCATTGCACTCGGCCGAGTGTTCTCCCGGGCGACGATCAGGGTGCATGCCGACGGGCTGATGAGCTTCGGCCCGACCCGCAATCAGATTCCGCTGACGAACGGTCAGCGCATGTCCGTGCTGCATTATCTGCCGCTGGTGCCGGGGATCTCGCCGAAGCTGCTCCGCGAATTCGGCATCGTCCACCGCCCACTGAGCGTCGAGTCGTTCACCGGTGTGGTGCGCGAGCTCGGCGAGCATTCGGCCGAGGCGCTGGAGGACGAGCTGGGCGACGTTCTCAGCGCCGCGCCGTCGAAGAACCGTCCGTGGGCACTGGTTGTCGGCCAGTATCTGTCGGCGCTGGGACTCATCACCTCCGAGGAGGAGACGCAGCTGCACATCGAGATGATCGAGGCCGCTGCTGCCCGCGGCATGGAGGTCGTGGTGTTCAAACCGCACCCGGCGGCTCCGCCTTCGCAGACGGGACCGCTGTTCGAGGCGGCACAACGACTCGGCATCACACTGCTGCTGTTCGACCTGCCCGTCATGGCCGAGGTCATCATCGATCGGCTGTCTCCCGACCTCATCGTCGGCGGGTTCTCGACCGCGCTGATGACTGCTCGCCAGATCTATCAGGTGCCCGCCCTGGCCGTGGGGACGGATCTGCTGCTCGAAGCCATCGCTCCCTACCAGAACAGCAACCGCATTCCGCTGACGATCATCTCCGAGATCTGCGACGGCAGCGCCCCGGACAGAGCCGAAGCGCATCCGCAGCTGGCGCGTCTGCTCGCGGCAGTCACCTACTGCATGGCACCGACCTTGTCGCACGATCTGCGCGACGCGGCGACCGACTTCCTCACAGAGGTCTTCGACGAGCACATCGGCGGCGATTCCGCCGACCGGTTCGGCCGCTATTTCAAACGCCGACGCCTCACCGCGCTCGCTCTGCCGGGCAGCACGACGAAAGCGTTCGCTCCGAAGCGGATGATCAGACGGTCGGGAACGCTCGTGATCAAAGCGGTGGCAAGAAAACAACAACGCATCATGAAACGGATCCAACAGCGGTGACACCGAAGAAGAAGCGCCGGAGCGCCGTCGCTTTCGTCGAATCCCCTCTGCAGTTCCTCTCTGCACTCGAATCCCATGAGCCGACAGAGGATCTGCTCATTCGGGCGCGGGCGAGCGCGAAGGGCATGACGTCCTTCCTCGATGCCTTCGACCCGGCCTGGCTGCCGAAGAACGTCCGCCTCGACCGTGACGGGGCGAAGCCGGGACTGCTGCGCAAGACGGCCTTCGACCGGATCTACCTCGGCGACGCCTGCTCCGGTCAGGTGCACAGAGCCTTGGCGCTGGCGTATCTCGAGCGCCGCATGCCCGAGGTCGTCATCCTCGACGACGGTCTGGCCACGTATTCGGCGATCGAGATCCTCACGGCCAAACGCGGTCCCCTCGTGCGGCCCCGGCAGAAGCTCAAGGCCTCACGCACGGTCATGGCCGCGCACGTCGCCGACCGGCTGCGGGGCCTGGCGACGGTGGGCAAACTGCGCTGGCACACCGCCCTGCCGGTGGCCAAATCACTGCGCAAGGCGTTCCTCAGATCCGGCGGCGAGATCACCCGCCACCGGTTCGAACACCTCCAGACCCTGCCCACCGGCGGCAGCCACCCGCGAGACAACCCGGTCATCGGTTCGTCCCTGGCCGCCGACGGACTCATCGACGCCTTCGCCTACCGGGCCTGGGTCGATGACATCATCGACGCTCACGGATCGATCACCTATTATCCGCATCGGCGTGAGACCGAGGAGTTCCTCACCGACCTCGGCCGTGATGAGCGGGTGCGGATCAAGAACCTCGGACTGCCGATCGAGCTGCGGCTGATCAATCTGCCGCCGGACTCGACGATCCGCAGCCTGCCGTCGACCGCGGCGGTGTCCCTGGCCGTGCTCAATCCGGACGTGACGATCGACGTCACCGAGATCCCCGCGAAGTGGTGGACCGGCGCCTCACCCGATAGTCTGCGAAAGTCCCTCAACGCCCAGTCGGTCAAGGCAGATGACGATTCCTGAACCAGGCGACCCCCACTACAGTGGGCCGATCTTTCCGCCGTCGCTCTCCGACGTCCCGCCGCGGCCCTCGCATCTGACCGAGCGCACCCGCGCGGACGGTCAGTCATCGCAGTCGACCTACCCGGACGGACCGGTGCTGCCGCCTCGGCGATCGGCCGGGTTCGCCCCGATCCGCATTCTCTCGATCTCCGACAGCGAATCCTACCTCAAGTGGGCGACCCAGCTGCTGTCGTCCCTGCCGGATGTCGAGGGACGCGTGTTCCTCGTCGACAACCCGATCCTGCCGACCGACGAGCAGATCGCCAGCGCCGTCGCCGGCACCGACTGGGAACACCGCGAGGTGCCCGTCATCGCCCGATCCGACCTTGCCCGCATCATCGCCGACCACTCCCCCGATATCGTCATCGGCGCTGCCACCGGCCCGATCGTCGCCCAGGTCTTCCTCACCGCGCATACCCGCACCGACAGGCCGGCGTTGGTCTCGGGGCTGCCCGGAATGGGCCTGCCCGCCAGCGGCAAGGGGATGAATTATCGCCGGCTGATGGATGCGTTCATCGCCCATTCCTCCGCCGAGGTGACCGCCTACACCGAGGCGAGCGCGCGGTCGCAGGTGCCCTGCGAGGTGCTGTTGGCCCGCCTGCCGATGCTGCGCTCGGAGGGCATCCCGCAGCTGACTGCATCCCCCATCGCCGAGGCGGCCCCGCCGTCGGTCGGCTCCCCGCCCTCCCCGCCCTCTCCTGTCGGTGCCCCGCAGATCGGCGCTCCTGCGCTCCCGCGCACCCTCGTCTTCGCACCGCAGGCGAAGGTCCCGGCCGAGCGTGCCGACCGCGAGGCGATCATCGCCGCCGTGGCCGACTTCGCCGACCGGCACCCGGAGTCGACGGCAGTGATCAAGATGCGCTCGCGACCCGGTGAGTTCGAAACCCACCACGAGCAGCATTCCTACTTCGAGATCCTCGACGACTTCCGCACCCGCGAAGTCCCCGGTGCGGCACGCATCGAGTTGGGCTATGGTCCCCTCAGCGACTTCCTCACCGACGGCTCGGCGCTGGTCACCGTGTCCTCGACGGCGGCACTCGAATCCATCGATCGCGGCATTCCGACCCTGCTCATCTCGGACTTCGGCTTCGACGCCGGACTGCTCAATGAGGTCTTCGAAGGCTCCGGCGCCACCGGCACATTGGCCGATGTCGCTGCCGGATCAATCGGATTCCCTGACCCGGAATGGCTGACCGAGAACTACTTCCACGTGCAAGACGGACAGCTGCGCCGCGACCTCGGGCTGCTGGCGACCCGCGCGCAGGCCGGTCAGCTGCCGAATCGGCGGGCCGCGCTGCTCAAGCAGAAGCGGATGCTGCTTCGTGCCGAGCTGCGCACCGTCACCCCGGCCCCCGTCGTCAGCGCCTACCGCAAACTGCGTCGCACCCGCTGACTGTCGGCCAAGGCGTTCAGCCGCGGTCGTCGGGGACTCGGCTCGATTCCTCCATCGGCACGACCACCTCGGTGTCGGGGTTTTCGTCCTTGAACACCCACGTGCGGTAGGCGTAGAACCGGAAGACCATCGCCAATCCGATGCCGATGACGTTCGTCGAGATGTTGTAGCTGAGCTGGTCGCGCATATCGAGCAGATACCAGGTCACGCCGAGTGGGATGACGGTGATGATCATGCCGGCGAGGTTGACCGCGACGAACAGGACGACGCCGCGCATGTTCGAGCTCGTGGTCCGGTCGCCGTAGGTCCAGAGCTTGTTGCCGAGCCACACGACGACCATCGCGAGGATCGTCGAGATGATCTTCGACTTGATCGGGCTGCCCTCGAGCAGAGCCGGGATCGGCCCGAGTCCGTAGGCCAGCAGGTTCGACAGGCCGACGTCGACGATATAGCCGAGCCCGCCGACGGCGAGGAACTTGAAGGCTTCCACCGCCAGGCGCCGGAGACGGACCGAGAATGACTCTTTCATAACTGCACTCAGTCTATGGCCCGATCTTTCGGACTCGCTGGATGCGGAGCTGGGCGAGCCAGAGGACGAACGCGACGGTGACGGCCAGCGCCGGCCAGAACGTGTACCGGAAATGATTGGCCGGCACGATCGGGAAATACCCGACGATGTAGCACAGCGCCGAGGTGGCCAGGACCGTGATCTCGGGCCAGAACGTCGGCGTGTGGCTCAGTTTCGACCCCGCTGAAGGGCGCACGGAGGGTCCCGATCCCGTTGCCGGCACTGCCTCGTCCCGCCGACGTGCGCGAACGGCCAGTCCCATCAGCACAGCGGCGACGAGGGTCCAGAACCAGGGCTTGAAGAGCATCGGGAACGTTCCCAACGCGAAGTCCTCGACATACGGACGGAAGATGAAGTCGGCCTTTGCGCTCCCTGCGGGCAAGCCTGCCTTCTGCGCATCACCGTCCCAGTCGGCCTCCCAGTATTCGAGCTTCGAGGTGAAGAAGTAATACGAGTAGACCGATGTCCGATACTCGAGGTAGCTGACCGGATGAGTGACGACTTCGCTCAACCACAGCGACTTCAACTCATCCTGGTAGGCAAGAGGACTGAACGCCTTCCCAGTCGTGCCTCTGCCGTAGCAGTTCCAATAGGCATCCCAGATCTCGCCTCTCTTCAGGCATTTGTCGCGCGCCGAACTGATGTGGTCTTTGAGCTCTCTTGGTGCGTCAGACGACTGCAGTCGAGATTCCGGCACAGAGAACATCACATCGTCGAGGAAGATCTGCGAGATCTGTCCGGACTTCTCGACGCCGACCTGTGAGCCGATGAGGACATCGGTGATCTTAGCGCCCCCGCCGATGAGCACAAGCACGACCAGAGACAGCGCTGCCGTGGGAAGAACCGGGCGACTGCGCTTTTCGGAACGCCCCCGGGCTGTCGCACGATTTCTTCGCCACCGGCCGAACAGGCACCATCCGCCGTAGACCGCGATCGGCACCACGGCGAAAACCGCGTTCTTCCGCACACCCACCGCGTAGACGAGCAGTGCGAGCGCAGGCAGCCAGAGGATCCATGCCTTCGGAACGAAACGGGTGATGACGGTCAACACCACGGCCAACAGGAGTGACACTGCCATCTGCGTGTCCTTCCACAAGGTCGTCATCTGCGACACGACCCACGGGGCAGCCATTATGGCCGGCCCCAGCAGAGACACCCACCTCGGTGCCCCGGCTCGATGCACGAACACACCGAGCAGCCAAGCCGCTGCGGCCAGCAGCACGACCTGGAGGACGAGCAGGCTTCCCACGTCCCCTGTGATCTCGATCAATCCGCGCCACACCACGCTCATCACCGGAGGATGCCAGTCGGAGACAGGGTGCTTCCCAGTCGCCTGCAGATACTGCTCACCGATGTCGACGTTGACCCGTCCGGGTGAGAACAGCCGGATGAATACCAGCGACCACACCAAGGCCAGCACAGCCAGCAGAATGTCCCAGGCGAGCGCGGACGACAGGATTGCACGCAGGCGAACGGCGAATCCAGTTCTGTCCGAGATGCCGGAATGGTCCGCAGATCCGCCGATAGGTCCTTCGGATCGTTCGGAAAGGATGGAGCGAGTGGATTTCGACTTCGGTTCAGTCATGAAGCCAGTCGCGTCCGCACCTGCTCGTCGGTTCGCACCTGCGCCCCTTCGCGCGCCGCTTCAACTGAGGGGTCGACCGCCCCTGGCCCGGCCGCCTCGGCGAACGTGTCGCCTCCCGTGCGGGTCTTCCCCGGGCTCTGCCGTTCGGTGACGGGTCGACCGGTCACGGCGGGCAGGCTGAGGTAGACCAAGCGGGAGGTCTCCCGCCTGGCTCGGCGCAGACCGTCCAAGGTCAGGCCGACGCTGCCGAGCAGGAACGCCAGTCCCATGAGCGCAGCGGCGAGGATCGCTGTCGGGAACCGGGGCACGAGACCGGTCTGCCAGAACTCCCAGATCACGGGCAGGCCGAAGACCAGCGACAGGGCCGCGAGCAACACGGTGAGGCTGCCGTAGAACAGGCGGGGTCGTTCGTGCCTCACGAGGGCGGAGATCAGACCGAGGATGCGGAACCCGTCCTTGACGGTCGAGAGCTTCGACTCGCTCCCGTCGGGTCGGTCGCGGAAGTCCACGGCCACCTCGGTGGTGGGTAGGCGCAGGGACATCGTGTGCACGGTCAGCTCGGTTTCGATCTCGAACCGGCGACTGATCGCGGGGAACGATTTGACGAAGCGGCGGGAGAACACGCGGTAGCCCGAGAGCATGTCGGAGACCTCGGATCCGAAGAGCCACCCGGTCAGCCGGTTGAACATCTGGTTCCCTGCCTCGTGGCCGGGACGGTACGACGTGGTCTCCTGATTGTCCTGGCGAACTCCGAGCACATGATCGTACGGGCCGGAGATCAGGGTGTCGATCATCTCGGGCAGGTGGGCCGCCTCGTAGGTGTCGTCGCCGTCGATCATCACGTAGATGTCGGCGTCGATGTCGGCGAAGGCGCGGCGGACGACGTTGCCCTTGCCCGGCACGTTCTCCCTGCGGACGATGGCTCCCGCCCCGGCGGCACGCTGCGAAGTGCGATCGCTCGAGCAGTTGTCGTAGACGTAGACGGTGATGCCGGGGACGGCGGCCTTGAGGTCGCCGACGACCTTGGCGACGGTGATCTCCTCGTTGTGGCAGGGAACGATCGCCGCGATCCTGCTCGATTCTTCGTGCATGCTCATCCCATCGTCGCGTGAGCACCGGCGAGCCCGACCCGGTGCGCAGATCTGTCGATTCCACCGGTCTACGCCCCCGACATGGACTGCGGGTTACGGACCGGGAAATAACAACGCACCTTCCCCTGCACATGATCCGACAACGCGGATCCCGTCTCCGCCGGCCGCCCGGCTGCATGGCCGCCTCACCTCGCCCCACGGGCGAGGCCACTACGCCACGCGGCTGGCTCACCTCGTCCCGCGGGAGAGGTCCCTACGTCACGTGGCCGCCTCGGCGAGTATGTGCTTGGTCACGATCACCCGGTTATACGTCGATTTATGACATCCGCCTGTGAGGATCCTCTGATTGCTTGTCATCCTGAATCGTCGGCCCTACTGGACCGTAGACCGGCCCATCCCCAATTCCTGCCGTCCACCACCGTGCGCGGCACTGACCAACCACACGAGGAGGCGCCTGTGATCGAACTGCGCGCACTGCGAAAGGTGTTCGGAGGCACCGTCGCCCTGGAGGAGATCGACCTCTCGGTCCCCGCCGGAGAGATCCACGGAATCGTCGGCCGCTCCGGCGCCGGCAAGTCCACCCTCATCCGCTGCCTGACCGGGCTCGAGTCCCCCACCTCTGGGACGGTGTCGATCGACGGCGTCGACCTCACGAACCAGTCCGGTGCCGGTCTGCGCGAGGCCCGCCGCAGCATCGGCATGGTCTTCCAGCACGTCAACCTCCTCGACTCGAGCACGGCGCTGAAGAACGTCGCCCACCCGCTCAAGATCGCCGGAGTGCCGAAGGCCGAACGTCTGGCCAAGGCCCGTGAACTCCTCGATTTCGTCGGCCTCGGCGACCGCGTCGACAACTATCCCTCTCAGCTCTCGGGCGGGCAGAAACAGCGCGTCGGCATCGCCCGCGCCCTCGCCGCCGAGCCGAAGGTGCTGCTGTGCGATGAGCCCACCTCGGCGCTGGATTCGACGACGACGGAGCAGATCCTCGGTCTCATCCGCTCGCTGCGCGACCGACTGGGCATCACCGTCCTCATCATCACCCACGAGATGTCCGTCATCCGCGAGATCTGCGACTCCGTGACGCTGCTCGCCGACGGCCGCGTGGCCAAGACCGGGAAACTCGCCGAGGTCATCGCCGAGCCCGGGTCGGTGCTTGCCAAGGATCTCGTCCCCCTGCCTCCGGTCAGCCTCGATGACGGGGCGAGCCGCCTCGTCGAGGTGTCCCTGGCCGGGACGGACCTGCCGACCGTGCTCACCGCCGCGCGGAACGCCGGAGCGAGCGCCGAGGCGATCCTCGCCGGAGCCGTGGAGACCATCGACGGTCGCCAGGTCGGCCGGCTGCGCTTCTCCGTCGACTCGGCCGACCAGGCGAAAGAGCTGATCAGCGCCCTGCAAGCCGATGGAATCTATGCGGAGGAGGCTGCCTGATGAACGATCCCACATGGTTCGACAACCCGGCGATCACCGATCAGATGTGGCCGGCCACCGTCGAGACTCTGCTCATGACCGCATGGTCGACCGGCCTGGCCGTGCTCTTCGGTCTGCCCTTGGGCATCTGGCTGTTCACCGCCTCGAAGGGCGGGCTGAACTCGAACCCGGTCGTCTACCGGGTGCTGTCCTTCATCGTCGACATCACGCGCTCGATCCCCTTCATCATCCTCATCATCGCGCTCATCCCCTTCGCCCGATTCGTTGTCGGCTCGGCACTCGGCTGGCAGGCGACCGTGGTGTCTCTGACCATCGGCGCGATCCCCTTCTATGCCCGTCTCGTCGAGAACTCGCTGCGCGAGGTCTCCGAGGGCAAGATCGAAGCCGCGCTGATGATGGGCGCATCGAACGGCCAGGTCATCCGTCAGGTCTACGTCCCCGAGGCTCTGCCGGGCCTCATCGGAGCCGCCACGGTCACCTCGGTGACGTTGGTGTCCTACACCGCGATGGCCGGTGCCGTCGGCGGCGGCGGACTGGGTGCACTGGCGATCTCCTACGGCTATCAGCGCTACCAGGCGGACACGATGATCGCCTGCATCATCGTCCTCGTCCTCATCGTCACGCTCATCCAGTTCATCGGCGACCGATTGGCCCGCGCGGTCGACCACCGGTGAGCCGCCTCGGCGAGGTCGCTCACGTCCGCCCCAGCGACGGCGGCTCCGCCCGGCGCGAGGGCGGAGCACCGAGTTAAGTGGGCTCAGATTGTCCGAATCGACGACGAATGCGGGCAATCTGACCCCACTTAACGGCCACCACTGCCCATCCCACTGCACATCACTCAACACACATCAAGGAGAACTATGAAGACCAAGCTCATTGCGATCGCGGCCAGCGCCACTCTGCTGCTGTCGGGCTGCGGACTTGTCGGCGGCGGCACCGATTCCGTCGGTGAGAAGGACGGCGACATCACGAAGCTCACCGTGGGTGCGACCCCGGTTCCGCAGGGCGACATCCTGCGCTACGTGGACGAGAACCTCGCCGAGGATGCCGGCCTCGACATCGAGGTCACCGAATACACGGACTACACGCTGCCGAACAAGGCGCTCAACGACGGCGACATCGACGCGAACTACTTCCAGCACAAGCCGTACCTCGACTCCGAGGTCGAAGGCCAGGGCTACGAGATCACCGGCTTCGAGCCGATCAACCTCGAGCCCTTCGCACTGTTCTCGAAGGACATCAAGGACGTCAAGGACATTCCGAAGAACGCGAAGATCGGCATCAACAACGACCCGTCGAACCAGGGTCGTGCGCTGAAGATGCTCGAAGACGCGAAGCTCATCACCCTCAAGGACGGAGTGGACGCGGTCGACGCGAAGCTCTCCGACGTCGAGGAGAATCCGAAGAACATCGAGTTCGTCGAGGCCGACGCCGCGCAGCTGGCTCGCACCCTCGAAGACGTCGACGCCTCTGTCATCAACGGCAACAACGCCCTGGAGGCCGGACTGAGCCCGGCCAAGGACGGCATCCTGTTGGAGAAGGCCGAGAACAACCCGTACGGCAACTTCCTCGCCGTGCGCACGGAGAACAAGGACGACGAGAACATCAAGAAGCTCGACGAGCTGCTCCACTCCCCCGAGGTGAAGAAGTTCATCAAGGACAAGTGGGCCGACGGCTCCGTCCTCCCCAGCTTCTGACCCCAATTACTACCCGACGGCGGCCCAGCAACCTCGCGCGAGGTTGCTGGGCCGCCGTCACGTAGTTCTGGAGGGGGTTTGTGTGTCAGGACATTTGTCACTTCACAGTCGGGATCGCACTCCCTACAGCGCCGCCTCGGGCCTCGGTAGCGTCGACGGTGTCAGAAACCAACGACACGTCGAACGAGGAGGCGGACGTGATGAACCGTCGCACCGAACAGGCAACAGCACCACCGTCCACAGCTGCCCCCATTCAGAGCGCCGGGCACGAACCATCGGCCGAGCCGATTGCGACTCCCCTGCGGAGTCCTGCTCTCAGCGCGACCGCCGTGACCCTCACCGCGGTCTCCGCTGCACTGGCAGTGTGGGTGTTTGCCGTACCGGTCGCCGGCGTCACTCTGACCGCCGGCGGCCTCACAGTCTCCCTTACTGCTGTTGCGCTCGTGTCCCTCGGCAGCGGGTGTGCAGCCAGCCTGTCCTACCTCATCATGAGAGGCTTTCGCGGCGGAGCGGTCATGTGGACCGTCATCGCCTGTGCTGTCCTCGTCCTGTCCCTCGCCGGTCCGCTGCTGTCAGGAGCCAGGGACTCGGCGCTGGTCACACTGGAGCTGATGCATCTGGCCGTCGGCGTCACGCTGATCGTCGGCCTGCGGCGCTTCGTCTCGCGCAGCATGAGCCGCGCCTTCGACCACGACGTCGCAGCAACTGATTCGGCCTCGTCTGCGGCGGGTTCCGAGTAATGTACGAATCGGAGGCGACAATGACGAAGCAATCCATTTCGACCGACTGCGACGACGAAGTCACACGGTGGGTCGCCCGAACCCGCGGACCGGGGTTCGCGCTGATCTGGCTGCCGGTCCTCATGCTGTCCCCGATGCTGACAGCTGTTCTTGACGGCAAGGCCGTGATACTCGCGGTCCATCTGGCGATCGCCGCCCTCTATGTCATCACGGTCGTCATCGCCCACCGCGGCCTGCCGCAGCGAGTGGGAGAACTCTGCACGATCGGGCTCATGGCACTCGTCGTCGTCCAATTCTTCCTGTCGCCCGGAGGTCAAGGCTTCCTCTATCCGCTGCTCGCCATCGCAGCGGCAACCGCGATCCGCCTTCGCGCCGCACTCGGCATCGTGATGGGCCTGGCCATCAGCGGCTCCTTCGCTGAAGGGTTCGCCACAATGTCGCTCAGCAATGCGCTGCAGTTCGGCTTCGCCACCGTCATGGCCGGCGCCAGCACCTACCTGATCCGCTGTCTCACCGTCACGATCGACGACCTGCGCGCCACCCGACGCCGTTTGGCCGGGCTTGCGGTCGTCGAGGAACGCCAGCGCTTCTCCAGAGATCTCCATGACCTGCTCGGCCACACTCTCTCGGTGATCGTGGTCAAGGCCGAGGCCATTCGTCGCCTCGCCGACGGTGATCCCGCAGTCGCCGCCAAGCATGCGCAGGAGATCGAAGGCATCGGGCGCACAGCCCTGGCCGATGTCCGGCAGACGGTCGCCGGGTACCGGCAGATGGGCTTTGCCGACGAGCTGTCCCACGCCGTCGAAACCCTTGAGGACGCCGGGGTCGAAGTCGAGACGACGACTCCGGTGCCGCACCTCGATGGTCCCACCGACACCCTCTTCGCCTGGGCTGTCCGGGAGGCGGCGACGAACATTCTCCGTCACGCCCACGCATCCCACTGCACGATGAAGATCTCTGTCGACGAGTCAGCTGCAGCACTCGAAATCACCGACGACGGCCACGGGATGGGCTCGAATCCGACCGGCTCGGGCCTGATCGGGGTGCGAGAGAGGGCAGAACGTCTGGGCGGTCACGTGCATACACGCTCGGGCCCGCGCGGCTTCACGCTCAGCGTCGACGCACCGAGCACAGAGGAATCGGAATGATCAGGATCGCCGTCATCGAGGACCAAGCTCTCATGCGCTCGGCTCTCATCAGTCTGCTCGACCTCGAAGACGACATCACCGTCGTCGGTGAGGCAGCACGCGGCGACGAAGTCTCCGAACTGGTCCGCAGACTCAAGCCGGATGTCGTTCTCCTCGACATCGATCTGCCGGGGATGAACGGACTCGAAGCTCTCGAAGAGCTCAACCATGCGACCGACGGCACCACATCCACCGCTGACTATACTGACGCGACCGGCTCCTCAGTCATCATCGTCACGACCTTCGGCCGAGCGGGATACCTGAGGCGTGCGATGGACGCAGGCGCACGGGGCTTCCTCGTCAAAGACGATCCGGTCGAGACGCTCGCCGGGTCGATTCGGCGGGTCGCACAGGGGGAGATGGTCATCGACCCGCTGTTGGCGGCCCAGGCACTGAGCTCAGGAGAGAACCCGCTCACGGACCGGGAGAGCCAAGTACTCCGCGCAACTGATGACGGGGTCCCCATCGTCGACGCGGCCGAGGCTCTGCATCTGTCTCCGAGCACCGTCCGCAACTACCTGTCGAGTGCGATCGGCAAGCTCGGGGCCCGCAATCGCGCCGAAGCGATGCGAAACGCCCGCCGCGAGGGGTGGATGTGACGCTCAGCCCCGCGCACCGCAGCCGTCGCCGAGGCTGTGCTCGACGGGACAACCGGCGCTGCCGCACTCACACCATGCTTCGCAGCACCCCACCGTCTGCGCGCAGGGCCGCACCGTTCGTCGCCGAAGACAGCGGGCTGGCCAGATAGCCCACCAAGCTGGCGATCTCGCCCGGGTCGATGAAGCGCTGCAGCAGCGAGGACTCCCGCACCAGTGAGTCCCGCAGATCATCGACGGGCATCGATTGTGCGGCGGCGATCTGTTCGACCACGGCGGCGACCCCGTCGGAATACGTTGGTCCGCCGAGCACGGTGTTCACGGTCACCTCGGTGCCGCGGGTGAGTTTCGCCAGACCGTTGCTCAGCGCCAGAGCCGCGGCCTTCGTCACCCCGTAGTGCATCATGTCCGCGGGCACGTCGATGGCCGATTCCGTGCCGATGAAGATGATGCGGCCCCACCCATTCGCAAGCATCCGCGGAAGCAGTCGTCTGGACAGGCGAACCGCGCCCATGAGGTTGATCTCGAAACAGCGCGTCCACTCGGCATCGTCGATCTCGGCAAACGTCGCCACGTCGAAGAGACCGACGTTGTTGATGAGGATATCCACGTCGCCGAGGCGGTCGAGCAGCTGGTCGACCTGCCCGACGACACCGAAGTCCGCCACGATTCCCCTCGCCGAGGCGGCCGGGTTGTCGTCTCGCAGACGTGCAACAGCCGCGTTGACGCTGTCCTCGTTGCGTCCGTTGATGATGACCGTCGCACCTTCGTACGAGCACAGGGTGGCGATCGCGTACCCGATCCCCTGTGTCGAGCCCGAGATGAAGACGGTTTTGCCCGCCAGTTGAAGGTCCATGTGATTCCCGCCTTTATCTATCGAAACCGTTTTCACTTGCTCAGGAAAGTCAACACTAGATCGATTGAGTTTCTCAGGCAAGTAATCCACTAGACTGCACTGCATGAACAGTCCTGCGAGCAGCGCCACAGAACGAAACCCTCAAGACTCCGATACGCCCACCTTCACGGCGGACGAACTCGAGATCTGGTCGTCGGTCGCGACCTTGCTGGAGTGGCTTCCGGCCGCACTCGATGCGCAGATGCAACGCGATTCGCAGATCAGCCACTTCGAGTACGGGATCCTCTTCGCACTCTCCCAGGCAGCAGAAAAGACTTTGGCGATGAAAGAACTCGCCGGCTTCGCGAACAGCACACTCTCCCGACTGTCGAGGGCAGTCGGCCGACTGGAGCGCCAGGGATGGGTGACTCGACGCCCGGACCCCGGCGACGGGCGTACGACGATCGCTTCCCTCACCGACTCCGGTCTCGCAACAATGCGTGCGGCCGCTCCGGAGCACGTTGCCTTCGTGCGACGCGTCGTCTTCGAGTCTCTGACCCCGGCTCAGGCTCGCGCACTGGGCAGGGCCAGTCGGCGTATCACCTCCGCGATCAGGGAGGATGGCGGCTGGCGACCGCAGTGACCTTCAGTCGTCGAACACCTCGGTCCCGAATTCAGACCTCTGCCCTGCCGGCACGATTCGATGACACAATGCGATAAGACGGATACCCCCGCCCCCGGCTCAGAGTGAGTCACTCAAGGAGGAGAACATGACACGCATCGGTTTCATCGGAGTCGGAGAGATCGCCTCGGCGATGGTTGAAGGTCTTGCGCACAGCGAGACGAATGCCAACTTCCGATTCTTCCTCTCCCCACGCAATGCCGAGCGTGCACAGAACCTTGCCGAGTCAATCGAGTCCGCCGAGGTCTGCCAGAGCAACCAGGACGTCGTCGACTGCAGCGACCTCATCGTCCTCGCGGTGCTGCCGCAGCAGTCGGAGAGCGTGCTCGACGAACTCGACATCCCAGCCGAGAAAACCCTGGTCAGCGCGGTAGCCGGAGTCCCGACCGAGGCCCTCGAGGCACATCTTCCGCACTCCCCGACCATCGTGCGGATCATTCCTCTGCCCGCTGTCCGCGAGCGCAAGGGAGTCACCGCCATGTACCCGGCCAACGAGGCGGTCGAGGATCTGCTCGACCGCCTCGGCGGGTCGGTGACGGCCGCGGACGAGACGATGTTCTCCACACTTTCGGCGGTGACCGCGACGATGTCGACACATTTCGCATTCCTGCAGACGATCACCGCGTGGCTCATCGACCGCGGCTGGGACCGGGCCGACGCCGATCATTTCATCCGCGGTCAGTTCGTCGGCCTCGGCACCACGCTCGCCGAGACGACCGAGTCCATCAACGACCTCGTCGCCGCCCACGAAACCCCGGGCGGTCTCAATGAGATGCTCAACAATGAATGGATGGACGAGGCCAACCGTGCCGCTCTCGCGTCCTCCCTCGACCGGGTGTTCGCCCGCGTCACCGCAGCAGACTGACGTGTCCGGGGCGGTCCTCCGACCGGCCGGTATCTGAGCGGGCAGTCTCCGACCGGCCGGGTATCTGGCTCACGACCGACTGGGAGGCCGCTCGTCCGACTCTGCGGATCGTTAGAATGATCGGCATGACCGAGTCTCTCACCTTCGCAGATTCCATCTCCATCAACGCTGACCCGGCGACGGTCTACCGAACCGTTGCGGACGTGACCCGAACCGGAGAATGGTCTCCGGTCTGCCGCGAATGCTGGTGGGACGACGGCGATGGCCCGCGGCCGGGAGCCTGGTTCACCGGCCGCAACGTCACCCCTGACCGCGAATGGGAGACCCGCAGCCAGGTCGTCGTCGCCGACGAGGGACGGGCGTTCGGGTGGAGCGTGGGACCCGGCCGAGTCAACTGGACTTACAGCATGCAGGAAACCGAGGAAGGCACGCGGCTCACCGAATCGTGGGAGTTTCTGCCTGCGGGGCAGGAGTTCTTCGCAGAGAAGTACGGTGCGCGTGCGACCGAGGAGATCGCTGCACGCGCCGCTTCCGCGCGGACCGGCATTCCCGAGACTCTCGCAGCGATCAAACAGGTCATCGAACGCCCCTAGGGCATCTGCAAGGGCATTCGCAGTGAGCGTCTGCGGGGCATGAGGCCCGAGGTGATCCCTTAGGATTCTCACTATGTCTCAGCACTCTGCCGTCACTGTCTCGATCGCCCGAACCGTCCGCCCCGACAACCACCGGCGCTTCAACGCCTGGGTGCAGGCGGGCCAGGAGCTGGCCCGCGAACGTGACGGATATCTGGGGTCGGGATGGGTGCGAACCTCGCCGGACTCGAACGAATGGCACGTGCTCTACCGGTTCTCCGATGCGAAGTCGCTGCGGGCGTGGGACGAGTCCGCGGATCGTCGGTGGTGGATCGAAAGCGCGGCTGAGATCGTCGAGACCACACGGGTGGAGCATCGAACCGGCATCGAGGGCTGGTTCGAACCGCACGGGGAGGAGTCCGTCACCATCCCGGAGACGGTCGTCCCGCCGAGGTGGAAACAGGCCGTGAGCATCTTCCTGCCGTTCTTCCCGCTCAGTCTGCTCTCGACGTTCCTCCTCATGCCTCACCTGGAGAGCTGGCCGAAGGTCCTCGCCGTGCTCCTCAACATCTGCATTCTCACACCGCTGATGACCTACATCTTCCTGCCGGTGAGCACGCGCCTGCTGCGCCCCTGGCTGCAGCGACCCCGCTGACACCACCGCACCCCCAATTACTACCCGACGGCGGCTCAGCAACCTCGCGCGAGGTTGCTGAGCCGCCGTCGGGTAGTAATTGGGTTCAGAAGAGGCCGGTGATGTTGCCGTCCTCGGTGACGTCGATCTTCAGCGCTGAGGGTTCGCGCGGCAGGCCCGGCATCGTCATGATGTCACCGGCGATGACGACGATGAACCCGGCGCCGGCCGACAGCCGCACGTCCTTGACCTCGATGATGTGGTCGGTCGGCGCCCCGCGCAGGCTCGCGTCCGTCGACAGCGAGTACTGGGTCTTCGCGATGCACACGGGTGCGTCCCCGTTGCCCTCCTCGGTGAACTGCTTGAGCTTCCGTTTCACCTTCGCCGGCAGGTCGACGTCCTTGGCTTGGTAGATCCGCTGCGCGATCGTGCGGATCTTGTCCTCCAGGGGCTGGTCGAGTTCGTACGAGTACCTCGCCGAGGCGGCCGGATCCTCACGTGGCGGGCGAGTTCCGGACGAATCGTGCGGCCCTTCGCCTCGATCTTCATCACGAATCGTCCGGAACTCGGCGTCGCCGCCGTTCGACGCAGAAGCCCCAGCCCCAGCACCAGCCCCGCCCGCAGCCTCGACGACCGCTTCGGCCAGCGCCAGCGCACCCTTGCCGCCATCGGCCCAGTGCGTGGACTCCACGGCCGCAATCCCAAGACCATCCAAATGGCTGATCGCAGCGGCCATCTCCTCGTCGGTGTCCGTGGGGAACCGGTTGAAGCACACGACGGGCGTCAGTCCGTAGATCTCGCGCAGGTTCCGACAGTGCAGCTCAAGATTGCTCATCCCCTCGAGCACCGCCGATACGTCAGGAGAGTTCACGTCGGCGACGTCGACTCCCCCGTGGTATTTCAGAGCTCGCAGCGTCGCGACGACGACCACGGCAGACGGCCAGATTCCAGCGGTGCGGCACTTGATGTCGAGGAACTTCTCGGCCCCGAGGTCGGCACCGAACCCGGCTTCCGTGACGACCCAGTCCCCCAGCGCCAGCCCGGCCTTGGTGGCCAGCAGGCTGTTGCAGCCGTGGGCGATGTTCGCGAACGGTCCGCCGTGGATGAAGGCCGGCGAATGTTCCAAGGTCTGCACGAGGTTCGGTGCCAGAGCGTTGCGCAGCAGCGCAGTCATCGCCCCCGCTGCCCCGATGTCGGCGACGGTGATCGGTTCCCGCCCCCTACTGTGGGCGAGCACGATCCGTCCCAGGCGTTCCTTGAGGTCAGCCAACGAGGTGGCCAGACAGAACACGGCCATGACCTCGCTGGCGACGACGATGTCGAATGCATCCTCGCGGGGCACTCCCCCGTTGAGTCCGCCGAGTCCGACGACGACTCCCCGCAGCGCGCGGTCGTTGAGGTCGACGACCCGGCGGAGGTGGATGCGCCGCGGGTCGACGTCGAGGCTGTTGCCGAAGTGGATGTGGTTGTCGAGCATGGTCGCGGCGAGGTTGTTCGCCGCTGCGATGGCCGCGAAGTCGCCGGTGAAGTGGAGGTTGATGTCCTCCATCGGCACGACCTGGGCGTATCCGCCGCCGGCCGCCCCACCCTTCATCCCGAAGACCGGACCCATGCTCGGCTCCCGAAGCGCCAACACGGCCTGGCCGACCTCGGGGTTCGACCGGGCGAGTTCGTTGAGTCCGTCTGCCAGGCCGATGCTCGTCGTGGTCTTTCCCTCACCGGCCGGGGTCGGGCTCATGGCGGTGACGAGGATGAGTTTGCCGTCCGCGGCAGTCTCGGCCGCCCGATCGAGGACGTCGATGGGCACCTTCGCCTTCGTCCATCCGTGGGGAATGATGTCCTGCGCGTCGAGACCCAGCCCAGCGGCGATGTCGACGATGGGATCGAGCTCGGCGCTGAGCGCAATATCCATATCTGTGGTCATAAGGCCATCATGCCCGTTCTGCGAGATTTTGTGACCATCACCGCCCCGAGAATTCGCGCAATGTGCACTGAGTTCCGCCCACCGCAACATTCCCCTCGCCGAGGCGGCCGACCGTCCCGTCCCCATGCGGCCCGCTCACCCCGCATAGTCCGAGCACTCCGGACACCGGGTCATGAGGTCGTGCCGACAACCGCGAACGTGGAGGAGGAACTTCTCCGCTGAGTCGAGCGATGTCCGCTGTGCCCGAATCGCCGACAGGCGAGTCGCAATCACCTCCGCACGCCCCGCCTCACCGCGATGCAGGATCGCCCGGATCTCGGCAAGACTCATGCCCACACCCTGACACGACAACACGATCCGGCACCGGCTCAGATGCTCGGCCGAATACTCCCGGTGCCCGCTCGCGGTCCGGCCCGGCACGACGACGCCTTCGTCCTCCCAGTGCCTGAGCACATGCGCAGCCGTTCCCAGCTGCGCTGCCGCATCCCCGATCCTCATGAGACCATGATGACACCTTGATTTCAGGTTGACCTGAAGTTCTACCGTCGTTTCATGACGACGCCGACCGACCGCAGTCCCGCCATCCGCACCATCACTGACCGCATCACCCTCAGCGACGGCGCCGAGGTCGCCACCACGACACTCGAACCGAGCGACCGCGACAACGATCAGGTGCGCCTCGGCGAGGTCATCATCTGCCACGGAACCCCCTGGTCATCGCACATGTGGCTGCCACTCGCCCGCGAACTTGCCCGGCATAGTCGAGTCCGCCTCTGGGACATGCCCGGCTACGGCGAATCGATTCCCGCCACATCCGGCGAGTCGATCCCCGACCCGGTCGGAACGTCGGCACAGCCGACGGACGATCCCCTCGCCGAGGCGACCCTCGCCGTTGATCTCATCACCCAACGTCGTCGTCTGGCCGAGCTCATCGACTGCTGGACCATCTCGGATCCCCACGTCATCGCCCATGACATCGGCGGCGCCATCGCACTCGGCGCGCACCTGCTCGAAGGCAGTGATTTCGCGTCGCTGTATCTGCTCGATGTCGTCACCCTCGACCCATGGGGCTCACCGTTCTTCCGCCTCGTCGCCGAGAACGAAAAGGTCTTCGCCACCCTCCCACCTCGCCTCCATCGCGCACTGGTCCGCGAGTACATCGCAGGGGCGGCGGCCACGACAGCCGACCAATCTCCGTCGAGCGAAAGCCGTTCGAACCTCAGCGACGACCACATCGTCGACCTCAGTGCGCCGTGGTGCACCAACGCGGGTCAGCCCGCTTTCTACCGGCAGATCGCCGCGCTGCGTCCCGAGCACACGGCACCCATCGTCGACCGCCTCGGCGAAGTCCGCTGCCCGATCCGCATCGGATGGGGTGAGGACGATCCGTGGATTCCCGTCGACCAAGCCGATCGCCTCGCCGAGGCGCTTCCCCACCGTCCGCACGTGACCCGGTTCCCGCGCGCCGGGCACCTCGTCCCGTTCGAGGCACCGCACGACCTCCTCGCCGACGTGACCGCATGGCTCGACGGGTGAGAGACGTGTGCGCGAAGATGGCGGTATGCGCGCATTCGACGAGCTCGTCACCGAAGCACAATCCGCCGATGTCACCGGCTGGGGATTCGACTGGCTCGACGGACGCGCCACCGAGGAGCGACCACCGTGGACCTACTCGACGCTGCTGGCCAGGCGCCTGTCGACGGCGACCGCGGCCCTCGACATCGACACTGGCGGCGGTGAGGTCATCGACGAGGCACCCGTGCTGCCGCCGCGCATGGCCGTGACCGAATCACACCGCCCCAACATCGCCGTGGCCCGCCATCGGCTCGGCCCGCGAGGTGTCGATGTCGTCGAGGCCGACCCGCACAGGTTGCCGTTCGCCAACGGCAGCTTCGACCTCGTCACCTCCCGACACCCCGTGGATCCCGCGTGGTCGGAGATCGCCCGCGTGCTCGTCCCCGGCGGCACCTACCTCGCCCAGCACGTCGGCCCGGCCTCGGCCTTCGAGCTCATCGAGTTCTTCCTCGGACCGCTGCCGGAAAGTCGTCGCTCACGGCACCCGCAGACCGAATCCGACGCCGCCGAGGCGGCCGGGCTCACGGTCGAAACGCTGCGCACCGCACGCTGCCGCATGGAGTTCTTCGACGTCGGCGCGATCGTCTGGATCCTGCGCAAGTGCCCGTGGTGGGTACCCGATTTCACGGTCGCCGACTACCTGCCACAGCTGCGCGAACTCGACTCGCGGATGCGCAGGGGCGAGCCCTTCGTCGCGCATTCGACCCGGCACCTCATCATCGCGTCAACGCGCTGAGGCACCTCCTCACGTCGAAGCGCTGAACCGCCTCGTCGCGAACAGCTCACCGAGCAGAAACGCCCACCTGGAATCGGTCCGGCACTTCACCGGCGCCCGTGGCGAGGTCGGCTGCGAACTCTCCGAGCAGCGGCGCGAACTTCGCCCCGTGCCCCGAACAGGCCGAGACAAGAACGAGACCGTCGACCTCGTCGATGACAAAGTCCTCGGTCGGCGTGTTCGTGAACAGGCACGTGGTCTCCGCGTACGGCTCCGGAATGAGTCCCGGCAGATTCCGCTTCGCATAGTCGATCATCCGGGTCCGCATGTCCTCGGTGATCTGTCCGTCCTGGTCAAGCGCCGATCCGATCACCTTCCCACCGTTGAACTGGGCGAACTTCTGCCCCGCATAACCGGCATCCCGACCGCCGGGAAGTCCGTAGGTGAATATCTCACCGGATTTGTGGATGAACGTCGGCCAGGGTGTACTCGGCCGCCCGTCCGCTCCGGCGTCGCGGTAGGGCATGTGGAAGGCCTGCTCCTGCCGCACTTCGAATCGCGGCAGCGCATCGAGGAACGCCTGCGGAAGACCAAGATCGCCGAGGAGGGCGGGCAGCCACCCGCCCGCCGCGACGATGACACGGTCGCCCTCGACGACTTCGCCTGTCGCCGAGGTGACACGGAAGCCGCCCGCGGACCGTCTGGCCACCTCGGTGACCGTCCAATCGGTGAGGATCCGGGCCCGCCCAGTGTCCATCGCACGGTCGAGCATGGTCGTCACCGTGGTCTCGGCGTCGATGACGCCGGCATCGGGGTGCCACAGGACGTCGGTGTCGAAGACGAACTGCGGCCACCGTTCGGCGGCTCGTGCCGGATCGAGGATCTCGTACTCGACTCCGACTGCCTCGAAGATCTTCGCGAGCAGATCCGTGTGCCGGGCATCGCCGAAGTCGAGCGCTCCCGTTCGAGTGATGAGCTCGGTCTCCGACTTCGTCTCAAGGTCATCCCACAGTTCCCGGGCGCGTACAACAAGTTCGGTGTAGAGGCGATCCGGGTAGGCATACCGGAAGATGCGGGCCGAACCGTGAGAGCTGCCTCGGTCGTTGGCCGGAGTGTGCCGTTCGAGCACGGTGACGTCCTCGCCGCGCGCGGTCAGGGAATATGCGGCTGCGGCACCGGCCAAGCCCGCTCCGATGACGATGTGGTGGGTCATAGCTGCGCTCCTGTTGGATGGGCGTGATCGGTCGGCCGCGCCCGATCGTATCTACTGCAATTCGAGGTCGGTCACGCAGGTGGGCCCATCGCTTCTCGTCGAGAATTCGGTCGTTCCGGTCTTGCCCTCGGCGGTGATTTCGATGGTACCGGTGATGTCGGATGGCACCCAGAAGCCCACGAAACCGTTGTCGAAGGTCGTCGTCGAGTCATCCACCACTGTTTTGCCTGTCGCCGAGTCGGTGATCACCACGTCGACGTCCTTCCCGCTCAACTCACCGAGACAGGTCGTGAGGCTGTGGTAGAAGCAGTCGTGCGTCTCATCGACGAAGGGAGCGATGGACACATAGCTCTTCCCTTCCGGCAGTGCCATCGTCGCCTCGTGCTGCCCGTCGGTGAGGACGAGCTCGTCCGGCTGCACCGAGGCCATGAGGTCGGTGGGCCTCTCGTCGACAGGCAGGCGATCGAGATGATCGATGACTCCGGTGACGTCTTCGTCGGCCAGATCGAGATCCGCAAGCAGCGATTCGGCCGAACCCGGCTGCACCGCCGCGGACTCTCCCGATGCAGTGGATGACCCGCTTTCCTGCCCTGGAGCCGAACACCCGGTCAGCGCTAGAGCCAGGGCCGTCGCACCCAACACGAATTGCGTCGTTCTCATATATCTCCCCATGTCACTACGGGTGCAGAGCACCTCTGCCGTCTTGGCAATCATACCCTCAAGGGGTATAGGGTGATCGTGGCGGGCCCAAGGAATGGGATGCCCTCAGATACTCTCATCTTCCGCCGAGCGAATCCGACGCGATCGTCTCACAGAATCAGGAGACCACTCATGAAGAAGCTCACTCCGACCATTCGATTCACTGCAGTCGCCGCAGCACTCGGACTGGCACTGGCGGGTTGCTCAACCGCGAATGACGACACCCGAGAATCCGGCGGCGAGGACTCCCACGGCAATCACGAATCCGCCTCGAATGAAGCAGGCGGGGCCGACCACGAAGATACGGACAGCAGCGAATCCGGACACGAATCGGGCGGACATGAAGGACACGCTGCCGACGGCGGCGACCCACCGGAGGGAATCACGAAGGCCGCCGACCCGAAGTTCGACGTCGGTGACACAGTCGTCCTCTCCGCCGACCACATGCCGGGCATGAAGGGCGCCGAGGCAGAAGTCTCCGGCGCGTTCGACACGACAACGTATTCGATCAGCTACACGCCGACCGATGGCGGAGACCCGGTCGAGGATCACAAGTGGGTCGTCCACGAAGAGCTTGAGGATCCGGGCAAAGCGCCACTGAAGAAGGGCGCGAAAGCCACCGTCACCGCCGACCATATGCCCGGAATGAAGGGCGCCGAGGCGACCATCGACTCCGCGACCGACGAGACCGTCTACATGGTCGACGTAAAGACAGATGAGATGGAGATGACGAACCACAAATGGGTCGTCGAAAGCGAGATGAAACCCGTGGAGTGAGGCGTGTTCTCACCAGGTCCGTCCGAATCGCGCGAGGCAGTGCCAGACCTTCTTCAGCTGCTGCCCATCGAGGTTCCACTCGCGGAGGGCGCGTGCGACATGGATGGGTCTCAGCTGCGCTGAGTTCCCCAGAACCTCGGCGATCCGCTGTGCGAGCTCGACCACGTCCTGACCCCGATACTCCGGATACGCGGCGATTTCGGCAACCTCGGCGACATAGCCCGGATGAGTCTCGACGGCGAGACCGCAGCGGTCCGCCGTCTCCAGCACCGCATGATCGTCGAAGCTGGGATCGACGACTAGTGCCTCAACGTCTCCGGGTACCATCACCCCACCGTGGACATGAGCCTCGATGTAGTGATCGAGACGGTCGCGACACAGACCACCTCCGGGCGCAACGGCCGCGTCGTCTGCCGACTCGTCGCGACGAAAGTCGGCAATGAGTCCCATGCGGTCAGCAACCCCGAAGAGCTCCGGACCGAAGGTGCTGTCCGGGTAGGCGAACGACGCTCGCGCAAGGACCTCCGGGCGAAGCCTCAGGTAGGCCGGCCCGAACCGCGGTGCCGGCCCATAGGGGTCGCCGTCGAGGTCAAGGGCCCCATAGATCGGTCGTTGCTGCACGTCCACTTGGTCATAGGCTCCGCCGAATATCCGCCGCTCCCAATGCCATCGGTCACCACCGGGAAAAGCGGTCAGGCCCCCATTGCTCGTGCCAGTGACGAATTGGGACACGTACTGCCCACGATCAAGGATCGATGCCAGGACTCCGGTCCCCGAAGCATCGGCACCGGGATGGAAATGCAGTGCCACACGCGCCTCGGCCGGCAGGCCCTGTCCCGCTGCGGAGCGAGCTCGGACCCAGTCGATCGCTGCGGCGGATGGGTCCGGCTGGTTCATCATTCCTGCTCGGGCAGCATCCCTGCGGCCTCGACAGCGCTGCGGACGATCTCCTCGAGACCGAACTCCGCCTTCCAGCTCAGCAGGGCCGAGATCCTGGTGACGTCGGCGACCAGTGCCGGCGGGTCACCGGCACGACGCTCGCCCATGTCGGGGACGATGTCACGGCCGGTCACCTCGGCGATGGTGTCGATGACTTCCTTCACCGAGGCACCGGTTCCGGTACCGACGTTGAACACGGTCTCCGTGGTGCCGCCGGCCTTCATGTAATCCAACGCCGCGATGTGTGCCTCGGCGAGGTCTCTGACGTGGACGTAGTCGCGGATGCACGTGCCGTCGGGAGTGTCGTAGTCATCGCCGAAGATGATCGGCGCCTTGCCGCCCTTGAGCCGTCCGAGCACGATCGGGATGAGGTTCATGACGGCGGTGTCGGCGAGGTCGTTCCAGCCGGCGCCGGCGACGTTGAAGTAGCGCAGCTTCACGGCGTTGAACGTCGTCCCCCGCATGGCCGAGGCGGTGATCTGGTTGTCGATCATCCACTCGCCGATGAGCTTCGTCTGACCGTAGGGATTGATGGGCCGGCAGTCGAGATCCTCAGGCACCATGTCGACATCGGGCATGCCGTAGGTCGCGGCCGAGGAGGAGAAGACGAGCGATTCGATGCCGGTCGCTTCGACAGCGGCGAGGATGTTCGTCAGGGCGCCGATGTTCTGCCGGTAGTACATGACCGGTTCCTCGACGGACTCGCCGACCTGCTTCTTCGCGGCGAAATGGATGATCGAATCGACGCTGTGTTCCCTGATCGCGGACACCAGGCGCTCTTCGGCATCGGCTGCGGCCAGGTCGAGGTCGACCACGGGCAGGCCCTCGACGCGAGCGTCGATGCCGGTGGAGAAGTCGTCGACGACGAGCACATCGTCTCCGCGTTCGGTGAGCAGCCGCACCACGTGCGAACCGATGTAGCCTGCCCCTCCGGTCACCAGAACTGCCATGCGCCGAATCCTCCTTCGTCTCGTCGACACGTCTGTATCAGAATACGCGTAAGGGTGTCGGAGTTCAGATTCGGCCTGAAAGCCCAGTGAGGAAAGCGTCGGAATTCGCCGTCGCCCTGGCCAGGAACAGTCGGCCCTGCCACAGTGGGAAAATGCGCATCCTCCTCATCTGCGATCCCGGGCCCCCGAGCCGCCGTGTGGCCTCGTTCAAGGACGAGTTCGCCGATCTCCTCAGACACGATTTCGAGTCGGATGTGACTGTCGATATGTGCACAGAGGCGCTCCGCGTCCAGGCCGACCACCAGCTGGAGCTGTCGACTCTCGACGCGATCGTCGACCGCTATCCTTCGGCGGACCTCGTCATCATGCTCACGGACATTCCACGCCACACCCAAGGCAAACCACTGATCGCCGAGGTGCTGCCTGCGCGCAACGTCGCTGTGATCTCCTGCCCCACTCTCGGGGCACTGACGACGAAGCGCCGGCTGCTGAAGATCTATATGAGCTGCGTCAATCAGCTCCTGCCAGACGGGCATCTGCCTGCGAAGACGCATCGCCTTCCGCGCTGGGGCCGGTGGTCGAGCCGATCCGAGTCGGGCCGCCGCACCCTTCATGCCCATACCTTCACGGGCGGAACTCGCCTCGTCCTGGGCATGACGATGGCCAATGAGCCGCTGCGGATGGCCCGCAGGCTCTCGCGTGCCATGGCCGCCGCTGCCGCCACAGGGGCGTTCGGCATCTTCTACAGCTCCATCTGGCAGATGTCCCACCATCTGTCTACCGCTCGTCTCATCTCGATCGGCGCCATCGCCATCGCAGTCATGGTCGGCTGGCTGATCACGATCAATCGGCTCTGGGATCGCCCGGTCAATGAACGCCTGGCACAGGTGGTCTTCTACTACAACCTCTCCACCGTACTCACACTCGTCATCTGCGTGACGGGCCTCTATGCCCTGTTGGTCGTGGGCATCCTCGCCGGAGGGCTCATCGTCATCGACCCCGAGTTCATGGCGCAGACGATCCACCGACCCGAAGCCCGCCTGACGAACTACCTCGACATCGCGTGGTTGAGCGCGGCGATGGGCGTCGTCGCCGGTGCACTCGGCTCGAGCTTCGACAGTGATATCGACCTGAAGAATCTCACGCACGCCCAACGTCTGCGTTCCCGCGTCTACGTCGCCCAGGACGACGAGTCGGGCACAGTCTGACAGGGGTTACGTCCAATCGGCAACGGCGTTATGGTGGCCACAGACTCCGGAACCAAGCGAAACCGGAGCGATTGGAGCAAGCATCATGACACAGTCAGTGACAGTTCCCGACCCGCATGGCTCAGAGAAGACTACTCGCGAGAACGCCGAACACGGCTTCATCGCCTCCGACGCCCTGACCAAGAACCTTCAGACGGTTTTGGTCGACTTCATCGCCTTGAGCCTCACCGCCAAGCAGGCGCATTGGAATATCGTGGGCACGAACTTCCGTGACCTTCACCTCAACCTCGACGAGCTCACCGACATCGCCCGCGCGGGCAGCGATGAGATCGCCGAACGGATGCGTGCCCTTCATGCCTCCCCCGACGGTCGCCCCGCCGTGATCGCTGAACAAACCGGGCTACCGGAGTTCCCGAACGGCGAAATCAGCACCCACGACGCCATCGATCACATGGTCGCGTCGATCGAGGCGACCGTGGCTTCGATGCGTGACTGCCACGACGAAGTCGACTCGGCGGACCCGACGACCGCCGACATCTTCCACAGCTACATCGCGCAGCTTGAGCAGCAGGCCTGGTTCATCAGCGCAGAGACCCGCACACCCAAGTGAGCCACTGAGCTGAACCGCTGCTGAAACAGTTCGGGCCGCCTCCCCGTCGTCACGGTCGGGTAGGCGGCCTTTTGTCGTCGACGCCCGGAACCGTCATCGTCGGCCATCGATGATCGCGACGAGGTGTTCGGCAATGGCCAGCGCCGAGGTGGCTCCCGGGGAGGGCGCGTTTCTTAAGAACATCGTGGCTCCCGCCCGATCGATGACGAAATCATCGACGAGTGTGCCGTCCCGGTTCATGGCTTGGGCGCGGATTCCACGGGTGGCACGGTAGCCGTCTGCCCCGTCGAGGGAGGGGACGTAGCGGGCTGCCTCGGCGACGAATTTCTCGATCGAGAGCACTCCGGGCAGTTCACGGGCCGCGGTGGCCATGTTGCCGGCGGCGAAGCGCCAGAATCCGGGGTCGGCGGCCACGGCCAGCGAGTCGGGGATGTTGAGGCCGAGACCTCGGTAGCCTTCGCGGGAGAAGGAGAGGAAGGCGTTAGGCCCGATCATCAGGCCGCCGTCGATGCGGCGGGTGACGTGGACGCCGAGGAATGGGTACTTCGGATCCGGGACGGGGTAGATGAGGCCGTTGACCGCGGTGCTGTATTCCTCGTCGAGGATGAAGTACTGGCCGAAGAAGGGCACCACGGTCGGGGTGCGATTCTGACCGGAGCGCGCGGCCAGCCGGTCGGATTGGAGGCCGGCGCAGACGATGACGTGGTCGAACTCCTGGGCGTCGACCGGGGTGCGGACGACGGCGGTGTCACCGGTGGGGCCGCCTCGGTGATCGATGGTTTTGACCGGGGTGGAGAAGCGGACGCGGCCTCCGTGGGCGCGGAAGTCGGCGACGAGGGCGTCGGTGAGGCCGGGGTAGTCGATGATCGCGGTGTGGGGTGAGTGGAGGGCGGCGAGGCCTTCGGCGTTCGGTTCGATGTCGCGCAGTCCGTCGCGGTCGATCAGGGCGATGTCCGGTACGCCGTTGGCCAGAGCGCGGTTGTGGATGGCGTGGAGGCGTTCGACTTCTGTCTCGTCGGTGGCGACGACGACCTTGCCGCATTCGTCGAAAGCGACATTGTGGTCGTTTGCGAAGTCGCGGATGAGGTCGACGCCGCGGCGGCAGAGCGTGGCTTTGAGGCTGCCTGGCTCGTAGTAGAGACCGGCGTGGACGACTCCCGAATTGTGGCCGGTCTGGTGGGCGGCGGGGTGGTCTTCTTTTTCGAAGAGGGTGACGTCGGCGGAGTCGTGGCGGCCCAGGATCTCGCGGGCGACGGCGGCTCCAATGATGCCGGCTCCGACCACTGCCCATCGCGTGTGTTTCGCCATGTTTCAACTCCCTCGTCGATCTCCGTCGTTCCTGCCGTTGGACTCGACTGTAGATGCTGGCGAAGCGTCACCATCGGTCCGTCCACACCGCGGAAGCCGTGACCTTGCCGCTGACGGCTTGGTCACGGGTCGACATCGCAGGCAGCTCTTTAAATCTCAATTTGTGACAAATGGACGCAACACAATGACTCGGTCATGACTGTCACATCGTGCGGAGCCTTGAATCCACCTGTAATCGTCAGGCCTGTGAACTGGACTTTTGTCGGCTACAGCGCCCGCGAGATCTGGCTGACAGGATTTCACAACGCCCGCCTACATCTACTTCAACGTAACTATAACGACGAGGTAACTTTTCTTGTGATTCACTGATTACTTTTTCATTACTCCGTAACGTTGTGAGCGTCCTGTCAGGAAACTGCCTGTTTCCGTCCAGGCCGCGCCTGGACCTGATCAGGGTCTGAACGATGTGGAGAACCATGAGAATACTGAGAGGCCGGCCCGGATCCGGTCGAAAGGTTGCAGTGGGCACAGTCGCCGCCGCGTCGGCGCTGGCACTGACTGCAATGACCGTGTCCCCCGCGGCCGCTGGTGAAGTGAACCCGGAAGAAGATGCAGAGGCATTTGCCCAGCTGATCAACACCGACCTGATCACAGCTGACCTGCTAGACGTCTCATCCGCTTATCGCAGCTCACCAATCGACGAGGGCAAAGAGGCAGACAATCAGGCGCTCAACCTCGAGGCGCTTCGTGCGTTGGGCGTACAACTGCCAAATATCGGACTCCCCTTGGTAGCACCCGAAGACGGAGCAGGACTGCTTCACATCGGAAATGCCGGAGCCCTGAATTCATATGCGCACGCACCGAGCTACAACTCAGCAACTGCCGGTACCGGCGCGGTCGGCGAGAACGGTGCCATTAATCTCGACCCCGACAATCCTGCCGCTAGCGGAAACGCCAGCGTCGATCTCACCTCGCTGCTTGGTCAAGCCGGAATTGACGGAGTCACAGACGAGATCGTCGATGAGCTCAGCCTGGACCTCGGTGCAATCGCATCGACAGCCGACAGTGATGGCAATGCTTTCAAATCTGAATACGTAGTCGCCGACGGAACACTCACTGTCTCAAGCGACCTCGTAGGAGACCTTGGCACAGAGCTTCAGGATGCAATCACCGGATCAGGCTCCGCAGTTAATGAAGCTGTCGGCGAAGACGGTACGATTGACACGATCGTCAAAGGCCTCACAAACGCGGCCGACCTCGACCTGCTCATCGCCAAAGTCGACCTGAGCGGAGGAACCGCAAAAGTCGATGGCGTCGATACCGCCCTGAAAGATGCGGCCGAGACGCTGATCGCAAAGCCACTTGTCGATGACAACGGGATATTGTCAATCGACCTCGCGAATGGTGACATCAAGATCGATCTTGCCAAGGCCGTAGCGGGAGAAGATGCCACAGATCTCAATGGCTTGGATCCCAATACTCAAGTCTTGAGCTCATCAACTCTCAAGAAGATCACTGAAGCGCTCGAAGAAGCGCTCGGAACAGTCACATCGAAAGCGACCACGGCAGTCACAGACGTCGTGAACAACCTTGAACTCGATATCACAATTCCCGCTAAGCTCACGGTCGGACTACCACCTATAGGGAGCACATCCGACATCACCATCACAGTCAATGGAACATTGGGCCAGTTCGCAGGCACTGCAGACGGCGAGCCCGAGGTAGACGCGTCTGGCGATCTTCTTGGGCTATCGATTGACGCATTGCTCGATCCGCTGACCAACCGACTGGTGCCTCTGCTGCTCACGCCGATCAAGGGTGCCATCGGTCCGATTCTCACTGCAACAACTGACCAATTGTCTGCAGCCCTGGAAGGAGTCACAAGCCCGATCCTTGAGGAGCTTTCGCCTGTCCTGGAGAGACTCAACCAAGTTGTCGACCTCACGGTTAACGAGCAATCTCCGAATCCATCATCAACCGGTGCCAGCGCGCAGTCCTCACTGGATTCGAGCGAAGTCGACGGGGACAACGGACCTGGTTTCACCGTAAACGCAGTCAGTCTAGAACTGTTGCCGGAATTGGCTGGTGGCCCGCTCGCCGACGTCAACCTCGCGTCGTCCTCGGTCCGTGCGACCGCAGACGCACCGGACCCGGGCGACGACGATGCGAACACCAACGCAGCCGCTTCTGCTGCCGCATCGGCGACCGCCGATGACGACGGCAACGAGGCAGCCCAGGCAGCATCACAGGCAGCAGCGCTTGCGGATGCCACGACAACGGCATCTACTGCCGCGGACGCCACTGCTGAGGCCGCAGCTGAAAAGGCCGCAACGGCCGATGCCTCGACAACTGCTTCGAGTGACGCGACCACTGAGACGAACGCTTCGTCGACGGTCGCTTCGCAGGCCGCTGCCGACGCAAATGCTGAAGATAACACCAACGCAGAAGCCTCTGCCGCCGCTGACGCCAACCCCGCAGCTGCTGCTTCTGCCGCATCTACGGCTGATTCTTCGGTAGCCGCCTCGGCAAACGCGGCGGCAGACTCAGACGGTGGCGATGGCTCAGCTGCTAACCAAGATGCCGAAACCACAACTGAGGCTGACGCAAACGTCAACGCTGCAGCTTCGGCCTCCGCATCAGCAACCGCTGATGACGATGGCAATGAGGCGGCCCAGGCCGCGGCCGAAGCCGCAGCACTTGCAGATGCCACAACCACGGAATCCGCCGCAGCTGACGCTTCTGCAGAGTCTGCAGCTGAGTCGGCAGCGACCACGACTGCCAGTTCGGAGACGAGCGCCGACATCTCGTCGGACCCGAATGCCTCGGCACAGCAGGCGGCAAACGCCGCAGCCAACGCCGACAACTCGTCGTCGACGAACGCAGAAGCCTCATCCGCGCAGAATGCGAATGCTTCTGCGGCCTCGAACGCGGCAGCAACCGCCACCTCGTCGTCTGAGGCTTCAGCATCTGCGGCGGCCGATGCCGATGATTCCACGGTCACCGACGCAGAGGCGAACACGACCGCCAACTCGAACGCCTCGGCCTCGGCCGCAGCGTCCGCACAGGCAGACGCCGACACGGATCCCGCCGCTCAGGCAGCCGCTGAAGCCGCGGCAGACGAAGATGCCAACAACACCGCATCTGCAGCAGCCACCGCGAACGCCGAAGCAGCCGCGGAATCCGCTGCGAACGACGAAGCCACCGCACAGGCTTCGACCGACGCGACCTCGGAGACCAACGCCGCCGCTCAGGCTGCCGCTACTGCGACCGCCGACAGCAACGACAACGATTCGGCGAACGCTGACACCACTGCAGCCGCCAACGCCAATGCTTCGGCAGCTGCGTCAGCAGCGTCGAATCCTGATTCGTCGTCTGCGGCGTCGGCGGAAGCCGCTGCGAACGCTGATGGCAGCGATGACGGAGCGAACGCTTCAGCCGATCCGGATGCGAATGCCAATGTGAACGCTGCTGCTTCAGCCTCGGCCTCCACGACCGCGAATGCGGATGATGAGTCGAACGCTGCAGCTCAGGCAGCCGCTCAGGCAGCCGCTGACAACGATGCGAACAACACGGCATCGGCAGCAGCTGACGAGAACGCCGAAGCAGCCGCAGAGTCCGCCGCCAACGAAGAGGCCTCCTCGGAGACCTCAGCAGATGCGACATCGGATCCGAACGCATCGGCGCAGCAGGCAGCCAACGCCGCCGCAAACGCCGATAACACGGATTCGACGAACGCACAGGCGTCATCCGCGGCGAACGCGGATGCGACTGCAGCAGCTGCTGCCGCTTCGACCGCCGACTCCTCCTCGGAGGCTTCGGCAACCGCTGCGGCAGACGGAGCTGAAGCCAGTGCATCCGCCGACGGTGATGAGGCAAACGCTTCAGCCGACGGAGGCGCAGCCAGCGCCTCGGCTGACGGTGACGAGGCAAACGCCAGCGCTTCGAGCGATTCTGAGAAGGCCGCCTCGGCGAATACCTCGGCATCGTCGGACGCAGGTTCGGCAGCGAACGCCGGGTCCGCAGCCAACGCCTCGGCCGGTTCGAGCACGAACGCCTCGGGCAATGCGGGTGGCGACCTGCCGCGGACGGGTGCCGACGGCATCCCGGCCATGGTCGGATTCGCCGCACTGCTCCTCGCCGGCGGTGCAGCAGCGGTGTGGGCAACCCGTCGCTACCGCGCCTCGGCTGGTAAGCACTGAAGCCAGCAGGCACTGATGTGACCCAGCTCAGTTCCTGAGCTGAAACCGCGAACGGCGGGATCGAAGAGAAATCTTCGGTCCCGCCGTTCGACTGTGCTCCCGCCGTTCGTCATTGACTCGTCGGACGCATCCGCCCGACGCCGCCCCGGCGAAGACCTACAACCCGCGCCCAGCCTCCCACGGTTCCTCGGAAGCACCGGTGATCAGGGCGTTGACCGACATGGCCTGCGCATCGGTGAACGAGGCGATATAGTCCACGACCGCCCGCGCCCGGCCCCGCCGCACGATCCCGGCCGCGCCCTCCTCCCCCAGCGCTTGAGGGTCGCGTGCATATAGATCCGAATACTCCTGCGTGGCCGCCTCGACGGAATCAACAAGCCTGCGCGGTATCCGCGTCGCCTCATCCGGGTCGAGCAGCCACTCATGGAATCCCTCGACCAGGGACGCGATGATCCGCGTCTGCCCACGCTGATACACGGCCAGGTCAGAGCGCTCGAGCACGAACCGCGCATGGACGAACTTGAGCACCACGACATCGTGCCAAGCCTCCTGGCTCAGTCGCACGTGACCGCTGCGGATATGCGGATCCGGGTCGACGACGATCGAGGCCTGCAAGCGGTCGATCCACCGCCGAGTGAACCCGGTGACCGCCCGATCCGCCTCCAGTCCCCCGTCGTAGGGAACGCCGAGCAGCCCCTCGACGAGATCCCGGTTGATCCGCTCCACCGACTCCCGGAACGCCTCCTCCGAGGCGATCCACGGATCCTTCTCCCCGATGTGTCGCCGGATCGCCTCGAGCGCATGGCCCGGCCGCCGCCGATCCAGCTCCGCAGATTCCAGGGCCGCCAACTCCCGATGATCGCGCAGCCACCGCCCGAGTTCGGCGGACACAGCCGTGTACTGCAGCACGTTCGACCGGTAGAAATCGTCCAGGTCGTGCACCGCATACGCGATATCGTCGGCGACGTCCATGACCGCGCACTCGAGCGTCTGCTGATACTTTGCGATCGCCGGGAACGCCGAGAGCACGTCGGCCATCTCCTCGACCTCGGTGGCATAGGCGGAGAACTTCATCGCTCCCTCGCTGACATCATCACCGACCCCGCGCGGCATCCTGGCCGCCGACGACGCCCGATCGCCGGTCCATTCCCCGCGCTCCCACGGGTATTTGAGCACCGCGGCCCGAATGGCTCGGGTGAGGTTGAGACCGCGCGCGGTGGCCTCGCAGCTGTCGAGGGCGGTGAGGATCCGAAACGTCTGCGCGTTGCCTTCGAATCCGTCGTCGAGGCGCAGCACCTGCCGCGACACCCGGTCGAGTTCCTTCTCGCCGAGGTGGCCGAACGGCGGGTGGCCCAGATCGTGGGCGGCCGCGGCCGCCTGGACGACGACAGGATCGCACCCGCCGAGGCGGATGACCGTGTCCCGGGTCGCCTCGTCCGCGTTGTTCAACGTGATCGCGATCGACCGGGCCACCGCGGAGACCTTGAGCGAGTGCGTCAGCCGGTTGTGGATGACCGTGCCGGACCCGGCCTGCGGGATGACCTGGGTGACCGAGGCCAGGCGGGAGAAGAACGGGGAGAACCGGATCCGTTCGATATCGACGCGGAACTCGTCCTCTCCGGGGCGGGCCTCCTCGGCGACATTGCGATCGCGACCTCCGGTGGTGTGAAATCTCTGTCGTTCCATGAACTCAGACTACCGATACCAGCCCCCACCCATCCTTATTGCTACCTGACGGGGGCCCAGCAACCTGGCGCGAGGTTGCTGGGCCCCCGTCAGGTAGCAAGGGGAGTCGTTGAGACTCGTGTCACAGTGACGTATGGTCGGAATACCTATAGGAGGTGGTCACGATGACCGGAGTCAATGAGGATTTCTACCAGCCAGCGACCCGACCTGGCGACATCATCGAAGTCGAGGACGAAGAGACCGGTGAGATGGTCAAGCATGTGATCTACCTCGACGAGTTCGGAAACGGCACGAAGACGCGACCGTTGAGCGAGGAAGAACTCAAGGACCTCGACGAGGCTTCCGAGGACTGACCTCGAACCAGCGCTCACTCAGCGCAGCTGCCACCGCGGACACCGGATCACCGGTGTCCGCGGTCGTGAATGAGGGGTCCTGCTGCACCGCGTGATGGAGCAGCTCGACGAGCCGTCATCAGTCATCCGAGGTCAGACCCATGCGCGCGAACAGTCGCGCGGCGGTGGCGCGATAGCTCTGTTCGACTACCTGCCCGAGCTCTGGATCCCCGCCCAGCAGGGATTCCGCGAGGCCTTTGGCCTGTGCGAAGGCGATGTGGGCCGGCAGCGGCGGCGTGTTGCGGTCGCAGCGGACGTCGAGGACGACCGGCCGGTCGGCGGCGAATGCTTGGTCGAAGGCCGCGTCGATGTCCTCCGGATCGTCGACGGTGATGCCTCTGAGTCCGAGCAGCTCCGCGTAGCCCGCGTAGTCCATCGACTCGACCAGCTGGGCCGTGTCCCACCTCGGGTCACCGGCCTCCCGCATCTCCCAGGACACCTGGTTGAGGTCGCCGTTGTTGATGACGAGGACGACGAAGGTGGAGTTCGACCATTCCCGCCAGTGACGTTTGACGGTGAGCAGACCGTTCATACCCATCATCTGGAAGGCTCCGTCGCCGATGGTGCACACCACCGGACGATCGGGATGCGCGAACTTGCCGGCCAGCGCATAGGGCATCGCGGCGAGCATCGAGGCCATCCGACCCGAGAGGCTGCCCATTTGGTTCGGCCCCAGTTCGATATGGAAGCCGTACCAGTCGGCCGTGCTCCCGGCGTCGCAGGTGATGATCGCGTTCTCGGGCAGACGTTCGTTGAGGGAGACGAAGACCCGGCGGGGGTTGATCGGATCGGCTTCGGTCTGCGCGACCCGCGTGTTCTCCTTCGTCCACGCCCGGTTCTCCTCGGCGATCTTCTCCTGCCACTCGGTCGCGTGCTGGGTCAGATGCGGCTGCAGGGCCGCCAGAGTGGTCTTCGCATCACCCCACAGGTTGACCTCGGTGGGGTAGCGCAGGCCCAGGTGACGTGGTGACAGGTCGATCTGCACGGCCCGGGCCTGCCCGGTCGGCGGCATGAACTCGCCGTAGGGGTAGTTCGTGCCGACCATGAGCAGGGTGTCGCATTTCTGCATCATGTCGTAGCTCGGCCGCGATCCCAGCAGACCCAGCTGCTGGGTGTGGTAGCCGATGTCCCCCGGCACGACCTGTTTGCCCAGGAGGGTGGTGATGACACCGGCACCGAGGCGCTCGGCGACGCTGATGACCTCATCGGTCGCTCCGATCGCTCCCTGTCCGACGAGCATGGCGACCTTCTGGCCGCTGTTGAGGACCTCCGCCGCACGGGTTAGCGCATCGTCATCGGGCCGCAGCCGATCCTCGGCGTGGCCGATGCCCGTGCGGGAGACGAAATGCTCGGCTGTGGGCTCTTCCATGTCCATCGTCTGTACGTCGGCGGGGAGGACCACGACAGCCGGTCCGCGATAGGCCTTGGCCATGCGTACGGCCTTGTCGACGACGAGCTGGGCGTGCATCGGGGTGGTCACGGTCTGCACGAACACCGCCGCGTCGGCGAAGAGGCGTTCGAGGTTGATCTCCTGTTGGAATTCGGAGTTCAGCGACACCCTCGCCTGTTGGCCGACGATGGCGACGACTGGCGCGTTGTCGCCCCTGGCGTCGTAGAGGCCGTTCATGAGGTGGATGGCTCCGGGGCCTGAAGTCGAGACGCACACGCCCACGTTCCCGGTGAACTTCGCGTGGGCGGTGGCCATGAACGCGGCCTCCTCTTCATGGGTGGGGCGCACATAGGTGAAGTCCTTGCCCTCGTCCTGAGCTCGGCCCATGGCCCCGTCGAAACCGCCGATGCCGTCGCCGGGGTATCCGTACCACCGGCGCAGGCCCCAGGCGATGAGTCGATCGATGATGAAGTCGCTCACGGACGTCGCCATGGCACTCTCCTCAGATGTCTCGAGTCGCAGATGTGATGCGGTCGTCGCGGTGCGCCGACCTAGCCCTCCAGGCTTGCCCTCGATATGGCTGCTGTCAAGACCCCGGGCCCTTGGCATCAACGCCTCACCGAACACCCCCGCGACCTCCTTGCGAGGCTCGGGAAGACCCGTCCGCGGGCGCGGGACGCTCCCCGATCCGAGGGGGCTTACCAGATCCGCAGGCAGTGGCTAACGTGAATGGATGAGCACATCACGACTGCAATCGTTCAGTCTCGGGGCAGCGACAGCCGTGGCTGCCGGACTCGCGGCAATCGGGTCGCGCAAGGTGGCGACGTGGGCCAAGATCGGCAAGGGGCATCCGCTCAAGCATCGGCTGCTCGACGTGTCATCGCAGGCCCTGCAGACGAAGTATCCGCTCGAGGCCATGAGCACCTATCTCGACGGCCTGCACATGTACGCAGATGACATGGGTCGGCAGGTCGAAGCGGCACACTTCTGCATTCACCTGCGCCATGACCTGCACCAGTGCGTCATCTTCGATCGCAATGAACCCGACGCCCGACTCATCGGCATCGAGTACATCATCAGTGCAGAACGGTTCGACGCACTGCCCGCCGAAGAGAAGCGACTGTGGCACAGCCACCACTATGAGGTGAAATCGGGCATTCTCACGGCTCCCGGCGTGCCCGAGCTCGCCGAGCGCTCCTACTTCGAGGACCTCGTCTCCACCTATGGGAAGACCTTCCATACTTGGCAGTACGACCGCGACGACTTCCCCTTCGGGATTCCCCAGCTGATGATGGGCTTCACCGACGACGGTCAGGCCCAGGCAGAGCTGCTCAGCGACCGAGACGCCCGCGTGGGCGTGTCCACACAGGAGAGGCGCGCGCACCGCGAGAACATCCCGATGCCGCATGTCGCCGCTGAGGCGAACGCGTGGGAGAGCGGACACACCGTGCAGACGACGTTGCGTGACGTTCCTCTGCGGAGAGACTGAGGCGGGTCCAGCACAGGTCTGCCGATCCCGCACGGGCACCCGATTCCGTCGACGCACAGCGTGGTCTCGGAATCGACCTCACCACGACGCTCGGACGGTTTCGGTGGGGCCGTCGACTTCGGTGAACCCGGCATCGACGACGGGGACTTGCTGCTCGTTCGCCACCCACGCGTCCTTCGTCGCAGTCTGCACGCGCAGACTGAATCCGGACTCACGCCAGCGGTTCCGCACATCGTCGGGCATCTGTTCGAACGCCAGCTGCGCGGCGTGACCGCATTGGGCGGCGGCCTTCCCGGTCGTCAGCGTGAGCTCCGGTGAGAGGTCGATCGTCACGACCGCCTCGGCGGCGGGAACCGTCGATTCGCCCTCATGCGGGAACTCGGTGCCGCCGACTTGCAGCTTCTTCAGCTCGGGCGGCAATGGTTCGACGGGGCCGGGTGCGAAGACGAGTGCCTCGGCGGGGGCGAATTCTTCGGTGCCGCCGAAGGTCACGCTCACACACCCGAGGGCACGGGCGTCGTCGAGTTTCTTCCCAGCACCGCGGCGAACGACCTTGCGGATGGCTCCGTCGCGCCAGTACTCGACGGCATCGTGCCACTCACCGCCCTCCTGGGCACGCGGGTCGTCGAGGAACGCCACAACGGCTCGCGCGGTGGCTTCGAGGACGTCGATGTGGCGGGCGATGGCGGTCTTCGACCGACGCACGACGATCGGCAGTGACCATGGGATTTCATGGTCGGTTTCGTGTCGGCGCATGTGCTCGGTCATAGAGCCGATCCTAGCTGTGCGTCATCGAGTCCTGCACTGACGGCCGTCTGCGGCGCCGAAGCCGCTGTGCCCCCGGCGCCGCAGTGGCGAACGCGCTGACGCACCCTCATCGGGTTATCAGCCTCGGCCGGGGTGCAGCAGAACCTTCGAATAGCCTTCGTCGCGTTTGTCGAATTTCGCGTATGCATCCGGAGCGTCGGACAGCGGCAGCTCCTGAGAGACGACGAAGCCCGGCTGCGCCCGTCCTGCGATGATGAGGTCGCGCAGCTGATGTGCATACCGCTTGGCATCGGCCTGTCCGGTGCCGATCGACTGCCCTTTCTCAAACAGCCGGCCGATCCTGACCAGCAGCTCCCCCTTTGCCGAATGTTCGTCAGGAGCTCCCGGATCGGAGGGCAAGTACAGACCGACGACGCCGATGCCACCGGTGTGACGGACCGTGCCGACGAGCTGGTTGAGCACTGCGGCCGGTTGCTCCTCGCCGTCGGCCGCCGTCGCCTGATAGCCCACGGCGTCGATTCCGCGATCAACGCCGTAGTCGCCGAGAGCCTCGGTGATCTGTTCGACCGGGTCACCGTCGTCGAAGTTGATCGGCTCAGCTCCGATGCTCTTGACGAGGTCCAGGCGGCTGGACACGTGATCGACCGAGAAGACCCGGCTCGCCCCCTTGAGAAAGGCAGAGTATGCGGCCATCATGCCCACCGGTCCGGCACCGTAGACGGCCACCGTCTCGCCGGGCCGCACTCCCGCCAGTTCAGTCGCATGATAGCCGGTGGGGAAGATGTCGGCGAGCAGTGAGAATTCCTTCTCGTGCTCGTCTCCGGGCGGCAGCGGCACACAGTTGTAATCTGCGAACGGCACGCGCAGGTATTCGGCCTGACCGCCGCCGTAGGGTCCCATGCCGACGTAGCCGTAGGCACCACCGGCGGTTCCCGGCTCGTTGACCGTCAGACAGAACGCCGACTTGCCGGCACGGCAGTTGTCGCAGAACCCGCAGGCCACGTTGAAGGGCAGAACGACGCGGTCGCCCTTCTTCACTGTGGACACACCCGAGCCGACCTCCTCGACGATGCCCATGTTCTCATGCCCGAAAGTGATTCCCGGTCGGGCATCCGTGCGCCCTTCGTACATATGCAGATCCGAACCGCAGATCGCTGCGGTGGTGATGCGCACGAGCACATCTGTCGGATCCTGGATCGTCGCATCTTCGACTTCTTCGACCGCGACCTCGTGCGGCCCTTTGTAGACGACTGCCTTCATCGGATATTCACCTCCGTGGCCGCCTCAGCGACGGCCTCGTCGTTGTCGACGGTTGGTCCGCTCACCCCTGCGGCCACGGCGGCCGCGTCATCGGGAAGTGCGAACGGAATACCGCCTGAAGGCCATTGTGGACCTGCCTGCCGATCGGACGGAAGCCCCCCTCAGCCGGCTGCCCGAGCAGCCGGTCCTCGACCACCGCGAAGGTTTCTGCGGGTATGGTGGAATCAGCAGTGAGGCGCACGCTGCGGCAGGGGCAGTCGTCGACACGAGCACTGTGTACGACTCGCCTGCTCTGGACAGTCGAGAGAGTTGAAGTCGTGACGGAGGAGTCTATGAAACTCGTCGGGGAGGCATCTGCTGGAGCGACATGCACTGCGATTCCCGCAGACATCCTCACCGGAATGTCTGACCAGATGCGGGCCGTGCTCGAACTCCAGTCCGCCCGCGCCGCGGACTGTGCCCAGGCAGGACTGCGGGCGGTGAAGGACGACATGGATCCCGAAACGGCACGCCTGACAGCGAACCGTGCCGAATACTGCGCCGAACGCTCCTACTGGAACGAAGGCGGCCCGACGATGGCCCGCACTGATGACGGGCATATCCGCGCCGCCGAAGTCGACGTTCCGATCCGCATCCACCGGCCCCTCGCCGAGGCGGTCCTGCCCGGGATCGTGTTCCTCCACGGAGGCGGGTTCACCGTCGGCAACCTCGACACCCATGACCGCATCATGCGGGTGCTCGCCGAGGCGAGCGGAAGCGCCGTCATCGGAGTGGACTATTCGCTGTCCCCCGAAGCGAAGTTCCCGCAGGCACTCCACGAATGCGCGGGCATCGTCGACCACCTGGCCGCACACGGCGTGGACTTCGGCGTCGACGGTGCCCGATTGGCCGTCGCCGGCGACTCGGCCGGGGCCGGACTGACGCTGGGCACCGCTCTGCTGTTGCGCGACGACCCCACCGCCGCCGGGGCACGATCGTCGGCATTCTCCTCGCTGCGCGCTCTCATCTCGGTCTACGGCAGTCACGGACTGGTCGACTCCGCCAGCCGAAGGCTCTTCGGCGGGGAGTGGGACGGCATGGGCGCCAACGATCTCAACAACTTCAGGGACGACTACTTCGCCGTCCCCGAGGACGAGCAGTCGCCGTTCGCGTCCCATCTCACAGCTGACCTGTCCGGTCTGCCGCCGGTGTTCGTCGCCGGCGCCGGGCTCGACCCGCTGCGCGATGACAGCCGCGCCTTGGCTCGGTCACTGGCACGGGCGGGCAACGATGTCGAGTTCGAGGAGTACCCGAATGTGCTCCACTCTTTCCTCCACTTCGGCCGCCTCGTCGATGAAACCGACAAGGCGCTGGCCAGCGCTGCCGACTTCGCAGCCGACCGTATCCGTCGATGAATACAGAGCTGAGAGGACACGTTCAGCGGCCCGGGACCTGATTTCTCAACCCCGGGCGGCTCTGACTGCAGGCAGCTGTGCGCCGACGACTGTCTCCATTCGACGGACCGGCTCTCTACGGAAGTCGCAACCGCTCGTCTGCGGCACCGTCGGACTGCCGCTGCCGCTCGCGTTCGATCTCAGCGTCGAACTCGGCACCGAGGAGCAGCGAGAGGTTGACCATCCATATCCAGGCGAGCCCGACGATCACTCCCCCGATCGACCCATAGGTGACGTTGTAGCTGCTGAAGTTGTTGATATAGAGAACGAAGCAGGCCGACACGGCAAGCAGCACGAGCAGAGCGACGAACGCACCGAGGCTGACCCAGCGGAACGTCGGCTGCCTGACGTTCGGGGTCACATAGTAGAGCAGAGCGATGAGCAGTATGACGAAGAAGACGAAGACCGGCCATCTGACCACGTTCCAGATCAGCAGGGCAGTCGCGCCCATTCCGATGAGCTCGCCGAGCGTCTCGGCGATGGGCCCGGACAGCACGAGCAGCAGCCCCAGAGCGGCCAGCACGAGAAGCGTGACCACGGTCATCAGCAGCATGAGCGGCTTGAACTTCCAATAGGGACGGGTCTCCTCGACCCGGTAGACGGCGTTCAGGGCACGACCGAACGCTCCGACGTATTTCGACGACGACCAGATCGCCAGCAGCAGGCTGCCGATGAGGGTGGCTCCCGCCGACGACGACTCGGTGAGCTCGACGATGAACGGCCGGATCGCCGAGGCTGCCTCGGCCGAGACTCCGTGGACCAACGAAAGCACCGCCTTCGTGGTCGACTCGGCTTCCCCGACCACGCCGAGCAGCGAGACCAAGGCGAGGATGGCCGGTGCCGCAGAGAGGAGAACGTAGAAGCCCAGTCCGGCAGCTCTGTCGAGGCACTCGTCTTCGAGCAGACGTCCAAGAGCGCCCTTGACGATCCGGACTCGATTCAGCCGTGGCGTGGTCCGGCTCATTGCATTCCCACTCTGTAGTCCTTGGCCGCATGGATCATCGAGTTGAGAGTCGCGATGACCGGCACGGAGAAGAAGGCTCCGGCGATGCCGGCGACCGCTGCTCCCGCTGTCACCCCGAGGATCACCGCCAAGGGGTGGATCTTCACTGTGGGTCCTGTCAGCCAGGGCTGCAGGACATGGCTTTCGAGCTGCTGTACGACGATGACGATCCCGAGCATGATCAGGCCGTGGACCCAGCCGTTGAAGAGCAGCGCCAAGCCTACCGCGACTGCGCCGCCCACGATTGCTCCGACGAACGGCACGAAGGCACCGAGGAAGACCACCAGGGCGATCGGCACCGCCAATGGGACCCCGAGGATCAGTGCGCCCACTCCGATCCCGATCGCGTCGCTGGCCGCGACGACGAGCTGGATCCGAATGAAGTTCGTCAGCGTCTTCCACCCGGCCTCGCCGGCCGCCCAGATCCGCGCATGCGCCTTCTTCGGCCAGATGTTGACGACCCAGGTCCAGATGCCCCGTCCGTCGATGAGCGCGAAGAGGGTGACGAACAGGATGATGAGAGCGCCTTCGATGATATGAGCCGCCGTCGTGCCCACTTCGGCGGCGCCGGAGCCGAGACCTTCTGCATTGTCCTGCAGCCACTTCCCCGAGGAATCGACGAAATCATTGAGTTTGGCTTCGGTGATTCCGAACGGCTGCATGGCCAAGAACTGCTTCGCCGCGTCCAGGGTTGTCGCCACCTGCTTCTGGATCTCAGGTATCTCACCTCTGATCTGAACGGTGATGAGGAGGGTGAGTCCGGCCAGCAGGCCGAGAACGGCGACCCAGACGGTCACCACCGCCAGCCATTTCGGCCACCGATGCCGCTGCAGGAACGACGACAAGGGCACCAAGAGGGCAGAGAGGACGAGGCCGGCCAGGAACGGGATGACTATCTGAGCGACCTGCAGGGCAACGAAGATCGCAACTGTGATCCCTGCGATGATCACCAGCAGGTATCCGGTGAAGCGGGCACCGAGTTTGAGCCCCTCGGGAATCGGGTCATCGCGATTCGGAGTCGCGTTCGGCGAACCTTCAGTCATGGCCCAACACTAATGCCGCGAGGCACTCAGTGGGTGGGTCGTTTCCTTCGGCCCCGTTCCCTTCTGCAACGGTTCCGGTCAGCGGCCTCCGAGAGAAATCCGAAGAATCACTCAAACTGAATCACTACGGTGTCCCGATGACCAGATTGCGACGTTGGCCCTACACCTTCGCCATGGCGCTCGCCCTCCTCGTCGGAGCGGCCGCCGTGGTCTCGTCCCTCTACCTCGACCTCCCGCTGCGGGACCCCGACGGATTCCTCGGCCCCTCATACATCCGCCTGCCCCTGCTGGTTCTCGGATTCATCGGCGGCGGGCTGCTCGTGGAAGCCGTGAGGCGACACGGGTGGCGGAACCTGCCGACGTCTGTCGTCGACATCGCCAAGAAGGAATGGAACGCCCACCGTCTGCTGTGCATCGGTGCGGGGCTGCTGAGCTTCTACGTCTGCTACGTCGCCTACCGCAACCTCAAGAGCGTGCTGCCGGTGTTCCGCGAAGGCACCCTCTTCGATCAGCAGCTGTTCCGCCTCGACCAGTGGCTCATGGGCGGCAGCACTCCGGCGGTGGTCCTGCACGAACTCCTCGGCACCGGCATGGCGGCGAATCTGCTGTCGATCGCCTATCTCGCCTATCTTCCGCTCATCCCGATCAGCCTCGGCGCGGTCCTCGTGCTCAATCGCAGACACGCCGTCGGTGCCTGGTATACGACGATGCTCAGCCTCAACTGGGTGCTCGGCACCATCAGCTACTATCTCCTGCCGTCGGTCGGTCCGGTGTTCAGCCATCCTGACGCCTTCCGGGCGCTGCCCGACACCGGAGTCCGTCAGCTCCAGGAATCCCTCATCGACACGCGACTCGACTATCTCAGCAACCCGGTCGGCAGCGACTCCATCCAAGGTGTCGCCGCGTTCGCATCGCTTCACGTCTCCGTCACCTTCGCCGCCGCACTGTTCATGACGCTGACGAAACAGAACCGCGCCGTCCGAGCGATCACCTGGATCTTCTTCGCAGTGACGGTCGTGGCCACCATCTATTTCGGATGGCATTACCTCCTCGACGACATTGCGGGCATCGGCATCGGCGGGGCGTCGGTGGCACTCTCCGCATGGGTGACCGGGCACCGCAGAGCACGCCGACGGCCGGTCGACGCAGTCTCCGAACCTGTTTCCGTACCCGCCGCGAAGCCCGCGGATTCTGTCTCACACACCGCCGGGGCTATACTGTAATCACCTGCGAACCCGTTTTTCGGGTTCCCTGCGTCGTCAGGACGCCTCGTCTCTGCAGCTGGGTGAAAGAACCCGCGCATTTCCGAAGCCGTTTTCTCTCGGCGATCGAGAGCGCCGACAGCGCTCATTCCATGACCGGCTGCGGCTGCCTGCCACCATTTCACGGCACCGGCACGTCCTCCGGCACGTCGAAGGGCCACACCATCACTACTTCACAGACACGCACCAACCCCCGCACCACCCGCACCAAGAAAGCCACCTCGGCACCGACCTCGTTCGCCGAGCTCGGCGTGCCCGCCGCACTCGTCGACTCCCTCGACCGTGAGGGCAAGACCCAGGCCTTCCCCATCCAGCAGGACACCCTGCCCGACACCCTGGCCGGCCGCGATGTGCTCGGCCGCGGAAAGACCGGATCCGGCAAGACCCTGGCGTTCTCCATTCCACTCGTCGCCCGCCTCGCCGAATCCGGCAAGGGCACCCAGAAGGTCCGCCACCCGCGCGGACTCGTCCTGGCTCCCACCCGTGAGCTCGCCACGCAGATCACCGATGTCATCGACCCGCTGGCCAAGGCCGCCGGCCTGAAGACGACGACGATCTTCGGCGGGGTCAAACAGCGTCGGCAGGAGAACGCCCTCAATGCGGGCGTCGACATCGTCATTGCCTGCCCCGGCCGCCTCGAGGATCTGCTCCAGCAGGACATCCTCACGCTCGAGAACATCGAGGTCACCATCCTCGACGAGGCCGATCACATGGCTGACCTGGGCTTCCTGCCCGGAGTCACTCGCATCCTCAAGCAGACCCCGGCCCAGGGGCAGCGGATGTTCTTCTCCGCGACCTTGGACAACGACGTCGACAAGCTCGTCCGTCGCTTCCTCCACAATGAGGTCCTCCACTCCGTCGATGAGGCGACCTCGCACGTCTCGGCGATGACTCACCACGTGTTCGAGGTCTCGGTCGACGACAAGAACGCGCTGGTTCACAAACTCGCCTCCGGCACGGGCCGCCGCATCCTCTTCACCCGCACGAAGCACCGGGCCAAACGCTTCGCCCGACAGCTCACCGCTGCCGGCATCCCCGCCGTCGATCTGCACGGCAACCTGTCCCAGGGTGCTCGCGATCGCAACCTCGCCGCGTTCACCGATGGTGACGCGAAGGTGCTGGTGGCCACGGACATCGCGGCCCGCGGCGTCCACGTCGATTCCGTCGAGCTCGTCGTCCACGTCGATCCCCCGACCGAACACAAGGCCTACCTGCATCGTTCCGGCCGTACCGCCCGTGCCGGCAGCGCCGGCGACGTGGTCACCGTGATGACACCCGATGAGCGCAAGGACACGCAGATCCTGCTGCGCAAGGCCGCCATCAAGGCCTCCCCGCAGAAGGTCACCGCCGACTCCCCCGAGGTGACCGAGCTCGTCGGTGAGATCGCCGAGTACGTCGCCCCGCAGCCGAAGGAACCGGTGCAGCCGCGCAAGAAGACCGAACCGGCGAAGTCCGGTGGTCGTTCGTCCCGCCGTCGCCGAGGTGGCCGTGGCGGACGCGGTGGAGGTGCGGGACGCGATGGCGCCGCTGGCGAGAGCACTCGCACGAACTCACGCAGCAGCGACTCCGGCCGCACTGGTCAGAACGGCCGCAGCGGCGAGGGCAGTCGCCGCCGCGAGACCGGTCGGGGAGGCCGCTCGGGCAATCAGAGCTCGGGAGCGCGCACCAGCCGGTCGGGCGGCCGCCGCACCGCAGACTCTCGTGGCACGAGCCCTGAGACCCGTCGCCGCAATCGCTCTCGCACCGGAGGTTCGCAGCAGGTCTACTCGACCAGCAGCTGACATCCTCACAGTGTGATAACTCTCCGCATATAGTACACTTTGGTGTACTATATGCGGAGAGTTATTCTTCTGCGATCGAGGGGCGGGAATCAGTAGGATTGCGGCATGCAGCCATCGGAGTCCGCGGGCGCTCACGACCCGATCACAGAGAATATGTACACCGGATCGCAGAACAGCTTTCCCGGCGACCTCATCGACTCCTCCGATCTGTCGAACGCCGACCGCGAGCAGATCGCTCAGCTCATGGACGCGCTTGCCCGACTGCGCGAGGCCGAACGCACCCTCGCCGAGGCTTCGCGCAGATTCATGAAGCTCAGCGAGCAGGACATGCGTGCATTGCACTATCTCATCGCAGCGAAGCGGCAGAACGCAGTCGTGACCCCGAAGATGCTGTCTGCCCATATGCTCATGTCGGCAGCCTCGGTGACGAAGCTGATCAATCGCCTGGAGCGGGAGGGGCATGTCATCAGGAAGCTCCATCCCAGCGATCGCCGGGCATATGCCATCGACGTCACCGCGGAGACGGCGCGCTCGGCACGAGAGACCGTGGGGCGCGCCCAGGCCAGACGGATCCATGCCGCCGTCCGCCTCACCAGCCGCGAACGCGATGCCGTCATCCGCTTCCTCGACGGCATGACCGACGAGCTGTCGCTGAGCAACGCCGACTGGGCGAAGCCGCTGTGATCGGAGGCGACCGGTGAGCCACAACCGTGAACACCTCACTCTCGTCTGGTTCCGCGACGACCTGCGCGTCGACGATCACGAGGCACTGACAGCGGCCCGCGCCGAGGGGCAGGTGATCGGTCTCTGGATCAGGGAGTCCCGCAGCGACGACGGCTTGGGCCCCCGTCCGCTGGGTGGGGCCGCGCGGTGGTGGGCTCATGAGTCGTTGCGCGTCTTGGAGGCCGAACTCGCGCAGCTCGAGATCCCGCTGCTCTTCGCAGCAGGCTCCGCCGCGGACATCGTCCCGCAGGCGGCCGCGGACCTGGAGGTCGATGCCGTCCGCTGGTCACGCCGCTATGCACCGGCCTCACGTGACCTCGACGCGCAGATCAAGACGGACCTGGCTGATGCCGGGCGTGCTGTGCACTCCCATACCGGCGCGCTGCTCGTCGAACCCTGGACTATCAGCCCGCAGGGCGGAGACTTCTACAAGGTGTTCACCCCTTATTTCAACGCCGTACGCGATCGCAGCGTCGGCGACGTCCTCCCGGCCCCGCGCAGACAGACCTCTCTGACGAAGGCGCACCGGCAGACGCTCGACGGGCACTCGTGGATGCGCAACCTCGACGGCCTCGGCCTTCTCGACGGAACAGACACGGGCTCGGGCGAATTCGCCTCGGCGAGGACCCCGCAGTGGTGGCAGACGACCGTGGCCGAGCACTGGAGCCCCGGGTGTCGAGAGGCGGCCCGAGCGCTGGCGGACGTGAGCGACGGGGTCGACGGCTACGCAGATTCGCACGATGTCCCCGCCGACCCCGACAGCACGTCCGGCCTGTCTCCGAGACTGCGCTTCGGCGAACTCTCCCCACGGCAGCTGCTGGCCGCGGCCCTGGACCTGCCGACGGTCAGCGATGATGACCGGCAGGCATGGATCCGGCAGCTCTACTGGCGGGAGTTCTCCTGGCACCTGACCTATCACCTGCCGGCCATCGAGTCCGAGCCGATGCGGCCGGAATTCGCATCCTTCCCCTATGAGGACGACCCCGAGGCGCTTGAGCATTGGCGCAGCGGTACGACCGGGATTGCCCTCGTCGACGCCGGCATGGCGCAGCTGTGGCAGACCGGGTGGATGCACAATCGAGTGCGGATGGCCACGGCGAGCTTCCTGACGAAGAATCTGCTCATCCACTGGTGGCACGGCGAACAGTGGTTCTGGGACACGCTCGTCGACGCCGATGAAGCCAACAATCCCGTCTCGTGGCAATGGGTCGCCGGGTGCGGAGCCGATGCGGCCCCGTACTTTCGGATCTTCAATCCCGAACGCCAACGTGAGCGTTTCGATCCGAACAGCGAGTACGTGAGCAGGTGGGTGGGCCGCGGGCCGGGCGGTCTCACCCGAACGGAACGTTCACACGGCGATCGCGAGCCGATCGTCGATCTCAAGGCATCGCGCCAGGCGGCGCTGGCAGCCTATGACCGGATGAAGAGCGAGGCGAAATGAGCACGACGAACGGACGCAGAATTCTCCTGGCCGGGTGCGGAGACTTAGGCACACGGTTGGGACTGCGGCTGGTCGACCAGGGGCACGAGGTGATCGGACTGCGCCGGCGCGTCGCCGAACTGCCCGATGCCTTCGAGACGATCAGCATGGACCTCTCCCACCTCGGAGCGCCAGAGCGCGGCGGGGCCGACGCCCCGGTCCGCAGCGATCCACGACTGGACGCACTCGACGCGGTCGTCATCACCCTCACTCCGGACGAACCGACTCGGGCCGGATACGAACGGTCCTACCTCCACGGACTGAGAGGCCTCGCGCGCGTGCTCGAGTCACAGCCGGGCCGAGTCGTCCTCGTCTCCTCCACGCGTGTCCTCGCTGAGGACCCGACACGTGTGACCACCGAAGACACTCCAGTCGCCCCGGAGTCCGGGCCGGGTGAGGTGCTCGCGGCAGCCGAGTCCGAAGCGGCCGAACTCTTCGACCACGTCACGATCGTGCGCCCGGCTGGCATCTACGGACCTGGCCGCACCCGTCTCATCGACTCCGTGCGACGCGGGCAGCAGCTCAACCATCAGCGGTGGACGAACCGCATCCACCGGGACGATCTGGTGCACGGACTGGAGCGCTTGACCCTTGACCCGGAACCGCCGAACCTGGTCCATGCCGTCGATTCCCAACCTGCCCAGATGGGCGAGGTCGCCGCCTTCATCGCCGACCGCCTCGGCGTGCCCGTCCCCGGCCATGTCGAGGACGAGAAGCCGGGCGGCAAACGGATCGACGGAACTCGCTTCCGCGCACTTGTGGGCGAACTCGGCTACCCCACCTACCGGGACGGCTTCGCGTCGATGCTGACGGCAACTGCCTGATCACGAACGAGATCGGGGACCGTTCACGCTCGCACCCGACGGCGCGCCTCGGCGGCGATGTTCTTCGCCATTGCGGGGAAGATGAATCGGTGGAACGGGGCGACGAGGGCCCAGTAGAGGCGGCCGCGCACACCGGTGGGAATGAAGGTCGCTGTCTGGTGGTACTCGCAGCCGTCGGCTGAGTCGGTCAGCGTGAATTCGAGCCACGCATGACCGGAGACCTTCATCTCGGCGCGCAGCAGCAGACGCGAGTTCCGCTCCAGCTGTTCGACCCTCCACCAATCGACGGGATCGCCGATGCGCAGGGAATCGGGCAGCCGTCGACCTCGGTTGAGGCCGGCGCCGCCGACGGCTTTGTCCCAGATTCCGCGGACTTTCCAGGCCAGGGGCCAGGAGTACCAGCCTTGAGCCCCGCCGATGCCCTCGATCACGGGCCACACATCGGCGGCCGAGAGACCGGGAATCGTTGCCGCGCGTTCGTCGGTGCAGATGCGCCGTCCCGCCCACTGCGGGTCATTCGGCAGCGGGCTGGCCGCCTCGTCGAGCTCTCCGGCGTCGGCGTCCCAGTTCGTGTCCACGGCGCCCTCGACTTCGCGACGCAGCGCGAGTCGGACGGCATCGTCGAACCTGATCAGCCCGGATTCGGGCGGTGGGATGACCTCGTCGATCGCATGTGATGTGGCCACCGCGTCCTCCTGCAGCGACTGGACGAGAGGCAGGGTGAGGCGGAACGGCAGCGGTGTCACCAGTCCGACCCAGATGCCCGACAGGGTCGGGGCGGGCAGCGGCAGCGCGAGGACATGTCGAGGCTTGAGGCCCGCGACTGAGGCGAAGGTGCGCATCACGTCGGCGTACGTGAGGATCTGGCGCGAACCGATGTCGAAGGACTCATTGACCCGTCCGTCGACGTCAGCGGCGGAGAGAAGATAGTAGAGAGCGTCACGGACCGACAGCGGTTCGACGCGGTTGGCCACCCAGTCCGGTGCCGGCATCCACCTCAGCGTCAGGGCGAGATGGCGGATCATTTCGAACGAGGCGGAGCCGGAGCCGATGATGATGCCGGCGTTGAAGACGATCGCGTCGACCTCGGAGTCAAGCAGAATCCGTCCGACGGTCGCCCGCGAGCGCATGTGTTTGGACAGTTCGCGTCCCTCCGGATGGAGTCCTCCGAGGTAGACGACGCGGCCCACACCCGCCCCGGCGGCTTCGTCGGCGAAACGGGTGGCCGCCGCGGACTCGGCGGCTTCGAAGTCCCCGCCAGAGCCCATGGAGTGCACCAGGTAATAGGCCGTGTCGATGCCGGTGAGGCTGTCGGACAGTCCGCGGCCGGAGTCGAGATCGACGGTTCTCACGTCGACGTCGGCTACCCATGGAACTTGTTTGAGCTTCTCCGGTCGCCGCACCCCGACCCGGACCTCGTGACCGGCCTGAAGCAGGCGAGGCACGAGGCGACCGCCGATGTAGCCGGTCGCCCCAAGCACGAGGACACGGCGCGGGGTGCGGGTCTGTCGGATGACTTCGTCACCGAGTGATTCCGAGTGGTGCGGTGTCGAGCGTTTCGTCGGGCGATTCATCCGAGGGTCCTTCCGGCCTGCCGGGATCGGCTGTCATGGACCAAGCCTACACATTTTATTAACCCATTGGATACTATCTACCAGGAGATAGTTGCACCTCAGTCCGCCAACGCAGCACCCACGTCGTATCGAAGGATCGCGGCGATGTTTTCGGACATCGGATCATGACTGAGCCCGATCTCTGCCGAGGACAGAACAGCCTGGGCGATGATGTCTGAATCTCCCTCTGCCGCCTCGGCGTCGTCGAGCAGCAGGGTCGCCACTGCACCGCGCTCGACTGCTTTCGCGACTTCGGTGCGACCTTCGACCGCGCGGTCGTGGGCTTTGCTCTCGGCCAGCCGTTCGGAGTTATCGGCCTCGCGCTCGCCGGCGAGTTTAGTCACGAGTGTTCGCACCGCCACATCGATCGCCTCTTCGGCACCATCATCGTCGTTGCCGCCTTCTGATATCTCGTGCAGCAGCTCTTCGGCCCTCACCGACAGTTCGGCCTTGACAACCGTTCTGCCCTGCACTTCTCCTGCCAACACGACGGCGTTCGGTGCATGGTCGGTGATCAGTCGGTCGATGAAGTCGGCGACAGCGCGAGCGTTGTCTTTGATGATCTCGTCGACGCGACGCCGGATCTGGTTGTGTGAGTATGCTCCTCGCCGCGGCTTGTTGATGTCTTCGTCGTTGTCGCCGGTCACGTGGACCGACTCGTTCTCGGTGCGTTCACGATCCGGAGTCACGCTCAGTTCACGCACGGCCGCTCCATCCTGTCCGGCGATGACAAGCACGACGTCGAACTGCCTGCATTCCTGGCGGAGGTAGGCTCCGAGTTCGGGCACGTCTCCGTAGTGCGCCGCGTCGCCTTCTCCCAACGCCGCATCCCAGTGTTCGTCAAGCAGAACTCCCCCCGAGTTCGCAACGATGGTCCGACCGTCCGTGTGCACCTCGGTGGGTTCGTCGACGAGGATGATCGCGTCAATGGGCTCGAGGAGCGACTCCTCTGCCCCGCTTTCGGACAGCTGGTCTCGCAGCTCCGACCAGCGCAGGCGCAGCTGCGTCTCGGCATCCGCTGAAGGAGCACGACCCTCAAGGTAGACCGTGGCATATGGACCGCCGCTCTCGTAGACCGTGCGCAAGTGACTGTGGTTCATCCCTTGTTCCTCCTCAGCATCTGTGTTCATCTGTCCGGACCCCGCAGGACCCACCGCTGGGCGCGGTCTTCTCAGCCTGGCATTGTGCGCAGACCCTGTAAACAGTCTTGACAATCCGTGCCAGTCCCTTTACTTCTCCAGGACGGCTCCGACGTCTGAAGTGGCACAATGGGGCCATGAACACCGAAGCGATGATGCGCGCCGTCAGCCAGCAGACTTTCGGCAGCGCCGACGTTCTCGAAATCACCGAGATTCCGCGCCCGGAGCCCCGCCCCAACGAAATCCTCGTCAAAGTTCAGGCGGCGGGCCTCAATCCCACTGATTGGAAGCACCGTTCCGGCCGCGGCTTCATTGACACGTTGCCCTTGGTGCTCGGCTGGGACGTCTCTGGCGTAGTCGAAGATGTCGGCATCGGCGTCGCGACTTTCAAACCCGGAGACGAGGTGTTCGGCATGCTGTCGTACCCGTTCGGACTCGGCTCCCACGCCGAATACGTCGCCACCCCGTCCAGATTCTTCGCAGCGAAACCCCGATCGGTCGATCATGTGCAGGCGGGAGCACTCCCCCTCGTCTCACTGACCGCCTGGCAAGCGCTCGTCGAGAATGCGGACGTGCAGTCGGGACAGCGCGTGCTGATCCACGCGGCCGCAGGCGGCGTCGGGCACATCGCTGTGCAGATCGCGAAGGCGCGGGGCGCATACGTGATCGGAACCGCGAGCGCGGAGAAACACGGCTTCTTGCGCGAACTCGGCGCCGATGAGGTCATCGACTATCGTACGGACGACTTCGCCGATCGAGTGCGAGACGTGGACGCGGTGCTCGACACGATCGGCGGTGACACAGCGATGCGCTCCCTGCACACTCTTCGCAAAGGAGGCTGTCTCGTGTCGCTCATCCCCGTCGGCTCCGCTGATCTCCTTCGCGAAGCAGATCAGCTCGGAGTGCGAGCTCTTCGAATGCTCGTGGACTCCTCGCGCAGCACGCTGGAAATCGTCTCCGGACTCGTCGACGATGGTGCACTGCGTGCCACCATCGCCGGGACGTTCCCTCTCACAGAGGCAGCAGAAGCCCACCGAGAGGGCGAGACCAATCGCACAACCGGAAAACTCGTACTCACAATGGACGAGTAAACGAAACGCAGTCCTCACGGAGCTGGCGGCGGGGCCGCCGCGGCTTCGAGCTCCGTCTCGGCGGCAAAACAGGGCCCGGCACCTGTGCAACGGTGCCGGGCCCTGCGATTACAGGTGTCAGTAGTGCGCCGGCGGATCACTTGCGGGGAAGGACTCTTCCTCCCATTCATCGACCAAGTTGTCTTTATGCTGCATCGACGCGGAATCCGTGCCGGGTTTTTCCGCAACATCGTCTTTGGCGTCCTCGGGGACCTTTGTCAGATCCTTCTCGTCTTCGCTGGAATCGCTCATCACGATCATCCCTTCTCTCTCGAGTGCATGAACCCATGCTGACACTGTTTCAGGCAGCTCGGTAGGGGTACTGCCCGGTAAACCGATCGTGTCCCAGCCTGACCGCCTGAGCAATTGTCCGAAACCGATTTTGGGCGCAGCACCAGCTTTGCGTAGGATGTTGCAAGGTCAAGCAGGCGGCCTCCAGATGTGAGGACCCCTGATTGTGTATCGCCTTCCCCTTTGCCCGCAGATTCTCGCGCGGATCATCAACGCCAGCGGCTCAGAACTGAACCGCCGACGTTGAAAGACACCGTTGCTGCGCCCGACCCCCACCACGAATCGGTCGCAGAACTCCTCATCAGACTCCTGGCCTCAGAAGACGAGCTCGGCACCTTCGTGGATGAGCTCGCAACCATGGCCGCCGCCGAAGTCAGTCAGGATTCTCCGGTCTCGTGCGGGATCACGCTGGTCCGCAACAGACGCAACACCATTGTCGGCGGCAGCGACGACGCAGCGAGACGATTCGAAGACATCCACACCTACCTCGGAGCCGGCCCGCGTGTGGAGGCAACGAAGAGCCGCACGATCATCTGCGTCGATGACGCCGAGGAAGAGAAGCGCTGGCGAGACTTCATGGACATCGCTGTGCTTGACGATCTGCGAAGCTTGGTGGCGGTCCCGCTCGACATCGATGACACTGCGCAAGCGGTCATGACCTTCTACGCCATGCAACCCCGCAGCCTCGGGGAGCCGACGCTGTCGAAAGTGCAAAGATTCGTGGAACCGGTGAAGAGGTCACTGCGCGTGGCAGTCCGAACCGCGCGCTTCGCCGAAGCAGCCGAACACCGACAGCGGGCAATGGAATCCCGTACCGTCATCGACGTGGCCATCGGAATCACCATGGCCCAGGCGGCCTGCAGCCAGGAGGAAGCTGTCGCCATTCTCAAGAAGGCGTCATCGCATCGCAATATCAAACTGCGCACGCTCGCCGGTGACCTCGTCGACTCACTCGGTCAACCCGAGCCGATCACGCCGTTCACCGAGTGAGTGATCGGCCCTCCACCGGATTGTCGAAATGTTCGGTCGACGCGCTCAACACCACCCCGTAGACTGACTTTCCACCCGCGCTTTCCAGCGAAAGGCGACTTTCATGTCGACCGAAGACAACAGCACTGACGACAGCACCGCAGGCAGTATGCGCAAGGCTGCGGAGAATCTCGACCACGATGCCGGTGGAGCGCCGTCGGCGGCCTACCTCGACAACGTCGATCCCGAGGAGTTCGGTCGGCACGACGATGCCGACGACGACAGCGATGAGGACCCGGACGCCGAACCGACTGACGGTCCGCCCGATACGCCGCCGACAGATCGCTGATCGCCGTCAATAGCCAGGTCAGACACGGGGTCCATAGCTGCCGCCGCCACCCGTTCAGCTGCGTCGACGCTTCAGCGTCGTCTCTCACAGACGTCCTCTTCGGGCGGCTCCACGGCAATCTCGCCACGCAGAAAGTTCGGAATATACAGCGCCTTGCCGGGCATTTACGCGGTGACCCTGGTCAGCCCCTCACGGAACGAGGGCAATATGGTCATAACAGCGACTTCATTGACGAACTGCTCAATCGTCCGACTGCTGCGGTCAACGCCCTAGCCATCGAATACTCACCTATTACGCTGACGACAGCCTCGCCGATTGCCACTTCTGCGGTGGGTACCAAGCGAACAAACCGCCTAAACTTTCTCTGATTTGGACTTCGGTCAAGATCTCTCCGTCCTCGCCGTCCGACGCGGAGTCGAAACAGCGGGCAGACACTTCGTGGAACTCCACTGATTCAAGTTGCACTTGGTCCACCAGAGCTCGGATTTCATCTAGAGCGTCGTCTCCTTCAAATGCCATGGAAGATCACCTCGCAAGACCTAAGCCGGACTGCTTGACGGTGCGCCAGGAATCACGAGCGGCAGACACGCGAGTTGAGTCCGCCCGCCGAAGCGGTTCGATGAGGTAGGTGTGTTTTGATTTGGGTTGGATCTACTGCCGGTGCCCTGTTCATACGATGTAGTCCACTGATCAGCTAGACTCGCTCGCAACTCATCTAGAATCCCTCACTTCTGACTAGTAGATCACTTGAAGGTATCCAACGCATGGCCTCGTCACTACGAATTGCAACAGTGTCCTATGTCGACGACAACTTCGGCGACAACCTCATTGGCACCAGCTTTCTCGCGTTGCTCGAAGTTGCTCTCGAGAACTATGGCCTTAGCTCCGACGACTACGAGCTCGCTCCGCTGTCGCTAAAGGGCTTCGACGAATCTCAACTCGAACGCTGTGATGCCATCTTCTTTGGCGGCGGTGGGCTCTTCGGTCAGTCATATCTTGGATTCTACGAATATATGGATCGGATCACCGCTGCAGCCGACGAGCGGGGGATTCCCGTGGTGTTCTCCTCGATGGGCTTGAACAATATGGGTGCCGACCGTGGGCGAGTGGACGCTATAGCCAATATCGTGAGTAAGCGCTGTGTCCGAGCTCTATCTGTTCGCGAGAATCTACCTCTTTTCCAGGAGGTAGCCAAGGATTCAACATTCGAGGTGAGACAAGTTGCGGATCCGGCAACGTGGACCAAGTTTGTCTATGGAATGACCGATGTCGTTCCCGATGGCACGATCGGCATCAATGTAGTCCGCGGCGGATTGTTCAAAGCGAACCAGCGTGACTGGGGACTCTCGCAGGAATTGTCGTACCTGGCCGACCTGGTCACTCTCGCAGAATCCCACGGCATGACCCCCATGCTGTACACAAATGGGAGCTTAGGAGACAACAATACTTTGCGAATCTTCGCCGAGAAACACGGTCTCTCAGATGAGCAAACCATACTCCCGCAGACGACTCGAGAGGTTGTCCAGGCGATCGCGACCCGATCAAAAGTTGCATCTATACGTATGCACTCCTCGATAATCTCCTACTCATTTGGCATTCCTACTGTCGCTCTGGAGTGGAATGACAAGCTTCCCCATTTCTACGAGGCAATAGGACACCCGGAACGCGTGCTTCCGTTCGATAAGTGGGATGCTGAACAATCATTCCAGATCCTCGATCAGGCAAGTTCGGCGCCCGAAGATAATCCCGAGTACACGGCCTATCTGATGTCCACTTACACCTACATACATGAGGCGTTGGGTGCCCATGTGCTTAATTCGAATGCCGGTGCACAACGGTATGACTTCCAGTCAGTCGCGGACTCTCTGGTGGCTAGGTCGCAGATCCTTGATACGGATGAGTTCGACCTTCGCCGTAAACTGGGGAAAGCCGAGAGAGCCTACCTCAAGCAGTTCACATCGGGGCGCAAGTATCGCACGAAGTTGGGTACGCTCACAAAGAAGGTTGATTCCCTCTCATCTGAAGTGAAGTCACTGTCATCAGAAGTGGAGTCACTCACTCAGCGGAACGCAGAACTTCAAGCAGAGATCAATCGACGCTTCTCGACTCGGCTCGCGGGTTACGTACGGCGAGTAGCGCGTCGGTTGCTCCAGCGCCGCACCGGCCGCTGAACGGACCCGACACGCACCCGGCTCGGTTATCTGAGCCGAATGCGGCACACCGGTGGTCCGGCGCAGTTGCGGGAGGGGCTGTCCTAATCCAATCAGGAACTATCCAACTGAGACTGTGTCGCGAAACCGAAAGGCCGCCCGCCCGGACAGGCTGCCCCTCAGAACTTCGGCACGTCGGCGATCAGCGCCCGTGTGTACTCGTGCGATGGATCCTCGAGCACCTGCGCGGTCGGCCCGTAGTCGACGATCTTGCCCTTGTTGAGCACCGCGAGGTTATCGGCGACGTGCCGGGAAAGCGCGATGTTGTGTGTGACGAAGAGCATCGCCAGCTGTCGCTCCTCCCGCAGGGTCCGCAGCAGGGCGACGATCGAGGCCTGCACGCTGACGTCAAGGGCCGAGGTGATCTCATCACAGACCATCACCGACGGCGCGTTGACGAGCGCTCGGGCGATCGCGGCCCTCTGCCGCTCACCGCCGGAGAGGTCACCGGGACGCCGGTGATAGAACGACCGTCCCAGCCGCACAGAATCGAGGGCTTCCTCGACGGTGGCCTTCCGACTCGCGGCCGTACCCTGGCCGCTCATCTCCAAGGGCACAGTCAGTGACTGACCGATCGATCGCCGCGGATTGAGGGAGGAGAACGGCGACTGGAACACGTACTGGATGCCGACGCGCTGCTCGTTCGTGCGTTTGCGCGTCGACCGTGCCAGCTCTGTGCCGCGCAGTCGAACAGACCCCTTGTAGTCGTCGTTGAGCCCGGCCACGCACTGCGACAGGGTCGTCTTACCCGATCCAGATTCGCCGAGCAGCATCGTGCACTCCCCCGGTTCCAGGACCATATTGATCCCGTCGAGGATCTGCGCCTTTCCGTAGGCCAGCGCCACATCCCTGACCTCGAGCAGAGGCTCAGCACCGTCCCCCGCCGAGGCGGTCGCCCCGTCGGCGTCGGTCCGATCCCGATCCGTCTCAACCGGCTTCTCCCCGGCCGACACGAGGACGTGCGTCTTCTCGTCGGACTCGGTGACGGCCTTCGCTTCGGCGGCGCCGTCGCCGATGGTCTTGCGGCCGGCGAGGTCGGGCACCGCAGCCATGAGCATCTGCGTGTACTCATGCTGCGGACGTTCGAGCACTGCCGACACCGGGCCCTCTTCGACGAGGTTGCCGCGCAGCATCACGGCGACCCGGTCGGAGATGTCCTTGATCACCGCGAGGTCGTGGGTGATGTAGAGACCGGCGACGTTGTTCGCCACCGTCATCTGCCGGATCGTGTCGAGCACGACCGACTGGGTGGACACGTCCAGACCTGTCGTCGGTTCGTCGAGGATGAGCACGTCGGGGTACATGGCGAAGGCCATGGCGATGCCGATGCGCTGCTGTTGACCGCCCGAGAGCTGATGGGGCCACCGTCGCTGATAGGCCCGATCCCCGGGCAGGCCGACGTCGACGAGCACCTCGGCGACGCGATCGGCTCGCTCACGGTCGGAGGCTCCGAAGCCGTGGATGTCGAGGACTTCCCGGATCTGCTCACCCACGCGCATGGCGGGGTTGAGCGAGAGCGCCGGATCCTGCGGGATGTACGCGATTCGGGATCCGCGCAGGTCTCGCAGGGCCACCTCGTCGAGGTCGCCGACCTCAAGATGGGAGGCATCACCGCGCGGCCAGATGCTCACGGACCCGGATCCGAACTTCAGACCTTCTCGGAAGTGTCCCATGCAGGCCAGGCCGGCCGTGGTCTTACCGGAACCGGATTCGCCGACGAGTCCGAGGATCTCACCGCGGGACAGGGCGAAGTCGACTCCGTGGAGGATTTCGTCCCCGGCGTTCGTCAGGACGCGCAGGTCGGACACACGCAGGACGATCTTCTCGTTCGGTTCGTTCGCATCATCGTGGCGAACGGTCTCTGTCTTCGGGCTCATCATGCCTCCACGGATGTTGATGCAGTGGCTCGGGCGAAGGAGTCCGCGAGCAGGTTGGTGCCGATGGTCAGCAGTGCGATCGCGATGACCGGCAGCAGCACACCCCAGGGTTGGATGGACAGGGCGATGCGGTTCTCGTTGATCATCAGACCCCAGTCAGCCGCGGGCGGCTGCAGGCCGAGTCCGAGGAAGGACAGCGAGGCGATGTAGCCGATGGAGTAGGTCAGGCGCAGGCCTGCCTCCACGCTCAGCGGTCCGGTGATGTTGGGCAGCAGCTCACGGATGAGCACCTTCCACCGGGGCATCGCGTACATCTCCGCTGCCTTGATGTAGTCCTCGGTGATCACCCCCAGGGTCGCGGACCTCGCGACGCGGGCGATGCGTGGTGCGTGGGTGAGACCGATGACGGTCACGAGCACCCATCCCTGCGGTCCGAGCACGGTGATCGCCAGGAGGGCGAATACGAGCTGCGGGATGGCGAGGATGACGTCATTGAGCCGCATGATCACGGCGTCGAAGGTTCCTCCGACGTAGGCGGCGAGCATGCCGATGATCGCGCCGACGACCATGCCGAGCGCCGTGGCGAGCACACCGTAGACGATGAGTGTCACACCGCCGGCGAGGAACCGGGAGAGAACATCTCGGCCGAGGTTGTCCGAGCCGAACAGACCGTAGGGGCTGAACGGCTTCGTGACGAATTCGGTGGCGGTGTTGCCGGTCGCCCAGGGCAGCAGCAGCGGACCGCACAGGGCGAGAGCGACGACGACCACGGTGATGATCAGACCGATCTTCCCCTGTTTCTGCGCGAGCACCCGCTTGTAGAAGGGAACATAGGTGGTCTGGGATTCCTTGGGCACCTCGGCGGCATCGGTGGCCGCGGACTTGAGGTCATCAAGACTGTTGGCGTCGGTGCTCATGCTGCGCTCCTGAGTTTCGGGTTGGTGAGGATGCCGACGACATCGGCCGCCAGATTCACCACGACGTAGACGGCGGCGACGAGCATGGAGATCGCCTGGACGACCTGCACGTCACGGTAGGTCACCGCATCGATGAGTGCTTGGCCGAGTCCCGGATAACGGAAGAGGAACTCGACGACGACCACACCGCCGGCCAGCCAGGCCAGCTGGATAGCGACGACCTGAGCGACCGGTCCAAGAGCGTGCGGCACGGCGTGGCGTATGATCACGCGTTTCTCCGGGACGCCTTTGAGTCGCGCCATTTCGACGAAGCCGGAGTCGAGGACTTCGATCATCGTCGCTCGCATCATCCGCACGATGTAGGGGGTGACGACGAGGATGAGCGTCAGGGTCGGCAGAATGAGCTGCTGAGGTCGGTTCCACACGGGTTCGCCCGGCGGTGCCAGGGTCACGGCCGGCAGGATCTGGAACACCGAGGTGGCGAAGATCGCGATGAGTCCGATGCCGATGACGAACTCGGGCATGGCCGCAAGCACCAGGCTGATGCCGGTCATCGCCTGGTCGCGCCGCTTCCCGCGATGCAGGGCCTGAAAGACACCGAGTCCGATGCCCAACGGCACGGAAATGACCGCGGCCAGTCCCATGAGGACGAAGGACGCCCAAACACGATCACCGAGGAGTGCGGCCACGGAGCCGCCACTCGCCGAGGAGGTGCCGAAGTCACCGACGAAGAGGCCTCCCAGCCAGGTGAGGTACCGCTGCCAGGCGGGTTGGTCGAGTCCCAGCTGTTCGTTGAGTGCCGCAATGCGCTCCGGCGTGGCCTGCTGGCCGAGGATCGCGCGTGCCGCGTCACCGGGCAGCAGCAGGGTGGCGCCGAATACGAGCAGAGACACGGCGATGAGGATGAAGGCGGAGAAGAGCAGCCGCTTTCCGATCACTTTTCCGAACATGTCACACCTCTCCAATCCACACGCGGTCGAATCTCCACCCGCTCAGAGGTCGCCCTGTGGAGTTCGGGACGAGCCCGCCCACGTATTTCTGGAAGGCATCGACTTGGTTGGCGAAGCCCCAGACGATGTAGCCGCCGTCGTCGTAGAGCATCTTCTGCAGTTCGTGTTCTCGGTCGCGTCGGTCATTCGCCTCCGGGATGGCCCGGACCTCGTCGAAGACCTTGTTGAATGTCGGATCGTCCCAGTGGGTTTCGTTGAATGGTGACTCCTCGAGCGAACAGGCGATGACCTGCGGCAGGAAGTCACGGGTGTACCAGAAGTCCTGGGCGAAGTCCCATTTGAGGTATTCGTCGCCGAAGAACGTCGTCGCGTCCACCCTGCGGATCTTCACCGTGATTCCGGCGTCGGCGGCCTGCTGGGCGAAGACCTGCGCGGATTCGACGGCACCGGACTGGATGGGGGCGGTGACGAGTTCGACCTCGAGCCCGTCGGGATAGCCCGCCTCGGCGAGGAGCTTCTTGGCCTTCGGAATGTCGCGTTTGCGTTGCGGGAAGTCCGGGTAGTTCTCGCTCAACGGTCCGAACATGTCGTTGCCCAGGGTGCCGTAGCCGGAGAGCACCTGTTCGATCATCTGTTCGCGGTCGACGACGAGCCGGAAGGCCTGTCGGACCTTGACGTCGTCGAAGGGCTTCTTGTCCACGCGCATCGTGAAGGGCAGCCACATGCCTGTCTTCGAGTTGAGGATGGACATGCGCTCATCGGCGGCGATGACTTCGACGAGGGCGAGTGGGATGCCGGCGATCGCGTCCACCTGGGTGGACAAGAGGGCGTTGATGAGGGCGTCGTCGTCGTTGAAGTTGAGCACCTCCACCTCGTCGAGGTACATCTTGTCGAAGTCGAAATAGTGCTCGTTGGGCACGAGCACCGTCGACTGGGCGGCGGTGAAGGATTTGAGTTTGAACGGTCCCGAGCACACCGGATTCTCCGGGTCGTAGCCGACGGGGACGATGGCGGCGGTGTATTCGGCGACGGCGTCCTTGAACAGGCCATTGGGTTCGCTGAGTCGGAACTCGACGGTGCGCTCATCCTTGGCGACGACTTTCTCCAGCATGGAGAAGTTCGCGGCCGCAGTCTTCGGATCGTCGGGGTCGTTGATCCGCTCGAAGGTGAAAACGACGTCTTCGGAGGTGATCGGCTTGCCATCGGAGAACTTGATACCCTCCTTCAGCGTGCACGTCCACACGGTGGAGTCGGAGTTGGCCTTGATCGATTCGGCCAGCAACGGCACGACCTGGGAGTCGTCATCCCAGCCGTACAGGGCGTTGTAGAGGTTGACGGCACGGCAGACATCGCCGTTGTTGACGGGGATGTGGGCGTCGACGGTGTCCGCGGAGTTGCCGCCGGTGACACCGACGCGCAGGGTCCCGCCCTTGACGGGCTTGCCGGCGTCGGCGGCACCGACTTCCGCGCCGCCGCAGGCGCTCAAGCCCGCCACTCCGGCCACGGCAAGGCCTGCCCCCAGCGCTTGTCTTCGGTTCGGTGTTCTCATGTGCCTTCTTCCTAGGACGTCGGTACGGGTCCGCCGGCTGCGGCAACTCGTTCTGACTTCGGGGTTCGGGTGTCGGTGAGGATGTGCGCGGCCAAGTAGTTCTCGAGCATGGTCAGCGCTTCGTCATCGGTCAGAGGCATGTGTTCGGTCGTGCGTGCGACGCCGAGTCCGTCGATGAAGATCGCCAGTGCCTTGACCATGAGAGCGCTGTCGCCGGTGCGGATCGCGCCCGATCGCTGTCCGGCGTCAATGACCGCCGTGATCATGTCGAGCCATTCGCCGTAGACGGCGGTGAGATTCGCCCGTGCTCCTTCGTCGGTGGAGGCTCGGGCCCAGCATTGGAGCCAGATCGACCAGACGCGGCGGATCTTCGAGTCGACGCCGGCGTGGAGCCGTGCGAAGTGGCGGAGGACAGAAATGGGGTCGGATGCATCGTTGAGGTGCCGGGTCTCGGCGATGATGTCGAGCGAGTACCGCAGTGCCGCCTGCAGCAGTTGGTCTTTCGTCCGGAAGTGGTAGTTCACCGCCGAGGCGGTCACCCCGGCCGCGTCCGCGACGTCTTCGGTGCGGACTCTGTCGATGCCGAGGTCGGCATAGAGCTCCCATGCGGCGACGATGATCGTCACGCGGTTTCGGGTGCCCTTCGACATCCATTCCTTCGTCGGCGCCGGACCGGCGCCCGCTCCCCCGGCAGCCTGTGCGTCAGCGCGCGTCCCGTCATCGACTACGTCCGGTACTTCACGGTGCTGGGCGGGTGCGTCGGTGACCATCACCCGCCGAGGCGCCCCCGCCCTGCGACCGGTCGTGAGCCAGTCGGTGGTGACACCGGTGAGTTCGGAGATGCCTGAGATCTCCTCGACCCGGAACTTGCGGGTCCCGGCCAGGGATTTCGAGAGTTTGGACGCGTCGAGCCCGATCCGTCGGGCGACTTCGCTGTGATTGATTCCCGCGTCTTTGATGGCGTTGCGGACACGGAGCACCAGGGATTTCTGTGTGCTGTCCGCACCTTCGCTTGTCGTGACCACCTGTACAGTCTGCACACAAGTTGCGATTTTGGCAAGACTTACTGGGGTTTCGGGTAGTAGTGGGCACTCGAGAGTTCCTAAGGTCTGCGACTTTCCTCGCATTACGGCCGATGCTCGTCGTGCCTCCCGAATGAGTCTCCACTTCAGACGTAGCCTATACGGGCAGCCAGCAAACCCCTCAGCAGTTCCCCGGAGCCGTACTTGAACACCGAACCACAGACCACAACTTCTTCCGCCGAAGAGTTCCCGATCGACGTAAGTGTTGTGATTCCTGTCTACAACTGCGCACGGTACCTCGAGGAGACCATCGGCTCTGTCCGCAGTCAGGACATCAGCCCCGGGAGCTATGAGATCATCGCCGTAGACGACGGTTCCACCGACGACTCGCTGCAGATTTTGGAACGCCTAGCCGCCGGCTCCTCCGATATGCGGGTGTTCTCAATCCCGAACAGTGGCTCAGCGGCGGCCCCACGCAACCGCGGACTGGACGAAATGCGCGGACGCTACGTCTTCTTCCTCGATGCCGATGACAAGTTGGAACCCGACACACTAAGGCGGGTTGTCACAGTCGCCGACGAGACCGGTTCGGGCGTAGTCCTTTGCAAGATGGGAGAGTTCGGTGCCGGGAAGAGAGCTGGCAACGTACCTTCGACCGCATTCGGCGCAACCAAATTGGCAGTCGATTTCGTCGAGTCTCGAGCGGTATCCACGCTCGGCGCGCTGAAGCTCTTTCGCACTTCGATCGTCAAAGAGCACGGCATACGATTTCCGCTCGGGTTTGTCATCGGCGAGGACCAGGCCTTCACTATGCGAGCCTATCTCCATAGTCCTCATGTCTCGATCCTTGCTGACAAGGTCTACTATTGGGCTCGCGGTCGAGGGGATGGCACGAATGTCACCAGCACGGGCCAACCTCCGCGCAAGCACCTGATGAGAGTCCTGACACTTGTCAGAACAATTGTGGAAAACACTGAGCCAGGTGAGCTCCGCGACAGATTGCTCCGGCGTCCGATTATCGGAGCAGCCGGGGTCGAGTCTGTGTTCGGAAAGAAGATGCTTCCTGCTCACGACCGAGCTGAACGTGAAGTCATGGTGAATGAGTTCCGCGAAGTCGTCGCACCCCATTGGAAGTCAAGCATTCGCGACCACGGCGTGCTCGAGTCCCAGATCCTGGCAGACCTTGCCGTTCGCGGCGACGTCGACGAGATTGAAACCGTCAGTCGTCTCGTGGCGGACAAAAAGCCGGTGCCTATCCGCCTCGATGAGGAACACGGGCAGTTGGTCTATGAGCCCCGCCAAGGTGCCGACGTGGGCGACCTGCGTATCAGGCTCGACCAATCACTCGAGTCGCTAACCACTACGGCAGACGCGCTCACTATTCGGGGAGAGTTCGGAGTGGCTGGCTTAGACAGAGCTCCTGACAGTGCCCAATTCATCTTTCGCCACCGTAAGCTCGGAACAAAGGTCACGTCCAAGATCGGTATCTCTCGGACATATAACCGGAGTTTCGGAACCCGTGTGAGATTTTCGACCGATGTACCAGTTTCGATATTGGCCGATTCGGGCATCTGGGAACTATTCATCAAAGCGAAGTGGTCATCAACGGTGGTACGTGAGCGTTTCGGAATATCCAGAGCAGCCGGATTGGATATTGCTCCGCGTCTTATCGGCGACCCCGTCGGGGGCATCGTGTTCTTCGATCAGTCTGACGGACTTTCCGTCGACGTCGGGCCGACCGAGAAGCATCTCGAACCCGTCAAGAGACATGAACTGCACGTCGTTGATCAATTCGAAGTAGGTCGTTCTAGGATCTTCGTGATCAGCGGACCAGTTTCGACCATGAAAGTTGCGTCCTATCAAGCGGACGACAAAACCAAGTCAAAATCTGCCAGACTCGTCGTCCACTCAACTGACCAAGCGTCGGTCATTTTGCCACGTTCAGCCGCAAGGCGGCCGCAATGCACGATCGAACTGACTGACGCAGAAGGAAACTCGGTCGACATAGTGGCGACAGGCGTCAGAGCCCATAAAAAGCGCGGATATCAGAAATAGCTCGTTACTGCTCTTGAACCTAAGTAGAATAATGAGAATGCTTCCGCGGAAGCAACTTCGCTGGAGCGGCGAATTGCCCCCAGACGCAAGGTCCTCGCATGGAATCAAACGTGAAGGCGACCGAGACCCGGGCAATTGCAGCAGAGAATCCGACGAATAAGTTGCACAAGGTGCTCCGAATCCGCCCGTCCGCGAAGATCTCAAATGTACGGTACGGCAGCTGAGTTCAGATTCAGAATTTCAGATACAGACAACCGAATCTACAGTGTGAAACCACGTCTGGCTGCTCACCAAGGCGAATCACGTGATCGCTCACGACCGCCCTGGAGCCGACTGAGTCCAGCCACTGCGAATAAAGCGATTCAACAGTTTTCACACTCAGGACCGAGAGTGGCGTGCGCGCAGCTTTCGCAAAGCTCGCGCCGCGACGCTACCGAGACTCTTACTCTTTTCGGCCACCGTCGAGGATTTGGCCACGTCCACACCTATTCGCCGCTGATAGAACTCGTAAGACCGGCGCAGCTTACGTCGGACTTTTTCTTGATATTGCTTGCGCGAAGTCCCTTGATAACGCGGCATCCTTTCGCGGAGTTTGCCAATTGTGAACGGCTCCGCCTGCGAATCAGGAGCGACGATACCTTTCAGCCCGGCGAACAGAGTTCGATACACAGTCATGAGCGTTTCCGGATCCTTGGTGACACCTTCGCTCATTGCGGTATCGAGCGCGAGAAGCACAGTTTTGGAGTTCCAGTCAGAATGGTCAAGCGCGCGTTCTGGATAGCCCATGGAGCGGTAGAAATCCGGCACTTTGAAATTCCAATTCAGGCCGATCGACGGAATGCCAAGAGCAAATGATGTGATGCTCGCATGCAGTCGATAGGCAATGACTCCGTCGCACTGTTCCAGCTCTGCGACCAGCTCCTCAGGAGAGTTCACAATGACGGTCGCCTTCTTGCCTGAGACCCCATGATGACGGACCAACGAGTCGAGAAAGATCTCATCCGTGAAGTGACCTGTGGTGAAGAGATGATAGTCGTCTCCGCGCGCTTCTAGGTCAGCAATCACGTCGAGCCAGAATCGACGTTGGGCTGCTTCATCGAAATCGATGCCGTTGTCTTTGAAGATGCCAGCGCGAGTCACCACCAACCCGATGCGCCGTCTTGCCTTGGTCTCGGACGATGGTCCGACCCGGGATTCAATTCCCAGGACAGTATCGGCGAATACTGCAGGGTCAGAAACCAACGCCGTAGAAATATCTGTGCCTTCGACATAGCGCTTTGCTGACTCAAGGTCATCCCGGGTGGTGATCTGTTTGACGACCGACAGTGCCAAAGCTTTCTTCAGCTGTTGAGATCGAGGGTTCTCAGCCGAGTAGGGCTCAATGCCGATGCTTGAGAACAACACAGGCACGTCGTATTCTGCAGCAATCTCAACAGTCCGGATCGTCCGAAGGTAGAACGTCTGATAGCGGTAGTTGAAAAGCGGAGCACCACCGAAGATGACAACGTCCGCACGCGATATCGCTCGTCTCGCCGGCTCGAGCAGAGATTCGTCTAGGGTCGAAATGTACTTGCGGCTGATCAGACTCGCCGCTCGGCTTCTGATAACAACCTTCTCAGGCTTCAACCCGAGGTTCACAGCCACTGTCTTCAGCAAGCTGATCACTGAGGCCTCGATGATCTGATCACCGACGTTGTCGGAGTCCCTATTCGTCAGGACAAGAATTTCGAAGGAGTCCACTGATGCTTCCCTGCTTCCGATCACTGCCCGTCAGTTGGGTGACTTGGCCTTCGCTGACAAACGCTGATAGCTCTCATACGTCCGGCGGAGCTTCCGATTGACCTTCTCCTGATACGCTTTCGGACTTGTAGCAGCCTGTCTGGGCATGTTATGCCAGAGTTCGTCGAAGGTATACGGTGCCGCCGAACTATCGGGAGAAACTACACTGCGTATACCTGTGAAGAGCGTGTCATAGACACTCTTGAGGAACTCTTTGTCCTTTTCAATTCCATCAGCCATGGCAGCCTCGATCGCAGGTACGACTACGTCTGCACTCCACCGTTCAGGTGGGAGCGCTCGGTGGCCGTATCCCACCGACTCGTAGAAGTAGGGAACTTTGAAGTTCCAAGACAGACCGATCGAGGGGATCCCCATCGCGAACGATGTGATGCTCGCGTGCAGACGGTATGCGATGACACCGTCGCACTTCCGCAATTCATTCATAAGCTCATCAGGCGAGTTCACGTTCACCGCAGCTTTGCCACCTGGCACGCCACCGTTCTTGACGAGGTTATCGAGGAATACTTCGTCAGTAAAGTGGCCCGTGGTGAATACGCGATAGTCGTAACCGAGTTCAGTCAACTTGGCAATCGTGTCCAACCAGAACTCTCTCTGGTCCTTGCCCGTGAATTTGATTCCGTTGTCCGCGAATATGCCTCCGCGGGTGACAACGAGGCCGATGCATTTGCGTTTGGGGGCAGCTGTCTCGCCCGCTTTGGAACTAGCGCCGGCAATAGAGCCGTTAGGCTTCTGTGGCGCCGGAGCCACGGCCTTCTTGTCGCTTTCTTCCGCAAGGAGTCGATTGATGATCCGCCTGATCTTGCGTTTGGCCCGGACTTTGGCCGAGGGAGTCGGTGCTGGGCCAGCTTTCTGTTCGGCCTTCTCTCGATAAACGATGTCGGCAAGGACGGCTGGATCAGCAACGTGAGCGGTCGGGATCTCAGTGCCTTCAACGTAGCGGCGCACGGAATCGATGTCATCCCGAGAAGTGATCTGCTTGACGACCGGCAACTGAAGAGCACGCTGCAGTGCCTGGCTCTTTGGGTTCTCAGCGTCAAACTTCTCGACGCCGATGCTGGAGAAGAGAACCGGCACTCCATATTCCTGCGCGAGCTCAAGGGTGACAATCGTTCGCAGGTAGAAGTTCTGGTACGCGTAGTTGAAGAGCGGCGCACCACCGAAGATGATGAGGTCCGACTCCGAGATCGCTTTGCGTGCGGCCTGAAGCAGTTCTGGATCCTCGGTCTTCATGTACTTCTTCGAAATGATTCCCGCAGCCCTGCTGGAGATCGTGAATTCATCTGAGCTGTATCCGAGGTTCTTCAATACGCCTTTGATGATGGAGATGACGGAGGCTTCGATGATCTGATCTCCGACATTGTCAGAATCACGGTTTGTCAGCAGAAGAATTCTGGTGGGGCTCATAGTCGTTCAGGTCTCCTCATCAATGCAACGATCAACGCCGTTACCGAGATTGTGGCACGTCGGGCCGGTTGGTGAGTGTAACAAGTATCGCGTCTTCTAACTCAGACGATGACTGGGCCATCTTCAAACGTCTGAACTGTCCGGGAAACGCCGTCGGCAAGCGATGTTCCCGCGTCCCAACCAAGACCCGTGAGCTTTGCAGCGTCCAAGCCGAGAGACGCGACTGGCGAAAATGACCGTCCGTCCTCAGGGTTGACGAAATCCAGGGAGAGGTTCTTCTCTGGACGTGCAGAAGCGAAGGTCTCTGCCAGTTCACGGATGCTGATGTTCCCGGCAGGATCGGCGACGTTGTAGACCTGCTCTTCACCACGCAGGTGGGCGAAGAACAGTCCTTCCACGGCGTCCGCGACGTACGTGTATGTCCGCGTCGCCGCTCCGGCGCTCATCATCCGCACATTGCGGCCGCGAACGACATCAGCCAGGAAATCCGCCTGCACACGGCCGTCGTCAAGGGCCATACCCGGGCCGTAGATGTGACCGAACCGGAGGCTGAGGCATCGGATACCGAACTCATCCGCATACGCAGCAAGCGCAGTCTCGGCGATTCGCTTGCCTTCCGAATAGCTTGCCCGCGGCGCGAAATGCTGCAGAGTCCCTTCGTCATCTTCGCGGATGAGTTCGCTGCCCTGGATCGCGCCGTAAACCTCCGACGAGGACAGAAGAACAAAAGACTCCCCTCCCGACTCGACCAGCGAGTCAAGGAGGTTGATCGTTCCCAACGCGTTCGACTTCAGAGTGGTGACCGGCGATGACTTGTGAAGACTCGGACGAGCCGGTGAAGCACCGTGGAAGACTGTAGAGAACTTCCGCTCGAACCTCTGCTTGTCGATGACGTCACCGGACAGCAGAGCGAAGTCAGAGCGTTCGAGCGCGGTGCCGAATCGCTTTTCAGCCTTCGTCCTGTTCCGCACCATTCCCGCAACGCGAAGCCCGAGATCATGCGCATCGTTTGCAGCCAACAGCGACCCAACGATATACATCGGGATCATGCCGGACGCGCCAGTCACGAGGATCTCGGCGTTCCGGTATTTTTCCCACGGCAGTCTGGTCGCGGCAATGCGTGCGACGTCCTGGGTGAAGGCTGGGGCGTCGAAGAGAACGACGTCAGTGGCATCCGCCGAGGCAGTGACCGCCTGGTCCTCACTCGCCACCGAAGGCCTCCCTGTCTTCGATCAGGGTGAGGAATGTGCGGCAGACGTAGTAGTCCGAGGCAGTGGTGATCTTGATGTTCGTCCGTGGACCCTCAACCCGATGAACCTGATACCCGAAGCCGTTCATCAGTGTGCATGTATCAATGGAATCATTCTCGCCTTCAGCGACCGCACGATCATAGCCCGCCAAGACATCTTTGAGGGGGAATGTCTGAGGAGCCTGAGCTGTCCACAACGGGTCGCGGGGAATGACTTCTTTGATTCCCGATCCTTCTTCGACGACAACCGTCTCAGTCATCTTTGTGCAGGTGACGGCCGAACCGAACTCACGCGCGCTCTCGATGTTCCGGGAAACGAGGTCAGCGTCGATCAGAGGACGAACACCGTCGTGGATGAGCACGATGCTGTCCGGATCGTGGTGTTCGGCAACGACTTTGAGCGCGTTATGCCGTGACTCCTGTCCGGTGGATCCGCCGTCGACGATCCATTTCACCTTGGTCAGTTCGTATCGTTTCACGAGCCTCTCGAGGTGCTCCCGATACTGAGGCAGGATAGCCACAGCGATTGCATCGATCTCCGGGTGCTGCTCGAATACGTCGAGAGTGTGCACGATCACCGGACGGCCGTGGATCTCAAGGAACTGCTTGGGACGGGAACTGTGCGCCATTCGGGCGCCGACGCCCCCAGCGAAGACTACTGCGATGTTTGCCATTGGTTCTCCTCGTCCTCTGCTTCGTTCTTATCGCCGCTGTCGGTGTAATCGTCTGTGGGCTCGTTGAGCTGATCCTCTTGACCGGGTGCTCCAGGATCTTCCTCACCCACGCGGTTGGAGAGCTCGTCACCGACCGCTGAGTCTGCCGATTCGAATCCGCTGACAGGCTCGCTGAGGATCAACGAGTCGATGACTCGATCCGAGTTGTGAGTATCGACATAGTCGAAGTTCTCTTTGACGAATTCCTTCGTCATCGCATTGCTCAACTCAGGCATGCGGATGAGTTCGACCAGCTGATCGAAGGTCGTGGCAATGCTTCCTGGTGCCGCTTCCCGATAGTCCTTGTGCATTCCGCGAGTCGCCGAATACGTATCGAGGTCATAGGCGAAGAAGATCATCGGACGCTCAAGAAGCGCGTATTCGTAGATGACAGAGGAATAGTCCGTGATGAGCACATCGGAGATCAACATCAGATCGTTGGTATCCGGGTACGACGCGACATCGATCAGTCGATCTGCGAACTCCGGGGGAATCGGGGCGGGATCCGGAACGAAGTGATGCTGGCGGAACAGGATGACCGTATCGGGTCCACATGATTCGTAGAGTTCACGGAAATCGATCTGGTCGTAGTCGTAGTGTGCATCCCCAGAACCGCGCCCGCGGAACGTAGGGGCGAAGAGGATCTTCCGCTTGCCATTCGCCAGGGGGAACTGCTCGTCGAAGTCGACGAGCACCTCCTCTGCACGGCCATCACGCAAGAACCCATCGATACGTGGAAGGCCCGTGGCGATGACGGCTTCCCGCTCGATTCCGAAGGCTTCGCTATAGACGTCTCGCAGATGCTGAGAACCGCAGATCGCATACGAGTACAGGCGGTGAGCGTTGCGAAGATTCGGCGAGCCGTACTGACCGAAACGGCTGTACCCCACGGACTTGAAGCCGCTGCCGGCGTGCCAGAGCTGGATGATCTTCTGCTCGTCTCGGTTCCCCAGGTCTTTGAGAATGGCGAAGTAGTCGTCGATGAGGATGGTGTTCGCCTTGCCCATCTCCCAGGCGAGGGCGAATGCGCTTTGACGACTACTCGTCCGACCCGTGCGGAACGAGTAGCCGAAGTTGAAGTCGGAATCGAGTCCGCGTTCGAGCATGCGGTCGTGGACTGCTTTGAGGTTCCCCTGCATGTTCGGACGAGCTTCAGACGCGAAGAGGATATTGCTGCCATCGGTGGGCCGCCGGAACGATGACAGGGCGAAGACGCTCCGCAGTGCCCTGCGCTTGGTCGACGTCCACTTCTTTTTGGCTTTCGACTTCAATCGGGCCACTGTCGACGACGGCTTCTTTCCCGAGCGCCCGAAGGAGTAGGTGCGCATAAGGAAGAATGGCGCGGCTTCGTCATCGGAGATGCCGAAGGTGACTGTGTAGGCGGAGAAATTCTTGTTGTAGACGAACGCGCGTGAGGCATCGCCCAGCTCGTCGGCCCGTCCAAGCGGATATGAGGCCGGGTAGACAACCTCCCCGCGTCGAGCGACGAGATAGTAGGTTCCGTTCGGAACCTGGGCCCGACGGTTGAACTGCGTGACGTTGATGGTCAGTCGAAAACGCTCATCGCCCAGCGGCTCAGCACGAATGGGCAGCTCGACCTCATACGGCCTGGAGTTGGGGGTCAGAAAGAACGAGTCGGGAGCACCGCCGGGAAACCTGACGACAAATGTCAGAATCACACGTTCCCACGAGATTCCTTCAATTGTCAGATCGTCTACCACAGATTCCCCTTACCGAACCGGCTACACACAACCGACATTTCTCATTTACCTTTGGTTAACGTAGTTAGCCTAGCAGTTGTCATTGGAGCCGCTGAAACTCTCCGACACGGCGGCTGTCAAGCAGACGGAAGCAGAGAACCTGAGCTCGATGTTGAGGCCGAGGGGCTATTCTTACTCGGGAGCGTGGGCCGTGCCCAAGGTGTCCCACCAACACTTCCGAGACCATGAGACCACGAGGAGTTCGACCCGTGATGAACCCCGTCCGTTCAATCGCTCGCAGCGCACTGCAATCAAGGGCCTGGAAGAACACAAGCAAGTGGATCAGGGGCACCGAAAGGTGGAACCGACTCGAGGACGAATACGACGGCAGCTACGTGAAGGCCGAGGTGGTGGTCTACTTTGGCGATCGGAGCTCGAAGTTCTATCAGCTTGAGCAGTGGATTCCCGTGCTCGAAGAACTCCACAAAACCCATAGGGTCGTCTTGGTCATGCGTAAAGGCTCTGCCCTGCTTCGTACACTCGAGACCACTCATCTCCCGGTGGTGTTCAAACGTCGATTCGACCCGTTGCACACCTTCTACCACGCCAACAACTTCAAATTGGCTCTCTACGTCAACAACGGGATGACGAACTTCCAATCGCTGGCATTCGCACCGATGGTGCACGTGCACGTCAATCACGGCGAGTCAGACAAACTGAGCATGGTCTCGAACCAGGCCAAGTCCTATGACAAAGTGTTCGTCGCCGGTGATGCCGCAATTGAACGGCACCGCAGAGCGCTCATCGATTTCGACGAGACCTCTCTCGTCAAGATCGGACGGCCTCAGCTCGACATCGAGCGACCTCTGGAACTCGAACCCTCTGTTGCACGGACCTTCATGTATGCGCCCACGTGGGAGGGTGAGAACGAGTCCAACAACTACACGTCGGTCGACCTGTTCGGACCGCAGATCATCGAAGCCGTGCTGCAGATTCCCAATACCCGAGTGATCTACAAACCGCACCCGCGTGTCGAGACATCCAACGACCCGGCGATGACTGAGGCGAACACTCAGATCTTCGCTCTCCTCGAGGCGGCCAATGAATCGATCTCGGACGAATCCATGCAGCATCAGGTGCTGATGCAGGGCGATATCCTCGCCATGTTCGATACTGTCGACCTGCTCATCACCGATATCTCCAGTGTCGGACTCGACTTCCTCTACCTGCATCCGGAGAAGCCGCTCGTGCTGACTGATCGCCGGAACGACTCGGCTGCTCTCAACGCAGACGCACCGATCAGCCGTGCCACTCCGATCATCGACCGTTCGACGGTCGGCAGCCTGGAGCAGATGTTCCAGGAGATGCTGTCTGAGGACTCAGCGGCCGAAGCTCGGCTCGACCTTCGTCGACACTACTTCGGCGAGGGGGGAAAGGGGACGTCGACTGTCCTCTTCACCGACGCGGTCTCGAACCTGATCTCCGCTCGTGCTGCCGATCTGGAGCACTTCCATTCCGACGACAGCATCAATGCTGAATCCGAGGACGAATCCGACCGCGAGTGATCATCCGGTGCAGGACATCACTCGTTGGTGATGTCCTGCTTTCGTACACCGGCCCTACGGGGTTCTCAAGGGACGTACCGAGAGGTTCCCATGCTTCGTGGAGTACCATTCCCACGTCCCAGTCTGCATTGCACTGCGCATCCTCGGCAGGCGAATCCTCCGCTTCGTCGTCCACAGATCGCGAGGCAGTCGCAGATAGACATCGAAGGTCTCATTGGGAGACTCGGAGAAGCGTTCAAAATCCACGTCGAAAGTCGCCACATGTCGCCGGCCGAACCGACGGGTTGAGGTCGATGAGTTTCCGCAGACGAAGAATGTATTGACCTCGCGCGCGGAGACGACCAGCTCCAGTCTTTCGATGACCTCTGTGTGGAGATGAGCGAGTTCGAGTTCGATGCGGCACCCATCCGGCAAAGCCTCGCACTTGGCGCGTTTCACCTCGACAGGGGCACCCGACGTCTCGATGCGGTCATCATGCACGTGTGCGGCAGGCAGTTCCTCGATGGCTGACTTCCAGCGCCGGTATCCGGCCTCCGGCAGATAGTGCTCAACCGTGTCCAAGGCAGAACTGCGCATCGCCGCAACAGATTCCGCGCCCAGAGAGAGAAACTCCTCGATCTGATCGGCCAGTGCGTCGACATCGTTCCGCGAAGTGATGAATCCGTTCTGTCCCTGTTCGATCAGGTCGCGCGGGCCATATGTGATGTCGTAGACGATCGGAATGCAGCCGGCGCCCATCGATTCCATCATCGACAACGGCAATCCTTCGCTGGTGCTCGTCAGCATGGAGAATGAGGCCGATTTCAACCTGTCTGAGACATCATTGACATAGCCGGGCAGCTCCACTCGATCACGAACGTCAAGAGCGTCGATGAGCTTCTCCAGTTTGGGCCGTTCGGGCCCCTCCCCCAGGATCGTCAGAGAGACGTCAATGCCGCGGTCCCGCAGTTTCGCGACTGCCCGAATCGGATGGTCCACGCGTTTGAGCTCAATGAGGTTGGCGATCATCACGGCCTTACCCATCGACCGTTCTTCCGCAGCCTCAGTCAGCACCGATCCGGCCGGCAGCTCGCCGGTCAGAAGCCTGATGTTGTCTTCAGTGAATCCGCGAGCTCGAACGGCCTCCGCCTGCTGACCTGTCTGCACACCGACCACGTCGAAGCGGTCCAAATTGCGTACGGTGTCTAGTCTGCGGGGCAGCACCTGGCCGTGATTGCCATTCCACGGATAGCGCAGGTGAGTCCCGTGGAGGAACAAGATGAGTGCGAACCTCCGAGCCGAGATCTCGTGGATGAACTCGCTGACCTTTTTGTCATCGACGATGACGACAGCGGGTTCCTGATTCACAGCTGCCTTGATCCAGGCGTTGTAGAAATCTCGCGGGCGTCGCCATTCCGCCATCGGCGTTCCGTTCGGAGAATGGAGGATGAATCTTCTGCCCAGTTTCGGATCCCGGACGTCCGCGACCAGCAGGCTACCGTCTTCCCGGAAATAGTTGCGGCGGATGATCTTGCCGCTGCGCGCATTTCGGACGACATCATAGAAGGCAGTGATGTTCTCGATTTCACCGTCGATGTCCGGAATCGGGTTCCGCGGCCGTTCGCCTTCGAGCTGCGCAAGTTCGTGCTCAGATCTTTTCCGCAGGTCCTGCCAGATGTTCACCAGCTCGACGTCGTCACTCATACGTCCCGACGAGACCAAACGATCTCGAATCTCGTCTGTGTCCATTCGAGGGCTGAACGTCAGGATGGTCTGCGACAGCGGCCTGCCGAATTTCTGAAAGCTCCGAATCCGGCGGAGTGCCGCAGTCGTCATTCCGCCCATCGATTCGGGGATCCACCACAGGACGTTGTAGACGTGCACTTCATCGGTCCCGAGTTTCTGGTCGGGCTCGTTCTGGACCTGAGTCTTGTCGTTGACGTCATGCGTACGTCGAGCCATGAAACTCACTGGTGGCATCCTTCTCAGCTCTTCTCGTGCGGCGGTCTCAGCGGCACTGATCAACGTGTCAGTGTCATGCGACCGAAGTAGCGTGTCTGGCGCCGCCAGTTGACGATCTTGGGGCTGTCCGACGTCTCCCACTGGGCTCGGACGTTCCACTCGTCGCCGATGTCGGAGTACCGTCCGCCGACGATCGTCTGCATTGCGTCAACGTAACTGAGTTTGAGCTCCTGCATCAGACCGATGATCTTGTTGACGAGGCCTTCGTTGCGCATTCCGCTGAGGTTGAGGACCGCAGTCTGCGGGTCGAAGGGAACGAAGTCCTCGGTGAGGCCGACATGACTTGCGAAGACGAAGTTGAGTGCGCCGACATGATCGTCGCCGAATGAGCTCGCGATCCTCCTCATCAGCGTGAGACCGCTGGAGCGGTTCTTCCTCACATCATGTTTCGCGGCGAGCAATGTGCTCCCGAGTTCGGCCCTCGAAAGCTCGACGATGTCGGCAGAGAACTCGCCGGCTGAGGGAACGACGACGAGGCGCTCATGGTCGGGGAACAGCACCGGAAGCAGCGCCTGCACTAGGTCATTCTCGTTCGCGATGTCAGCATAGGACACCGGTCCCAATCTCCCGACTGTGCCGAGCGACAGCTGTGCCTGGATCTCATCGGCGGCTTCCGCGCTCACTGCTCCGGACGGCAGCCAGATGCGATACCGGCCGGAGGCGTGGGCGTCGATGGACCTGATGGCCGTTGCAACCAGAGACTCTTCGCCCTTCTCGACGGTCATGAAGACGTCTGTGACCTGTTCTTCTGGAACCGGTCGGTCGGTCGTGTTCACGGCGGCGGAAATGGTTGTGCTCTCTGCGCTCGGCAGCGTGGCAGTCGCGAGATACTCATCGGCCGCAGCCATGTCATCGGCAGTGATCTCGACCCACTTCGAGTAGATCTCGTCATCGGATGCACCCGTCGCGATGAGCGGCAGGACCACTGAGAGTTTGTCCAAGATCCCGTCCCGAATGGCGTCGAACTCGGTTTCATCGATGCCGATCAGCCCGCCGAATCGTGAATCCGATTTGTTCTTCGGTTCGAATTCGACCTCGGCGCCCACCGACCGCGCGGGCAGGTTCGCATGCAGTCGCGAGGTGAGAACTCGCTTGTACTTGTAGGCGTAGTCGGCGACCCAGTTGCGGGCCAGTTCCAGGTTCTCCGGGAAGGTCTTGTCGCGGATCGCGGTGACCGTCTGTTTCTTCTTCGGCCCTTTTCCGCCCTTGGTCCAGTCGATTCGCACCGTGCCGGACCGCCGGTCAGCCGACGGAGCAGGAAACAGGGTATCGACCGTCGTGGTGAGGCACCCGGAGAAGAATGCCGGAACACCGACGGCTCTGAGCACGGCGACCGACTGCCAGTCACGGCACCCGACCGGACCGTACTTCTTCAGGTAGGCGATGGCATCGGGGGTGAGCATCTCCGGGTAGCGGACGAAGACGGAGAGCAGAATCGGCCGCAGGTTCGGGTGGAACGGAATGTTGAACGACTTGCCGAAGATGTCGTGCATGTACCACCCGAAGGCGATGTACCAGGTGTCTTCCGGAATGTCCTGATAGACGTTGCCGTCCCTGTAGACCTCGACGAGGTTGAGTTCAGCCTCAGGGCCTGCGTACTTTCGTTCGTCTTTGACCGTCGTGCGGAGCTTTGTGAACAGTTCGGTCAGGCCCGCGTCGCCCGAGAAGCTGAGGTTTTCGTAGCGCAGCAGGTGGCCGATGGAGGCAATCGTCTGGATGTAGTCGCCGATGTTGCGGGACCGGATCCCCGGCTGGTCATAACTGAGCACACCGAAGTTGCGTTTGCCCGGTGTGGTCGGGAGAGGCTCGAGGTGCTTTCCACCTGGAAGCCAATCGAGCATGCGGTTGAGCTCGTAGTGCACCGCCGTATCGATCTGGTCCGACGGCCTCTCGAGGCGTGATCCGATGAGGGTGCGCACATGGTCGAAGGCTCCGATGCAGAAGGCCGATTCAGCGGTGCGCAGCACTGCCTTGTCGCTCCAACGGTCGGTTTCGCCTGCGTCATTCGAGCGGTCGAGCAGCGGCAGGGCTTCCTGCCCGAGGGTGTCGATCGCAGTAGGGAAGTACTCTTCGGCGGCGGCGACGATGATGTCGCGGTCGTCGATCTTCGCAAATTCTGCCCACGACACTTCCGGGTCCGATGACCGCTGATATGCCATTCCGAGGATCACCCTGCCGGCTTCTTCGGTCGACGCACGGCTGCGGAGATTCAGACCGATGGACGCAGCCTCCGCCAGGTGTCCTTCTGCAACGAGAACCCGTCCCCCGTCGACCGCCGATTCCCCGAGAGCCTCACCCTGTGCCAGAGCTTCCGAGAGCGTCGCGTGAGCCTTGACCTGTGCCAGTTGGCGTGATTTTGCGTCGACCTCTCGGGTCGAGGGCGCAACCGTCCAGCCGTCCGTGTCTTCGGCTGTCTTGCCTCTCAGTCCTGAGGCCAGCTTTCGATACGCGCGAGCGGTGTCCGTCGCGATCGTCTTCGCCGATCCGACAGACTTCCCAGCTCCGGGCCCTCCGGCGGCTCGTTCGCGCACGTACTTCGTCCCCGATGCTCGTTCCACCACAGGCAGGGCACGTCGGGCGATTCCGTGGACGACGGGTTTGACCAGTTCTCGTCCCTTGCTGAAGTATCTGTCGGCGGCGTTTCGTCCAGTGGTCACTCGTTCAGTCCTTTGCAGAGGTATCGGTCGTTCGTAGCAGTCGGCGGTCAGGGCAATCAGGCACACGGTATCCGACTTGACTGTCAGTTCGATGAACCGCAGCAGTCTCAGTCGAAGGTGCCGAGTCCTGTTCTGCGCAGGCTCGCGTCGAATTGCGGGGCAAGCGTCTGCGCATAGGTCGCAGTGATATGGGCGGTATCGAAATAGGTGATGACTCCGCCGATGACCGGCTCGCAGCGCCCCTCAGGGCAGAACCAGTCCTGCGGGTAGATGATCGACAGCCGCTTCGAGTCCATACTCCTCGCCGAGGCGGCCAGCGGGTCCATCCAATGCCAAGACTCCGGGGTTCCGGAGCACTGCTCGAGGTCGTCTTCATGCTTGGCGACGCAATCCGGCACGGTGATATCGGCTCCACCGGGGTATGGGGTGTCCCGAATGACCACAACGTCCAAATCAGCATCGACCCAGCGCTGCAGGATCTCATGGTGCCCTGCGGGTGCCTTCTTCTCGGTCTCTTCCCAGTCCATGCCTTCCAGCGGCGTGGACTGCCGTTCCGAGGTGATCACTGCGTCGAAGCCGCCTTCGGTCGTTCTCTTCGAGACCCAATCGGCGTAGTCCTGACATCCCTTTGTTTCCTCCGGCGTCGACAGGTCCTGAGGCAGGGTCGAAATGCTGCAGTTCGAGGCGAGGAACGTGGTGATCGTCAGATCATGCTCGTCGGCCAATCTCTCGAGCGTCGGCAGCCAATGTCCGGCATGCGAGTTTCCGACGAGTGCGACATGCTTCGACCCGTCTCCGTAGGTGCATTCCGGTTTGCTCGCATATGGTGCGCTGGCCCAACAGCCATCGGCATAGGCCTTTGACTTGTCCTTCTTCGCCGCAGCGGGTTCCATCTGCAGCGAATCCTTGTCTTCGCAGTTGGGGTTGTCCTCTGCATCGGGAAGGAGAATGCCTGCGCCGAGACAGGAATCGGGGTCATCCAGCTGGGCCTGCAGCTTGTCCTCGTTCTGCTCGACGATGGTGTTGGCGACGACCATCTGGCTGAGCCCCAGAGCCGCGACGAGAGCCATGGCAACTGCCGCAAACGCAAAGGTCTTCTTCGAACTGCTGAAGAACGACGACTTGCGGAACCGGTTCTCGACCCACGTCGTCGACGCCCACGCGGCAATGATCGAGACCAGAATGATCGCGATATTGTCCAGTACGCCGAGGCTCTCCGAGCGTCCGAGCTTGGCCGAAAGATAGGGCACGAGAACGATGAGGGGCCAATGCCAGAGATAGACGGAGTACGAGATATCGCCGAGGAAACGAACGGGCCGCAATGACAGCAGCGGAAGCACGGAGGTCCGGCCGCGCGAGTCAGCGAGGATGACGAGTGCCGTCGAGAGGACCGGGACCAGCGCAATGTAGCCGGGGAACGGCATGTCTGCGCGGATGAGGAAGGTGGCTGCCACAATTCCGGCGAGTCCGACCCACCCGAGCAGAGAGCTGAACGGGAGGCGCTCAGGTCGAACGTAGATGACGAAGACGGCAACCAGCCCGCCCATGGCCAGCTCCCACATCCTGGTCGGGGTGATGAAGTAGGCCATCGCCGGTTCGTCGGCCGTGTAGACGATGGAGAAGATGAGTGAGGCGAGGAAGATTCCGAGAACGGTGAAACCGACGATCTTCTTGGATCGGCCGAGCTTCGTCCCGGCGAGGAACGCCAGACCGATGATCATCGGCCAGACGAAGTAGAACTGTTCCTCGACGGACAGTGACCAGAAATGCTGGACCGGCGACGGAGCATTGTCCGCAGCCAGGTAGTCGACGCTGGATACGGCGAAGTCCCAGTTGACGACGTAGAGCCCTGCGGAGAGGATCTGGCGTCCGGTATCGGCCCAGACAGATTGTGGAGCAACGAGGAAGGTTGCGATTCCGACGAGGAAGAGGACGAGCAGTGACGCCGGCAGCAGTCGCCGGACTCGTCGCGCCCAGAACTTTGCCACATCGCCCCAGCTGCGCGGAGGGGACTTGATGAGGTGGCTGGTGATGAGGAAGCCGGAGATGACGAAGAAGACGTCCACTCCGACGAACCCGCCGACGAAGCGGTCGGGCCACAGGTGGTAGAGGAGCACGATGCCCACAGCCAGTGCTCGAAGCCCCTGGATATCGGAACGAAAACCCGAGGGTTGGGGAGGAGTACTTCGCTGGGAGTTCTCAGCAACGGTTGCTGTCGACTGCATCAAAAGGCTCCACTTGGTTTCTCAGTCGGTTGGTTCGGACCCGACTGCGGTCGCTGTCATTGCTCATTTCCGTCGTGCGCAGCCGACAGCATGCTCTCCGGGGACTCCCCGGTCTGATTTCTGCTGTCATGACGCACATCGTTCGCCATGGCGGCGTGACGTCACACGATCGGCGGCCGGCCGTGCCGGGACATTCGAAGAACGCCCCTCCTCGACAGTTTCTGCCTGTCTTCGTCTTGACCCCACGGGTCGAGACGCCATCCGGCGCGCCACCCTTCCATCCACGCTTTGAGCTGGTGAGGCTTGTTGGCCCACTTGATGAACTGCATCAATGTCCAGGAGCCCACATAGGCCCAGCTGAAGGGCCAGGGCAGGTTGCGCCTGGCCAGCCAGACACGGTTCCTCGCGTTCATGTAGAAGTATTCATCATGGCGTCTCGGGTCGATCACCGGGTGGGCGACGGCGAGGTCGCCCATATACCAGACGATGTAGCCGGCATCCCAGACTCGCCAGGCGAGTTCGATGCCCTCATGCGCGTACCAGAACGGTGCCGGCCATCCACCGCACTCGTCGAATGCCCGACGCTGCATGCAGACTGCGCCCTCCCACACGGAGAACACATTCGATGAGTGGTCGGCGCTTCCCTTCTTGAGTCTGGGAATCCACCGTTTCGGCGCGTCCGGCCCGCCAGGTTCTTCGACCCTCGGCTGAATCAGACCGATCTGCGGCTTGGTGCGCATCAGCTGGGCCATGCGCATGAGCGAAGTGTCATCCGGCAACCATGCGTCATCGTCGAGGAAGAACAGGAACTCACCGTCGACATGGGGGACGCCTGCATTGCGCCCGGCCGGGATGCCGAGATTCTCCGGCAGTCCCAGTTTCTTGACCTGGCCCGGGATGCCTTCCGGCTCCCACCCGTTGCCCACACAGACGATGTCGAGGTCGACGCCTTTCTGTGCGAGCAGCGACTCGAATCCGCGGTTGAGGTCCTCCAACCGCTTTCCCTGGCTGAGAACCACGACCCCGAACGTGTAGCGTCGATTGTCGTCGAAGTGCTGAGAGAGTATGCGCGAGGATTCGCTCATGACAGCCTCCTCGACGCCATGATCGACAGGAAATGGCCGATGACCGAGAGCAGGCACAGCGGTGCCATGATGAGGATGAGCCAGCGCTCCCCGAACAGCGGGTCGGCACCGGCCGATACGGCAATCGCAGTGACGATGCTCGAGGCCAATGCCATCAGAGACATCTCGACCGAATGGAAGATGCGGTGGAACGGAACGAAACGCGCCATCCGTTTGAGCGTGGCGATGGCACCCGGGTGGAGCGCTGTCGCTTCCTTCGAGTCGGCGAGCTTGTCGAGTCCGTTGAAGGCGCGGGAGACATGGACCATGTCGTTGAGTGCTTTGTTCAGCAGCACCAATCCGGCCAGGACGGTCCCGGCAAGCAGGAACGGATACGAACCCGCAGGGTCGTCGATGAGGGCATTCCACTCCCCCACGGCCCGCACGCCGAGTGCGACCGCCACCAGACCTTCAGTCGTGTAATGACCGACTTTGTCGAGGAATACGCCTTTCGCTCCGCTGGTTCCCCGCCACCGTGCGACCTCACCGTCGCAGCAGTCGATGTACATCTGTACCTGTGAGAAGAACACAGCGAGGACCGCTCCCCAGATTCCGGGAATGAGCAGACTCGCAGCGATGCACCATCCGGCCAGGATCATCAGGCCGGTGACTCCATTGGCGCTGATCCTCGTGCGCACGAGGAGCATCGTGAAGTAGATCGAGATATGGCGGAGGTAGAGCTGCGCCGTCCAATGCTCGGCATTCTTCCGGCTGCGGACTTCCGGCGGCTGCGCCTTGGCCCGAAGCTCCGACAGCGTCGGATGGTTCGCCGAAGGCTTTCCGGGCACGTCCGTTCCTCTCAGATCCATGATGATGTCCAGTCACGATAGCGCGGGGTCCCCGCCAGTGCAGTCAGGACTTGCCCAGCTCACTCTTGATCCGCGTCGTCGAGATCTCAGGAGTCCGCGGCAGATAGACGACTTCGCACTTGTCCTTGAGGAAGTCGAATTCCCCTGTCCAGTCATCGCCCATGACAAAGGTGTCGATGTGGTACTTGTCGACGTCAGTCGACTTCTGCTCCCAGTTATCTTCGGGAACGACGAGATCGACGTAGCGGATGGCTTCGAGCATGTGCTTGCGCTCTTCATAGGAGAAGTACGACTTCTTTCCCTTGCCGGCGTTGAATTCGTCGCTCGAGAGCGCAACGACCAGGTAGTCTCCCTGGTCTTTGCAACGTTGGAGCAGTCGAATATGCCCGTAATGGAGCAGGTCGAATGTTCCGTACGTGATGACTCGTTTCATGACTGATTCCGTTCAGAGGTCGAAGCTCACCTCGTGAGCCGCAGAATAAGTTCCGCGCTAGTTTATCATTTTGTTACTTCCGGTTAAGGAAGTGTTACACGGCTCACTCGCGGTGCTTCAAGCGGCGTTCTGCGGACCGGTTGCTGATCACTTTTTCGCTCGATCGGATGAAGCGAGCGGTCTGCGCTCCCGCCGCGGTGTCGCCCAGATAGAACTGAGCCAGTTCGGCGACCGAGCCGGTTCGAGAGACGGCTTCGTCGATGAGGCCGACGACACCTTCCCGACTCGCCGGATCCACGGCCGGACAACGGTCGAGCAGACCTCCCTCGAGCACTTCTGCTTCCGGCTGCTGGGGCTTGACCATCACCAGCGGTTTGCCGGACGCGAGCCAGTCGAAGGCCACCGATGTCATCTCGACCACGGCCAGGTCGGCCTCATCCAGCTGCCACGACACGTCCGGACTCTCATCGAGGAATCCTCGTGGATCGGCTTCGACGATCTCCGCAACGTTCTCCACTGCCTTTTCGAACTCGTGGCGCATCACCCCCGTCCGCGGATGGGGTCGGAAGATCACACGGTACCCGGCGTCGAGCAGTGAGGTGACGATCTCCTCCCCGTTGTAGGCGATGGTTCCATATGCCATCGACGGAGAGTCGCCTTCCCACGTCGGGGCATAGAAGACCGCCTTGCCGTCGGTGTTTTCGGCCTTGAACTCTTCCCATTCGGGCGGAACCGATCGCGGACGATCCAGTTGGGGCCGCCCTACGTCGAACATGCGATCATCGCTCATGCCGTACAGAGTCTGCTCGATCCGCTCTCGTGCCGCCTGCCCGGCCGTGAATACGTAGTCGTAGCCCTTGAGCTGATTGGAGATCATCGAGATCTTCTCGCTCTCGCCATGGCTGAGGTGCACATGAGCTGGTTCGGGATAGCGCAGGGCCTGAAAGTTGCTTGTGCCCTGATTGACATAGAACACGGCCCGCAGACTCGGTGACTGCATGAATTCGTCGAGTCCTTTCGTCAGGCGTGAGAAGCGGACGGGAAATGGGGTGACGCCCTTGAGGTGTCTGGCGACGAGCGAATTCCGAACGATGATGCCGAAGGGACGATCCCCGTAGCCGAGGTCTTTCAGTCGGGACTCGAGCTGTTCGAACGGCCACATCCACTGTTCGAGTTGGTAGACCGAGCTGAGGTCCCCGGCGAAGTACGCGGCCACAACGAACGCGTCGTCATCCTGCGGGTTGAAGTCCTCGGGCAACCGAGACTCACGAACGCGTTCACGCAGTCTCCGCGCGGCGAGCTTGGCTACTGACTGCGCAAAAGAGGCACCACGGACTGCGGTATGCGGCAGATCTGCCGGTAGGAAGGTCATGCCAACTATTGTGCATACCTACATGTGCTCCTCCTGAAATCCGCCTGCACCCCGGCTTGATTGCGGTCAGCCGCACGATCAGCCCAGACCGTGCGGCTTGTCTGCACCGGGCGTATAGAGCAGAGCCCTGTCTCACAGTCGCAACCCGACGAGGCCTCAGAGTGAGAGCTACGCCCCGAAGTCGTCATCCGGAGCGAGAGGCTCAACCTCGTCGAGGTCGGGTTCGCTGCTGAAGGAGGCCCGAGGCGGATCCGGCAGCATGTCGATGAGTTCGTTGACGGCTTGCGCAATGATGTCGTGCTGATGGCCGGAGAGTCCGAAGACTCCGTGTAGATAGGCATCGATTTCCAACTCGCTCAGTTCACTGCCCAAGCTGACGCTGTGCAGCCAGACTCCGTCGAGGGACAGCTTCCAGTAGTCGATCACCTCGGCCAGCTTCGCCCCTCTAGACTGAATGCCCCTGTCCATACTCACGTATTCGCAGCCCTCGACAAATCGGATGGAGTCCGCCCGCTGTGCGCTGCCACTGGGCCCTGTGATTCGTTCGTCTCGCCGGTGTTGGCGGCGGCGGCTTCATAGGCGGCCATCACGCCGGAGACAGATCGCCCCTCACTCCGGCGAAGACCGTGCCTTCACCAGAGTGAGGGGCGAAGCAGAGATCAGGCTTCGAACAGCGGTGCGAAGCCCGCGGGCAGCTGTGAGCGGAGATCGTCGACCTCGCCCTCTGAGACCGCGGCGTCAAGCGTCGAGAGCACCGCACGCGCATAGACACGGGCGGTTTCAGGATCGACCCCCTCGCCCAGCTGGTCAGCCAGACGCCGGAGGAAATCATCGACGTCGTCGGTCAGCGGGGCTTCCGAACCGTGCCGTTGGAGCGGCTCCTGCAGTTCGGCAGGAAGCTGGGCGGCCAGATCGGCCGCCTCTCCGCCTTTGAGCTGTTTCCCGAGGTTATCCAATACCGTCCGAGTTACGACGGCAGCACTTTCCGGATCGCTGGGTCCGCCGATCTCGGTGACGTGGTTGAGGAACTCATCACTGCGCATATTCAAACACCTTCTTCCGATTCGCTGTCTTCTGTTACTTCGTCAGTGCGCTGGCCGATCTCATCGGTGCACACCTCCGGGTGCGTCGCCTTCGGGCTCCTGCGGCACTGCCTCGACGACATCGTCCTTGTTCTCGAACTGCCGATCCGGCAGAACCCGCAGAGCCTGAAGCGTCTTCGCCGTCGCCGAGCGTTCGGTTGCATAGTCGATGAGCTCGGTCTTCGAAGCGGGGAATTCCATCCCCTGCAGGGCCTTCTCTGCACGAAGTTCGTCACGTGTGGTCATCGGTGTTTCTCCTTCATCTGTGATTCGTATCTGAGGTGAGGATGACTTCATCGCGTTTGTCGCCCATGATCTCGCCGAGGACTCTTTCCGCGTCCCCGGCCGAGTAGAGGTTGGCTGTATCGATGCAGTTCACTCCACGGCCCAGGGCCTCGCCGTATCGTCGGGTGAGCACGTGTGCGGACTGTGCCCTCACGCTTCCAGAATGACGGAGCCTTCGCTACCCCTCCCGTGATTCGAGTGAAAGGGCTACAATCCTCGGCTGCCCTCGCTGATCCGCCTCTCGCTCTTGTCGATGAGGTGGACTCCGACGAGGTCGCCGGTGATATTGATCATCGTCGCCCCCATTCCGAGCAGAACGTCGACACCGGCGACCAGAGCGACTGTCTCGAGCGGGAGACCGGCTTGCTGCAGCAGGATCGTCAATCCGATGAGCCCGGCGCCGGGGACTCCTGCGGTGCCGATCGAGACGAACGTGGCCGTGAGGACGATCGCGCCGAGTTCGAGCACGGACATGTCATGGCCGACGATATTGGCAGCCAGCACCACCGACGCCCCCAGACGGATGACCGCCCCGTCCATGTTGATGGTTGCACCCAATGGGATGACGAAGCCTGCGACCTCTTGGCGGATATTTGCTTTCCTCGTCGCCTCCAGCGACACAGGGATCGTCCCTGAGCTGCTCTGAGTCGTGAACGCCGTGGCCATCGGCGCACCGGCGACGCGGAAGAATCCGCCGACCGGAATCCGATTGAGCAGCAGCAGAGGAATATAGACGAGGAGGATCTGCGCTGCCAGACCGGCATAGACGACGCCGGTCAGTTTGCCCAGGGCCGCCAGGGCATCGATTCCTTGGCTGCCGATATCGCTCGCCACCAGAGCTGCGATGCCGAACGGCGCAAATTGGAGTATCCCTCGAAGGATGCGGAACGTCATCTCCTTGGCCGCAAGTACGAGGTCGTACACGAGCTTCCCGAAGCCGGAGATCGTCGAATCGGACGAGCGGCGCATACCTGCCATCGTGAGGCCGACGACCATGGCCACGAAGATCAGAGCGAGGATGTTGCCGTCGACCAGAGCCTTGAAGATGTTCTCGGGGAATATGCCGACGAGCTGGTCGACGAATGAGGGGGCCTCGGGTGTCTCTGCGCCCTTCTCAGGGCGCTGGAGACCGGTCCCCGGTTTGACCAGAAGGGCCAGGGACAGACTGATGACGACGGCGGCGATCGTCGTGAGGATGTAGAAGGCGAAGGTCTTGAAGGCGACCCTGACGAGGTTTCCGGGGCGCGTGCTGTTGACCGCGTCGATCAGCGTCACCATGATGATCGGGATGACGATCAGCTGGAGGAGGTTGAGCAGGATGTCACCGATCGGTGACAGCACCTGCGCCTTCTCTCCGAAGACGAAGGCAACGATGAGTCCGAGGACGAACCCGGCCGTCATCTTCAAGAAGAGTGCTGTATCCCGGTAGCGGCGCCAAAGGCGGAGGAATATTCGTGGCATGGTCTACGGCTCCGTGCTCTCATGCTCCTCGTGATGGGCTTCGGTCCGCGACGATGCCGACCGGTTGCCACTCTAACCCCATCTGCGCACGGGCGCAGTCAGAGATTTGGCGCAGGCACCGCACCCGGTCTGAGAATTCGACGATAAAGTATTTCGCCTCCCACTTGCTGCGTCCTGAGGCCGACATAGGTGTGCAGTACCGTTGAGGAGCTGTCAGAGGAAAGGGAGCACAATGGCAAGAGTCCGCAGAGACAAGCCCGAACGACCGTCACTGCGCAAGCGACCGGCGGTGGGGTCAGCAGCGAAGTCCGCCGAGGCACCGGCGCTGTTCAGCCGCCGCATCATCGACAGCGAACCGCGGGAGATGAACGTCGTCCGGTCCTTCGCCGACGCGCTGTCTGCACATGACCCGGACGGCTCCGGCTCGTCCGTTCCCGGTTCGATCACGCAGATCGTCATCCCCAGACCCGCTCCCGGACTGTTCGCGGAGGTCGCCTCGGCGTGGGACCTGCATCCGGTTCTCGTCGATGACCTTTTCCACGCGAACCAGCGGGCCAAGGTCGAACGCTACGGTGATGTGCTCTTCGTCGTCCTCAAATCGGCGGTCTACATCGACGCGAAGGAGGAAGTCGAATTCAACGAATTCCACCTGCTGATGAAGGACGACGCGCTCATCATCATCTGCCAGGGAGACCGGTTCATCGACGGCACTCCGATTCCGCCGGACACAGATGGAATCCAGGAGTACTTCACGAACGAGAAACGCAGCTGGACGAAAGACCGCGAGCTGCTCGCCCTCGGCCCCGAGGCTCTCATCTACCGCCTCCTCGATACCGCCGTCGATGGGTACTTCCCCGTCCTCGACGGACTGCAGGATGACAAGGACGGAATCGAACGTCAGGTGTTCAGCGGGGACACCGCCGCAGCCGCGCGCATCTACCTCCTCAGCCAAGAGGTCATCGATGTCCTCCACAATTCGACCCACCTCAATCGCCTGACGCAGGCACTGGGCAATGGTGCAGCCAAGTACGCGATCCCCGATGAGCTGCGCGCCTATCTCGATGACGTCACCGACCACCTCACCCGGGTTCTCGCCGAGGCGGGCGAGCTGCGAGAGTCCCTGTCGCAGATCCTCAACGTCAACTCCACCCTCGTCGCCCAGCGGCAGAACGAGGACATGAAGAAGATCTCCGGGTGGGCGGCGATCCTCTTCGCGCCCACCCTCGTCGGAGCGATCTACGGTATGAACTTCGACGATATGCCCGAACTCCATTGGGCCTTCGGCTACCCGATGGCGCTGGGGCTCATGCTCGGGCTGGGCGTCGTGCTCTATGTGGTATTCCGCGTCAAGAAGTGGATGTGAGTTCGGGCGTGTTCACGGCCGAGTCTGCCTCGACGTCGAGCACGTGGCCGCTGAGATTGCCGTGCTTGGTCGTGTACAGCCGAATCCGCTGAGTGCGGTTGCCGATGGCGTCATCCCGGCTGGAGATCCGTGCCCGACCGAAGCCGCGACCGGCGGCGACGTCGACGAAGAGATCCAGATAGCCGGTGACTCCATCGCCCCATGCTTCCGGCGGGATCGTGGCCGAGGCAGTGCGCTCACCCCAGCTCGCTCGCACTCTCCCATAGTGACTTCCCACTCGAGACGTCCATGAAACGTACACATCGACCGGTTCGATGGTTCTCATCCCTGACAGTGCCACGGACAGGTCGATGCCGTCGCCGGTCACCCGGGCGTCCAGCAGTTCCGCTTTCAGCTCGGAGAATTCGCGTATGGGAGTGAAACGCTGTCTGCTCAGCACCTGCCCCCATCTGTCGACGATCGCGGGCGCAGCGAAGTCGGCCGCACGATCGATCGCGTTCCGTCGCATCGCCTTCACCTCGGCTTCCGGCATGGTCAGGAATGTCGCAATGGTGTCCGACAGCGCCGCAACATCGCCGGGCGGAACAAGGAATCCGTTGACGCCATGGTCGATGATGTCGGCCGGCCCGTATTCCACCGCGTAGCAGATGGGGATGCATCCGGCCGACATGCTTTCGAGCACGACCAGCCCTTGGCCTTCGTAGCGGCTGGTGAGCACGCTGAATGAACTCGTGTGGAACGCCGATTTTGCGCCGGAGACGTGACCGTGGAGGCGGACACGCTCGGCAAGGTCGCGGTCAGCGATGAGGTCGGTCAGCATTGCCCGGTCCTCACCGTCGCCATAGACGTCCAGAGTCACCGCGGACTCGGCATCCGAGATCCTTGCGATCGCCTCGATGGCGCCTTCGACCCTCTTCTGGGGCACGAGTCGAGCGATCATCGCGCCTGTGCCGCGAGGCCGGGATGCTGCCGGGTCGCCGTTGAGCTGGTGTGTGAGGTTCGATACCGTGCTGATCTTGCCGGCCGACAGCTCCAGCTCGTTCATATCGTGCCTCTGAACGTCGGTGAGAGTCGTGACCAGGTCGAAGGCATCGAGGTTCCGGAGGAAGCCGAACTTCTCTGCCGAGAGCTCACCGTCACCGTCGACGTGCGGCGAATTGAGATGGTGATTATGCACGACTTGGCAGAGAATGATGTTCTCGCGGCGATATCCGTGGATGAAATTTCCGACGAATGCTGAGTCACAGATGAGGTATGACGGTTTCGTCCCGATCACCACGTCGAGCCAGGCCTGGTAGAACTCCCGGGCTGTCGCCCACTGCGCAATGATCGTCTGCTCACGATCGAACAGAGTGATCAGGCGTCCGCCGCGGCGACCTCGCTTCTTCACGTCCTGACGGTCGACGACGAGCAGGTGCCCACGATCATGGTAGCGATCGACTTGGAGCAGCCGACCGTCAGCATCGTTCCTCTGCTCAGACCATTCCCGCCCGGTCCGCTTCAGCACATCGTCGGCGGCCGCAGGGTCGAGGTCGAGCGTGCCGACCATGCGCCGCAGCTTTCGATCGGACCACGCGGTGAGCTCCTGCCACAGGTTGCGCACCTTCACACGACGGTCGATGCGGCCGGCCGCGCGGAGTTCCCGTTGTCGGTCGCGCCCTTTGAGTTCGGGGCTCAGGGTGAGGATCTCGACGGTCCTGTTGTCGAGGCGGGCGAAGGCCGAGCTGCGTTCGAGGGACACCGTGGTCATACCGCCGAAGTCGTCGGTGATGCCCCAGGTCAGGGTGTAATAACGCCCCTCGGGAAGAATGCCGCGGTGGGGAAAGCGGTGGGGATGAGAGTGCGCGGACTTCGCTGCGGGAATGACGTTCACTACAGAAATATAGGCCGGAAACGCCAGCGGCAATCGCCGACACGCCACTGCGGCGCGGGCCTCCATTTCCCACCCGTTCGTCCACTCTGCCGATGACGTTCACGGCGGCTTCGCTCCTCGATCACCTGCGCTTCGTAGCGTCGCGGACGTGAAAACACACACAGCGAAAACCACACGCACCCGTCCGTTCACGATTCTCGCCGCTGCGGTTCTCGCAGCCTCGGCCACCGTCGGCGTCGGCCTCGCCCCGGCGGCGGCCACCGGGCTCGGCTCCGCCGGTGACGCTCCGGGACTCGGCTCCGCAGGCGATTTCACCGCCCCTGACAAGGTCGCCGACCTCGACTTCCCGACCACGATCTCTCACCGAGGCGGCGCCGACGTCTACCCGGAAGAATCCATGGAAGGATTCACCGCCTCGGCGAAGGACGGATTCCTCCCCGAGATGGACATCCAGTTCCTCGCAGACGGCACCCCCGTCCTCATCCACGACGACACCGCCGACCGCACCCTCAACGGTGTGACCGGCCCCATCCGGGACCTCAGCCGTGAGGAATGGGACTCGGCCACCATCAAGCATCCGACCGGCGGAGAAGAAGCCGCCACCGTCACCCTCGACGAGCTCCTCGACGAAATGGGCGGCGAGGTCGTCATGGTGCCCGAGATCAAGCCCGGAGCCACCCCCGACGAGGTCGACCGCGTCCTCGACGAATTCGACGAACGCGGACTCAAGGACTCCCTCGTCGTCCAGTCCTTCGACTTCGACGCGGCGAAGGCGATCGCCGACCGCGGCTACACCTCGCTCTACCTCATGGGGTCGACCATGCCGAAGGAATCACCGGCCGAGATCAGGGACGCCGGAATCGAATGGGTCGGGCCGAGCAAGAACCTGCCGACGAACATGATGCGCGAGCTCGACAAGGCCGGGTTCCACGTCGCTCCCTATACGCTCGAGACCGCGAAGGACGGGCACCGACTTCCCGGATTCATCGACGGCTACTTCACCGACGACGCCTGGACGAACTGAGTCCCTCGACCAACGGGGAGTCAGCGGCTCCGGGTGAGAGTGAGAAAATCGGCGGCTCCGGTCACTGCGACCTTCAGTAGACTGCACTGATGGAGCCACTCGAACGCAGCGCCCCGATCCCGGACCCGCTGACACCCTATCTCGAGGTCGACCGCACCCGGCCGCGGCACGAATGCTGGGTGACCGGACACATGGTGGCTGGTCTCGACGGCACGGCCGCCATCCACGGACGCGTCGGCGCACTGTCGACAGAACCCGATCAGAACCTGTTTCGGCGAATGCGGCAGATTGCCGATGTCGTCATGGTCGGCGCGCAGACGGTGCGCAGCGAAGGCTATGCGCCGATGCGGCTGAGCGAGTCCGCCCGAGCGCAGCGCCGAGATCGGGGCCAGTCCGAGATGCCTCCGGTGGCGGTGGTCAGTCGCAGCCTCGACCTCGATTGGTCCTCACCGGTCTTCGCCGGAGCCCCGGAGCACGCACGCACCATCGTCATCACGTGTGCGAAGGCCGATCCCGAGCAGCTGGCCGCCGCGGAACAGGCCGCCACGATCATCATCGCCGGCGAAGATCGCGTCGAACCGGCGAAGGCTCTGCAGGCCCTGGCCGGTCTCGGCTACCAGGTCGTGCTCTGCGAAGGCGGGCCACGATGGCTCGGAGAGCTCGTCGCCGCCGACCGCCTCGACGAACTGTGCCTGTCGATCTCACCGATGATGGGAGGCGATCCGCTGCCCGTGAGCGTCGCGCCGCCGGGAGCCGGTATCGCAGACTTCTCGCTGAAATCGACGATGGTCGCCGACGACACCCTCTTCCTCCGCTATGAGTCGAAGACGCCGGAGGATGGACGGTCATGAGCACCGCTCTCGACGACCTCATGGAATCGGTCGATTCCCCACTCATCGTCGTCACCACCTCGGCGGAGGGTGAACGGGCCGGCTGTCTGGTCGGTTTCCATTCGCAGGCGAGCATCGATCCGGAGCAGTACTGCTTCTGGCTGTCGAAAGCCAACCACACCTACCGGGTCGCGCTGCGGGCCGATCACTTCGCCGTCCATTTCCCCACCACCGCCGACCGCGAATTGGCCCGGTATTTCGGGTCGCGCTCCGGATCGGACACGGACAAGTTCGCGGGCCTGGACTTCACCGTCACCGAGGATGGGATGCCGCTGCTCGCAGACCTTCCGAATCGCCTCCTCGTCGAACGAGTCGCGATGCTTGACGACGGAGGCGATCACATCTGCACTACGGCACGTGTGTCTTCGGTGGAGGTCGCGGACGGCTTCACTCCCCTGCGGCCATCACAGTTGGGTGATCTCACTCCCGGACACGGCAACGAGGAAAGGGCGATCCGCCCATAAGGGGAATCGCGAGCCCGCCATGCGGAGATGAGTCCCGTCGTCTGCGGGCCGGTCTGCAGTCAGCAAAGTTGGAGCAGGCGGATCCCCGGTCCGCCGGGGCTCCGGTCTGTCCGGATCTGCGATCGGCAGGTTCCGAATTGTGATCGGACCATTCCCACCCAACCAGCACAAGCCCCAACACCATAGCCGAAGGAACCGGCTTTCGTAAGGGGGATTGTTCGTCTTCCCCCGTGGAAATACGGTGACCACGTGGACAAGAATCACTCAACGATGAGGACAGGTGCCATGTCATCCGAAACTCCGATAGTTCCCGGCAAACCCACATCACAGACCCCGAACCTCGAGGAGCCCACGACCCCGCAGGGCCCGCCTGAGACGAAGCCGGACCAGCGCGGGCCCCAACCGACGACGCCGACAGGCGCGAAGAGCAACGACGCCGGTTCGGGGCAGGCTCAACAGGGCGACTACCACACCACCGCCCAAGGCGGTCGTCTACGCGATACCAACCACTCGCTCAAGGCAGGGCCTCGCGGGCCCGTGCTGATGCAAGACCACCACCTGCGGGAGAAGATCACTCACTTCGACCATGAGCGCATCCCGGAACGCGTCGTTCACGCCCGCGGCGCCGCCGCGCACGGGTTCTTCCGCGCCTACGACGGAGCCGAGGCGGTGACGAAAGCCGCATTCCTGCAGAAAGATGCGGTGACCGAAGTGTTCACCCGTTTCTCCACGGTCGTCGGCTCACGCGGCTCGGCCGACGTCGCACGCGATACGCGCGGATTCGCGACGAAGTTCTACACCTCCGACGGTGTCTTCGACCTCGTGGGAAACAACTTCCCCGTCTTCTTCATCCAGGACGCGCTGAAGTTCCCCGACATCATCCACGCGGCCAAACCGCAGCCTGACCGCGAGATCCCGCAGGCTCAGAGCGCCCACGACACCTTCTGGGACTTCGTGTCGCTGCACACTGAGGCGACGCACCACACGATGTGGCAGATGTCCGACAGGGCGATCCCCCGATCATTCCGAATGATGGAGGGGTTCGGGGTCAACACCTTCCGAATGGAGAACGCCGCTGGTGAGACATCTTTGGTGAAGTTCCATTGGAAGCCCGAGAACGGCGTGCACTCGCTGCTCTGGGAAGAAGCGCAGCTGGTCAACGGATTCGACCCCGATTTCCACCGACGCGATCTTGCCGACGCCATCGAAAGCGGCGACTGCCCGAGATGGGAACTGGGCCTGCAGATCATGCCCGATACCGACGACCAGACGTTCGAAGGCATCGACCTCCTCGACCCGACGAAGCTGGTCCCCGAAGAACTCGCTCCGGTCCACACTGTCGGACTCCTCACCCTGGATCGCAATCCGAAGAACTACTTCGCCGAAACGGAGCAGGTTGCGTTCCACCCCGGACACCTCGTGCCGGGAATCGATGTCACCGACGATCCGCTCTTGCAGGGCCGCCTCTTCTCCTACCTCGACACACAGATCTCCCGCCTCGGAGGGCCGAACTTCTCCCAGCTGCCGATCAATCGACCGCGCTGCCCGGTCAACGATATGCTCCGCGACGGCATGCACCAGTCGGCCGTGCACACCGGTGCGGCGCCGTACAAGCCCAACTCGCTCGACGGCGGCAATCCCACCTCGGCGACCGATGCGCACGCCCTCAACGACATTCCGCAGACAGTGCCGGAGTCGGTCAGGGAACGGCGATCACCCGAATCGTTCGATGATCACTTCAGCCAACCGCGAATGTTCTGGTTGAGCCTGTCCGAGACCGAAAGAGAGCACGTGGTCGATGCCTTCGTCTTCGAACTCGGGAAATGCTATGAGGAAACGATTCGGAAGCGTCAGCTCCGCGTGCTCGCAGCGGTCGACGCTCGACTGTGCGCGGACGTGGCAGCGGGACTGGGCCTCGATCCGCCGCAGCACTCGGCTCCGTCCGACATCGCACCCAGCCCGGCGCTGTCGCAGGTCGGCCGGCGATGGCCCATCGCCGGCCGGAGAGTCGGACTCGTCGTCGGCACGGACACGCCGATCGACGGAATCCAACGCGTCCACAGTCTCGTCAGAGAGAAGAAGATGCTCCCGCTGCTCGTCGCGCCGTCCGGCGGCCACTATGGAACCGGGGACTCAGCTATCCGTGTCGAACGCACCTATTCGACGATGAGGTCGGTGGAGTTCGACTCCATCATCCTCGCCGATGGAGTAGAGCCGACCACGGAGATCGCTCTGCTCGTCTCGGAATCGTGGCGACATCTCAAGCCCATCGGCGCATACGGCGACGCCTGCACTCTGTTGGACGACTGCGACTTCGAGCGCACCGCCGCCGGGGTCTGCTTCGGATCGGAGCTGGGTGAGGTCGTCGACTACATCGCGGCATCGTTGGCCGAACACCGTGTGTGGTCACGTACCGAAACCTGAGCACTCGGTGTCGACCGTGCTGCGCCGGTGACAGCCATCGGAACTGTCGAAGCCATGCAGACGTGACGGCGAGGAGGGATGAAGTCCTCAGGCGGGCTCAGACCGCGACGACCTCGACGGGGATGGTGCCACGGGTGGCCTTGAGTCTCACCGACAGGCCGAAGCTCTCACCCTCCTTGCCGATCCCGACCTGCGAGTTGACGACGGACTTCGACGTGTCAACGCCCTACTCCTTGCCTGCGAGCCCGAGCGCGCCCTGGAAACAGGCCCCCGAGACTAACGCAGTTGTCGCGTTCCCGTAAGGGGGCGCAGACGCCCTGGTCGCAGTGCTAACCTGCCGGTCAGATTCCGTTGAGAGACCACGGAACTGAAACAACCACAGACGGGAGGACAGACGCCGTGAGCAAATCCGATGAGAAGATCCCCACGCCCGACGGCATCGACATCAAGACGATGCCGGCCGGAGACAGACGCACACTCAGACGAGCCATCAGCGGGTCCGCCCTCGGAAATGCCGTCGAATGGTTCGACTACGGTGTCTACTCCTACGTCTCCGTCTACATCGCCAATGCGTTCTTCCCCGGCGAGTGGGGTGTGGCGCTCACTTTCGCCTTCCTCGCCCTCTCGTTCGTCTTCCGGCCCTTGGGCGGCTTCGTCCTCGGTCCCCTCGGCGACAAGGTGGGGCGACAGCACATCATGGTCCTCACCATCATCATGATGACCATCCCGACGACGTTGATCGGCATCCTGCCGACCTATGCCACCCTGGGTGCGTTCGCTCCCCTGCTCCTGCTGCTGTGCCGGATGGTCCAGGGCTTTTCGACGGGCGGAGAGTACGGTGGTGCTGCCGTCTACATGGCAGAGTCGGCACCGGACAAGCGCCGAGGCTTCTGCGGTTCGTTCCTCGAGCTCGGCACCTTGGCCGGAACCGCCTCGGCGGCACTGGTCTGCACCGTTCTGCTCGTCTTCGTCGGCAGCGACGGCATGGACGCCGGCTGGTGGCGACTGCCGTTCCTGCTCACACTCCCGCTCGGCGGGATCGCACTGTGGCTGCGGATGAAGCTCGATGAGCCCGAAGCTTTCTCTGCGGCGACGAGCCGGCAGCAGACGACGAAGAAGCCCTTCCGCGATCTCTTCCGCGGTTACTCCAAGCAGATCACTATGCTCATGGCCTTCGTGGTTCTGCTCAACATCGGTCAGTACATGGTGCTCACGTACATGCCCACCTACCTCAGCAGCACATTGGGCCACTCGGAGGTCGAGAGCAACTTCACGCTCGTCATTGTGCTGGCGTCGATGATGGTCGTCATCACTCCCCTGGGACGGCTGACCGACACCATCGGGCGCAAACCGGTCCTCTACACCTCGGCGATCGGGTTCATCGTCCTCTCCGTTCCCGCGTTCCTGCTCATCCAGGCCGAAGGGACCGGCCTGCAGATCCTGGGGTTGGGCATCATCGCCCTGCTCCAGGTCATGCTCCAGTCCTGCGTCTCGGCGACACTGCCTGCGATCTTCCCCACACAGGTGCGCTTCTCCGGGTTCGCCATCGGCTACAACATCTCCACGGCGATCTTCGGCGGCACGACCGCGGCGGTCAACACCTTCGTCATCCAGAAGACCGGCTTCGAGCTCTTCCCCGCCGTCTACCTCGTCGCCGCCGGAGTCATCGGGCTCGTCGGCATCCACTTCTTCAATGAGACAGCCGGCCGCCCCATCGACGGCACGACTCCCCCCGGTTCCGAAGACGAAGAGCTCGCCGAGATGGGCTATGACCTCATCGGCTTCAACGACAACGGCACCGACGACCCCGAGGACAAGCAGCCCTCCCATTGAGGTCGCCGGCGCTTTCCAAGCGTCGGCCGGAGGTCCACGATGGAGTGAAGGAGCGGGGCTCGGCCTCGACTCAGCACTCGGAGTGAGGAGTTTCACATGGGGCGTTTCCTGGCGGTCACATCAGCGCTGATCGGACTGGTCGCCGCGGCTTGGGCAGCAGCCGTCGGACCCTGGGCGTGGTGGGTCCTCGGTGGGGCGGTGCTCGCCATCGTCGGGGTGGCAGCGTACGACCTGCTGCAGCGCAAGCACTCCATTCTGCGCAACTACCCGGTCGTCGGTCACCTGCGATTCCTGTTGGAGACTCTCCGACCCGAACTCCAGCAGTACTTCATCGAACGCAACTGGGACGGACGGCCCTTCGACCGAGACATCCGCTCCCTCGTCTACGAACGCGCGAAGGGAATCCACGGAGAGCTGGCCTTCGGCACCGAACGGGACGTCAACGCCGTCGGCTATGAGTTCCTCATCCACTCCACCGCACCCGTCGCGGTTCCCGACCAGACGCCTCGCGTGCAAGTGGGCGGACCCGACTGTGCCAAGCCCTACAGCATGGCGCTGCTCAACGTCTCGGCCATGAGCTTCGGATCCTTGTCGCCCAACGCGGTCAGGGCGCTCAACCGCGGTGCCGGCCTCGGCGGCTTCGCCCACGACACCGGCGAGGGCGGGATCTCCGACTACCACCTCGAGAACGGCGGCGACCTCGTCTGGGAGATCGGGTCGGGCTATTTCGGCGCGAGGGCCGACAGCGGCGACTTCGACCCCGCGCAGTTCGCCGACCAAAGCTCCCGCGACCAGGTCAAGTGCGTCTCGCTCAAACTGAGCCAGGGCGCGAAGCCCGGAATCGGAGGCGTGCTGCCCGCAGCGAAGGTCAACGCCGAGATCGCCCGGACCCGAGGCGTCCCGCAGGGAGAGAAGTGCGTGAGCCCGGCCGCCCACAGCGTCTTCAGCACCCCGGTCGAACTCATCGAGTTCATCGCCCGGATGCGCGAGCTCTCGGGCGGCAAGCCCGCAGGATTCAAACTCTGCGTGGGATCCCGCACGGATGTGCTCGCGATCTGCAAGGCGATGCTCGAGGTCGGGACCGCACCCGACTTCATCATCGTCGACGGGTCCGAGGGCGGCACGGGTGCCGCTCCCCTGGAGTACGAGGATCACGTGGGCACTCCGCTCACCGACGGCCTGCTCACCGTCCACAATGCGCTGGTCGGAACAGGCCTGCGAGATCGGATCCGCATCGGCGCCAGCGGGAAAGTCGCCGCCGGCAACGACATCGTCAAACGCCTCATCCAGGGGGCGGACTATACGAACTCGGCCCGCGCCATGATGATGGCAGTCGGCTGCATTCAGGCGCAGATCTGCCATACCGGACAGTGCCCGGTCGGTGTCACCACCCAGGACCCCAAGCGGCAGAGGGCGCTGCACGTGGGTGACAAGAGCGAACGGGTGCGGAACTATCAGGAGGCGACCGTACAGCAGGCCGTGGAGATCATGGCCTCGATGGGCGTCAGCGATCCCATCGAGCTCTCCCCACAGCAGCTCCACCGCAACATCGGCCGCAACGAACACCTGTCGTACGCCGAGCTCTACGACTGGCTGGAACCAGGAGAGCTGCTGGCACAGCCGCCCGAGTCCTGGAGCCGCGATTGGGCGGCGGCCGATTCGGGAACGTTCCGTTCGGTCTGAGCGACCGCCCGTCTGCCGAGGCAGCTCAGACGCGGACATCCTCTGCGTCGATGTCGGAGCGCAGGCCCCGCCAGACCGGGTGCCGCAGGCGTCCGGCCTCGGTCAGGCCCGAGAACCGGATCTCTCCGACGAGGTCGGGGCGCACCCAGTGGGCATCTCGCGACTCGGCGGCCGGCACCGTGAGTGCCGCCGTCTTCCGCCACCGGCGGTCGAGGCTGGAGCGCAGACTCCGCAGGGCCGCCTCGTCGAACCCGGTGCCCACGCGGCCCAGGTAGTGGAGCCCGTCGTCGTCATGGGCGGCGACCAGCAGTGAGGCGAAGCTGTCCGAGCGTTCGCCTCCTCCGGTCCGCCAGCCGACGATGATGACATCACGCGTCGAAGCGTGCTTGAGCTTGGCCCAGGTGCGGGTGCGTTTTCCGGGGAGATAGACGCTGTCGGTCCGCTTCGCCATCACCCCTTCGAGGCGAAGCTTCCGGCTGGACTCGAAGGCGGCGTCAACGCTGCCCTCAAAAGCCTCGGGCACCTGGATGTGGTCGCTCTCAGTCACGAGTTCGAACAGGCGCTCGCGGCGCTCTGTGTACGGAGTGCGCAGCAGCGAGGTCCCGTCGGCATGGAGGACGTCGAAGAGCATGAGGTACACGGGGGTGCGGCGCCGTTCTCGTTCGACGTCACGCTCCCGGCTCAGTCCCATTCTGCGCTGAAGTCTCCCGAAATCCGGTCTGCCGCCCTGCCCGAGGGCGACGATCTCCCCGTCGAGGACGCAGTCGACATCAACGCAGTCGGTCAGTTCGCGAAGCTCCGGATAGGTGCTCGTCATGTCACGGCCGTTGCGGCTGGTCAGCTCGATGCTCCCGCGGTCCCCGTCACCCGGCCGCACCCTGGCCAGAGCACGGATGCCGTCCCACTTCATCTCGAAGGCCCAGTCCTCGGCTTCCCTGCGTACGGAATCGATGTCTCCGATGCTCGCGAGCATCGGAGACAGATTCGCCGGCAGACCCTCCTTCTTCGGTTCGTCCTCCATGAGGTGGATCATCCAGTTCTTCTCCGGGTCCTTGTTCGGGCCGTGGTTCCCGGTGTTGAACAGGGCGAACCGCCGCACTCCCCCGAGGCCGCCGTCCTCACGCCCGTGAAGGACCGCGATGATCTCCTTGCCTTCTTGCCATTTCTCGAACTCAGCGGTACCTGCGTCCCAGATCTCGACATCGCCGGCCCCGTACTCCCCTTTTGGTATCGAGCCTTCGAAGCTGCCGTATTCGAGGGGGTGGTCCTCTGTCTGGACCGCAAGATGGTTCTTCCCCGGGTCGGTCGGCGGCCCCTTCGGCAGCGCCCAGGAGACCAGCACACCATCGTGTTCGAGGCGGAAGTCCCAGTGGAGGCTCCTCGCATGGTGTTCCTGGATGACGAAGGTCAGTTCGTCCCCGCTCGTTCCCTGTTTCGCCGGCACGGGTTCGCTCGTGCGCTTCGGGTTCCGTTTGGAGCGGTAGATCTCCAGTCGGTCGCGCTCGGCTTCCGGGTCCTCGTCCGACTTCGGGTCGGCTCTGGGCCCCGAATCGGACCCAGACTCCGGCGCCGAGGCGGTTCCTCCGACCGCCTCGGCGAGAGGTTCGAGGAGGTCCCCGACATCGTCGATCCGGTCGAGCACCTCTTCGAAACGCACCTGCTCGACGGCGGCCGGGTCGTCGAATTCGTCCCACCTGCGCGGTGCGGCGACCATGGGGGTGAATCGTCCGCGCAGAGAATACGGAGCCACCGTGGTCTTCGACGCCGAGTTCTGCGACCAGTCGATGAGGACCTTGTTCTCCCGCAGCGTCTTCTTCATCGCCGAGACGATGAGCTTCGTGTGGTCGGCTTCCAGGCTGCGGGCGAGCTCATGAGCGACGTCGGAGACGTGCTGAGAACTCACCGAACCGTCCAGCGGTGCATACAGGTGGACGCCTTTCGATCCGCTGGTCACCGGGAAGACCTCGAGGTCCATGCCCTCGAGCACTTCGCGCACGAGCTGGGCCACCTCGATGCAGTCGGCCAGGCCGCGGCCGGGTCCCGGGTCGAGGTCGAAGACCATCCGGTCAGGGAAGCGGGTCTCCGAGTCGATCGTGCCGGGGTCCTTCGCTCCGGCGCTCACCCTCCACTGGGGCACATGGATCTCGAGCGCGGCCATCTGCGTGAGGTACGTCAGGGTGGCGAGATCGTTGACCAGCGGATAGCGTTTGGTGCCGGTGGAGTGCCGGATCGCGCGGGATGGGATCCACGACGGGGCGGAGTCCGGGAGGTTCTTCTCGAAGAACACATCCCCGGGGTCATCGGGAGTGCCGACGCCGTCGACCCAGCGTTTGCGCGTGGCGATCCGGTCCCGGGCATGGCGGATGAGGTGCGGGGCGATCCTGGCGCAGTAGTCGAGGATCTCCCCCTTCGTCGTGCCGGTCTCCGGGTAGAGGACCTTGTCCAGATTGCTCAATGTCAGCCGATGGCCCTCGACTGTGACCTTCTGCTCGCGGCGCGCCACTGGGCACCTCCTCGTTCGCACTTTTCGTGCCGGACCGATGGTCCTTTCACGGTAGTCGGAGACCGCCATGGGCAACAGGGGGTGCGAGAGCGCCCGACCATCTCCGCTGTGGGAGTCCGGCCCCGCGATGGCGAAAGCTGAACCCTCTTGTCGGGGTGTCCGAACGGGGTTAAGTTTGACGGACGTCGACAATGCTGTCTGGAGGCTCCCACATGGGACATTCGCTGCACTTCACCGTCGACGGCCAGGAGCACACTCTGGTCGTGGATTCTAGAACCACTCTTCTCGATGCGCTGCGGGACCGGTTGGGGGTGATGTCCGCGAAGAAGGGCTGCGACCACGGCCAGTGCGGGGCCTGCACCGTCCTCGTCGACGGCCGTCGGCTCAACTCCTGCCTGGCGCTCGCGCTCACCCACGACGACGCCGAGGTCACGACGGCCGACGGTCTGGCCCCCGAGGGTGAGCTCTCCACTCTGCATCGGGCGTTCCTCGCCCACGACGCGTTCCAGTGCGGGTACTACACACCGGGCCAGGTCTGCTCGGCCGCCGGCATGCTGGCCGAAGCCGCCGACGATGCACCGAGTGCGGTCACCGATGACCTCGAGGGACCGGTCGAGCTGTCCGAGGAGGAGATCCGCGAGCGGATGAGCGGCAACCTCTGCCGCTGCGGAGCCTATGTCAACATCGTCGCGGCCGTGAGCCGAGCCGCAGAGGAGTCACGATGAACCCCTTCGACTACGAACGCGCCGCCGATGCCGCCGGAGCCGTCACGACTGTCACCGATCGTCCCGACGCGGTGTTCCTGGCGGGAGGCACGAACCTCGTCGATCATCTCAAACTCGGAGTCGCAGAACCGGACCTCGTCGTCGACATCAACCGCCTCGAACTCACAGAGGTCGAGGCACTCGACGACGGAGGCCTGCGAATCGGTGCGATGGTGCGCAACAGCGACGCCGCCGCCGACCCGCGCATCCGACGCGACTACCCGATGCTCTCGCGTGCCCTGCTCTCCGGTGCCTCCGGTCAGCTGCGCAACGCGGCCACGATGGGCGGGAACCTGCTGCAGCGCACCCGGTGCGTGTACTTCCAGGACACGACGACCCCCTGCAACAAACGCGAACCCGGATCCGGCTGCTCGGCCATCGGCGGCTACACCCGCTACCACGCGATCCTCGGTGCCTCAGCGGACTGCGTGGCCACCCACCCCTCCGACATGGCCGTCGCTCTGACCGCACTCGATGCCACGGTCGTCGTCCTCGGTGCGACCGGTGAACGCCGGATCCCGGTCACCGAGCTCCATCGGCTGCCCGGGGATCGCCCCGAGCAGGACACGGTCCTCGAACACGGCGAGCTCATCACCGCCCTCGAGCTCCCTCCCCCGCGCCCCGGGGCCTCGACATATCGGAAGATCCGCGACCGCGCCTCCTACGCCTTCGCTCTCGTCTCCGTCGCGGCCCGAGTCGACGTCGACACGGCAGGGCCCGCACCGGTCATCCGTGAGGCCGCGATCGCCCTCGGCGGCGTCGCCCACAAACCCTGGCGGGCCGGCGCCGCCGAGGCGGTGCTGCGCGGCGCGGAACCGAACCAGGAGACGTTCCTGGCAGCAGCCGACGCCGAGCTCGAGGCGGCCGAACCCCTCGCCGGCAACCGCTTCAAGGTCCAGATGACTCGCGGCGCCATCAGCACCGTGCTCGCCGAGCTCACCGCAGCCGCGGCGACGACGGCGGAATCGACCACGGAGGACACTCATGAGTGACCTGCTCACGACCACGGCCGTCGGCACCCATCAGGTCCGCCTCGACGGCCCCGACAAGGTCCGCGGCCTCGCCCCCTACGCCTATGAGCACCCTCTCGACGATCCGCTCTACCTCTTCCCCCTGCAGGCGCAGATCGCCCGCGGGCGGGCAGCGCACATCGACCTCTCGGCAGCCGAAGCTGCGGAGGGAGTGGTGCATGTGCTCACCCACGACAACGCCCCCGAGCTGGCGAACACGGATGACGGTGAGCTCGCGATCCTGCGCTCTGCTGAGATCGGCTTCCGCGGCCAGTACCTCGGTGCCGTCATCGCCACCACCACCGAGCGGGCCCGCCACGCGGCGGGCCTCGTCGAGATCACCTATGTGCAGGACGATCACGACGTCGAGCTGCGAGAGGATCATCCTGATTCGCGTGAACCGGAGTCGGGCAGCGGAGATGTGCGCGCCGGTGACGTCGACGCGGCCCTCGCCGAGGCGGCCGTGAGCATCGATGCGCGCTACAGCACTCCCATGGAGCACAACAATCCCATGGAACCGCACACCACCGTCGCCCGCTGGGACGGAGACGCGCTGACCCTGTGGACCTCGACGCAGGGGGTGCACCCCGCGCGTGCGACATTGGCGCCGATCCTCGGGGTGGAGCAGGAGAAGATCCGCATCATCTCCCCGCACGTCGGCGGGGGCTTCGGCTCCAAGGGCGTCCCCCACGCGGATATGATGCTTGCTGTTCTCGCCGCGCAGGCGGTGCCGGGCCGGCCGGTGAAATACGCCGTGACCCGGCAGCAGATGTTCTCGATCACCGGCTATCGGGCTCCGACTCTGCAGCACATCCGTTTGGGTGCTCGAGCCGACGGCACGCTCACGGCCTTCGCCTATGATGCGGTCTCCATGTCCTCGCAGACCAAGGAGTTCCCCGAGGAGGCGACGAAGCCGGGCCGCATGATGTACGCAGGTGACAACCGCCGCCTCACCCAGCGGGTGGTTCCGCTCGACGTGCCGGTGCCGTCGTGGATGCGTGCGCCCGGTGAGGCGCCGGGCATGGTCGGACTCGAGATCGCCATGGACGAACTCGCCGTGGCCGCCGGGCTCGACCCCATCGAGCTGCGGGTGCGCAATGAGCCGACCACCGACCCGGACACCGGGCTGCCATTCAACCAGCGCCGCCTCATCGACTGCCTGCGGAAAGGTGCGGACCGCTTCGGTTGGGAGAAGCGGAATCCGCAGCCGCGCACTCGCTGGGAGAACGGGTGGCTCATCGGCATGGGGGTGGCCTCGTCGACTTATCCGGCCGGCCGGCAGCCGGGCTCCGTTGCGCGGATCCGCCGCACGCCCGAGGGCTTCGAGGTCTCGATCGGTGCCGCCGACCTGGGCACCGGGACGTGGACTGCTCTGTCTCAGGCTGCCGCGGACGCCCTCGGCGTCCCCTTCGGGCGCGTGGAGCTGCGAATCGGCGACACCGCGCTGCCGAATGCGACCGTGGCCGGCGGATCCACGGGTCTGGCGAGTTGGAGTACCGCAATCGTCGCCGCAGCGCAGGCGCTCCGTTCCGAGCACGGAGCCGATCCCGCCGTCGGCGCAGAGGCCCACGGTCAGGCCGAGGCCAATCCCGCGGCGGAGAAGTTCGCGCTGCACTCCTTCGGCGCCCATTTCGCTGAGGTCCGCATCCAGCCGACCACCGGTGAGATCCGGCTGAGGCGCATGTTCGGCATGTTCTCCGCCGGGCGGATCGTCAACCCGAGCACCGCACGCTCACAGTTCATCGGCGGCATGACCATGGGCGTGGGAATGGCACTGCATGAGAAGGGCGAACTCGACCCCCGCTTCGGTCACGTCGTCAACCACGACTTCGCGGAGTATCACGTGCCCGTCAACGCCGACATCACCGACATCGAGGCAGATTGGCTCGACGAGGAGGACCCGCACGCCGGTCCCCTCGGCGCCCGCGGCATCGGTGAGATCGGCATCGTCGGTGCCGCAGCGGCGATCGCGAACGCCGCCTTCAACGCCACCGGGGTGCGAGTGCGCGATCTTCCGGTCTTCGGCGACGCGTTCCTGCCGACGTGAGCGGCGGGGCCGACACGACACGTCCGAGTCAGTCTTTCGCGGGCCGACGCCCGAGAGGTCTCGTTCTCGCCGCCGGTGCGGGGCGACGCCTCGGCCGAGGGCCGAAGGCACTGCTGCCGTGCGATGACGGCCTCACCCTGATCGAGTCGGTCGTCCTCGCCCTGCTCGAAGGTGGCTGCCAGGATGTCACAGTCGTCACCGGAGCCCGCGGCGAGGAGGTCGCGAGTGCGCTTGCCGGGCGTGACCGTGTGTCCATCGCCTTCAATCCTGACTGGCCTTCGGGAATGCGGACCTCGCTGCGCCGGGGTCTGCAGGCGATCGGGCCGGGACCGGATGTCATGGTCACGCCCGTGGACCGTCCAGGCATCTGTGCTGCCGAAGTCGCCCGTCTCATCGCTGCCCACAGTCCCGGTAGGATCACCGCTGCGGGCCACCGAGACTCGAAGGGGCAGCTTCGGCGCGGTCACCCCGTGCTCTTCGACGCGAGTTGGACGGGCCAGGCGGCGGCTGCCGCACACGGCGACATCGGTGCCCGTGGTCTGCTCGACGCACACAGATCCGTCGTCGACCTCATCGACTGCTCCGATCTCGATGACGGTGCCGATGTCGATGTGCCGGCGGATCTGCACCGGCTGCGGGCTGACGTCAGGCATCGCCGCTGAGCGGAACGACCCGTCGACGGCCCCCGCGGACGGCGAGGATCTCCGCGAGAATCGACACAGCCACCTCGGCGGGGGTGAATGTCTCCAGATCGAGACCGATCGGCGAATGCAGCCGCGCCAGCGCCGGGCTCTCCACTCCTGCTTCACGCAGGGCCGCGCGGCGGTGGCGGTCGCTGCGGCGCGAACCCATCGCCCCGACATAGGCCACGTCGAGGTCGAGCGCGGCGGTCAGGGTGGGGATGTCGACCTTCGGATCGTGGCTGAGGACGCAGATCATGCTCCGGTCGTCGAGCTCACCGGTGGCGGCTGCCTCGACGAGGAATCGGTGCGGCCAGGCCCGGACCACCTCGGCGCCGGGATACGATGCCGGGTCGGCGAAGGCCGGACGGGGGTCGCACACAGTGATGCGCAGTCCCAAGGGTCTGGCCGCCTCGACGAGGGCGAGACCGAAGGCGTTGGCTCCGACGACGAGCAGATGGGCCGGGGTGATGCGGGTCTCGACGAACAGCTCGATCGGCTCGCGGCCGCCCTCCGGCGGAGCAAGCCGGACCCTGCCGGTGCGACCGCTGCGGATGAAGGCCCCGACGCGCTGGACGGCGGTCTCGACCACGGCGTCGGGCACCAGAGGCTCGAGGCTGACGGCCAACGAGTCGGTGCTCTGCCCGGTGCTCCCGTCCACAGCGGCGGCGGAGACAGCTGCCGCTGGGGCCCAGGCGTCGTCGGAGGGCAGCCTCAGCACCATGGCAGCCGGCTCGCTGTCCGAGCGCAGGACGGGACAGCCCGAGCGGAAGGGCTGGATGAGCACGTCGATGCGGCCACCGCACATGAGCCCGACGGCAAAGGCATCCTCATCGCTGTAGCCGAAACCCTGCACCGAGGCGTCTCCGGTGGCGAGCGCGTCCCGGCACGCCTCAAACACGGCTGCTTCGACGCACCCTCCGGTGAGGGAGCCGAAGATTCCGTCGGCGGCGTCGACGAGCATCGAGGTTCCCGCCGGGCGCGGAACCGACCCTTCGGTCGCGATGATCGTCGCGACGGCGACATCCTGCGGCTCCTGCGAGTCGAAGAGCCGGGTGGCAGCGGCGGAGAGAACGTCGAGCATTCGCGTCACAGCCAGGGTCGCATCGGCACAAGAGCGCGTTCGGCGAGTTTGGTCAGCCGGTGGCGGTTGAGCCAGTCCGAACCGAGTTCGACACAGTGCGTGGAGTCGCTGTCGAAGACCTTCTCCATCTCGGTGGCGAATGCACGGTCGATGACTTCGACATTCGTCTCGTAGTTGAAGGTCAACGACAGCCGGTCGATGTTCGCCGTGCCCACCGTCGACCATTCTCCGTCGACGGTGGCGACCTTCGAATGGATCATGCTCGCGGTGTAGAGCAGCACCGTGACCTTCGAGTTGATCATCTGCTCGAAGAATCCGCGGGAGAGCCAATCACCGAGGATGTGGTTCGACTCCTGCGGAACCATGACCCGCACGTCCACGCCGCGCTCCGCCGCCTCGACGAGAGAGTGCAGCAGCTGCTGGTCGGGAATGAAATAGGGCGTCGTCAGCCAGATCCGCTTCCGCGCACGGGCGAAGGCGTTGAGATACATGCTGCGAATGGGATAGACGAGGTGGATCGGGAGATTCGCCGAGACCCGCAGCTTCGATTCCCAGGCGGCGGGCGGAACCCAGGCGATCTGCTCGCCGGTGTCGTGGAATTCGTTCCACACTTCCGCGATGGTCTGTCGCAGGCCCCAGGTTCCGGGACCGACCGATCGCAGGTGGGTGTCGCGCCAGTGCCGGGCGTAGAGAGAGCCGATGTTGAACCCACCGACGAAGGCCACATCGTCATCGATGACGAGGATCTTCGAATGGTTGAATCCAGAGTGGCGCAACGGGCCCCGCCAGAACCTCCGCGCGACCGTCGGCAGGCGCAGCACACGGATCTGCTCGGAGAGCTGCCGGTAGAAGGAGATGGGCACCGACAGGTTGGCGAAGCCGTCGTAGATGAGATGGATCTCCACACCGCGGGCCGCAGCGGCGTTGAACGCGTCGATGAATCGCTGCCCCACCTCGTCGTTCTTCCAGATGAACGTCTCCATGAGGATCGACTCGCGTGCGGAGCCGATCGCATCGAGCATGTCCTCGTAGAGAGTGGCGCCATCGGTGTAGATGTCGAGTTCTGACTCTTCGACCGTCGAACTGAACGTGCCCGGTCGCGGCGCGGGTCGCGACTTCCGCCCTCGTTTCTGGATGAGGTCGACAGCCATCGAGGCGGCGACGGTCGCCGGCACTGCACTGGCGAGGCCGGCGACCGCCCAGGGCACGATTCGCCGCAGACGGTCGACCTGGCGGAGAGCAGGATTTCTCAGAGGAGACATTCGCTCACTCTATCCCTCCCGACCCGCCCGCTTCCCTCAGCTGACATCCGTCAGACTCCGTCAGGTGAAGATGCTCACGCCCCCGGGTCCGACGAGGCAGCCGAGGACGATGAGCACAACGCCCCAGAGAATCTGCTTCCTGAAGAGGGCAGCGATACCGGAGACCACGAGCAGCGCTGCGATGATCCAGAGAATGACAGCCATGATTGCTCCTTCATTCGGTCGTTGCGAGGACGGCGAACAGACGACCGGTTCGCTGTCGAATCGCCAATCTAACACCGCTTCGCTGACCCGGCAGGACGGCGGCGGTGCCTCATCAGATGGAACCGGGAACGGCAGTCCCGGACAGCGAATTCGATGGAAGAGCGTGCGGGACACCCCCGTACACTGTTGCCGTAGCTGAACTGTTCTGACCGGACTTCGAGGCGAGGAGCCAGCCATGCCCCATAACCGCTCATTGGAGGGATACCTCCGGCGGCCGGAATTCGCCACCGACCTCCTGCAGATCGCCAAGGGCGTGATCGCCGCAACCGGAGCTTGGTGGGTCTCCGACGCCGTGCTTGACAGTCAGATGCCGTTCCTTGCTCCGTGGACGGCGCTGCTGACGGTCCACGCCACCGTCTACAGATCGTTCTCGCGAGGGGTGCAGACGACGATTGCGTCGACGATCGGCGTGGGCGTGTCCTTCCTCATCGGCAACTACCTCGGGGTCGGTCTCTGGACTTTCGCTCTGGCGATGTTCGTCGGTCTGGCCGGTGCCCGCCTGTCCTGGATCCGTGACGAAGGAGTGGCGATCGCGACGACGGCGATCTTCATCCTCGGCTCCGGATTCGATTCTCAGCAGCCTCTGCTCGTCGACCGCCTCGTCGAACTCGCCCTCGGAGTGGCCGTCGGCCTTGTGGTCAATCTCCTCATGGTCCCGCCTCTGCGTGATCGGCAGGCGGCTCGCTACATCGACAGCGTCAACCGGCAGATGGGCGAAGTGCTCACAGACATGTCGGATCAGTTCTCCCGCTCCTGGGGCTCGGATGCCGCCCAGGAGTGGTTCGAGCGGACGGAGGCCATGAGCCGAGAACTCGACTCGGCGTGGCAGACCGTGCGGTTCGCCCGTGAGAGCCGCCGCATCAATCCCCGCACAGCGATCCGTGCCAGGAGACTGCGACGCCGAGGAGACACAGCCGACTCCGCGGAGAAGGAAAGCTACGAGAGCATCCTGTTCAGAGCCGACGAAGGCATCTCCCACCTGCGGAATCTCGCCCGCACTCTTCGTGAGGCCTCCTCATCCGAAAGAGAATGGAACACCTGGTTCCGCGACGAGTGGGCGTCGATCGTCGCCGATGCCGGACGGTCCATCGCCGATCCCGATGCCGACGTCGAACCGATCTTCGACCGTCTCCAGCAGCTGTCGACCGACATCTCCCGGGATCGGTCGCTTCCGGAGACCACGTGGCCGATCTACGGCTCACTCATCACCAGCCTGCGCCATATCGTCGTCATCGTCGACGACGTCGCCTCGGCACGCAGCGCCCGAGAGTCCAGTTGACTTTCGGAGCCAGTGGCTCCGAGCACGTCGGCCGCAGGCCCGGCCATGGGGGCTAGCCAGTGCTCGAAACCTGCGTTTCAATGGGTGAATGAGAGCTATCTGGACCGGATCCATCGCCTTCGGCCTCGTGAATGTGCCCGTGAAGCTGTACTCGGCCACGGAGAACCACGACGTGCGAATGCACCAGGTCCATGCGAAGGACGGCGGACGGATCCGCAACCAGCACCGCTGCGAGAAATGCGGACAGACCGTCGAGTACGACGACATCGACAAGGCCTACGACGACGGCGAGCACCGGGTCGTTCTCACGGGTGAGGACTTCGAGGCACTTCCCGCAGAGGACAACGACGACATCGACGTCCTCCAGTTCGTGCCCAGCGACGAGATCGACCCCATCATGCTCGAGAAAGCCTACTTCCTCGAGCCGACGTCGAAGACGCCGAAGGCCTACCTCCTGCTGCGTCAGACTCTCGAGGACACCGAGCGGACCGCGATCGTCAGGCTCACTCTGCGCACCCGGACGCGTCTGGCCGTGCTCCGGGTGTGCGGCAAGGTCCTCATGATCCAGACCCTGCGCTGGGCCGATGAGATCCGCGACGTCGACTTCAAGGGAGTGAACTCGAAGGCGAAGATCTCGGACAAGGAACTCGAGATGTCGGAGAAGCTCGTCGAGTCCTACTCCGAGGACTTCACCCCCGAAGAGTTCAGCGACGACTACCAGGTCGAACTGCGCAGACTCATCGACGCGAAGATCGAATCCGGCGAGAGCCTCGACGTCGAGAAGACCTTCGACGAGGAAGAGTCCGAGGAGGACACCGGAGGCGATGTCATCGACCTCATGGAGGCGCTGCGGAAGTCCGTGGACAGTTCTCGGTCATCGAAGCAGGGAACGTCGGGCAAGAAGGCGAATGCGAAGAAGACCTCGGCGAAGAAATCGGGACCGAAGAAATCGTCCGCTGCGAAGAAACGCACCGGGTGAGGGCCACCGCACTCAACTGACCGAAACCTCGAACCGACCACGAAGGAGCTGTTCCACCATGCCGAAGACGACGAAGACAGGAAAGCCGAAGGAGAGCGAGCTGCCCTCGACGCTGGAGAAGTCGAGCAAGAAGGCGCAGCGGACCTTCGCCAAGGCCTACGACTCGGCCATCGACCAGTACGGAGACGAGAAGCGCGCTCACCAGGTCGCCTACGACGCGCTCAAACACAGCTATGAGAAGGTCGGCGACAAATGGGAGGAGAAGGACTCCTCCGGACCGTCGGATGCGCAGAGCGCCGGCGGCAAGAACACCGACCGCACGACCGCCGGCGGAGTCGACGCTGAAGCCTCGAAGGAGCACCTCTACGAGCAGGCGAAGCGACTGAAGATCTCGGGACGATCGTCGATGACGAAGCAGGAGCTCGTCGACGCACTCGAGAAGGAGAGCAAGCGGAAGACCAAGCAGAATTCCTGATGGTCGGCTGACGCGGCGAAAACGAAGCGGCACGCAGAGATCTACCGGCAGCCGAAAGCCGGGACTACCGTGAGGACCTCCGGCTCACTGTCCCGACAGACGCACAATCAGAGATCGGAGCACTATGACAGACACAGTGACGGCGAATCCGTGTTCTGTTGCTCGCACTGCGCACGCGAGGCAGGAATCACGGAGGCCACCGACGACAAAGGAGGAAGCCGATGAGCGACCAGCTGACCTTCCAGGACCCCGTCCGACGATTCCCCGAGATCTCACCGCCGAAGCAGGATCAGCCCGAACCGGGTCTCGACGCCGAGCTCATTCCCGGCACGGACCGCGGTGAGGACAGCTACACCGGCACCGGCAGGCTCCGCGGCCGCAGGGCACTGATCACCGGCTCGGACTCCGGCATCGGGTCCGCGGTCGCGATCGCCTTCGCCCGTGAGGGAGCCGATGTCGCTCTGTCCTATCTGCCCGCCGAGGAGGAGGACGCTCAGCACGTGTGCGAGGTCATCCGCCAGGCCGGTCGCAAGGCCGTGCCGCTGCCGGGCGACCTGTCCGACCCCGACTACTGCCGCGAGGTGGTCCGCCGGGCGGCCGCGGAGCTGGGCGGACTCGATGCGGTGGTCAACAATGCCGGCCGACAGATCGCCGTCGAAGACATCGCCGACCTCACGGACGAACAGTGGGAGGACACGTTCCGGACGAACATCCACGCGATGTTCCGGGTCTCCCAGGCCGCGCTCGAACATCTCGAGCCCGGGTCGACGATCGTCAACAGCACCTCCGTGCAGGCATATTCGCCGTCCGCCCACCTCATCGACTATGCATCGACGAAAGCGGCGATCAACAACTTCACGAAGGGGCTGGCCACTCAGCTGGCTCCGAAGGGCATCCGGGTGAATTCCGTGGCACCGGGGCCGATCTGGACCCCGCTGCAGGTCTCGGACGGACAGCCGAAGGACGCCCTGCCGCACTTCGGGAAGAACACTCCGCTGGGTCGGGCCGGTCAGCCGACGGAGCTGGCTCCCGCGTACGTCTTCCTGACCTCATCGGAATCGAGCTACGTCATCGGTGAGACCCTCAACGTCAACGGCGGACAGCCCACCCCCTGACCGTCGGCTCCAGGTGCGGTCGTCGAAGCGAGGGACCGAAAGCGAGAGGAGCGCCGTGTCAAGTGCTATGCCCTGTCCTGTCCCGGCCGGTCCCTCGCGTTGTCGGCCAGTACGCCCTGCGGACGGTCGGCTTCGGTCATGGCGGAGAGGAACCGCAGCACGGTCTCGCGCTCCTGGCTGTCCAGGGCAGCGATCGCCTCGAAGCGCCGCGCGTGCTGGCGGCCGACCGCCTCATGCGCGGCCTGGGCTGTCGCCTCAGTCACCTCGATGCTGGTGGTGCGCCTGTCGTGGGGATGCGGAATCCGAACCAGGTGCCCACCGGCGACGAGGCGATCGATGAGCTTCGTCGTCGAGGCGCTGGAGATGCCGACGGCCGCAGCAATGTCCTTGGGGGTCACGACGAGCCCCTGCCGCTGCGCGCGGATGAGCAGGCGGATGGTGCGCATATCGCTGTCGTTGAGCTGCATGTAGCGTCGCGACGCCTCGGCGAGGACGCGTTCGGCCTCATGCCACTGCCGCAGCGCCTCCATGAGTGCGGTGCACTCCGCGATCTCGGATGCGGACAGGGCCGAGCGATCGGAGAACTCCGATTCATTCGAGAAGTAGGTCAGCCCAGCTGCCTTCGGGTCTGCGGACGGCACGCTGACAGCATACCGCTGACGTGTTAGATTGAACTCTCGCCTGGCTAAAGAAATTGGAGAGCGTCCTGACCGTCGAATCCCGCCTCGTCGAAGTCCTCGCCGCTGCTCGGCGACGCTCTCGAGTCCGAACTCAGCAGTACGAGCAGCTCTGGGCAGCGCTGTCGAGGATGGCGTTGGGCGGAAAGTTGATCAGGCCCCGCCTGCTCATCGATGCCCACGAGGGCCTGGGAGGCACGGCAGCGCAGGCCGCGATCGACGCCGCCGGCGCGATGCAGCTGCTCCACATCGGCCTGATCATCCACGATGATGTCATCGACAACGACACCGTGCGCCGAGGAGAGATGAACATCACCGGACAGTTCTCCTCCGAGGCCATGCTCCTCGGAGCCACGAGCGCCGCGGCGCAGACGTGGGGGATCGCCTCGTCCCTGCTCGCCGGTGACCTCATGCTCAGCGAAGCCCAGTCCCTCCTGGCGCGCCTCGACCTCGACACCCGCCGCCGACGCGCCGTGCTCGACATCTACGATGAGACGATCGCTGAGAGCGTCGCCGGAGAGCAGTCCGATGTGTGGCTGAGCCTCCACCTCGACGAGGCCGACTCCGGTGACGTGCTCACGATGATCGGACGCAAGACCGCCGCCTACTCATTCGAAGCCCCGCTGTCCATCGCCGCGGTCCTCGCCGGAAGCAACGACTGCCTGGTTGAGCGGCTGCGCGCCATCGGCCGCCGAATCGGCACCGTCTACCAGCTCAGAGACGATGTCCTCGGACTCTTCGGCGATGAGCAGGAGACCGGCAAATCCGTGCTCAGCGACCTCCGCGAAGGCAAGGAGACTCTGCTCGTCAACACGGCCAGGGCCCATCCAGCCTGGTCCGAGGTCGCCCATCTCTTCGGCGACCGGGCACTTGACGCCCAGGGCGGCCTCCGGCTGCGGCAGGTCATCGAGGAGTCCGGGGCGAGGGCGTTCGTCGAATCGATGATCGCCGAGCACTGCGAAACCATCGCCGGGCTCATCGCCGAGGCGGAACTGCCGCAGGCGCTCACGAGCAGACTCGCCGACCTCACCTCCGCCAGCAGTCTGAGGTGCGCATGAGCGGGGCCGATCGGCACCGTCCGAGCCGACGGGCGATGCCCTTCGACGAGCCGGCCGGTCCCCCGGTCGAGCAGGTGCCCCTCGAACACGGTCCCGACCTCTGGCGCATTCGCTCCTTCGACGCCGCCCGCCAGGTGCTGCGGGCCCGACACCTCACCACTCAGGCCGGATTCACTGCGGAGCGGATCCCCCGCGGCGTCTTCCGCCGCCACCCGATCCTCATCTCCGACGGGCAGTCCCATGACTCACAGCGCCGAGAGCTCGCCCGCTTCTTCGCCCCCGCCGTCGTCGCCGACAGGTACGGCCAGCGCATCGATGCTCTCGCCCAGGACACGGTCGACCGGGTTGCCGCGGCCGGCCGGTGCCGCCTCGACGAGGTGGCTCTGCACTTCTCCGTCGCCGTGACCTCCGAAGTCGTGGGACTGACCGAATCCTCCATCGCGGGCATGTCGCGGCGGCTCGAGGGATTCTTCACCCAGCCGCCGGTCGACCTCGCCGCCCCCGGTTGGGGTCGGACCCGGAGGCAATGGCTGCAGGCTGCGGTCAACGGCCTCATCCCGATCGCTCGGTTCTACCTCGCCGACGTCCGTCCGGCCCTTCGCGCTCGGCGCCGCAGGCAGCGCGATGACGTCCTGTCCCATCTCATCGGGGCCGGACACAGCACGTCGGACATCCTCGTCGAGTGCGTCACCTACGGCACGGCCGGGATGGTCACCACCCGCGAATTCATCACCATGGCGTGCTGGCATCTGCTCTCAGACGGCGAGCTCGCAGCAGAGTACCTCGCGGCCGACCGGCCGCGGCGGCTGGAGATCCTCGAAGAGATCATCCGTCTCGAACCGGTCGTCGGCCACCTCTACCGACGTGCGCAGGCCGACATCGACGTCACGGCACCGGATCGCACTGTGACGATCCCCGCCGGGGACCTCATCGACGTCTGCGTCCGCGCGACGAACACCGATGAAGAGGCGGTGGGGTCCGACCCTCAGTCTCTGTGCCCCGTGCGGCACACCGCCGAAGCCGTCCCCGCCGTCGGCATGAGCTTCAGCGACGGGGCACACAAGTGCCCGGGGCAATCGCTGGCGCTGTTCGAGACCGATGCACTCGTCCACCGCCTCCTCGACCGCGGCCCGCGCCTGACCGCCGAACCGGAGATCGGTTGGGACAGCGTCATCTCGGGCTACCGGCTGCGTGGACTCCAATTGGCCTTCGACGAGGGCTCCGGCCCGGGGAGGAGACAGTCGTGAGCGCCTTCGAGTATCTGCTCCTCATGGGTGCCTGCGTCCTCATCACCCTGCCCCTCGAGCTGTTCTTCCGGGCGCGGGTGTACCGCCGGTGGAGAACCGTGCTGTGGGCGCTCGTGCCCGTCATCGTCATCTTCTGCCTCTGGGATGTCGTCGCCATCGCCCGTGACCATTGGGTCTACAACCCGCGATTCGTCACCGGCATCCACCTCGGCAACCTGCCGCTCGAGGAGCTCGTGTTCTTCATCGTCATCCCCCTGTGCGCCCTGCTCAGCTATGAGGCGGTCGGCACCGTGCTCACCGCTGTGCGCAGGCGCGTCAGGCGGGGAAGCCTGCCGCGCACAGACAGTTCGCCTCGGCCCGCAAGCCAGTCCCGGCCACACGAGCGCACTGACCGGCGGCCCGAATCCGAAGGAGGCGGCGAACGATGAGCGTGCCCGAGTACACGATCATGACCGTCATCGGGATGATCCTCGTCGTCGGCCTCGAGCTGTTCGTCTTCCGCTCAGGCATCTTCGGCCGGGCGAAGTACTGGGCGGCGCTGAGCATCTGCCTGGTCTTCCAGTGCTTCGTCGACGGCTGGCTGACGAAGCTGTCTGACCCCATCGTCATCTACAACCCGCAGGGGCTCAGCGGCATCCGGTTCCCGTGGGACATCCCGATCGAGGACTTCGGCTTCGGCTTCGCCATGATCACTGCCGTCCTCATGCTCTGGCAGTGGCGACTGAACAGGCATGCTGTGGCTTCTGGAGGGGAGAGCACATGAACCGTCGAACCGCGCAATCGCGCCCCCGTGACCGGCACGCGATCCTCACCCCCTCCCACCCGGGCCGTCCGCGTCTGGTCCGGCCCAAGCGGGTGACCGTCGTCGGCGGCGGCATCGCCGGGCTGGCCACCGCCGCGGTCCTCGCCGAGCACGGGGCCGACGTGCACCTGGTCGAGGCCGAGTCCAGCCTCGGCGGACGGGTCCGGGCCTGGAGTCTCGACGGGGAGCGGACGATGAGCCGCGGATTCCACGCCTTCTTCCGCCAGTACTACAACCTCCGCAGCCTGCTCGCACGCGCCGATCCCGGCCTGGACCGTCTGGTCCCGGTCACGGACTATCCGCTCGTGGGCCGGGACGGTCTGCGCGACTCCTTCGCCCGGATTCCGCGGACTCCCCCGCTCAGCCTCGCGGGATTCGTGCTCACCAGCCCGTCCTTCCCGCTGCGTGGTCTGGCCGACGTCGACCTGGCGACGGCGTTCGAACTCATCGACGTCGACTTCCCGGACTCCTATCGCCGCTACGACGGAGAGTCGGCCGAGCAGTTCCTCGACCGGCTGCGGTTCCCGGTCGGGGCGCGGCATCTCGCACTCGAGGTCTTCGCCCGCTCCTTCTTCGCCCACCCTGCGGACTTCTCCGCCGGGGAGCTCGTCGCGATGTTCCACACGTACTTCACGGGTTCGGCCGAAGGGCTGCTCTTCGACGTCCCCGACGACGACTACGACACCGCGCTGTGGTCGCCCCTGAGCAAATACCTCGCCGAGGCGGGGGTGAAGATCGAGACCGACACCGCGGTCACCGCGCTCCGTCCTCCGGATCGCACGGACGGGTGGCGCGTCGAGACGACGAGCGGGACGCTCGAGAGCGATGCACTCGTGCTCGCCGCCGATCCGCGGAGCACGCGGACGCTGCTGGCCGGACTCGAGGATTCGATCGACACCGACACGCTCGGACCCGCGACAGCCGCCGGCTCACCGGCCGCGGGCACGGGTACTCGCAAGCGGTGGCTGAGCAGTGTCACCTCGCAGCGGAACGCGCCCCCGTTCGCGGTGCTCAGACTGTGGCTGGAAGACGAAGTTAATCCGAGCCGCCCGGCCTTCCTCGGCACGACCGGCTACGCTCTGCTCGACAACATCTCGGTCCTCGAACGCTTCGAGGCCGGGGCCGAGAGATGGCGGCGCGCACACGGCGGCTCCGTCGTCGAACTCCACGCCTATGCGCTCGGCACCGCGCATCGGGGCAGCGCGCGAGCGATGTTCGAGTCCGAAGACATCGACCGGAAAGCCGTGACACGCCAACTGCTGGCCGACCTCCACGAGGTCTACCCCGAGACGGCCGACAGTCCCATCATCGCCCAGGAGCTGCTCATCGCCGACGACTGCGCGCTGGCCGACACGCGGGCGTACAACGACCGCCCCGGCGTGGCCACCGCGTTTCCCGGACTCGTGCTCGCCGGTGACGCCGTCGCCTGCGAGGCGCCCGTGGCGCTCATGGAACGGGCGGCGACGACGGGGTTCATGGCCGCGAACGAACTGCTCGCCGGTTGGCGGGTGGAGGGAACCGAGATCTGGTCGCCGCCTCGGCGCGGTCTGCTCCGTCGGGGGCTCCTCGGCGCACTGCGCAGGAGTGGGGCAACGAGACTCAGGCGAGGAGCAGGCACCGGGCGCTGACTGCCGGCCCGAAGCCCCTCACTGTGCGGGGATCGGCAGCGGTCCCGGGCCGAAGTCTCTGCGGAGGCGTTTGAGGACGAGCTCGGCGCTGATGAGGCACATCGGCACGCCGACCCCGGGCGCCGTCGTGGCACCGGCGTAGAACAGCCCGTCGACTGCCTTCGAAGAGTTCTGTCGTCGGAACATCGCGCTCTGTCGCAGTGTGTGCGCAGGTCCGAGCATCCCGCCGAGCCAGGAGTTGAATCCTTCGGCGAAGTCCGTCGGGCCCTGGGTTCTGCGCACTCTGATCCGCCGGCGCAGGTCGGGGATGTCGGCCCACCGGGCGATCTGGTCGATCGCACGGTCGGCGGCCGCCTCGATCCGCGGGTCCCCGCCGCCGTCGTCGCCCCCGGCTCCGAGCCCCGCATCGGCGGGGACGGGGATGAGGAGGAAGAGGTTCTCGTGCCCGGGCGGCGCGACGGTGGGGTCGGTGGCACTGGGTCGGCAGGCATAGACCGATGCCGGTGAGGCGATCTTCTGCGTCGACCCGAAGATCGCGTCGAAGTTCGCCTCCCAGTCCTCGGTGAAGAACAGCGAATGATGCGGCAGCGCCTCGAGCTCGCCCTCGATGCCGAGGAAGACGAGCACCGCGCCGGGACCGCTCGTCACCGATGTCCACGAGGGTTCCGGGAAGCTCTGGTCCACGGGGTCGAGCAGCTGCGTCTCCGTGTGGTGGAGGTCGGCGGCGGAGACGACGACATCGGCGGAATGCCTGTGTGCGTGTCCAGCCTCGTCGGTCCAGCGCAGGCCGGTGACCCGGCGTCCGGTTCGGCCGCGGCCAGGTGCTGCCTCGGTGTCGATGTGCGTGACGGCTGTGCCGGTGTGCAGGCGCACCCCGGACCGGTCGGCCAACCGGATGAGGGCGTCGATGATCGTATGGAACCCGCCCATCGGGTAACTGACACCTTGGTCGAGGTCGAGGGTGCTCATGAGGTGGTAGATCGCCGGTGCCCGTCGCGGATCGGTGCCGAGGAAGATCGCGGGGTACTGGAGGATCTGGCGCAGCACCGGATCGTGGAACGAGGCTTCGGCGAAGTCGGTCAGCGACGTTCCCAGCTGCCGGACGAGTTTCGGGAGCGCGCCGAGGATGTCCCGATGGAGCAGGGAGCGTGGTGAGGTGAAGGGGTTGTAGAGGAAGTGGGCGAGCGCGAGTTCCTTCGTGTGCTCGGCCGAGTCGAGGTAGTCGTCGAGGGCGTCTCTCGTGCCGCGTTCGACGTTCTCGAAGGTCTCCAGGACTCGGGACCTGCCGTGCGGGATCGTGAGTGCTCGAGTGTGCCCAGGGGCGCCCGAGATCGCATCGGCCGGACCCGGTGGGCTGAACACGGTGTAGCCGGGATCGAGCGTGCGCAGGTCGAGTTCGGCGTCGGCGCTGGTGCCGACGAGAGCGAAGAAGTGTTCGAAGACCTCGGGCATGAGATACCAGGAGGGCCCAGTGTCGAATCGGAAGCCCTCACGCTCGAACACGCCGATGCGCCCGCCGAGGCGGGGGTTCTTCTCGAACAGGTCGACCGAGTGCCCTTCGCGGGCGAGGAGGATCGCCGTGGCCAGCCCGGCGGCTCCCCCGCCGATGACACCGGTGCGCGGGCTGCTGCCGGCAGCAGAGCCGAACCGCCTGTTCACTTCCGCCCCTCGCGGGCTGCGGTCATGAGTGCGTGAGCTGTCAGTCGAGCCTTGACGGCGTTCGGAACCCGCACCCGCTGCCGGTAGAGCTCGGCGACGGGGGTCGTGGCGATCCTGTCGGTCAGTGCGGTGAAGAGCGCACAGGCGCAGCGGACCGCGGTGCGTGCGTCCTTCGGCAGTCCGGTGATGGCATCCTGGGCGGCGGCGAGCTGCTGCCGGATCGTGTTCACCCACTCGGCTTTCTCGGCCTCGGTGAGCCGGTGTCCCGGGGTGAGGTAGCTGCGGCCGAGGCGCTGATCGTCGTCGGCCAGGTCGCGCAGGAAGTTGACGTTCTGGAACGCTGCTCCCAGCTGCCGAGCACCGTATTCGAGCCGCGCGACCTCAGCGGGGGTGCGGTCGAGATCGATGAGGAAGACCTTGAGGCACATGAGTCCGACGACCTCGGCGGACCCGAAGACGTACTCGGCATGTTCTTTCGCATCGAAGCCGCGGACCGGCGACGTCTGCCCCTCCTCGGTCCCGAGATCGGAGGCGGTGTCCGCGCGATCGAGATCTGCTCGCATCGAGGCGAAGAAGGGGTCGATGAGCTCGGCGCCGATGTCGGCTGCGCGGGCGGTCCGCGCAAAGGCGTGGATGACGAGGTTGTCGCTGACTCCGCTGCTCAGCGCCGCGTGGGTGGCGGCAACGAACCCGCCCAGCATCTCCTGCTGTTCAGGCTCGGCCAGGCCCGCCTCGGCGGCCAGACCGTCGACGATCTCATCGGCGATGCGGACCAGAGCGTAGATGTTGCGGATATGGTGTCGGTTCCTGGCCCCGAGCAGTCTGACCGCGAGTCCGAAAGAGGTCGAATAGCTCGCGATCACGGCCCTCGTCGCATCCTCGGCGGTGCGCGTGTAGAGGTCATCGGTGGTGGTGCGACTTCGCGACGTCATGTTCGTTAGCTTAGCTAAAGAAAGGCCTGAGGAGCGAATCTCCGCCGTGGGCCGAGACACCCCTGCTTGGCCGCTGCGGTGCGTGGGGTTGAGGATCCCGGAGGTCACTCGAGTCCTCTAGACGAGTCCTGCAGATCTGTAAAGACCCTTCCGCACGCACCCCGCCCTCAATAGCGTCACTGGCAGCACGGGAGTCCCTGGCGGCTCCTCGATCCGATCCGGAGGATGACATCATGACTTCGCCCATCCAACTGGCCCGCACCTATGCGCGCTCCTACGAGGCATCGTCACGCAAGGACAAGGGCACGATCCTCGATACGGTCACTGAGGCCACTGGTTGGACTCGCGATCACGCGCGCCACCAGCTGCGCAGCCAGTTCCACCAGATCAGGGCCGGGGTTTCCCTCGACGCCGTCGTCGATCGCCGCCGCCTCAAACCGAAGAAGTTCTCCCCCCGCGCCCAGCGGGCTCTCGAACTGGTGTGGAAGTCGTCCGGCCGCCCCTGCGGCAAGTACCTCGAGGCGGCGATGTCCGACTGCCTCGACTCCTTGGAGAGACACGGCCACCTCCGTGAGGGACGACACGGCTATTCGCCCTCGGTGCGAAGGGAACTGCTCGATATCTCCGCGGCGACGATCGATCGGTACCTGCGCGGAGCCAAGGCAGACGACCACGAAATCTCGTGGCTGACCGGCACCGGGGCGGGGATGCGTGCTTCGCTCCCCCGGCAGCACATGCGTTCGCTCCTCGAGCCCGAACCCGGCTACTTCCTCGTCGAACTGCTGACGATCACGACCCCGACAGGCAGAGACTGCACCACAGTGACATTCACCGACGTCGAGATCGGTTGGGTGCACACGAGGACCTTCGCCCCCGGCACGCAGATCGTCGACATGCTCGCGCAGATGGTCCGTGCAGTGCCTTTCATCGTCACCGGAGTCCTGTTGCCGTCAACGGCCGCAGACAGGGCCATCGAGACGTGGGCGGGGGACAACCTCATCGAATACCACTGCACGAGCGATCTCCGGCAGGGATCTCGTGTGCCCGATCGAACGTTCAGCGGCCTTGACCTTCCGCTCGGTACGCCGCACGACATCGATGCCGCGATCGCGAGAGTCAACGAGCTGTGGTCGGCCCTGGCCGACCGCCTCAACTACTTCATGCCCGTGAAGAACCCGGTGGGCTGGCGTCTCACTCCCGCCGGAGAGCGGCGACGCGAATACGATCGACCGGACACACCGATCTCCCGACTCATCGCATCCGGCATCCTCTGTCCCGAACAGTCTCGGGAACTGCGTGAGGAGAGTCAGGGCCTCGACATCGCCGGTCTCACTGGACGGATCGACGAGCTGAAGTCGACTCTGCGATGATGAGCGATGGCCGGGCAATTGCGATCGCCCTTCCGCCGAACCGTTCGGTGCTCAGCGTTCCGCTCGTCCGGTCAACGGCTCTGTCGGCACGGCTCATCGGCATGACTCGTGCGAGCAGTCAGAACCTGCCCTCCGACGCAGAGGAGGTCACCGCCTCGTCGCGTGGAGGAGAGAGCAGAGACCGATGACGGGACCGCCTCCTGATACCCCATCCTTCGGCGAGCCGGAGAGCGGTCCCGACGAACAGCTCAGGTGTCAGCTGGCCGAGGCTGTCAACGACCGGCGAATGTCCGTCAATGACATCTGGCTGCACTACTTCAGCATCGGCGGCAGCGTGGGCGAATACGAACTCGAAGCGTACATCAATTCTTCGTACGCGATCTCGAGTCTGCAGCGCGACATCCTCGCACAGGCCGTCAACGAACTCATCGATGCTCAGTCGGATCCGCCGCGAGCGCCGTACAGCGGCGATTCACACGTCCAGAGCGATGACCATCAGTCGCGGGAGGGTCACGACGAGAAACCGCTGTCAGAGCCCATTGACGACGATCCCGGCGCGGACGAATACTGAAGTCAGCGATCCGAGGGTCGACACCTGAGACACGATTGGAGTGGCATCTCTGATGAATGAGACCTCGACAGAACCGGCCGACGACCACGTTGGAATACCCAGCGATGCGGCTGCAGTTCCCGCGCCGACCGATCCCGAGGCCGAACGGCATCGACTGACGGCGCAGATCGGCGAGTGGGCACGCTCCCTCGTGCTCGAACCCGATGACCTCGTCCTCAAGGTGATGGTGGACGAAGCGCTGCGAATCATCCCGGGGGTCGATTACGCGTCGCTCTCGATCGTCAGCCGCGATGACATCATTCGGTCCCGAGCTCCCTCAGACATGGTCCCCGAGCGACTGGACGCTCTGCAGTCGGAGCTGCACGAAGGACCGTGCTTCGACTCCATCCGCGAGCATCGCATCGTCCGGGCCCCCGATCTCACCGATCCCACTCCCTGGCCCCGGTTCGCCTCCAGCGCGGTCGCGGAGGGGGTGAGGAGCATGCTCGCCTTTCAGCTCTTCGTCGAGACCGACAGCCTCGGCGCCCTCAACCTGTACTCGAAGACGCCCCGCGCCTTCGACCAGGAGTCGGAGGACATCGGAAGCGGGGTGGCTGCCCATGCCTCTCTGGCTCTGGCCAACGCGCAGAAGCAGGGTCAGCTCTACGAGGCAGTGGCCTCGCGAGATCTCATCGGCCAGGCCAAGGGGATCCTCATGGAACGGCACAAGATCAGTGAGCACGAGGCGTTCCTGCTGCTCACGAAGGTGAGCTCGAAGACGAACACGAAGCTGCGTGAGGTCGCCGAGGAGTTCGTCCGCACCGGTGCGCTGCCGGGCATGGTGACCGACTGATCGGGCACGCCCGGTTTTTCATTCTCTTCGACCTGCTACTTGTTGTCCGGTGCGGCTCTGGGCTACGCTGAAAGTCGGTCAAGCAGATGGCCTCCTTCCTGAACTCAAGGGGACCACTGTGTACACTCTGCTCAACAACAGCGACGCTTCCAAATTCGATCTCTACCTTCCCGGACAGCTCGTCGCCTCGCTTCACTACACGATCACACCGGACGAGATCATGTTCGTCTACTGCGAGGCCATTGAGCCCCTCGATTCGGAACGGCATTGCCGCGAACTTCTGCGCTTGGCGCTCGACGATTCACTCAACCGCCGGATCCCCATCACCGTCTCCTGCCCGATCGCGCGCAAGTACATCGACAGCGACCCGAAGATCGGTGCCCAGATGCAGACTCTGCCCAAGAGCGTCGGGCATAAGCATGAGGGCGCACTCGACTAGCCACCGATCTCACTCGGACATCTTCTCCACAAGGTCGCCGATGCGGGTGTCCCATTCGCTGCGAGCCACATCGGCCTGAGCGAGCATGCCCACGAGTTCGTGCCCGTCGATGACGGGAAGTCGGCGGACCTGGTGGTCCTTCATCGTCTGCAGAGCCTCGCCGACGTTGTCATCGGCACCGATGGTCACCGGCTTGCCCTGGGCGAGGTCCCCGACTATCGCCGTCTTCGGATCTCCGCCCTCGGCGATGCACTTCACGACGATGTCACGATCCGTGATCATCCCTTTGAGTCGGTGGTCCTCTCCGCAGATCGGAAGGGATCCGAAACCGTCCTCGCGCATGTGCTGCGCAGCCTTTTCGAGTGTCTCGTTCTCGCCGACGCACCTCGCGCCCGGACTCATCAGCTCACGTGCTGTCGTCATCGTCATCGTCTCCTCGTGTCAGTGTGCGTGTCGGTTGCTCTCCCGCAGCGGGAACGGGCGGCTGACCGACTCTCCGGGTGCGGGACACTCATCATGCTGAGTGCTCCCGAGGGGTGTCCAGGGGGCGGCTGCCCCGGACGGGTGCCTCAGACACCGCTGCCGTTCCGGACCGCTGACGGAGGCGAAGTTCTCGTTGCGCGGCTGCGCATATCCTCAGCGGCGATGAAGTGTGAGTCTCGTACGGCCGCTGACACCGGCGCTGCACTTTGTCACGCTGTCAGTTCAGCCACCACCGACGATGAGGAACCAGCGGATGACACAGACAGGTGCGATCGACGAACTGCCATACCTCCGTTGTGCGACGGCTCCCATCGGGCAGTCGGCTTCCGTGTCCCCGCTCCACCCCCGTCGGCAGAACCTCCGCCGGGGACGGATGAGCGGGGGTCTCAGTCGCCCCGCACAGGGCTGACTCCCGAGGCCTGATCGTAGACAGCCAGACCCCGGCGGAACGCTCGGCTCCGAGCATAGCTGTGCACTGTGTCGAGCACTTCGCGTTGGTGTTCTGCCTTCTGCGCGAACTCACGGAACTGTTCGGCATCCAGGCCGAGTCCCTCGGCGTTGTCGTCGAGCGTCTGCCACATCCCCAGTTTGCCGATGACCGCGCTGCGCATCAGCTCGGCTTCGAGCACAAGGGTCATGGGCGAGCGCTTGAGCAGCGAACCATTGGCCTTGAGCCTGCCGACCCGTTCGCCGACCCACGACACCGCTTCGGCGATGGGACGGCGCCGGAGACCGAGCTCGCCGATGAGGTGCTGGACGTACAGATGCTCTCCGCGGATCTCCGCGGCGAGCTCGGACAGAGCCGCGAAGACGGGAGTGTCGACGAAGTCGGCCGCCATCCGTTCGATCCTCTCCGCTCCGGCGGTGGCCCCGGTGAGATGATCGCTGAGATAGAGCCCCAAGAGGTCCATGTCGACCTCACTGTGCTCCTCGTCCGCACCCGGTGCTTCGTGCCCGCTGCTCGTATCGTCCGCTGCCCGCAGCCGCGTATGTTCGACATCGCGTGGACGGAGCGGAACGGAAGCGGCCCCCTCACCGTCGGCCATGCCTTTGAGCAGTTCACGCGCGGCGTCCATGGCACTGTACTCCGGCTCCCAGTCGAGTTCCCGCCGTGCGCGCGCATTGTCCATCAGCGGCACGTGCAGTCCCATGTCGAGCCATCCTGCATCGGCGGCGACCAGTGAGCTGCTGTGGCCCATGCTCAGAGCCGCGCGCACTGCGCCGTTCGGCACCGGGACGTGTCTGCCGTGGTCGAGCAGTTCGGCCAGATCCTTCGGTTCGAGCACACCATCGGCGCAGATGTTGAAGGCGCCCGAACGGCGTCGGAGGACACTGGCGACATAGGCGCGGGCGACATCGGTCGAGTGCACTGCCTGGACGCCGCGCAGTCCCGCGGGCAGCGGCAGGAACGGCAGCCGGCCCGCGCGCAGCAGCTGGACGGGCATCCAGGTGCTGAGGAAGTACCGCTGTATCTCCGAGGCAGCAGGGGCACCGAAGATGAGTGCAGGGCGCAGCCGGGTCACCACGACCTCGGGGTGGTCGGCGCAGAAGTCGTCGAGTACGCGTTCCTGGGCGGCTTTGTCCACGCTGTAGTGGGAGGAGCGGATCCCCTCGGTCGGCCACGCCTCATCGTGCATGTCCATGCTGTCATCGGGAGAGTAGGCGCCGACCGAGGACGCCACGACGAGATGCGGGACGCCGGCCGCCGCGACGGCTGCGGCCACGCGGGCCGTGCCGTCGACATTGACGCGTCGGAGCAGATCTCGGTCGCTGTTGGGCTGGATCAGCCAGGCCAGATGGATGACGGCGTCGGCACCGGTCAGCGCTTCTGTGAGATCGCGGTGGGCCGTGTCCTCGCTGCTCGCGGCGGCGATGTCGATCGCTCTCCATTCGCACCCGGAATACGGTTCGGCCTCGATGTCGGGCATCCGTCTGGAGATCCCCAGCACCGAGGTGATGTCGGGCGCGCGCCCGAGCACCTCGAGGACCGCTGTACCGACGTTGCCGGTGGCTCCGATGACTGCGACTCTCATGTTGTCTCCCCCTGCGGGTTCGGCGTCGGCTCGTCTGATGCAGAACTGCTCGGGTTCCGCTCCTCGCTGATGGAGACGTCGGCGAAGGAATACGGCGGCCACGGGCCGAGGAAGCGGATGGACAGAGCGGGCTGGGCTTTTCTGAGCGCGGTGAGCTCGGCTCCCAGCGCCGCGATCTCTGTGCTTCTCACCAGGCACGAGGCCATGATCACCGGTGTCAATCCGCTTTCGCGGCTCGTGGAGCGGTGTTCCTCGATGTCGAGGCAGTGGGCAGCGATCCTGGCCCTGATCTCCGGATAGATCCTGTCGGCCGCTCGATCGACGATCTCCTTCTCCGTCTTCTCCACTCGCTTCTCGAGCAGTCGGCGCACTCCTGCAGGACGGCTCTCCATCTCCGTCCTCATTTCGCCGACCTCTGCGTCGACCTCGTCGAGCAGGCCTGCGTCCAGGGACAGTTCGACGCGCAGCTCGGAGGTGTCGCGCAGCTCCTCGAGTCGTGCCGACAACGTCTCCGCGGAGTCGTCGAGCCAATGTTCGAGCTGTTGGGTCGCCGTCGCCTCGGTCTCCGGGTCCGAGCGGACGATGACGTTGAAGGAGACCGGGAGGAGGGCCGGTGAGTTCTGCCAGGCATCATCGATGACTTCGCTGTGTTCGAGCACCCACCGACGCACGGAATCGTCCGGCCCGTCGAAGGGACCTCGGGTGTGGCGGTGGACCACGGCCCTCGGTCCCCTGTCGCGTCCGACTATGTGGAGCGCGTTACCGTCGATGCCCGTGACGGCAGGAGCGTAGTCGTCGCCGGCGACGATGGCGTAGACGTAGAGCATGTCGCCTTCGGCGTTCATTCGACGCCCTTTCCGTTCTCCTCGGCCCATCTTGCCGGATTGATGAGCTTGTCGACGACTTCATCGACGACATCGTCGAGACCTCGGTGCAGATCGTCGACGGAGCCGGTGATCCCGTGCTGGTCCTTGATCTGGTCCATCGCCTCATCGAGTTCGAGAAGGGCCTCGCCGAGGCGGTTCTGTTCGTCCTCTGTGAGGTCCCCGCCTTCCATCCGGCGCACGGCTTGGGTCTCGAGGGCTTCCTGAATCACCTCGACGAGGGTGACGACGAGGGTGAGAACCCCGTGTTTGAGGCTCTCCTCGTTGACGTTGAGCGTCATGTTTCTGCTCCTTCTTCCGCACGTTCGGCGCGGCTGCTGTCAGGCCGCGTGGGCTCCTCGAGCGGCACGGTGCCCCTGTCATCAAGTGCTCCTGTTCGCCAGTCGTCGAGCGCTCTCGACCATGCGCCGGCATCGTCTGCGGCCAGCGTGATGGTCGAATCCCCGGTCTCGAGGATGAGGGTCTGTCCGTCGTCGGTGGGGTTGCTGTGCTCTTCCCGGCGACAGGCCTTCAGCTGTCCACGGGAGATCCGCACTCGGGCGCGGCCGTCCATCGGCGACCTCCAGGTCAGTTCCGTGTTCGATAGCTGCGCCTGCCCGCCGCGCCACGCGCTCCCGGACGACAGGGTCTCGAGAAACCACATCCGCCCCTCTCTCAGAGGCCGGTCCCCCGCCGTCGTCGCCTCCGGGGTCGAGGATGAGGCGTCGTCGGCCCGGTCGAGCCGAGCCTGGACCAGCGAGATGAGGCGATCGGGCTCGAGGGCCGAAACGATCGCCTCGCTGCCGTCGTTGAGCCCGACGAGGATGCGCGTGCGCTCCGCACCTCCGATGGAGGGCTCGCGCAGCGCGGAGACCGAGGCGATCGCGTCCAGGCGCGTCTGCCACAGTGTCTCTGCAGGGTCACGTCGATGGATGATGAGACGCTGAGTGGTGAGGTAGGCGCTGCCGGGCCGCCACGTCCGATAGAAGTTGTCCTGATAGTGCCCTCCGGCCATCTTGGCGAGGATCTCCTCGTCGGAGGCCAACGGCAGATGCGTGCGGACTGCTCTCTGGACCCACTCCCGGGTGTCGCGGTCCCACTGCTGCATCATCCCGTACTCGATCATCGTCTCGATCCCCGCGATCGTGGCACGCAGATTGATTCCGATGAGCGGGATGTCCGAGACCGAGATGATGAGGTCGAGGTTGAGATGGACACCCTTGTTGAGAAGCACCTCGATGAGATCGGGCAGAGTTGCCCGCGGGTCGCGTGTGGGCTGCATGATCGCGTCTGCGGACATGGTTGCCTCAGCGATCGTCGGCGGATGAGCCGGCGGCGGGAGTGCCCGCATCGGCGGACGAGCCGGCGGCTTGCTCCGCGGAGATGTCGTCGTCCGCGGAGTTCAGCTGCGCCGGTTCCCCGGCCTCGATCCGCTTCGAACGCGCACTCTGCCAGCCGCACCAGGGGCAGTAGTCGTTCATCAGCTGCGCGAGTGCGGAGCGCTTTCCGCATTCGGGGCAGGTGTCCTTCTGTTCGACTGCTTCCTTCCACGCGACGGTCTCCCGGTCCGTGCCCGCGGGGAAGTCCAGACCGTAGCGGGCCGCGGTCTCGAAGGAGGCCAGGGCGGCCCTGATCCGGATCCCCAGCAGCTCGACACCGGCCACGGAGACCATGATGTCCGCGTTGAGGACCAGACCTTTGTCCAGCAGCGTCTCCACGACGTGCAGCAGCGTGCCCTCCTGGCTGCGCTGCGGCTGCATCGCATCGTTCGGCTGATTCATGATGCTCATATCGCCCTTTCGATCACTCGCTCGGCCGGCCGCGAACGTAGCGATCCTTCCTGTCATAGGCCATGAGCTCCCCGTCCGCATCGAGCTCGATCTCGTACTCGGCCAGCAGATCCGCGCTGTCGGGAATGCGTCGGGATTCCACGACCTCCAGCCGTACGGACCACCGGTCGTCCTTCCACCTCGTGCCGACCACGGACTCCGGTGGTCTGCCGGTGAGGGTGCTGAACTGCTCGATCGCCTTCTTCACCGCGCTGACCGCAGAGATCCTCTGATCGGTCGCACTGTGGGACCGACTCTCCGGGCGCGAGGACGGCTTCGCCTTCTCAGTTGACGAGGACGTCGCCTTCTCGCGTGAGGACGACGCCGCTGCGGACGACCGGCGGGACGTCCCGGCTGTCGTGCGCTCCTTCTCCGCCGGTTTCCGGGCGCGCTTCGTGGTCGTGCCTCCGTCGTCTGCAGAGCTGCCCTCTGCTTTCGCCCCTTCGTTCGCTCTCGACTCTTCGCTCATCGGTCCTCCTCGGTTCTGCGCCGACGGCCCTCGAGCAGTCGTCCGACGAGCTCACGCTCGAGGGCATCGGCTTCGTCATCACTGATCGATCCGCGCTCGCGTGCTCCGGCGACCTCTTCCAGCTGGCGCCGGATGGCACCGGGATCGAAATAGCGCTTCTCGGCTTCTCCTCTGACCTGCTCGGCGACCCATACGGTTCCCTTGAGCGGTGCCAAGGGAGCACCGAAGACTGCTGACAGGAGTCCCATGACGTCGCCTATGCCTCGGGGACGAAGTCGTAGGGTGCCTGCGGTCCGATCAGCCGGAATCTCATCCGCTCCTGGTTCGCCTCCGCCAACTCCTCGATGACGGCGTCGAACTCGTCGAGGGCGTCCCTGCGGACCAACATCGCCACCTCGGCGACGTCCTCGGCCTGGCCGACTTCTCGCATCGCCGTCTCAACGGTCGCGGAGCGGATCTGCTCGAGGACCGGAGGAGCTTCGGTCCTTCTCCAGCTCTCCATCGTCGTGACGACGATCTCTCCGAGCCGGATGCGTTCGTTCCTCGTCTCGTCTTCGCTCGTGCCGCTGATCCTCTCTCTCAGCTCGGCGACCTCGGGGTTGCCGCTGACGATCTCCCGCAGTATCGCGTCGCGATCGAAGGTGATCCTCAGGGTGAACTGCGTGCATCCGGACAGCTGTCCGAGCGCCTCGGCGAAGGCCTCAGCCTGCGGAGCGAGAATCTCCTCGGCGATATCGGCCCCTCCGGGGACGACAGTTCCGAATGCAAGCGGCAGCACCGGTTGCTTCTCGGCCAGCTCGTCGAGAACGACGCTGTGGTTCTGCAGAGCTTCGGGAGTGCCCAGCATCCCACTGTCCGCGAGTTCCGTGACCACAGCCGCAACTGCCCCGGACTCGACGAGAGCGAGGGCATTGCCCTGCACTCCGTCGGGCCCGTTCGGCAGCTCGGCACCGGCGCGTACGATCCCGTACAGATACCGATCGGCCAAGGGTGCGCCTTCTTCACTCATTCGGACTCCGCGGAGCTGCGCGCCGGGCGTTTGGTCCGGCGACGCGATTTCTCCTGGTTCGAACTCTCGCCGGAGTCGTCATCGGAGTCATCCGAGGTGAGGGCATCTTTGATGCCTTCCACAGCTCCCTGGGTCTTGCCCTTGGAGCCGTTCTCCATCATTCCGCCCATCATCTCCGGCAGATCGCGTCCGCCCTGCTGGGTCAGATCGAGGCGGTTCGTCGCCTCGGCGAAGCGCAGATAGGTGTCCACGCTGGCGATGACGATGCGCGCGTCGATCGTGAGAATCTCGATCCCCACCAGTGAGACGCGTACGTATGCATCGATGACCAGGCCCTTGTCGAGGATGATCTCGATGACGTCCGCGAGCGAACTCGATGACGGACGGTCGACGTAGCTTCCGCGTGATCGTTCAACTGTGCTCGTGCTCATTGTCCTTGCCTACTTCCCAATCGGAGGGCGCTCAGCCGCGTCCCTCATCGTCTTCGGCGGGTTCTTCAGATTCTTCGTCTTCGACGGGCTCCCCGGATTCAGCGCCCTCCGGCTCCTCCTCGAAGTCCTCTGCGGGCTCCGCGTCGTCTGCCTCGGCCGGTCCCTCGTCCTCGTACTCCTCGACCGGCTCCTCCTCGTACTCCTCTTCGGCTTCGCCCTCGGCGGGCTCGGCCTCGGTCTCCTCCGCCTCGGATTCGTCGGGTTCATCCGCGCCGAAGTCGTCATCCGCGACCTGGTCCTCGGTCGGCTCGTCCTCGCTATCTTCGGGCTGGGCCTGATCCTGCTCGAGGCCGTCCTCGTGGGAGGTGACGAGTTCTCCGTCGCGGATCTCTCCGCGCCATCCTTCGACGCTGTCGGGGTCGACCATGATCTGCCTCATCACATGGCGGACGAAGAACTTCAGTTCGAGGCGGAAACGGCGGGGAACGGTGAACCACAGTGCACCAACACCTTCCATGAAGCCCTGCTTGTGGTACTCGCCCACCGCAATGATCCGGGTCAGCCTGGGCGCGACCTCGTGGAAGGAGATGCTGCCGCTGATATACCCCTTCTCGCCGGTCGATTCCCAGACGATGTGAGAGTCGGGGACCTGCTCGGTGATCGTGGCTTCCCAGGTTCGATGCGACCAGACGGCCTGCCCTTTGATGCTGAGGGTGACGTCGTCGGTGCGTTCGACGTTCTCGACCTTCTTCATGAAGTCGGGCCAGTCCTCGAACGTCGTGAACGCGTTGTAGGCCACGTTCAGCGGAACACCGACCTCGGCGGTCTCCACGATGTTGGAGAACTTGAAATCACCGGAGCCGCCCGAACCGCTCGAGCCGCCGCCGAACAGACCCTTGACCTTCTCCTTGACACCGGTCGTCGCCGCGGACAACGCCGCTTTCGCCGGTGACTTGCCCTCGGCGATCTCCTCTGCGCCGGCCTGGGCCGCGGGCGCCGGAGCATCGCCCACACCGTCGAGGCGGTCGGCGATCTTCTCGACCCTGTCGCCGACGGAGTTCACCGCCTTGCGGCCGACGGTCTTGGCAAAGTCTCCAGCCTGCTGTTTGAGGCCGCTGAAGATCGAGTCATCACTCATCTTCGGCCTCCTCGGGTTTGGCAGCGGAGCGGGAGGACGATGTCTTCTTCGCAGTCGTCGAGCGCCTGGAGCCCGACTTCGTGCGCGAACCGCGCGAAGCTGTCGAGGACTTCGACGAACGCGTGCCCTTCGCAGAGCGCTTCGCTGTCGAGGACCGCTTGGCTGCCGGCTTCTTCGGAGCCTCCTCCTCTACCTGCGTCTCTTCGTCGGCCTCCTGCTCATCGTCGGTCGGCTCCGCCTCGTCGGCTTCAGACTCCTCGGTGTTCTCGGGAGCGTTCTCGTCCTCTGTCTCGGGAGCGTCCTCTTCGTCGTCCGCGCCCTCGCTGTCATCGACATTGGGGTCGATCGAGTCGGCGGCGTCGTCGAGGGTCGACTTCATCTTCTCGGTCTGATCCTGAAGCTTGACGCTGAGCTGGTCGACTCCCTTCGCGGCCACGGCTTTGACCGCACTCTTGCCGGATTCGGCCAGACGGCCGGTGATCTTCTCCTGGAGACTCTTGAGCTCGGGGGAAGAATCAGCGAAATCCTTGAGCCCGCCCAGAAGCTGATCGCGATTCTTCGCGGCAGTGGTTCCGGCGACAGCCGAGGCGACCGTGAGTGCCAGGCCGAGTTTCTTGGTTCTGCCGAGCATGTAGCCCGCCAGTATCAGACCGGTGATCTTCATCTTGTTGTTCATGATTGCCTCCGTCTCCGCGCTGATGGGCGCGGACCGAGATTGAAGAATGGATGCCAGGAGCCCAGGCCTGGGATTGCCATGGGATGGGTTGGCGCTCTTCTGTGCTGATCGCTGTTGAGCGTTGTATCGCCTCGTGACGAGTACGGAAGGAGTTCGTCTCCGCCTGTCATCCGAGACCGTCGCAGAGTCCTGAACGCGTCTGCGGGCTTTCTCAGAAGCCAAGAGCAATCTGCCCTTTTCACAATCGTCTGTTCAGCCACCCCGGATCCGTCAAGGGGGGTCAGAAGCGGTTCAGAGTGTCGCGGCATAGTGCCTGGGCTCATCGTGAGAAATGTCTGTCAATCTGTGTGATGCGAATTCGAGCAGGCCTCCCGCCCCCTTTCTCGCCACCTCCCGGCGCTGTTCTTCGGACCCGGTGCCCCGATTGAGAAGACGACAGAGTCCCTGGTGAACACGGTCGACGCCCCCAGTGCGCAGCAGGGCAGGTCGTGCGTGGTCGAAGGCTTTTCGGACGGCCTCTGCAGCCGGTACGGTTGTCTGCGACTCCGGGTCGAACAACGTTCCCCTGAGACCGAAACGCGCAGCCTGCCAATGAGCGATGTTCAGCAGATTCGCAGTGACCGCGTCCGTTCCGGATTCGTCCATAGCGACGTCTGCGAGCGCACGGGTGAGCAGCGCGAGGGTCACAGTGGTCGCGGCGTCCAGCTGCATGTCACAGGTCCGGACTTCGACGGTCCTGTGTCGGGGTGAGAGCCTGACCAGCCACCCCAGAGTCGCCTCGTCTGACACCACATCGGATTGCAGTGCAGCATCGATCTGCGCATCGTGGTCATCGAGGTCGTGGAAGTGAGGCGGAATGCCGAAGACGACCCAGCGCCGGTAATGGATGGAACGCCAGCTGGCGAACCCGCTGTCGGCTCCGCGCCAGAGGGGAGAATTCGCACTCAACGCTGTGAGCACGGGAATCCACTTGCGCAGGCCGTTGACAGCTCTCAGGCCCGCTTCCCTATCGGGGATGTCGACATGGACATGCATGCCGTTGACGTACTGGTCTGCGGCGATCCCGGGAGCGAGCTGGGCGAATTCACGGTAACGGCTGCCATCGCTGACTCCCGCCGGAACCTCCGGGATCTGAGGCGGCGTGCCGAGGCCGACTGCGAGCAGCCCGCGTTCCTGAGCCGCCGCCGAGAGACTGCGGCGAAAAGTGTGCAGCGATTCGTACGCCTCGTCGGCCGTGGTCAGGACCGGAGTCGCGAACTCGATCTGGCCAGGCAGCCATTCGGCACAGGCTGCTCCGCTGCTCGGACTCACCGCACGCTCGATCTCCTGCAGGCTGCTCTTCGATCGAGCAGGCAGCAGCGAACGTCGATCGACGAGGAGGAATTCCTCCTCGATGCCGAATTCGCTCATCGTCACCTCATTCCGCTTCTGACCCGCTCACGCTATTGGACGGGCGGCAAATGCGACAGAGGCGACGGGGCCTCACGGAAATACCTGCGTAGAGGTACCGAAGGCAGGTGTGAGCAGTGGTCGCTCGCGGCGATTCAGACGCGGCAGGCGGATCGCAGATCGCCCCTGGCCTCAATCGAGGAACAGAACATACACTTTCCGGAAGATCCGAGACGAGTGACCCGAACATGGGCGAGGGTCGCTGGGTTCCGGATCACTGGCACACCGGGCAGGAGGAACCTCCTGCTGCGAAAGTCACGAGCCGAACCAGCAGACGAATGGACGATCAGAACCCGAAGCGCATCGATTCCCTTTCCGGCATCGCATTCCCAGCCGAGCGAGCGATCAGGAGGCGGAGAAAGCTCAAAGAGGCCGTCGAATTCTGGAACATGTCGGTTGCCGGAGTGTGGCTGCACTATGTCAGCCTCGGCGGTGACCTCACCGAATACGAACTCGACGCCTACCTCCACGAGGCCTACTTCCTCACGCCCTATCAGCACGACATTCTGGCCGAGGCCGTCAATGAACTCATCGATATGCTTCCCCCGCCTCCGCGAGCCTCGCTGACCGACGAAACCGGTCTATGACCGGTCGCTTCGGTATTCCAGCCTGCCGCGGCGATTGCGACGGACGGCTCCCTGCCGAATCGCCTCACGCACCGCCGCGCGGAAGCGTCCGGGGCCCCACCGGCGAGCTCCGATCGCACGGTAGAGCTCCACCTCTCCGACAGGTTCCATGTCGCGGACGAAATCGATGATGCCGTTGACCTCGTTGGCCGAGACTTCGGGCGGGACGTCGCGTGAGGACACCGAAGGCCACGGTGCATAGACGCCGGCCGATCCCGGGCCCGGACGCAGACGATCTCTTCGGCTTCGAGCCTCGGGGCTCGCCGACTGTTCGGCCGCCGCGGCGGATTCTGGCCGCTCTCCTCGCTCGGTCTGCTCAGAACCGCTCTCCACGGCGGCTTCGGCACTCTCAGCGTCCTCGGCCGTCAATGGTCGGGCGATGTCTTCGAGGTCGGCACCTTCGGCTTTGACTCCGAAGATCAGTTCGGCCACGCCGCCGAGCGCCATGACGGCCGCCCCGATGCAGAACGCCCAGGCCACTTGGGAACGATCACCGGACTCGATCATGCCGCCGAAGAGCGTCGGACCGGCGATGCCGCCGGCGGCGGTGCCGACGGCGTAGAAGAACGCGATCGCCAGTGCTCGGGTCTCCATCGGGAAGATCTCGCTGACAGTGAGGTAGGCCGCACTGGCACCGGACGAGGCGAGGAAGAAGCAGACGATCAGGATGACGAGGAAGAGCCATTCGCCGCCGACCTCAGCATTGAAGACGAGTGCGAGGACGACGGCGACGACCGCCGACCCGAGGTAGCTGAACGAGATCATCGGTTTCCGACCGATCGTGTCGAAGAGTCTGCCGAGAACGACGGGGCCGGCGAAGTTGCTCAACGACCACAGGATGATGAAGATCGGCACGGTGGCTGCCGCGACTCCGTAGAATCCGTTGAAGATCGTGCCCAGGTTGAAGGTGATGCCGTTGTAGAGGAACGCCTGCCCGACGAAGAGGACGAGACAGAGGATCGCGCGTTTGGGGTAGATCGTGAATGCGACCTTCATGATCTCGACGAACGAGATCGTCGTCCGCTGCCGGACGGTGATGGTCTTCTTCGGCGGCGGCAGGGTCTGCGAGGTCTCCGACTCGATGCCGTCTTCGATCTCACCGACGATGCGTTCGGCTTCATCGTTCTGGCCGTGGATGAACAGCCAGCGCGGGCTTTCGGGCACGTTCTTGCGCACGACGAAGACGAAGATCGCCAGCAGCATGCCGACGGCGAAGGCCAGACGCCAGCCGATCATCTTCGGCAGGATGTCGGTGTTGAGGAACAGCAGGGTGGTCGCAGCCCCGCCAGCGGCACCGAGCCAGTAGGAGCCGTTGATGATGAGGTCGATACGACCGCGGACGCGGGCCGGAATGAGTTCGTCGATGGCAGAGTTCACGGCTGCGTACTCGCCGCCGATGCCGGCACCGGTGAGGAAACGGACGAGGAAGAAGTACCAGGGAGAGAAGGAGAACGCGGTGGCGACCGTGGCGACGAGATAGAGCACGAGAGTGATGAGGAAGAGCTTGCGTCGTCCGAATCGATCGGTGAGCTGGCCGAAGACGATTGCGCCGACGCAGGCGCCGAGGACGTAGATGGCTCCGGCGGTGCCGATCTGACCCGCAGTCATGTCGATGCCGCTGCCCTCTTCGGTCATCCGAGCCGCGACATTGCCGACCATCGTGACCTCGAGACCGTCGAGGATCCACACGCTGCCGAGTCCGACGACGACCATCCAGTGGAACCGGGCCCACGGCAGCCGATCCAACCGTGCCGGCACATCGGTCTTGATCGTCCCGAGTTCGATCTTCTCACTCATCACACGCCTCCTGGACGCTTCCCGCACAGGGTCTTCTGAATGTCAGGAAGTCTAAGCACACTCTGCAGGGCCGACAAGACATGGTGGAAATGCCCGAAAGCGAGTAGCCTACGACTCCCGCGGGCCCGTCCCCGGAGAATCAGTTCACGAGATCCTCTTGACGAGGTCACCCGGTGTGTGGTCCCAGTCTTCGGCGAGGATCTCCCGCGCGGTGTCGAGACGATCCTCCATATTCACCATCAGAACTCCGCGGACGCGTCCATCCTCGCCGAGGTAGTACACCACTCCATCCGAATGGGGCTTCTGCCAGTCTTCGACGGTTCGCAGGCCGGGATCGAGTTCCCCGACCGCCTGGTACCCGAAGTCGAAGACGTTCGTGTAGAAATACGGTGTATGGGTGTAGGACTCGTCCGCACCGGCCATGATCCGCCCGGCTGTCCTGCCCATCTGGGTGGCGTTGTCGACGTGTTCGACACGCTGTCGTCCGAGGATCTTGTCGGGGTAGCGGGCGACATCTCCGGCGGCGAAGACATCCGGTTGGGAGGTTCGCAGCGTTTCGTCGACGATGATCCCATCGTCTGTGTCCAGGCCCGCGTCCTCTGCGAGACGGGCCGCCGGTTCGATGCCGAGGCCGACGACCACTGCGTCGAACTCATAGGACCCGCCGTCACAGTCGAGCACCACTCGATTGCCGTCGACGTGCCCTCCCGAGGCCTTCGTGCCCGGCACGAGAGTCACTCCGTGGCAGCGATAGAGTTCGTGGAACTGCTTGGCGAGGTCCGGCGGGAAGATGGAGCCGCCGAGGGTGTCGTCGTCGAAGATCAGAGTCGTTCGGGTCTTGTTCTGCACCAGGGCGGCGGCGAGTTCGGTGCCGATGAAACCGCCGCCGATGACTGCGATGCTCAGGTTCTGGCCCGACAGAGCCCGCAGCCGGCGGTAGTCGGCGAAATCGCGGAAGCAGATGACCCGCTCACCTTCGTCCAGATCAATGCCCTTCGGGTGGCCGCCGGTGACGAAGAGCAGCTTGTCATAGGTGAAGTCGCCGCGGCTCGTCCTCACGGATTTCGCGTCGACGTCGACCTCGGTCGCCTCCGTGGCGAGGCTGATCCGGGCGCCGGTCGCCTCGGCGGTGTCGAAGTAGTTGTCACTCTCGTCGAAGCTCTCGTCGGTCCACAGCCGCTTGCTCAGCGCGGGACGCGTATAGGGCTCGTCGACGTCATCGCTGATGACGGCGATCGAACCCTCCCCGTCGATCTCCCTGATCCCCTGGGCCGCGGAGTCAGCGGCCATCCCGCCGCCGATGATCACATAACGGTACTCAGCCATGTCGGTTGCTCCTCTTCCTGTCGTCTCTGCTGTTCCTGTATTCGGTTCAGGGGCACTGTGGCGGACTAGATCGTTGCGACGGATCCGGCGTCCACGCGATAGTTCGACCCGTTGACGAAGCTCGCGGCGTCCGAGCAGAGGAATGCGATGACCTTGGCAACCTCCTCCGGTCGGCCGCGGCGACCGAGTTCCATGAACGGACGCTCCTCGCGCAGGAACGAGGCGATGGCCTCATCGAAGCTCGTTCCCTTCTGCTGGGCTCGCTCATTCATCATCTCGTCGGTCATCGGGGTTGCGATGAACGCCGGAGAGACGGTGTTGACCAGCAGTCCTTCGGAGGCGTAGGTCCGCGAGAGTCCCTTGGCCAAGGAAAGCACGCCGGCTTTGGCCGCACAGTACGGCAGCTCGTCGTCATAGGGCTGCACCGCATCCTCGGAGGACACGAACACGATGCGGCCCCAGCCGCCTCGGCGAAGTCCTGGAAGAAACGCCCGCGTGACACGGACCGGTCCCATGAGGTCGACGTCGATGGTTCGATCCCAGCCCTCCTGGCTGATCTCGTGGAACAGGCCGCCGGCTCCGTGAATGCCGGCGAGATTGGCCAGGATGTCGAGGTCGCCGACCTCGGCGGCGACGTACGCGGCGAGTTCGGCGACCGATTCGCCATCGGCGATGTCGGCGTCGTGGGCGTAGATCCGCTCTTTGAACTCGGCGAGTTCGTCGACCGCGGCTTTGAGTTCGTCGGGTTCGGGTCCGGTCATCACGACGACGGCTCCTTCGGCGAGGAGCTGTCGGGCTGTCTCCAGCCCGATGCCCGAACTCGCCCCCGTCACCAGTGCAGCACGGTTGCGAATATTGAGATCCATGTCTCCCTCTCGGTGCGTCAGGGCCGAACACCCGTCGCCCCGGTGCCGGCTGTTGTCCGGTCGGCACCGGGGCGGCCCTGTCATGGGGTGCGGATGAGCTTCTTGTTGACGAATTCGCGGATGCCCTCGGCCCCGAGCTCCCGTCCGACCCCTGAGCGCTTCGTGCCCCCAAAAGGCAGGTCGGGTTCGGTCCAGGTGGCCTGGTTGATCCACACCATCCCGGTGTCGATCCGATCAGCGACGCGCTGGGCCTTCTCGATGTCATCGCTGACGACCGTGCCGCCGAGGCCGAAGGACGAGTCGTTGGCCAGAGCGACCGCTTCATCCTCGTCTGCGACCGAGTAGACGACTGCGACCGGTCCGAACAGCTCTTCCGAGTAGGCGCGCATCTGCTTCGTGACTCCGGTGAGCACCGTGGGTTCGACGAAGGCACCCGGCCTGTCGACACGATGCCCGCCGGTGTGCACCTGGGCCCCATGATCGATGGCGTCCTGAACCTGCTCCATGAGGTCCTGTGCGGCTTGCTCGGAGGACAGCGGCGCCATCGTGGTGACGGAGTCTGCGGGGTCACCGGCGACGAACTGCGACATCTTCGCCGTGAGCAGGTCCACGAATTCGTCATAGAGATCTTCGACCACGATGAGGCGCTTGGAGGCGATGCAGCTCTGGCCGGAGTTCGTCATCCGCCCTTTCACGGCGGCGGTGACGGTCGCGTCCAGATCCGCGGAGTCGAGGACGACGAACGGGTCGCTTCCGCCGAGTTCGAGGATCGACTTCTTGAGATTGTTCCCGGCGCCCCCTGCCACGGCTGCTCCGGCACCTTCGGAGCCGGTGAGCGATGCGCCTCGCACCCGTTCGTCGGCGATGATCGTCTGGATCTGGTCGTTGTCGGCGAAGACGTTGCGATAGCAGTCGGACGGCAGCTGCGCATCGTTCATGACCTGCTCGAAGGCGAGGGCCGACTGCGGACAGTTCGATGCGTGTTTGAGGATGATGGTGTTGCCTGCCACGAGGTTCGGTGCGGCGAGTCGGGCGACCTGATAATAGGGGAAGTTCCACGGCATCACGCCGAGGATCGGGCCGATGGGTTCGCATTTCATCACGGCGCTGCCTCCGCTGGCGGGTTCGAGCCGTTCGTCGGAGAGCAGCAGGGGTCCCTCCTCCGCGTAGTAGCGCAGAATCCTCGCTGCCAGTTCGACCTCTGCTGCAGCCTCAGCCCGCAGTTTGCCCATTTCGATTGTGAGGAGCTCAGCGAGATCCCACTTGCGCTCGTCCATGAGGTCTGCCGCTCGAGCGAGCGGGGCAGTGCGGTCGTGGACAGCGGTCGTCCGCCAGGACTGGAAGGCTGCGTCGGAGGCATCGATGACGGCGGAGATCTCCGCGTCGCTGGCGGTGGGAAACTCCTTGAGAACCTCTCCGGTTGCCGGGTTCGTGGTGTTGAATTTAGCGGTCACGGCTTCTCCTTTCCTCGAGGTTCGTCAAGGCGCTCAGCGAAGCAGGAATCGTGTCTGCTTCGCGGCCTCTGCCGAACCGAGAATCCACCGTCCCAAATCTCGATGGCCGGGACCAGCCCCTTACGGTCTCCGGCGTTCGCCTTTATAATCCGCACGGACAGCGGGTTCGTCGATCACAAGCAGAATCGCTCCGTTGTCGAGATCACTTTCGAACTTCTCTGTTTCATCGGCACCGGCGCCGAGCACCTCGTCGACACCTGCCGCGGTCGGGAGGCGTCGGCGGTCGCGGTCGAACCGCGGCGCGGTCACCACTGTGTCGTGAGGAAGTATTCGATGGCGATCGCGGACGCCAACTGCGTCGCCAACAGGGGGCGCTGCCACCGCAGCGGCAGCAGCGACGGCAGCAGCAGCACCCAGATCGTGAACGGCAGCCAGATGCGTTCGACCTCCGCCTTGCTCATGCTCGACAGGGTCGCCAGCAGGATCGTGGACAACCCGGCACTGCCCAGCACAGCGACGGCCCGCCGATTCCTCTCGCCGCGCCGCCAGGTTTCGGCGATGCCGTGGGGAATGGCCGCCCAGACCGCCAGACCGATGGTGAAGGTCCAAGCGCCGAGGTTCGCCCACACCCAGTAGCCGTACTGCCGTTTGGATTGGATTCCGTCGTAGTACCGAGTGACCAGGACGGGGAAGCCCTCCCACCAGCGGAAACCGGCCAGGGTGAAGGCCGCAGCGACGAGCAGCGCACCACCGAGAGCCCACGGCAGAGCCTCCCACCGGCCGCCCAGCCAGATCACGGCGATCGCGAGGATGCCCAACAGCACCAGGCCATAGGAGAAATAGACGCACAGCCCGAGCAGCAGCCCTGCCGGAATACCGCAGCCGATCAGTCGCTTTCGGCGGGACGCCGTCGCGGCCAGCGCCAGCAGCGCTAACCCCCAGGCGGCCGTGGCCGTGAACATCGCATCCGCCGACACGCCCATCCAGATCGCCGAGGGGGTCGCCACGATCCAAGGGGCGACACGGCGTGCGTAGGCCTCCGAGCTCAGGGTGCGCACCGTCAGCAGAACCGCGACGACTGCCGTGCAGCCGAGAGTGAGGACGATGATGCCCGCCGTGTACGGGTCCGAGACGCCGAGGCGGTCGAGCACGATGAAGAACAGCGTTGCGCCCGGAGGGTGACCGGCGATGTGAATCGGCCAGTGATCCTTAGCGTCCAGGGGCACTCGCTCGATGAACCCGGTCAGGAACCCGGAGATCGACGGCACCTCCTTGGCACCGACGAAGTACTCGCTCGGACGGGCGAACACCTTGCTGATGCTCTCCGTGCCCCCGACATGTCCCAGCGCAGCCGTCCACAGCCAGGATGCGGCGAAGACCGCGGCCAGGAAAGGGCCCCACCTCAGGGCGGAGATCATCCGCCGCCACACCAGGAGACCGGCCAGTGCCACCAGCACGGGAAGCAGCAATGTGGGGGTGAAGCCCGGCGTCCATCTCGCCTTCAGCGGAGGCCAGTAGATGAAGACATCGGTTCCGGTGACTCGCGGCCAGGCAATGGCGACGGCGACGACGACCGCACCGATGAGTGTGCTGACGACTGCTGCGACCCAGACCTTGCGCGAAGGGAAGGAGGCTTGTGTGGGCACGTTCACATTCTAACACTGGTAGTGTCGCCCTATGCCCGATCCCCTTGCACGTGAGCCGCTTGCCTGCACTGTTGTGATTCCATGCCGCGACGAGGCACCGGCCCTGCCGGGAGTCTTCAGCACGATCCCCGAGCGCATGGAGGTGATCGTCGTGGACAACGGGTCGGTCGACGACACCGCCGACGTCGCCCGCCGCCTCGGCGCCGACGTGGTCCACGAAGAGGTCGCCGGCTACGGCGCCGCTGTGCACACCGGAATCCTCGCCGCCACGACCCCCTTGGTGGCAGTGCTCGACGGCGACGGGTCCATGGACGCCGGCGACCTGGCCGAGCTGGTCACCGTGGTGGGCCGCGGAACGGCTACGATGGCGATCGGTCGCCGCCGCCCGGAGACCAGAGACAGCTGGCCGTGGCACGCACGGGCCGGAACCGCCGTGCTCGCCTGGTGGATACGGCACAGCAGCGGTTTCGCGGTGCATGACCTGGCCCCGATGCGCGTCTGCCGTCGGGACGATCTGCTGGCCTTGGATATCAGAGACCGCCGGTTCGGCTATCCGCTGGAGCTGATGATCCGGGCGTCTCGAGCCGGTTGGACCGTGCACGAGAAGGACATCGTCTACCGGCGGCGCGCACAGGGAACGAAATCCAAGGTCTCCGGGACGGTGCTGGGGACGTGGCGGACCATCGTCGATTTCGCCGGGGTGCTCAGGTGAGCGCGGCGCCGACGGTACTGGTGGTCGCCAAGGCACCCGTCCCCGGTCAGGCCAAGACCCGTTTGGCGGCGGCCATCGGCGACGAGGCGGCCGCACGGATCGCCGCCGCGTCGCTGCTGGACACGCTCGAGGTCGTGAACGGCCTGGGCTGGCCCGTGGTCATCGCGATGACCGGTGACCTCGATCAGGCGGCCCGAGGAGGCGACATCGCCTCGGCGTGCGCCGGGCACCGGGTCATCGCCCAACGCGGCGACTCCTTCGCCTCCCGACTCATCGCCGCGCACCACGATGCCGACTCCGGGCACGGTGTCATCCAGATCGGCATGGACACGCCGCAGGTCACCACCACCGACCTCGAGGCTGCGGCAACGGCCTTGGACAGCCACGACGCCGCGCTCGGCCTGGCCGAGGACGGAGGCTGGTGGGTGCTGGCGGTGCGCAGGCCCGACTGGTCGTCCTGCCTGAGCGCGGTGCCGATGTCGAGACCCGACACCGGGGTACGCACCGAGGAGGCGCTCCTGGGCGAGGGCGCTCGGGTCGCCGCCGTTCCCGTCCTGGCCGATGTCGATCGGTGGGAGGACGCACACGCAGTCGCCTCCCTCATCCCGCACAGCCGTTTCGCCGCCGAGGTCGCACACGCCGCCGACCGTGAACAGATCGGAATCCAACCATGACCGACACCATCGACTTCGCACCGCTCGACGCCTTGAACGCCGCGATGTCGGGCCATGACTGCGACGTGGTCAGGGCGGACGGCACGACGATCCGTTTGGATGTCCAACAGTGGATCGGCGCCCCCGATGCCGCCGACCATGCGCTGTTCCTCGACCGCTGCACCGGCCCGACCCTCGACGTCGGCTGCGGTGCGGGACGTCTCGCCGGAGCCCTGGCCGCTCGCGGCGGCACGGCTCTGGGGATCGATGTCTCCCCCGTCGCGGTGAGGCTGGCCCAGGAACGCGGCGCGACCGCCGTCCACGGCAGCATCTTCGATGCCGTGCTCGACGAAGGCAGCTGGCAGTACGCTCTGCTGGCGGACGGAAATGTGGGCATCGGCGGAGATCCGGTCCGGCTGCTGCAGCGGATACGCGAGCTGATGCGCCCGGCAGGATCCGTCCTCGTCGAGGTCGACGCGCCCGGCACGGGACTGGCCCACGAGAGGATCCGACTCCGCGTGCGAGGACAGCTCACCGGCGCATTCGCCTGGTCACGCGTCGGTGCCGACGCCATCGTCGACGTGGCCGCAGCCGCAGGTCTGCACGGCTGCCGACTGCACAGCCATGGAGGCCGTCACGTCGCCGAGCTGACCCGCGACGGGCAGGCCTGAACGATGCGCTGGCGCAGCCCCCTGCGCGGACCGTGGCTGACCTCGGTCTTCGGCGCCGTACTCCTGGTCGCGCTGCCGGTGGTCGCACTGACCGGTCTGCTGTCCTACCTCGCCTATGCACCGCAGCTGGGGCAGGCCATTCCCGGGAACGTGGGCTGGCTGCGGCCCCCGCCCATCGAATGGCCGACCTCTCCCTCCTGGGCCTACCAGCTCAACCAGGGCACCCACGTCGTGCTCGGCATGGCGGTCATTCCGCTCGTGCTCGCCAAACTGTGGTCGGTGACGCCGAAGCTCTTCGCATGGCCGCCGGTGCGCTCGATCGCGCACGCTCTCGAGCGGCTGTCGCTGCTCCTGCTCGTCGGCAGCATCCTGTTCGAACTCGTCACCGGCGTGCTGAACATCCAATACGACTACCTCTTCGGGTTCAGCTTCTACGTCGCCCACTACTACGGTGCGTGGGTATTCATCGCCGCCTTCGTCGCTCATGTGTGCCTCAAACTTCCGACGATGGTCTCGTCCCTGCGTTCCCGGTCGTTTCGCGCCGAGCTGCGCACACCGCTTGCCGAGACTCACCCGGAACCGGCCGATGCCGACGGACTGGTGGCCGCTCGCCCGGACCCGCCGACGATGAGTCGTCGCGGTGCGCTGGCCATGGTCGGCGGAGGATCCGCGCTGGTTGCGCTGCTGACCATCGGCCAGTCGATCGGCGGCGCATTCCGGCCGCTGTCCGTGCTGCTGCCCCGAGGGCGCGTCCTCGGCGACGGGCCCAACGACTTCCAGGTGAATCGGACGGCCGCCGCCGCCCGGATCGACCCCGATGACACCGGCGAGGCATGGCGTCTGCGGCTCAGCGGTGGACCCGACGATGTCGTTGTCGATCGCGCGCAGCTGCTGGCGATGCCCCAGCACACCGCCGACCTGCCGATCGCGTGCGTCGAGGGATGGTCGACGACGCAGACCTGGACCGGTGTGCGTCTGGCCGACCTGGCGGACCTGGCCGGTGTCGGCGAACCGTCCTCGGCGCGCGTCGAATCGCTGCAGAAGTCGGGGGCGTTCCGGGCCGCCTCGCTGCAGCGCAATCAGGTGCTCGCACCCGACTCGCTGCTGGCACTGCGCGTCAACGGCGCAGACCTGTCTGACGATCATGGCTTCCCGGCCCGGATCATCGTCCCGGCCATGCCCGGTGTGCACAACACCAAATGGGTGCGCTCGATCGAGTTCAGGAGCTGATGTGCCGAACTCTCACGGACGATTCCGCAGATTCTACGGAGCCGGTCTGCCGCATCTGCTGGTGCTGACCGGGTGCTTCCTCATCGCCGGCTGTGCACTGACTGCTCTGGGCCCGGACCGATTGTTCGGAGCGGACGTGTGGTGGCAGTCCATCGCCGTGTGGTTCGTGGGTGCGGCGATCGTCGTCGATCTCGTCCTGCTTCCCCTGTGCGCCGCGGCGAACAGGGCGCTCATCGCCGCCCTCGGCTCCCCGCGGACCGATCCGCACACCGGTCCCCGAATTCCGGTGATCAACCACATCCGGGTTCCGGTGCTCGCCAGCGGACTGCTGCTCATCGTGTTCCTGCCCGGCATCATCGAACAGGGTGCGCACACCCACCTGGCTGCCACCGGACACGCTCATGCGCCGTTCCTCGAACGCTGGCTGTGGATGACGCTCCTGTTCTGCTGTCTCAGCGCCCTGGCCTACGCAGTCCGATTCTGCGTGCGCCGGGGACGACAAACACCAACAACCGAAGGAGAACGTGATGACTGAATCACCCGACGTCGCCATCATCGGCGGCTCCGGCTTCTACACCTTCCTCGAGGATCCCGAGGAGATCGAGGTCGAGACGCCGTTCGGGGCACCATCGGCGCCCGTCGCGATCGGCAGCATCGCCCACGCGGGCACGAACCGGACCGTGGCCTTCCTGCCCCGACACGGTCAGGGCCACGAATACCCGGCTCACCGCGTGAACTACCGCGCCAACATGTGGGCCCTGCGCAGCCTCGGAGTCCGGCAGGTGCTGGCGCCCTGCGCTGTCGGCGGCCTCAACCCCGAACTCGGGCCCGGCTCGCTGGTGGTCCCCGATCAGCTGGCCGACCGGACATACGGACGGAAGCAGACGTACTTCGACGAAGGCGCCTGCCATGTCTCCTTCGCCGACCCGTACTGTCCGCGGCTGCGCACCGCTCTGCTCGACGGGCTCGCCGCCGATCGCGAACCGCCGATCGACGGCGGAACCATGGTGGTCATCGAGGGCCCGCGATTCTCCACCCGGGCAGAGTCCCAGTGGTATGCCGCACAGGGTTGGGACATCGTGAACATGACCGGCCAGCCCGAGGCGATCCTGGCCCGCGAACTCGAGCTGTGCTATGCCACCACAGCATTGGTCACCGACCTCGACGCGGGCATCGACGCCTCACACGCCGTCGCTCAGTCCGAGGTCTTCGAAGTCTTCGCCGAGCACACCGAGCGGTTGAAATCGAGCCTGCGCACCGTGATCGCCTCCCTGTCGACCGACCGGCCGTGCGACTGCTCCAAGGCGTTGGACGGAATGACCCTGCCGCTGGAGCTGCCATGAAGGTGCTGCTGACAGGCGCCGCCGGATTCATCGGACGCCACATCCATGAGGCCGCGACCGCCGCGGGCCACGAGGTCACCGGCGTCGACCTCATGCTTCCGCAAGCCCACGGGACCACCGCCGAGGCGCCTGCCGGGGTGATGCACGGCGACATCCGAGATCCGCACCTCCTCGACGAGCTGCTCGCCGATGTCGACGTCGTCTGCCATCAGGCCGCCACCGTCGGCAACGGCGTCGATGCCCAGGACCTGCCCGGCTACGCCGCCCACAACGATCTCGGCACCGCTACCCTGCTGGCGGCGATGGCCCGGACTCAGACGACTCGTCTGGTGCTGGCTTCGTCCATGGTCGTCTACGGCGAAGGACGATACACCTGCCCTGTCGACGGCGATGTGCCGCCGGCACCACGGGAGGACAGGCGACTGCGGTTGGGCCGCTTCGACCCGCTGTGCCCACGCTGCGGAGGCGAGGTCGAGCCCCACCTGATCGGCGAAGAGTCACCCTTTGCGCCGCGCACGGCCTATGCCGCGTCGAAGATCGCTCAGGAGAACTATGCCGCCGCCTGGTGCACCTTGGAATCGGGCCGCGCCATCGCTCTGCGCTACCACAACGCCTACGGGCCCGGCATGCCGGCGGACACTCCCTATTCCGGGGTCGCAGCCATCTTCCGCTCGGCGCTCGAACACGGAGAGCCGCCGCAGGTCTTCGAGGACGGCAATCAGCTCCGGGACTTCGTTCACGTCACCGACCTCGCCCGTGCGAACGTCGCCGCGATCGACGCGGTCGGGGACCACCCTCTCGGAGTGAGCGCCTACAACATCTGCTCGGGGCAGACCTACACGATCGGTGACATGGCCCGACGACTGGCCACGGTGATGAACGGCCCGGCACCGGTGATCAACGGCCGGTACCGGTCCTTCGACGTCCGGCACGTCGCCGCCTCCCCGCAGGCAGCTGCCGACGGCCTGGGCTTTGAGGCCAGGATCGGTCCCGACGAGGGCATCGCCGAACTCGCAACGGCACCGCTGCGCCATCGTTGACGGGTCTCAGGTTCGTCGCTTCCCGCCGCATGGGAGGCCGCGATCGAACAGCCTCGGCGACGCTGTCCCTCACAAGTCGACACCGCCGCATCCGACAGCCACAATAGGGTCATCGATTACGGTGACGACGTCTGGCCCCGATGGTCGCCGATTCAGGACAGTCCGCCGAAAGCGAGAACACCGATGCATGACAATCAGGTCGAAGCCACCGATGATCGTCCCACCGAGCCCTGCCCGGCTGAGGGAGCCGATAACGACGCCGATTCGCCGGCCCTGACCGCGGAGATCGGAGAATGGGCGCGCTCCATGGCCCAGGAGTCCGACGACCTCGTCCTGGAGATGATGGTTCAGGAGGCTCTGCGAGTGATTCCGGGAGTCGACTATGCCTCCCTGTCCATCGTCGGCCGCGACCGCCGCATCCGGTCATGCGCGCCATCGCATCCGATCCCGGAACGTTTGGATGCCGTGCAGTCCGAGCTCCAGGAGGGCCCGTGCCTCGAATCGATTCGTCAGGAGCGGATCGTGCGCGCACCCGTCTTCGACGAGTCGTCGCCGTGGCCGGGTTTCGCCGCCCGTGCCCTCGACGAAGGAGTGCGGAGCATGCTCGCCTTCCAGCTCTTCGTCGAGGTCGACAGCCTCGGCGCGCTCAACCTCTATTCCGTCGAACCACGCGCGTTCACCCGCGACTCCGAGGAGATCGGATCGGCGCTGGCGGCACATGCATCGTTGGCGCTGGCCTATTCGCAGAGGCAGGGACAGCTCTTCGAAGCGGTATCGTCCCGCGATCTCATCGGTCAGGCGAAGGGGATCCTCATGGAGCGCCACAAGATCAACGAACACGACGCCTTCCACGTGCTCACGGCGGCCAGCTCCCGGTCGAACAGGAAGCTCCACAGCATCGCCGAGGAACTCGTCGCCACGGGTATCCTGCCGGGAGCGGCCACCGGCTGAACGCCGCGGAGGTCCGGCCGCGCCGGCCCCTCGTTCGAGGTTTGGCGACGGTGGGGAGCTTCGCTAGACTTCACTCAGGTCAAACAGTCGGCCTGCCTTCTCAAGGAGACCGCTGTGTACACCCTTCTCAACAACCGTGCGGCCGCGAAGTTCGACCTCTATCTGCCGGGCCGCCTCGTCGCCTCGCTGCACTATACGATCTCGCCGCAGGAGATCATGTTCGTCTACTGCGAGGCCATCGACCCCACCGATGCCGATCAGCACTGCCGGGAACTCATGCGCCTGGCCATCGAAGACACCCGCAACCGTCGCATCCCGATCACCGTCTCCTGCCCGATCGCATGGAAGTCCATCGATGACGATGCCGCCCTCCGATCGGGTCTCCAAGCTCTGAAGTCCAGCTTCGGACGCAAAACCCACCAGCCGGCTCCGCAGTGACGGGGATCCCTCCCCGATGCTGCTGAGCGGCCGCCGGCACCGAATCCACGGCGCCGACGGAACAGCAATGCACACAGTGGCTCCGCCACCGATCAAGAAAAGAGAGTCCGCAATGGCATTCGTCCTCTGGATAATCGCAGCTCTGCTCGTCATCTCCGGGATCTTCGCGATCTTCCGGAAACAGCTCCTCTGGGGCATCGTCCTCATCGTCGTCGGATGCCTGGTCGGCCCCGGAGGCGTGAGCATCTTCACCTGAGTTCCCCGGGATCACTGGCCCCGCGGCGCGTGAGACCACGCACCGCGGGGCCAGTGCTGCCCCGGCGCAGGTCGACTCTGATCGCATCCTGCCGCGACAGTCACCCAGCGACTCGAAAGGTTCACCATGACCGATGATCGATCACCTCACCGCCGCGCTCAGACCGGCCGGTCGGCGTTGGACGCGGCGCTCGGACACATCAAACGCCCGGAGTTCGCCACCGATCTGCTCCAGATCGCCAAGGGCGTCCTCGCCGCCACCGGCGCCTGGTGGCTGTCCAGCACGGTCTTCGACAGCCGGATGCCGTTCCTCGCTCCGTGGACGGCGCTGCTGACCGTCCACGCCACGGTCTACAGGTCGCTGTCGCGAGGGGTGCAGACGACCATCGCCTCGGCCATCGGCGTCGGCATCTCCTTCCTCATCGGCAGCTACCTCGGTGTCAGTCTCTGGACCTTCGCTCTGGCGATGCTCGTCGGCCTGGCCGGAGCCAGACTCTCCTGGATCCGTGACGAAGGGGTCGCGATCGCCACGACCGCGATCTTCATCCTCGGCGCCGGTTTCGATTCGCAGCAGCCGCTGCTCGCCGATCGCCTCCTCGAGCTCGCCCTCGGTGTGGGCGTCGGCATCGCCGTCAACCTCATTGCGCTGCCGCCCTTGCGCGACCGTCAGGCGGAGCGCTATATCGACAGCGTGAACCGGCAGATGGGTGAGGTGCTCATCGACATGTCCGACCAGTTCACCCATTCGTGGGACACGGAATCTGCCGAGAACTGGTTCGAGAGGACCGAGGCGATGAGCCGAGAGATCGACTCCGCCTGGCAGACCGTGCGATTCGCCCGCGAGAGCCGCCGTGTCAACCCGCGGACGGCGATCGGGGTGAGGAGGCAGCGCCGGTCCCCCACCGCCGACTCGACCGAGAAGGAGGGCTTTGAGAGCATCCTGCTCAGGGCCGACGAAGGCGTCTCGCATCTGCGCAATCTCGCTCGAACTCTGCGCGAAGCCTCAGCGTCGGAACGCGATTGGGACGACGCCTTCCGCACGGAATGGGCGGCGATCGTCGCCGATGCCGGCCGGTCGATCGCCGACCCGGATGCCGAAGTCAGTCCGATCTACGATCGCCTCGAACAGCTGTCGACGGCGATTGCGCAGGAGCGGAGGCTGACGGGAACCTCGTGGCCCATCTACGGCACTCTCATCACGAGCCTGCGCCATATCGTCGTCATCGTCGATGATGTGGCATCGGCTCGCAGTGCACGCGAGGCCACATGAGCCACTCAGGCGGGCACGCCGCCCAGCATGCTGGCGATCAGCCCGAGAACTGCCAAGGCTGCCACGACGAACACGATCACACGTTTGCGCATGGTCCGGATTCTACCGTGGCACACCTGGCCGCAGTCGAGTCCCAGCGCCACTCCGGTCTCACCACGGGTTGGCCTCCTGCCAGCGGGTGAACCAATAGCGGTCGCCCTGATAATGCGACTTCTCCGGCGTGCACCCCGTCAGATCCGAATGCTCTCCCAGCCACATCCGCACAAGCGGCATGACCTCGTCCAGACGCTCGACCCAGTCATCGAGCGGCAGCAGCAGAACCGAACCGTCGTCGGAGGTCAGGCGGCACGAATAGTTCGGCAGACCCTCGGTGATCTGCGAATGCGTATACCTGATCTGATCACAGCCGGTGGTGAGGTAGAAGCGGATGAACTCACCACAGACATAGGAGCACAGCGTTTTGAAGTTCCGGTAGCGGACCATCCACGCCGGAGGATCACATTCAGACATGTGTTCTATTCTAGGTCCTGAGTCTGACAGACAACAGCCGATCGGTAGAATCGGAACTGCACCGTCCCCTGCCGATTCCCCGCCCGTGGGCCCTCGGCGCTCGTCGATCTTCGGAGGAATCAGTGCTCAGGTCGGAACGCGGCCCCATGTTCTGGCTCGTGCCCATCTGCATCGTCGTCCTCGCCGCCGCTCTCATCGGCGTGGTCGTCGTCAACAAAGACGGCTCCTCCGACTCAGCCGCCTCTGAGGAATCCGATGGTTCTGCCGACTCGTCCGGCACGAGCGGCTCAGGGGATGGAACCGGCCAGACGAGCGAGTCCGGTCAGACGAGCGACGAACCCGACTTCAGCTTCCTCGAACGCCACGACGCAGAAGACACTCGCGCCGTCGGCGATGACGACGCCCCGGTCACCCTCATCATGTATTCGGACTACCAGTGCCCGTACTGCGCGACCTGGAACGACGAAACCCTGCCGGAGCTCATGGACTTTGTCGACGACGGTGAGCTGCGCCTGGAGATGCGCGACCTCGCGGTCTTCGGCGAGGCATCCGGAACAGCCGCCCGGGCCGCCTTCGCCGCCGGCGAGCAGGACGCCTACCTCGAATTCCACAACGCACTGTTCGACGACGGCAAGCACCGGTCGGAATCGACGCTGTCACAGGACGCACTCATCACCCTCGCCGAGGACCTCGGCCTCGACGGGCAGCAGTTCAACCAGGACATGAACGCGGTCACGGCCCACGAAGACCTCGAAGCCAACTCGGCGGAGGCCCGATCCATCGGGGTCACCAGCACGCCCGCGTTCATCATCGGCGGCACCCCCATCCTCGGGGCACAGCCGACCAAGGAGTTCGTCGACGCCGTCGATTCTGCCCTCGCCGAGGCGGACGGCACCGGCAGCGCGGACAGCGCGGTTGGCGATGACGGGCACGGGCAGCCCTGATGGCCAAGCACGCCGCACCCAGGGTGCACATCCGGTGGTGGATCCCCGTCCTCGTCATCGCCGTGGCCGCTTCCCTCATCGCCCCCATCCTCGTCAACGACACCGGCGAGGACTCCGCGCCCACCGCCGGGTCGACCCCCGAACCGAACCCCGTCGTCACCGAGGTCGAGGACCCGGAGCAGGCCGACGTCGACAAGGACGCCGCGGCCAAGGACGATGACCCGCTGGCCGATGGACCGACCGATGCCCCGGTCACCCTCGTCGTGTTCTCCGACTATCAGTGCCCGTTCTGCGCCGCCTGGAGCAAGGACACTCTGCCGACGATGCTCGAGTACGTCGACGATGGGGATCTGCGCATCGAATGGCGCGAGGTCAATGTCTTCGGCTCCGCCTCGGTGCAGGCCGCGAAGGCCGCGTATGCGGCCGCCCTGCAGGACAGGCATTGGGAGTACCACGCCGAACTCTTCGCAGGCGGCGAACCCCGCTCTCCCGGTGAGCTCACCCCCGAAGCCCTCACCGAGGCGGCCGACACGGTCGGTCTCGACGTCGACCGGTTCACCGACGACATGAACGCGAAGTCCACCGCCGAGGCGGTCGAGGAGAACGCGGCCATGGGCACCGACCTCGGCGCGTTCTCCACCCCGACGTTCCTGCTCAACGGGCAGCCGTACGTCGGTGCGCAGCCGACGGACGTCTTCGTCGACGCCATCGAAGAAGCGAAGGGATCGAACTGATGGACATCACCCTGCTCAGCGCCTTCCTCGGCGGAGTGCTCGCCCTCCTCAGCCCATGTGCGGCCCTGCTGCTGCCCGCGTTCTTCGGCTCCACCGTCGGCACCGGATCGAAGCTGATCGGCCATGGGCTCGTCTTCTATCTGGGCATGCTGCTCGTGCTCATCCCGCTGGGCATGGGCGCGGGCACGCTCGGGTCGCTGTTTGCCGACCATCGCGGCCTCATCGTCGGCATCGCCTCGATCGTGCTCATCATTCTGGGAATCGTTCAGTTCTTCGGTTTCGGTTTCGATCCGGCGAAGTATCTTCCCGGCGCCGAGGCGGCCCGCACCAGATCATCGACCGCGACGGGATGGACGAAGACGTTCCTGCTGGGAGCCACGAGCGGGATCGCCGGAGTCTGCGCGGGGCCCATCCTCGGCGCCGTGCTCACCTTGGCCGCGGCGAAGGGGCATATCGTGCTCGGCGGGCTCATGCTCGCCATCTACGGCGCGGGCATGGTGGTGCCGCTGTTCATCATCGCCGCGCTCTGGTCCCGGCTGGGTGCCCGCGGGCGGAAGGTGCTGCGCGGCGGTTCGATCACGGTCTTCGGACGTCGGCTGCCGGTCGTGTCGATGGTGACCGGTCTGCTGCTCATCGTCATCGGAATGGTCTTCTGGATCACGAACGGCCTGGTCTCGGCCCCGTCGGTGGTGTCGACGAGTTCGCTGGCGCAGATGCAGGAGTGGGTCGGTTCGTGGTCGTCGACGACCGTGGACATCATCGTCATCTGCGTGCTCGCCGCGGCCGCGCTGGTGTGGTGGTTCCTCCACGAACGCCGCCGGATGCGCAAGGCCGCCGAGGTGAGACACTGATGCGCACTCGCACACTGGCGGGCCTGGCACCCGTAGCGGCGGCGCTCGCACTGGTGCTCACCGGGTGTTCCTTCGGCACTGCACCGGAGGACTTCGACCGTTCGCCGGAGACGGTCGGCACCGATCTCAAAGCGGCCGATACCTCGGATCTGCAGCTGCCGCTCATCGTCGAACCGCTCGAGCTCGTCGAACCCGGTTGGGATCTGCCCGTCCAGTCAGCCGGCCCTGTCTTCCTGTCTGCCGGTTCCGGCGAGGAGTCACTGACGTATTCGGCGGTGAATACGAAGGGCAGACAACTGTGGCGGGCCGAGCGCCCGAGCGGCTGCACCGGCTTCACCGTCACCGCCGACGGGGACACTCCCCTGGCGGTGCTCACGGATTCCGAGTCGAGCACGGACTGCGATGAGGACGTCACCGCCAGCGCCTATGACTTGGAGACCGGCAATAAAGCGTGGGGTCAGGTCGACGTACCCGGACCCTTGCGAGGACCCGGCACGGTCTTCGCCGCCGAGGATGCACCCGCGAACGAAGCGGTCGTCCTCGACCCGGCCACCGGGGAACCGGCCGAGGATGCGGACGGCGGGGGTTCGGGTGGGGTGCGCCACCTCGGCGAGTATCAGGGTCTGATTCTCGACATCACCGACGGCAAGCTCGTGGCCGGCGAGGACGGGGCGACCGTGTGGGAGCATTCGCTGGCCGACAACGATTGGGATGCCGAGAAGCTCACGGCAGCTGCGGGCGCGGCGACCGGGGAAGGCTTCATCCGCCTCGATGCCGGTGACGGTGTCGGACCGGTGTTCGATCGGGACACCGGCGATCTGCTCGATGACGATGCGCGCGGGGTCGCCGGTGATGCGAACACGCAGGCTGTGGTCACGCTCGGGAAGTCGGGGATCACCGTCATCGATGAGACGGGCAAGAACGAGCTGCCGGTGTCGGTGCCTCAGTCGGTGCTCCTCGAGGCGGCGGCCGGTGGGCTGCTGTATCTGCGTGAGGGCGGGAAGCTGCGGGTGCACAATGCGACCACGGGGTCGTTGGCACGCGGTTACCGGGCCGATGGGTCGGGCGTCGTCGCGATCCCCGATGTCATCACCACTGCGGGCGTGGGCACCCTGCGGGCCGGCGACCGGACTCTGCTGGCCACCGATCGGGTGGTCGAGGAGTCGGGCGAGGGGTAGTTGCCGCTGGCAGTGGCCGGGGCCGCGCTGTCACCGGTGCTTGTCGTCAGCGGCTGTCAGCAGCGGCAGCGATTTAAGTCAGCGCCGTGAGCTCACACGAATGAGGACGAGCGCGAGGATCACGCACAGCACATAAGTGATGCCGACGGTGATCCAGCCGAGGACAAAGCCGCCGGGTGAGCCGACGATGATGCCCATGAGCAGCGGGCCCAAGGCGAAGCCGAAGAACATTCCGGCCGTGACCATGCCGCTGGCCGAGACCATCGAGGATGCCGGGATCGCCCGCATGAGTGCGGCCATGAGCACCACCGAGACGCCGAGCGCGGAGATGCCGTGGAAGGCCACCGCCACCCAGACGAGCAGAGCCCACCCGGCCGCGTCGGCGATGAGGAACAGCACCGCTCCGGCCAGGGCGATGAGGGCCAGGACCAGCAGCAGGCGGGGGCCCGAAGCGCCCTTGGCCATGCGCCTTGCCCAAGTGACTCGGGCGATGACGCCGATGACGCCGGCCAGTGCGGCAGTGGCGCCGCCGAGGACGAGGGAGAAGCCCATCTCGCGCACAGCGAAAAGCGGTATGTACACGTTCGTCGCCTGCACACCGATGCCGTTGATGAGCCCGAACAGCGACAGGGCCCACACCATGCCGGGGTGCTTGGCCGGACGGGCGGGTCCCGGTTCGGGGTCACGGCGGGCCGCCTCGGCGGGGGTGTCGTTCGGGGCGGTTGGGGTGGGGTCGGCCGCCTCGGCGGGAGTATCGGTCGAGGGTTTCGGAGCGGTCAGCAGCGGGGTGGTGCGCAGGGAATACCAGGTCATCGCGAGCAGGATGAGCGGGATGATCGCAACGGTGAGTGCGGCGCCGCGCCACCCGATGCCGAGCGCGAGGACGGGGAAGGCGAGGCTGGCGACGAGCTGGCTGACCTGGACTCCGGACTGTTTGATGCCGACCCAGCCGATGCGTTTGGTGTCGGGGACGCGTTCGAGGAGGATCCGGTTGGTCACGCCGTTGGGAAAGGATTGGGCGATGCCGGACAGGGCGGCCGCCACCAGCAGCAGCCAGAATCCGTCGGGCACGGCCACGAGCAGAAGGGCGAGCGCGGCGAGGACGAAGATGAACGCCATGAGCGAGAGGTCGGAATGCCGGTCGGCGAGGCGGCCCAGGGTGGCGTTGCCGATCGCGGCGGCGCCGAAGCAGGTGGTGGCAAGCAGACCGAAGTGGGCTTCGGAGATGCCGAGCTCGGCGATGATCGAATCGCTCGTGGCGCTGAGGCCGTAGAGCATGATGGGCCCTGCGGCGACGGCGCCGAGGAGGACGGTGAGCAGACCGATGCCAGAGGTCTTCTGATCCGGGTTCCGGCCGTGGTCGGCCATTGCTCATCTCCTGTCGCCGGCATGCGTCAACTCAGCATGCTAGCCGGAGGCGGACGGCGGGTGTCGGGGTGTCTCAGGTGCGGTGATGCAACCGCGGTGGCACAGCGCTACGGGGGCCGAACGGGTGCGGGTCTGACTCAGCCTTTCGACCGGCGCACCGAGGACCGGTAGGCCAAGGCGATGTCGATGGCGAGGATGCCGGCACCTCCGACGAGGACGGCGAGCGCCACCGCCACCGGGTGCGGTTCGTTCCAGGCCAGCAGTCCACACAGCACGGAGGCGAAGATGATGATGAGCGCCCCGTTCCGGAGGCGCCTGACCAGGTTGGCCTTCTCATCCGAGTTCTCAACGGCCTGCAGCGTGTAGGTCATCGTCACTCCATCTTGTCGTCGGCATCGCCGCGAGCTGCGGTCGGAATGCGTCTGTATCTGTCGGTCGCGCCCGTTCCGTCGGCACGGAAAAAGCACCGAGAGTAAGAGTAGCCTCGAGTTCGCGCTCCGATCGCCACATGAAGAAATTGTTGAATGTTGCAGATATTTCACAATGGCCGCCCTGCCCCGGTCGGCGTGGCCGGATGGCTGCCCACCGCCGGAGAGACGACGGACGATCGTTATGGCCGTGTTATCGAATTGCCGAGGGTTCGGGGTTCAGCGCCGGGAGACGTCGGGGTGCGGGACGATCCGGTAGACCCAGAGGCAGCTGACGAGCAGCCAGGCGAAACCGGCGACGACCGCCGCCCACAGCAGTCCCACGCCGACCGGAGAGGCAGACAGGGCGGCCCCGGCAAGGAACGCGACGATGACGATGATGCCGACAATGCGGGAGGCCAGCGCCCGCCCGCGTTCACCGCGACGGGCGAAGGTCCCGGCCAGGATGAGGGCGGCCACGGTCAGGCCGATGAACTGGGCGGCGCCCATGACCAGGTGCAGGATTCCACTCGCGGTGGCGGTCGCCTCGGCGCCTGGAGGGAAATCGGCAATGGGATCGGGGCGGAATACCGCGGCGAGCACGAGCGCGGCGCCGGCGACGATGACGGCGATGCCGGTGCCGCGTGACCGATCGGTGGGCGCACGCAGCAGTCCCCACCCGGCGACGATGACCATGATGCCGGTGAGGGCGAAGTTGAGGATCTGGAGCCAGCCGCCCTCGCCGAGGCTGAGCAGACTGAGCGAATGGCGGGTCAGGTCGAATCCGTCCCTGGTCAGGGCGAAGATGAGTCCGAATACGAGGTAGAAGGGACCGGCGACGACACCCCACCCGAGCATCGATCGGGTGACTGCGGCCGGGACGTCGAGACCATCTGACATACTATTACGATAACCGAAATATCTTGAAACCGAAAGAGGGTGCCGTGCGCAGGTCTGGACTGGATGTGGGTCTGGCGATGGCGGCGCACGACTTCCCTGCCGAAGACTGAGAGGATGTGGACATGAGCGATCCCGTTCCCGAGATCCCCGAGATCAATTCGGGCGAGACCCCGATGTGGCGCGTCCTCGACTGCTATCGGGAGCTCGAACTCCAGCTGGCGATCTTCGGCCAGCACCTCAGCGCGCGGCTGGGAATGCGTCCGATCGATCTGCAGTGCTTCAACCTCGTCCACCGACACGAGGCTGTGACAACCGGTGAGCTCGCGCGGATGCTCGCGCTGCCGCCCGCGACGACGACGGGCATCATCGATCGGCTCGTGCAGCAGGGCTGGGTGGCCCGCGAACGCTCGGAGACCGACCGGCGCACCGTCGTCATCCGCGTCGACCCGACCCGCCTGCCCGAATTGTTCGCACAGCTGGCACCTTTGGGAGAGGAGCTCGGCAACGGGCTGTCCGGGCTCGATGACGCGACACTGGAGGCGATTGCCGGGTTCCTCGATCACGCCGCCGAGGCGACCCGCCGGGCGGTCGGAAACGACCGGCGGGGAGACGGCTGAGCGACCGGCGGGGATACGGCTGAGCGACCGCTTCAGCCGGCGAAGCTTCCGCGATCGTCGGACAGCCCGGACTTCAGCCCTTGCGCCGCGTCGTCAGCCAGGATCTCATTCACCCCTCCTTCGAACTGGTCAAGAACGGTGGCAACGAGTTCCTCGGGGCGATTCTTGGGTACGTCGATCCCTGCCATCAAGTCGGTGTCAGTGCTTCCGAGCAGTACCGAGCTGACCTGGATGCCCGCCCCCGCCAGCTCCTCCCGCAGCCCGTTCGACATCGCCCAATTCGCGGCCTTCGACGCTCCATAGGAGTTCGAGTGCTCGTACCCCAGCCACGCCATGACGGAGGAGACATTGAGAAAGGCACCTCGGCCGCGGTTTCGCATGGCCGGAGCGAAGGCTCTGATCATCCGCAGGGCACCGAAATAGTTGACCTCGATCTCTCGCCTGATGTCGTTCAGGTCTCCGTCGACGAGGCGGGCGAAGGATGAGAATCCTGCGTTGTTGATGACGATGTCTGCGTGGCCGACCGCGCGAGCCGCGTCGTCGACGTGTTGCTGGTCGGTGACGTCGAGACGAATAGCGTCGACCCCGGGCAGATCGACGAGCTCTGGATTACGCGCTGCGGCATAGACTCTTTCCGCACCGCGCTCGAGCAGTTGCGCGGCGAACTGCTTCCCCAGCCCGCGGTTCGCGCCGGTGACAATGACGACGCTGTGCTTGATCTTCATGGCAGTGTTTCCTTTCGCATCTCCCGCCGATTCAGGCGGGTACTTCGATGCAAAAATCTGACGTTGACGTCAACTTCAAGGTAAAGAGACACATGTCACAGAATCCGCAGTCGTCGGCGCTCTTGTCGATCGGAGAGACCGCACGTCGCGCTGGCAGCAGTCCGCGCGCCCTCCGCTACTACGAGGAGCAGGGCCTTCTGGCGCCGAAGCGCACCGCAGGAGGTCAACGTCGCTATCCGACCGACGCTGTCGAGCGAGTCGTGCTCTACCGCAGGCTCATCGACGCGGGCCTCGGCACCGCGGTGATCCGAGAGCTACTGCCGTGCATGAATGGTTCAGCGGCCGCTGACACCGTGGCGACGCTGCAGCGCGAACACAAGAAGCTGCTGGCACAAGCTAGGGAGCTCGAAGCGACTGCGGGCAGGCTGGAAAGCATCCTCGCTGCGCTCTGAGTTCTCGTCAGCCGATCGTGACCGCTCGGGTCTCGGACGGCACCCGTCAGGCTGTCGCAGTGCTCGTCACAGCGTTGAGCGCCGCATCGACATCGGCCTCGTCGTTGAAGAGGTGGAATCCGAAGCGCATGTTCCCTCCGGCCTGCGAGTACCGCACTCCGGCTTCGTCGAGTCGGTCGAGGGCACCGGGCCAGGACCGGTCAGCGATGTCCAGGCCGATCGAGACGATCGCCGAATTCGACTCCGCTAGGCCGAGCCCGGTTCTGAAACGGTTGGCCAAAGCGAGGTCGTGAGTGTGGATCTGGTCGACTCCGACGTCGAGCAGCAGTTCGAGCGCGGGCGCCGTGCCGACCCACGAGTGCCAAGCCGGTGAGATGTCGAACGCGCGGGCACCGTCGGCCAGATGCATCGGCATCCCGTAGCTGGCCGCTCCCCCGGCTGCGAACCAGCCCGCTGCCAGAGGCTTGAGTCGGTCGAAGAACGCTGCGCGCCGTGGTTGGTCATCGTGCGCGGCTCCCAACAGCGACGGCATTGTGAGGAACGCCGTCCCGCGTGGGGCGCACAGCCATTTGTAGGCGGCGACAGCGAGGAAGTCGACGTCGGCGGCGTCCAGCGGCAGCCATCCAGCCGCCTGTGTCCCGTCGAGGACAGTCAGGGCCCCGACCTCGCGGGCGCGCTGAGTGATCGCCGGGATATCGGCGACCTCGCCGGTTGCCGACTGAGCGGCGGAGACGGACACGAGCGTCGTGGACTCGTCGACCGCCTCGGCGAGGGTGTCAAGCGGCGCGGTGCGCACCCGCACGCCGCGGTCGGCGTGGACGGCGAATGGGTAGACCCCGGAGGTGAATTCGATGTCGGGGATGAGGACCTCCGCACCGTCGGGAAGTGCCGTGGCGATTGGGGCGAGCAGCTGGGACACGGCCGCCCCGGTGGCCACCTGATCTGCGGGAACACCGACGAGGCGGCCGAAGAGTTCGCGACTGGTGTCGACCGATTCCGCCCACCGCGGCCAAGGCACGCTGCCGACCCGCCATTGGTCGAGGGATCGCTGCATCGCCTCCCACCCGCGCCGAGGCGGCGGACCGTATGAGCAGGAGTCGAGGAAGGCCGTCTGCACGTCCCATTCGGTGCGCGCCTGCGCGATGGTCAAGGGGTGGGCGGAAGGGGTCGCAGTTTCGCAGTCGGCCCGGGCGGAATCGGCATTGATGTCCATGCCAGCGAATCTAGCACTGGAACGACAGGGGCGCCTCGGCGAGTAGACCGAGAGATCGATATCCCCCACGCCTCTCGACGATGCGCACTTGGTGGATCGTTATGAACGGCCGCAGTCGTTGGCAATTTCTCCCACCGCTTTACACTTTGAAACCTTCGTGCAATACTCATCGACATAGCTCCTCGCCGTCCTCCGGGACTGGCGAGGCTTTTTTACATCCAGGAGCCGCAATGTCGCAGCGGCGAAACTCCATCATCAGGGACTGGTCAGAAGCTGTTCTCACAGAAGTCGACGTCTATCGAGGTCTTCCCAACGCCAAACACGACCCAGATTTCTATGGTCGAAACCTTGCCCATAAATCACAGTGGGAGCGGGACCCATCGATTCACGTTACTCACCGCCCTCTTAAATACACCTACAAATATGCGGATGATGGCACCAGGGCCACCGATGGACAGGGAAATTTCCTCATTGCCAAGCGTGAGGAAAAGGGCGTAGACGTACTGTGCGCATTGGGTCTTGTGAGGCGCTCCCTTGAAGATGACATTGACCTCGTCATCCTCTGCACTCAAGATACGGATCTTTCTCACGCTATCGACGAAGTACTCCACTACGGACAAGCCAGAGTGGAGACGGCTTCATGGTTCGCTAAAGACGAATACAGGCGCAGCAAGGAGATTCGACCCAGCCTTAAGGGAATTCGGATCTGGAACACTCGCATGGGGCAGCGAGAATTCTTCGGAAGCATTGATCGCACACAATATTTCTGAGTCGGGCGACGAAGCCTTGCGTGCCGAGTCAACGCGACTGGCAAAGAGCTCCAACTGGGACGGGACAAGCCATTCTTACAGGCAATCGCTTCGGCGAGGTCAGGCCACCCGCTCCGGGTACGAATACGCGTTGAACTTGCCCTTGCGGTTGAAGCCGATCACACTCACGCCGACGTCCTTGCCGTAGTCGACGGCCATCGCCGAGGGGGCGCTGACGGCGGACATCATCGGGATGCCGGCCATCGCGCACTTCTGGACGAGCTCGAACGATGCCCGCGCAGACACCTGCAGGACTGTCGACCGCAATGGCAGGCCGCGGTTGGCCATGGCCCAGCCGATGACCTTGTCAACGGCATTGTGCCGGCCGACGTCCTCACGACCGACGAGCAGTTCGGGTTCTGCGTTCGGATCGTCTCCGACGGCGAAGAGCGCAGCGGCATGGACTCCGCCGGTCTTGTCGAAGATCTCCTGCGTCTGCCGCAGTCGATCGGGCAGCTCACCGATCCGAGCCGCGGAGAGCAGCCGAGGGAACTCGTATTCTCCTTGGTCCTCGACATGAAAGGCAGCGGGGATGAGAGGGAACGCGGAGGTCTTCGTCACGGCATCGGCGGCCGCGGTTCCGCAGATTCCGCACGACGATGAGGTGTAGACGTTGCGGGCCGGCGCCGTCTCGGGATTCCAGATCCCAGGAGCCAGGCGCACCTGGGCCACGTTGTAGTTCCGGCTGCCGTCGGGGGCGAGTCCGGCGGAGAAGTTGACCTCTTCGATATCGTCCATCGAGGTCACGACCGCCTCGGACAGCAGGTAGCCGGCGATGAGTTCCACGTCGTGCCCGGCGGTGCGCATGGTCACGGTGTACTGCTCACCGTTGAGTTGGATCTCCAGCGGCTCCTCCCCAGCCAGGGAATCCGGGCCGGCCGAGATCTCACCGGTGGCATCGAACTTATAGACCCGGGCTCGCACGGCCTTGCGCATCGGCATGTTCGCGTTCCTCTCTCAGACCCGCGGACCGTGGTCGGTGGTGTCCTCGACGGAGGTCTGAATGTGTTCGAGGAGGTCGTCGATGACGGTGATTCCGTCCTTGACCCCGCCCTTCGAACCGGGGAAGTTGATGACGAAGCTGCGTCCCCGCACTCCCGCGACTCCGCGGCTCATCACCGCCGAGGATGTTGATTCGAGACCCTTGCGCCACATCGCATAGATGAGGCCCGGGGACTGGCGTTCGAGGAGTTCGGCAGTGAACTCCGGAGTGCGATCGTCGGGAGCGAGCCCGGTACCGCCGCTGGTGACGATGATGCGAGGACGGTCGGCTTCCGGAGTGTCGACGAGGAGTTGCTTGAGTGCGTCACCGACGGGTTCGCCGTCGCGGACGACGATGGCATCGGGCGTCTCATAACCGCGGCCGCGCAGCCAATCGACGAGGATCGGACCCGTCGTGTCCGCGGCCTCTCCCCTGGCCGCCGAGGTGGAGGCGATGATGACCGCAGCCTTGCGTCCCGCTCCGAGGAGTTCACCGTTCTCTTCGCTCACCTATTTGCCCTCTTCCCAGTTCAATTCCAATTGCGCCCGTGGGCAGCACATCCGGTACGTGCGCCTGCTCGCGGTCTCTGCGCTCACCCGCGAGGCACAGTCTTTGCCTCTATTGTCCCACTCCGGTCAGGGATGGCCAGCGCAATGACCACACTCGGACTGAAGGTATTCAGCGTCTTGCCATGTTCGGCACATACCGTGTGATTGCACTTTCAACCAATCTTGGAGATCACCGTGTACGCAACGACCGGACTGCCGACCTCTGCCCGCGACATCATCACCCTCATCGCCCGGATCGGCCTCGGCGCGATCTTCATCGCCCACGGGTGGCAGAAGTTCAATGAGTGGACCATCGCCGGGACCAGCGATTCGTTTGCGCAGATGGGAGTGCCGATGGCCGATATTGCGGCCCCGGTTGCCACGTTCATCGAACTCATCGGCGGAGCGCTGCTCATCCTCGGCGCGCTCACTCCTCTCGTCGGATTCCTGCTGGCAGCAGACGTCATCGGCGCCCTGATCATCGTCCATCTCACTCCCACCCCGTTCGTCGATCAGGGAGGCTGGGAGCTCGTTGCGGCGCTGGCCGCCGGCGCTCTGCTGATCGCCGCCGCAGGTCCCGGCCGTCTGAGCGTCGACCGCGTCCTCTTCGCCGGCAAGGCAGGCAAGGGGCGCAAGCGCTCGAGCGCCTCTCGTGCCGTGGCCGCTGACGCCTGAGCCGCTGGCCGGAAGTTTCTCACCTCGGCCAAACGGTGGTCACGTTCGGACACTTTCCTCCACCGGCAAGCGTCCGAATGTGGCCACCGTTTGCATTCCAGGCCGCACAGGCGTGCGCGCCTCATCACACGCACACAGGTAATGTGAGGACGAAGCGCGTCGACAACTACGTCAGCAGCCCATGCGCAGTGAAGAGAAGGAGTCACGATGGACGACCTCGACCTGAGCACGCTCATCTGGCTGCGCATGGCTCGCTTCGTCCAGAACAGCAACCAGCTCTCGAACCAGCACCTGCGCCAATTCGGGCTCACCGTCGCTCAGTTCGAAGCCCTTGCCCATATCCGGAATTTCGAACCCATCACCCAGTCCGAACTCGCCGCAGGACTGACCGTCAGCGGCGGCGGGATCTCCCGCATGCTCGTCCGCCTCGAGTCCGAGGGCCTGATCTCCCGCGAACAGGACTGGAAGACCAAACACATCTCGCTGACACCCAAGGGCCGCGACCTCCTCGAGCGCGCGTTCCCCTCCCAGCTTCAGCAGCAGTCATCTCTGTTCAACGATGCTCTCACCGAAGGCGAGAAGGTGCAGCTGCACGCGCTCATGAAGAAGCTCTACGACGCCAGTCGGAAGCGCGGTGAGAATCCGCGGGAATAATCCCAAGGTGGTCTCAGTTGACATGGCAAATGACATTTCCGTCGCCGTCACGAGGAGACACCTTGAGCGAGTCCGCGCACCTGAACACCACCCCGCACCGCCCCTCCGGAACGGCTGATTCCCAGCCGTCACCGCACCCGAACTATATGCACGAATTCGGTCTCGACCGGGGTCAGGGACTGCAGTTCGGGGTCTACAGCCTCGGCGATCATCTGCCTGATCCGCACGACGGATCACGTGTCGACGCAGGCCAGCGCATCCACGAGTTCATCGGCTATGCCCAAGCCGCCGAGGCAGCAGGACTCGACTTCGTCAGCCTCGGCGAGAGCCATCAGGAGTTCTTCGCCTCGCAGGCCCATGCCGTCATCCTCGGCGCCATCGCCCAAGCCACGGACACCATCCGGATCGGCAGCTCCTCGACGATCCTGTCGACCTCGGATCCGGTCCGCGTGTTCGAGAACTTCGCAACGATCGACCTCATCTCCGGCGGCCGCGCCGAACTCGTCGCCGGTCGCGCCTCCCGGGTCGGCCTGTTCGAACTCCTCGGCTACGATCTGCGCGACTACGAAGAGCTGTATGAGGAGAAGCTCGATCTGCTGCTGACAATCAACCGCGAGCAGCAGGTGACCTGGTCGGGTCAGTTCCGGGCACCGCTCAACGACGCCGAGGTCCTCCCCCGCCCCACCGGGCAGGCGCTGCGCATCTGGCGCGCCGTCGGCGGGGCACCGGCGAGCGCGGTGAAGGCGGGACTGGCCGGGGTTCCCATGGTCATGGCCCACCTCGGCGGGACCACCTCGGTGTTCAAGGGCACCGTCGATGCCTACCGTCGCGCGGCCGCTCATGCCGGATTCGATCCGGCGACCCTGCCGATCGCCACGGCCGGTTTCTTCCACGCGGCGGAGACTTCGCAGGAGGCGCTGCGGACGATGTATCCGCACATCAACGAGGGGATGAAGCGCACGAACGGACAGGGCATGCCCAAGCAGCACTTCGCGCAGAGCGTCGACCCGGCATCCATCGCGAACATCGGCAGCCCGCAGCAGATCATCGAGAAGATCCTCCACCAGCATGAGGTCTTCGGTCATCAGCGCTACCTCGCACAGGTCGACTTCGGCGGGATGGCGTATGCGGACGTGATGAACCAGATCGAGATCATCGGTACCGAGATCCTCCCCGCCGTGAAGAAGTACACCGCTGCCGCGCCCGCGGTTTCGGAGGCTGAATCCACCGGATCCGCGTTCGGCACTGTCGGCTCCGCATCCGACTCCGCCGGCTCCGCTTTCGACTCCGCCGAGGAGGCCCTGTCATGAAGCTGGTTCTGCTGTCCGGGTCGAACGTCGGAACGAAGACCCGGACCGTGATCGATCACCTCGCCGAGGCGGTCGCCGCCTACGACCCCACCATCGAGGTGAGCGTCATCGACCTCGCCGAGGCGGACATGATCTTCGCCGACGGGCGGCACTTCACCGAGTACACCGGTGACACCGGACGGGTGGCCAGGGAGCTCATGGCCGCTGATGCGATGATCATCGGCACCCCGATCTTCCAGGCGTCGATCCCGGCGGCACTGAAGAACGTCTTCGATCTGCTGCCGACGAGCGCCTTCCTCGACAAGGTCGTCGGCGTCATCGCCACGGCGGGGTCGTCGAAGCACTATCTCATTCCGGCCCAGCACCTGCTGCCGATCCTCAGCTACATGAAGGCGCAGGTCGTCCAGCCGTACGTGTTCATCGAGGAGAGCGACCTGCACCGCGGCGAGATCGTCAGCCATGACGTCCTGCAGCGCCTCGACCGCCTCGTCGAGGACACGATCGTGCTCACCCGCACTTTTGCCTCGATTCGGGAGGAGCGGGACGCCGCCTACGGGTTCTGATTACGGGCGCTGACGCGGCAGCATCCCTGCACTTTCACACTCGTTCGGCAGAGACACGAATCATGTGATGATGTAGAATTACATCATGCAACGCACTCAGATTTCATTGACCGTCGAAGCCCGCAGGCTGCTCGATAACGAAGCGTTACGGACGGGCCGATCGATTTCTGCGTTGATTCGAGATGCCGTTGAAAATACATATGGTGCGGGTCGAAGCACCGACGACGATTACAGCGCCATCGAAGAGGCTTTTGGCGCGTGGATCGATCGACAAGAGGACGGGGAAGCCTACGTCGAAAGCCTACGCTCCGGAGACAGGTTCAACCGAGCGCTGACGCAATGACTGTCGTCGATACATCCGTCCTCATCGATGTCCTCCGTGGACGCGAGGCGGCGAAAGCTGCGCTCTTCGCAGCACGCGCGGACGGCCCTCTGCATGCCAGCGAAATGAGTCGCCTCGAAGTGCTCGCTGGAATGCGAACAGGGGAAGAAAACCCAACTCGCAGCCTGTTGTCCGTTCTCACCTGGCACCCGGTCGACGAGTCGATCTCGGAGCTCGCGGGCGAGCTGGGCAGAGCCTGGCTGCCCGGCACTCGCGGTATCGATTCAGCCGATTTGGCTATCGCAGCGACCGCAGTATCTCTGAGCACAACTCCCCTGACGCTCAACGTCAAGCACTTCCCCATGTTCCCTGGCTTGAGCGCTCCGTATTAGCCCGGCGCACAACCGGCCAATCCACTTTCGGCAGCTGCTCGATCCAGCGAATCGATACACCCTGCTCTGAATTTCACAGCGAGGAAAGTGGTCATTTCAGAGGAACCTATACAGAACCAGAACGTGCGCTCCGACGAAAGGCTCGCGCCCACCAACGCGCACCCCAATTTGGCCGACGACGCGCTCGAGCCGCACCAGCGCCCGGCAAATCCGGTGCCCCAGATCACCCGATTTGCCGGGCCAGGCGGGCCTGGATAACCTGAAAGCGGAAGGAACCAGTCGGGACGACCCGGCTGAGTGAGATTCACAATGAGGACGGCCTCAGAGACAGGAAGACCTTTCATGACCGCCGCCCTCCGTTCAATCATCACGCCGACCGCAATCCTGCGACTCGTCCTCGGTTGGGGCGTCTTCATCGCCCTGCAGTTCATGGGCTCTCTGCTTGCCCCGCCGGTCCCCCTGCCGCTTCTCGTGACCGCGCTCATCGTCATCATCGCGGTCATCCTCATCTGCGCCTTCGGCGTCGTCACCGAGGCCGAGCACTTAGCGAACCGCCTCGGCGATCCCTACGGTTCGCTCGTGCTGACGATCTCGATCTGCCTCATCGAGGTCATCCTCATCGCCGCGGTGCTGCTGGGCCCGGGCGATCACGCGACGATCGCCCGTGATTCGGTGATGGCGGTGTCGATGATCATCCTCGGCGCGGTCGTCGGCCTGTGTCTGCTCGTCGGCGGGCTGCGGCACGGGGCGCTCACCCACAATCGCACCGGCGTCTCGAACTACCTCGTCATGATCGTCGTGTTCGCCGCCCTCGCTTTCGCCGTGCCCGCCCTCATCGGCACCCCCGATGGCGCCTACGAGATCTGGCAGGAGATCCCGATCATCGTGGTCACCGTCGGCGCCTACGCCTTCTTCCTCTACCGACAGATGGGACCGCAGGCCCACGAGTTCACCGAGGCGGCCCCCGTCGGTGTCGCCACGGCGGGCGCCTCATCGTCTACGGAAACGACATGCCCCTCCCTCACCGAGGCGGCCGACCAGGCCGAATTGCGCCGTCCCCAGGAAGCCGGCCAGTCCGAATCACGCCGCCCGGAGGCGGCCGACCTGGCTGGCGACGAATCACAAGGAATCGTCGCGATCATCTCGACCCACCGTGTGGAGATCGCCGTTCGGCTGACCCTCCTCGTCGCCACGGTGCTGCCGATCGTGCTGCTCTCCCATGACATGGCCTCGTTGCTCGACGACGGTCTGGGCCGCCTCGGCGCTCCTGTTGCTTTGTCCGGGGTGGTCATTGCGATGATCGTGTTCCTGCCCGAGACGCTGACGTCTCTGCGCGCGGCGTGGAACGGGGAGATCCAGCGCGTGAGCAACCTCTGCCATGGAGCACAGGTCTCCACGGTGGGGCTGACGATTCCGACGGTTCTGGTCATCGGCATGCTCACCGATCAGCCGATCGTGCTCGCCGAGTCACCGATCAACCTGGCGCTGCTGGCGATCACCCTGCTGGTCTCGATCATTGCGTTCGCGGGCAGACGCGTCACGGCCGTCCATGGAATCGCGCTGCTCGTCGTCTTCGCGGTATTCGGACTCGCCCTGTTCGCATGAGGCGGCTCAGTCGGGCGTGCCGACGAACACCCCAGTCCTGTCGGCACGCCTGAGACCGTCCGGGTCACCTCGCCCCGGGCAGCGACTCCGTCTGTTCCGCAGCCGCCGGGGCCGTCGCGCCCGACCCCATGTCTGTCGCGTCCGCAGCTCCCGCACCCGCGGCCGCCGGGTCCGCAGCTCCCGATTCCGCGGCCGACGCGGTCGCGGGCACCGGTTCGTGCAGGGCGAGTAAGTCATCGTAGGTTTCGCGGCGCACGACCAGCCGGGACCGGCCCTCCGCAACGAAGACCACGGCCGGTTTGAGCGCACCGTTGTAGTTGTTCGCCATCGTGTATCCGTAGGCCCCGGTCGTGGCCAGCACGAGGGTGTCGCCGACCTCAGCCGGTGGCAGAGATGCTCGGTCGACGAGGAGGTCGCCGGATTCGCACTGCCGACCGACGACCTGCGCGGTCTCGGTCCAGGGGTCGCAGACCCGATTGGCGAGGATCGCCTCGAAACGCTGCCCGGTCAGGGCGACATCGAGCTGATCGGCCAGTCCCCCGTCGACGGCGACGAACGTTCGTCCCGTGCGTTTGACCGTGGTGACCTCGTAGACAGTGACGCCGGCGCGAGCGACGATCGAACGGCCCGGTTCAATGAGCAGGCGAGCCTCGGCCGGCAGATGTCTGCGGGCGGCCGAGACGATGGCGTCGAGGTAGTCGTCGATGCCGGGATCGTCATCGTCATACGTGTACCGCACGCCGAGGCCGCCGCCGACGTCGTAGGTGGCGAAGGTTCCGGCGCTGGAGATCTTCTCGACCGCCTCGGCGAACTGTGTGGTGTCGAGGATCTGCGAGCCGATGTGCAGATGCACACCCTCGAAGTCCATGAGCGGGTGGGCGCGCATGCGCTCGATGGCCGCCCTCGCCTGGTCCATGGGCAGACCGAACTTCGAATCGAGTCCGCCGGTGGCCTGCGAGGCATGTGTCTTCGCCTCGACGCCGGGGATGACCCGCAGCAGAAGCTTCTGGGACGAGGTGAGAAGGCGCTCGAGCCGATCGATCTCGTCCTCGTTGTCGACGATGATCGTGTCGACCCCCGCCTGCAGCGCCATGCTCAGTTCGGCATCGGTCTTCGCATTGCCGTGGAAGTGGATCCGGTCGGGACGGACTCCGGCGGCGAGCGCCATCCGCAGCTCCCCACCTCCGGCGACGTCGATGCTCGCTCCTTCGTCATGGGCCAGTCGGTACATGCCCACCGCAGGGAAGGACTTCGAGGCGAAGAGGACTTGCGAGTTCGGCCACCGTGCCGCCAGCCCGTCGACGAATGCACGGATCCGCCGGCGCAGACCCGCTTCGTCGTAGACGTACAGGGGTGTCCCGTACCGGGCGGCGAGGTCGGTGACGGGTACGCCTCCGATCTCGAGCACCCCGTGGGAGTCGACCCCGGCCGCCTCGGGCAGGATCGACCACAGCTCTCCTAAGCGGGTGCCTTCCGGGGCCGGCTTCACGGCAGCCAATGTCGTCCCGGAGGTCGGGGCCGTGTCGGCGGTCGGAGCCGTATCGGCGGTCTCAGCCGTGCTGTCGGTCGGGGCCTTCCCGTCGACGTGGGCCGTATCGGGAGTCGGGACCTGCGGGACGTCGTTGTTGTTCATCGGGTTCTGTCTCCTGTCGTCACGGGGTCGTCTCGCCTGCTTCGGCATAGTCCTCGCCCGCGCGGTGGGGAACGAGGACGACGGGTACCGGCGAGTTCTTGAGGATCTTCGCTGCGCGTGAGCCGAGCGACAGTCGGGTGAGCGCCCCGAGGGTGCGGGAGCCGACCATGAGCACCTCGTCCAGCTCCCAGGGCACACGGCCCACGGCCTCGCTCCAGTTCCGACCCGACCCGAAGACCGATTCGACCGCAGTGGGCCGACGGTCGAGCCTCGAGATCTCGCCGGCGAGCGTCTGAGTGCGTTCATCGATCTCGGCCGCCCACTCGTCGACGACGGCGTCCTCGACATCGGCACCGACCCCCGCTTCGAGGCCCGTCGTGACCCTGCCCTGGCGGGGTGTGAAGGCGACGATGCGCAGGGGGCAGTCGGCGAGCGCGGCGACGGCGGCCGCACCGATGACGAGTCCAGCCGACGTTTCGGTGCCGTTGAACGCCGCACTGATGCGGCTGACGCGGGCGTCATCGGCGGTGTCGAAGCCCTGCGGGGCCACAGCCACCGGCAGCGGCGCACTGTGGAGGAGGCCGGTGGAGACACCGCCGAGGCGGATCAGTCCGGGCGGGGCGTCCGCGGACGACCCGAGGACGAGGCGGAAGGCATCCGCTTCGCGGCACACCTGCAGGAGACCGTTGCGCGGGGATCCGGCCTCACGAGTGACACGTTCGACCGCGAGATCGGCGGGAACCGCCTCGGCTGCAGCCTGCAGGCATCGTTCGGCCTCGACTGCGCGGAATCTCCTGTATTCGGCGTCGACGCGCACACCCGTCCCCCACGGGCTGGAGAGGATGGAGGCCAGCACGAGCGAATGCCCGTAGGACCGGGCCAGGAGCGCGCCGAGGCGGACGGGTGGGCGGGGGTCCCTGCCGGGGACGACGCCGACGACGATGCTCATCGGTTTGCCTCCGTATTCGCGGCGAGTTCGCGCCCGAGCACCGAGTTCCTGCGACCGGTGAAGAAGTACCAGGTGAGGACCACGGCCGTCCAGACGAGGAAGACGATGATGGTCACGAGGCGCAGGTCCTTGATGATCCACAGGCAGCCGATGATCGACAGGATCGGTATAACCGGGTAGAAGGGGACCTTGAAGCTGCGTTCGAGGTTCGGCTCTCGGCGGCGGAGGACGATCACGGCGATGGACACCACGAGGAACGCGGCGAGCGTGCCGATCGAGGTCATCTCGGCGAGGAAGTTGATGGGCAGGACGCCCGCGAGGACGGCGACCGCGGCCGAGACGATGACGGTGTTGCGCACCGGGGTCATCGTCCGCGGGTTGACCTGTTGGAAGACCTTCGGGGCCATGCCGTCCTTGGACATGGCGAAGAGGATGCGGGTCTGTCCGTAGAGGACGACGAGGGTGACGCTGAAGATCGAGATGACCGCGCCGATGGCGACCACGGTGCCCGGCCATTGAGCACCGACGATGTCTTCGAGGATCGCGGACAGACCGGCCGACTGCCCGTCGAAGTCCTCTGCCCGCTGTGCCCCGATGCCGGCCAGCGCCACGAGGACGTAGACCGAGGCGACGATGACGAGCGCGGAGATGATGGCGATGGGCAGATTGCGGTGGGGGTTCTTCGCCTCGTCGCCGGCCGTAGCGACGGCGTCGAGTCCGACGAAAGAGAAGAAGATGATCCCGGCACCGGTCATCACTCCGGCGAAGCCGAAGGGGGCGAAGTCGGCGAAGTGGTCAGCGTTCCACCCAGTGAAGGCGACGGCGGCAAAGAACACGAGCACTCCGACCTTGATGATGACCATGACGGTATTGGTGATCGCCGACTGAGAGGCTCCGCGGATGAGCAGCAGCGCACACAGGATGATGAGCACGACCGCCGGCAGATTGACGATGCCTCCCTCCTCGGGCGCATACGACAGAGCTTCGGGCAGGTGGAAGCCGAAGAGATTGAACATCAGCTGATTGACGTACTGCGACCATCCCACGGCCACTGCCGCCGTCGAGACGCCGTATTCGAGCAGGAGGCAGGCGGCGACGCCCATCGCCGGCAGCTCGCCGAGGGTGCTGTAGGCATAGGAATAGGAGGAGCCGGAGACCGGCACGCTGCCGGCAAGCTCGGCATAGCAGAGGGCGGAGAGGCCCGCGACGACTCCGGCGATGATGAAGGAGACGATCACGGCCGGCCCGGCGATCGGAACCGCCTCGGAGAGGATGAAGAAGATGCCGGTGCCGATGGTTCCGCCGACGCCGATCATCGTCAGCGGCACCAGACCGATGCTTCTCTTCAGCCCACTCTCGGCGGTCTCACTGTAGGTGGGGATGGGCTTCACTCGGAAGAGCTGTTGGCGCAGCGTGGGCATGACTTCTCCAGACATCGTTGTCGTGTGGTCGTGTGGTCGGGTGGGAGGGGCTCGGGTCAGTCTGCGAGGACTCGGTAGCAATCGACAGCCGAGGTCACGGCGCCACGGACGAATCCGGACGGGGATGCCGCGACCGCGGTGAGGAAGTCGACCACCTCGGCGGTGATCTCCTCCCCGGGCATGACATTGGGAACACCGGGAGGGTAGGCGGCCAGCGAGTCCGCGGAGATCCGGCCCACCGCCTCGGCGACGGAGACGATCTCGGTGGACGCGAAGTACCCGTCCCGGGGGCGCACCCGCATCCGCCCGGGTGCGGGCAGCTCCGGGAAGTCCGTCCGCACACCACCGCTGGCAGCCTCGGCCCGGCCCGCCGGCGAATCGACGACTTCACCGAGGGCGGCGAAGACGGCGTCGACATCGGGTGTCTTTCCTGCGCCGATGACGGCGACCAGCGTGGTGTCGGTCGACATCTCGAAGAACACATCGTGGCCGGACATGAGCCGGTCGCGGATCCAGTGGGCGCTGATGCCGGTCGCCGAGACATCGATGGGCACCCGGAGGAGATCGGTGTCGGCGATGTCGGGGAAGTTGCCGAAACCGGTGCTGACGTCGGCGAAGCGGTCATCGGTGCGCACCAGTTCGCGCAGGTGCAGCGCGGTGTCGATCGATTGGCCGATCCCGTCCTCACCGGTGGCCAGAGTACGGCGGGCGACATCGAGCGATCCCATGAGCAGCGCCGAGGACGACGTCGAAGCCGTCATCGTCATCGCCCGGCAGATGAGAGGGTCGAGCACCTCGGCGAAAGGACCCTCACCGAGGTGGAGCATCGCCGACTGGGTGAGTGACCCGGCGAGCTTGTGGGTGCTCGAGATGACCAGATCGGCGCCGAGGCGGGTCGGAGACTCGGGCAGGCTCGGGTGGAATCCGAAGTGCGGGCCCCAGGCTCCGTCGACGATGAGCGGTGCCCCGTGGGAATGGGCGACGTCGGCGAGACCGCGAACGTCGGCGACGGAACCGAAGTAGCTCGGAGACACGATGTAGACCGCCGAGGCGGGACGGCCTTCATTGTCGGCCAGCCGCAGTGCCGACTCGAGGGAGGCCACGGAGACACCGTGGGCGATCCCATTGGCGGAATCGACCGAGGGCGAGACGTAGCTGGGATGGAGGCCGGCGAGGACGATGCCGTCGCTGAAGCTCGAGTGAGCGCTGCGCTGAGCGATGACATGATCTCCGAGCCCGGCGACGGCGAGCGCGACGGTGCGATTGGCCTGGGAGGCGCCGTTGGTGAGGAACCAGGTGCGGCGGGCTCCCCAGGCGTCGGCGGCCAGTGCCAGCGAGTCGGCGAACGGGGAATCGTCCTCGAGGTCGATGCCTTCGAGCAGCATGGGCACGTCGAGGCGGACGGCGCGGTCGCCGATGAAGTCGGCGAGGAGCCCGCTGTTGCCGGCCTCGGTGCCGCCGTGTCCGGGGACCATGAGTTTGATCGGGTCGCGGGAGGCCAGCGCGCTCAGCGCCTGCGCGTACGGCGCCTGATCCTGGTCGAGACGGTGACGGCGACCGAGGCGATGCTGCGAGCCTGGTGTCTGCGTGAGCGATTCCAACATAGGGCTATCGTTGCGCATCGGATCGGCGGGAGGAATCCCCCAGATCCCTGGTTCGCTCCATACACCGTATGGCGCGACGGGTGTGAACGGCTTAGGATCGGGGAATGCTCGATCTTCGTCAGATGCAGGCCCTGACCGCAGTGGCCCAAGCAGGGTCGGTGGCGCGTGCGGCCAAGCAGCTGGGCTGGAGCCAGCCTTCGGTCGACTACCACCTGCGCAACCTCGATCGGCTCTGCGGCACCGCCCTGGTCGCCCGCTCGACTCAGGGCACGACGCTGACGGCGGCCGGGGAGATCATGCTCGATCGGGCGCAGAGGATCCTCACGCTGTCACAGCGGGCCCTGCACGATGTGCGTGCCCATGGACAGTCCGGCCTGACGCGGATGAAGTTCGGCACCTTCCCCACCGCCGCCTCGGCGCTGCTGCCCTCGATCGTCAAGAAGTCGAAGCACGCCGGACTGCACATCGACAGCACCCTCGAGGAGATCCACCAGCTCGTCGCCCATGTCAATCAGCATGAGTACGACGCGGTGCTGCTCTATTCGGTGCCCGGCTACGAGCTGCCCTTCACCCCGGCGGTGAGCACGACCGAGGTCTTCCGGGAACCGCTGCACCTGGCCCTGCCGGTCTCCCACCCCTTGGCGCAGCGGGAGTCGATCGATGTGGAGACGCTGGTCGGACTACAGGACGAGAACTGGCTGCTCGGATCGACGCGCGGCGACCCGATTGACACCATCGTCGTCGACACCTTCAGGGCCGCAGGGCATCAGCTGGAGGTCGAGTTCCGCACCGACGACTATGCGGTGATGCTCGGCATGATCGCCGCGGAGATGGTCATCGGCCTCGTCCCGCTGCTCGCCTCGATGGGCCACCATCCGGGCGTCGCTCTGCTGCCCATCGAGGATCCCGCGTTCTCCCGCTCGCTCCTGCTGGCCACCCCGCACAGTCCCGCCGGCTCCGAGGTCGAGAAGAACACGAGACGACTCTCGGACATCATCACCGAGTGCCTGAGACTCATCGGATAGCGGCGCAGTCGACCGGCGAGCCGGCCGCTCAGCTCCCGGCCATCTCCCGCAGGGCGTTCTTACGGATCTTGCCGGTCGACGTCGTCGGCAGCTCGGCGACGAATTCGATGCCGGCCGGGGCCTTGTAGGAGGCGATGCGAGTCTTGACGAAGGCGATGAGATCGGCTTCGGTCGCCTCGGTGCCGGGCGCAAGGACGACGTAGGCCAAGGGTCGCTGTCCCCACTTCTCGTCGGGCATTCCGACCACGGCCGCCTCGGCGACGGATTCGTGGGCGACGAGGGCCTGCTCGACCTCGATGGTGGAGATGTTCTCCCCGCCGGAGATGACGATGTCCTTGGCGCGGTCGAGGATCTGGACGTACCCGTCCTCGTGCATCACGGCGAGGTCACCGGTGTGGAACCAGCCGCCGCGGAACGCCTCGGCGGTGGCTTCGGGCGCGTTGAGGTAGCCCTTCATGACGTTGTTGCCGCGCATGACGATCTCTCCCATCGTCACCCCGTCGCGGGGCACGTCGGTGAGGACATCGTCGTCGCGCAGCTCGACCACGCGCATGCGCTCGGCGCTGATCATGCCGATCCCCTGTCGGGACTTCAGCTTCGCGCGTTCCTCCACCGGCAGGCCGGTCCATTCGGGTTGCGGTTCGCACGAGGAGTACGGGCCGTAAGATTCGGTGAGTCCGTAGACGTGGATGACCTCGATGCCGAGGCCTTCGAGGAGGGCGATCGTCGTCGGCGACGGCGGGGCGCCGGCCGTGGTGATCGATAGCGATCCACCCAGATCGTGGGCTTCCTCGGCCCCGGCGATCGTGTTGAGCACGACGGGAGCACCGGCCATCCGCGTGACCTTCTCTTCGTCGATGAGCCGCCAGGCCTCGGGCCCGCGCACGGCTCGGATGCACACGTGCGTGCCCGACACCGCGGTCAGCGCCCAGGTCGTGCACCAGCCGTTGCAGTGGAACATCGGCAGCGTCCACAGGTATTTCGTCAGTGGCGCGAAGCCCTGCGTGACGACCTCGCCGAGCGAGTTCAGGTACGCCCCGCGATGGGTGTACATGACGCCCTTCGGCCGACCCGTCGTGCCCGAGGTGTAGTTGACGGTGATCGTCGCGGTCTCGTCTTCGACTTCATAAGCGCGGGGTGATTCCGGCGCCGAGGCGGTCCAGTCGGCATACGCTTCCACGCGCAGATCCGCGGCGGCCACCTCACCTGGGGTGCCGTCTTCGTCGGGGTGGACGACGATCGTATCGACGGCGTTCGCAGCCCTGGCATCGACGACCGGCTGGAGGAGTCCGGCATCGCCGAAGAGGAATTTCGCCTCGCTGTGGCCGAGGATGTACTCGACCTCGGGCGGAGCCAGTCGGGTGTTGAGCATGACGAGCACGCCGCCTGCCAGCGGGACCGCGTAGTGGGCGATGAGCGCCTCGGCGCTGTTGGGGGCGAGCACGGCGACCGTGTCCCCGGGCTGCAGTCCACGGCGGACGAGTCCTTCGGCGAGGTTCTGGACGGTCTCGGCCATCTGCCGGTAGGTGAAGCGGCGGGGCCCGTCGACGATCGCCTCCCGATCCGGGTGAGCCTCGAGCGAACGCTCGAGGAAGCGCAGCGGAGTCAGGGCGGTATCGAGTCCGGACATGGCAGGTCTCCTCATCGTCGATGATCGTGGCAGCCGTCGGCAGGAACAGCTGCGACGGTGTTCGTCATCAGATTACCGAGCGACTGTGATCGCGTGCACACCACCCCTCGCCGAGGCGGCCGGCCGTCACAGTGCACGTTCCCCATCTTCGTGCTTCGGAGTCCGTGTCTGAGCGTTGAACGGGTGATTTCCACAGCCCGACGAGGGCGATGTCGTTGCTATTCGCAGCCGATTCCATCGCCGTCGCGGTCGAGGTGGGACCCGTAGCCGGGGTCGCCTCGGCGAACGGGTGCGGCACTGGCTTCGCGGGCGGCTGTGCAGTTCTCGAAGTAGGACGCCGAGTTCGATGAGCCGCTGGATGATCCGCTCGTGGTTCCGCTCGTTGAGGAGCCCGACCCGGACGATCCCGAGCCGGTCGAACCCGAGCTCGAGGATTTCTGACCTGCCGGCCGGGTCTCTTCCTTCGTGGTGACGTTGTCACCGTCGCCGGGGCCGGGCCAGTCGGCATTCTCGGTGAAGGCGGGCTGGTCGTCGCACTTGTCGAGCACGCGTTCCATGGCGGACTTCTCCGCTGGGACCACCCACAGCTCGTATTTGTGCTTCACGGCGATCTGTCGGGCGACGTATTCGCAGCGGTAGGACTTGTTCGGCGGCAGCCAGGTCGCGGCGTCGCCGTCGCCCTTCTGCCGGTTGAGGCTCGAGCTCACGGCGAGCAGGTTGAGCGGGTCGTTGCCGAACTCCTTCAGCGTCTCCTCGTTGAACTTGAAAGCCCCGGTCTGCCAGGCGTTCGAGCGGGCGACGACATGGTCGATGTCCACGGCGTTCGCGCTGCGGTCGAAGTCGTAGGTCTCACCCTGATACGGGTCGGCCAGAGTCCCGGCCAGCACGATGCATCCGTGAGTTCCGGCTTTGAGGGTGATGTCCGTGAGGTCGCGGCGGAGCACGTCGTTGCGGGTGTCGCAGCCGTTGTGATCGGTGTCCGAGCGCCATTTGAACAGGTCACCGTCGTAGCCGGTCTTCGGGGCCCGGCCCTTGACCGTGAGTTCGTCCAACATCGCCGAGGCGGTCCCCGTCGCTGCGCTGCCCGCATGGCCCTCACTTCCCCCGCTTTCGCCGTCGTCGCCGGCACCGTCGCTGTCGGATGATGCCGGCGCAGGTGCTTCGGCGGATGACGTCGAGGCGTCACGGGTCGGTTTCGGGTCGGCCGTACTCGATGAGGCGGTGTCGACGGTCGGCTGGGCATCCTCGGCGCATCCGGAGAGGAGGCCGATGGAAAGGACTGCTGCGAGTGCCGCAAGTGTACGGCGTGAGGAAGAGAGCAAGTGCGTGGGCTTTCGGGCGTGCAGGCTCGCCGGCTCGGCGAGATGGTTCAGACGTGGTCGTGGACCGAGCCGGCGAAGCCGCTGCTCGATCCACTCCCATCAGTGTAGAGCCAGCGGTGCGACGATGACATACGGTCGGCAGGAACGTGTCCCTTTCGTTAGGTACGCGGCAACTCTTATGAGATAGGAAGATAATCCGACCGGAGAAGCATCAGATCACGAGCGGAGAATCAGATCGGAAAACAGCCGCTGACCATGTGGCGCACAGGCGTAGACTGCCAACAGAACTTGTTCTCGAAACCTAGAAAGCCGTGATGCTCAATGAGCGAGGATCCCAACGTTGAGGCCCTCCGCCAGGACGATTCCAACTGGAAGCTGGGCCTTTTCTACGCATCGTTGCGAGACCGCGCTCCGCTGGTTCCGAAGCGCTATGGCTGGGGGCGGACCGTCAATTTCGGCAGTCCTTGGGTCTGGCTGGCCGGAGCCATTGCAATCATCGTGGTTGTTTGGGGTGTGTTCTTCTGACGAACGCCCCGAGAGCGAGGCACCGCTAGTCCACAGCGTGGCCCGCCTTCGGCGAACTCTGGCCATCTTCTTCCCAGCACCTCACGCCGACCGGCGGGTGGGTGCATGATGGAGGGGAACGGTGAGCAGCCTCGGCGAGGAGGATCTTCGATGCGACACGATGAGGAGCGTCCGGGCACCAGCGGGTTCCTGGCCGACGGGACGGTGCCGGGGCACTGGACGCAGGTGCTCAGGTCGATGCGGGCGAATCCGTTCACGCACCTCTCGCTGGATGAGGTGCGCACCGAGGCGGCACACCAGCTCATCATCGCACCTTCCCCCGAGGTGGCCCGTGCGTGCTTCGGGGAGATGCTCGATGCATGCGGGGACTCGGTTGAGGTCGTCAGGCTCGAGGATCTAGTGCCGGACCGCGTCCCTGCGGGGACGTGGGTGTTTCTGCCGCATCGGCAGGACGGTTGGACGGATCTCGAGGACGCCTCAACGAAGCTGCGGGCGGCTTTGGTCAAGGAGAATTCGTCACGGCAGTCCGAAAGCAAGCTGGTCCTCATGGAGTACGGGATCAACCTATGGATGTGGGCGGAGCCGCCGTCGAGTGGCGGCGACCCCGTCTGCCACGCCGGCGAACTCATCAGCTGGGAAAGCGCGTGGGCGCTGGGCGCGAGCGGAAGCGATGAAGATGGCACCGTGGGCGCAGAGCATGAACCGGGAAACATAATGGACGCGGGCAACAACTCTGCAGCAATGCCGTTACCGTCGACTGTATCGGCCCGCCCGCCGATCTACTTCGGCCTGCCGCCCGTCCTCCGCAAGCGCCGCTGGGACAACTGAGCACATCCTCTGGCATACCCCTCGCCGACCGCTCGCCTTAGCGTCGAGCGCACAAACTATACAGCGAGCGGTCGACGCTAAGGTGAGCGGTCGGCGAGCACGAATGTGGCTGAGGTGAGCGGTCGACGCTAGCGTGCGCGGTCAACAGGCCCGGTGGATCGTCAGGTCCGTGCGTCCGGGATGGACACTGTCGATCAGTGCCCGAGTGGACCGGTCATAGTCTCCGCCCAGCATTCGGCGGTAGGGACGCGCACGTTCCTCGGGCAGTCCCGTGATCCGAGAGGTCAGTCGCGCTGCTTCCCGTTCTCTGCCGGCGGTGCCGAGCCCGTCCGCGTCATAGACGACGTGGAGATCAAGAGTTTCGATTCCGACATACCACAGTGCACCATGTGTCAGCGGAAATAGCAGTGATTCGAGGTCGCCGCTGATTCCGCGTGGGCCCAGTGTTCGACTGTCGTCTCCTGCTGTGACGATGATCAGTGCTTTCCTGCCCATGAGCCGACCGTCGCCGTATCGTCTCGGCAGACCAGTGGAGTCATCGACCTCACCTTGCGCGAAACCGGTCTGCAGCACGCGGTCGATCCATCCTTTGAGCATCGCGGGTGGCCCGTACCACCACAGCGGAAACTGGAGAACCAAGAGTTCGGATGCCGCCAGCCGCTGCTGTTCGCGTCTCACCTCAGGCTCGACCTCACCCCGGGCGTAGGCTTCGCCAGTCAGCTCCGCCAGGTTCCCAACGGCGCCGGACAGACTTCCGAGATCATGTTCACCGAGCGTCGGGTTGAAGCGTTCGGCGTAGAGGTCTGACACCGTGAGCTCGTACTTTTCGGCCAGGGCGGCTCGGCCAACCTGGAGCAGGTGCCTGTTGAGCGAATCTGCCTGCGGATGTGTGTATACCCAGTGAGCGCGACCGGAGATTGGTTCATGAAATGAGTTCATGACTCAATTACATACGAGGCACAAGAGACGGAGAATAGGCGACATGATCAAAATGATGCTTCATCGTCTAAAATGAGGACGTGGATGCTCTGACAAATGTGCTCACGCATATCCGGTCGTCCGGCGCGCTGCTGGGAAGGACCTTGGCGAATCCGCCATGGTCTGCGGTGTTCGCGGAGAAGTCCTCTCTGACTCTCGTCGCCATGATCCGGGGTGATGCGTGGATCGTCGATGGCGGACAGTCTCACCGGCTCGGGCCCCATGACATAGCCGTCATCGTCGGACAGACCCCTTTCGAGGTCACCAGTGACCCCGGAATGTCGTCTGATCCCATGTACGTCCAGACAGAGTCGGGAGTCTGCCTTGCCGCAGACGGAGGTATGGCTGACAGCATTGCGTTGGGGACCCGGACCTGCGGCACACAGTTGGATGCCGATGACACTATGTTGACCGGGTCATTCACTGTGAACGGTCGCGTAGCCGACCGCCTGCTGACGACACTCCCTCGGGTATTCGTCGTGCCGCACGAGTCCCAGCGCACGAAGACGCTGGGTCTTCTTGAGGCGGAGATCATGCGCGAAGAGCCCGGGCAACAGGTCATCCTCGATCGGCTGCTCGACGTCGTGCTGGCTGCGGCGCTGCGGGACTGGTTCGCAATGCCCGAAGTTCAGGCCCCAGGCTGGTACCGCGCGAGCTCCGACCCGACCGTGGGCGCCGCGCTCAGCGCTATCCATGACTCCCCGCAGCGCCCATGGACCATCGCGACTCTGGCCGAACAGTCCAACGTCTCGCGAGCGACGCTGGCGAGACGTTTCACCGAACTGCTGGGAGAGCCGCCTCTGACATACCTGACAAGCTGGCGTCTGTGCTTGGCCGCCGACCTCCTCGAACAGAGCGACTCGACAGTCGAATCCGTGGCGCTCGAAGTCGGCTACTCCAGCGGATACTCACTGAGCACTGCCTTCTATCGCGAGTACGGGATCCGCCCCAGCCGGTATCGCAGGGCGTCAGCCGACGCCTGACGGCATCTGCTCCATCACGCCTCGGCGACAACGACTCCGGCCGCCACGAGCAGCACGAAATACCCCCAGGCGTGGAGGACCTCGGGGATCTTCGGCACCTGCCGCCGAACCCGAAGAGCACGGTGGTCAGGCAGACGAGTCAGCCGATGAGAACGAGCCCGAGGAAGTCCATGCTCTCAGGGATTCAGAGTCGGGCGATGAGCAGCGGCTGAGTCACTGCTCCGACATAGCCGATCTCATCAGCCAGGTCGCCATTGGCGACACCGCGACCATCGGGGCCGACATGGGTGCGGACGTTCATGTTCAGCCACTCGGATCGCGGTTCCCGCGCGAAGGTCAGCGACAGCGACGGTGGGATGAACGTCCACTCCCCGTACGGCAGAGCTGCCGAGACGCCGTTGGCCGAGTCTGCCACGATGACGAACCGTTGAATCGGGCTGGTGTCCTCACCTGCGACGAGCGGGATGCGCGGGCGTACCCAGACATCGGCCGCCCCGAGTTCCTGGAGCCCCCCGGAGACGAAGCGCCATTCGATAGCGCGACCGTAGCCCCAGTCGCGGCTGATGCCGGGGAAGTACTTCTGCTCCTGCGGTTCCGGCACCGAGGAGGCGTCGAAGGTCGAGGCCACCTCAACGCTGGAGTCGGGTGTCGAGCGCATCCGCCACGCGGTCGAGGTGACGGTCAGACGATCCTCGGCCCAGAGTTTGGCCTCGACGAGTTCGATGCGCTTTCCGGGTCTCACGATCGTCGCCTCGGTGCGGATGCGGCCCTGCGGGATGGGGCCGAGCATGTCGATCGTCAACCGGCCGATGCTCATCGCTTCGTCCTCACGGACTCGTTCGACTGCGCGGGCGAGCAGCGCTGCGGGCGGCCCGCCGTGCTGCATGCGTTCGTCCCAGGGGCTCGTCGTGGCCCGGGTCGAGTCGAATTCGTTCTCACCGCGAGGAAGGTAGAAGGCCTCAGGCAGTGGTGTGACCTCGTTGTCTGTCACGAATCCTCCTCAATCGTTCGTTAAGTACTCAGGCTACTGCCTCTCGGCCTTTGCGGAGCATGAAAGCGCGAATTCCTTCTTGCTGTCGGCGATCACCTCGGTTTCGAAGGAGTTCTTCCACGTCCGCAGCGGTCGTTTCTGCTGGGCGATGGCTGCACGGCCAGCCTGGGCGGTGTCGCGCAGGAGGGCGAGCGCGTTCGCCTGGCCCCTATTGTCGACGGCGATGGTGAGGACGTCGACCGTGCGGCTTCGGCTGAGACTTCAAACCTCTCCTAGGCCAACCAATCCACCTGGTTACACTTATAAGTGAAACTACCCTTGGAGCCAAGGTCTGATCAGCAAAATATGGGGGAGGCCATGACCGCTGCAGCATCATCCGAACGCATCAACATCAGCGAGGAAACCGTCGAAGAGGCTCGCAATTTTGACGTGCCGAACGATGCCTCTCTCGCTATGCGTCACAGCGACGGAAGAACCACCGAACTCCCGTCAGGCATCCAAGAAGCACTGCTGCATGCACTGCAGGGGATCGCCAAACAGGGAGCTGTCTCAATAGGGCAGCTTCCGGCCGAACTCACCTCGACCGTTGCAGCAGATTTGCTCAGTGTCTCCCGGCCCACCTTGATGAAGTGGACTGCGCAAGGCCGGATAAGTTCATACAAGCGAGGGAGTCACACACGCTTCCACCGAGACGAAGTACTGGACTTGATACGAAGCAACGCAGAATCTCGTCGCGAAGCCTTCGAATCCCTGCGGCAAGTGGATGAGGAGCACGAACAGTTCATTGATGGCTGATTCAGCTCGCAATTCAGTTCGACCCCTTCACCAGCACTGCCGAGACGCCCGACGCTGACATGCCGCAGCGGGTCTTTGTCGATGCGAACATCTTCTCCAGTCGGACGCTTTTGGACTGGATGTTTCACCTGAGGCAAGCCAACGAAGGCATGTTTCAATTGCATTCAACCGAAGACGTATTCGACGAGGTCATTCAGGACTTTCCGGGCAGCGGCGAATTCTCCGGACAAGACCCCAAGGACTATCACGTTCACGCTGCAGCACTCGCCGCAGGCTCGGACTTCATCGTTTCAGCAGACGACCCGTCAGATATCACTACGACTCCAGACGCGCAGCCCTACGACGTGGTCTCGCCTGACGACTTCTTCCTCCTCGTAGTCGATTCGTCTCCGGACCGCATTCTCCCGATCACTCGAAGTCAGTATGAATACTGGAAATCAAGGCCAAGGTATCGACAGCTCGATGAGGCGCTGTTGAGAGCAGGTTGCCAGCAGTTCGCCACTCGAGTGCGCTCAGCGTTGAGCGAACTGGCGCAGATACCTGACTGAGGTCCCACCTATACGGAGCGGCTACGCGATGCGCCGACTGTCCTCAGACTCTCCAGAGCCTCCTCGACGAACGCCGTCGCGGCCGGGCTCGGATTGAACTCGCTCCACGCGAGGTATTCGACTCGCTTCGGTCCGTCGGTCGCGGGGACGGTGACAAGCCCTCGCCCTTCCGGCACCACCGCCGGGGCAAGCAATGCGATGCCGAGCCCCTGGGCAATGAGGTCGAGCATCATGTCGACGAGCATCGATTCGAACGCGACCGTGCGGGTCAGTCCCGCCTCGGCGAACGCCCGATCGGACTGCGAACGGCCGGGACTGTCAGCGGGAAAGTCGACGAACGCCTCATCGGCAAGGTCGGCCAAACGCAGACGCTTGCGCCCGGCGAACCGATGCCCCGGGCCGAGCACGGCCACGAGGCGCTCCTGTGCGATGACGCTGCTCGCCACGCCCTTCGGCTCCACGTCCTCCGGCAGGCCGAGGACTGCAGCATCGAGAGTCCCCGCCCGGATCCTTTCGATGAAGTCGAGACTGCCGCCCACGCTCATGCCGATGCTCACCTGCGGATACGTGCGGTGGAACCGGCCGAGAACCCCCGTGAGGTCGAGTCGGGTCACCGTCGGGATCGCCCCGACGCTCAGACTCCCGCGCATCTGACCGGTCGCGGCGACCGCCTCGGTGACGGTCCGATCCGCGGCGTCGAGGGTCGCCCGGGCGCCGGCGACGAAGGCGTGCCCGGCTTCGGTCAGTTCGACTCGACGGCTGGTCCGAGCGAAGAGTCGGACACCGAGCTCGCGCTCGAGCGCCTTGATCTGATGGCTCAACGCCGACTGGACGACATGAGTATTCGCCGCCGCTCGGGTGAAATTCCGCTCCTCGGCGACGGCGAGAACATAGCGCAGCTGCTGCAACTCCATCTATTCATGATGACAGTTCATGGATTTGATGAAAACTATGTGTTGGTCTCATGATCGGGCGCGGGCCGACGCTGGAGTCATGACAACGACGACCGCACCCACTCCATCCACTCCGACCCCGACGCATTCCCGGGTCGGCACCACCGCCCTCACCGCCCTGGCCCCGGCAGTGTGGGGCACTACGTACCTTGTGACCACGGAATTCCTGCCCTCGGGCCACCCGCTCTTCGCCGCACTTATGCGCGCCCTGCCGGCCGGGCTCATCGGGCTCCTCATCGCCCGCCGCCTGCCCGCCGGGGCCTGGTGGTGGAAGGCCGCAGTGCTCGGCACGCTCAACATCGGGATGTTCTTCCCACTCCTCTTCGTCGCCGCCGCCCGTCTGCCCGGCGGAGTCGCGGCCACCCTCGGCGCCTCCCAGCCGATCCTCGTCACGGTTCTCGCGGTCATCGTCCTCGGCGAGCGCCTGTCCGTGTGGCGGCTGAGCTGGGGAATCGTCGGGGTCGCCGGAGTCGGCCTCGTCGTGCTCGGCCCCGGCGCCGCCTTCGACGGACTCGGCATCGCAGCAGGCATCCTCGGTGCCGCCTCGATGGGCACAGGCGTCATCCTCGTCAAGAAATGGGGACTGCCGCCGGACATCGGACCGGTCGGCTTCGCGAGCTGGCAGCTGAGCGCCGGCGGACTCGTCCTCCTCCTGCCCACCCTGCTCATCGAAGGCGTCCCCGCACATGTCGACGCCCCGGGCATCACCGGCTACCTGTGGCTGGGCGGCATCGGCGGACTGCTCGCCTACGCCCTGTGGTTCCGCGGTCTCGGTCGCCTGCCGGTCACCGCAACCGCCCTGCTCGGCCTGCTCTCCCCACTCGTGGCCGCCGGACTCGGAATTGTCTTCGCCGGTGAGAGCCTCAACGTCGCCCAGGTCGCCGGATTCGTCCTCGCCCTGGCAGCACTGGCCTGCGGGCAGCTGACCCCCACCATAATCACCCGCACCACGAATCCCGCAGAGAAGGAGACCGCAGCATGAGAACCACCGCCATCGGAGCCACCGGAATGGTCGGATCCCGCATCGTCGCCGAGGCGGCCGACCGCGGCCATGACATCGTCGCCGCCTCCCGCCACCCGAACAGCACACCCGCCGACCCCGTCGCCGCGATCCGGCCCGGGATCCGATCGATCACCGTCGACGCACACATCGCCTCCGACCTCGACACGGCTCTGACCGATGCCGATGCGGCTGTGCTCAGCGTCCGCGCCGCCCCCGGCCAGACGGAACGATTCCTCACCCTCACCGAGGCGGTGCTGACAGCGACCGCACGAGCGCAGGTCCCGCTGCTCGTCATCGGCGGTGCCGGTCCGCTTTGTTCGCCGAATGATCCCGATTCCGTCGTACTCGACGATCCCGAATTCGTTGCCGAGGAGTGGAGAGACCTCGCTGCAGCCAGTCTCGCTCAGCTCGAGGTCTGCCGGAGGCAGCCGACAGACCACTGGACCTATCTCAGCCCTCCCTCGGTCCTCGAACCCGGCGACCGCCTCGGCGATTATCAGCGCGGGACGACGACGCTCCTGCTCGGACGGGACGGGCGATCACGGATCAGTGCCGAGGACCTCGCCGTCGCCGCCGTGGACGAACTCACCGCTCCCGGACGCGACCGACAGTTCACCGTGGCCGCCCGCTGACCTCGGGGCGGAGCCGCAGCTCCTCACCCATCCCGCCCTGCGACCACCTGTTGTATCCAAGATGGATGCAAGCTAGTGTAAGTGAGTCTTGACCACCGCGACGACGTGAGACCACTATGACCAGCCACATCCGCGAACAGGCCAAACTCATCACCGCCCAGCTCCTCTCGGGAGCCGGCATCGCCTCCGGGTATGCCGTCGGCGGACTGCTCGCCGAAGAGATCACCGGGCAGACCTCGATGGCCGGATTCGCGCAGATGAGCGTCATCCTCGGCGCCGGCCTCATCGCCTACCCTCTCGCCGTGCTCGCCGGACGCTCCGGCCGCCGCAAGGCGCTGACCTTGGGCTTCGGCATCGGCACGCTCGGCGCCGTGGTCGTCCTCATCGGCGTCGCCCTGCAGTTCCTTCCCCTGTTCATGCTCGGGATGATGATGTGCGGGTCCTCCACCGCCTCCGGCCTGCAGGCCCGCTACGCCGCCGTCGACCTCGCCGACCCGGCCGCCGCCGGTCGTGCGATGTCACTGGTGGTGTGGGCGACGACCGTCGGCTCCGTCCTCGGCCCCAGCTTCACCGCCCCCGGGGCCCACCTCGGCGAAACACTGGGTATGAACGGCCTCGCCGGGCCCTACCTCATCTCGATGGTCGCGTTCGCGTTGGCCACACTGTCGGCCTCGACGCTGACGAAGACGGTGGCAGCCGGCACCGACCATCCGGGCGAACCCGGACTCGACGATCCAGACCACAACAGCGAGGTCACGACGGCGGGCAACGGCGGGGCCGCCTCGGCGAAGGATTCCGCCTCTGCGAGCGGTTCCACCCCGACCAACAGATCCACCACCGAGGCGACCGCCGCTGCCCCGATGAAACTCGGCGAAGCGCTGCGCTTCGCCCTGGCCCGCCCGGTGCCGCTGTTCGCAATGGTCACGATCATTGCGGGACAGATGATGATGACCAACGTCATGGTCATGACCCCGGTGCACATGGACCACCAGGAGTTCAGCCTCGGCGCGATCGGAATCGTCGTGAGCATCCACATCGCCGGCATGTACGCCCTCTCCCCCGTGTTCGGCTGGATGGCAGACCGGTGGGGTTCGGGCGTCGTCATCGCAGGTGGGGCCGGCATCTTCGTCCTCACGATCGCCCTCGGCGTCATCGATGCGGTGGCCCCGGAGTCGTCGATGGTGCTGCTCTCGACCGCGCTGTCGCTGCTGGGAATCGGGTGGTCGATGTTCCTCATCGGCGGCTCGTCCCTGCTGACCGCCTCGGTGCCGGCGCATGCGAAGGTGCCGCTGCAGGGGGCTTCGGATTCGGCGATGAACCTCGGCGGGGCGCTCATGGCGGCGATGGCCGGGTCCGTTCTCGGCGCCGGCGGGTTCCTGTGGATCAACCTCATGGCCACGTTCGTCCTCCTCATCGCCGTCGGATTCTCGATCCGCGCGATCCCGCTGATGAGCTGGCCGGGACGCCGCGCACCGACCCTCGCCGAGGCGGCCGACGAGTCACCGGAAGCACCGCCCCAGCCCGGCGGGGTCACCGCCGCAGAGGGCACGGACAGTCGGAACGAAGGCCGGGGATGAGCAGAGGATCCGAATCGCAGAGCGCGGCCGAACGCGCGTATTCCCACATCCGCGGCCAGATCCTCGACGGCGAACACCTGCCCGGGACGATGCTCGGCGAGGCGGCCCTGGCCACCGAGATCGGGGTCAGCCGCACCCCGGTGCGGGTGGCTCTGGCCAGGCTGCAGGACGAGGGGTGGATTCGCATCTATCCCAAGCGCGGCGCGATCGTCCAGGGCATCGACGAACGCACGGTCGCCGAGCTCGCCGATGCCCGCTTCATCCTCGAGACGACCGCAGTCGAGCGTGCCCCGGACGCACTGCGGCAGAGTTTGGCCGACCGGCTCGATGCGCTCGTCTCCCAGCAGCGAACCGCATTCGCCGAGGAGGATGTTGCCCGCTTCATCGACCTCACCCTGGACTTCCACCGCGGTTTCGTCGAGTCGAGCGGCAGCCAGGTGCTGTTGGAGATGTATTCGCTGCTGTCAGACCGTCACCGGTTCACCTTGTTCATCAACAGCCGTCGCCTGCTCGAGCGCTGTGATGAGATCATCGCCGAACACGAAGACCTCGTCGCGCATCTGCGGGCCGGGGACTCCGCGGCCTTCGCCGCGACCCTGCAGGGACACATCGCGGAGAACGCCGGCCCGGCGCACTGAGGCACCGGCTACTCCTCTTGGCGGCCCACTCCAGGGCGAGCAGAGCCTTCCGAGCGGCGTATTCTTCACGGCACGCTTTAAGTCGAGAAGCACTGATTTGAAGCAGTGCTTCCTGACTCAAACTGTGCCGGGGCCGTTCCGTGGCCGCACGCGCCAGCCGCGCACTCACCACCTGCGTCGCGTACTCACCACGATCACCCGCCGCGCACTCACCTCGTGCGGCGCCACTGCCTCGGCGAGGGGTTCCCCACTCCCCCGCCCGGTCGTAGGCTGAGGTCATGGAACACAGATATCTGGGAAACAGTGGACTCAAGATCTCCGAGATCACCTACGGCAACTGGCTCACGCACGGTTCACAGGTGGAGAACGACACCGCCACGAAGTGCGTGCACGCCGCCCTCGACGCGGGAATCTCGACCTTCGACACCGCCGACGTCTACGCGAACACCGTCGCCGAGCAGGTCCTCGGCGACGCGCTCAAGGGCCAAAGGCGCGAATCGCTCGAGATCTTCACGAAGGTCTACTTCCCCACCGGACCCAAGGGACACAACGACACCGGCCTGTCGCGCAAACACATGATGGAGTCGATCAACGGCTCGCTGCGCCGGCTCGGCACCGACTACGTCGACCTCTACCAAGCCCACCGCTACGACTACGAGACTCCGCTGGAGGAGACGATGCAGGCCTTCGCCGACATCGTCCGCTCCGGCAAAGCCCTCTACATCGGCGTCAGCGAATGGAACGCCGACCAGCTGCGCGCGGCCCACCACCTGGCCCGCGACCTCGGCATCCAGCTCGTGTCCAACCAGCCGCAGTACAACATGCTCTGGCGCGTCATCGAAGAACGGGTCGTTCCGACCTCGAAGGAACTCGGCATCTCGCAGATCGTCTGGTCCCCGATCGCCCAAGGTGCGCTGACCGGCAAATACAAGCCCGGCCAGCCGGTGCCTGCCGGATCACGCGCGACCGATGAGAAGGGCGGCGCCGACTTCATCAAGAGCCGCTACCTCCACGACGATATGCTCACCGCGATCACGGGGCTCGAGCCCATCGCCGCCGAACTCGGGATCACGATGGCGCAGCTCGCGATCGCCTGGGTGCTGGCCAACGACAACGTCGCCACCGCCCTCGTCGGTGCCTCCCGCCCCGAGCAGATCGCCTCGAACGCCGAGGCGGCCGGGGTCACCCTCGGCCCCGACGTGCTCTCCCGCATCGACGACATCCTCGGCGACCTGCCGGAGACCGACCCGAACAAGACCCAGTCGCCGGCCACCCGCCTGACCTGATCCGTCACCGAGGCGGCCGACCGTCATGATTCCGACCGCGGTCCCCTGTGGGTCCGCGGTCGGAATCATCCGCACCGGCGGCAGATGTTCCGCACCAGCGGCAGTTCCGCGCCAACGGCGGGTATCCGTCACCGAGGCGGACGATGAACTCGGCGAATCTCACACCGACCCGGGACCACCTCGGCGAGGGTCGTGCGTTAAACTGCATGAAGCGGTTATATAACCAAGGAATTTTTTTCCGGGCGCGAAGAGGGGCCGATTCAGCACACTGCTCCGGGCAGGCTGTCGCTGGAAGACGAGAAGAGACGCAGACGACGAACAGGTGAGGGGATGCCATTGGCGAACGGAGACGACACTCAGCAGGACCCGACAGAAGGCGCCCCGATCAATCGGAACCTCGTTCTCGCCGTCCTCGTCTCCGGCGCGTTCGTCATCATCCTCAATCAGACGCTGCTCAACACCGCCCTGCCGCACTTCATGTCCTACTTCGACATCACCTCCGGCGCGGCTCAGTGGGTGACGACGAGCTTCATGCTCGTCAACGGCATCATGATCCCGGTGACCGCATTCCTCATCGAGAAGTTCACGACGCGCGGCCTCTTCTTCACCGCCATGGGCCTATTCATCCTCGGCACGCTCGTCTGCGCGATCGCCCCGGTCTACCCGGTGATGCTCATCGGCCGCGTCATCCAGGCCTCAGCCGGCGGCATCATCATGCCGCTCATGCAGACGATCCTGTTCGCGATCTTCCCCGTCGAGAAGCGCGGATCAGCCATGGGCACCTTCGGCCTCGTCATCGCCTTCGCCCCGGCCATCGGCCCGAGCCTCTCCGGCTGGATCGTCGATCACCTGCCATGGCAGACGCTGTTCTACATGATGCTGCCGATCGCGATCATCGATCTCGTGGTCGCCTACTTCCTGCTCAAGAACGTCACCGAACGCACCTTCCCCCGTCTCGACATCCTCTCGATCATCCTCTCCACCCTCGGATTCGGCGGACTGCTGTTCGGCTTCGGCACCGCCGGTGATGCCGGATGGGTCAGCGCCCAGGTGCTCATCCCTCTCATCGTCGGTGCGATCTGCCTGACGTTCTTCATCACCCGGCAATTCAAACTCGAGCAGCCGATCCTCGAGTTCCGCATCCTCCGCTACCGCATGTTCACCCTCAACACCCTGCTGGGCATGTGCGTGTTCATCGTCATGGTCGGCGGCATGATGGTCCTGCCGCTGTACATGCAGAACATGAATGACTTCTCGGCCATGGAATCGGGCCTGGCCCTGTTGCCGGGCGCCGCAGTGATGGGCTTGATGTCCCCGGTGACCGGTCGCATCTTCGACGCCATCGGTGCCAAATGGTTGGCCGTGACCGGCTTCGTCCTGCTCACGGGCACAACGTTCCTCTTCGCTCGCCTGGAACCGGACACCTCGTTCGCCTACCTCGCCGTGGTCAACACGGTACGCATGTTCGGTGTCGCCATGGTGATGATGCCGGTGACCACGGCCGCCCTCAACCAGCTGCCCTCACACCTCATCCCCCACGGCACCGCCCTGAACAATACGATGCGTCAGATCGCCGCTTCCGTCGGCACAGCAGCGCTCGTGACAGTCATGACCTCGGCCGCGCGGAACCCTCAGACCTACGGCATGGCGGGTCTGGTCCACGGCGCGAACGTCGCATTCTTCGTCGCTGCCTGTGTCGGCATCCTCGGCGTCATCGGTGCGTTCTTCATCAAGAACTCCCACGGACTCGAACCGGGACAGAAGGCGACCACCGGAAGGTGATCCCGGGGCACCTCAGGTGCCGATCCGGTCCATTCGGCAGTTCTGGACCAGTCACTCAGCTGCCCTTATTCGCACCCTCAACGAGGTGCCCGCCACGATTCGCGCCTGTTCGAGTGCGTCTTCGGCCTCCACTGCTCCGCTGAGCACGAGAGTGGCGTATCCGTGGACGAGCGACCATGCCGCCACCCCGAGGTCGGAGTCGGGCGCCGATCCGGTTGTCGCCACTCCGGTCGAAAGCGCATCCCACGCGCGACGGCGGGCCGCAGTCAGATCCGCGTCATCATCGTGAAGCAGCCGGGGCTGGAACATCACCGTGAAGTGAGATAGGCAGGCAAGCGCGAATTCGACATAGGCGACTCCACGAGCGACGAGGCCGCCGTCACCGTCGACTCCGGCCATTGCCTCGGCCAGCCGGTCGTAGCCTTCGGCGGCAAGAGCTGTGAGCAGACCGGATTTGTCACCGAAATGGTAAGTCGGAGCAGCGTTCGAGACGCCGGCCCGCTTCGCCAGGGCTCGCATGCTCAGCTTGGCCACTCCGCCCTCGGCAATCGCCGAGGCGGTCTCCGCCAACAGGGTCCGACGCAGATCCCCATGATGATAAGTCACAATTCGATCGTACCGGAGCAAACTTTTCACTGAGAAGATTCGAAGCCGTCGGCGCGCTGGGGGTTTGCACCTACTTGTAGTAGCCCTCGCGGAGGTTGATTCCGTGCTCGATCCAGACCTTGAGTGCGGAGAGCATTCCGGTCCAGCCCATGCAGTTGCCGAAGGCACCCTGGGCCCCGCCCTCGGTGAGCTTCCACGACTTCTCAGTGATCGTCACGAGCGTCCGTGCCCCATCATCGACGGGCGTGAACTCGAAGGTCGTTGTCGTGTCCTTGCCCACGGAGTCGTCGGAACCCTCCCAGCGGATGACGATCTTCTCGTCCTGGATGCTCTCGACGACCGCGACGGGGAATCGGCCCGGGAAGTCGGCGAAGTCCCAGGTCACATCGACCCCGGCCTCCAATCGGCCGTGGGCACCACCGGTCGTGAAGTAGTGCGAGAGCTGCTCGGGATCGGCGACCGCTTCATAGGTCTCATGGGGAGTCTTCGAGATGTAGCCGGTGACTGTGAAGGACAGCTCCTCCAACGGGCGGGACTGATCGTTCTGCTCGGCGGGTGTGTTCTGAGTGCTCTGCTCATCTGTCATGTGATATTTTTACCACATGTCAGAGTCGAGGGGAATGGATTCGGAAGAATCCGACGATTCAGCGCCGAGGGAAACAGATTCCGAGGAATCCGATGACGCGGTCTTCAAGGCCTTGGCCAACCCCACCCGCCGACGCATCCTCGACCTGCTCCGGGCTCGACCGCGCACGACCGGAGAAGTCTGCGAGGCGTTTCCCGGCCTCGACCGCACGACTGTGCTGCAGCATATTCGGGTGCTCGAAGGCGCCGAACTCGTCACCGGACGCAAGGACGGACGCACCCGACTGCTGGCGCTGGCACCGCTGCCGATCAAACGGATCCATGATCGCTGGATCGGTGAGTACACGCGCGCGGCCGTCGGGCTGCTGGCCCGACTCGATGAGGATTCGCCGCGGTGACCGGCTCAGCTGCGCCCGGTGTTGCGCATCTGCAGCGTCCGCGCGATCCACGACAGGGCACCGGCGAACAGCAGAAGCAGAGCGCACACGAGGAAGGTCGACGACGACCCCAGATAGGTGAAACCGAGCCCGCCGACCACACCGGCGATGGCCAGCCCGATGTCGAAGTTCATGTTCCAGGCGACGCTGGCCCGGCTCGGCGAACTGACCGAGGCGAAGGCCATGACGAGGCTCGCCGACTGCATTGCGCCCAAGCCCAGTCCGATGATGAGCATCGAAACGAACAGCGCCGCACCGTAGAAGACGACAGCGCAGACCAGCCCGATCGCCGTGAGGACAAGTCCCAAGATATTGAGAGCGAAAGGCGGAAAGCTGTCCGAGACGGCTCCGACGACGAAGCGTCCGATGACCGCCGATACCTGCATCCCGGCGATGAACAGAGCCGCCACCGCGACGTCCTCGCCCGGACCGAAGCCGACGATGATCCCGAAGACGATCATGCCCACGAGGAACGGGGAGAGCATGAGGACGAGCCCGAGCGCCTCCCCCGCCCGACGTCCCACCTTCCGCAGGCTCCGCTTCTCATTGCGACCGGACCGAACCCCGACCGTCTCATTGCCGCTGACCGATTCTCCCGCATCGTCTTTCCCTCGCCGAGGCGACCGACCGGGCACGTATCTGAGCACAGTGGGGATGGCCACGAGGAGACAGGCGCAGACGATGATGCGGAAGATCCAGATCGGGATCGTCTCGACCAGCCACAGTCCCAGCGGTGCTCCGACGGCCGCCGCCAGGGAGGTGATCCCGCCGAAGAAGCCCAGCGCCTTGCCGATCCGTCCTGGTGAGGTCGTCCCCGGAACCGCAGCGTTGGCGAGGACGACGAAGAGCCCGAATCCGATGCCCCCGCAGAGTCCGGCGAGGATGAGCGCCAACAGGGGCGGGGTGACGAAGAGTCCGAGCAGCTGGCCGAGGAACTGCAGCGCAAGAGCCAGCATGAGCGAAGCCTTGAATCCGAAGACGCGACCGGCCCACGGAGCGAAGGGCTGGGCGACGATGACACCGATCATCATCGTCGTCAGAACGGACCCGCCGGTGACCGTCGACAGCCCGTCTGTCGCCGCGATCGTCACCATCGTCGAATAGCTGAAGAAGAAGGCGGAGAACCCGAACATCGCCGTCCACACCAAGCCCAGCAGGGCCGGCGTGTACGTCGCCTGAGACGGGTGTTCGGGGTTCATAGTCCGAGGTTACGACATCGGCACTGCATCTGCCGTGTCCGACCGATCTGCCGTCCGTCCGGCGGAGAAGTGTTCACCTGCAAGTCAGAATGGTCGCCTACCATCGGTCCATGAACTCATCGGAACTCAGCTCGGACCTCAATCGCGACGCCCCCAGCGGCACCATCGACACCGCATTCGTCCTCAGATTCGAACCGCACTATGTCCTCACGGAACTCGAATCGGAGATCTTCGGCGAAATCGGCCCGAAGACGAAGGTCCGCGAATCGTACAAACGCAAGCACTTCCTCAAGGTCGCCGAATGGAAAGCCATCGGAGTTCTGCCGGGGCTCGAAGAGATCTCCTCGGACGACATCGATTTCGTCACCGGCGTCGCCCTCGACGACGACACACCCAACCGCTTCCGTCTGCCGCTGCTGCAGATGCTGCCCGGAGTCGGAATCCCGATGGCCAGCACTCTGCTCACCGTCGTGAATCCGAAGAAATTCTCCATCATGGATTCCCGGGCGCTGACCGTGCTGCACGACTACAACCTCGTGCCCACGGACAACCCGGCGCAGATGGACTACCAGACCTACCGCAAGCTCATGAAGTCCCTGGCCAAGGGCGCCAACTGTGCGCCGATCGACCTGTACCGGGCACTCATCGCCTATTCGCGACAGGGTCGGGCCTGAGCCGTCGCACCGGAGATCGCTTCACTGTCGACGCCTCGGTGCACTCCCTGCACTTGTTCACCCTCGACCTCGGATTCCAACGCCGAATGGCGTAGGAACCTCGAGAACTCCGGCTTGGACGCATGCCGACTGCCTGCTTCGCCCGTGCTCAGTCGGGCACAGGCGGCTGCTCTTCATCCGCGCCTCGTCCTTCGACCGGCTTCGCTGTCGCCGCATTCTGGTCGGTGGTCCCCGCCACACCTCCGTGGTCCGCTCGTGAGCGCTTTGTCGGCCGAGTCGAGGTTGCCTCGTCGCCCGACGCAGTGAGGTCGGGGCGGTCGGGCCCCTTCGGTTGGATGGCGCCCGGAGTCAACGTGCGCAGCACATCGTCGGCGGTGAGGATCTCTACCGACTTCGTGTTCTCGACGTACCATTCGGTGAGTTCGGGGTCCTTGCTGTCGAGCCAAGCTCCCGCGCCTTCGTTCTCAGCCACCTTGCTCGACCCGAAGACGAAGTTGTCTCCATGGTCAGCGATGCCCAGGCGCACACCTTGGGCGATGGCCGCCTGTGCGTACTTGCGCCTGAGCATATACGGGTCGTTGCGCAGGTCTTTGGCCCACGCGAACATCATGCCGATGACGACGATGGCGAAGGGCAGGGCGGAGACGACCATGATCGACTGCAGGCCCGACAGGGCATCGGCACCACCGGCGAGCAACAGCGAAACCGCGGTGAGTCCGAGCAGGAGACCCCACACGATCGTCACCCAGGCCGTGGGTTCAGGCTTGCCCCGCTGCGACATCGACCCCATGACGATCGACGCGGAGTCCGCCGAGGTCACGAAGAACACGATGATCGAGATCATGGCGAGCACTGGAGTCACGGCCGCGAACGGCAGGTTTCCGAGCATCGTGAACAGCATGCCTTCAGCCGAACCGTCCGCGCCGACATCCTGGCCGTTCATGCCCATCCACATCGAGGTGCCGCCGAAGATGCAGAACCACAGGAAGCACACAATGGAGGGAACGATGATGACGACGGTGACGAACTCGCGCAAGGTGCGCCCACGGGAGATCTTCGCGATGAACATGCCCACGAACGGCGACCAGGAGACCCACCAGGCCCAGTAGTAAGTGGTCCAGGCGGACATGAAGTCCGCAGTGTCCGGGCCTTGATTCCCGTTGCGCACGAGCATAGTGCCGAGTTCGCGGGCGAAGTCCGCAGCGGCTGCGGGGATGAAATTGAGCAGGAAGATCGTGGGTCCGACGAAGAGCACGAAGAGTGCGAGGAGACCGGCAACGACCATGTTCGTGTTCGACAGGAGTCGGATGCCGCGCTTGACGCCGGAGACCGCCGAGATGATGAACAGCACAGTGAGGATGCACATGGCGGTCACGAGGAACCCGTTGCCGACTGGCCCCCAACCGGTGACGACTTCGAACCCCGTGCCGATCTGCAGGGCTCCGATGCCCAGTGAGATCGCGGTGCCGAAGAGAGTGACGACAATGGCGAAGATGTCGATGATCGCCCCGATCGGACCGTCGGTCTTGTCGTGGAAAATCGGCCGGAAGATCGCCGAGATGAGTGGAGCCCGACCCTTGCGGTAGGCACTGTAGGCGATGGCGCCGCCGACGAGTGCATAGAAGGCCCATGCGATCGGTCCCCAGTGCAGAAGGGTCTGGGCAAGTGCATCGTGGCTGGCGTCGACCGTTCCTGCCTTCGCGGTGAAGCCGTGGGGCGGGTCGAGGAAGTACGTCATCGGTTCGTACGGACCGTAGAAGAGCAGTCCGATGCCCATGCCGGCGGAGAAGAGCATGGCGATCCAGCTGACAGTGGAGAATTCGGGCTTCTCATCATCGGCGCCGAGCCGAACACCGCCGGTACGACCGTAGCCGAGGATCATCATGAAGAAGAAGATCGCCAGGGCGAGCACACCGAACAGCCAACCGAAGTTCGTCGTCACCCAGCGCAGCGAGATGTCACCGACTGTGGAGATGTTGTCCGGGGCGATAATGGCCCAGATGATGACGGAGAGTATGAGCACCCCGGCGATGGCGAACACCAGGGGGTTCGTCCCGAAACGCATCTTCGTCTGCTCGACCCCGACTCCGGGGATCAGCGCCGGATGCACGGCGTCCTTGGAGATGACCCGCCTGACCATGCGCTTGGCACTGGCGCGGCGAGCACCGGGAACACGTGGCGAACCGCCGCTGCCGGACGAGGCGCCGCCACCGGATGCCGCGCCTCCTCCCGATTCGGCTGCAGGATTCACCGGTTGATCACTCGAATTTCCACTCATCGACTTCTCCGTCCATGCGTTCTCAATGAGGACTGCCTCATGATAACGGTTTCATTCGCACACGGTCCGTCGGCCGTGTGCGGCTGCCGGTCAGCTCGCAAGATTCCCGGCGGCCTGCAGCGCCGGGATCACCTCGTCGCGGGTCAGCGGCGCGAACTGGCGGACATCGGTGTCCGCGGGCAGCGGGTCGATGGGAAACCAGCCGGCTTCGGCGATCTCGGCCAGATGCTCGATGTTCTCGACGTCGAGTGCCTCGGGCACACCGTCGTAGCAGAACACATCACCGATGACACGGTGATCGGCCTCGTTCGCCGCCGCAGCAGCGAACGTGCCCAAAGCGCGCAGCCGGTGCCGGTCCAGATCGAGTCCGAGCTCCTCGGCGATCTCGCGGACGATGGTGTCCTCAGCGGTCTCTGACTCTTCGGGTTTGCCGCCGGGCAGCATGAAGGAACTGGTCCCGGCCTTGCGCACCATGAGCAGCTCCCGGCGCTGCGGGTGGAGGAGGGCGAGCGCGGAGACGCGGATTTCGTTCATTGAGACCACACTCCGGAAGCGCCTCGGCGGTGGGAATCGAGCACGTGCGTATCGACCATGCCGATGGCCTCCATCAGCGCATACATCGTCGTCGGTCCGACGAAACGGAAGCCCTTCTTCTTCAGGGCCTTCGACAGGGCCACGGATTCCGGTCCGGTCGTCGGGATCTCGGCGACAGTGCGCGGTCGCGGCGTCTGCGCAGGCTGAAACGACCACAGGAACGCATCCAGGCCGCCGTCTTCACGCAGGTCGATCACTCGCGCAGCATTGTTGATGCAGGCTTCGATCTTGCCGCGATGGCGGATGATCCCCGGATCGGTCAGCAGCTGCGCGATCTCACCTTCACCGAACCGGGCAACGGCGTCGGGATCGAATCCGGCGAAGACCTCACGGAACCGCTCCCGCTTCTTCAGGATCGTCAGCCAGGACAGTCCGGCTTGGAAACCTTCGAGGCTCATCCGCTCGAACAGGCCGGGCTCGTCGTGGATGGGCAGTCCCCATTCGCTGTCGTAGTAGTCCAACAGCACCGGGTCACCGTATGCCCACGGGGTGCGAGCCAGCCCGTCATCGCCGATGACGGCTCCCCCAGGTGAGCTCGGCTGTGATTCGTCGTCCATCCTCAAACCGTATCGCGTCGGGCTGACATTGCCCGCGCGCCCCATATTCCGGTCGCCTGCGGCCGGCAGTCGCGCGGTTCTGAGCCTCGGGAACCTGTCTTCAGCATTCTCTGCGTCAGTCGTCTCCGATAGGGTGCGGCCATGACCTCAGTGCTCCTCCTCGGATTCGGTGCCATCGGCCGTCACGTCGCCCAGCTGCTCTCCCCCGAGCTCGCCTCCGGGACACTCCGCCTGACCGCCCTCGTCTCGGATCGGACCAAGCACGCCGACCGCCCGGATCACGGCGCCGAGGTGGTCGACCGTCCCACTCTGACCGACCGACAGACGCCCTCGCCGAGGATGTTCTCCGATTTCGATGTCATCGTCGAATGCGCCGGTGTGCCTGCCGCCGCACAGCTCGGTCCCGCTGCCGTCGCGGCCGATCGTCCGCTCGTCCTCACCAGCGTCGGTGCCCTGGCCGAGCCGGAGACCCGTGCGAGGCTGCTCGCCGGCCCCGGCCGGCTGCATGTGACCAATGGGGCGATCGGCGGACTCGATGTGCTCGAGGCGGCGGCTCAGGCCGATGGTCTCGACAGCGTCGACATCACCACCTCGAAGGAGGCGAACGGACTCATCCGACCGTGGATGTCCGAGACCGAGGCCGAGCGTCTGCGTGACCTCCGCCCCGAGGACGGCCCCCTGACAGTGTTCACGGGCAACCCCGCCGAGGCGATCGAGAAGTTCCCGGCCAACGTCAATATCGCTGTCGCTCTCGCCTGGGCCACCCGCGGACTGAGTACCGCTGCGTCCGCTTCAACCTCCGGGACCAGCGCGGCGTCGACCGATTGCGCAGCTGAACGAACCGATGCCGACTTACTCGGTGCATCATTGAACCGGGTGCAGGTCGAACTCCAGGCGGTGGCCGGTCAGACTCAGTCCGCCCACCGGATTCGGGCATCCGGATCCGCAGGCGAGTTCTCCTTCGACATCCGCTCCTCCCCGAGCCCGGAGAACCCTGCCACCAGCGGGCTGACGGCCCTGTCCGTCACCCGCACGCTGCGCACCGTGCTTGCGGAGAAATGACGACGCCCGGGACCACCGGCCGTCAGGCCGGGATCCCGGACGTCGTTCTCACCCGGTGAGATTCAGTCGTCCGGAAGCCGCAATTCAGTCGTCGCGGTGGATGATGTTCTCCTGCAGCTGGAGGAATTCGACGTGGCGTTGGTACTGGTCGAGCACGTCAGCGATGATCTGCTCCTTCGAGAAGCCCATGATGTCGTAGCCCTGACCAGTTCCTCCGTCGAGGTAGACCTCCATCCGGTAGTAGTCCTCGCCGGTTCCGCGGGGAACCATTCCACCGAACGACGGCACGCTGACCTTGTGCGGCCACACCTGATAGCGGAACGGGTACTCCCCGTCTCCGTCGACCTCGAACTGGAAGAGTTCGCCGTCGTCGACGAACACGCCTTCGTTATCGACGCGACCACAGCGTGATGAGATTCCGCGGTCTTCCATCTCCGCAGCCACCTCGTGGAGGGTGGGGATGAGGACCTTCTGCTCGAACTCCTCGGCGCGCGCCCGATTCGGGAAGGACAGCACCCGGCCGAGCTGACGCTGCCAGGTCTCGTGACCGGGACCCCGGGAGCGACGGGCCAGAGAACCGGGCAGGGTCGTATCGACGCTGTCGACGCGGTTCGCCTCCACCCGCAGTGCCTTGTACAGGCCGATCATGACGAGGATGACGACGAAGGCGAAGGGCAGACCCATGATCACCGTCGCGTTCTGCAGTGCGCCGATGCCTCCGACGAGCAGCATCGCCACCGTCAGGGCACCGGTGAGCACGGCCCAGAAGATGCGCAGACCGGCGCGACCGTCCTCGGAGGGGTTGCGCAGATTCGACGACAGGTTCGCCATCACCAGGGCCGCAGAATCCGCGGTGGTGACGTAGAACAGCAGAGCCGTGAGCGTGGCCAGACCCGCGATGAGGAAGAAGGCCGGGTAGCGGGAGAGCAGGTCGTAGAAGCCGCCTTCGGGGCTGACCATGACCGCTTCGCCGAACTTCACATCACCGTTGCGGATGATGTCCAGGGCCGAGTTTCCGTAGATCGAGATCCACATGAAGATGTAGATGAACGGAATCGTCAGGGTGCCCAGCACGAACTGGCGGATCGTGCGTCCGCGGGAGATGCGGGCGAGGAAGAGCCCGACGAACGAAGCGAAGGCGATCCACCAGGCCCAGAAGAACAGGGTCCAGTCGGTCATCCATGTGCCGGTGTCTTCGAAGGCGAAGGTCTGTCCGGCCATGTCCGGGAACAGGCGGACGAAATCCGTGATGTTGAGGACGAAGGCGTTGAGCAGGAACTGCGTGTTTCCGGCCACGAGCACCCAGAAGCTCAGCGCAATGGCGAGCACGACGTTGAGGACGGAGAGGAACTTGATGCCTTTGTCCACACCCGAGACCGCCGAGAGCGTGGCGACGCCGACACCGACGACGACGATGCCGACCTGGGTAGCGGTGCCGATCGGGATCCCGAAAACCGTGTTGAGGCCGACGTTGACCATGACGACGCCGATGCCCAGTGAGGTGGCCACGCCGAAGATCGTTCCCAGCAGAGCAGCGAAGTCGACCGTCTCGCCCAAAGCACCATTGACACGCTTGCCGAAGATCGGGGCCAGCGCCGAGCGGATCGCCAACGGCATGTTCATCCGGTAGGCGAAGTAGGCCAGAGCCATACCCATGAGTGCGTAGAGTCCCCAACCGCTCAGGCCGTAGTGGAAGAGCGCCCACACGGTGGATTCGCGGGCGGCGGCGACCGTCTCTGGCTCCGTGCTCGGCGGGGTGAGGTACATCGTGACCGGCTCGGCCACGGCGAAGAACATGAGGTCGGTGCTGATGCCGGCGGCGAAGAGCATCGACGCCCAGGCGACGAGGCCGAATTCGGGCTTCGAGTGCTCGGGGCCGAGCTTCGTGTTGCCGTAGCGGGAAGCCGCCAGGTAGATGACGAAGACGAGGACGGCGAGGACGAGGAGAACGTAGAACCAACCGAACCAATCGGAGGTCCAGCCGACGACGGCGCCGAGGACCGCCTCGGCGTTGGTCGGTGAGATGAGAGCCCATACGGTGATGGCGATCGCCACCAGGGCCGCGGCCGCGAACACTCGCTTATTCACGGGCGGAAGCGACGGCTTCACCGTGCCCTTCGCCTCTCCCTTCGGTTCACCCGGCGGGGTGTCGACTGATGCTGACATGGTTGTGCTCCTTATCCGGACGCTGTTGCGTCGTGGCATCGGACCCGATCAAACGGCGTGCTCAACCGGGCATGATCAACGGCTGTTGCTGAATGGAATTCCGTCCTCGCCGAATCCCCGGTTCCACGGGGACGGCCAACAACGGAGGTTACCACATAGACACTTCCGGTCATTTGTCCTGTTATGCCACGCGATTCTGCAGATCAGCGGCTCACCCTCGCCGAGGCGGGGCTCAGAGGGAGACGAAGAGCAGCGCGGCCGCCATCACCACCCCTGCGCCGAGGAATGTGATGACGGTGTAGCCGAGGATGTCACGCATCTTCAGACCGGCAATGGCGAGCACCGGCAGCGCCCAGAACGGCTGGAGCATGTTCGTCCACTGGTCGCCGTAGGACACGGCCATGATCGCGATCGACGGGTCGACGCCGAGCTGGTTGGCCGCATCGAGCATGATCGGGCCCTGTACGGCGAACTGTCCGCCGCCGGAGGGGACGAAGAAGTTGACGAGTCCTGCCGAGATGAGCGCGAGAACCCCGAACGAAGCCGGGTTCGCGATCGAGACGATGGCGTCGGAGAACACCGCGATGAGTCCGGTGGTCGACATGATGCCGAGGATTCCTGCGTAGAGCGGGAACTGCAGGAGGATCTCGCCGACATTCGACGCCGCCTCCTTCGTCAGGTGGATGAGTTCGAAGGGATTGCGCACGAGCAGCAGGATGAGCGCGAGGAACGACCAGTTGACGATGTCGAGTGTCAGTCCCCCGCCCTGCGCGAAGTGGATGACGAGGTAGACGACGAGCGCCAGACCGATGATGAGGGTGAGGATGCGCGAGGCATCGATGCGATCGGCCGGTGTCACGACCTCATTGTCGGCCTGCGACTGCGTCTCCGAGCTCACCGAGGCGGGCAGTTCGTAGACGGGGGCACCGGCCTTGGGTGCAACGAGGAAGAAGAGGAGACCACAGACGATGATGACGCCGGCGATGGCCAGCAGGTTCCAGCCGGCGAAGATCGTCTCGGAGACGGGAACCGTCTGCCCGCCGAGGGATTCGGAGAGGAAGGAGTCAGGGGTGGCCGCGGTCAGCGGGCCCGATCCCGAATAGCCCATATGCCAGACGACGAATCCGGAGTATCCGGCGGCCACGAGCAGCGGGAAGTGGACCTTGATCCCGCGTTCGCGCGACTGCACGGCGATCTCACGGGCGAGCAGAGCGCCGACGACGAGGCCGAGGCCCCAGGTGATGAGGCTGGCGAGAGCGGCGACGAGGAAGACGAAGACATAGGCGAAAGTGGCGTTGCCCGGGACGCGGGCGAGCCGGGCCAGCAGTTTCCGCACGGGTCCGGTGTTGGCGAGGATGTGGCCGAGCAGGAGGATCAGGCACATCTGCGTCATGAACTCGAGCAGTCCGGCCAGTCCCTCACCCCAGCCGATGACGACGTCGGTCGGGCCCGCATCGGTGAAGATGAACGCAAGGACGGCGACGATGAGGGTGAGGACGATGGCGAAGGTCAGGGCCGAGGGAATCCACTGTTCGAGGAATCGGTTGACCGGCCGCATGATCCCTTTTGAGGCTGCGGCGTTGACCTGGGTCGACGGCTTCGGTGCCGACATGGGAAGACCTCCCGCTGAGATTTATGAGAATTGGCTGTGCGTGGTCTCAGCATACAATCAGGGCGCTGTCTCCCGGTAGGAGACAGCGCCCTGACGGCGATCACAACCCGATCACGATCGGAGCCCGGATTCCCAGGACTCCGAACGCACCGATCAGCTCTGTTTGTACACGAGCTGCTTGTTGACGAATTCGTCCATCGCCAGCGGTCCGAGCTCCCGGCCGACGCCGGAGCGCTTGACTCCGCCGAAGGGCAGGAACTCGCGTGTTCCCTCCGGAGCGTTGAGGAAGACCATGCCGGAATCGATCTGGTCTCCGACGCGTTCGGCACGGGCGATATCGGTTGAGAACACAGCGGCACCCAGACCGAAGGGGGTGTCGTTGGCGAGTTCGACGGCCTCCTCTTCGCTGCTGACCTTGTAGACGATGACGGCGGGGCCGAAGAGCTCTTCGTAGTATCCGCGCATGCCCTTCTGCACATCGGTGAGGACGACGGGTTCGACATAGGCGCCGCCGCCGTCGTACTTCTTGCCGCCGGCCAGCAGGGTCGCGCCCTCGCTGACGGTGTCCTGGACCTGCTCGACGAAGCGGTCGGCGGCGGCCACCGACGACAGCGGGGACAGACGGGAGCCCTCCTCGCCGGGAACGGCGGGGGTGTTCTTCTTGGCCGCCTCGGTGATGGAGGAGACGAAGTCGTCGTAGATGTCGTCCATGACGATCATCCGCTTGGGCGAGTTGCAGGCCTGGCCGGTGTTGCCCATGCGGGTGTTGAAGAACGTCTTCGCGGACTTCTGGACGTCGTCCGTGTCGAGCAGGATATACGGGTCGGATCCGCCGAGTTCGAGCACGACCTTCTTGAGGTTCTTGCCGGCCTCGGCGGCGACGGCGGCACCGGCGCGTTCGGATCCGGTCAGGGACACACCGTGGTTGCGCGGGTCGGGCAGGATGATGTCGGCGACCTGCTCGTTGCTGGCGTAGATGTTGATGTAGGCGCCTGCGGGCAGTCCGGCCTCGATGAAGATCTCTTCCATGATCTGTGCCGAGCGGGGGCACTGCGGGGCGTGCTTGAGCAGGATGGTGTTGCCCAGGGCCAGGTTCGGGGCGGCGAAGCGGGCGACCTGGTAATAGGGGAAGTTCCAGGGCATGATGCCCAGCAGCGAGCCGACGGGCTTGCGGCGGATCATGGCGGTGGCGTCCTTGGGGCCGCGCAGGGGTTCGTCGGCCATGAAGGCTTCGGCGTTGTCGGCGAAGTACTTGTAGATCATCGAGCTCAGCTGGACTTCGCCCTTGCCTTCGGGCACGGATTTGCCCATTTCGAGCTTGATGACCTCGGCGAGCTCTTCGGCGCGTTCGGCGTAGATCTCGGACACGCGGGTCAGCAGTGCGGCGCGCTCGGCCACCGTGGTCCTGCTCCACTCGTCGAATGTCGTCGCCGAACGGTCGAGGGCGGCAAGGATCTCGGCATCGGTGGCGGTGGGGAATTCTTCGGCGACCTGGCCGGTCGCCGGGTCGGTCACGCGATACGTGGTGGTCATGGCTGTCCTCTTTCACTTCGACGGGGTTGTGCGATCTCCGGTGGTGTGATCGCAGGTCCATCCCCCACGCTATGGCCGAAACCCGGCGGCGGCAACGGCGGTCTCAACTCCTGGGCGGATTCCCAGCCATCACCGAGGTGGCCGACCCGACCGGCGGTGCGCTCAGCTGCGCCGCCGGTCGGGCCAGGCTCGTCAGCCGGCCGGGTCTGAGTCGAGGCTCGTCAGCCGGTGACGCCGGTGAGTTCGTTCGGTGCGTGCGGCAGCGAACCCTCGGCCATCACCTCACCGGATTCGAGGTCGACGATGTGGATCGTCTTCTCCGCCGGATCGCTGACATAGGCGACCTCGCCTTGGACGAAGAGCGTCGGGCGGGCCTGCTGCCATTCGACGGGCTCTTCCCATTCGTCGATGACCGGGTATTCCTCCGTCACCGAGGCGGTGGCGGGGTCGATGATCTTCAGAGTGCCGTCCGTGGTCAGGACGACGCCTTCCCCGTCGGGTCCGCGGCCGAGCGACCGGAAGCTGTACGAGGCGCCGAGGTCGACGAGCGAGAGCTTGCCGGTCTCCGTATCCGTGACGCTCACCCGTTCGGGACGTTCGAGCTCGGCGTCTTCGTCGACTTTGTAATCGCCGAGGATGTACTGCGATTCATCGCTTCCGGACTGATTGCCGATGCGACCGAAGGAATCGGGGGCATCGATCTTCTCGAACTTGCCCTCCTTGTACAGCAGGATTCCGTCCTCGCAGCCGAGCGCGATGACCTCGTCCTTCGCGGCGGCTTCGCCGTGGACCCCGGGGCAGTCGTCGCTGCTGGCGATCTCCTTGCCGGAATCGTCGACGACCTGGGCGCCCGAACGTTCGTCCTCGGTGCCGACCGTGCGCAGCATCGACCCGTCGGCGAGCTTCACGGCGACTCCGTGATGGGGTTCTGCGGCTTCGGTGACCTCGGGTTGCGGGTCGCCGTCGGAGAAGTCCTCGGTGTCGAAGGTCTGGATCTTGCCGTCGCCGTCGCCGAAGAGCACGGTGGTCTCGCCGTGGTTGACGACGTGTCCGGGCAGTTCGGTGTCGAAGACGGTGTCGGTGAGCTGCGGGTCGGCGGCGTAGCTGTGGGTGTGGTCGCCATGGGGCTGGGTCCAGACTCCGGCGTCGAAGAGCCGGAATCCCTCGGCGACGGAGACCATGAGGTGGCGGCCGTCGCCGACGGGATTGAGGCGGTTGAAGCCCTCGAGCTTCGTATCGTCGATGACGTCGAGGGTCGTCGCGTCAAGGGTGAGGATCCCGCCGTCGTAGGTGGTCACGATCCGCGGCTGCGCGGCGGCGAGTTCCTGGGCGTGCCCTGTCTCGTCCGTGTCTTCTTCCGAGCCGGCGGTCCTCTCGTCCTGACCGACCGCGTCGTAGTCGGTGGCGTCGTCGCCGGCCTGGCAGCCGGTGAGCAGCAGCGCCGAGGCGACCACCGCCGATCCGAGCATGTGTCGTTTCATCATTCGCACTCTCTAGTTAGTGAGACTCGTTATCATTAGCAGGTCGATACTAACCCGATGCGGGACGGAAATGCGAAATGGGGTCACGACCGGCCGCGAAGGCCATCGTGGCGCACCGGCGCACGGTCGATGGTTGGGCCTGCTATGACGTGAGTCACTGTTACGGTAGTGCCATGGCCAGTGTGACTGAACTCGTGAAGCGCTACTACTCCACCGTCGACGCCGGAGATGCGGGCGCCACCTCGGCGCTGTTCGCCGCCGACGCCAGCTACGATCGGCCCGGCTATCCGACGATGGTCGGCCAGCAGATCACTGATTTCTACCATGGTGAACGCGTCATCGAATCCGGTGCGCATTCGCTGCAGGAGATCCTCGTCGACGGCGATCGGGCGTCCAGTCGCGGTGTCTTCAGCGGTCGTCTCAGGGACGGATCCGAGACCTCGGTGGGATTCGCGGACTTCTTCCTCTTCGACACCGAGGGCCTCATCGCCGAGCGCACCACGTACTTCTACCAAGCAGCGGTCTGAGCCGCTGCGGCTGATCACATCGTGTTGACGATCAGTCCGATGTGCGTGTAGAAGTTCATCGCGCCGAAGAGGACGAACACGATTCCGGTGATCGACCAGACCACGCCGGTCACGGAGATCGAAGCACCGCGGACCGGCGCGTCGACCGGGGTGCCCAGCACCCTGCGCACCGCGAAGGGAAACAGCACCGCTCCGAGACCGACCAGGGCGAAGAGCAGTGACATGAATGTGGCTTCGATGACCGGGTAGTCAGCGAAGGCGCCGGAGATCGGCTCCTGCGGTGGCGCGGCGAAGAGCTGGTAGACGGTTCCCGCGAGAGCGATGGCGAAGAGCGCCAATCCGAGCGCGGCGATAAAGATCGACAGCGGCTTCACCGTGCTTGCCGCCATGCCCAGCGGATCGGCATCGGCTTTGAGGTCGGCCCCGCGCTTCCACAGATACCAAGCAGCGGCAAGCATAAGCACACCGAAGGCGAGGCTCGTCTCACCGAAGATGACGTTGTCGAAGGCGAATCCGCCCGCCGCCAAAGGCCAGGTGAGGGTCATGTGCAGGCCGGTCAGGGTGAGGATGAGTCCCAGCACGCCGAAGATCAGCGCCCATCCGTCGGTGCTGAGCACATGTCGGCCTCCGCGCCATTTCGATCCAGCGCCGTCAGCTGCTCCGGCCGCCGCTCCGGCACGGCGCAGTTCCCGGTAGAACAGGACGACGGCGAGCAGTCCGGCTCCGACCGCCACTGACATGATCGTGTTGTAGGTGGGCATCGCGGCCCAATCGATCATTCCCGGCGTTTCGACGCCGGTGAAGAATCCGCCCATGGTGATTTCCTCCTGAGGTGATCGCATTGCGGCGCCCGGGGCAGGTTGCCGCGGAGCCCCAATGCACTTGCTCCCATGACAACGCTGGGAGTCACCTCAAAGATTCCTTATTCGTCCTGGTGAAGGTGTCTGTCTCGTCACCAAAACGGGCCGACGGTCACCACATGGGCAGACGATTCAGCGCCCCTGACCGCGGGCTTCGAGGACAGCTTTCTGGATCCGGTCGCGGACGGCGGCGGCCTGAGGGGTCGGTTGGGGTCCGTAGGCCTCTTCGACCTGCTCGAAGACGTCTTCCATAGCTGCGGGGTCGACGTCGACGGGCAGATCCTCAATGGCGGCGAAGGCCGGGCCGATATGGTCCATGAAGCCGCGGATCCCGTCCTCTCCCCCGCCGAAGTGCATGCCTTCGAACTGGCCGATGGCCGACCATCGCAAACCCAGCGAATTCTTCAGCACCGAGTCGAGGTCCTCGGCGGTGACGACCCCGTTCTGCACGAGCGAGATCGCTTCCCTCATCAGCGCATTCTGCAGCCGGTTGCCGACGAATCCGCGGATCTCACGCCGCAGCACCACCGGTTCGCGCTCGCAGCTGCGATAGAACTCGACCGCGGCGTCCACGGTCTCCTGGGAGGTCTGCTGGGAGGGCACGACCTCGACGAGCGGCATCAGGTGCGGCGGATTGAACGGGTGGCCGACGATGACGCGAGATGCTGCGGACTCCGGGAGCGCGGCCGCGATCACTGAGGCCGGGATCGTCGACGACGAGGTTGCGAACACGGCCCCGGCAGGCGCCGCCTCGGCGATCTGAGCGAACAGCACCGGCTTCGATTCGGGATCCTCGGGACCGGATTCCTGGACGAAGACGACACCGGCCACGGCGGCTTCGACGGTCTCGGCGATGTCGACGGTGCCGACCTGCGAGGCCAGCTCGTTCCGGGCGGAAGCGTCGGCGGTCACCTCGGCCTGCAGCTCGGCGACCACCTCGGCGAGGTCGGGACGCGGGTCGAAGACCCGCACCGTGTACCCGCTGCGGGCGAAGAGGAAGGCGAACGACCGGCCGATGGTTCCGGCGCCGATGACGGCGACTGTTGAGCTCATGTGTCCAGGCTATACCTGCCCCATCTGCTCAACCGGCGGAGTTCACTGGGGCGTGCGAGAACATTCACCCAGGCGCGCGTGGGCACGCTCCGGCCGGTTCACCGTACTCGAATCGTTGCCGTGCGCCTCCCGCCGAGGTCACGTCCTGGTGGCACAATGTCACCATGAGCGCGAACCCAGAACTGAGAACTGTGGACTCGGAGATCCTCGCCCTGGCGGAAGACGAATACGCCGCCGCGGCAGAGACCGCGCGCATCGAGGTGCGCGAGATCCACACCGCCGACGAAGCGGCCAAGGCCTCAATGCTGCTCGACGAAGTCTGGAATGTCGACGAAACCGGCACGAACGTGTTCGAACCCAGCCTCATCATCGCCTTCGCCCACGCCGGCAACTACGTCTCCGCCGCATACAGCGTCGACGAACCCGACGAGATGATCGGCGTGACCATCGGATTCTTCGGCCAGCCGCTGGGCACGGTCATGCATTCGCATATCGCCGGCGTCCGCCACCAGATCATCGGCCGCGGCGCCGGGTCCGCGATGAAGCTGCACCAGCGCCTGTGGTGCCTCAACTTAGGCATCACCGAGATGACCTGGACCTTCGACCCGCTCATCGCCCGCAATGCGTACTTCAACTTCCAACGTCTGGGCGTCGGCATGGTCGAATACCTCGAGGACTTCTACGGGCAGATGCGCGACGGAGTGAACTCCGGCCAGGCCAGCGACCGGATGATGGTGTCATGGCCGCTCGACCGTCCTGCCCGGGCATCGGTCGTCGATCCCGGATCGGCGTTCCCCTGCCTGCGCGCCGATGACGACGGGGAACCGCTCCTGAGCGAGGTGCCGAAGGAGACCGAGTTCGTCTCGCTGGACTTCCCCTCCGACATCGAGGACCTGCGCGGTCAGGATGCCGAGCTCGCCAGCCGCTGGCGTTTGGCGCTGCGCACCGCGCTGACCGGCCTCGTCGGCGACGGCTGGGTCGTCGACACCTGCCTCAAGGGTGGGACCTACCTCCTCCACCATCCCTGAGGACCCATTCACCTCGGCGTCACTTGGCCCGTGTTCACTGATGTGATGACGACTGCACCTGCCCGCACCGCCGAGGTGGCCGGTTCGTTCCTGCGCCTGGGCCTGACATCGTTCGGCGGTCCCATCGCCCACCTCGGGTACTTCCGTGAGACCTTCGTCGGCCGCCGCGCGTGGCTGGATGACCGCGCATACGCCGACCTCGTGGCCGTGTGCCAGATGCTGCCCGGCCCCGCGTCGAGCCAGGTCGGAATGGGACTCGGGCTGCGCCGTGCGGGCCTGCCGGGGCTCGCAGCCGCGTGGGTGAGCTTCACCCTGCCGTCGGCGATTCTGCTCACCCTCTTCGCGCTCGGGCTCTCGGCCTTCGGCGACCTCGGCGATGCCGGGTGGCTGCTCGGGCTCAAGGCCGCCGCGGTGGCCGTCGTCGCCGGTGCCGTGCAGTCGATGGCGACAACGCTGACCCCCGATGCCCGGCGGGCGAGCATCGCCGCTGCCGCCCTCATCCTCCTGCTCGTCATCCCGGATTCGATCGTGCCGACGGCCCTCGTCCAGATCGCAGCGATCATCCTCGGCGGAGTGCTCGGCCTCGTGTGGCTGAAACGGCCCCACAAAGGTGGGAAAGAGCAGGAATCCCCCGCCGAGGCGGCCGCCCCCGAGAATAGGGTCGCCTCCCGCGGCGCCAGACGGCTGGGCATCGGCGCCCTCATCGCCTTCGCCGCGTTGCTGCTCGGACTGCCCGCACTCACTGCGGCGACCGGGGACGCGACCATTCGCCTCATCGACATCTTCTATCGGGCCGGAGCCCTGGTCTTCGGCGGTGGCCACGTCGTCCTGCCCCTGCTCGAGGCCGAACTCGTGCCCACGGGGCTGATCGACCACGATACGTTCCTCGCCGGCTACGGCGCCGCTCAGGCCGTCCCCGGTCCGCTGTTCACCTTCGCTGCGTTCCTCGGAGCGTCGATGATGACGGGACCGACCGGTATCCTCGGCGCCGCCATCGCCCTGCTGGCGATCTTCCTTCCCGCCGGTCTGCTGGTGATCGGGATCCTGCCGTTCTGGGAACGGCTGCGTGCCTGGGAACCGGCGACGGCGGCACTGACCGGAGTCAATGCCGCCGTCGTGGGGCTGCTGGGAGCCGCGCTCTACGATCCCGTCTTCGTCGAGGGGATCACCTCGCCTGCGACCCTGGCGCTGGCCGTCGCCGCCTTCGTTGCCGGGACCATGTGGAAGGTCCCGGCATGGGCGACGGTGATCGGCGCAGGGCTCATCGGCTGGCTGCTGCTGTGATCGGTCAGGCCCGGGGCCCGGCCGATCCCTGCCCGGATCAGTCTCTGCCTAGCTCAACCTGCTGAGATCAGGACTCTTCCCAGTCCTTGCGCAGCAGCTTCTTGTCGAGTTTGCCCACCGAGGTGCGCGGCATCTCGTCGACGACCCTGACTTCGTCGGGCATCTGCCACTTGGCGAAACGAGCACTCAGCGTTTCGACGATCGCGTCCCTGGTCACCTCGGCGCCGGGGTTGGCGACGACGTACGCGACGGGACGCTCATCCCACTTCTCGTCGGGGACGCCGATGACGGCGGCCTCACTGACGTCGGGGTTGTCGAGGATCGCGTTCTCCATGTCGATCGACGAGATCCACTCGCCTCCGGACTTGATGACGTCCTTGAGACGGTCGGTGATCTTGAGGTAGCCGTACTCGTCGATGGTGCCGACGTCACCCGACCGCCACCAGCCGTCGAGGAAGCGATCGGCATTGTCGGGCAGCTGATAGTAGGACTCGGTGATCCAGGGGCCGCGCATGAGCAGCTCGCCCATGGACTTTCCGTCGCGTGGCAGCTCATTGCCCTCGGGGTCGACGGTCTTCATCTCGACACCGATGATCGGCAGGCCCTGCGAGCGCTTGAGATCCCACTTCTCCTCCTCGTCGAGGTCGAGACCGGGACGGATCTTCCAGTTCGTCGACGCCAGCGGCGTGGTTTCGGTGGCACCGTAGCCATGGATGACATCAGCTCCGGTGACCTCCTTGAACCCGCGCATCATCGACAGCGGCGGCTCCGAAGATCCGGAGACGAGGCGGACCCCGGAGAGGTCCGGAGCCTGCGGCATCTTCTTCATCATCTGCAGCATCGGCCCGAAGATGGCAGGGGCGCCGTTGGCCAAGGTGACCTTCTCCTCGACGAATGCCTGGGCGATGGCGCCGAACTCCTCGGCGGCGAACTTGCCCGGCAGGACGAGTTTGGCACCGGCGGCCACCGCGTTCTGCGGGAATCCCCACGACAGCACATGGAACATCGGCGTGATGGGCATGACGCAGTCGTCGAAGCCCGCGTGGAGTGCGGCCAGACCGCCCATGGTGTGCAGGTAGATCGAGCGGTGCGAGTAGTAGACGCCCTTGGGCCGGCCGGTGGTGCCGGTGGTGTATCCGGCGTAGGCGGCGGTCTTCTCGTCGACGACCGGCCAGTCGAAGGTCTCGGGCTTGTCGGCGATGAGATCTTCGTAGGAGACGACGTTGTTCAGGCTCGTCTCGATCTCGGCGATCGGTTTGTCGGTCATGACGACCCAGCCCTTGACGTCGAGCTTCGGGGCCAGCGATTCGGCGACGGTCAGCAGAGATTCGTCGACGAAGATCCAGTCCGACTTCGAGTGGCTGACGACGTAGGCGAGGTCTTCGGGAGCCAGACGCAGGTTGAGCTGGAGCATGGTCGCGGCCACACCGGGGACGGCGAAGTAGAGCTCGAGGTGGCGGCGGGAGTTCCAGTCGAGGACTCCGACCATAGAGCCGGCGCCGACGCCGAGGTCGGCGAGGCCCTGCGCGAGCTGAGCCATGCGCTTGAATTCGTCGGCGTAGTTCGACCGGCCCCAGGAGCCGTCCGAACGGCGGTAGACGACCTCGACATCACCGAAGACGGTGGCTGCGTGGCGGATGAGGCTGGTGGTGTTGAGCTGGTAGCTGTCGCCGAGGGTGGACGGAATTCCTGTCAGCATGAGACTCCTTCGTTCGTGCTCCGGTCCCGTCGCGACGTTGTGGCTGCGACGGGAGAGGTATCGTGATCGCCGGTTTCGTGGTGGGCGGTCGTCACCATCACATCAGCTGTGGAGGCGGCGCGGATGCGGTTGAGTCGATTCGTGGTCAAACAGTTATCAACCGATCCGTAGTCGGGCAGTCATGGACCGATCCGTGGCCAGGCGTTCATGGACCGGCCCGTGGACTGGCAGTCATCAACAATCTCATCCGCGCCGCTCCAGGATCATTCCCCGGTGAAGCCGGGTGCTCTCTTGTCGAGGAAGGCGGCGACTCCCTCGGCGAAGTCCTTACTTGCCCGCAGAGCATCCTGCCCTTCGACCTCGCGGTCGAAGGACGAGTCGAGTTCGGCCAGGCTGGCCCGATTGATCGCTCGCTTCGACGAAGTGAGGGCCCGGGTGGGGCCCTGAGCGAAGACTGCGGCGACTTCTTCGGCACGTTCCAGGTGACTTCCCGCCGGAACGACCTCGCTGGCCAATCCCCAGTCGAGGGCATCGGCGGCCTGCAGCTTCTCTCCGGTCAGCGCCAGGCGCAGAGCCCGGTGACGCCCGGCCGAGGCGGCGACCAGGGCGGTCGAGCCTCCGTCGGGCATGAGGCCGATCTTCGTGAACGGCAGCATGAGGTAGGACTTCTCGCTCATCACCAGATAGTCGCAGGCCAGAGCGAGGGAACAGCCGATGCCAGCGGCCGGTCCGGACACCGCCGCGATCGTAGGGATGGGCAGGTCGAGGATCGAGGCGATGATCTCGTTCGCCCCGGCGAGGTCGATGCCTTCGCGCTTCGCCACTCCTCCCTGCAGATCCGCCCCGGAGCTGAAGGACCGCTGACTGCCGGTGAGGATGAGGGCACGGGAGTTCACGGCCGCCTCGGCGACGGCTGTGCCGATGGCTCGGAACGTCGACTCGTCGAGCGCATTGAGGCTCTCCGGACGATTGATGGTCACGGTCGTGACATCGCCGCTGACTTCGGTGAGAACACTGGTGGACAATGCGACTCCTTCGTACGAATCCGATGATCCGGGTAGCTTTCGGGGCGTCTGCTTCTCTCCGCCCTCGAGACGTACAGAAGCATCTCCCGCCACTTTAACGTACGTTAAGTTGATCTGCGTCACACGTCCGGGCTGATTCGAGGTCGGGGGCCATGCTCGGGTCGCACTCGAACGGTGCCATTATGCCCGGCGGCGGGGACTGCGCTGGTCTTCGGCGTGCAGCTGCGCGAGATAGCGGTTGTAGGCCTGCAGTTGGGCGTCGCCGTCGCGAGCGGCCTGACGGTCGATTCTGCGGCTGAGACGCTCGTCCGATCTCTGCCACTGGATGATCAGCACCCCGAGCATGATCAGGGTGGGGATCTCCGTGAAGGCCCAGGCGATGCCGCCACCGACGAACTGATCGTCCAACGGGTCGATGCCCCACGGCGCCATACCGTAGTAGCCGGTCAGCAGGGTGCTCGACATCATCACCACGATTCCGAAGAACGCATGGAACGGCACGGTGGCGACGACCTCGAAGACTTGGACGACGGTCGGATCGATGCCCAGCCTCCGCTTGCCGTCGGTGCGCGGGGACGGGTCGACGCCGAAGATGTTCCAGAAATAGAGCATGCCGATGGCCACGAAGTGGATGAACATCAGATTGTGACCCCACATCGTCGACATCAGCCGGTCGAAGATCGGAGTGAAGTAGAGCCCGTAGAGGCTCATGAGGAAGAGTGCGGTCGTCACGATCGGGTTCGTCAGCACGCGCATCGGGCGGCTGTGGACGACGGCGAGGATGATGCGGCGCAGATTCCACCGTCCCGACCCGGCCGGCAGAACGCGCAGCATCAGTGTGATCGGCGCGCCGAGGACCAGCAGGATGGGGCTGAGCATCGACAGGATCATGTGTTGGATCATGTGCATGCTGAACAGCTCCATGCCGTAGCCGTTGAGTGCTGTGCCGTCGACGAGAATCACCGTGACGATGCCCGAGCACCACCAGATCAGGCGGGAGATCGGCCAGCGCACGCCACGACGGTGAAGAAGCCACACGCAGAAGGCGTACACCAGCAGACCGGCCGCGGCCAGGATGACGATGACGGGGATCGGCTGCGGATGCCAGTCGATGACTCGTGAGAAGGTCGGAGGCAGACTCGGGTGCCACATCACCCCGCTCATACTCTGCTCCTGCACGGCCACCCCCTGTCATCTCATTTCTACGTGACGTAGAAATTCGGTTCGGTGACCACCGTACGCCTCATGCGCGACGCCGTCATCCGTTCGAGGCGGCTGTTGGGGATGGTCGCGGCTCCGCCGCTCCTAGGCCAGTGCCGCGTCGAGCTGGGCGGTTCTCAGGCCAGTGTTGCGTCGAGCTGGGCGGTTCTCAGGCCAGTGTTGCGTCGAGCTGGTCGGCGGTGAGCTCCCGGTCGGCGAAGACCAGCCGGATGGCAGCCGGGTCGGGATTGCCGACATCGGGTGCGCGGTGAACGAGTTCGAGGCCGAGCTTGCGGGCGACCACCGCCGAGGCGGTGTTGACTTCGAGCAGATACGCCACGACCGGCAGATCGGGGTCGACGTCCCCGGCGGCGGCGATCGCATCGCGCGAGACCGCGGTCGCCAGTCCCCGCCCCTGCGCCTCGGGGCGGAATCGGTATCCGAGGTTCCAGAACGCTCCGGGTGTGCCGCGGGAGGCACCGGGGCCGGCGACTCCGCGCAGCGAGCACCCGCAATGGCCGAGGATGTCCCCGCCGGGCGCCTCCCGGACCATCCACGGCCCGATTCCGTCGAGCTCCCATTGGGAGACCAGTCGAACGAGGATCGCTTCGGCTTCCTCCTCATCGGTCAGGCGTCCGCTGGGCAGGTGAGTCCAGACCCGCGGGTCGGAGTCGACGGCGAAGAACTGGTCGACGTCGTCGACGCTGGGCCGGTCGAGCACATAGTCGGGCGTCTGCCCCATCAGGCCAGGGCCGCCTCGAGGTCGGCCCACAGGTCGTCGAGGTTCTCGATGCCCACGCTCAGACGGATGAGTCCCTCGGGCACGGTCGCCGGTTCCGACGGGTGCCGCCGACGACGCTCGATGAGGGATTCCACCCCGCCGAGGGAGGTCGCCGGCGTCCACAGTCGGACCGCCTCGGCGATGGCGGTGGCCTTGTCCGCGGATTCGACGGTGAAGGAGATGATCGCGCCGAACCCGTTCATCTGCGCGGCCGCGCGGGCATGGCCGGGGTCGTCCGGTAGGCCCGGGTAGCGGGTTTCGACGACGGCGGGGTGGGCGGCCAGGCGCTCGGCGATGGCTTGGGCGTTGGCCTGCGCGCGGTCGAGGCGCACCGCCAGGGTGCGCAGTCCGCGCAGGGCCAGCCAGACCTCGAAGGGTCCTGCGATGCCGCCGCGCATGGATCGTTCCGTGTGCAGCTCCTCGCGCAGTTCGGTGTTGCCGGTGATGACCGCGCCGAGGACGACGTCGGAGTGGCCTGCCAGGTATTTCGTCACCGAGTGCACGACGATGTCGACGCCCAGATCGAGCGGAGTCTGCAGCAGCGGGGTGGCGAAGGTGTTGTCGACGCAGACGAGGAACCCGCGGTCCTTGGCGGTCGCGGTCAGCGCGGGAACGTCGGCGACCTCGAGCATCGGGTTCGTCGGCGATTCGATCCACAGCATCCCCGGGGATCCGGCTGTGCCGGCACTCGCCGAGGCGGTCGTTCCATCCGTGTCCCCCGCCGAGGCGGCCGTCCCGTCCGTCGCCGCCTGACCTGTCGTGGCGTGCCCCGCTCGATCGAGGGCGGCGATGACCGCCTCGGTGTCGGAGATGTCGACGGTGACGAGGTCGAAGTTCTGCCGCCCGGCGATCTGCTCCGCGGAGGCGAGCGCCCCCTGGTAGCTGTGAGTCGGGATGATGAGCGTGCCGCCGGCGGGCACGAGGCTGATCACGGCGGAGATCGCGGCCAGACCGGAGCCGAAGACCAGTCCGGGCAGGCTGGCATGTTCGAGCTGACCGAGCGCCTCTTCGAAGGGCGTCCAAGCAGGAGTGTCGAAACGGGCATAGGCGTAGGGCGATGCGGAGATGTCGCCCGCGCCCACGAAGGTCGAGGACAGATCGATCGGCGGGTTCACGGCAGCGCCGTCGGTGCGCTGCGGGCGCCCGGTTTCGACGACGAGAGTCTCGGCAGCGTACTCGGAACGAGCGGCGGATGAGGGGGCAGGCTCAGGCTGTGTCATGTCCCCAATATACGGGCGCGATCGCCGCTGGTGCCGAGCCGTCCGGATTCCATCACTCGAGACTGTCGATCATGTGCTCGAGCAGCAGGCGCGCTCCGGGCGACTGCCGCCTGCCCTTCGCCCACACGGCGTGGAGTTCGCGGGTGAGGTCGACGTCGTCGCCCACCGGCAGCGGCACCAGCCGCCCGGCCCGGAAATCATCGCGCAGAGCGAGCTCGGAGAGAACGGCCGGGGCCACGGATGTGGCGGCGGCGATGCGCAGGGCGGAATTCGATCCGTACTCGCCGGCCACGCGCACCCCGCCCGCGCCGAGCAGCGCCGCGTCGATGGTCTCCCTCGTGCCGGAGCCGTTCTCACGCACCAGCAGCGGCACCTGCGCGAGCCCCTCGGCGGTGATCGGCGTCGTCCAGGCGTGGGCGAAATCCGGGGCACAGGCGATCATGAGTCGGTCACGGCCGACCACCTCGGCGTTGAGGTCCTGGGGCAGGGACACGGACTCGATGAGCCCGAGGTCGCAGGTCTGCCGGCGCACCCGGTCGATGACGGTCGCGGAGTTCTCCACCGACAGACCGATGTCGATCGTCGGATGCGCGGCACGGAAGGTCGTGAGGTGGTGGGGCATGAGGTATTCGGCGACCGTCAGCGAGGCGCTGACCTTGACGGTTCCGGCGCGGGCGTCCTGGATGGCGCGGGCACCGGCGTAGAGGGTGTCGTAGGCTTCGATGACCTTCGAGGCCCATTCGGCGACGGCCCGGCCTTCGACGGTGAGTTCGGTTCCCCGCGGCGAGCGCCGCAGCAGCGGCACTTTGAGATCGCGTTCGAGATTGCGCAGACTGCGCGAGGCGTTCGGCTGGGCGAGATCGAGTTTCGCCGCGGCCTGGCCGATCGATCGGGCGTTGCCGCTGAGGGCCACCAGCAGACCCAGAGCCTGAAGCTCGGGCCAGTTCTTCATATTGCCGAGAGCGTGCATATGCCCATCATGGCATATCAGATCCATATGGGTTGCGTCGAAATCACCGTCTACTGCGGCTGCGCAGGCGTTGACAGACTGAAGCCATGAACCGCTTGACCTCCCTCTTACCCGGACTCGCCGTCGCCGCCGTGGCCACGGCCGTCGCGTGGCCGATCTCCATGCTCGCCCCCGTGCTCTCACCGCTGCTCGTGGCGATCGTGCTCGGCATCCTCCTGGGCAATCTCGTGCCCAACCTCCCCGAGGCGTTCATGCCCGGACTCAGCTTCGCGGCGAAGCCGCTGCTGCGCCTGGGCATCGTCGCTCTCGGTGCGCAGGTGGTGCTCGGCGACATCCTCGATCTCGGCTGGCTCGTCCTCGTCCTCGCCGCCGTCATCGTCGCCGCCGGCATCCTCTCCGCCCTGGCCCTGGCCGGACCGCTCAAGGTCGACCGTCCCCTGGCCGTGCTCATCGGCAGCGGCTTCGGCATCTGCGGTGCCGCCGCCGTCGCCGGAGTCGAGTCGACCCTGAAGTCGAAGAAAGAGGATGTCGCCGCCGCGATCGGCCTCGTCGTCCTCTTCGGCACTCTGATGATCGCGATCGTGCCCGGACTCTCGACCGCCCTGGGTCTGTCCCCGGAGACCGCCGGAATGTGGGGCGGAGCCGCCACCCATGAGGTCGCCCAGGTCGTGGCGATCGGCGGCATCATCGGGCCCGCGGCCCTCGAGATCGCCGTGCTCGTCAAGCTCGCCCGCGTCATCATGCTCGCCCCCACGGTCGCCGTGTTCAGCTACGCAGTGCGCCGCAGTGAGGACAAGTCACTGGCGAACACCGGCACCGAGGCGGCCGCGGGTTCCGAGCCGGTCGCGGGTTCCGCCGCGACCCCTGCGGGGGCGGGGTCGGCCGCGGGTTCCGCGGCAGCCTCCGGTTCCGAGCCGACCGCGGGGTCGGTGTCGACCACGACGAAGCAGGCTCCGACTCAGGGCAAGCGCCCGCCGATCGTGCCACTCTTCGTCGTGGGGTTCCTCATTATGGCGGCTCTGCGCACCTTCGGTCTGCTGCCGGAGTTCGCGGTCACCGGCCTCAGTTGGATTCAGACCGTGTGCTTGGCGATGGCGATGTTCGCCCTCGGTCGCGGAGTGCAGTGGCGATCACTGAGGAACCTCGGCGCCCGACCGATCGCCCTGGCCGCCTTGGTCACGATCATCGTCGCCCTCATCGCCCTCGGCGGAGCCCTCCTCCTCACCTGATCCCCCCAATTACTACTGTGAGTATTGATAGTGGCTGGTCTGGGACTGGCTGGCAGAGTAGGAACTGACCGTCCCATCGATCATCATGACTCTAATTGCTACTGACTCCAACGATGTCCTCGTCGGGATCTGTCTGATGATTGGTGGGCGGTCGGCACCGGCTCGGCCCACATCGATAACTTGATCAGAAGGTTGTCCGTTCCTGACCGAACGTGACTCATCACAGTGGTGTTTCGACGTGACTATCTCCCGGACCGGAGCCGACCGTTCGACGGTCGGACCTCATCCGTTCCGACACAGGAGAAGCACGAACCGTCATGACTATCATCTCGCATTTATACGCGTTTGTCGTTGGCGTCGACACCCACGCGAAGAACCACGTCTACAGTGTCCTCACCAAGTCTGGTGAGCACATCGATACTGCCACGTTCCCGACGACAAAAGCCGGCATCAAACGAGCCCTGACGTGGGCCGGGCGTCGTACCGGCGGGGACCTTGAGACCCTGTGGGTGATCGAGGGTATCGGCACGTACGGGGCGATCCTGGCCGATCATGTCGCCGAGGCCGGGTACACGGTCGCCGAGGCTGCCAGCATGAATGCTCGCGACCGGCATGCCACGGGCAAGGACGACCGGATCGATGCCCGACGGATCGCTGGCGCGGTCCTGTCGCTGGATGAGTCGCGGCTGCGGTTTCCCCGGCAGGCTGATGGGCCGCGTCAGGGACTGCGGATCCTGGTCAAGGCGCGGGAGTCCATGACTCGGGAGAAGACCCGGACGATCAATGCGCTCACTGCGCTGTTGCGTGGTCATGACCTCGGTGTCGATGCGCGTCGGAAATTGTCTGTCGTCACGATTCAGACGGTGGCGAAGTGGCGGATCAGGGACGAGTCTGTGGCACTGACCGAGGCTCGTCGGGAAGCCATCCGGTTAGCCAAACGTGTCGTCGAGCTCGATGCCGAAATCAAGGACTACGCCGCCCGGATCGAGGCCTTGGTCAAGGACAGTCCGGGGGCGGCGTTGCTGGCTGAGCCGGGGATCGGTCCGATCACTGCGGCTGTGTTCTACCTGGCGTGGTCGCATCATGGGCGGGTGCGTTCCGAGGCTGCGTTCGCGAAGTTGGCGGGGGTCTGTCCGATACCGGCGTCGTCGGGGAATGTGGTGAGGTTCCGGCTGAATCGCAGTGGTGATCGTCGGTTGAATTCTGCGTTGTACATGGTGGCAGTCACGCGGCTTTCTCACCATAAGAAGTCCCAGGCGTACATGGCTAGACGGCTGAGTGAGGGGAAGACGAAGAAGGAGACGATCCGGTGTATGAAGCGTAGTTTGGCCCGTTCGGTGTATCGGATTCTCGAGGCCACGAACCCGATCGGTCAAGCCGCTTGACCGACATAGAAGGATCCTGACGGCGGCTGAGCAACCTGGCGTGGAGTGGTCCCCAATAGTTGGACTGCTGTGAGGTCAGCATAAAGCAGTTGCCGGCTGTCCGGCTGTGGCGGTCTTGGTCCGATACTCCATCGGGGCAAGACCGCCGAGTCGCATCGAGATCCTCTCAAAGTTATACCAATGAATGTACTCATCGATCGCTTTCTCGAGGTCCTCGACCGTGTTGAATTTCTGCAGATAGAACATCTCGGTTTTCAACTGCCCGAAGAAGTTCTCCGCCATCGCGTTATCCCAGCAGTTTCCCTTCCGCGACATCGACGGTGTGGCACCGTGTTTGGTCAGGATCGCCGCCCACGACACGTGCTGGTACTGAAACCCCTGGTCCGTGTGCACCAATGGTTTCTGACCGGGCCGAAGCCCCTGACACGCATTCGTCAGTGACTTGTTCGTCAACGCCGTGTTCGGTGACGTCGACATCGAGTACGACACCACACTGGTATCGAAGAGATCGATGACCGGTGACAGATACAGTTTCTGATCCGCCACAGCGAATTCGGTGACGTCAGAGACCCATTTCTCATTTGGTTCCTCAGCGGTGAACTCCCGGTTGAGGACGTTGCCGGCAACACGGCCGATCGTGCCACGGTGGGAGTTATACCGCTTCCTGCGCACCTTGGTCTTGATGTTCATGTCCTGCATCAACCGCAGCACTGTCTTCTTCGCGATCGTGATGCCTTCTTTGACCAAGACTGCCCAGATCTTGCGGTGCCCGTAGCATTCGCGGCTGTCGGTGAAGATCTCCCGGATCCGGGGCCTGACCTGCTCGTATGGGTCAGGTTTCTGATCGAAGCGTTTCTGGTGATAGAAAAACGTCGACCGTGCCAGGCCCGCAATGCTCAGCAGCAGTGACAGTGGGTAGTTCGCCTTGAGACTGGCAACTATGCGTGCTTTTACAGCTGCCCGTTCTGCCTCAAGGCCTTCAGTTTTTTTAAGTACGCGTTCTCCGCTTCCGCCCGCAACAGCCGGTCTTGCAGCTGCCGATACTCCGCCAGACTAATGTCCTCGGCACGGGTCTTCTTCGCCATCAGGTCCGGCTTAGACGGGGCCGGATCAGCATCCGGGTCCTGACCGCTGTCAATGGCGCGCATCCGGGCTGTTGTGCCCTTGCCTGATGCCGGGGGCGAGGTGAATGCCTGATCGCCCTTGTCCCGGTATTCCTTGACCCAGTCGAGGATCGGACGCGACGATGCCAGGCCGAGTTCCTTGGCGAGTTCGACTTTGTGTTCGCCGTCGAGGTATCGCTTCGCAGTCGCGATCTTCTGCTCTGCTGGTATACGGCGGCGCTGGTGCGGTTCCATGACCGACATTGTTCCACGCACCAGCCACCGGTCGTGGAGAAGTTTGAGTGTGGGTTTGTGGACATCGAGCTTCGTGGCTGCCGCGGCGTAGCCGTGCCCTTGGTCGAAGAGTTCGATCGCGGCCTTGGCTTGGTCGTTGGTGATCAGACAGTCCTGACGCATGGAATGGTCCCTTCAAGTTGGTTTGTGTTGATCACAGTCCAACTTTCGGGGACCACTCCAGCGCGAGGTTGCTCAGCCGCCGTCAGGTAGTTCTGAGACGGCTCCCCCTGCCCACGGGCCGCCTCGGCGAGGATTTTCCGTCTATCGGAACTTTCCAACAGGTCGGACACGCCTCGGTGGTACCCGCCGGTAACACTGGTAGTGTCTCTCAGCGAATCAGCCAGCGATGCTCAGCGTCGCTTCAGCCTTCGCAAGGACATCATGCTCACTCAGATCATTGCTCTGCTCATCTTCATCGCCCTCTTCGCCATCGGCGCGGTCCGCGGGGTGCAGATCGGCGTGCTAATGCTCGTCGGCGCGGCCGGGACCGGACTCCTCTTCACCGACATGGCGGTCGAGGACATCGTCGCCGAATTCCCGCTGAGCATCATGATCCTGCTGGCGGGCGTAACCTACTTCTTCGCGATCGCGCAGGAGAACGGAACCGTCGACAAGATCATCGACTGGGCCCTCGAACGCGTCGGATCCTCGGCGGTGCTGCTGCCGGTCGTGTTCTTCCTCATCACCGGCGCAATCGCAGCCATGGGCGCCCCGCTGGCCGGGCTGGTGATGATGCCGGTGGGCATGCAGGTCGCCCGCAAGTACGGGGTCGACTATGCGCTCATGGGCCTGGCGATCTGCTTCGCCATCGGCGCCGGCGGCTTCGCCCCGACCAGCCTCTACGGAATCGTCACGTACTCGACCGCGCACGATGCCGGGATCGACCTCTCCCCGTTCCTGCTCTTCGGCATCGCCGTGGCCGTCTACCTCGTCATGCTCGCCGTCGCATACTTCATGTACGGACGGTCGCTGTTCTCGAAGACCACGGTGGCAGCCTCCGCGCATGCTTCGGCCGGGGCGCACGGCGGAAGCACGCAGGCGACGATTTCCCGCGGTTCCGCCTCGGCGTCGAGTGTGGCCTTCGGTGAGGACGACGAGGACGAAGCCCTCTTCGACTCCTCCACCACCGACGAGGCGGGTGATTCCTCGCCGTTCACCGTCGTGCAGATCCTCACCGTGGTCTTCATGGTCGGTCTCATCGGCTCCGTGGTCGTGCTCGCGGCCCTCGGCCAGGAACCGGACATCGGCCTGCTGTGCTTCATGTTCGGCGCGATTCTCTCGCTCGTCGATCCGAAGACGGGCAAGGCCGCGATCCCGAAGATCGACTGGCCGACCGTGCTGCTCGTCGGCGGCATCATCACCTTCGTCGGCGTGCTGCAGAACATGGGCGCCGTGGACCTGCTCGGTGAGGGCGCAGAGGCGATCGGTTCGCCGCTCATCGCGGCCTTCGTCCTCTGCATCGTCGGCGGCCTGGTCTCGGCGTTCGCGTCGACGACGGGTATCCTGGCGGCCCTCGTGCCGTTGGCTCTGCCGCTCATCGCCGCCGGTGGGGTGCCCGGCTGGGCCCTCATCGCGGCATTGGGCGTGTGCTCGGCCGTCGTCGACGTCTCACCGTTCTCGACGCTGGGCGCCACGGTCGTGGCGACCGCCCCGGTCGAGGACAAGCCGCGACTGACGCGCATCCTCGTGAAGTTCGGCATGTCGATGGTCGTCATCGGGCCGGTCGTACTCGTCGGCGGCCTCGTCGTTCCCGCCATGATGTTCTGAGGCTGAGTTCATCGAGAAACGGGCTGAGCGTCGAGAAACGGGCGCACATGCGTTTCTCGACGCTCAGCCCGATTCTCGGCGCAGCCGCCCCTCAGCCCAGAGGTTTGGACAGCATCACGAACGCGAGGTCGTCGACCTTCGGCAGGCCGAAGCGTTCGTCGCCATAGGGGAAGGGTTCGACTTCTCCGGTGCGCGAGTAGCCGCGGCGTTCGTAGTAGGCGATGAGTTCCTCGCGTTTGTTGATCACGCTCATCCGCATCGATGTCGCGCCCCAATGCTCGGCCACCCATGCCTCCGCGAGGCCGATGAGCGCGGACCCCACACCTTTGCCCTGCCCCAGCGGAGAGACGGCGAGCACGCCGAGGTAGGCGGCTCCGTCTTCGGGTTCGCGCACGTAGACGCTGGCGACGGCGCGGCCCTGCTCATCGCGGGCGAGCAGGATCTGGGAGTCCGCCTCGGCGAGCATGTCCTCGGCCATCGGGCCGTCGAGTCGCTGTCCGCCCAACAGGTCAGCCTCGGTCGTCCACCCTTGCTTCGACCCCTCGCCGCGGTAGGCCGAGGACACGAGCTCGACATAGTCGGCGATGTCGGCAGACGTCAGTTCGGCGACCTCGAAGCCGACTGCGCTCAGCTTCTGGCGGTGCGCGTCGACCGGGGACGCCGAGGGGTGTGCGGTCATAGGTGGGACTCCTTCACAATCGTTCGTGCGGCTGCGTCCGACCAGGCTAGTCGCTTCCTCAGGAACAGAACTATAGTGTCAATTGTCAGGACGGCGACGAGCGTCAACCGATCGCCGACGACTATCGCGCAGTGCCGCCGACACGGACATACGGGGCACCGACATTCGGGAGGAACGACCATGGACATCGACATCTCGGGAGAGACCTTCACCATCGCCGAGGATGCCGCCGCCAAACGCTTCACCGTCTCCCATGCGGGCAAGGTCATCGGCCTCGCCGACTACATCGACCGTGAGGCGAGTGCCGATGACACCGCCGACGGTCCGGTGCGCACCTTCACCCACACCGAGGTCTCGCCCGAGTGGGGCGGTCGCGGCCTGGCGGCCAAGCTGGTGCGCTATGCCCTCGAGACCAGCGCCGAGGCGGGGCTGAAGTTCCGCACCACGTGCTCTTATGTGCAGAATTTCCTGGCCAAGAACGACGAGTTCGACAAATTCGTCGCCTGAGGGTCCGATTCCGTCTCGTCAGTTCCCTGCCCGGTCTCGTCACGTCGCAGTGACCGGGCCGGCATCGCTCAGTGTCGGGGGCGTCAGCTCATCGCGATCAGTGCACTCGCCCACGCTTCACTGTCGATAATCGCCCGCGCTTCGACTGCCGACGGTGGCTCCGCAGCCGATGGGCCGGACGAGCCCCCGCCTGACGAGTCCCCCGCCTGAGGAGTCCCCCGCGTGACGGGCATCGGCAGCGAATTCCCCACGACGCTTCGGGCCGAAGAGCACTAAACTGGAAGCAGCCGCGTTCCGGTACTGCGGCGGGGACGTTCTCACGCCGACCACGCGGTTCTGCACCGACGACACTCAAGGAGGACGCGTCGTGGACATCACCCCGATCATCGACAAACTTGGCACCGGCCTGTTCATCAACGGCCGGTGGCGCGAGGCCGAGGGCGGCAAGACCATCAACGTCCGCAATCCCGCAACCGGCAAGATCATCACCACCGTGGCCGACGGCTCCGCCGCCGATGCCGAAGAGGCCATCGCGGTCGCCGGTGACACACAGGCAGATTGGGCAGCCACCTCGCCGCGCGAACGCTCCGAGATCCTGCGCCGGACCTTCGAACTGCTGCATGACCGCGCCGACGACATCGCCGCGGTCATGACCGCAGAGATGGGCAAGCCGTTCGCCGAGTCCAAGGGCGAGGTCACCTACGGCGCCGAATTCTTCCGCTGGTTCTCCGAAGAGGCTGTGCGCATCGAGGGTGACTACTCGCAGTCACCGGACGGCAAGAATCGCATGCTCATCTCGCGCGAGCCCGTCGGCCCCTGCATTCTCATCACTCCGTGGAACTTCCCTCTGGCCATGGGCGCCCGCAAGATCGGACCCGCTGTCGCCGTCGGCTGCACGATGGTGTTCAAGCCCGCGAAGCTGACCCCGCTGACCTCGCTCATGCTCGTCGACGTCCTCGTCGAGGCCGGCCTGCCTGCCGGCGTGCTCAACCTCGTCACCTCCGACTCCGCGCGCCGCGTCGTCACTGCCTGGATGGAGTCCGGCATCGCCCGCAAGGTCACGTTCACCGGGTCCACCGAGGTGGGGGTGGGCCTGCTCAAGCAGGCCGCCGACAACGTCATGAAGACGTCGATGGAGCTCGGCGGCAACGCGCCGTTCGTCGTCTTCGCCGACGCCGACATCGACAAGGCCGTCGAAGGCGCGGTGGTCGCGAAGATGCGCAACGGCGGTGAGGCCTGCACCGCGGCGAACCGCATGTTCGTCCATTCCTCTCTCGCCGAGGAGTTCTCCTCGAGACTGGCCGAACGCATCGGCGCGATGAAGGTGGGCAACGGCCTCGACGAAGGAACCGAGATGGGCCCGCTCGTCGACCAGGACACCCTCGACAAGGTCGCCGATCTTGTCGATGAGGCAGTGGCCAAGGGAGCGAAGGTCCTCACCGGAGGAACCAGGATCGACGGCGACGGTTTCTTCTACACCCCGACAGTGTTGACCGACATTCCCGATGACGCCGAGATCCGGACGACGGAGATCTTCGGCCCCGTGGCCCCCATCGTCACCTTCGACACGGACGAACAAGGCATCGCCTTGGCCAATGAGACCGAGTTCGGCCTCGTCGGCTACCTGTTCAGCGAGAACGTCGAACGTGCCCTCGGACTCGCCGACAAGATGGAGGTCGGCATGGTCGGGCTCAACACCGGCCTGGTCTCGAACCCGGCTGCGCCGTTCGGCGGAGTGAAGATGTCCGGCCTCGGCCGCGAGGGCGGACGCGTCGGCATCGACGAGTTCCTCGAGGTCAAGTACGTGGCCCTGCCCCGCAGCTGACACGAGACCGGAGTCCGCTGCTGCGCGCGATCTTCGGCTACGGCTGACTCCCTCGGCTTTCCCCGCGACAGTCAGCCGCGCAGGTCCACCCACTGCTTGACCCCGGGCCGACGGCAGGCATTGGCACCGAGCAGATGGGGTGCATCGTCGAGCGAGAGTCCGGTCCCTACGATCGCCTCGGTCGGCAGCGTCTCGAGCATGGCGACCGCGGTCGCCATGTCCTGCGGGTGTTCGTAGATGAAAGAGCCACGAATTCTCAGCTGCCGCTGGACGATGTCGAACGTCGAGGCGCCGAGGCGGTCGTGGTCCTCTCCGACGACCGTGACCTTTGCGAATGGAGACAGGTGGTCGACAACGGCGGCGAGCCCATCTGGTACTCCGGCCGCATCGATGACGATCCGAGGCTCTCGGCCGGCGCCGGGGACGAAGGCTCGGGCCCCGAGTTCGACCGCCAGCCGCAGCCGAGTCTCGTCCGGTTCGCTCACCAATGGACGATAGCCGCGGTCGACGAGAATGAGCGTGGCCAACAGGCCTTGGGCTCCGGCACCGATGACGAGGACGTCTTCCCCACCCTGCAGGTCGGTACGACGGATCGCAGCGGCAGCAACCGCCAACGGTTCAGCGCACACGGCTCGCTCCACAGGTATCTCGGCCGGCAGGCGATGGCAGAATCCGCCGGGATGGTCGAGCACCTCGGCGAGGAATCCCGGCTGTGTGAGCACGCCGGCGCTCAGTCGGGAGGCACATGCTGAGGTCATGCCGCGGAGGCAGTACTCGCACCGCCCGCAGGTGATGTTGGGTTCAAGCGCGACCCTGTCACCGATCGCCCATTCCTCGGCCCCGCGCCCCACCTCGGTGATCTCTCCGACGCCTTCGTGGCCGAGCCGCCATGGCAGCTCGGGAGTCGTCCGCGAACCGGAGGCCAGGCTGAGGTCGGTGCCGCAGATCCCCACTGCGAGCATTCGCACCCGCACATGCCCTTCCGCGGGGCGACCGTGCGGACCCGTACGGGTCACGACTTCGACGCGACCAGGTGCGGTGATCTCGACTGACCGGATCGATCCGCTCGAGGCAGACTCCGATCCGGCTCGCTTCTCAGCGGTCGGCATGGCGGCGGCGTAAGAGGGGCGGCGAGCCATCAAGCCGACACGACCTGAGTGGACTCAACAGTCGAGCGTTCGGAGCGGCGGCCGATCTGCCATTTGCGCACGAGGTGCATGGCGATCGAGATCGAGATGAGGCAGCCGCCCCCGAGGTAGGCCGCCACGAGGTACCAGGTACCGTTGCCGAGTCCGACGAGGAACGTCGCGATGAACGGCGTGAAGCCGCCGGCGATCGCGCTGGCGAGCTGGTATCCGACTCCCGCTCCGCTGTAGCGGAATTCGGGACTGAACATCTCGGCGAACAGCGGCTGCTGGACGCTGACGACGGCATCGTGAGCGATGTTGATGAGCAGCACTGCGAAGATGACGATGCCGACGATGTTCCCGGCCTCGAGGACGAGGAAGAACGGGACGGCGCTGATCAGGCCGATGATGCCGCCGGTGAGGTAGACCCGCAGGCGTCCGTAGCGGTCGGAGAGGTAGGCGAAGGCGGGGATCGTGACGATGCCGAGACCTCCGACGAGGAGGGTGATGTTGAGCATGACCTGCCGATCGAGGCCGAGCTGCTCTGTCGAATACGACAGGGCGAAGGTCGTGACGATGTACATGGTCAGCAGTTCGATGAACCGCAGGCCGACGATCTGGAAGATCTGTGCGGGATAGCGTTTGAAAGCTTCGAGGATCGGCAGCTTCGCGGTTTTGTCGGTCTTCGCATTCTTCACACGTTCGACGTACTCCTCGGACTCCTCAACACCGGCACGGATCCACAGCCCGACGATGACGAGGACGGCGCTGAAGAAGAACGGAATGCGCCATCCCCAAGCGAGGAAGGCCTCGGCGGAGAAATTGCTGCTGAGCAGGGCTACAAGCCCGGTGGCCAGCAGCAGTCCGAACGAATAGCCGATCTGGACTCCACTGGAGAAGAAGGCCCGCAGCTTCGACGGTGCGCTTTCGACGGCCATGAGCGCGGCACCGCCCCATTCCCCGCCGACGGCGATGCCCTGGATGCAACGCAGCAGCACCAGCAGGGCAGGAGCGAGCCAGCCGACGGACTGGTAGGTCGGCAGGAATCCGATGAGGGCGGTAGCCACACCCATGATCGTCATCGTCCACACGAGCATGGACTTGCGACCGAGGCGGTCGCCGAAGTGGCCGAAGATGATGCCGCCGAGCGGGCGGAAGATGAATCCGACGCCGAAGGTCGCGAATGCGGCGAGCGTTCCGGCGTGGGAACTGTAGTCGGGGAAGAAGAGTTCGCCGAAGACCAGCGCGGCGACGATTCCGTAGAGGAGGAAGTCGTACCATTCGACGACGGCACCGATGAACGACCCGGCTGCCGCGCGGTGGGCGCGCCGTACCCCGACCCTGTCGGCGTTGACCCGGTCTTCGATACCGACCATCGGTTCCTCCTCTGAACGCTGGCTCTGCTCTCTGCCGACCGCCCTCGCGTGGTCGACGGTGAGCAATCTAGCACGGTCAAAGACTGCCGAGGCGGCCGTGTCCAGCAGGGGAACATACAGCCCCCAGGCAGGTTCGTGCCGCGGTTCCGACCTTCCCCAGACCGGCCCGGTCGGTGGGGGCGTTAGAATCGGCAACTGTGAACGTCCGCGTGCTTCATCGCCTGCGTCCGCCGTCCGTGCTCGGTCGGCGCCCATGATCCTGCCGGAGGTGCGCGATCCGCGGATGATCACGATTCGCCGAGGCGGCTCGCTGACCGATGCCGACCACCGGCTTCTCGCGTTGTGGGCCGCCGACTGTGCGGAACACGTCCTGCCGTACTTCGAATCCGCCTGCCCCGAGGATGAGCGACCACGCAGCGCCATTGCCGCCGCACGGGCGTGGGCAGCCGGTGAGATGCGGATGATGGAGGCTCGTGCCCTCGGTGGTCATGCCATGGGTGCCGCACGACCCCTGCGTGGGCCCGCCCGGTTCGCCGCCTACGCGGCGGGGCAGGCGGCCTGCGTCGGGCACGTCGCCGAACACGACCTCGGGGCGGCGGCCTACGCGATCAAAGCGGCCCGCGGACGGTCTGGCCAAGACCTCGCGGCCGGTCGTGCCGAACGCGACTGGCAGCGCGAGCGGTTGCCGACCGATGTCCGCGAACTCGTACTGGACGATCAGGTGCGGCGCGACGCGATCTGTTGGTTCGCCTTCAGCGCCTGATCGCCGGCAGCACCATCGACGACAGATAGCACGCTTTCAAACGGATGCTATCTGTCGTGAACTGGGCTGCCCGCGACATACCCTGGACACCATCACCCCTGGCGTGACGAAGCCCCGCACGGAGGCGGGTTCTAGCGATCCCCGCAACACCTTGAACTTCAAGGAGTTGCGGGGATCGTGTCGTTCAATGAGTTGAAAGAGAAGTTTCTCGAGACGCTGAGGCGTTCGGACATCGGGATCTCAGCCGCCGCTCGCGAGGTCGGTGTCAACCGGAACACCGCGTACGGGTGGGCACGGCGGGTCGGGATCCGTGGACGTGGGGTCAGGGGAAACGGTCCTCACCCTCGTAAGTCTGAGTACATGCAATTACGCGCCGATGGCATGTCGCAATCAGAAGCAGCGGCCAGAGTTGGCGTCAACGTGCGCTCAGCGCGGGACTGGGACCAGGGTGTCCGGCATGTGAGTAACTCGCGTATCTATCCCGATGGCACCGTAATCGATTACAACACCGGTATGACTATGCAGGTAGAAGTTCCCGCCCTGCCGGCGGTGGAGGCCGTGCTCCATCCCCGGTATCTCTCGCTCGAGGAGCGGGAGACGATCGCTGACCTGTATCGCAGTGGCATGAGTCTGCGCGCGATCGGTCGCGTGCTGGGAAGACCTGCCTCGACGATCAAGCGTGAGCTCGATGCTCGTTCTGAGGAAGGCCGCTATCAGCCCTACGTCGCCCATCGTGCCTGGGCAGCGTCGAGGTCCAGGCCGAAGTCCTCGAAGCTCGTCACCCACGTGTCGTTGCGGGAGTACGTGCAGGAGAAGCTGTCGGTACGGTGGTCGCCGGAGCAGATCAGCCACACTCTAAGGAAGGAATTTCCCGACGACGAGAGTATGAGAGTGAGCCCGGAGACGATCTATCAGGCGTTGTACATCCAGGCCCGCGGTGGGCTCAAGCGCGAGGTCGCGGAGGCACTGCGGACCGGGAGGACACGCCGGAAGCCGCGCAAGCATCCCGGCCAGCGCACGCCCAGATTCATCGACGAGATGGTGATGATTTCGGAGCGGCCGCCCGAGATCGAGGACCGCGCGGTGCCTGGCCATTGGGAAGGCGATCTGATCGTCGGGCCAGGCAGTGCTTCGGCGATCGTGACGCTGGTGGAGCGAACGACTCGATACGTGCTCCTGGGGCATCTACCCGGCGGGCACACCGCCGGGGAAGTCCGTGACGTGCTCACCGGGTTGATCGGTACGCTGCCAGAGCATCTGCGGGGGTCACTGACCTGGGACCAGGGCACCGAGATGGCAGCGCATAAGCAGTTCAGCATCGCGACTGGGGTTCCGGTCTATTTCTGTGATCCGCACTCACCCTGGCAGCGGGGCAGCAACGAGAACACAAACGGGCTTCTGCGCCAGTACTTCCCGAAGAGCACGGACCTGCGGCCGTACGGGCCTGAAGACCTTGAGCACGTCGCTCAAGAGCTCAATGGTCGTCCACGCAAGACGCTCGACTGGGATACCCCAGCCGAGCGTCTTCGTGATTTACTGATGATGTCTTAACCATCAGGTGTTGCGAGGACCCCTAGAAACTGCCGGATTGTGCGGGGCTTCTGCGTCTGCATCGCGAATTCCGTGCCGCCCGAAACTCAGCTGCTTCGGGGCATCAGGCGCGACGACGAGCGAGGACGTCGTTGACGGCGCCGAGGTCGGCGGCCTTCGTCGTGCGAATCGCCTTGCGTCCGTGGCCGAGCGGACCGTCCTCGCGGGCGGAGTCGCTGAGCTCCGGCCGGTAGCCGAGTTCTTCGGCGAACTCAGCGGCGATGTCCTCACGACTGCGAGCCTCGGTCTCGTACGAGCTGGCGTCGGCCGCCGATGCCGAAGGCACCGGATGCTCGGCTTCGGGTGCGTCGACGTAGCTGGGAACGGGCAGCGGGGTCGGCGACCATCCGTCGCGCGACTTCAGTCGCTGTATGAACGGGTCATCGACCGTGCGAGTCGCCGCGTTCAGCGCAGCGTGCACATCCGCGTCGGCGTCCTTCCGGTCGGCTGCGTCTGTGTCGGGCTCAGCGACGAGGTCGGCTCCGAGCGAGACCGGGACCCCGGTCCTTTCGGCCCGGACCTTCTCCGCGGACTTCGCCGAGGTGGCTCCGGCATCGTTCTCGCTATCGGCCGTGGTGTCCGTCGGCTCAGGTTTGGTCTCAGCCGTCTGGGTAGAAGCCGCCGTGACAGCGGAATGCGAAGTCGACTCGGCCTCGGAATCTGAGGTCGCCTCGGCGGAGGTGGAGTCACTGACCGTGGTGGCGTTCTCCTTCACGACCGGGATCGGTCCGGTGAGAAGGACCTGGCGTGTGGTGTGGCCCTCGCCGGCTTCCTTGCGGATGCGCACCAGTGGGATCTCGCCGGTGTCGGCCTCTTCGCGGGACTTCTTCGCCTCGGCGGAGCGGTTCATCGCAGCGCGTGCCTGCGCGGCCTTCGCCGCCGCGCTCGTGCCCTGAGCAGCTGCGGCGATCCGGGCAGCGGTTCCGCTCGAGGTCGGTGCAGGTGCCGTGCGAGGCTGCCGTTTGACGGCAACGGTCTGCGACTTCGCACCTGTCCGGGCTGGTGTCTGCGTCTCGGCTGCAGGCGCACCGCTCGTCTTCGGTCGTGCCGTGGCAGTCGGCTGCCCCGTCGGCTCAGACTTGGTGACACGCTCCGGCCGGGTGGCGCGGTCCTGGTGGCCGGCGCGCGCCGGTGCGGAGGAACGTTCCGGCTCGGTGGCGTGGGCGGGCTTAGCCGACATCCGTGACCGCGCGGTCTCCTGCAGGCGTCGCAGCTTCTTCTTCGTGTCCCGCTTCCGCAGGTTGAGCGTGCGCACGAGGAACAGTGCGACGACCGCAAGACCGAGGAAGACCCCGGCCAAGGCGATGTGCACGACCGAGAAGGCCGCGAGCACACTCGACACAAGAACGCCGAGGACCGAGGCGAGGAAGACCAGGGAGAAGCCCCTGACCATGGTGTTCAGCGACTTCAGTGACTCCCGCAGGGTCGTGGCTTGCTCAGTCATCGCATGTTCCTCATCGGTTCCGATGGTCGGATTGGAAATCTGTCGGTCGTGTCCATGGGTGCTGGCCGTCTCCTCGCCGAGGTGGCCGCCGTGTCCCGTCCGGGACCGGTCCTCGCGTGGTCCGCCTCCTTGAGGGGCCCGACCGGCGCTGAACGACCCGGCCCGGTTCGCCGACGCGTCGCGGCCGACGCCACTCGCGTGCGGCGGATGTGCCTGAGGTGGACGGCTCTGTCGGTCCGACCGCCCGGCGGAGGCGCCGCTGTCGTTGAAGACCGCGTGGACGGCGGGGTGGAGCAGTCGAACGTTGTCGGCGGGAGTTCCTGGACCAGATCCTGTGTCAGTGCCGACGCCTACGCTGGGAACTCCGACAACGCGACCGCCGACACTGTGGTCGCTGGACAGGGAGGAGGTTTCACCGACCGCAACGGGAAGGACGTTGAGCTGGGCGTGCTCAGCAGCCTCGGTGACGGTGTGCGTTTCGCCGTGACCGTCGATGACGGCGAACTCGGGGCTGGAAGCCGAGAGACTCAGTTTCGGCGCTTCGGCTTCTTGCGAGATGCCCGGGGTCGGAACCGACGGCACCTTCCGGGGCTTGTCGTGGAAGACCTGGATGCGTTCCGAATGGTCGTGTCCGGGGATGGCTGTCTCGGCGGAGACGACGGCGGCGTTGTCCGGAACCGTGTCGATTTCGACGCGCGAGAGATCCGTCGCAGACTTCCGAATCATTGCGGGCACAGCAACGGCGAAGACCACGACGATGGCGATGACGACGATGATGCTGGTGTCCACAATGCCACCCTAAATTGCAGGCATCGGGGAAGTCGTGAAGACGCTAGGTGTGTCGGTCAAACAAGAGTGAAGTTCACCGAATTCCCAGGTGGCGGCTGAACCCGCTCGACCGGCGCTCCTACCACCCACTGGTTCCGTGTCGGTATGCGGCGAGCAGCCCCTGCGGGACCTCCTCGGCGAGGAGGGCGAACGTGCGGTGGTCGCACCACTGTCCGTCGATGTGCATGTACTTCTCGCGCAGGCCCTCGTCGCGCAGTCCCAGCTTCTCGACCACGCGCAGGCTCGCTGTGTTCTCCGGGCGGATGTTGATCTCGATTCGGTGGAGTCCGAGGGCGAAGAAGCAGTGGTCGGCGGCCATGGCCACAGCGACCGGGGTGATTCCGCGTCCGGCCACGCGCGAGTCGATCCAGTACCCGATCTGCCCGGACAGGATCGAGCCCCAGCTCAGTCCCGACACGGTGATCTGGCCGCGGAAGCTCCCGTCGACCTCGATGGCGAACGGCACCGTCTGACCACGTTTGGCCTGTTTGTCCTGCATCCGCACCATCATGCGGAAGCCCGGCAGCTCCTGGCCCGGTGCGGGCAGGGTCGCGTCCCATGGGCGCAGCCAGTCGCGGTTGAAACGGCGAACCTCTCGCCACGCCTCTTCGTCACGGCGGCGCAGCGGTCGCAGCACGATATCGGACTGTCGATCAGTCAGGATGACAGGCCACACGCGGCTGCCCTCGCTCTCGGGTTCAAGGTCGGTCGGCTCGGACGGGCCGCACCAGGTCAGTCAGCCCGGCCGAACAAGGACGGTCGGCACTCAGTCCGGCGTCGGCACTCAGTCCAGCGTCGGCACGAAGTCGCGCAGCCACGCCTTGAGGTCGTCGCCGAGGTCCTCCCGGTCGCACGCGATCTGCACAACCGCCTTGAGGTAATCGAGCTTGTCGCCGGTGTCATAGCGAGCGCCCTTGAACACGACTCCGTAGACGCCGTGACCCTCGTCGTCTCCGGCGAGTTCCTGCAGGGCGTCGGTGAGCTGTATTTCGTTGCCGCGTCCCGGCTTCGTGGTCTCGAGGACGTCGAAGATCTCCGGAGCCAGCACATAGCGGCCGATGACGGCGAAGTTCGAGGGAGCATCCTCGGTGGCGGGCTTCTCGACGAGGCCGGTGACCTTGACGACCTCGTCATCAGCTGTCGTCTCGACGGCCGCGCAGCCGTAGAGGTGGATCGCTTCGGGCGGGACCTCCATGAGCGCGACGACGCTGCCGCCGGTCTTCTCCGCGACCTCGATCATCTTCGGCAGGATCGGGCTGCGCTCGTCGATGAGGTCATCACCGAGGAGCACCGCGAACGGTTCGTTGCCCACGTGCTGGCGTCCCTTGAGCACGGCGTGCCCGAGTCCTTTGGGATCGCCCTGGCGCACATAGTGGATATCCGCGAGTTCAGAGGGATGGCGCACGGCGGCGAGCTTCTTGTCATCGCCCTTCTGAGCGAGTGCTGCCTCAAGCCCGTCGACCCGGTCGAAATGATCCTCCAGCGGACGCTTGTTCCGGCCGGTGATCATGAGGACGTCCTGCAGACCGGCATCGACGGCTTCCTCGATGACGTACTGGATCGCCGGCTTGTCGACGACGGGGAGCATCTCTTTGGGGGTGGCCTTCGTTGCGGGGAGGAACCGAGTTCCGAGACCGGCGACGGGGATCACGGCCTTGCGAACGGTGCGCTGCGCTTCATCACTCATGAAGTCATCTTAACGAATCCGCCCACCCCGGTTAGTCTGAAATGCGTGGACCCAGAAACTTCGAAGGCGCAGCTGCGGTCCCGCATCCGCGCCGCTCGCGCCAGACGACCCTTCGCCGAGGCGACTCCCGCCGCATCGTCGTCAACGACGATGGCGTCGCCGCAGGTCACTCCCACCGAGGCGGCCCCGAACTCGACCCCGCACCCGGGGTCCGTGGCGGCCCCGGACACCGTGGCACCTGCAGGCTCCGTGGCCGACGCCGCGTGGAACCTCATTCGGAATGCACCGGTTCGCTCGCTTCTTGCCTATGCGGCGCTGCCCGGAGAGCCGGACCTCGACCCGGCGCTCGATCGGTTCCTCGCCGCGGGCGGCACCGTCTACCTGCCGGTCGTCACGAGAGTGGGCGAGCCTTTGATGTTCGGCCGGGTCACTGGTTCGATGACCAGCCTGAGACCGCAGGGCAGATGGGGAATCCGCGAGCCGGCCCAGGACGGCACGCTGCTGACCGCCGCTCAGCTGCTCTCCCCCGCGGTCGGCCTCGACCTCATCTTCGTCCCCGCCCTGGGCTTCGGTGCCGACGGCGCCCGCCTGGGCAATGGGGGCGGCTTCTATGACAGGACCTTCGGCCCACACGGGGAGGAGCCTCTCGGTTCGGGCCCCGACAGTTCGGGAGCTCCCGATTCGGAGCCCCGCATCGTCGGGGTGTGCTTCGCCGAGGAGCTCGATCTGACGGGCCTCGTCGCCGAGGACTGGGACCTGCGCATCCCTGCGGCCGTCACCGAGGAGGGAACACATATCTTCAGGGCCTGATCGGTGGGAATCAGCACCCACTCGCGCGTGTTGATATGTGGATAACCTTGTGCATACCGCGGACCGGTGCTCCGGGGAGGTTCCGGTGTGCACTATAATCTTGTCGTCGAAGAAAGGTCTCGAATGCCCGTCTACTCCTACGCCTGCAAGAGCTGTGGTCACGCCTTTGATATTCATCAGGACTTCAGCGATGACTCGCTCACCGTCTGCCCGGAATGCCAGGGCCGTCTGAAGAAGGTCTTCGGCGCTGTGGGCATCAGCTTCAAGGGATCCGGCTTCTACGCCACCGACTCCCGCTCGAGCAAGTCGAGCACCGTCAGCTCCTCGAGTTCTGACTCCTCCTCGAAGGAGTCCTCGAGCTCGTCGGCGAAGGAAAGCTCGACCTCCACGACGTCGAATTCGTCGTCGAGCAGCTCTTCGGCGGCAAGCACTCCAGCCGCGAGCTGACCGCTCCGGCCCTCGGCACTCAGACACCGATCGCCTGTGGACGGCACGAACTGTCCACAGGCGATTTCCGCACCCTTGCCGCCGGCAGCATGGCGCCGCAGGCTCGGTGCATGGGCTTCTTCCACCGCATCCGAACCTCGTCTCCCGGCTGGACACGATCGTCGCGCGTTCGGCCCCAGCGCGTTCTCGCCGCCATCTGCCTGGCCTGTGCCTGTGCTCTGACCGTGTGGACACTCACGCCGAACAGCGGGGGAACAGCGATCGTCGTCGCGAAGTCGGACCTGGCACCGGGAACCGAACTCAAGGCTGACGACCTCACCCTCACTCAGTTCCCGTCCGACGTGGTCCCCGACAAGGCATTCAGGTCTGTTGATGAGGTGAAGGGGCGGGCCACCTCGGCGGGATTGTCGAAGGGATCACCGCTGACTTCGTCGACCGTGCTCGACCAGCAGGCGCTGCCGAAGGGCAGCCGTGACCTTCTCATGCCGATTCGATTGGCCGATGACGCCTCGGCCGCACTGCTCCAACCCGGGCAGAAGATCCGCGTCTTCTCGTCCCTTCCCGACGGCGGATCGGAAATCGTCGTCGAAGAGGTGACGATCGCCCGCCTCGTCGACAAACCCGAAGGAATTGCCGCAGAGTCAGGCCAGCTTGTTTCCGTCATCCTCTCCGCAGAGGATGCCAGGCGTGTCGCCGAGTTCGCCGGGCTTCCGATCAGCTTCGCGATCCTCCCCCGCTGATCCCCGCCACCGCCTTGCCGGCTGAGGGTCATCGACCCTGTTGAACCGCAGTGCTGAGAGACTGATGCCCATGCCGGGCCTGCTTTCGTCTCTGCATTTCGATTTCCTGACGCATCAATACGGTGGTCAGACTCGCAGAACATTTCGGCTGACAATGTGTTACTGATGTGTACTATTGGAACGTAATTGAGCTATTCATCAACAGCATTTCAGTGATCACACACCGAAAGGGTTTCTCTAATGCTTAAGGGATTCCGGGACTTCATTCTCCAGGGGAATGTCGTCGAACTCGCAACCGCGGTCATCATCGGCGGCGCATTCACCGCCATCGTCACCGCCTTCTCCGACAAGATCATCAACCCGCTCATCGCCGCCGTCGGCGGCGCCGAGGGACCAGCTTTGGCGTTCCGGATCAAGGAGAACGTCCCCGAGACCACCATCGATCTCGGTGCGGTCATCACTGCGGCCATCAACTTCCTCATCGTTGCCGCCATCGTCTACTTCATCATCATCGTGCCGATGAACAAGCTCAACGAGCTGCGTAAGCGTGGAGCTCCCGAGGAAGAAGTTCCTCCGACCACCGAGGACCTGCTCGGCGACATCCGCGAGATCCTGCGCAACCAGACCGCTTCCGCTGCCGGACCTGCCGAGGGTCCTGCTACCGACGGCCCGGTCGATCCGAACCAGCCTCCGCGGCACTGATCACCAGCTGATCGCGCAGAAGGCCCGCTCTCCCTTGAGAGCGGGCCTTCTGCGTATCCGAAACCTGTTGGGCGGCCTGCAACCGGATAGAACGCTACGACCAGATAGCGCCGGAGCTATCGCCGGATACGGCTCTACGACCAGTGCGGGGGCTTCTGTGAACGGTAGAAGTCCTCGCTGAAGCCGCCACCATTGGTATCGGCTTCATTGCGCAGAGTGGCGCGGTATCGGCGCTTCGCCGCTTCTATCCGGGCCTTCCGAGACCCGTCGGCCTCGGCATCGTCATCACCTGACGGCGTACTGTCGGGATCGGTGGGGGCCCCGTCGTCGCTGGAATCAGACGGTTCTCGATCGCTGTCGACCGGTTCTCGGTCCCGATCAGCATCCTCGTCGCCGGAGGGCCGGTCAGGCATCGTCGTTCTTCGGCCCCGACTTCGCCGAGGCGGCCCCGCCACGCTCGGTCTCAGCCGAACCAGCGCCGTTGTCATCGGTGCCGTCGGCCCCCGCACCAACGGATTCGGTGCTGGCGGAGTCATCGGCCGCCTCGGGGACCTGGTCGTTGCTTGCGGTCTGGACGAGTCCGGCCGACCGGAGCTCATCGGCACGGATCTTGCCGGTGTCGAAGGTCGGCAGGATGTCGTCTTCGACGGGCCCGGCGGAGTTCGACCGCGGGATGAACACCTCAGCGCCCGTGACCTTCTTCGCCTGAGCATGGCGTTCGCGGTACCGATCCACGGCGGCCTGCAGCTGGGAGTCGCCTCGGCTCGAATTGCCCTTCTGAGCCAGAGCGGTGCGCAGCAGATCCTTGATCTCGCCGTCGCCGCGGACCACCGCATCCGACTGGATCCAGTCGATCATCTGGTCGAGGCCTTCGGCGGAGTACTTGTGCATCGGCAGACCGGGCACGAGCTTCGGGCGGCTGCCGGTACGGCCGACGACCACCGAGGCGGCGCGTGCCGCATTGAGCACGGCCTGCGGGCTCATCGTCTCCACGGTCGCTCGCCAGGCCTCGAAGATCTTCTCGGTCTCGGTCTGCGGGTCGACGAACGCATCGGTGGACCATACGCGCATGAACTTCCAACCGCGGCGGGTCAGCTGTTCGGGCAGCACCCGGTCGCGTTGGCGCAGGCTGCGCATCGAAGCGTATTCGGGTCCGTCGCCGGCGACGGCGATGATCATTCCGTGCTCATCCTCGGTCGAGTTCGCCACGGCCAGATCGATGCCGTTGTAATGCTCGTGCGCGACGACGCCGAGCTGCAGCAGCCGATCGGCGATGTCGCCCATCAGCGGATCGTAGATCTCGCCGTGCGGCCCGGGCTGGTGGACGCCGCCGGTCGCGATCTCTTCGAGCAGACGCGGCAGCATGACCGCTCCCCCGTTGAGTTTGCTGCGGTCGAAGTCCTCGGCCTCGATGCTCGAGACCAGCGTCAGCCGCTTCCGGGCTCGCGTCATCGTGGCTGCGAGGATGCGTCGCCCGTCCGGCCCGGACAGCGGTCCGAAGTCGTGGATGACGCGACCGTGGACGGTGCGGCCGAAGCCGAGGGTGAAGATCACGGCATCGCGCGACATGCCCTGAACGCGCTCGGCGTCGGTGACGACGAACGGCTCCTTCGTCGAGTCGTTGAAGAACGCCGCCACATACGGCAGATCCTTCATCGCCCGTGAGATCGCCGTGGCCACCCGCTGAGCGTGATGCGGGGTGAGCGCGACGACGGCCAGCGACTCTCGCGACCGGTTCCGCGCGTGCTTGAGCACCAGGTCGACGACCCGTTTGACCTCGGCGTCAGGACTCTCGACCCGACCGGTGCCGATGTCCGTGGGACCTCGGCCGTCGGCGACATAGGAGAATTCGAGGCCGCTGCCCTCACCGGTGTGCGCGGTCGGCAGCGTCGAAATCGTCGAATCGTAGAAATGCCGGTTGGCCAGGTCGATGAGCCCGACCGGGGACAGTCGATAGGAATTCGACAGCCGCATCCGCGGCAGGAACTCGCCGAGGCGGTCCTGCACCGATCGTGGATGTTTCCCATCGTCCATGCCGAACCGATCGACGGCGACCGAGAACGGGCGCGGTCCGAGCAGCCGGGAGTCGCCGAGCGAGATGACCTGGCGGGCGCGGGTGATTCCGGGAACGACATCGGCGACCGACAGTCGTCCGGCGTCGGCGATGACGACCGCGTCGAAGAGCGGCAGGGCGGAGAAGAGTTCGGGCACCGTGTACGGGCTGCCCATCCACACCGGTGCCAGAGTCGTCAGCAGTTCGGGTGCCTGAGTGGAGATCCGGTTGACCGAGGTGTGCTTCGACAGAAGCTCCTGTTTGATGACTCCGGCGGCGATGGGGTCGGAGTCGATTCCGCGTTTCCATGCCTGTGCATGGTTATAGCGCAGGCGGGAGGCACCGGCGGCGACGAAGGCGCGGTCGTTCTCGCGGAAGCCTTCGGCCACCTGGTGGAGAGCGGCACCGTCATGGCGACCGATCGCGGGATCTTCGCCGGCCATGGTCTGCAGCACGGAGGCCCAGTAGGCGAGGTCGAATTCTGGGCCGACGAGTGCTTCGTCGACCTTTCGCCGGCGCAGATCGGCCATGAGGTCGCCGAGGCCCTCACCGTCGAGCTCACGCTGCAGGCGGGAACGTTCGGGCAGTTCGGCGAGGTTCTCCGAATCGCTGCCCATCGCTTCGGCACGTGCCTGAAGCTCCTCGATAAGCATCGAACCGAGGTCGCCGCCGTCCGGGGTGGTCTCGAGGATCGGAGCGAGCTTGGCCATATCTGCTTCGACGCTCTGGAGGATCTCATCGGCTTCGAGGACGCCGCGCGGAATCTGCGGGCGACCGTCGTGCCCGGCGAGGTCGGAGAGGATGACTCGCTGGGCGCGGACATCGATGAGGGCCTCGTGGAGGTCGGCCACCTCGGCGCCCGGGCGGAGGAACTCCGCGGCCGACTTCTTCAGTCGACGACGCTGCATCATGCCCATCTCGACGCCGACTTCGACCCGGTATTCGGGTGTGCCGGTGGCGGCGATGAGGTCGTCGAGACGGTGGTCGTAGATGTCGGGGGCGAAGTTGTCGAGCGTCTTGCGCACGCGCAGGAGCACGCGGATGGCGCGGGACCAGTCGTCGATATTGCGGCGCGGATTGAGTTTCGCCTTCTGCAGCACCGGTTCGGTCGCGGCGATGAGGTCGGGGATCATCCGACCGATGCGTTCGGCCACCGTGCGTGCGGCTTCGGCCTCCTCGACGGATTTGAGGTCGGCTCCGAACCACACGGTGTCCTCGACATCGAGGGTGAATGCGCCGAGTCGAGCGAGCTCGCCGAGCTTGCCCCGCAGGATGTTCCGGCGGTCGTCGCTGGCGCCGAGGATGTCGTCGTCGAAGCGCACCGGCGTCTGCGGGGAGTTGTCGCCGGAGGTCAGTTCGGCGAGGTGCTGCATGGTTTCGTAGACGGAGACGTCCCACGGCTTGCGCCTGCGGTGCAGGGAGGAGACATGGTCGGCAAGGGTCGCGCGCTGTTCGTTGAGTTCGGTCAGCAGACGGGAGAGGTCGGGGCGTTCGGACTTCTCCGCCGAGGCGATGAGACCGATGAGCTGCTTGCGGATGTCTTCCGAGCCGGCGCGGGTGTCGACGGCGAAGTCGGAGAGTCCGACCTCGCCGAGGCGAGCGGAGAAATCGTCGAGCGCATCGGAAGTCTGCGCAAGGAAGAGCACGCTCTTGCCGGTGTGTGCCAGGGTGGTGGCCACGGCGACGGCGACCTGGGTGGCGCCGGTTCCGGGCGGGGTGTCGACGACGACGGAGTGACCGGACACGGCGGCATCGACGACGGCCTGCTGGTCTCCGTCGACGTCGATGACGAGGAACTCCTCCTGCGGCTTCCTGTCGGGAAGCGGAGTGATCGGCTCCTGGAGCGCGGCGGGAACGACGTCCTCGCCGTCGGCGCCGGTCGCGGATGCTGTTGTCGCCTCGCCGTCTGCAGCTGAGTCGGACTCGGACTTCTCCGAGCCGGAATCGGCCTTCTCCGAGCCGGAATCGGCCTTGGCCGCAGCACCGGGGGTTGTGGCCGCAGCATCGGGCGTTGTGCCTGCGGCAGCATCGATCGCCGGCGCGCTCTTCTCGGACTCGACTGCAGGAGCAGCCTCGGCACCAGTCGTCGACGGTTCCTCGGCGTCAGTCGTCGACGGCTCCTCGCCGTCGGCCGACGTGTCACCGGCAGTCTTGTCGCCGGCAGTCTTGCCACCGGCGGCTTCGGCGCCGGCGGCTTCGCTGCTGGCGGTTTCGGTGCCGGTTCTCGGCTTTGCCGCATCGAGCGGTTCGTCGGTGATGGGCACGGTCGGCTGACCGTAGGCCTCGTCATCGTCGGTGCCGCCAGCAGCATCGGCACCGGCGTCCGCGTCGGCCGAAGTCTTCTCGCCCGCCTTCTCGTCGCCGGTCGCCTTCTCGGCGCCGTCGGTCGTCGGCTCGACTGCGGACTCTTCTGCCGAGTCGGGAGACGCCTCGGCGATGCTGTCGTCTGCCTCGGCCTTCGCAGTGTCCGTGCTCTTCGCCGCAGGCGCTGATTTCGGCTGATTCCCGGGCGCGTCCGATGCGCCGTCGGCTTCCGTCTCGTCGACGGCGCCGGCGACTCTCTTCGCTTCGGCTCGCTTCTTCTCGGCTTCGGCTTCTTCTGCCGCGGCGATCTTCTCGTCGGGGAGGACTCCCGGCTGCGGCACATAGGAGGGCCCGCCGAGAGAGGCACGCACGTCTTCGTCGCCGGCCAGCGCCCGCAGCACGGGGTGCTGGGTGGGCAGGTAGTCGGTGGAGAACGGGCTCGCGATGTTCGCGAACGTCGAGATGATCAGGCGGTGGTTGATCCGCAGACCGGGCACGCTCTGCCCCAGATCACGCAGGCGGTCGAGGGCCGGTCCCGGGTCGAAGCCGTGCGGGCCACCGGTCGCGTCGACCCATTCGTCGACGGGCACCTCGAGGTCGTATTCCTCTCCGAGGTGCTGGACGAGCGCCGGGTTGATCGTGATCTCGTTGTCGAGCACGATCTCGTAGTCTTCGACGCGGGATCCGCGGGGCACCAGCGTGATGTGGCGCATGACGACCGGTGCGTTGAACTTGTACTTCGCGTCCTTCTCCGTCCACGAGGCGAATCCGATCGCCAGGTGTGCGGTGCGGATGCCGCGTTCGTTGTCGAGCTGCTCCGCCTTCGAGCGGATGGACTTCGCGCGACGGCGCGCATCGGTGAGGATGTCGTGGTCGCGGATGAGGCTGGAGAGCCGGGTGGCGCGTCCGGCCAGCAGCTGTGCCAGGCCGGAGGGGTGGGCGCCGGAGAGGTCGATGCTGCCGTCACGGGAGTCCCGGAAATGAAGCATGGTGTCGCGACCGCCCAGATGGGCGGCCTGCTTCTTCCACTCGGCGAAGACATCTCCGAGTTCTGGGAACTGTTCGTTTCTAACGGAATCCGACACAATTCGACCCTAACGAGAATCTGTCCATAATAGGTGCTGGCACACCGTGGAACAGTGAGGTTTCTTCTACGCTACACTGGGTGATCGTGGTTGAGGATGACCACCTGGCCCCCGTAGCTCAGGGGATAGAGCACGGCTCTCCTAAAGCCGGTGTCGCGCGTTCGAATCGCGCCGGGGGCGCCAGAATCACCTGACGAAGCCAACACCGGTTTCCGACGTCGTCCTGACCCATGATCACCGAGGATCCACCCTCGCCGAGGCGGCCGATCGATCTGATCGGCCGCCTCGGCGATTTGCGTCCGCACCATCGGACAGATCCGAGTCGCGGACTTGGGCCTCCCCCGGCCCGGACGAGGTCTAGAGCCCCGGCTCCGGCGGGGCCTCGTTGTGCTTGCGGCGACCGTGGTCGCGGGCGACGCGGACGACCATTGTCGGGCATTGCGAGTACGGCAGCACCGACTGCGAGGTGGAACCAAGCAGGAGACCGGCGAATCCACCGCGTCCGCGCGATCCGATGACGAGCACTTCGGCTGTGTCGGAGGCTCGGACGAGCACCTCGGCGGGTTGGCCGTCGAAGAGCGTCCAGGTGACGTCGAGATCCGGGAACTCCTCGGCCAGACGCTGTTTGGCGACGACGAGTTTGTCCGCCCCTTCGTTGACGAGTCGTTCGAGATCGGCGGTGCTCGGCAGCCATTCGGGGCCGATGACCGTCGTGGTGATCACGGCGACGATGTGCAGCGGTGAACCGCGGCGCACGGCCAGGCGGGCGGCCTTCCACAGCGCCGGGGACTCGGCACCGAGGGAGTCGACGCCGACGACGACCTTGCCGTCGAAGCGCAGACCGTCGATCGACTCGGCATCGGGGTCATGGGTTTCGACCTCGACGCCGTCCTGCCGGATCGGCCGTGACGAGGTCGGATGCGCGGGACGCTCGGCCTGGTTGTCCCAGCACGCGGGGACGACCACCGTCGGACACGCCGAGTGCGCAGGCAGTGCGCTCGAGACCGTCCCGAGGAGACGACCGGCGAAACCGCCGCGACCGCGGGACCCGACGACGGTGAGGCAGCCGGTCTTCGATTCGTCGATGAGCACGCCGGCGGCATCGCCGATCTCGATGACGGCTTCGACGGGGACTCCGGCCGCCTTGACCTCGGCAGCCGCCTCCTTGAGCGTATTCGTCACGGCCGCACGGATCGAACTGTCGTCGATGGGCACATAGGACACGTCGATGGCGGCAGCCGCCACGCTCGGGATCGTGTAGGCACCGACGAGGCGGATCGGGCGGTCTAAGGAGCGTGCTTCCTGGATCGCCCAGGCCAGGGCGTTGCGGCTCGGCGGAGAACCATCGATTCCGACGATGACGGCTTCGGTCTCGCCGGCCGGGGCCGGGTCGGGATTCTGGGGGCGATCCTGCTCACTCATCGCAAGCTCCTTGGGTCGAAGCGAACTTCTGTTTCGTCCACCCTAAATCACAATGACTGTGAGAACTTCGCCTATGTCACATCGTTATCCGAATTCCCTCAACATTCGGACAACACCGTTCCCTATCTGGGACGATGCCGGATTGTCAGGCGGCGCTGGAGTATTCGAGGAACGGGCGCCACTTCTCGACGGGTTTGTCGATCCCACGCATCCACAGCTGCCCCAGGCGGGGCTCCTGCGGGAGGAAGCTGAGCTTCCATCCGATCTCACCGAGGGTACGGTTGCCTTTGCGGTTGTTGCATTCGCGGCAGCAGGCGACGAGGTTCTCCCAGGTGTTCGCTCCCCCACGGGAGCGTGGGAGCACGTGGTCGACGGTGTATGCCGGTTTGGAGCAGTAGGCGCAACGGTGGCCGTCCCGGCGCAGGACTCCCCGACGGGAGAGTGAGACGCGACGGTTGCTCGGCGGGCGCACATAGCGGGTGAGCAGGATGACGGAGGGCTGATCGAGACTCATGTGCTCGGATCTCACCGGAATGTCCTCTGCGGCCAGGACTGTCGCCTTTCCGGTCAGCACGAGCACCACGGCCCGTGTGAACGGAACGATCGACAGCGGTTCGTAACCGGCGTTCAGCACGAGAGTCTTCATATCTCGCCCCTCATCTTCTTCTCTTCCGGGCCGAAACCGGCTGCCCCGGCCCCAGGGAACACAAAAGGCGCCGTGCTCATGGGCACGACGCCTGGGAAAGAGGGCACGGAGACAGATATGTGCTCCGCGCCAGAGACTGGAGCGGCTATTCGAATTATTCGACTATGCCCCATCTGCTTTCCTTCGAATCAGCGGTCGACACCATTTGGTGCCCACCTATCATGGAACTCAATCTTCTCCAGAGTAACGCCGCGCGCGCCCGTGACCCAATTCATACCGCTCGCGTCACGGAAACTTCGGCTTGCGTTCACCGAACCGGGAGTTCAGCGCACTCACCGGACCAGGCGCAAGCGGGCCGGCGCAAGCCGGCGGGCGCACGGGCAGTCGGGCCGCCTCGGCGAGGTTGTCGGGCGCATGGAGCACATGAACTGCTTCGAAATTCATATGTGGTGATCTTGATCAGTACGTATGAATTTCGAACCAGAGAATGCTGACACACTGCCGGTGCGCGGACTCAACTTTCCGGGCATACGAAAAGCTCCCCGTGCGACTCGAGGACCGTCGAGTCGTGCGGGGAGCTTTTCGGTGATGAAGATCAGAGAACGCGGATGAAGGTGACGTTGCCCATCCAGCTGTAGCTGCGCTTCGAGGTTCCCGAGCTCGGCGAACCGGCATCGTACATCTGTCCGCCACCGGCGTAGATGCCGACGTGGCCGGGGTGCCAGATGAGGTCACCGGGCTTGGCTTCGGACTGCGAGACGATCTGGCCTGCACCCTTCTGGGCACCGGAGGTGCGGGGCAGGTTCACGCCGACGTGGCTGTAGACCCAGGAGGTGTATCCGGAGCAGTCCCAGCCGCTCTGGCTGGTTCCACCCATGACGTAGGGGGTTCCGACGCCCTTGGCCGCCCAGGCGAGGACCTGCTCGGCCTTGGATCCGTCGATGGATCCGGCACCCTTGGAGTCGGACTCACCCGAATCGGACGATCCGCTGTTGGCGGTGTCGTCGGAGGTTCCGGCCGACTCATCGGAGTCAGCGGAGGAGGTTTCTGCAGGCTCGGGCTTGGGCTCGGGCTTCGGGGCAGCCTCGGCGGTGATGGCCTTGCTCTCGACGCCGAAGGAGTCGGACTTCTCGTCGTCCTTCTTGTCCTTCTTGCTGTTCGAGTCGTCGCCGATGGTGACGGTCTGGTTCTCGAAGTCGACCTTCTGGGTGGTCTCGGCTTCTGCGGAGACCTTGTTCTGGTCGTCGGCTCCCTGGCCGGCGGCCGGCATCACTGCGGCGGTCAGCAGACCACCGCTGGCAGCGACAACAGCTGCACGACGGCCGAAGACGCCCGAATTGGCGTTCAGAAGTTCAGTGAGTTCGGTCAGTGGAGTCTTGACCTTGGCATCGGCGGCGCGGCGGCCATGCTGCTTAGTTGCCACGTTTTCCCTCTCGTTCCTATTGGCTGTCTCAGCCAACCGCCGCTATCGGTCCTTGGTATCTCGCAGCGAGCGCGGCGCTCGGATCTCGCTGTGAAGTCGTCAGTGCGTGAACGACCTCAACAACTGTAACCAATCGGTGACTGATTGTCACGTTTTTGTCACAACCACCGGAGGGAAACCGTGATGTTTTCCATAAACGTGCAGGTCAGAGGCCTAAAATGGCTTGAAATATTCGTAACATTTTCTCGTTATACGATGCGACCCAGGGGGCGGAGAACCGCTCCCTGGGTCGGAGATCACAGTGATTTGTAACGAATCGGGGCTCAGGCACCCGCTCTTTCGTTACCGCTGCTCATCCTCGTCGTTATCGAGCCACAGCCTCGCCACTATCGAGCCACCGCCTCGATGTTGCGGAGCTCCAGTCCCGTCGCTATCGGACTGAGACTTCTGTACGCCTCAGCTCCGATAGGCGAAGACGTGCGAGGCAGTCTCGACCGGCAGGTCGAGCACGTCCTGCGCGCCGGGCACCTGCACGGTGATGTATTCGCCGTTGCGCGAGATCTCGACGTCGCTGCCCGGCAGGACACCGGCGACCTGGAACTGCTGAAGCAGGTGAATATCGACCTGCAGGGGTTCGGCCAGCCAGGCGATCGTCAGCTTCTTCGCGCCGTCCCGGCCGACCGCCGTGGCGAGGTCGACGACCTCGGTAGTCGTCGAGGCTTCGCCGCCGATGACGTCGAGGCCCGGGATCGGGTTGCCGTAGGGCCCGGTGGAGGTCTCGGACAGCAGCTTCACGAGCTTGCGCTCGACCTGCTCGCTCATCACGTGTTCCCAGCGGCAGGCCTCGTCGTGGACGAGTTCCCACTCGAGTCCGACGACATCGGAGAGAAGGCGCTCGGCCAGACGGTGCTTGCGCATGACGTCGGTGGCGATCCGACGCCCCTCCGGGGTGAGCTCGAGATGACGGTCATTGCCGACGTGGAGCAGACCGTCGCGCTCCATCCGCGCCACGGTCTGTGACACGGTGGGACCGGAATGATCCAGGCGCTCGGCGATGCGGGCACGCAAAGGCACGATCGACTGTTCCTCGAGCTCGATGATCGATTTGAGGTACATCTCGGTTGTATCAATGAGGTCGTTCACTTCTGACCAGCCACTCCACTCTTCGTCTTCAGGTCGTTTCGACCGTTTCAGGCGCTGTCACCAATTCGGGCCGCTGCGACCCTGTCCCGCCCCGCACAGGCGAACCCGTTCGCGGCCGTTGCGATCTGGACCAATCCTATCGTGCGTTCAGCGAATCCCGTGAGTCGAGGAATCGCCCGGGTCCGCGCACGACATCGCCCGCCGCCGGACGGCTCAGGCTGCATGGGTTTCGGCCCGCCCGCGCAGGAATGCGCACCGACCCGCTCAGCCCGCATTCGTGTAGGTCGTCTTGTGCACCGTGAAGAACTCGCGTGCCGCCCGAGCCTGCTCGCGGGGACCAAAGCTCGACCCTTTCCGTCCGCCGAAGGACACGTGATAGTCCACGCCTGCCGTCGGGGCGTTCACCATGACCATCCCGGCCTGGGCGTAACGCTTGAAGTGGGTCGAATATTTCAGGGAGGTCGTGAAGATGCCGGCCGAGAGCCCGAACTCGGTGTCGTTGGCGACCGCGAGCGCTTCGTCGTAGTCGGCGACCTCGATCACCGAGGCGACCGGGCCGAAGACCTCGTCGACGTTGATCGTGTCGCCCGGCTTCGTGCCCGTGACCAGAGCCGGAGCGAGGAAGTACCCACCCGTGCCCGATTCGATGAGCTCACCGCCGGTGACTTCCCCGCCCTCGGCCCGGGCCGTGGCGATGTAGTCGAGGTCCTGGTCGAGCTGAGCCCGGGAGACCACGGGTCCGATGGCGACTCCCGCGGCGCGGGCGTCGCCGACGGTCAGTGCCGCCATCTTCTCCTTGAGCAGTGCGACGAATTCGTCGTGCACATCGGAGGTGACGATGAGGCGGGAGGACGCGGTGCAGCGCTGACCGGTGGAGAAGAAGGCACCATTGATCGCGGCGTCGGCGGCCGCTTCGAGATCGGCGTCGCCGAGCACCACGAGCGGGTTCTTCCCGCCCATTTCGCACTGCACCCTGATCTGGTGGGCCGCGGCCGAGGCGATCACGGACCGTCCGACGGCGACGGACCCGGTGAAGGTCACGGCGTCGATCTTCGCCGAGGTGGTCAGGGCGTCCCCGACCACGGAACCCGGCCCCATGACGAGGTTGAGGACCCCGTCGGGCAGCCCCGCCTCGGCGAGGATATCGGTGAGCGCATACGCACTGGCGGGGACGAGTTCGGCAGGCTTGAACACGATCGTGTTGCCGAAGGCCAGCGCCGGGGCGATCTTCCAGGCCGGGATGGCGATCGGGAAGTTCCACGGGGTGATGATGCCGATGACGCCGATAGGTTCGTGCGTCATCTCGGCGATGAGTCCGGGGCGGACCGAGTCGACGATCTCGCCGGTGTTGCGGATGGTCTCACCGGCGAAGAACTTGAAGATCTGGGAGGCGCGCAGCACCTCGCCCTTGGCCTCGGCGAGCTGTTTGCCCTCTTCCCGGGCGAGGAGGTCGCCGAGTTCGTCGGCGCGGTCGGCGATGAGGCTGCCGGCCTTGTCGAGGATCGCAAAGCGCTGCTGTGAGCCGAGGTCCGCCCAGGCGGGGGCGGCAGCGCGGGCGGCATCGATCGCCGAGGCGACCGTGGCGGCGTCCGCGCGGGCAAAGCGGCCGATCACATCGGAGGGGTCGGACGGGTTCGTGTTCGTCGTTCGGTCCTCACTCGGCACCCGCCTGCCGCCGATGAGGTTGTCGAAGACCGCGTCGGGTCCGTACTGAGCAGAGGTATGGGTCGAGGTCATCGATACTCCTTCGTATTCGCGTATTCGTCGGTGAGCGCCGGTGATCGTCTGGCCTAGGGGTAGAGATCGTCGGGCCTCAGGGGTAGAGGCGCACGACCTCCCAGGCCGAAGCGTCGTCGAGGCCGGCCGTTTCGTGGCTGCCGTCGGCCCGCCGGAAGACCCACCGGTCGTGGAATCGGTTCTGCTGGCCCTGCCAGAATTCGATCTCGAAGACGCGCACGCGGAATCCACCCCAGTGATCGGGACGCGGCACGTCACGGCCCTCGAGCTCGGCCGCCGCGGCATCGTATTCGACCTGCATCTGCTCGCGACTGGTCACCGGCTGGGACTGCTTGGACACGGTCGCCCCGATCTGCGATCCACGGGGGCGCACGGCGAAGTACGCGTCCGAGTCCTCGGGGGCGGCCACCTCGGCGAGGCCGCGGATGCGGACCTGTCGTTCCATGTCATGCCACGGAAAGTTCACGGCGATGCGGGGATCGGCCTGCAGCGCCCGGCCCTTCGCGGAGTCGTAGTCGGTGAAGAAGAGGAGTCCGCGCTCGTCGAGGCCTTTGAGCAGGACGATGCGCGAGCTCGGGCCCCATTCGTCGAGGGTCGAGACGGTCATCGCATTCGGTTCGCGGACATGGTCGGCCGCCTCGTCGTACCACTGGCGCAGCAGGTCCAGGGGTGCGGTATCCGGGTGTTCGAAGACGGCAGAGTCATAGGACTTCCGGGTCTGCGGAAGACGATCGACGGGCTCACTCATGTCTTCACTCTACGACGCGGCACGGACACGAGTCAGCCGGGACCCGCCTCGGCGGGTGCGGTCGAGGCGGGCGATGTCGTGCATTCGTCGCAGGGAGTGACGGGGCGACGTCCACCTTCCGTCACATGACGGACCGGTCCGGGACGCCTGGCGGGCCAGCCGTAGAATGTCGAGCGTGACTGCGACGAATATTGAGATCCCGAAGAACCTCCTGCCCGCCGACGGACGCTTCGGGTCCGGCCCGGCCCGGATCCGCCCCGCCCAGATCGAGGCGCTGACCTCGGCCGCGACCGAGGTGCTCGGCACCAGCCACCGCCAGGCGCCGGTGAAGAACCTCGTCGGCCGCATCCGTTCCGGACTGGCCGAGCTGTTCAGCCTGCCCGAGGGTTATGAAGTGGTGCTCGGCAACGGCGGGTCCACCGTGTTCTGGGACGTCGCGGCCTTCGGTCTCGTCCGCGAGCGGGCCGCGCACGCGACCTTCGGCGAGTTCGGTCAGAAGTTCGCGAAGGCCACCGACACCGCTCCGCACCTGAAGTCCTCCCTCATCCTGAACGCCGAACCGGGCACCGCCGCGATCCCGACGCCTGAGGCCCTGGCTGCCGCGGGTCTCGTGGGCTCCCCCGCCGAGGCGGCCGCCGGCGAATCCGCCGCCGACGTCTTCGCCTGGCCGCATAATGAGACCTCGACCGGTGTGGCCACTCGGATCGCCCGTCCGGCCGGGATCGCCGAGGATGCCCTCGTCGTCATCGATGCGACCTCCGGTGCCGGCGGCCTCAACGTCGACATCGCCGAGACCGACGTCTACTACTTCGCCCCGCAGAAGAACATGGGCTCCGACGGCGGCCTGTGGGTGGCGATCATGTCGCCGCGGGCGATCGCGCGGGCACAGGAGATCAAGGACTCCGGTCGCTGGATCCCGACCTCGCTCGACCTGGTCACCGCGATCGAGAACTCGGCCAAGGATCAGACATACAACACCCCGGCCGTTTCGACCCTGCTGCTGCTCGCCGAGCAGATCGAGTGGATCAACGGCAACGGCGGCCTGTCCTGGGCGGCCGAACGGACCGCTGAGTCCTCCGGGCTCGTCTACGACTGGGCGGAATCCGCCGAGGCGACCCACCCCTATGTCGTCGACCCGGCCGATCGTTCTTCGGTCGTGGCCACCGTCGACTTCGATGACTCGGTCGACGCGGCTGCCGTGGCCAAGGTGCTGCGGGCCAACGGCGTCGTCGACGTGGAACCGTACCGCAAGCTCGGCCGCAATCAGCTGCGCATCGCGACCTTCGTCTCCGTCGACCCGGCAGATGTGCGAGCGCTGCTGAATTGCATCGACTTCGTCATCGACGCCCTCAGATAAGAACAGCGTCGCCCGCGCAATTCCTCCACTGAGTGCCATAACGCCCCGCTGCACCGGGGTGTTATGGCACTCAGTGTGTCGGATACGTTGGCAGGTGTAGGAGAAGGCACTCCGCGGACATATTGCCGCCAACGGTGAGGGATGCATGCGCCACGGGCGGAACCTGGGGCATCCCTCACCCTTCGCGACAAAACACCCCACTGCAACGAGGCGATTTGGAGCTAAAGGTGACAGATGCCCTAGCAGCCGTAGGAGAAGCCGCTACGGGTGCAAGCTGCCACAAATGGTGAGGGATGCTTGCGCCGCCCCTCATGCGAGGTGTGGGGGACGTACAGACTGCCCCGAGCGAATCGTGCTCGGCGCTGTGCCTCAGGCGAAGAAGTGGATGAGCACGCCGATGCTGAAGGTGATTCCGGCGAGCATGGCGAGGATGAATTCGATGCCCGCGCCGATGCCGATCGCCTTGATCGACTCCCAGCTGGAGTTCCACGCCGTCTTCCCGTCCTTGAGGCGGGCGTACTCGGCGAGGTAGAGGCCCGCGACGAAGCCGATCGGCAGGCCGAGCACCGGGATGACGAAGAAGCCGATGACCGCGAGCACCCCGCCCAGCAGCACCGAGGAGTTCGGCACCTGCATGGACTTGAGTTTGCGCCCGGTGAGCACGAGCGAGGCACTCATCCCCGCCGCAACGAACAGGGCGACGATGGCGAAGATGATCCACGCGGCCGGCCCGCCGATGATGATCGCCCAGATGAGCACCGCCACGGCGATGAGGATCGATCCGGGAAGCACCGGCACGATGATGCCCAGGCACCCGACGAGGATCGCCAGGCCGACGAGCACCGAGGTGATGATGTCAGTTGTCACAGTCCGTCCGTTTCCCTTGCTCGACCCTCGAATCCCGCGACGAGGGGGTCGACCGAAATTCTATGACACGAACCTCCGGGCCCGCCGAGTGCCGGCCCGCGCCGAGCACCAGCACTTGCCGAGTGCCAGCTCCTGCCAATGCCGCCCCACGAGCATCAGCCCGCCCGCTCGTGCCCTCAGTGTGCGCTGCCGCCCGGCGGCCGGCCGTGGTAACTCAGGTGCAGCCGGATCCGTGACTTGGGGTCCCGGTGGAGTCGCAGCTCCTTGGCCGTGATCATCCACAGCAGTCCCACGGCGAAGGCGATGATCCCCGAGGCGGCTCCGACGACGAGCGCCATCCGCGGTCCGAAGGCATCGGCGACCCAGCCGGCCAAGGGGGCGCCGATCGGGGTGCCGCCCATGACGACGGCCGCGTAGATCGCCATCACTCGACCGCGGTAGTTCGGTGCGGTGGTCGTCTGCACGTAGGCATTCGCCGAGGTCATCATCGTCAGTGACGAGAAACCGACGAACATGAGCGAGGCGGCGAAGAGGTAGTAGTCGGGCATCAGCGATGCCACACCCACCGCCACTCCGAAGCCGCCTGCGGCGCCGAAGACGAAGCGCAGCCGGGGTTTCTCCCGCCTGGCCGAGACCAGTGCTCCGGTCACGGACCCGATGGCCATGACGGAGTTGAGCAGACCGAAGCCGCTGGCGTCCTTGCCGAACTCGATCTTCGCCATCGTCGCCGTGTAGATGTTGAAGTTGAATCCGAAGGTCGCAATGATGAACAGCACGACGAGCACGACCGTGATGTCCGGGCGCCTGCGCAGGTATTTCAGTCCGCCGAGCACCCCGCCTGCACCGCGCCGACCAGAGGGATGCAGCTTCGATCGGTCCAACCGCAGCAGCACGGTCAGAGTCGCCGCGAAGCCGAGCCCGCTGATGAGGAAGACTGGACCGGGACCGATGACAGCAGTGAGCACACCGGCCACGGCCGGACCGATCATGCGGGCGCCGTTGAAGGACGCCGAATTGAGGCTGACGGCGTTGGGCAGCAGCTTTTCACCGACGAGTTCGGAGACGAAGGCCTGCCTGGCCGGGTTGTCCAGGGTCGTGAGCATCCCGAGCGTGAACGCGAGCACGTAGACGTGCCAGAGGACGATGACGTCGGTGATGGTGAGGACGAAGAGGACGAGTCCGATGAATCCCAGCAGCGCCTGGGTGACCATGAGCAGACGCCGTTTGTCGAACTTGTCGACGAGGTTGCCCGCGAACGGGAACATGATCAGCTGCGGGCCCAGCTGCAGAGCCATGGTGATGCCCAAAGCTGATGCGTTGTTGTCCGTGAGCATGGTCAGGACGATCCAGTCCTGCGCCGTGCGCTGCATCCATGTCCCGGTGTTGGAGATCAGGGCACCGGCGAACCAGTGCCGGTAGTTCGGCTCCGACAGCGACCGGAACATCTGGGACATCGAGTGGTTCAGCCCTCCTGGAACTCGAGCTCGCCGGAGTAGTCGTCGACGACGGCTTCGGCAGGCTCGTTGTTGGGCCGTCTCACATCGGTCTCCGAATGCGCCCCGCACCCGGATTCGAGTCCGACCACACGCCCATCGAACGGTGACCACGCATTGGCACAGACCCCGAACTTCTGGCGCAGCGATCCCGCGATCGGCATGAGGTAGCCGCAGCTGCCGCAGTGTCCGGCCGCGCGTGAGGCGAACTCGCTGTCGGGGCCCGCATCGGATTCCGCCCACCGGCTCGCCGCCGCGCTCAGCCCGTCGGAGGAGAGCACGCGTTCACGGCCGAGACCGAATTCGAAGTTCTGGATCTGGTCGATGTTGTCTGCGGAATTGTCCTCGGTCTGCTGGAAGCCCGGCTGCAGGTTCGGGTCCTGGTCGAGCTTCGGCAGGGTGTCGCGCGGACCCAAATCGCCGGGTTCGAGCCGTTCCTCCCACGGCACCCATTCGGGGGCGACGAGGGCGTCGGGTCCCGGCAGCAGCGCGGTTTCGCAGACCGTGACCTTCTTCGCTCGCGGTGCGCGGGCGAGCACGGCCACCCACCGCCACCCGCGATAGGTCGGGTCGGTGCACACGAAGTAGTGGGTGACCAGACGGGTCGCCTCGGCCACCGTGCCCAGGTGTTCGCCGACGACGGCAGTGCCGGCCACCTCGGTGATGGCGGTGCGGGCGATGTCGATCGCCGCGGCCAGCTGGGTGTCGAGGACGACCTTCTCCGTGCCCGAGCGTGTGCGCCCGGTCTTCGCCCCCTTCGCCGAGGCGGTCGTGGCGGAATCCGCGGCGACCGCGCTTGCCGCGGCGGTCGGCTCAACCGCTGCGGCGGGCGCATCAGCGCCCGGGGTCGCCTCGGTGGTCTGTTCGGCGTCGTTCTCGACGGGCGCGGCGGTCTGCCGGGCCAGCCAATCACTGAACAGTGATGACATCAGGACTCCAAATCGTCGGCAATCGCCCGCAGCAGGCTGGCGACCTTGTTCCCATGGGTGGGGTCGGGGTAACGACCGTGCTGCAGTCCGTTGTTGAGGTCATCCAGTACTTTGATGACATCTTCAACCATAACTGCCATGTCCTCGGCCGGGCGTCGGCGGGCCTTGGCAACTTTGGCCGGAGTGGTCAGGGGACGGGCCTTGAGCACCTGCGCTCCGCGGCGGGAATCGACGACATCGTATTCGAGTCGGGTGCCCTTGGTGACGTCGACCCCTTCGGGCAGCACGGAGGAATGGAGGAAGGCCTGCGAGCCGTCCTCAGCGATGACGAAGCCGAAGCCCTTCTCGGCATCGAACCATTTCACGCGTCCGGTGGGCATGATGTCCTTTCTGTCTGGTCGTACCCGCGGTGGCGGGCTGATCATACGGTGCCCGCTGGTGCGGGCTGTGTGTCGGTCGGCTGCGGAATCGGATTCCGCAGCCGGGAAGCTGGTCGGATGGTGGGTCAGTGTGCAGGTCAGTGTGAGTTTGCAGGTCGGTGTGATCGAGTGCCCTGATGGCCGTCGGCCGGCGGTGCCGTCCGTGGGGCCGAGGGCATCGTATCGGCGATGAGATCTCCGGCTCGCTCACCCGCTGAGGCCGTGAACACCGTGCTGGTGAGCGCCTGATCGGCGGCGGGAGATCACGGGCACATGCGTGACCCGGTGGTCGTCCGCCTCGGCGAGGTGGGGGTTCGCACCGCCTCGATCACACTGTGCAGACGGGGTTCATGCCCGTCCCCGAACCTGCGAGGTGAGCGGCATGAACGGTGGTATCAGCGGTGGCCCACCCCGGTCTGTCTGCGTCGGATGGCGGCTCGGATCATGGCCACGCAGGCGAGGATGACGGCGATGGGCACGAGGATCATGGGCAGATAGGTCAGCAGCGAACTGGGGGTCAGTCCCATCCAGGCCTGACCGAGGACGCCGATGAGACCGAGCGCCCCGATGGCTGCGGCGGCAACCGCGGCGACGACGATGGCTGTGTCGACTCGAGTGGCTGACAATGCGCGTCCTTCCGTCCGATCTCTGATCCGTAATCTGCCCCTCCATTGTACCCCTCGCGATAGACTGATCTGCGATGTCCATGACCTTCAGCCAGTGGCTGTCCCACAGTGCAGATGCCGAGTTCGAGTCCTTCGTCCGGACGCGACGCGACCTCCTCCAACCCGAGTCCCCGACGATGGCGGCCCTGGCTGCGGCCGCGTCCTCACGCATCGGGGTCTCCCGTGGAATCGAAGCCCTCGACGCGGGCACGCTCGAGGTCTTCATCGCCTTGGCCAAGGCGGCCCGGACGACGCCGGAGATCGAGGTCGCGGGCATTCCGCATATCGATCCTGCCCTCGCCGAGGCGGCTCTGCCCCGACTGCGCGACCTCGGCCTGGCATGGCCGGCCGGCGGGGACGGGGGCGGTGCTGGGTCGGCGGGATCTGCTGGGTCTGCGGGATCTGCTGGGTCTGCGGTCGGGGGCGTGTGGAAGATCCAGTCCGAGGCCATCACCCTGCTGCCGACCTCGGCAGCCGAATCCTCCCGGGCCCATCCGTGGCAGATCGATGAGTCGTCGATCGATTCGAGCACGGCCGCGATCGGCCAGCCGCTCATCCACAACAGCGAACAGGCCGCCGTGGCCGAGGTCATCTCGTCTCTGCGCGGGCTCGTCGATGAGCTCGCCGCCTCCCCGATCTCCCGGCTGACCAGCGGCGGCATCTCGAAACGCGATGTCTCCCGACTCGCCCGCACCCTTGAACTGAGTCTCGAGCAGACGATCACCCTGCTGCAGGCGGCGAAGTCGCTGCACCTCATCGGAGTCCTCGACGATGCGCTCGACCCGCAGTGGACGGCCGCCGATGATGCCGACTCCGCCCTCGCCGGTGATCGTGCCGACCTGTGGGCGGGCCTGGTCGGAGCCTGGCTGCGCGACCTGCTCGATGTCACTCAGCTGGCGGCCGGCGCAAGTGAGAACGAACGGCTGACCGTGCTCGCCACCCCGAAGAAGTCCCTGTTCAAGGGGTACGGGCTGTCGGTGCCGGCGATGCCGCTGCTGCGCTTCGCCGTGCTCTCGGTCCTGCACGACATCGGTCTGGGTACGGCACGGTCGGCAGGGTGGATCCATGCCGAGGTGCTGCGTCGTCATCCGCTGCTGCCGGCCCACGAGTTCGCGATGACCGAGGCCGTTCTCCACACGTGCGTCACCGTGGGGCTGGCGACGACACCGCTGCAGCAGCCGGAGCATTTCGGACCGAGCCGGTTCGGTCTCCGCTTGGCCGCCGGATTGGATCGGGCGATGGCCGAGCATGCAGCACAGGACCCCTCGATCCTGCCCCTGGGCGTGTCCGTCGAGGCCCTGACCGTGCCCGGGGATGTCATCGCCGCGGTCACCGAGGGACTCGGCGCCGAGGTCGATACGGTGCTCATCCAGTCCGATCTCACCGCCGTGGCCACCGGACCGATCGAACCGCGGGTCCACCATATTCTGCGCAAGTACGCCGTCGTCGAGGCCCGCGGCCAGGGCACCGTCTATCGCATCGACTCCGAGACCATCGAGGACACGATGCAGGCCGGGCTCACCCCGGAGGAGGCGTTGGCCGAACTCGCCGAGATCAGTGCCGAAGAGCTGCCGTCGACGCTGGAGTTCCTCGTGCAGAACACGGCATCGAAGCTGCGGCGGGTGCGAGTGGCCGGTGCCCGGTCGGTGCTCATCGTCGACGATCCGGTCGACCTCGATGTCATCCTCTCCGACCAGGCGATGATGCCCGCCGGACTCGAACGTCTGGCCCCGACCGTGGCGATCGCCCAACTGGGCCCGGAGCGGACGATGCATCTGCTCGAGGCCTCCGATCATCACGCTCTGCTGCATTCGGCGGCCGGTCCCGTGCGCAAGCGCCGGGTGATCACCGAATCGGAACCCGAGGTCAGCGTCAGGCGACGTCCGCGGGTCAGTGACGGCCACCTCGGCGAATATATGCGGATCCTGCGGTCCGCACCGGCGACGGCCGCACCGGTGAGCACGGATGAACCATTGGGTCATATGGACCGTCTGCGGGAAGCGGCGGAGACGAAGCAGCGCGTGCTCATTCGGATCGCGGATTCCCACGGCAAGGAGCGGACGATCGAGATGCTGCCGGCCACCCTCAACGCCGGCCGCGTCCGCGGAGTGGTGACGACCACCGGCGCCGAGGCGTCCCTGTCCGTCGCCCGCATCGTCTCCGTAGACCCCTCCCCCTCCCCTTAATTGCTACCTGACGGGGGCCCAGCAACCTGGCGCGAGGTTGCTGGGCCCCCGTCAGGTAGCTCGGAGCGGGAACAATCGGGGTGATGGACGTGTTGTGTCCTCTGGTGTCATCACACTTCGGGAAGGGAAGTATTGAATGAATGGTCCGTTGATCGTGCAGTCCGATCGGACTGTGCTGCTCGAATCGGGACATCCGCAGGCCGTCGAGGCGGCCGTGGCGATCGCCCCGTTCGCCCAGCTGTCGCGGACCCCGGAGTACATCCACACCTATGAGATCACCCCGCTGGGTCTGTGGAACGCACGCGCCAGCGGCCATGATGCCGAATCCGTCGTCGATGTGCTCCTCGAATTCGCGAAGTACCCGGTCCCGCATGAGCTCCTCGTCGACATCGTCGACATCATGGACCGGTTCGGTGTGCTCACCCTCATCGACCACCCGATCCACGGACTGACCCTGACTTCGACGGAGACGGGACTGCTCGATGAGCTTGTCGGTCAGCCCGATCTCGTCGGCAAGTTCGGCAAACGCATCGATGCCGAATCCGTCCTCGTCCACCCTTCCGAGCGCGGCGAACTCAAACACGCACTGTTGCAGCTGGGGCACCCGGTGTCCGACCACGCCGGTTATGTCGACGGCGAAGCCCACGAGATCTCACTGTCCGACGATGCTCACGGCGGTCAATGGCATCTGCGCGACTATCAGAAGCAGGCGATCGACCAGTCGCTGTCGGGTGAGTCCGGGGTCGTCGTTCTGCCGTGCGGTGCCGGGAAGACGGTCGTCGGCGTCGCCACCATGTCACGGGTGCAGACGACGACGCTCATCCTCGTGACGAACTCGGTCTCGGCGAAGCAGTGGAAGGACGAGATCCTGCGCCGCACCACCCTGACCGAAGACGAGGTCGGCGAGTACTCGGGATCGACGAAGGAGATCCGCCCGATCACCATCGCCACCTACCAGGTGCTCACCACCCGCAGGAAGGGTTCGTACCTCCACCTCGAACTCCTCGATGCCAAGGACTGGGGCCTGGTCATCTACGACGAGGTGCACCTCCTGCCGGCACCGATCTTCCGGCTGACCGCAAGCCTCCAGGCACGTCGTCGCCTCGGCCTGACCGCAACTCTGGTGCGCGAGGACGGACGCGAGGACGAGGTGTTCTCCCTCATCGGACCCAAACAGTACGAAGTGCCGTGGAAGGAACTCGAACGGCTCGGGTATATCGCCTCGGCCGCCTGTCATGAAGTCCGCGTCCGCCTCGACGGCGGAACCCGAACCGCCTATGCTCGCGCCGACGGCGAGGACCGGTACCGGCTGGCCGCGACATCGGATGCGAAGTTGCCGATCGTCTCCGAACTCGTCGCCGATCATCCGGATGCCCAGATCCTCGTCATCGGTCAGTATCTCGACCAGCTCGAGGAGATCGGAGCCGAACTCGGTGCGCCCGTGCTCACCGGGCAGACTCCCGAATCGGTGCGCCAGGAGCTCTTCCGCGAGTTCCGGTCCGGGGAGATCCCGGTGCTTGTGGTCTCAAAGGTCGCGAACTTCTCCGTGGATCTGCCGGCCGCCTCGGTGGCGATCCAGGTCTCCGGAGCCTTCGGGTCCCGGCAGGAGGAGGCCCAGCGCCTCGGACGGATTCTGCGTCCGAAGGAAGACCAGGGTTCGGCCACGTTCTACACGGTCGTCGCCGCCGACACCGTCGATGAGCACTTCGCCGCTCAGCGTCGCCGCTTCCTCACCGAACAGGGCTACAGCTACGGCATCGAAGTCCGCTGACACTCCCCTCAATTGCTACCTGACGGGGGCCCAGCAACCTGGCGCGAGGTTGCTGGGCCCCCGTCGGGTAGTAATTACGTAGTAATGAGGGTGTCTGCGTCGGAGGTGACGACGACCTCACGGCGGGCGACGCGGCGGGCGAGGCGGGATTCGCCCCACTTGATGAAGCCGACGCCGCCGAGGATGAAGACTCCGCCGAAGAGCTGGATCGGGGCAGGCATCTCGAAGAGGACCAGCCAGGCGACGATGACTGAGAACGGCACCTCGACGAGGTTGACGAACGATCCGACCGTCGCCCCGACATAGCGCAGACCGAGGATCCCGGTGATGTACGCGCCGACGGTGAAGACGACGATCATCGCCATCGGCACGACCCACGACATCGGCACCCCGCCGAAGTCGACGTCCGCAGTCACAGCGTTCCACGGCATGACCCCGACGAGCACGATGACCGACATCGCCAGCGCCCCGATGCCCATGCCCAGACCGGTCAGCGCGACCGGAGGGATCGTGATCGTGTCCTTCGCCGAGACGAGGAAGTAGCTGGCTAGGCAGACTGCGGCGGCCATGGCCATGACCACGCCGAGAATGCTGATCGACGATCCGCGCAGGTTGAGCACGAGCAGGAGCCCGATCATCGAGACGACGACCCCGATGAATGTCACCGTCGCCGGCCGTGTCCGTGTCCGCGCCCAGATCCAGAAGACGATGAGCATCGGCGCGGTCATCTCCAGCAGCAGCGCCACGGCCACGGTGAGGTGTTCGACGGCGACGAAGTAGAACCCCTGAACGCCGGCCATCGAGACCAGGCCGTAGGTGACGACGGTGCGCCAGTGCGTGAGCACTTCGCCCCAGCGTCCGCGCAGGGCGATGAGGGTGGGGATGAGCAGCAGGACCGCGGATCCGGCCAGGCGGATGAGCACCACCGCGCCCGGCGTCCACCCGACCTGGTACATCGTCTTCGCGATCGGCCCCGACACCGCGAAGAAGAATGCGGAGGCAAGAGTGAGCAGGAACCCTGCGATGACGGTGCGATTCATTCCTGACCTCCTGATGTGGTGAAACGTTGAGTGGCGTACGAGGACAGACGTCCCCGAGGTGGTGGTGCGGTGTTGAGTTGGTGGTGCGGTACCGGATCATGTCCTCGCCGAGGCGACCCGACGATGGTCAGATCCCCTCACCGAGGTGGCCCGACGTCGACATCGGCCTGACCGATTCGTCGTTCTGCCGGGTCTGCACGTCGTCGGGTCGGGCAGGGCCTCGGCGTGCCCCGCGGATTGTCCGATTTCAGTATCGGCCCTGGAATTGAAATGGGTCAAGTGCATTTTGGTCCTTACATGCTGTGGCAGAATGGTGTCCGCTATGGCTTTCATCTACGACATCCGCGCGAACCTCACGATGCTCGTCGACCTCCTCAACACCTCCGGCGACATCGCAGACAGCGGCGACGAGCTGACGACAACCGCGAAACTCCGCGAATTCGCGGCCCGGCACGACTTCTCCGGCCCCTTGACCGCCACCAAAAGCGATGTCGATGAGACCGTGGAACTGCGTCGCAGATTCGCCGCAGCTCTGGACTCGAGCATCGACGCCGAGACCGACGACGAGCTCGAAGCGGGCACGATTGCGGTCGTCGATGAGATCAATCTCACACTGAGTGACTCCGGGTCCGTGCCGCAATTGGTCAAACACGACCATTGGGACTGGCACCTGCACGCCACCGGCGCTCACGCCAGCCTGGCCGACCGAGTGGCCGCCGATGTCGCCCTGGTCCTCATCGACCTCATCCGCTCCGGGGACCTCGACCGACTCGGACGCTGCGCCGCCGAGGACTGCCGCGCCTACCTCGCCGACTTCAGCCGCAACCGTTCGAAGCGCTTCTGCGATACCGGCAGCTGCGCCACCCGCACGCACGTCGCGGCCTTCCGCGCCCGCCACTCCGACGCCGACACCGCCGGCTGATGCCCGCCTCCGCCCCCTGACAGATCGGGTCGACCATGTCATTACAACCACTGCGCCTCACCGGCGGAACGAAGTTCGCCGCCGGTCTCGCCGGAATCCTCACGACGACGAGCATGGCCGCCGGATGCGCCGTCACCGCACTCATCTTCCTGCCCACCGGCCCCGGTGAACCCCTGAGTTCGAAGCTTCTCTTCCTCGCTCTCGCGCTCCTCGTCTCTGCCGCCTTCGTCGTCGTCAGCCAGCTGCTCATGCGCGCAGCTCTCGGTCGATTCCGCACAAGAGGAAGTCTCACGCGCTTCTTCGGCTATCAGCTGGGAGCACTCGGAGTCGGAGGCGGGCTCGGCCTCGGCTTCCTCCCTGCGATGCTGGAGGCCCCGCCGATCTGGTGGACCCTCTCCATCACCGCGGGAGTCACCCTCATCGCCGTCTCACTTCTCGCCTTCCGCGGCGATCGGCGCCAGCCATTGACAACGCCGGCCCACCCCGGGATCGGCCTGGCCGAAGGCGTCGTCGTCGACTACTGGTCGGGAGCAATACCCCGCGCCGCCGCACCGAGCCTCACCGTGATCCGCTTCGCCGACGAATCCGGCCGGCCCAGGTTCGTCCGTCATGTCGTCAGACGCAACCCCACGACGTTCGGCACGATGGGGCAGGTGCAATACGATCGCCATCGACCGGACAAGGCCTCGAGCTTCACCCAGGGGCGCCCACCCGGCCGGATCTGAATTGACCACGCGCACGCCGGCCAAGCAGCCGAACAGCCGAACAGCCGAACTGAGCTGAAGCCACCCACCCACACCCGCCTCGGCGAGCATTTCTGAACACAAACTGATCGCAGCCGCATATTTCACTGAAATCAGGCTTTCGTTCCTGAGAACGACAGCCCGACCCGGAGTCCAAAACGACTTTCCTGAGAGTTTTTCAGTGGCGCACATCACATTCGCATTCAGCTAGTCTCCAGCTGACTCCCAGACACGGGTCTCAGACTGGATTCATGACTACAGCACAGAACGACATCGACATCGAAGCCACCCTGCTCGTTGTCGATGATGAGCCCAATATCCGCGAACTCCTGTCCACCAGTCTCCGCTTCGCCGGCTTCGACGTCGTCTCCGCTGCCAACGGTGCCGAGGCGCTGCGCCTGGCCGAGCAGACCGACGTCGACCTCCTCGTCCTCGACGTCATGCTCCCGGACATGGACGGCTTCACCGTCACCCGCCGTCTGCGCCAGATCGGCATGAACGCCCCCGTCGTGTTCCTCACCGCCCGTGATGACACCTCGGACAAGATCACGGGACTGACCGTCGGCGGCGACGACTACGTGACGAAGCCCTTCAGCCTCGAAGAAGTCGTCGCCCGCATCCGCGCCGTCCTCCGCCGCACCCGCAATCTCGAGGACGAAGAGAACGCCGTCATCGTGGCGGGCGACCTCGAACTCGACGACGACACCCATGAGGTCCGCCGCTCCGGCATCCTCATCGACCTCTCCCCCACCGAATTCAAGCTGCTGCGCTACCTCATGCTCAACACGAACCGCGTCCTGTCGAAGTCGCAGATCCTCGACCATGTGTGGGAGTACGACTTCGGCGGTGACACCGGAATCGTCGAGTCCTATATCTCCTACCTGCGCCGCAAGATCGACGTCACCCCGGAGACGGATGCCGCCGGCCACCCCGTCGAGATGGAGTGGACGCCGATGATCCAGACCAAGCGCGGGGTCGGCTACATGCTGCGCACACCGGAATCCAAGTAGTCGTCCATGCAAGGGCGATAGATTACATACGTGCCGATAGAATCCCGTCCCTCCCGTCCCGGCTTCTGGGAAGAATGGTCTCTGACCACCAAGCTGCTGGCCATCATGATGCTGCTCATGCTGCTCGTCCTCACGGGGACGAGCGCGTGGGTGTTGGAGAACCTGCGCGACAGCCTCGTCCAGCGCACCGATGAGCGACTCATCAGCGCCTCGGAGACCCTGGCGAAGCAGGCCTACCAAGATGTGTTCCAACCGGCCGAACTCCAGTCCGGGGACGATGACGCCGAGGAGGCGCCGTCGTCGACGACGATCGATTCGAATTCCTGGGATCAGCTCAAGAGCCTGTTGCCGGGAGGGTTCTATGTGCAGTTCTACGACACGAACGGGGATCCGATCCGCGACCCCGTCGCTCCGGAGCCGCAGAACCATCCGATCCTGCCGAAGATCGATGAGAAGGAAGTCTATTCCCGCGGCGGCGAGCCCTTCACCGTCGCCGGAACGAGTTCGCAGTGGCGGGCGCGGGCGATGAAGGTGAAGAACACCGACGTGCTCGTGTCCATCGCGGTGCCCTTCGACCGCGAGGTCGACAACATCAACGAACGGGCGCGGAACACGATGATCGGCATCGGCCTGCTGGCCCTGGCGATGGTCGCCGGAGTCGGCTATTGGGCGATCAACAACACGTTCCGACCGCTGCGCGATATCGAGAAGACCGCATCCCGCATCGCCGCCGGCGACCTGTCCCAACGTGTGCCCAGCTATCCGCGCAATACGGAGCTCGGGCGTCTGTCGGCGGCGCTGAACACGATGCTCGGACGCATCGAGGACTCCTTCGACGGGCAGACCCGGTCGGAGAAGCGCATCCGCCAGTTCGTCTCCGATGCCTCCCACGAGCTGCGTACTCCCCTGGTCACGATCCGCGGATACGCGGAACTGTACCGGCAGGGTGCGATCACGAAGTCCGATGACATCGCCAACGCGATGGAGCGGATGGAGTCCGAGGCCAAGCGCATGGGTGTCCTCGTCGACGATCTCGTCGTCCTCGCCCGCCTCGACGAGCAGCGTGCCGCCGAGATCGGTCCGATCGACCTCCACAAGGTCGTCCGCGATGCCGCCGCCGATGCTGCGGCACAGGCCCCGGACCGCGATATCAGCTTCATCGGACTCGATGGTGAGGATGCTCAGCCGGTGCCGATGATCCGCGGTTCCGAGTCGAAGATCCGCCAGGTCATCGTCAACCTCGCCGGCAATGCCGTGCGCCACACGCCTGAGCACACCGCGATCGAATTCGCCGTCGGCGTCGTCGGTCTCCCCGAGCAGGTCGACCCGGACTCTGCGGACACCGGCGAGATCCGTGAGGGCGGCGCGCGAGGTCACAACGGTCGAAACGGTGGGAAGAACGGCGCGAAGGACAAACCGCGTGAGCGCGGGTTCGTCACCGGTGGGGTCCGGATATTCCGCCGAGGCGACTCTGCCGGAAACGATCAAGCCGACACCCAGCCCACCCCCCAGACCGGGCCTCACCCCGGGGAGCAGGCAGACCCACAGGGCGCAGCGCAGACGGACCTGCCGACCGGTCCGGAACCCGACCAGCAGTCGAAGGATCGGGCCGACAGCTCCGAGGCGGCCAACATCGTCCCCGATGTCACCGCCGCCGGGTCGATCACGGTCGATGAGTCGCTGCGAGGATTCCCCAATGGCCGGGTCCGCTTCGAGGTCAGGGATCATGGCGACGGAATCGACCCCGAGGTGGTTCCCCGCATCTTCGAGCGCTTCTACCGTCTCGATGTGTCCCGGACCAGGGACACCGGCGGTTCGGGGCTCGGGCTGTCGATCGTCAAGGCGATCGTGGAGAACCACCATGGTGCGATCTCCGTCCACGAAACTCCGGGCGGCGGTGCGACGTTCCGCATCGACCTGCCCATCTCCGACAACGGCGAAACCACTGCGGACACACGAAAGGACGAGCGATGAACGAGAACAACGACTCCCAGAATCCGGATGAGGTGTCCCGCAGCGCCCGATCGGACGATCAGACTCCGCGTCCGTCGGTGAGTCCGGACAGCGGGTCCGCCGCCGAGGGGCGTCGCAGCCCGTCGGCCGGGGGCTACCGCGGGTCCGGTGCCGAGGTTCCGCGCACATTCCCCTCTCAGTCCAACGGCCCTGCCCGGGTCAGTCCACCGGTCGCACCTCCCGAACGGCGCCCCGATGTGTCGCCGACTCATGCGCAGAACCCTGTGGACGGTTCCCCTCACCGAGGCGGCTCTCCCTCCCAGCCGTCCTCCCCCTACCAGGCCGGTAGGCAGCAGGGCGGGCAGACCAGCGGGCAACAGCCCGGCCAGCCAATCGGTCAGACGGGCCAGCCGGGACAGACGGGCCAGCAGGGACGGCCCCAGCAGCCGTCGCCGTATCCACTGAACGGTCAGCATTCCTCTCCGAATCAGCCGGGCAGCCAACAGCAGACAGGTCAGCCGGGTTACCAAGGGCATCAGAGCGCGCAGGGCAATTTCGGCGACCAGTCGCAGCCGGGTCAGCAGAATGTCCAGCCGATTCAGCCTCAGCACCACTCCGCGTACGGTCAGCCTCAGCAGGACGGTTCCCAACCGTATCCGGGCCAAGACGGTGGCTCCCAACCGTATCCGGGCCAGCACGGTGGATCCCAGTCGTATCCGGGGCAGCAGAACGGTCCCGGCCAGCAGAACACTCCGGGGCAGCCGACCGGTTCGAACTCCTATTCCGCGGCGTCCGTGCCGGGTCCCTATTCTTCGGAATTCGCGGCCGTCGGTTCACAGCCCGGACCGGGAGGACCGGCAGGACCCGGTGGGCCAGTCGGACCCGGCGGGCAGGGCGGACCGGACGGGTTCGGTCCGTACGGAGCTCAGCAGCCGCCTCGGCGAGAGAAGAAGGGACCCGGTTGGGGTGCGACGATCGCGATCGGCCTGGTGGCCGCCCTCCTCGGTGGGGCTCTCGCATTCGGCGGGAACTATGCACTCTCGTCGCTGCAGCATGATGAGCCGCGCAAGGTCGCCGAGGAGACTATCGAGACCCCGGACTGGACGCAGGTCGCCGAGAAGACCTCGGACAGCGTGATGTCGATCCAGGTCGGCACTCGCGGTCAGGTCCAAGGGCTCGGCTCGGGTGCGCTGTACGACGATCAGGGCCACGTCATCACGAACAACCACGTCGTCGCACCGGCGGACACCCCCGACGGCGAGATCGCCGTGACCATGAAGAACGGTGAGACGACGGAGGCGAAGATCGTCGGCCGTGATCCCTCGACCGATATCGCCATCATCAAGCTCGAGCAGGTCCCGGACGGTGTGAAACCGCTGGTCATCGGCGATTCGAAGAAGCTGACCGTGGGCGACCCGGTGATGGCCCTGGGCAATCCCCTGGGTCTGGCCAACACCGTGACCACCGGCATCGTGTCCGCGCTCGACCGTCCGGTGTCGACGGAGAACATCGGCGAGGATGCGTCCTCGCAGGAGAAGGAGATGACGATCACGAACGCCATCCAGACGGATGCGGCGATCAACCCCGGCAACTCCGGTGGACCGCTGGTCAACGGCGATGGCGAGTTCATCGGCGTGAACTCGGCGGCGGCATCGCTGAGTCAGGGCGAGGGAGGACAGTCCGGATCGATCGGCATCGGATTCGCGATCCCCGCGAACCAGGCCGTGATGATCGCCGATCAGCTCATCTCCTCCGGCAAGGCCCAGCATCCGTTCCTCGGCATCACCCTCACCGACGGGCACATCAACAGCGGCGGGATCAGCCGCGGCAGCGCCAAGGTGCAGTCCGTGGCCGGCGGATCCCCGGCGTCCAAGGCCGGAATCAAGGACGGAGACGACATCGTCGAGGTGGCCGGAACCAAGGTGAACAACGCCATCGCCCTGCGCGCCCTCGTCCGCGCGCAGCCGGTGAACACTCCGGTCGAGGTCACCGTGGTCCGCGGAGGGAAGGAACAGAAGCTCGACGTCACGCTCGTGCTGCAGTAGGTGCGCGGCTGACACGTCGGCGACCCACGCGTCGGCGACCCAGGCATCAGCACACTCGCGCGTCAGCGTATTCCCGAGTCAACGACTCGCGCGTCATTGCCTGGGGATCCGGTCGTGACTGCGCCACCTGGAGGGTGTGGACAGCCGAACGCTGTCCACACCCTCTTTCCGTGCCCTTCCGCTCTTCTGCCCCGGGCGTCGACACTGAAGTCGTCTCGCCCGACCGTGGCGGGTCGATCTTGACCAAGAGGAGTGATGATGAGTTTCGAAGTCGACGCCGAACGCGTCCAGTCCGCCGCCACCGCCGCTGCGAACACCTCCCGCAATCTCGTGTCCGAATCCGACACGATGATGCGCAATCTGCTCGCCCTCCAGGAATGCTGGCGCGGCAGCGCGGCACAGAACTTCCAGGCCGTGGTCAACCAGTGGGAGCGCGCGCAGAAGCAGCTCATGGAATCGCTCAACTCCGTCCACGGTGCACTCCACACGGCCGCCCGGCAGTACTCCGAAGTCGAGGCGGCGAACTCGCGGCTCTTCGCCCCCTGAGCCGATCGAGTCCCACCCGCCGAGGGTCACAGGCCCCGGTCGCGTATCCCCCGAGATACCGAAGCCGGGATCTGTCCGTTCTCGTAGTCGGCGTCTGGCAAACTATCAGCCTTTCTCAGTAGACTTGAGAACGATAGTTCGCGGCGGTGTTGGCCAAGAATCTCCGGACCGGGGTGAATCGGGTTGGCAGCGTCGGGTCAAACCAATGCAGGAGTCGACTACGGATGAGTATCTTCCAACGGATCGCGACGATCTTCGGTGCCAAGGCCAACAAAGCTCTGGACAAGGCCGAGAACCCCAACGAAACCCTTGACTATTCGTACCAGAAGCAGTTGGAGCTGCTGCAGAAGGTCCGTCGTGGTGTTGCCGATGTCGCCACCAGCCGCAAGCGCCTCGAGCTGCAGATCAACCAGCTCGAACAGCAGCAGAACAAGCTCTCCGGTCAGGCCGAGAAGGCCATGCAGATCGGTCGTGAGGACCTCGCCCGTGAGGCTCTGACCCGCAAGTCCGGACTGACCCAGCAGATCACCGACCTGCAGACTCAGCACGAAGGACTGCAGGGTGAGGAGCAGAAGCTCACCCTCGCTTCGCAGCGCCTGCAGGCCAAGGTCGACGCCTTCCGGACGAAGAAGGAGACCCTGAAGGCCACGTACAACGCCGCCGACGCACAGTCCAAGATCGGCGAGGCGTTCTCGGGCATCTCGGAAGAGCTCGGCGACGTCGGACTCGCCGTCCAGCGCGCCGAGGACAAGACCGCGAATCTGCAGGCGCGCGCCGGGGCCGTTGACGAGCTTCTCGCCTCAGGTGCCCTCGACGACGTCACGGGAACCCAGAAGGACGACATCACCGCCCAGCTCGACTCCCTCTCCAGCGAAAATGATGTCGAGATGGAACTCCAGCGGATGCGCGAGTCCCTGCCTGCCGGCTCCGAGGCGAAGGACCAGAAGTCGCTCGAAGGTGAGGATCAGCAATGATCATCCGCATCATGGGCGAAGGTCAGTTCGACGTCGCCGACGTCGACCAGGACCTGCTGCAGAAATACGACAACCAGGTCGAAGACGCCGTCAATGCCGGAGACGAGGAAGCAGTGCGGACCGCGCTGACGTCCCTGCACGACTACGTCACGGCCAACGGCCAGCCGGTCGCCGATGACTACCTCGGGTCCTCCGATGTCGTCATTCCGTTCGCCGACGCCACCCTGGCCGAGATCGCCGAACTGCTCACCGGCGAGGGTTTCATCCCCGACCCGGCCTGAAACCACAGAGTACCGAAATGCACCCGGCCCATTGTCTTCGACAGTGGGCCGGTTCTGCCACTGCCAGAGAGGAACCACGATGAAGAATCGCTTCGTCAAAGACAACGGGCTGACCATGCGGATGGGATGGACGATCTTCCTCAACGGCCTCATCTATGTCGTGCTCATCCTCGCGATCTGGTGGATCATCGGGCAGAGCGTCGGCGGAGTCATCGTCGCCGTCCTCATCAGCGCCGGCGCGTTCTTCTTCCAGTGGTACTTCTCCGACAAGATCGCCATGCGTGCGATGGGCGGCCGGGAGGTCTCCCCCGAGGAGGCTCCGGAGCTGCATACGATCGTCGACCGGCTCTGCCAGCTGGCCGATGCGCCGAAACCCCGCGTGGCCGTCTCGAATTCTCCAATCCCCAATGCCTTCGCCACCGGTCGTTCCCCCGAGCGCTCGGTGGTGTGCGTGACCCGTGGTCTGCTCGAGAAGCTCGACCGCGATGAGGTCGAGGTCGTCCTCGCCCACGAGCTCTCCCACGTTGCTCACCGGGACGTGACCGTGATGACCGTCGCCGGCGTCACCGGAGTCGTTGCCGCGCTGATGATGCGCGCCGGGTACTACATGAGCTTCGGACGGTCGAACAACAATAACAACGGCATTCCGATCCAGCTGCTGTTCATCCTCGTCGGAGCCGTCGTCTACGGGCTCTCGTTCGTCCTCATCCGCGCGCTGTCGCGATATCGTGAGCTGGCCGCCGATCGTGCCGCAGCCATCCTCACCGGCGCACCGTCGACCCTGGCCTCGGCGCTGACGAAGCTGAGCGGGGACATGGCCAAGATCCCGGAGAAGGACCTGCGGTCGTCCGCCTCGGCGAATCACCTGGCTCTCATCCCCGCCATCAGCGGAAAGGCCGCATTCGGCCAGCTCTTCTCCACCCACCCCTCGCTCGAGAAGCGCCTGGATCAGCTGGCGAAGATCTCCGCCCAGCTCTCCCGGCCAGAGTGAGCACCCACCGCACCCTTTGAACTGCGCACCACCGAATTAGGAGCTCCATGGGATTCTTCGACGCACTGCTCGGCCGGTCCAAGCCGAAACGGGCCAACCTCGACGACCTCTTCGCCCTGCCGCCGGCGGCGCTGACGCTGCAGGCGGCGACCGGCTTCACTCCCACGGGCGTCGGAGCCGTCGCGTTCCGCCAGGTCGAGGGTGCCGCGTTCCAGTCCGCCGAGTCCGAAAGCGTCGCCCTCATCGGTTCCGACCCGGCCGCCTCGGTGCGGCAGGAGAACGACGGCTTCGGGTTCACCTGGCAGGTCGTGGCCGATGGGAACGCCGAGGTGGTCAACCTCGTCACGAACATCCACGCCGTGAACTCGGCCCTGGTCAATCAGGGTTTCGACACGATGCTGCTGTGCACGACCGTGTACTTCGTCCATCCCGATGGGCGTCGGATGGCGTTGGTCTATCAGTACAAGCGCGGAACCTTCTACCCGTTCGTGCAGTCAGGACCGAAGCAGCGGGACAACCCCCTGGAGATCCAGGTCAAGGGCGTTCTCTCCGGCGAGCTGCCGTTCGAGGAGGACACGTCGAACTGGTCGGCGCTGTGGGACGCCCCGGGCATGAACGACACCCCGGGTGCTCCCGAGCTGCAGTAGGCATGCCAGTCGGGGCGGCAGAAATGTCAGTCCGGACAGACGAGTGGAGGGCGTCCCCGCGGGGACGCCCTCCACTCGTATCTGAGGCTGTCAGCCTTCGTCGGCGGCCACCTCGATGACTTCGCCGAGGGCCTCGATGCGGTCGCCCGGACGGATCGTGGCACCACGGCGAGTCTCGACCTCGCCGTTGACGCTGACCTCGCCGTCGGCGATCATGTCCTTGGCCATGGCGCCGTGTTCGGCGATTCCGTGGAGTTTGAGCAGCTGGCCGAGTCTGATCGACTCGCCGCGGATCTCGATCGTGTCCATCAGAACAGGTCTCCGAATCCGTCGAACAGGCCGCCGCCGTCGCCGCCGTCACCTCCGAAGAAGCCACCGCCGTCGCCGCCGATGTCTCCACCGGCGTCTCCACCGGCGTCGCCCATATCGCCTCCGTAGGCACCGTCCCAGCCGCCGCCCATTCCGCCGAACATCATGGCACCCATGAGGACGCCGGGCAGCAGGCCGGAACCGGCGTAGGAGTTGAAGTAGCCGCGGTTGTATTCGGCGTAGGCCGGTCCGGCCTCCCAGTAGGCGCGACGAGTGTGTCCGTCTCCGGTGACGACCTTGCGCACCAGCGGATCTGCACCGACGGCGACGCGTTCGGCATCGGCGGCGCACACAGGAACCGGGCGCAGCTGACCGCCGGCCGGAGCCCAGTCGATGTCTTCGACCGAGGGTCCGTGCTGGGGGTTGAAGAAGCAGGGCGGACGACGCACCGGCAGGGGTTTGCCTTCGACCCGGGCGCGAACGCACTTGGCGGCGTAACGGCCGTCTTCGAGCGCCTCGGTGACGTGGCGGATGTCAGCGGGTTCGGAGACCTTCTCGAGCGTCTCCTTGGCCACGTCATACGAGTCGAGCGCCTGCTTGTAGTCCTGCGCTCCGCCCGTGTCGAGGTCGACTCCCGAGGTGATGACGTCGAGTTCGGCGACTTCTTCGCCGAATGAGGTGACGTCCTCTTCAGCGGTCTTCTTCACCTGCTGAAGTTCGGCGGCGTGCAATTCCTGCTGCCGCTTCTTCTCCTTGCGGTGGCCGATGAAGAAGACGGCCCCGAGAACTACGAGCAGCAACAGAAATACTTCAGTCACGATCCATGCCTCCCAGGCTAGCTTTGTCCTCGAACAGTATGCCCGATGAAACTGACAGGCGTCTGAGCCTGTGCCCCACATCTGCTCAGTCCCGGGCCATCGACGACAGCTCAGTTCCAGGCCATCGAAGACGGCTCGCCCGCGGGCGATCAACATCCGGTTCGCACCGGGCATGCGGCACCGTCGCTCGCCCCGTGCGCGATCGCCTCAGACGAGCGCCAGGAGGCCCTTGACCAAGGCCGCGATTCCGCCGCCGAAGGCGAGGACGAGCATCCCGATCCGCGCGACGCCGACGTCGATGTGACGGGCCAGCCGATCACCGCCGACAAGGCCTGCCACGAGGACGAGACCGAGCCCGATCCAGACTCCGATCTCCAGATGCGGCCGGGCCCCTCCGTCGACGATCACCTTCATCACCACCGCCGAGGCGGTCCCGACGACGAGGAAGGGCTGCAGAGTGGCCGCGAACGACCGCTGTTCCCAATTCGTCAGCACAGCGTAGGCGCTCACCGCCGGTCCCCCGGCGCCGGCTGCCGCCGACATCGCCCCGGAGAAGAGCCCGGCCGTCATCCGTGTGCAGAGGTTCGCGGGGATTGATCGGCCCAGCCTTCCCAAGGTCAGCGAGCTGATGAGGGAGACGATGATGAGTGCACCGATGAGGATCTGCAGCGGTGGGGTCGGCATCGATGACGAGAGAAGCGCGCCGGGGACGGTGCCGATCACCGCGCCCAAGGCAAGATGTCGGAACGGCGGCCATTCCACCTCGGCGAAGGTGCGGACGAAGACGGAGAATGAGGCGACGATTCCGCAGATGTTGACGAGGATGACGCCGCTGAACGGATCGAGGAGGAGGACGAGGAATGGACCGCTGACCAGGCCGAATCCCATCCCGGTGACGCGCTGGGACAATGCGCCGAGGAACACTGCGAAGAGGATGAGCACGACGACGGGTTCCACGCGGTCGAGTCTAGTCCACCCGATTCCCGGCTGATCCTCAGGCTCACCGCTGACCGCGGGGTTAGAGTATTCACCATGAACGCCAGTCCCCTCTGGTCGAGGTTCAGCGCAGATCCGCGATCGTATGGGCAGGTCCGGGCCTCGGATGCCGATCGCGCGGTCGTCAGTGATGTCCTCTCTGAAGGCTATGCCCTCGGTCAGCTCGACGTGGACGAATTCGATGAACGCACCGAGGCGGCCGCGGCGATCAAAACGCTCGGTGAGATCCCAGCGCTGATCGACGACCTCGTCCTTGCCGACCCCGCCGACGTCGAACCGGGCCGTCTCGATGATGCGGGGCGCGCGCAGGCACTGGCGCGGCTCGCGGAAGATCGGGTGCCGATCACGCCGGAGCAGATCGATGCTGCGGCACAGAAGTACTACCGAGATCGGGTGCGCCAGTCACTGCTCGGAGCCGTCGCGGGTCCGGTCGGAATCGTGCTGGCGATCTGGGCGTTCACGTCGATCGCGCGCGGTGAGTTCATCTTCTTCTGGCCGATCTTCGTCATCGTGCCCATGCTGTTCGGCGGGTTGGGGCGCATCGCGCACAAGGACGAGATCATCCGCAATCGGAAGAAGGAGCTCACCCGTCGAGCCCGGGCGCACCTCGGCGACGCCGAGGCCCAACGACAGCTCGACCAGGGCGAACCTCCCGAGCGAGATTACGAAGCCGACTTCGGTACGGGCCTGCAGCCGCCGCATCCGTCTCATCCGCCGTACTCTCCCGGGCAGATCTCCCGCCGCGATGAGAGAGACCGAGGCCGGGGGCAGCGCCGTCATCGCCGCGACAACCCCTGGGACTGAGCGCTGACGACTGCAGGTCGGTTCCCTTCTGAATTGGCTCAGGCTGGACGGGCCCTGATCTTCCGGCTCAGACCTGGAAGATCCGGAGCTGCCCGAAGTTCTGCGCCTTGTGCGTGGTGAACCACATGGTGTGCGAGAAGTGCCGCAGGTCGTCGCCGTCCGCCTCGGCCTGCCAGTATCCCCACGCCGCTGCGGCCTTGCCGTGGGTGATCGCCGCCTCGAGGTGGCCGACCTCCGGCGAATGAGCGGACAGTTTCAGCAGCGCCTCGACGACGGCTCCCCGACCGGTGTGGGTCTCGACCTCGGAGGGGTGGACGATCTGGAGGACGCAGTCGTCGGCTATCCCCTCGGTCAGCGCGTCTCGGTCGCCGTTGAAGAGATTCTCTTCGAACGTTGCGACGAAGACGTTCTTCGGACTGTTTCCGCAGGCATCGGTGCCGGTGAAGGTCATACCGCCAGCCTATGCGGGGCCGAGCGGTGTCACAACGTCCCCCGAAAGAACGTTGCGACGTCCTCGGCGACCTGCCTGCGGACGCCCCACGGATCATCACGGTCACCGAGGAAGTCGTAGTGTCCCACTTCGTCTCCCACGCATCGGCCCTGTGCGGTGGGCACCGCCTCCAGATAGACGAGTGCGTTGTCCTCAGGAGGCGTGATGTCGTCGGCACCGCCCCAGCGAAGTTCAAATGGTGCCGAAACCCTTGCCAAGCTCTGCTGGTCGACGAGGCGGCCGATCGCGGGTGCAATTGCGAATCCCGCACGGATCCGCGAGTCAGCCAAAGTCCCGGTGCCGTCGGCGACAGCACCCGAAAGTGCATCCGCATCCAGCTTGGCGCGCAGCGTCGGGATGAGGTCGGGGAACTCAGGCAGTGCCGGTGCCGGCACGGTGCCGTCGATAACTGCTGACATGATCGCCGGATCGATCTCGGCGCCGAGAAGTGCGGCAACCGTGAAACCGCCGATGGAAAAGCCGACCGCACCGATGCGGGAAGTGTCGATATCTTGGCTTCTGATAAGGCTGTTGAGGAGGAATGACACATCACGTGGCCGTTCCCAGTTGAAGGCGAACCCCTCTGGAAGGTAGTCCCCGTTGTAGGTGTTGCCGTAGTGGTCGACTCCGGCAACGAGGAATCCTTCAGCATTCAGCCGCTCAGCGAGCCAGTCGAAGTCCTCCGCCGCTCCTCCAGTGCCGTGGGAGAGGAGAATCAGCGGGACTTGTTCAAGACTGCCGTCTGGAACCCACAGCCGCACAGGGATCGGACGAGGCTGCAATTCTGAGAACCAGTCCGTACGGGTTTCGTCGAAAAGTCTCACTGTCTCTACGGTCATGTCTTAACCCTATCGAAGCCGGGCGCGAAAACGGCCGTGCCGGCACCCTTGTGGGCACCGGCACGGCCGATCGAACGAGCGGTGGCTATCAGAAGCCCATGCCGCCCATTCCACCCATGCCGTCCATGCCGGCAGCTGCGTCTGCACCTGCGGCGGCCTTTTCGGGCTTGTCGGCGACGACCGACTCGGTGGTGAGGAACAGACCGGCGATCGAGGCGGCGTTCTGCAGGGCAGAGCGGGTCACCTTGACCGGGTCGTTGATGCCGGCAGCCAGCAGATCCTCGTACTCACCGGTTGCGGCGTTGAGACCGAATCCGGCTTCGAGGTTCGCGACCTTGTCGGCAACCACACCGGCTTCGAGGCCGGCGTTCGTGGCGATCTGCTTGAGCGGGGCTTCGATGGCAACCTTGACGATGTTGGCACCGGTGGCCTCGTCTCCGGAGAGTGCGAGGTCCGCGAAAGCGGCCTTGCCCGCCTGGATGAGCGAGACGCCGCCACCGGCGACGATTCCCTCTTCCACAGCAGCCTTGGCGTTGCGCACGGCATCTTCGATGCGGTGCTTGGTTTCCTTGAGCTCAACCTCGGTGGCGGCTCCGGCCTTGATGACTGCAACACCGCCGGCCAGCTTGGCCAGACGTTCCTGCAGCTTCTCACGGTCGTAGTCGGAGTCCGAGTTCTCGATCTCGGCGCGGATCTGAGCGACCCGTCCGGCGATCTCCTCGGCGTCTCCTGCACCCTCGACGATGGTGGTCTCGTCCTTCGTGATGACGACCTTGCGGGCGGTGCCCAGCAGGTCGGTGGTCACGCTGTCGAGCTTGAGCCCGACTTCCTCGGACACGACCTGGCCACCGGTGAGGATGGCGATATCGGCGAGCTGAGCCTTGCGACGGTCACCGAAGCCCGGAGCCTTGACGGCCACGGACTTGAAGGTGCCCTTGAGCTTGTTCAGCACCAGGACGGCCAGGGCTTCGCCCTCGACGTCTTCGGCGATGATGAACAGCGGCTTGTTGGACTGCTGAACCTTCTCGAGGACGGGCAACAGGTCCTTCACGTTCGAGATCTTGGAGTTGACGATGAGGATGTAGGGATCCTCAAGGACAGCTTCCTGGCGATCGGTGTCGGTGACGAAGTAACCGGAGATGTAGCCCTTGTCGAAGCGCATACCCTCGGTCAGTTCGAGTTCGAGTCCGAAGGTGTTGGACTCCTCGACGGTGACGACGCCTTCCTTGCCGACCTTGTCGATGGCCTCGGCGATCAGTTCACCGATGGCGGGATCTCCGGCGGAGATGCCTGCGGTGGCGGCGATCTGTTCCTTGGTCTCGATGTCGATGGCGTTGTTCAGCAGGACGTTCGTGACGGCCTCAACGGCCTTCTCGATGCCGCGCTTGAGGCTGAGCGGATCAGCACCGGCTGCCACGTTGCGCAGGCCTTCGCGGACGAGAGCCTGTGCGAGCACGGTAGCGGTGGTGGTTCCGTCGCCTGCGACGTCGTCGGTCTTCTTGGCGACTTCCTTGACGAGCTCAGCGCCGATCTTCTCGTAGGGGTCCTCGAGTTCGATCTCCTTGGCAATGGAGACGCCATCATTGGTGATGGTCGGTGCGCCCCACTGCTTTTCGAGCACGACGTTGCGACCGCGGGGTCCAAGGGTCACCTTGACCGCGTCCGCAAGCTGGTTGAGGCCAGCTTCGAGTCCTCGACGAGCTTCTTCGTCGAATGCAATCATCTTTGCCATAGCGGCTTAGATCCTCCCTGATGGAGTGGAGTGGGAATCCAGAGCAGTCGTCAGCGCCCGCGACGGCAGAGAGTGTGTCCGCATGTTCCATTCCACATATGGACCACGCTCTCGAGACGACTGGTGGGAACCCATCGGTTTTCACCAGTACTAGATTTAGCACTCTCCCCATGCGAGTGCAAATATTCATTGCCTGCCATGACGGGCTCAGGAGGGCGCGAGCCACGAGTTCTCGGCGCCGGAGGAAGGAGCAGAGGGCATTTCGGCCCAGCGCGAAACGGTTAGCGCAGGTGGCGCACCCGGAGTGGTGGGGCCTCAGACCCGGCCCTCGGCTCGCGCCCCAAGCCTGCGAACAGACTCCGCCCGCGACCTGCAGGTCGACTTCAGAAGCCTCTCCCGTCCACACTTTCGGCATTCGGTACTGTCTTCTCCGAAAATCACACCGAGGAAAGTGAGTACTACGAAACAAGGTGGTCAATTACGCCGATTGAATCATGACGAGCAAGTCGCAGGCATCAAGTGGCCACGATCCGGAGGGCACTCCCGCGCGAGCACTCCCCCGCAGGCACTCCCCCCGCGAGCCCCAAGGTCACTCACCCGAGGGCACCCCCGCGGGCACTGAAAAGCGCCGAGCAGTTGCCTGCTCGGCGCTTCCCCCGTGCGGTTGGTGCCGGTTGGCCCGAAGGCCGTTCCGACCACCCGCCGCAGCGGATCAGAAAACTGTGCTGACAGCAGCCAGTCTCAGAGGAGGGTGACGGACTCCGCCTGAGGACCCTTTTGTCCTTCTCCTACTTCGAACTGAACCTGCTGGCCCTCTTCGAGAGAGCGGTAGCCGTCCATCTGGATTGCGCTCCAGTGAACGAACACGTCCTGGTTGTCGCCTTCGAGGGTGATGAATCCATAGCCCTTTTCAGCGTTGAACCACTTGACGGTACCTTGTGCCATTACTTCTCCATACAGTGCAGTGCCATTGAAATCCCGCATCGCAGCCGCGATCAGATGACCCCACCTGAGATACGGAAGCTAGTAAAACTCAACTGACCCCGCGACTTCTCTCATTGACCTCTAGAGAATTATCTCGGTGAAGCACGAATAGAACACAAGGTGCTGTGCTTGCCTAGCTGTTGCAACTCTACCGCAGGCGCGCATCCCACCTAGAGCGGTTCAGCACTGTTATAGATTCGTTATCTAAGGGTTTCTGCCCTGTTCACAGCGGGGATCGCTAAGAATGGAATCAGACCGTTCGGTCAGGAATTCGCCGAGGCGGCCGACCGCCCTATGCCCAACCGCGACCGAGGCGTCCCCGTCTCATACCCCCATCGCCGAGGCGATCGAGACCGAACCGATCCAGCCGACGCAGTCTCATTGCCGCGCGACCGAATCGCGTCGGGTCACTCCGAGTCCCCGCCTTCGCTGGGCTCGGGTCCGCGATCGGCGATGTCCGAACAGATGACGACGGTGATATCGGCTTCGAAGTCGGACGAGGCCTCCGTGGCCGAGACTCCCAGCGACTTGGCGACGAGCTTGGCCTGCGAGGCGTTCTCTTCGCCGTTGTAGTACACCGTCGAATCCGTGAGATTCGTCGAGTAGTTGCCGACCTGGCCGAGCTTCCAGCCCTTCTCTTCGACCGCCTCGGAGAACTTCTTCGCAGCGCCGGAGACGCCGGAGCCGTTGAGGACGTCGACGGTGATCGAGTCGTCTGCGACACTGACTTCGCTCTCGCTCGGCGAGGGTTCGGCCGATGTTGATTCGGAAGCCGGAGGATCGGCGATCTTCGATTCGGGGTTGCCCATCGAGGAGAAGATGATGTTGATGGCGGCCACGACCAGCAGGACCGCGACCAGGGCGAGGATGATGACCAGCGAGATGGCACCGATGTTCGACGACGCCGCGGATTCCTGTCGATGGGCACCGCTGCGCCGGCCGGGCTCGATCTCGTCGAATTCGTCGGTCATGTCTACCTCGAGACGCGGGCTTGGGCGCGTTCGCTCTGCCGCGTGCTGCGGATTCGGCGAAGGCGCTTGACCAGCATGGGGTCGCTGGCCAGTGCTGCAGGGTTGTCGAGAAGCGAGTTCAGTATCTGGAAGTAGCTGGTGGCGGACATGTCGAAGCGCTCACGGATCGCGTGATCCTTGGCGCCACCGTATTTCCACCACCGCCGCTCGAATTCCAAAACGGCCACCTCGAGCTCGCTCAGTTCTGAGGTGTCGTCATTCGGCGGCATAGAGGTTGTGCTCCTTCGAGAGGTGTCTGTGCTTCTATATTATCGCCCGATCGACGGTACCGAAATTTCCGGCGCGCCGCCGCGGATGTGAGGTCGGTCCCCGAACGGCCCACGTCAGCCCCGAGCCGACCGCATCACCCCGCCGCATGACACCGGATCGGTGACCGTGACGACGGGGTGAAGGGAACGACCTTCGCCGAGGCGGGGCCGCCTCGGCGGACCGAGTGACCCGATCTCGAGGATCGGATCGACCCCGTATCCGACCGCGAGGACAGGCCCGCCTCGGCGGAATCGGATCAGCGGATGCGGATGTTGACCTGCTTGATCTGGGTGAAGCCCTCGAGCATACCCTCCAGCGATGCCTCGCGTCCGAAACCGGAGGTCTTCATGCCGCCGTAGGACTGTCCGGCCAGCTGACCGCCGCCCTGGTTGACCTGGACCCAGCCGGACTCGATCCGGTTGGCCATGGTCAGGGCCGCGTCGACGTCCTTGGTGAAGACGAAGGCCGCGAGACCGAAGTCGGAGTCGTTGGCCATGTCGATGACCTCGTCGATGTCCTTCCACGGGATGACCGAGAGGACGGGGCCGAAGATCTCTTCACGGCTGGTCTGCCAGTCGTTCTTCGCCTTCGAGAAGATCACGGGTGCGTGGTAGAAGCCGGGCTCGCCGACCGTCAGCGAATCGGAGCCGTCATAGGCAATCTCGACGCCGTCCATCGACTTGCCCATCTCGATGTAGCTGGCGACCTGGTCGAACTGCTTCTCGTTGATGATGCAGCCGATGTCGGTGGACTCGTCGCGGGGGTCGCCGACCTTCATCTTCGACACCGCGTCGACGAGCTTGGCCAGGAAGTCATCGTAGATGTCCTCGTGGAGGAACAGTCGCGAACCCATCGTGCACGACTGCCCCTGACGGGCGAAGCGGGTCGAGAGCAGCACCTGCTCGAGGGTGTCGTCGTCGTTCGAGTCCGGGAAGATGATGTTCGGGGACTTGCCGCCGAGCTCCATCGACGAATGCGCGAGACGGCCACCGGCCACCTCGGCGACGTGTCGGCCGACGCTCGTCGACCCGGTGAATGAGACCTTGTCGACGTCCGGGTGGACGTTGAGGGCCTCACCGATGACCGACCCCTTGCCGGTGACGACGTTGAGCACGCCGGCAGGCAGGATGTCGGCGATGATCTCGGCCATCTTGAGGATCGTCAGCGGCGCATCTTCGGCGCATTTGAGGACGATCGTGTTGCCCGCGGCGATCGCGGCCGGCGTCTTGAAGGCGGCGATCATCAACGGCGAGTTCCACGGCAGGATGCCGGCGACGACGCCCAGCGGCACGCGCTTGGTGTACTGCAGCTGCTTGTCTCCGGCGGGCAGGGTGTTGCCCTTGACCTCACCGGCGACCCCGCCCATGTAGCGGAACAGGTCGGCGAGCGTGATCGTCTCCGGGCGAGCCTGGGTGCGGATCGCGTTGCCGGTGTCGAGAGCAGTCAGCTGGGCGAGCTCCTCCGAGGCGGCGTCGAGAGCATCGGCGCAGGCCAGAAGCTTCTTCTGGCGCTCCTTGAACGGCAGGGCCGCCCACTCGGGGAAGGCTTTCCGCGCGGCCTGGACGGCGCGGTCGGCATCGGCCTCCTTGCCGTTGGGCACCGTGGCGATGACGACGTTGCGGTCGATCGGGGTGATGACATCGGTGGTGTCGCCGTCAGCGGCATCGACCCACTGACCGCCGATGAGCATCTTCCAGTTCTTGGCCTCTGGGAATTCCGACATTTCGGTCCTTTCGTTCAACGATGAACTCCTTAGGCCGAGCATAACGCGTGGCACTGGGCGGCAATACACCCGTTCGATAGGCGATCGCGCACACCCGATCTGCGCTCGGTGCACATGCGCGCAGCACCTGCGCCGAGGCGGCGCTGACGTTATCATCGGCCCCGCGGAGGCGGCTCTGACGTCATCATCCGCCTTCCCCGAGGCGGCGCTGACGTTGTCATCGGCCTTCCCCGAGGCGGCTCTGTCGTCCCAGCGCGACTCCTGCGGCCCGGCATCGCTACACTCGTGCCCATGACGTCGACGCCTCCGCTGACCGAGATCATGTCCCCCGATTGGGCGAGCGCCCTGGCCGGAGTGGAGGAGCGGATCCACTCGATGGGCGACTTCCTCCGCGAGGAGATCGCCGCCGGCCGCGCCTACCTGCCCTCCGGGGATTTCGTCTTCCGCGCCTTCGCCGAGCCGCTGTCCGAGGTCAAGGTCCTCATCGTCGGTCAGGACCCCTACCCGACGCCCGGCCACGCCATCGGACTGTCATTCGCCGTCGACCCCGATGTCCGCCCTCTGCCGCGGTCGCTGGGCAACATCTATCAGGAGCTCGAATCCGACCTCGGCATTCCGCCGGCCCAGCACGGAGACCTGCGCGCCTGGTCACGCCAGGGAGTCATGCTGCTCAACCGTGCTCTCACCGTCTCCCCAGGCGAACCCGCATCCCACCGCGGCAAAGGGTGGGAGGAGATCACGGAACGGGCGATCACTGCGCTGATCGAACGCGATCAGCCGCTCGTCGCCATCCTCTGGGGCCGCGATGCCAGGAACCTCGCTCCCCTGCTGACCTCGGGAACCGCCGAGGTGGCCATCATCGAATCCGCGCATCCCTCGCCTCTGTCGGCCCGCCGGGGATTCTTCGGCTCCCGCCCGTTCTCGCGCACGAACGAATTGCTCGCCCAGAAGGGCATCGACCCGATCGAATGGGCTCTGCCGGATCTGAACTGAGTCCGAATCAGGCCTGAGCCCGAAGCAGACGTGAATCCGGGTCGCATCTGGCTGCCGATCAGATCTGAATCGGGCCGGTCTCGGTCGCGTCTGAGGCTCCCGAACCTCCGGGCTCACCCGAGTGGGCCCTCACTCCTCCGGGCCCACTCGACTGGGTCTTCGCCCCTCCCGGCTGCACCGAGTCGATGACTGCGGTCGCGGGCTCGCCGCTGCGCACCTCCTCGACCTTCTCCTCGGCCGAACTCTGACTCTTGAGATTCTTCAGCGGCAGCGCCAGATAGCTGCCGAGCACGGCACCGACTGCGAGTGCCGCATTCGCCAGGATCGCGGTGAACAGCGAGGACAGACCCACAGCGAAGGAGACGTTCTCCGACTCCGATGCGATCTGATAGACGGCGGTGAAGATCGACAAACCCTGCAGCAGGGTGTAGATGCCGGGGATCATGAGCACGATCGCCGGCGCTCCCAGTCGCAGCGCCAGAGGTCGCGACAGGAAACCGGTGACGGTGGCCGCCAGCAGACTGGCGAGCACATTGTCGATGTCCAACAGCGTCAGCGACATCATCGTGATGTGCGATGCGAGTCCGACCAGCGCGGCGGGAAGGATGAATCGGCGTCTGGCCGACATGGCCACTGCCCCGGACATCGACACCACGGCCGCTGCGACCATCGACAGGATCGCCGTGACCACATGCGGACTCGTCTTCGGCACGAGCACTTCGATATGGCTGAGCCCGATGGCCTGACCGCAGACGATTCCCAGGGCGATGCCGGAGACGATGCCGGCCAGAGTCATGAACACTCCGACCACCCGCCCGGCTGCGGTCAGCGGGAAGTTCGTCAGCGCGTCCTGAACCGCCGAATACAGCGACTGCGTCGGCAGCAGCAGGACGATGCCGGCTGCCACGAGGTACTGCGGTGAGGCGATGATGCCGACATCGCCGGCGATGGTGGCGATGAGGGTCGCCGAGGCGGCCTGCAGCGCCGTGATGAAGAACGACGGCAGGTGGGTGCGCCCGAGCAGTTTGCCGAACTGGAACACGACGATCGCCATCGTGATACCGAGGGGAATCGCGACCGGGCCTCCCCCGAGGAGCAGGACGAGGGCACCGACCATGAAGCCCCAGGCACCGGTGGTGAACCATTCGGGAAACGGTCGCCGCTGCGTCCGTATCGCGTCGAGACGGCTGCGTGCCTCATGGAACTCCAACCGTCCGTCGACGAGGTCGGTGACGAGCTTGTGCACCGAGGCGAGCTTCGCGAAATGCGTGGACTCACCGCGGTTGACCCGCATCACCGTCAGCAGACGTCCGTCCGAGGTCGAATAGTGCACGACGAGAGTGTTCGAGGTCAGATCGACCTCGACGGTGGCCAGACCGCACGCGGTGCAGGCGGCGATGACGGAGACCTCGACATCGCTGGTGCCGGCGCCGGCACGCATCATCATCGCCGCGATATCGGCGGCGAGGTCGAGGATCATCCGGGCTTCGTCTTCGGTCGGCTCCTGCGCCTGCACGGGCGCCTGGTACGGAGTGCCCTTGAGCGCGGTGACGATCGGCACCGGCTGCGTGTTCTCCGTTGTGCCCGAGACGAGTTTGCCGACGGTGCGCCGAGCGACTCTCTGAGCGATGCGCTGAGACGCACCGAGGTGGTCGGTGCGGGGCTTCGACCGTCCGCCGCTGCGTTCGGGCTTCGCGGCCTTCGCGGCCGCGGCCTTCGCGACGTCGTCGGGCTGGGGTTCCGGCGAGGACTCCCGCAGCTCGGCCAGACGCTGCAGTCGGGTGCGTTCGAGCAGCTCCCGCAGAGCCTGGGATCCGGCCTCCGGGTTGCCGCCGGAGACCGGAGCCGGGGACGAGCCGCGGACAGGACCCGGCTCGGTCGGATCCTCGACCCGAACCTCGGCGGTGGTGGCGTCTTCGAGTTCTCTGTCGCTCACGGCTCGCTGATGAGTGTCGGGCCGAGCGGGTCGGCGACGTGCGCGGTTCCTGAGGCGGCGTCATAGTCGAAGACGCGACGGCCGGAGACGAAGACGGTCTCGGCGCGGGAGTTGAGATCGAGGGGGTCTCCCGACCAGATGACGAGATCGGCATCGCGGCCCACGGCCAAGGAGCCGAGGCGGTCCTCGAGGCCGAAGATCGCGGCCGGGTTGATCGTCAGCGCTTCGATCGCGACGACCGGGTCGAGGCCCTCCTTCACCGCGAGGGAGGCTTCGTGGATGAGGAAGTTGATCGGGATGACCGGATGGTCGGTGGTCAGCGCGATGCGCACCCCCGCCTCGGCCAGCGAAGCCGCGGTGGCCAGGGTGCGGTCGCGCAGTTCGACCTTCGACCGGGAGGTCATCAGAGGTCCGAGAATGACGTCGATGCCCTTGGCGGCGATGAAGTCGGCGATCTTGTGGCCTTCGGTCCCGTGGTTGATGACGAGGCGGTACCCGAATTCCTCGGACAGCCGGATGGCGGTGGCGATGTCGTCGGCGCGGTGGCAGTGCTGGTCGAACGCGAGCTTGCCGTCGAGGACGTCGGCCAGTGTCTCCTTGACCAGGTCACGGTCGAACGGGGTGCCCTCGGCTTCCGCCTGGGCGCGTTTGGCCTGGTAGTTCCGTGCCTCGACGAAGGCGTCGCGGATGATCTTGACGGTGCCCATCCTCGTCGACGGGGTGACCTTCTTCTCCCCGTACACGCGTTTCGGGTTCTCGCCGAGCGCGGATTTCACGGACAGGTCCTGTGTCACGAGCATTTCGTCGACGATGCGGCCCCAGGTTTTGAGGAAGGCGGTGCGACCGCCGATGGGATTGCCGGAACCGGGTTTGATGAGCGCCGAGGTGACACCCCCGCGCAGCGCATCCTTGAATCCGAGGTCGGTGGGATCGATGCTGTCGAGCGCGCGCAGGCCCGCCCCGTTGGGATCGGTCATCTCGTTCGTATCGTCACCGGACCAGCCCTCGCCGTCCTCATGCACGCCGAGGTGACCGTGAGCTTCGACGAAACCGGGCAGGACCCAGCGTCCGCCGGCATCGATGACCTCGGTGTCCGCTGGGAGGGAAGAGGTGTCGACGGGGCCGGGAGCCACCTCGGTGATGCGACCGTCCCGGACCGTGAGCGTGCCCGATCCGATCGACTCGGCGCGGTTGCCGGACGCATCTGCCACGGGCACGATCCGCGCGTTCGTGATGACGAAATCTGTGTCTGCGGGGACCGGGACTGAGCGATACATTCTGCTCCTAGCGAGGGGGTCGGCGACGACGTCTGTGCGGTCTCGAGTCTACGCCACTCGATGTTCGGACACGGTGACCTCGGGGCCGTTCGCCGCGTTGACGGGAGGCCTCCGGCAGGCCGAGTTCTCACCCTCTTCCCTCCCCAATTGCTACCTGACGGCGGCTCAGCAACCTCGCGCGAGGTTGCTGAGCCGCCGTCAGGATCCTTCTATGTCGGTCAAGCGGCTTGACCGATCGGGTTCGTGGCCTCGAGAATCCGATACACCGAACGGGCCAAACTACGCTTCATACACCGGATCGTCTCCTTCTTCGTCTTCCCCTCACTCAGCCGTCTAGCCATGTACGCCTGGGACTTCTTATGGTGAGAAAGCCGCGTGACTGCCACCATGTACAACGCAGAATTCAACCGACGATCACCACTGCGATTCAGCCGGAACCTCACCACATTCCCCGACGACGCCGGTATCGGACAGACCCCCGCCAACTTCGCGAACGCAGCCTCGGAACGCACCCGCCCATGATGCGACCACGCCAGGTAGAACACAGCCGCAGTGATCGGACCGATCCCCGGCTCAGCCAGCAACGCCGCCCCCGGACTGTCCTTGACCAAGGCCTCGATCCGGGCGGCGTAGTCCTTGATTTCGGCATCGAGCTCGACGACACGTTTGGCTAACCGGATGGCTTCCCGACGAGCCTCGGTCAGTGCCACAGACTCGTCCCTGATCCGCCACTTCGCCACCGTCTGAATCGTGACGACAGACAATTTCCGACGCGCATCGACACCGAGGTCATGACCACGCAACAGCGCAGTGAGCGCATTGATCGTCCGGGTCTTCTCCCGAGTCATGGACTCCCGCGCCTTGACCAGGATCCGCAGTCCCTGACGCGGCCCATCAGCCTGCCGGGGAAACCGCAGCCGCGACTCATCCAGCGACAGGACCGCGCCAGCGATCCGTCGGGCATCGATCCGGTCGTCCTTGCCCGTGGCATGCCGGTCGCGAGCATTCATGCTGGCAGCCTCGGCGACCGTGTACCCGGCCTCGGCGACATGATCGGCCAGGATCGCCCCGTACGTGCCGATACCCTCGATCACCCACAGGGTCTCAAGGTCCCCGCCGGTACGACGCCCGGCCCACGTCAGGGCTCGTTTGATGCCGGCTTTTGTCGTCGGGAACGTGGCAGTATCGATGTGCTCACCAGACTTGGTGAGGACACTGTAGACGTGGTTCTTCGCGTGGGTGTCGACGCCAACGACAAACGCGTATAAATGCGAGATGATAGTCATGACGGTTCGTGCTTCTCCTGTGTCGGAACGGATGAGGTCCGACCGTCGAACGGTCGGCTCCGGTCCGGGAGATAGTCACGTCGAAACACCACTGTGATGAGTCACGTTCGGTCAGGAACGGACAACCTTCTGATCAAGTTATCGATGTGGGCCGAGCCGGTGCCGACCGCCCACCAATCATCAGACAGATCCCGACGAGGACATCGTTGGAGTCAGTAGCAATTAGAGTCATGATGATCGATGGGACGGTCAGTTCCTACTCTGCCAGCCAGTCCCAGACCAGCCACTATCAATACTCACAGTAGCAATTGGGGGCGGACGGGTCCGTGTCCGGCGCGGCGTATAGTCTGGATGCATCGTCCGAAGAGAGAAGGATCCCTGATGCTTGAGCCGATCACCTCATACGTCGCAATCGGAGACTCGTTCAGTGAGGGTCTGATGGATCCCGACCCACGGGTCGAGGACCGGTACCGCGGGTGGACCGACCGGCTCGCGCTCATGCTCACGGAGTCCGCGGTGGGCAGCCCGGACCTGTTCTATGCCAATCTGGCCATCCGAGGTCGGCTGCTCGACCGCATCGTCGATGACCAGGTGCCGCAGGTTCTCGAGATGAAGCCGGACCTCGTGAGCCTGTGCGCCGGCGGCAACGACTGCCTGCGCCCGAAGGCCGATATCGATGCCCTGGCCGCGAAGTTCGAACGCGCTGTGATCGCCCTGCGTGAAGCCGGCATCGAAGTGCTCATGTGCAACGGCTTCGATACCGAGTTCAGCACCCCGCTCATCCGTGCGGTGCGTCCTCGAGTGGGAATCTACAATGCGCATCTATGGTCGATCGCGCAGCGTCACGGCTGCCATATGGTCGATCTCTGGGGGCTGCGTTCGCTCTACGCCGCGCAGATGTGGGCCGATGACCGCATCCATCTGTCGACGGAGGGCCACCACCTCGTCGCCGAGCAGGCTCTGGCCACCCTGGAGAGCGGCCGCTCCCTGCCGGTCAAGGGCTTCGGCGTTCCCGCCCGTCCGACGCGGGCGATCCGCGAAGTGATGAGCGAGGAGTCGCGGTGGGCCCGTGAGTACCTGGCCCCCTGGGTCGGTCGCCGACTGCGCGGACAGTCCTCCGGTGACACGCTCGACCCGAAGCTGCCCGAACTCACCCGCGTCCGCGACCTCGTCGAACGCTCGCGCGAGGTCGACCGCGCACGTGGGGCCGGCGGGGCCGAGGTGCCTGGCGCGGCGGACGCTGCCGGCCGGTCGGACACGGCCGACCTGACCGACTCAGGCGGAACTCGCGCCGACGAGACCGGCGTCGGTGAGGTGAACACGCCTCGGGATTCCGACCGATGAGCGTCGAGTCCGTGCGCATTCCCGAACTCTCAGCCGCCGGGGCCGCCATGGCGCCGTTCTTCCGCCACGTCTACGGGGACTCCCCCGAGCAGTTCGTCGAGGTCTTCGGTGACCCGGCGGCCGCCTCGGCGACGGTGGTCTTCGTCCACGGAGGCTACTTCCGGCCCAGCACCGACCTGGCCCATGCCCGGCCGTTGGCTCGGGCGTTGGCCGAGTCCGGGGTGCTCGTCGCCTCCGTCGAGTATCGACGACTCGGCGGTCAGCCGCTCCTGCTCGACGATGTCACCGCGGGCATCGATTCGGTGTGCGCCGAACTTCCGCGCTGGGGAGTCAGCGAACACGCGAGGCAGAATCTGATCGTCTCGGGCCACTCGGCCGGTGGCTGCCTCGTCCTCGCCTGGGCCTCGCATCTGCCCGAGGAGGGACCGCGGATCCGTCTGCGCCCTCTGGCACCGGTGACCGATCTGCTGCGGGAAGTCGAGGCGGGCCTCGGGGATGGAGCGGTGTTGGACTATATGGGGGTGCGCCCCGAGGATGATCGGCAGGCGTATCTGCGCCACGATCCGCGTTCGCGCGCGGTCTGCATCCCGGCACGCGTCGATGTGCATTCGATCCACGGGGATGCCGATGCCACCGTCGACATCGAGTTCTCCCGCGTCTTCCCCGCCGCCCTGACCGGGCTGGCCGGGGCGAACCATGCCGATGTCATCGACCCCGATTCTCCGTTCTTCCCGCAGGTGAGGAGCCTGCTGCTCGGCTGAAGGGCGGCGTTCAGACCCCTTTGGGGCTGATGCCCGGCCCGTTCTCGATGCCGGTGCGGATATCGAAGAGTTCGGGGAAGAACGTCAGATCGAGCGCCTTCTGCAGGAATCCGACTCCGCTCGAGCCGCCCGTTCCGCGTTTCATGCCGATGATCCGCAGCACCGTGCGCATGTGCCGGTAGCGCCAGATCTGGAAGTTCTCCTCGAGGTCGACGAGCTCTTCGCAGCTCTCGTATTCCTGCCAGTACTTCTGCGGGTTCTCGTAGATGATGCGGAAGACATCGCACAGTTCCTCGTCGAAGGTGTGGGCGACCGACTTGTCCCGATCGAGCAGCCGCTGCGGCACCGGAAGTCCGCGCCGGGCCAGACAGGCGAGGAACTCGTCGTAGATGCTCGGCTCCTCCAAGTACTGTTCGAGAGCCGCACGTGCCTCGGGCTCTCCGTCGAAGACCGGGAGCATGGCGCGGTTCTTGTTGCCGAGCAGGAATTCCACGGCCCGGTACTGCCAGGACTGGAAGCCGGAGGCTCGGCCGAGCTGGTCGCGGAACCCGACGTATTCGCTCGGCGTCAGCGTGGCGAGCACCGACCACTGCTCGGTCAGGGTCTTCTGGATGTGTTTGACGCGGGCGATGCGTTTGAGCGCGGTCTGCAGCTCATCGTCGGCGATGAGGCGCCGGGCGTCCAGGAGCTCGTGGATGACGAGCCTGAACCACAGCTCCGTGGTCTGGTGCTGGATGATGAAGAGCAGCTCGTCGTGATGTTCGGGACTGCTGACGGGGTGCTGGGCGCCCAGGAGCCGGTCGAGGTCGAGATACGACCCGTAGGTCATCGACTCCTTGAGGTCGGTGTGGACCCCGGCTTCGAGGTCTCGTTCGTTCTTCTCGGCCGTCGTCCGAGCGTCGCTGCCCGGGTCATGGTTGGTGTCGGTCATGACCTCCAGCATAGGGGTCAGCCGGGTTGCCGCCTCTGCGGTTCGGCGACGTCCCGCACTTCGTCGACCAGCTGCTTCCATTCCGGCGGCATCTGGGACTCGCCGAAGCGCACTCGCCCGAACCGGCTTTCGATGAGATAGGCGAAACGGTCAGCCCCCGTGGACTGCGGCGCATCATCACTCTGCCCGCCGTCGGACCAGGGAAGATCGGCGATGCGCGGGCCGAGGTCATCGCGCCGACTGCTCGCGTCGATGTCGACTTCCCAGACGAGCAGCATCCCGCCGATCCCGCCCGAGCGTTCGACGAGCAGACGCCCGAAGCCCTCCGCAGGCTTCTCGTTCACCAGCTGCTCCCCTGGTTTCCGCGCGCCGATCCGGAGTGGGAGATGCCCACGGCTTCCCACCCGGAGACGATCGCATCGTGAACGTCGGATCCGGCGCCGAACTGGTCGGCCGCCTCGGCGATGGTGAGTTCTGCGAACTCCGCGAAATCGGTGCGCTGCGTGATCTCGGACCCGGTGAGGACGGAGTACCAGACCTGTCCGACGCTCTCCCAGGCCGGACCGCCGACGGCGGTGGCGGCGAGCGCGAAGGCGCGGTTCGGGATCCCGGAGTTGAGGTGGACCCCGCCGTTGTCGGAGTCGGTGGCGACGAAGTCGTTCATATGCGCCGGCTGCGGATCCGCGCCGAGGACGTCGTCGTCATAGGCCGTGCCGGGTTCGATCATGGAGCGTAGGGCACGTCCGGTCACCTCGGGTGTGAAGATTCCGGCGCCGATGAGCCAGTCCGCGTCCTCGGCATTCTGTCCGGCATCGTGCTGCTGGGTGAGTGCCCCGAAGACATCGGCGCAGTGCTCGTTGAGTGCTCCCGGCTGGTCGACGTATTCGAGGTCGGCGGTGTGGCTGATGACGCCGTGGGAGAGTTCGTGACCGATGATCGACAGCGAACCGGTGAACCCCGTGAACACTTCGTCGTCGCCGTCGCCGAAGACCATGAGGCGGCCGTCGAAGAACGCGTTGTCGTAGTCCGTGCCGTAGTGGACGCTGGCCATGAGCGGCATTCCCGCGCCATCGAGCGAATCGCGCCCGAACACCTCGGAGAACAGCGCATATGAAGCGCCGAGCCCGTCATAGGCTTCGTTGACAGGTTCGTCGCCGACGGGCTCTTCGCCCTCGGAGCGGACGAGTTCGCCGGGCAGCACCTCGGTGTTCTGCGCATCGTGGATGAGGCGCTGCAGCCCTGCCGATCCGGGGGCGGCGAGCGCGGTTTCGTCCTTGCCGAGATCGGCCGGCGGTGTGTACCTCAGACCCGCCAGGCGCAGGTTTCGGCAGCTCTCATCGGACATCCGACAGTTGGCCGCGGCGGCCGCGGCCTTCGGGAACCGTTCGGTGCCGCGCTCGGCGATCGCATCGAGGAGGTAGGGCGGGACGACACTGTGAAATGGGACGACGTTGTGAGAGACCATGACTCCAGCGTGCCACTTCCGGCGACGAACCGATAGGGAACCCGGCACATCCGCGGCGGGCGGCCCGCCGCGACCTCAACTAAACTTGTCACGTGCTCAAACCCATCCTGTGGCCGGTGCTCGTACCGTTCGCCCTCTTCGCCGTCGGCCTGGGTGCGATCATGCCGATCCTCGTGCTCGGCGCGCTCTCGCTGGGGTCGACGCAGGCCTTCGCCGCCGCCATCGTCGGCATCATGGGGGCCGTGTCGCTGATGGCCACGGTGCCGGCCGGGATCCTCATCGACCGCCTCGGCGATTTCCGGGCGATGACCGTGGCCACGTTCGCAGCGATCATCGTGCTCGGCTCCATCGTCGCCGCTTTCATCTGGGATTCGCCGTACTCGCTGCTCGTCTACACGGTCGCGCTCATGGTCTTCGGCCCGGTCTCCGATGTGTGGAGCCTGGCCCGGCAGGCCGTCGTCGCCGAGGTGATGCCGCCGGCCGATCTCGCCAAGGCGATGACCGCGCTCGGCGGCACGCAGCGGGTCGGCAACCTCGTCGGGCCGATGATCGGCGCCGGTCTCATGCTCGTGTTCCCGATCTGGTCCGTGTTCGTCTTCTCCGGGCTCACCGCCGTCGCGGCGATCGCGATCATGGCGCTGCCGATCGCGCAGATCCCCGGTTTCGACGGCCATCCCCACCGCGCCGAGGCGGCCCCGACCTCCCGTGCCGACGATGACGATCCCTCCCCCTCCGATGTTCCTCACCCCGCCGAGGCGGCCGACCCCGCCCCAGCGAACGATCCCCCACACGGAGACGACCACCATCCTCGGCGCGGAAAGAAGAAGGATCGTCGGCCGCCATTGGATGTGCGGTGGAGATCGGTCGTCCTCACCGGCGTCACGATCATCGCACTGGCGGCGGCCCGAGCCGCCCAGCCTGTCGTCGTCCAGCTGTGGGGCGTCGAGATCGGGCTGCACAAGTCCTCGATCTCGCTCATCATCGCCTTCGGCGCCGGACTCGAGCTCATCGTCATGTTCCTCGGTGCGTACATCAAGGACCACCTCGGCCGGGTCGCGACCCTCGTCGCGTGTCTGTCCATCTTCGGCACCGGGTTCGTCATCATGGTCGTCAAGCCGGATCTGGCCGGGATGGTCATCGCCGCCGCGGTCATGGCCTTCGGCAACGGCCTCGGGGCGGGCGTGAATATGACGATCGGGGCGGACCTCTCCCCCACCGTCGGCCGGCCGCGTTTCCTCGGCATCTGGGCGATCTTCAACAACGGCGGCAAACTCGGCGGACCGACGCTGCTGTCCCTCATCATCACCGTGACCACCCTGCGATTCGGGGTGCTCTTCCCGGGACTGCTCGCCCTCCTCGGCGCGGTGTGGATCCTCATCTGGGCCCGTCAGGTGGGGCTGCCCGGCCGCAGAAGGCGCCTCGACCCGCCGCGCACGGACTGACTCCGGGCGGCTCCTCACGTCTCCGCGCATACGGCCCACACTCACGCACGCACTGACCCGACGGACTAGGCTGGAGACGACCGATTCGACGAGGTTCGGCTGACAGCACGATGCTGAAGGCCCTCAGGGGTCGGCGGGCCGGAGCCGAAGGCCCGCAGGGGCCGGCCGACAGCTGAGTGTCCGACCAGGATCAGGAGAGTCATCGATGGAAGCACTGGACGTCGGCGGATATGTGCTGGTGAGCCTGGCCGCACTCGTCTTCCTCTTCCTCCAGTCATGGTTCGCCGCCACCGTGGTCCGTCGCGTCGTCGGTGTGCCCACCGGCTGGCCGCGCACACTGGCCGTCGGCCTCGTCATGAGCGCCGTCGTCGCTGTGACCGTCCAGTACCTCTACCGCGCCGGCACCGGGCAGAACGCAGACGGCCTCGACGTCTCCCCCGGAGTGGCGGTGCTGTTCATGGTGCTCGCCCTCGGGTGGATCTTCGCCCTGGGCGTCGGCGCCCTCGTCATGCTCGAGGCGGCCTTTCCGACCGGATCCCTGCCGAGCCCGCAGTCGCTGTTCTTCGGGTGGAAATCCCGCCGTCGCCGCGCCCGCCGCTATGCCCAGGTCGTATCCATTGCGGTGCGGCACGGGCTCGGCTCCCAGCTGCGCGGCTTCGGCGGGGATTCGCCGGGCCGAGAGGTCAAGACCGCGCGGGCGCTCAAGGAATCCCTCGCCGAGGCGGGGGTGACCTTCGTCAAGCTCGGACAGATGCTCTCGACCCGCCGAGACATCCTCCCGCCGGTGTTCGTCCGTGAACTCGAGACCCTGCAGACGCAGGTGACCCCCGAACCGTGGTCGGTCATCGAGCCGGCCATCACCGAGCGGCTCGGTCGGCCGATCGGAGAGATCTTCGCGCGCATCGACTCCACACCGCTGGCGGCCGCCTCGGTGGCGCAGGTCCATGAGGCGACTCTTCTCGACGGCACAGAGGTCATCGTCAAGGTGCAGCGACCGAAGGCGCTCAATCAGGTCGCACAGGATCTCGATATCATCCTGCGGTTGGCGGGCTGGCTGAACAAGACCACGACGTGGGGTCGGGACCTGGGTGTGCAGTCGCTGGCCGCAGGGTTCGCGAACACGCTCGAGGAGGAGCTCGACTATCGGATCGAGCTGGACAACATGGCCAGCATCGAGGCCTCACTGACACGGTCGGGCAAGTTCGACGTCACCGTTCCGCACGGCTATCCGGGCCTCAGCGGCGAACGCCTGCTGGTGATGGACCGGCTGCCCGGACAGCCGGTCTCGCGTGCGGGGATGCTGCTGACCGGGCTCAGCGATGCCGAACGGTCCCGGTTGGCGACCACTCTGCTGGGTGCCACGCTCGAGCAGATCATCGGTGATGGGATCTTCCACGCCGATCTGCATGCCGGCAACATCTTCATCACTCCCGAAGGGAAGCTGGGGCTGCTCGACTTCGGTGCGGTCGGACGACTCGACCCGGCCACGCAGACGTCGCTGGGCCTGATGCTCTATTCCATCGACCAGAACGACAGCGCAGGGGCCACCGACGCCCTCATCGAACTCCTCGGACGTCCCGACGGGCTCGATGATCGGGAGGTCGAGCGCGCCGTCGGCGAACTCCTGCTGCGCTACGGCGGCGGCACCCGCGCGACGCAGGGCCAGAAGCTCTTCGACGATCTGTTCAACCTCGTGCTCGCTCATCGCTTCTCCGTGCCGGCGCCGATCAGCGCCGCCTTCCGAGCCATGGCCTCGGTCGAGGGTGCGCTGCTGACGATCGATCCGAACTTCGACGTCATCGCTGTGTCCCGGAAGGAGGGCAACAGGCTCGTGAGGTCGAAGCTCAAGGGCACGAAGATCACCGATGAGCTGCAGCGCCGGGCCCTGCAGCTGATGCCGATGATCGACCGCATGCCGCGCCGGATCAACAAGATCACCGAGGATCTCGAGCAGGGCCGCTTCTCGATGAACATGCGTGTGCTCGAGAATCCGTCCGACCGCAGCTTCCTCACCAGCCTGTTCCAACAGCTCATCGTCGCCGTCCTCGCCGGGGCCGCCGTGGTGGGATCGATCATGCTCATCACCAGCGATGAGGGTCCGCTGCTGACGAAGGACATCCACCTGTACTCGTTCTTCGGCTTCGTGCTGCTCTTCGGCGGCTTCGTGCTGAGCATGCGCTCCCTCATGCTCGTGTTCAGACGCGACGGCCAGAGCTAGCCTGCCACTCGACCGTCGCTGCGCCCGTCCACCAACCTCCACCGTTGCCACTCGGCCATCGCCACTCCGCTGTCGCGCCCCTCATTCAGTCGCGCCCCTCATTCAAGTGTCGGCGGCTGGACTTTCGGGCGTCCGGCGCAATCGTGGTTGCACAGCCCGTCTTCCGACGTGGGCTGGCCGGCCGAGACTGCGCCGTTGTGGGCCTACCGTGAGCGCTCCGGCTAGTCCGGCTGCTGGGAGTCACACCTCAGTCGGAGCGAGTCATTGGTGAAGTTCCGGACGATCCGTGCGGGAATTCGTGGCCGAAGTCCGCACGGATCGTCCGGAACTCGGGAGCCGGGCGGACGAAGCTGGAGCCGGGCAGCGAAAAGGGCGATGCCCCGTGGGAATGCGACCGCAGCGTAGATTCCGCCCGCGCCCGGGCAAGAAGAAGCCCAGCGTACCGCTGGTTCTGACGGTTCACGTGCCATAACCGTCTCATCACGCAAAGAACCAGGGCAGACAATCGAGTGTCTGCCCTGCTCAGGTGAGCCCCCTGTCAGACTCGAACTGACGACCTTCGCTTTACAAGAGCGGTGCTCTACCAACTGAGCTAAGGAGGCGTGGTGCGCACCGAGCGTGCGCGCCTACACGATAGTAGTCCATGGCCGGGCCCGGCCACAAAACCGCCGGGGACGAAGAGGGCCGGACCCCACCTCGGCTGGGTCCGGCCTTCGATCGTGCTCTGTCGAGCCGAGCGTTGTGCTGGTCTGATTCCGGTTCCGGCCTCGGCCAGCACCCGGTCAGGAACTCAGTGGCTCAGCCCTTGAACTCTCCGGTGGCCTTGAGGATCTCGGTGGCCAGGGCCTGCGAGTCGCTGGTCTTGTCGGTGTGCTCGCCATTGATGAGCACCCACGGGGTGGCTTCGACTCCGTCATCAAGAGCGGTCTGGCTCGACTGCTCGACGAACTTGTCGAAGGTCCGGTCGGTGACGCAGGACTCCACGGTCTGCTCGGGATCGGCCTGGAGCTTCTTCGAGGTGTCGACACCGGCGTCCTCGGCGACCTTGAGCAGCTCCTCATCGGTGCGGCCCTCGGTGCCCTCCTCCGGCTGCTGGGCGTAGAGCGCGTCGAACAGGTCGATAGCGACCTCGGGCTGGCTGTCGACGACACAGGCGGCGAGGTTGGCAGCGCGGGTCGAGTACTCGTTTCCGCTGGACATGCGGTCGAGGAACGACACCGGCTTGTAGTTGACGACGATCGATCCCTCGTCGGCGAGCTTGCGCAGCATGCTCGCATTGCCTTCCTCGAAGGCCTTGCAGCCGGGGCACTGGAAGTCGAGGTAGACGGTGACCGTAGCGGCCCCCTCCTTCGCGCCCTCCTCGGTCGGAGCCGGTAGATCCGACTCCTCACCCTCGGGCATCTTCAGCGGCTGCACGAGCGTGTTGTCCTTGCCCACGGTGATTCCGTCGGAGACATAGTTCGTGGGGCTGACAGCTGGTTTGCTCTGCTGGAAGACCAGCACGGCGACCACGGCCAGCACAGCGACGACGACCACTGCGATCCCGGTGTACAGGATCGTCTTCGCGGTCTTTTCCTTCTTCGCCTGATTCGCCGCGATCTGCCGGGCGTTCTCGCGTGCGCGGTTCCGCTTGTCGTCCGCGGAGTTGTTCTTCGCCATTGTTCCTCACGTTGGATCGTCTGACATCGGTGCGGCCTGTGGCCCGATCAGTGCGGGACGGCTTCCGCGACCCGACGGCACCACTGTACCGAAACAGGTGCTGCGCCGACTCCCAGAAACATTCAAGGTTCAACTACAACGTTCAACTACCTCAACACTGCGCCGGTAGCTTCCGGCACGCACCGGACCAGGCAGCCACACCGGTCGCCTCACACCGGTCCGGGCAGGTAGTCGAAGGGGTTCATCGTCAGCGGCCACCAGGACATGGCCGCCCCCGACTGGATGACCATGACGGCGAGGATGACGAGCAGCGCGATCACGGCCAAGGCGATGAGCCGGCCGAGCTGGTTGCGAGTGGCTCCCGAGACGAGCAGCCGCGAACCGAAGCGCAGGCTCGAGGCTCCCGGTCCGACCCACAGCACCAGTGAACCGGCAGCGCCCGCGGCCCACACCGACCATTGTTCGGACGACCCGCTGGGCACGATCCCGGCGATGTCGAGCCGGGTGAGCACGAGCGCGGCGGCGGCCGCGATCGCCGGCAGGATGAGCGAGGCCACCGAGGTCAGGGTCGAAGCCAGCACGGCCCCCGGCGCCGAGGCGAGCGCCCGGAAGAATCCGCCCGAATCGGTTCCGCGGTCGAACCGATACCGCTGGACCTTCCGATCCAGACGCGTGCCGGTGCGGGCGAGCACCGACCAGATCAGAGAGACGAGGCAGATGACCAGGGGCCCGAGGGGCATGACGGCGACGGCCAGAGCCACGAGTCCGAAGACGACCCAGCCGCCCGACTGCACCCGTCGGTATCCCATCGGCTGCATCGGCTGCCCGCCTGGCTGCATCGGCTGTCCACCGGGCTGCATCTGCTGCCCGCCTGGCCCCATGAGCTGCCCGCCGTGACCGGGCTGGTCGCCCCACTGCCCCTGATGAGCCTGACCATGCGGACCACCGGGACCGCTCGGCCCGACGAGGTTCTGCCCCTGACCGGGCTGAACGAAGCCGGAACGGCCGAGGTCCGCGCCGGACATGGGCGATCCCGGACCCGCCTGGATGCCGCCGTTGGGGTTGTTGATCGGCGGGGCGGTCGCCTGCTGCGGGGGCTGCCCGTGCATCCGCCCGGAGCCATAGCCCGTCCCCTGGCCGGGCCCCGCACTGTGGCCGGGCCCTGCACCGTGGCCGGACCCGGCATGACTGGTGGGCCGGCTGGATCCGGGGTACTGCGGCTGCCCGCCTCCGGACGGTCCGGCTCCCGGATAGCCGGTGCCTGCGCCGATAGCCGCACCCCCGAGCGCTGCCCCAGCGGCCCCGGCTCCACCGTGACCGGCACCGCCACGACCGCCGCCGTCATCGACGGCGGGCATGACCGCGGTTCCGCTCGGTGACCGCTGCGGACCACCCGGACCGGCTCCGCCGCTGGGCCCCGACCCGAGCTGCGGCATCCGCCCGGACTCGATGTCGACGAGAGCGTCGAGGATCATCTGCCCCGACGGACGGCGTTCGGGTTTCGGATCGAGGCAGGCGGAGATGAGCGGAGCGAAGTTCTTCGGCGCACCGTCGAGGTCGAATTTGCCCATGGCCACACGACCGAGCACGGCCTCCAAAGGTCCGGACCCGTAGGGGTTGCGGCCCGTGGCGGCGAACGCCATCGTCGCGGCCCACCCCCACCAGTCGGTCTTCTCACTCGAAGTCTTGCCGTCGGCGATCTCCGGGGACAGATAGCCGGGGGTGCCCATGACCAGACCGGTGGCGGTCACGCGCACTTCGTCGGCGACCTGGGCGATGCCGAAGTCGATGACCATGGGCTCGCCGTCCATGATCATCACGTTCGCGGGTTTGAGGTCACGGTGGATGACGCCGGCATCGTGGACGGCGTTGAGGGCGTCGAGGAGGGCATGGCCGAAGTGGACGAGCTCATCCTCGGCGAAGGGGCCGTTGTCACGGACATCGTCGGACAGGGTCTGCCCGTCGACGAATTCGGTGATGATGAACGGCTGCGCGGAATCGAGCTCGGCGTCGAGGACCTCGGCGATGCGAGGGTGGCGGATCCGGCGCAGGGTGCGGGTCTCGCGGGCCAGACGCTTGCGCGCGGTCTCATCATTGGCGATGTGCGGATGGAGGACCTTGACGGCGACCGGATGGTTTCCGCCGTCGACACCGAGATAGACGACACCCATGCCGCCCGAGCCGAGCTCCTCGATGAGGCGGTAGCCTCCCAGTTCCTGATCCATCACCTGGCCAAGCCTAGTCGAGCGAGTAGAGTTCATTCCAAGGACCGACACAGGAGGAGGCGCAGATGAGCACCGTCGACTCTGCCGAGCCCAGCACCGACACCCCCTTCGGCGACAGCGATTTCGTCGTCGTGGCCAACCGCCTGCCCGTCGACCGTGATCCCCATGATGCGAACCACGGATGGCGTACCTCACCAGGGGGTTTGGTCACTGCGGTGGCTCCCGTGATGAAGGCCCAGGAGGGGGCGTGGATCGGCTGGACGGGCGTCGCCGACGAGGACTTCGAGCCCTTCACGATCGACGGCATGCATCTGACCCCGGTGACCCTGACAAGTGAGGATGTCCTCAGGTACTACGAAGGGTTTTCCAACGCCACGCTGTGGCCGCTCTACCACGACGTCATCGTCCCGCCCGAGTACCACCGCACCTGGTGGGATGCGTATGTGCGGGTCAATGAGCGCTTCGCGCACAAGGTCACCGAGGTGGCCGCGGAGTCCGCGACCGTGTGGATCCATGATTATCAGCTCCAGCTGGTCCCGCAGATGGTCCGACGCCTGCGCCCGGACCTCGCGATCGGGTTCTTCAACCATATTCCCTTCCCGCCGTACGAGCTCTTCGCTCAGCTGCCGTGGCGCGACGAGATCCTCCGCGGGCTCCTCGGCGCCGACCTCATCGGGTTCCAGAGGCCGGCGGACGCAGCGAACTTCCGTCGCGCCGTCCGCGGACGTCTGGGATATGCGACGAAGGGGTCGACGGTATCGGTCCCGCCGGGTGACTTCCTCCCGGCCCACCTCGTCCGCGCCGAGTCGTTCCCGATCTCGATCGACACTCCCTATCTCGAGGAGCTCGCCCGCGATCCGAAGATCGTCGAGAGGGCGAAGCAGATCCGCGAGGAGGTCGGCAATCCGCGGGTCGTCATGCTCGGCGTCGATCGGATGGACTACACGAAGGGCATCCGCCACCGACTCAAGGCGTTCGGGGAGCTGCTCGCCGAAGGCCGACTCGATGTCGAAGATGTTGTGCTCATCCAGATCGCGACCCCGTCGCGGGAGCGGCTCGAGCAGTACAAGATCATCCGCCACGACGTCGAACTGGCCGTCGGGCGGATCAACGGAGAGCAGGTCGACGTGGGGTCGATCCCCGTGCGCTACCTCCACCATTCCTATCCGCGCGATGAGATGACGGCGTTCTTCCTCGCCGCCGATGTCATGCTGGTGACCGCTCTGCGCGACGGAATGAACCTTGTTGCCAAGGAGTATGTGGCGTGCCGGAGGCGCGACGACGGCGCTCTCGTGCTCTCCGAATTCACCGGAGCGGCCGAACAGCTCAAGGGCGCGGTGATGGTCAATCCCCACGACATCGCCGACCTCAAGGCGGGAATCCTCGAAGCTGTGCAGATGGACGAGAGGACTCGCACACGCCGGATGAAGCAGATGCGCAAGAGGGTCGCCACCGACACCGTGAGCCGGTGGTCAAAGAACTTCCTCGCCGAGCTCGAACACATCAAGGACAATCCCGAGGCCATCGTCCCCGAACAGCCCGTGGTGCAGAAGAAGCGGACCGCGCCGCCGCCGGACGTGCCGGCGGCCCCGTCCGATCGCGCCGAGCGACCCGATGATGCCGAGTGGACAGACGATATCTCCACCGCCCGCTAGGAGAAGCACAGTGACATCGAAGCCGACCGTGCTCGGTCCTGCCCGCTCCACCCCCGCCGAGGTGGTCCTGCGTGATCTCGCCACCGCCGAATCGCTGCTGCTGGCCTTGGATTTCGATGGGGTGCTCGCGCCCCTGCAAGACGATCCGTCGACCTCCCGGATGGTCCCCGAATCGGCTGCGGCCGTCGCGGCGCTCGCCGGCCTGCCGCGCACACGGGTGGCGCTGGTGTCCGGTCGCGATATCGCGACCCTGCGCCGGCTGTCCGCAGCCCCGGACTCGGCGTGGCTGATCGGTTCGCACGGCGCGGAGGCCGAACTCGGCAGCGACGCTGATCGCGATCCCGACTCCGCAGTGGGCCGGTCTCCCGAACTCACCGCGGCCGAGGCGGACAGACTCGCCGCCATCGATGCTCATCTCGACGCATTCGAACACACGCTTCCGGGCACCGACGGCTCAGGCGATGCCGACGGTGCCTCGGATTTCCTCATCGAGTCCAAACCCTATTCGCGGACGGTCCACACTCGCGGACTCGCCCCCGAGGCCGCCGCGGCCCTCCACGAGCACGCCACCGAGGTGGTCGAGGAGTTCCCGGACATCCGTGTCATCGAAGGCCACGACATCACCGAACTCGCCGTCAAGCAGGCGACGAAAGGCGATGGCATCCGGCTGCTCGCCCGCGCCGGCGAACCGACGGCAATGGGCTACCTCGGCGATGATGTCACCGATGAGGACGCCTTCGCGGCACTCGACGAACTCACGGACTCCCGCGCTCTGAACGCTGGTCTCACCGTCAAGGTCGGGTCCGCGCAGACTCGCGCTGCGTGGCGGATCGCCGACCCTGCCGCTGTGGCCGACCTGCTCGGTCGCCTCGTTGCCGAACGCACGGATTTCCTCCGCACCGTCCACGATTGAGGGCCGTCCACGGCCGCGGTCGGGCCGCCTCGGCGGACTCCGCTCGACCCGACTCACCGGACGGATCCACGTCCCGACAGGACCTCCTCGGCGAGGATGGTCCGGCTCCGACGCTTCGGTCGGACCTCCTCGGCGCGAGTAACTCCGCACTAACCCCGAGATCAGCGGCGCTGCGGGGGAACGGCACTGGCACGGAGGACGAGGTCCGGGTCGACCGTGTAGTCGACGTGCACGCGCGCGTGCCCGGCGGCGATCATCGCGCGGATCTCGTCGATCGCCGACTGCGCCACGGTCGCCCAGTCGTAGACGACCTGCGACAGCGGCGGTTGGACGACATCGGCGTCGGGGACATCGCCGACTGTGAGCAGGGACAGGTCGCGGGGCACGTCGAGCCGCAGCCGCTGGGCGGCTTCGAGCAGGCCGAAGGACAGGGACGGGGCGCAGGCGATGACGGCGGTGCAGCGCAGGTCGAGCAGCTCCTCGGCGGCGGCGACTCCGGCCATGGCTCCGCCGGCGGCCTCGACGACGGGGGCCTGATCACGGGTGGCGGGGATGTGGAGGATCCCTGCCATCGATCTGCGGAAGCCGGCGATCCGGGCCGGGGCCGCCGAATCGCGCAGCACGGCGAGTCCGATGCGTCTGTGGCCGAGGTGGACGAGGTGAGCCACGGCGGTCTCGATTCCACCGGTCGCATCGAGGTAGATGCGCGAGATCCCGTCGTCGTGGCGGGCATTCGAGATGCGGATGAGCGGCAGCCCGCGTTCGGCGAGCATTCCCGCTAGCACACCGGCGGCACCACCGCCGACGACGATGGCTCCTGAGATCCTCGGTCCGCCGTGTTCGCTGCCGAGGATGGTCTCGAGGAGAGCCTCGTTGCGTTCGGCGATGGCCTCGATGTGGACGACGGCGATGCCGAGTCCGAACATCCGGTTCGTCAGGATCTCCGCCAGCCGCGAATACGGGTCGACGTTGCCCGCGGACACCGCGGGTTTGATGAGCGCGATGAGCGACGAGCCGGCACCGTCCCCGGCACCCGTCGTCGGGGCCTGCCCGGTGGCTCCGAGGATCGCCAGCGCCTGCCGCACCTTCGCGAGAGAGGCGGCCGACACCGATTCGGGGTCGCGCAGGGCCCGTGAGGCGGTGGCCTTCGAGACCCCGGCGGTGCCGGCGATCTCGGCGAGGCGGACGTGCCGGTGCTCGGGCAGATGATCGCTCATCGGCGAGCCGCCGTCGTCGAGGTCCGGGCGACGAGTCGGGGACGGAACACCGGAGGAACCGAGGGAAGGCCGGTCGTCGAGATCCGCAGGGTCTGCAGGGTCGCCGCGATGAGGGCGTTCGACAGTCCCTCGACGTCGAGGCCGAGGACGGTGGCCGGAGGGCCCGTGAACTTCATCGTCGGGGAATCGCCGAACCCGACGACCGACATATCCCGCGGCACCTGCAGATGTCGATTCCGCAGACCGTGGAGAGCGCCGTGCAGCTGCAGAGCCGATTGGACGATCACCGCTGTGCACGTCGCATCCTTGAGCTCGAGCACCGCACGCGACCCGCCGGAGAACGATTTCGGCACCCGTGAGATCCAGTCCTCCAGGTGGAGCCCGAGATTCCTGGCGGGATGTTCGGCTAAGAAGCGGCGGATGAGCTGGACGGCCAGCTCACCGCTGTCATTGCAGATCAGCCCGATCCTCCGGTGTCCGATCGCCCGCAGATGTTCGAATGCTGTGGTCATCCCCCCGCCGAGGTCGAGCCGCGCTGCGATGACATCGGCACTGCCCTGCCCGGTTCCGGGCGTACCCGCCACGGAAACTTCAGTCCCGGCCGTGTCGGCCTCCTCGGCTGCGGACTGTTCGGCGACGCGGATACAGGGGATCTCCGTGTTCAGGCTCGTCATCGTCGTCGTCACCAGGGCCACGGCGCCGGCGTCGATCGCGGTCTGCAGCGGTTCCGGATCGGTCTCGACCAGCGGACGGGTGACGAGGAGATCGTGATCCTGCAGGGCTTTGGTCACGCGGGTGCAGACCTGGACCTGCCAATGTTCGGGATTGCCGGGGGCGCTGACGGCCACGAGCCGCCTCGGCGCATCATGGAGCAGGGTCGAACGCGAATAGCCGAGCTCGCTCATCGTCTCCAGCACCTTCGCCCGGGTCGACTCGGAGACGGCACCGCGGCGGCCGAGCACCCGGGAGACCGTGGCCAGAGAGACTCCGGCCCGGGCGGCGACCTCGTCCAACGTGACCTTCATAGACGTCAGTCTACTTTCGCGCCGCGGTATACGTCGGCGCAGTCGGCGGGGTGGACGCTGCGGTATGCGTCGGCGCACAGCCATCGTGCTGAGAATCACTCTACGCTTTGTCGAATTCACAGAGCACCCCAACCCTCCACCCCTTAGGATGAGAGTGACTGAGCATCCCTGCCAGGTCACCGACGACCAGCTGCTCACGGAGTTATTCAGAAGTTTTAGGAGGACTTATGTCAACGGTGTCGTTGAATGGCCTCAGTCATGTCTACGAGAACACGACGTCCGAATCCGTTCACCCGTTCAACCTCTTCGTCGATGACGGCGAGTTCCTCGTCCTCTACGGTCCCGCCGCGTCGGGCAAGTCGACGATCCTGCGGATGCTCCACGGCCTGGAGACCCCGAAGACCGGCACCATCCTCATCGACGGCGCCGATATCACCCACGCCGCCGTCAACGACCGCGATGTCACCCTGGCGCTGGAGAGCTACGCGCTCTACCCGCATCTGAGCGTGCGCGACAATCTCGGCTTCGCGCTGCGCGTCGACGGTCTGCCCGCCGATGAGATCCAAGAGCGCGTCGAATCCGTGATGGACAAGATCGGACTGAGCGACATCCTCGACTCGGTTCCCGGCGACCTCACTCAGCTGCAGCGCCAGACCGTGGCCCTGGCCCGCGCCGTGGTCCGCCGGCCCAAGGTGCTCATCATGGACGAGCCCGTGGTCAACCTCGTCCCCGAACAGCAGACGGAGACCCTGTCGCTGATCAAGGACCTGCAGCAGGAATTCGGGCTGACGACGATCTACGCCACCTCCGACCTCGAGGACGCGAAGGTCCTCGGCGACCGGATCGCGTTCCTCGACCACGGACGGCTGATCGGGGTGGAGACACCCGACCTCGCCGAGGCGCTCGTGGCCTCGGTCTCCGACTCGGACTCCTGAACCGTGCCGGGAACCCTGCCCCCGCCGGACCCGTCCTCACACCCTGCACCGTCGGCGTCGACGTCGGTCGGCGCGGCCGCATCGGTCGGCGCGGCCGCTCCCTCACCGGAGATCCACACGGTCCGGAACGCCGATCATGCGGCCTTGGCCGAACTCCCCTGGCATCTGCCGCTGGCTCAGTGGCCGGAGACGCTGCTGGGCGGTCTGCCCCGCGGAATCTCCCGCCACGTCGTGCGCTATGTCGAGATCGGAGACGAAGTGCTCGCGATCAAGGAGACCGACGATGCGCAGGCCACGCGTGAGTTCGACATCCTCGGTGCGCTCGGCAACCTCGACGTCCCCCTCGTCGAGGCCCGCGCCGTCGTCGGCGGCCGCCGGACCGCATCGGGCGAGGCGCTCAAGGGCGCCCTCATCACCGCCTATCTCGAATTCTCCCTGCCCTACCGCGCACTGTTCTCCCGGGACCTGGCCGAGGACACCGGCGGTCGCCTCGTCGACGCTCTGGCGGTGCTGCTCGTCCGCCTTCACCTCGTCGGCTTCTACTGGGGAGACGTGTCCCTGTCGAACACGCTCTTCCGCCGCGACGCCGACGCCTACGCCGCCTATGTCGTCGACGCCGAGACCGGCGAGCTGCACGACCAGCTCTCCGACGGGCAGCGGAACATGGACCTGCGGATCGCGCGGATGAACATCGCCGGGGACTTCCTCGATCTGCAGGCCGCGGGACTCGTCGCTCCCGAGACCGATCCGCTCGCGGCCGGTGAGCGACTGTGCGAGTCCTACAACGCCCTGTGGGCGGAGCTGACCCGGGTCGAGGAATTCAGCGTCAGCGAACGCTGGCGCATCGACGAACGCATCCGCCGCCTCAACGACCTGGGCTTCGACCTCGGCGAACTGACCGTGACGACCGATATCGACGGCATCAGCCTGCTCGTGTCCCCGAAGGTCGTCGAACCCAACCACCATTCGAGGCGTCTGCTGCGACTGACCGGGATCGGTGCGAACGAGAACCAGGCGCGGGCGATGCTCAACGACCTCGACTCGTTCCGCTCGGCCCCCGAGATCGCCGAAGTCGACGAACTCGACGAATCCCAGGCCGCCCGCCGCTGGCTCGACGAAGTGTACAAACCCCTCATCCAGGCGATCCCGGAGAACCTCACCCGCAAACTCGAACCCGGGCAGATCTTCTACGAGTTCGCCGAGCACCGCCGCACCATGGCTCGCGCCCGCCAACGCGACATCCCCACGATGGAGGCCATCGCCTATTTCATCGTCGACTACCTGGCGAACCTCCCCGACGAGATCCGCTACGTCGACAGCGAGAAGTTCTGACGCTCCCACCTCAGCCGATGTTCCACAAGGTGAAACGGGAACGGCGGGGCCGCCTCGGCGGGCATACCTTGGAAGTCCGCGGAGTCGACACCGGTGTCGCTCCGGAACCGAACCCCGCCCGGAAGGACTCCCGATGTCGACGAACGAGCCGATGCCCACGAACGAGAACAACCCGTCGATCCCGTCCCTGTTCGACTTGAGCGGCCGCACGGCCGTCGTCGTCGGAGCCGGCTCCGGACTCGGGCAGGCCAGCGCGATCGGGCTGGCCGATGCAGGGGCACACGTCGTCGCCGCCGATCTCAACCTCGCCGGCGCCGAGGCGACCGCCGCACTCATCGCCGCCCGTCGCACGGGATCGGCTGCGCACGGAGCCGCCGATAGCGGAGCTGGGGGTGGGTCCGCCTCGGCGGTGGCCGTGGACATCACGGACACGGCGTCCGTCGACGCGCTCGTGGACGCATGGGCCGATGCCGAGGTCCTCGTCATCACTCCCGGGGCGAATGTGCGCAAACGACTGACGGACACCTCCGATGACGAGTTCGACCGGGTCATCGACATCAACCTCAAGGGCACCTACCGACTGATGCGCGGATTCGGCCGTGAGATGGGCGAGCGCGGTCGCGGCTCGATCGTCACCTACGCCTCGTTCCGGGCACTGGCCATCGAACCCGGGCAGGGACTGTACGCGGCGGCCAAGGCCGGGGTGGTGCAGCTGACGAAGACGATGGCGAGCGAGCTCGGAGGCAAGGGCGTGCGCGTCAACGCGATCCTGCCCGGACCCTTCGACACTCCCCTGACCCAGCAGATCAAGGCCGAGGGGAAATGGTGGGACGCGTACGCGGACAAGACCGCCCTGGGCCGGTGGGGTCGACTGCACGAGATCGCCGGGCCCGTCCTCTTCCTCGCCTCGGACGCCTCGAGCTATGTCACCGGGCACTCGCAGCTCGTCGACGGCGGATGGATGGCCCAGGACGGCCGATTCACCCCCGACGTGTGAGATCTCTACCGTGTGAGATCGACGACGCCGCAGGACGGATTCGCCCGTGATCACGGGGGAGCCCGGCGAGACAATATTCATGGCCATGCAAGAATATTCATATGACCGTTTCGCACACACCGCCCACCCCGCCGACGCACACTCCCACCGGAGTGCTGCGGCAGCTGGGGCGACGCAAGTCGATCAGCGCCATGACCGCCGAGGCCCACACCGATGCGCAGTCCGCGCAGCAGGGTGGGCTGCGGCGGACCTTCGGCGTCTTCCAGCTGACGATGATCAGCGTCGGGGCCACCTTGGGCACGGGAATCCTCGTCATCCTCGGCGAGGCAGTGCCTGTGGCCGGCCCCGCCGTCTGGCTCGCCTTCGTCCTCGCCGGAATCACGGCGCTGCTGTCGGCGGTCAGCTACGCCGAGATGGCCGGAATGGTGCCGGTGTCCGGGTCGAGCTACTCGTATTCCTATGCCACTCTGGGTGAGGGCGTCGCCTGGGTCTGCGGCTGGTGCCTCGTCCTCGAATACGCGGTCTCGGTCGCCGCGGTCGCCGTCGGCGCCGCCGACTATGTCAACGAGACCCTGCGCGTCTTCGGCCTCGAGCTACCGGCGTCCCTGACCACGGGACCGGGCCTGGCCGAGAATCCGGATGGGATCATCAACGTCTCGGCGCTTGTCGTTGTCGCTCTGGCGACCGTGCTGCTCATGCGCGGCGCCCGCGAATCCGGTGTCGCCAACACCATTCTCGTGTTCGTCAAGATCGGCATCCTCGTCTTCTTCGCCGTCGTGGCGTTCACCGCGTTCAAGGCCGGCAACTTCGCGCCGATGCTGCCGATGGGCGCCGCCGGTGTCACCGCGGCCGCCTCCAGCGTGTTCTTCTCCTATATCGGCTTCGATGCCGCGTCCACGGCCGGTGAGGAAGCGAAGAATCCGCGCCGGGACCTGCCGCGGGCGATCATCTTCTCCATGCTCATCGTCACCTCGATGTACGTCCTCGTCGCCGTCACAGCGATCGGGGCGCGGCAGTGGCAGTGGTTCGACGGCGCTCATGCGCCGCTGGTGCAGATCGTCGAGGAGATCACCGGGTCGAATATCGCGGTGCTGGCCTTCGCCGTGGCCGCGGTGCTCGCGATCTTCTCCGTCGTCATCACCGTGCTCTACGGTCAGTCGCGGATCCTGCTGACGATGGCCAGGGACGGCATGGTGCCGAAGATCTTCGGTGTGGTCTCCCAGCGCACCGGCACTCCCCTGATCGGCACTCTCATCGTCGGCGGCCTCGTGGCCGTCACGGCGGCGCTCATTCCGCTCGGCGAACTCGCCGATGCCACGAGCATCGGCACCCTGTTCGCGTTCTGCCTGGTCAATATCGCCGTCATCTACCTGCGGTTCAAGCGCCCCGACCTCGACCGTTCGTTCACGGTTCCGTTCGGGCCGGTCGTCCCCGCGCTGGGAGCCGTGGCGTGTGCGTTCCTCATGGTCAACCTCGGCGGGCGGACGTGGATCGTCTTCGGTGTGTGGATGGTCGTCGGCGCCATCGTCTATCTCACCTACAGCCGCCGCCACTCAAGAGTCGGGGCATTGGACGAGCAAACCTACCGCGCCACCCTCTGATTGCTACCTGACGGCGGCCCAGCAACCTCGCGCGAGGTTGCTGGGCCGCCGTCAGGTAGCAATTGGGGGTTTTCAGGGGCGGCGGGCTCGTGCCACCTCGTAGAGGGAGACCGCTGCGGCGATGCCGGCGTTGAGCGACTCGGTGGTCGCCGCGATCGGGATCGACACGATCTGGTCGCACTTCTCCGAGATGAGCCGCGACAGACCCTTGCCTTCGGAACCGACGACGATGCACAGCGGATCGCGGGTGAAGGTCAGTTCGGGCAGCTCGACGTCACCGTCCATGTCGAGGCCGACGACGAAGACATTCTGCTTCTTCAGCTCATCGATCGCCCTGGCCAGGTTGACCACCTGTGCCACGCGGATGCGCGAGGCGGCACCGGCGGAGGTCTTCCACGCCGCGGCCGTCATCGAGGCGGCGCGACGCTCCGGGATGATCACACCGTGACCGCCGAAGGCCGCCGTCGACCGGACGATGGCACCGAGGTTGCGCGGGTCCGTGATCCCGTCGAGGGCCACGAGCAGCGGAGTCTCGGCTCGTTCGGCCGCGAATTCGAGCAGGTCGGCGGGGTCGGCATAGTCGTACGGCGGAACCTGCAGGGCGATGCCCTGGTGGATCGCGTCGTCGGTGAGCCGGTCGAGGTCGGGCTTGCTCGCTTCGAGCATCGAGATGCCGCGCTGCGTCGCCAGAGTGATGGATTCGCGCACCCGATCGTCGGAGTCGATGCGACCGGAGACGTACATCGCGGTGGCCGGAACACCTTCGCGCAGGGCCTCGAGGACCGAATTGCGTCCGGCGACCATATTCGGTCCGAGCTCCTTCTTCTTCCGCTTCGCCTGCGCCGAGGCGTTCGAGCTCTTACGCTGCTGCGCGGCCTTGTGCGCCTTGTGATAGACGCGGTCCTCGGCCTTGGGCGTCGGCCCCTTGCCGCGCAGGCTGCGCCTGTTCTTGCCGCCCGACCCCTTGGTCGGGCCCTTCTTCGATCCGCCGGAGCGGGGATTGGAAGCCATGTATTTCCTATCGGATGCGTTGGGGTCGCGAGCTCATGCCCGTGACCGAAATTCGTCGACCTCAGCCCTCGCCGAGGTGGTAGCGGTACCCGTCGGCCGTGTCCTCGATGATGACGCCGGCCGCGGCCAGTTCGTCACGCAGGGCGTCGGCGGTGGCGAAGTCCTTCTCCGCTTTCGCCTCGGCCCGCCGTGCGGCCAAGGTGGCCACGAGGGAGTCGAGTGCGGACTCCGCCTTGGCATCGGTCGCCGATCCGGCCCAGACAGCGGCGCTGGGATTGACTCCGAGGATGTCGAGCATGAGCTCCACCTCGGCGACGATTCGCGCCAGTCCCGCTCGGTCGCTGCCGGAGTCGAGGAGCTTCGCTCCCTCGCTCACGGAGGCGAAGACGACCGACAGCGCCCGCGGCACACCGAGGTCGTCGTCGAGGGCGGCGGCGAATTCGGCAGGAACGTCGACGCTGCGTGAAGCATAGGAGTCGCTGACGTCCGGCAGCGCCGGCGCGTCCGCTCCGAGTGCCTGGCGGGCGCGCTGGAGGAAGTTCTGGAGCCGTTCGAGCGAGGCCGCGGAGCGTTCCATCGCCTCGTTCGAGAAGTCGAGGATCGACCGGTAGCTGGCGCCGGTGAGGAAGTACCGCACGGCCAGCGGGCTGAACGTGTCGAACAGGTCGGAGGCGAAGACAGAGTTGCCCAGAGACTTCGACATCTTGTCCCCGCCCACATTGAGCAGGCCGGAGTGCATCCAGATGTTCGCGAACTGGTCGCCTGCCGCTCGGGACTGGGCGAGCTCGTTCTCGTGGTGCGGGAAGCGCAGGTCGAGTCCGCCGCCGTGGATGTCGAAGTTCGACCCCAGGTACTTCGTCGACATGGCCGAGCACTCGATGTGCCAGCCCGGCCGGCCCCGTCCCCACGGCGACGGCCACGACGCGGTGATCGGCTCGGAGTCCTTGTGCGACTTCCACAGCGCGAAGTCCCTGGCGTCCTTCTTCCCGCGCAGCTCGGCCCCCTCGGACAGTTCCATGTCCTCGAGCTTCTGGTTCGTCAGTGCCCCGTATTCGCTCCACGAGGCGGCGTCGAAGTAGACATCGGCGCTGCCGTCGAGCGCGGGGTAGGCATGACCGGCCTCGATGAGGCGGGAGATGAGTTCGATCATCTCGGTGATGTGCCCCGTCGCGCGCGGTTCGCTGCTCGGCGGCAGCACATCGAGCGCATCGTAGGCGGCGCTGAAGGCGCGTTCGTACTTATACGCGTGAGCGAACCATTCCCGACCCTCCTCGACGGACTTCGACAGGATCTTGTCGTCGATGTCGGTGACGTTGCGGATCATGGTCACCCGGTAGCCGCTGTAGAGCAGCCAGCGGCGCAGAGTGTCGAACACCGAGGCCGAGCGCAGGTGGCCGATATGCGGCTCGCCCTGCACCGTGGCGCCACAGACGTAGATACCGACCTGACCGTCGTTGACGGGGCGCAGTTCTTCGGTCGTGCGGCTGGCGGTGTTGTAGAGCGAGATAGTCACGCCCCCAAGTCTACCGGGCGTGGAAGATTTCCCGGTTTCCCATTATTCGATACACGACTGTTATGCGCATCACGTGACGGCGGGCACATTGCCCAGCGTTTTCACAGTAAACTGGAGCCATGCAATGAAGCCGCAGCAGAGATCATTTCTCACATCACGGACTTCACATCGGACCACCGAGCTCACAGACGAAACTTCGGTGGCCCCACTCGGTCGCGATGGTCCGCGACCGAACAAGAAAGGACATCATGTCACCCAAGTCATCACCCCAGAGGGAGGTCTTCGTCTCCCGCGGCGCGTTCATCTTCGCGGCCATCGGTTCGGCGGTCGGCCTCGGCAACATCTGGCGCTTCCCGTATGTCACCTACGAGAACGGCGGCGGCGCCTTCCTCATCCCCTACCTCGTCGCTCTGCTGACAGCAGGCATCCCGCTGCTGTTCTTCTACTACGCGATGGGCCACCGGTCTCGCGGATCGGCTCCGCTGGCCTACCGGATGACTCACCGTGCCGCCGAGCCCATCGGTTGGTTCGCCACCGGAATCGCGATCATCATCGGCATCTACTACGCCGCCATCATCGGCTGGGCCGGCTCCTATATGTTCTTCTCGCTGAGTGAGGCCTGGGGCGATGACGCGGAGGGCTTCCTCTTCGGCGAGTACCTCAAGCTCGCAGACCCCGGAATCTCCTTCGAATTCGTTCCCGGCGTGCTCATCCCGCTCATCATCGTGTGGGCCATCGTCCTCGGCATCCTCCTGCTCGGTGTGCAGAACGGCATCGCACGGTTCTCGAAGATCTTCATCCCGCTGCTCATCGTCCTCTTCCTCGCCCTCGTCGTCCGGTCGCTGTTCCTTCCCGGCGCTGCGGAGGGACTGAATGCACTGTTCACTCCCGACTTCTCGGCACTGACAGATCACAAGGTGTGGATCGCGGCGTACGGTCAGATCTTCTTCTCTCTGTCCATCGCCTTCGGCATCATGATCACCTATGCCTCCTACCTGAAGAAGAAGACGAACCTCACCGGCTCCGGTCTCGTCGTCGGCTTCTCGAACTCGGCGTTCGAGATCCTCGCCGGCATCGGAATCTTCGCGGCCCTCGGGTTCATGGCCTCTGCGCAGGGCGTCGAGGTCTCCGAGGTGGCATCGTCGGGCATCGGCCTGGCCTTCGTCGGCTTCCCGACGCTGATCTCCCAGATGCCCGGCGGGGCGATCTTCGGATTCGTCTTCTTCGCCTGCCTCGTCTTCGCCGGTCTGACCTCGCTGATCTCGATCGTGCAGGTGCCGATCCAGGCTCTGCGGGACAAGTTCCGTCTCAGCAACAAGACCTCGACGGCGACCGTCGGCGGAGCGATGGCGATCGTCTCGCTGGTGCTCATGCCCACGGTGACCGGACTCTACGCGCTCGACACCATGGATGCCTGGGCGAACAACATCGGCATCGTCGGCTCGGCCGTCCTCGCGATCGTCGTCGTCGCGTGGCTGCTGCGCAAGCTGCCGGTGTTCAAGCGTCACCTCAACGCAGTCTCGAGCTTCAAGCTCGGGTGGACCTGGATGATCCTCATCTCGATCACCGGTGTGGTGCTCGCCTACATGCTCGTCACACAGATCATCGCCTACGCCACCGACGGCTACGAGGACTACCCGGCCGTCATCATCGGCACCTACGGCTGGGGCATGATCGCCCTGCTCGTCGTCGCCTCCATCGTCCTCACACTGGTCAGATGGCCGAAGAAGACGATCGACGACATGAACGAGGCGATCGCCGACTCCGTGGCCGAAGAGAACCTCCGCAACGAGACCAAGGGAGTCTGACATGGGCACTTCAGCAATCGTCATGATGGTCATCGCGATGGTCACCGTCTGGGGCGGCCTGGGAGCCGCAATGCTGCACCTGCGCAAGCACCCCGACGAGGACGTCGCCGACTGACGGACCGGGTGGACCCCACCCCGTTCACGACCGGCTGAGTCGGATCCGCAGCACCGCCTCGGCGACGCGGATCGGCTCACCCTCGCCGAGGCGGTCCGATGCAATCCAAGCATCGGGCCGCCTTCGCCTATCCACCCTCACCCCACCCAGGTCGAACGCATCGTCTCACTCCTGAATCACCCACTGGTCGCGGACGTCCGGCCTGGTTAGGGTGGGGGTGTGAGCACCCCTGCCGGGGTGCAACAGGTCCACTTCGGGTTCCGTATCCGCGGACACCCGCTGCCGAAGACACAAAGGAGACGCAATGCCACAGACAGTCAAGGGCGTCATCTCCCGCAGCAAGGGAGCCCCAGTCGAACTCACCGACATCGTCATCCCGGATCCGGGCCCGGGCGAGGTCGTCGTCGATGTGAAGTCGTGCGGCGTCTGCCACACGGACTTCCACTACCGCGAAGGCGGAATCAGCGATGACTACCCGTTCCTGCTCGGCCACGAGTCCGCCGGGGTCGTCTCCGAAGTCGGCGATGGGGTCACCGAGGTCGAGGTCGGCGATTTCGTCATCCTCAACTGGCGCGCCATCTGTGGAGACTGCCGTGCCTGCAAGCGCGGCGAACCCTGGTACTGCTTCGACACCCACAATGCTTCGCAGAAGATGACCCTGCCCGACGGCACCGAGCTCGAAGCCGCACTGGGCATCGGCTCGTTCGCCGAGAAGACGCTCGTCGCCGCCGGGCAGTGCACGAAGGTCCCCGAGGCGGACCCGGCGGTCGTGGGTCTGCTCGGCTGCGGAATGATGGCCGGAATCGGCGCCGCCATCAACACCGGTGAGGTCACCCGCGGCAAGTCCGTGGCCGTGATCGGCGCCGGCGGTGTCGGCTGCGCGGCGATCGCCGGTTCGGCTCTGGCCGGAGCGAACACGATCATCGCGCTCGACATCGATGAGAAGAAGCTGTCCTGGGCCAGCGATTTCGGTGCCACGCACACCGTGAGCACGAAGGGCATGAGCGAGGACGAGGTCGTCGCCGCGATCCAGGAGCGCACCGGAGGCTTCGGCGCCGATGTCGTCATCGACGCCGTCGGACTCCCCGCCACCTGGCGGCAGGCCTTCTACGGCCGCGACCTCGCCGGCACCGTCGTGCTCGTCGGCGTGCCGACTCCGGACATGGAGCTCACCGTTCCGCTGCTCGACGTATTCGGCCGCGGCGGCAAGCTCAAGTCCTCGTGGTACGGCGACTGCCTGCCCGACCGCGACTTCCCGATGCTCGTCGACCTCTACCAGCAGGGACGTTTCCCGCTCGAGAAGTTCGTGTCCGAACGCATCGGCATCGGCGATGTCGAATCCGCATTCGAGAAGATGGCCAAGGGAGAAGTCCTGCGATCGGTGGTGGAACTGTAATGACAGCTATTGAGCATCTCGTCACGTCGGGTACGTTCTCCCTGGATGGGGAGACGCACAACGTCGACAACAATGTGTGGATCATCGGTGATGATTCCGAGGTCATCGTCATCGACCCGGCCCATGATGTCGATGCGATCGCCGAGGCGGTCGGATCCAGAGAGGTCAAGGCCATTCTGCTCACGCACGGTCACGACGATCACGTGCGCGTCGTCCGCGACTTCGCCCAGCGGGTGGGCAACCCCACCGTGTACCTCAATCCCGATGACTATGTGCTCTGGGACATGACCTTCGAGAACTACCGTCCCGATGGACAGATCGCCCACGGCGACACCTGGACCGTCGGCGGAATCAAACTCAAGGCTCTGCACACCCCCGGCCACTCCCCCGGTTCGACGTGCTTCTTCGTCGAGACCGGTCTGCCGGCTCCGGCATCGGCCGGTGCCGGTCGGGCGGTCGGTCCGGTGCTGTTCTCCGGCGACACCCTGTTCAACGGCGGCCCCGGAGCCACGGGCCGGTCGCATTCGAGCTTCGAGACGATCATCGAATCGATCCGCGACGTGCTCTTCCCGCTGCCCGAGGCGACAGTCGTGCTCACCGGACACGGTGACTCGACGTCGATCGGTGCCGAGAGTCCGGCCCTCGAGGACTGGATCAAGCGCGGCCACTGATCGGCCACTGAGTCGCCGCAGCCCAAGCGCTGAGTCGCAGCTGAGCGCGCAATGCACCTCGCAGACGCGGGTCGCGACCCCTACGGGTCCGCGACCCGCGTCTGCGCTCTCCGGCCCCGACGGATAGACTTCTCGGGTGCCTGAATCACAGTCTTCGCAGCCCGCCGAGTCCGTCTCGGCGCCGTCCACCAGCGACATCGCCGCCACGTCCAACGGCCTCAAGGTGGGGATGAAACCCCGCCACCTGGTGATGATGAGCCTCGGCTCGGCGATCGGCGCGGGCCTCTTCGTCGGCTCCGGCGCCGGTGTGCACGCCGCGGGTCCTGCCGTGCTCATCTCCTACATCGTTGCGGGCCTCATCGTCATCTTCGTCATGCGGGCCCTGGGCGAACTCGTCGCCGCCGACCCGAATCCGGGAGCGTTCTCGCACTATGCGGGCAAGGCCATGGGCCCGGCCGCGGCCTTCGCCGTCGGTGCTCTGTGGTGGGTGCAGCTGTGCCTCGTCGTCGCCGCCGAGGCCACCGCCGCCGCACAGATCGCGGCCTCCTATATTCCGGCCGTCCCCCAGTGGGTCATCGCCTTGGCGATCATGCTCGTCTTCACCGCGATCAACCTCACCACTTCCGGCAGCTTCGGTGAGTTCGAGTTCTGGTTCTCGCTCATCAAGGTCGCCTTCGTCGTACTCTTCGTCGTCCTCGGTGCCGCGTACCTGTTCGGGTGGACCCCGGCCGAACCGCCCGCGCAGATCTTCGCCGACGGGTTCATGCCCACCGGCATCTCCGGCATCGCCGCCGGTCTGCTCGTCGTTGCTTTCGCCTTCGGCGGCATCGAGATCGTCGCTGTTGCCGCGGCCGAGACCGCGAACCCCGAACGCAGCGTCTCGCAGGCGATCAAGACGATCGTGTGGCGCATCCTGTTCCTCTACATCGGGTCCGTGGCGATCATCGTCCTCGTCCTCCCGTGGACGGACGACCGCTTGGCCGAGTCCCCGTTCGTCGCCGTCCTCGAGTCCGCAGGGCTGCCGTTCATCGCCTCGCTGCTGGCCGCGGTCATCGTCATTGCGCTGCTGTCGTCGATGAACGCGAACATCTACGGGGCATCCCGGATGTCGTTCTCGATGGCACAGCGGTCCATGCTTCCCAAAGGGCTGGGCCGCACCAATCGCCGCGGTGTGCCCGTGCCTGCCGTGCTGGCCACCTCGGCGTTCGGCTTCGTCGCCGTCGCACTCAACTACTTCTGGGCGGCCGAGGTCCTCGGGGTCCTGCTCAACATCGTCGGCTCGACGCTCATCGTCACCTGGGTCGTGACGCTCGTCTCGCAGATCGTCCTGCGTCGTCGCGCCGAGGCGGCCGGCCGGTCCCTGCCCCTGCGCATGTGGGGCTACCCGTGGCTGTCGTATGTCACCTTGGCCGGCATCGCCGTGATCATCGGGCTCGGCCTCACCGTCGAGTCCGTGCGCTTCCAGATCGTCGGCACGCTCATCTTCGTCGTCGCGCTCTACCTCGTCGGCCTCGTCGTCACGAAGCGCCACCCAGACGCGAAGGTCTGAGACCGCCCATCACCGCCGCCGAGGCGGCTGTCGGGTTCCGTGCCCGGACCGCGGCAGTCCCCCGCGGCCGGTGTTCTGTCGCAGCCGTCGTCCAAAGCGGCCATCTGGAACCGTCGGGCCTCACGCTCCGTTCGCGTCCAGCGCGGTGATGAGTTCCTGCAGGGCGTGAGCCGAATCGGCCGATCCCGCCCAGCCGACGAGCATGTCCCTGGTCTGGCCCAGGTGCCGAGCGAAGTGTCTGCCTGCATAGTTCGTGACGTCGATCGGCACGATCCTCTCCAGCGCTGCGAGCACAACGTGTGCGGCGGTGCCGAACACGGCAACCGGCACCCCGAGGCGGCTCCGCACGGCTTCGGTCGCGGCATTCGCGGGTCGGTCGAGATGTGATTTCAGTGCGGCCCAGTCGCCGTCGCGGATGCTGAGTTCGGCGACGAAGGGAATGAACACCGTCGGCGGCAGCAGCACGGCCTCCATCGGCACCGGCAGGACAAGGCGGCCCAGCCCGCGAACGAGCGAACGCACCGCGCCCCTCGGCCCGGCGACGAGGAAACGCGGTGCGCCGGCCGGTGCCCAGAACCTCACTTCGTGCCCGGGTTCGGCTCTTCTGCCGCCCCTTCCGACCCGGCTGTCGGCTGGGCGCACACAGTCAGCCGGCGCACCCGGGTCCAGTCGTTCGGACAGGAACGCGGGTCCGACAATGACGGCTTGGGTACCGGGGAAAACGGCCTGTGCTCGCTCGAGGTCTCCTTCGACCTGGCTCGTCGTCGCAATGAACGCGGGTGAGATATCCCGAATCGCCGAGACCACTTCAGCGTCGAGATCACCCGGTCGAGTCGTGAGGACGATGAGGTCCCAGATTCCATCAGCGGCAGCAGCAATCCAGTCTGTGATCGTCACCCGCCGAGTCGCGGCCACGCGGGTCACCGACCAGCCATCGCTCGAACTCGCTCGTCTGCCATCTGCTCGCCCGCGTCCTCCCGCACAGCTGCTGTGTCGGGAGCCCACCTGGCCCGAATCGGTCGGATCGGCGATGCTCACGCGTCGCGGAAAGGCCGCCCGCCCGTCGGCGCCGGGCGAGCGGGAGACAACGGCGACCTCGTGAGCGTCGGTGAAGAGCGCGGCTCCGGCGAGGCCGATGGCACCAGCTCCCTGGAAGAGGACTCTCAATGCTGGCTCTCCTCATTCAGCTCTCGTGGCTCAGTTCGAATGAATCGGGTCGAATGGATCGGATCGGGCAGATCAGCGAGGGTGGATCAGCGCGGTGGCGATGGCCGCGACTCCTTCGCCGCGGCCGGTCAGCCCGAGGCCGTCCGAGGTGGTGCCCGATACCGATACCGGTGCGCCTGCTGCCGCCGACAGTGCCTGCTGGGCTTCTGTACGACGCGTGCCGATCTTCGGCCGGTTGCCGATCACCTGAACGGAGATGTTTCCGATCTCGAAGCCTGCCTCGCGGACGATGCGGGCCGCCTCGGCGAGCAGCACCGAACCCGAGGCACCGGCGAATTCCGGGCGGTCGACGCCGAAGTGCTCACCGAGGTCGCCGAGCCCCGCGGCGGAGAACAACGCGTCGCAGCACGCGTGGGCGGCCACGTCGGAGTCCGAGTGTCCTTCGAGTCCGGTCTCGCCCGGCCACAGCAGTCCCGCAACCCACAGCTCGCGTGCGGAGTCGACAGCGAAGGCATGGACATCGACGCCGGTACCGATGCGGGGAATGATCTGATTCATCGTGGCTCCTTCGCCGAATCCAACGTATCTGCTCCAGGGACCGCAGCTCCGTCACGCATTCGGGCGAGCTGTTCCGCAAGGACGAGGTCGAGCGGATAGGTGATCTTCAGCGCCTCGTCGTCACCGTCGACGGCGACGATGTCGACACCGAGGCGTTCCACCAGCCCCGCATCGTCCGTCGGAAGCACACTGCCCACCCGGCCGACCCCGCCGGTCGGGCCAACGCCTTCGGTTGAGCGAGCGCCTTCTGCAGAGCCAGCGCCACCTGCTGCAAACTTGGCATAGGCCCGCCGCAGCACCTCGGCGCGGAATCCTTGAGGCGTCTGGACCCGTCGCAGCTCGGCCCGATCGAGGTCTCCTCGCACCACTTCACGCGCGCCAGAGCCCTCAGCCACAGCCGGATCTGGATTGTTGGGTCGATCCGCGGAGATTTCCGCGTCAGAAACACCGTGGATCGACCCAACAATCCCATCGGATACGCCATTCGCGTCCGAGCCTGCACCTCCGCTCGGATCCGCGCCGTCAGTCTCGTGCGAAACGACTCGCCGCACGGTATCGATCATCGGCAGGACAGGGACGACCGCCTCGGCGCCGGATCGCAGCGCGGCAACGACTCGGGCGAACACATCGGGCGGGGTCAGGCACCTCGCCGCATCATGAACGAGAACGTAGTCCGCGACACGCTCACGTTTCAAGGCCGTTTGCACTGAGGAAATGCGATCCTCTCCTCCTGCTACGGCTGTAATTGAAATTTCGCATTTCTGTTCTGCTGCCACTTCGGCAATTTCTTCACGTGCGCGCATAAGAAACTCCTCGGGAGCGACCACCACGATTGTGGAGGCGACTCCCGAGGAGATGACCGTCTCAAGGCTGCGAGCCAGAACTGTCCGTCCATTCACATGGACGAAGGCCTTCGGCTCACTGCTGCCCAGACGAGATCCCGACCCTGCGGCCGGGATGATGACACAGGTGCTCAGGATGCGAGCACTTCGTCCAGCAGAGCTTCCGCCTCGGACTCTTCCTTCTTCTCGGCCAGTGCGAGTTCGGAGACGAGGATCTGGCGGGCCTTCGAGAGCATGCGCTTCTCACCGGTCGACAGGCCGCGGTCCTGCTCGCGACGCCACAGATCGCGGACGACCTCGGCAACCTTGATGACGTCACCGGACTGCAGCTTCTCAACATTGGCCTTGTACCGGCGGGACCAGTTCGCAGGCTCTTCGACGAATTCGGCACGCAGGACGTTGAAGACCTTCTCAACGCCTTCTTCACCGACGACGTCTCGCACACCGACCAGATCGCAGTTCTCTGCGGGGACCTCGATCACGAGATCGCCATGCGCGACCTGGAGCTTGAGATACAGCTTCTCCTCACCTTTGATGGCACGTTTCTTGATTTCTTGGATTGTCGCTGCACCGTGATGTGGATAGACAACAGTGTCGCCGACCTGGAAACTCATATTCTCTTCAAACCCCTTTCGCGGAATCCCAGTTTACCATGAGGCTCGCCACAGAAATCGTTCAGGGCAGCGATTCTTCATGCTAGGCTCCGCCCCTGACTCGCACAGCGATCGAGCCCATTGCCGCCTCTGTCAGCGAGAACATCGGGAGAGGACGCAGTGCCTTCATGCTCGAATGAAGACCTCGACCGACTGCGATGCGGGAGAGACTTCGCTCGCTCTTCACCGAATCTTCAGCCGCGACGCGCCCGGGCGCTGCAGAACCTCTGCGACTCCGACCGCCCGGTTCTACAGCGGGTCAAAAACCGGGTAGTATACAGACTGATCTTGTATTGCCACTTCAAGGAGCATAATGAAACGGCACAACCGCGCGGCTCTCGCCGTTGCCGCACTCGCTCTCGTTATCCCCGTCAGCGGATGTGCAAGCCTGCTGTCTCCCCATCAGACCGCCGAATACCACTACAACGGCGGCGATGGAGCCTCGGGAGCCGTCGGCGACGTCGAGGTCCGTGGGCTCATGCTCATCACGGACAAGGAAAGCTCCGGTCCGGCTCAGCTGTTCTTCACCCTCATCAACAAGGGTGACTCCACCGCCAAGGTGTCCATCGAGGTCGCAGGCACCACGGTGAGCGAATCGATCAAGGCCGGCGACACCTTCGTCCAGGACCCGATGAGCCCCGAGACGTCGTCCAAGGAAGTCGTCACCGTCGACAGCCTTGAGGCGGAGCCCGGCGATCTCGTCGACATCACCGTCAAGAACGGCAGTGAGGAGAAGGTCATCGAGACCCAGCTTCTCACCGATGTCCTGCCGTACTACGACGAGTACGTGCCGTCGGATGCGCCGTCCGAGTCTCCGTCCGATATGCCCAGCGAGGACGCCGGCGCAGCAGAGGGAACCGCAGCGGCCAACGGCTGATCAGCACTCTCTGCACACACCACGCGAGAGCACAGAAAGCACAGAAGGAGCCGCTCACTTGATGTGAGCGGCTCCTTCTGTGCTCATGTCCGGCCGGTCGGTCCCGACCTCACGATCCCGCGGTCCCGACCCTTACGATCCCAGCCCCGCCGGCACAGGGCCTCACGATTCCGACCGGCTGCACCCGGCCTCGCCTGCACAGAAACTCAGGCTTCGCCGGTCGGTTTCCTCAGGCCTCGAACTTGTACCCGAGTCCGCGCACCGTGGTGAGCAGGCGCGGTTCCGAGGGGTTCTCCTCGATCTTCGCGCGCAGTCGTTTGACGTGGACGTCGAGCGTTTTCGTATCGCCCACGTAGTCCTCGCCCCAGATCCGGTCGATGAGCTGACCGCGGGTCATCACGCGGCCGGAGTTGCGCACGAGGATCTCGAGGAGCTCGAACTCCTTGAGCGGCATGGACTGCTCTTCACCGCGCACAGATACGACGTGGCGTTCGACGTCGATGCGCACTCCCCCGGCCTCGAGCACGGACTCGTCCTCGAACTCCTCGGTCTCGACATTGCGTCGCAGCACCGCCCGCACACGAGCCAGCAGCTCACGTGAGGAGTACGGCTTCGTCACATAGTCATCGGCGCCGAGCTCGAGCCCTACGACCTTGTCGATCTCAGAATCCTTGGCCGTGAGCATGATGATCGGCACATTGGATTTCGCCCGCAGTTCGCGGCACACCTCGGTGCCGGACGCGCCGGGCAGCATGAGGTCGAGCAGGACCAGATCGGCGCCGGTGCGGTCGAACTCCGCCAGAGCCTTGAGCCCGTCATCGGCGACCGTCACCTCGTACCCTTCCTTACCGAGCAGGTACGACAGCGGGTCCGAGAACGAATCTTCGTCCTCGACAAGCAGAATACGAGTCACGTTGTGAGCTTCCTTTGTTCGCTTTCTTCGGTCAGATCCTTGGATGGGTCGGCGGTCGCCCCACCGTCTCCATTATCACCGGCGGGCTTGCCGCTGTCGTCGGCCGGGTCGTCCGCATCGGAGGCGGCGGTGCCGTGCCCGTCGTCACCCGCCGAGGCGGTGCCGTGCCCGTCGCCACCCGCCGAGGCGGTGCCGTGCCCCTCATCTTCCGCCGAGGCGGTCCCGTGCCCGTCGTCATCCGCCGAGGCGGTCCCGTCCTCCCCTGTCGACGCGACTCCGGTCGAATCTGCGGAGTGTTCGATGAGCACCCCGGCCGGTGCCGAATCGGTGGCGGCGGCATCGGCTGCGGTTCCGGCCAGCGGGAGGACGATCGTGAACGTCGATCCCTTGTTCAGTCGGCTCCACACGCGCACTTCACCGCCATGGGTGGCGACGATGTGCTTGACGATGCTCAGGCCCAGCCCCGTGCCTCCGGTGATCCGGGAGCGAGCCGGGTCGACCCGGTAGAAGCGTTCGAAGACGCGCTCGGTGTCCTGAGCGGTCATGCCGATGCCCTGGTCGGTCACGGCGATCTCGATGCGCTCGTCGACGAGGTCGACTCCGACGCCGACTCGAGTGCCCTCCGGCGAGTAGTTCACGGCATTGTCGATGAGGTTGCGCACCGCATTGACGAGCAGTTCGTAGTTGCCTTCGATGAGCAGGTCGCTCGGCGGGGAGACCTCGATGTGGATGTTCTTGCCCTCCGCGCCGGTCCGGGCACGGTCAGCGGCATCGTCGACCACCTCGGCGACGGAGATCTTCTCGGTCGTCGCGGGAGCGGCGTGGTCCTGGACGCGGGAGAGGTCGATGATCTCCTGCACCAGCTGGGTCAGCCTCTTCGACTCCCGCTGCATTCTCCCGCCGAAGCGCTCGACTGCGGCCGGGTCGTCGGCGAAGTCGGTGACAGCCTCGGCGAGCAGAGCCATCGCACCGATCGGCGTCTTGAGTTCATGGGACACGTTGGCGACGAAGTCGCGGCGGACGGCGTCGACGCGTTTGGATTCGGTCTGGTCGTCGCAGAGGACGAGGACGAAGGAGGTTCCCAGGGGCGCGACGCGGGCGTGGAGGTAGCGGAGCACGGATTCGGAGTTCTCCCGTGTCTGCTCGAGGTCGATCTCTTCGATGAGACCGCGGGCGCGCACGCGGCCGACGACTCTCAGCATCTCCGGCGAGGCGAGCGAATGACCTCTGACCAGGCCGAACGTGTACGCGGCCGGGGAGGCTTTGACCACATCGTCACCGGCGTCGATGACGATGGCGGCCGAGGACAGAACGGCGAGCACCTCGGCGATTCCCTCGGGCAGGTCGTCCTCCGAATGCAGATCGGCAGCATCGCGGGAGCGTTCGCTGAATCGGAACGCAAGAATTCCCGCAATACCCAGGCCCAGGCCGACGACGCCGGTCAGGACCGCCACGACTAACAGATCCACAGCCTCAAGCTTAGGCGGTGTCCACCGCCCCGGCGCACCGAATTCACTTCTGCTGACAGTATTTGCCGAGGAATTCACCTTCTCGTCTGGAGTCGTTCACTCGATCATGCGAAGCTGACGTCTGTGTGCCTGCGTTCCCCGTCGTTCCTGCCCTCTGCTTTCCCCCGCTGAGGGTGCGGACCGGAATCGCGGGCACCCCTCAGGCCGCCAAGCACCGCCGACAGTCACTCCCGATTGTCACGATCAAGAGTTAGGGAACCGCAGTTCATGCGCGAAGTCTTCAGAAACGAATTGGATGATCTGGCCACCCAGCTGGTCGGCATGTCCACCAAGGTCCTCGACGCCATCCGCCTGGCCAATCAGGCGCTGCATTCGAATGATCTCGAGCTGGCCGAGCAGGTCATCGAGGCCGACTCCGTCATCGACAACATGCAGTTCACCCTCGATCAGCAGGCCGCCGAGATGCTTGCCCTGCAGGCTCCGGTGGCTGCGGATCTGCGCGCCGTCATCGGCTCGCTGCGGATGTCGGCATCGCTCGAGCGCATGGGCGACCTCGCCCGTCACATCGCCCAGCAGGTGCGCATCCGCTATCCGGAGTCCGCGATCCCCGAAGGCTTCGAATCCGTGTTCGTGCGGATGGGCGAATCCGGTGACAAGATCGCCGAGGCGACGCAGAGCCTGCTCTCGAATCCCGGACTGACCGATGTGCCCACGATCAACGCCATCGACGAGGAGCTCGACGAACTCCACCTGAGCGTGTTCGGGAAGCTCGGCGAGGCTCCGGCCGGTTCGCTGGCTCCCCGCCATATCGCCGATGTCACCCTGCTCTCGCGCTACTACGAACGTTTTGGTGATCACGCGGTGTCCGTGTCGCAGAAGGTCGAGTACCTGCTCACCGGCAATTGGGAGCCCTACCTGTCGAAGAAGTGAGGCCCGCGTCGCACGGACTCACGCACGCACGCGCAGACCGCGCAGACGACGATCGCCGAGGTGGTTCTTACACCTTGGCGATCGTCGTCTGTGTCCGGCTCAGCGACTGTGTCCGGCTCAGCGTCTGTGTCCGGCTCAGCGTCCCTGGTTGGCGACTTGGCCGATCGCTGCCGCGGCCGCCTCGGCGTCGAGGTAGGTGCCGCCGGGGGTGACCGGGGTGAAATCCTCGGTGAGTTCGTAGTGCAGCGGAATGCCGGTGGGGATATTCAACCCCGTGATGTCGGCATCGGAGATCCCGTCGAGGTGCTTGACCAGTGCGCGCAGCGAGTTGCCGTGGGCGGCCACGAGCACGGTCTTGCCGACGGTGAGTTCGGGCACGAGGGTGTCGTACCAGTAGGGCAGGAGACGGTCGATGACGTCGGCGAGGCATTCGGTGCGGGGCAGCGCATCGCCGAGGTTGGCGTAGCGGGCTTCACCGGCCTGCGAGAATTCCGAGCTGTCGGCCAGTGCCGGCGGCGGGGTGTCGAAGGAGCGGCGCCAGGTCATGAACTGCTCTTCGCCGAACTCGTCGCGGATCTCCTTCTTGTTCTTGCCCTGCAGTGCGCCGTAGTGGCGTTCGTTCAGCCGCCAGCTGCGGTGGACGTCGAGCCATGACAGGTCGGCGGCTTCGAGCGCGATGTTCGCAGTCAGGATCGCGCGCTTGAGCCGCGAGGTATAGACGACATCGGGGATGAGGCTTTTTTCCCGCAGCAGCTCACCGGCGCGTTTGCCTTCGGCACGGCCTTTGTCGGTCAGGGTCACGTCGACCCATCCGGTGAACAGATTCTTCTGGTTCCATTCGCTTTCGCCGTGGCGCAGCAGGATGAGGTTATACGTCATGGCTCCATTTTGACACGACCGCTCCGATGGGGGCGCCGGCGACCGTCGTCGCCGGCGGCCCTCTCCCCGCAGACACAGTCTTCGCTGTCCGGCCGCAGACAAGGTCATGTCTCCCCGCTGACAGGGTCCGTCAGGCCGCAGACAGGGTCTCAATGTCTGGGCATGTGTCTCGCATGACAATATGAGCGGAGTAGTCTGTACCCATGTCACACACGCCAGCACACCAGGCTTCCGGGGGCACCGCCGCTCCCGCCGCCGACCGCAGTTCGATCATCGCTGTCACGGCCCTGCCGGTCCTCGTCGTCATTGCGGGGGTGCTCGGGTTCCTGCTGCCCGATGCCTTCACGCCTCTGGCCCCGTCGATCACGTGGGCGCTCGGCGTGGTCATGTTCTTCATGGGGCTGACCCTGACGCTGCCCGACTTCGCTCGCATCGCCAAGCGGCCGTGGATTGCGGTGCTCGGCGTCGTCACTCAGTTCGTGGCGATGCCGCTGCTCGGCCTCCTCGTCGTGACCGTGTATTCACTTCCTCCCGAGATCGCCGTCGGTGTCATCCTCGTCGGCTGCGCGCCCGGCGGCACAGCCTCGAATGTCGTGACCTATCTGGCGAAGGGCGACACGGCACTGTCGGTGTCGATCACGACCCTGTCGACGCTGTGCGCTCCCGTGCTCACCCCGCTGCTGACCCTGTGGCTGGCGGGTTCGTATATGGACGTGCCCTTCTGGTCGATGTTCGTCTCGATCTGCCAGACCGTGCTCGTGCCGGTCATCGTCGGCGTCCTCGTCCGAGTGCTCGCGTCGAAGTTCGTCGACACGATCTCGCCCGTGCTGCCATGGCTCGCCTCGATCGCCATCGCCTACATCGTCGCGATCGTCGTGGCCGGCTCGGCGGGTTCGATCGCCACAGCCGGTGTGCTCGTTCTGCTGGCCGTCGTCACCCACAATCTGCTCGGACTGGGCATCGGCTACGGTGTGGCCACGGCCTGCCGTCTCGACACCCCGACGCGACGTGCGCTGTCCTTCGAAGTCGGACTCCAGAACTCCGGTCTCGCCTCGACGTTGGCCACCACGTACTTCTCGCCGCTCGCCGCACTGCCCGGGGCGGTCTTCAGCGTGTGGCACAACGTCTCCGGCGCCGTGGTCGCCTCCCTCTTCGCTCGTCGCCCCTACGGCAAGCCACCAGTCGATGCGCCCGACCATGATCCTGCAGCCGCGAGTGCGTCATCGGCGGAAACCACGGGCCGATGACCGCCGAGGCGACCGCGCACGAGGGCCGATCGGGCCGAGGCTTCGACGGCTTCTCCCCGGAGACCCTGGTGTCGGCCGGCCGGACGTTCACCATCCGCCGCGCCGCCGAGGCCGATGTGCCGGCGCTTGTCGCACTGCTGCGCGATGACGTCCTCGGCGCTGCCCGCGAGACCGGAGCTGCCCGCGAGACCGGCGCCGCTGCGGTCGGCCGTGCGGGAGCCGCGTCTGGTTCCTCTCCTGCCTCCCCCGGCGCCGAGGAGGCAGACCCCTATGCTCGTGCCTTCGCACTCATCGATGCCGATCCCAACCAACTCCTCGTCGCCGTCACCGAAGCCGCTGGCCCGCCCGACTCCGCAGGTCAGCCCGACTCCGCAGGTCTGGCCGAAGCCGCGGGCCAGCCCGACTCCGCTGGACAAGCCGACACTGCGGGGCACGCCGATCCTGCAGTTCAGGACCACGCCGACTCGACCATCGTCGGCACCCTGCAGCTGAGTCTGCTGCCCAGCCTGTCTCGCCAAGGCACTCTTCGTCTGCAGATCGAAGCGGTGCGCATCGGTGCCGCGGCTCAGGGAGTGGGGCTCGGGACAGCGGTGTTCGAATGGGCTCACGAATGCGGACGTCGCTTCGGCGCCGGACTCGCTCAGCTCACAACCGACAAGTCACGCACCGACGCACAACGATTCTATGACCGGCTCGGCTATGTCGCCAGCCATGAGGGAATGAAGCGCCCGCTCGACTGAGTTCGCCGCACTCATGAGCTCGGGCCCTTACTCTCCCGTGCTTTCCCGATCGGCCGACACCGCCGGAGGTTCGGGATCGGCGTCGCCGAAGGTGCCGATGAATTCGTTGTCCTCCCCGCTGAGCACCTTCTCGAACGCCGCAAGGTTGCGCGTCGACTCACCCCGACCGACCCTCCAGGCCCATTCCTTCTTCATCCCCGTGAGGAATCCGATGAGGAGGAGTTCGTTGAACGAGGAATCCGCCGTGGCGAGCATGGCACCGAGCAGCCCGTCGAGCTCATCGAGCAGATGCTCGCGTGGCACGCTCGCCCGCAGATAGACATCGCCGAGGCTGTCGATCGCAAACGACACCGGCCCGGGCCTGAGGTTCTTCTGCAGCAGCCACCGATTGAATTCGGCCGAGTTCTCATCGGGATGACGGATGACGAAAGCCTGCAGATGGGCGGTGCGAGCGAAGACGCTGATCGCCACGTTCGTCTTGAGCTTCTTCTCCCCCGGCAGGGTGACGACGATCTCCGTGTCCTCGATCGAGTCCACGGGGACCTCGTTATTCTCGGCCCAGGTGCGCACTCCGGTCAGGATCGCCTCGGTGTCGGTGCTCATGCTCTCACGTCCTTCGCTCGGCTCTCGTGCTCACCGCCGACTCTAGTCCCTCAGCACGCTCCCAGCGCGTCCGACTTCCGAGATGATGCACCGGAGCTCTCCGGCACGGCGTCGAGGACGACGGCGACGGTCCGACCCCAATCGAAGCGTTGGGCGCGGTCGACGGCGTGACCGGCGAGATCCGCCCGAAGCTGCGTGTCCTCGAGCAGGGTTTCGATGGCCGTCGCCCAGTGGTGGGGGTTGTGATCGGCGATGAGCAGTCCCGAATGTCCGTGTTCGACGATCTCCGGGAGTCCACCCACCGCCGAGGCGATCGCCGGCAGCCCTGAAGCGGCTGCCTCGGCGGCCACGAGTCCGAAGGATTCGCTGCGGGAGGGGATGATGAGCACGTCCGCGGCCCGGTAGTAGTCGACGAGGATGCGGGAGGGAACGGGAGGGCGGACCTCGACGCTGGGTTCGTTCCCGATCGCCGTGGTCAGATCCCGCAGATACGCCGAGGAGGGGCGGACCGCTCCTCCGCCTGCTTCGACACCTGCCCCCGAGGCGGCGCCGAGGAGGATTCCGCGGGTTCGAGAAGCCAGGTGGGGGTTGCGTTCCCGCAGTTCGGCCAGGGCGTCGACGGCGACGTCCGTGCCCTTGATGAACTGCATCCGCCCGACGTAGAGGACGATCGCCTCGTTCGCGGCGAATCCCAGACGTTCGCGCGCGTCCGCCTGAGCGCCCGGTATGTAGAGGGCATGGTCGACCCCTGGTCGGGCGACGACGACCGAGCCGGGATCGGCGTGGAGTTCGGTGACGAGGTCGCGGCGTTCGGCAGGGGTGGCCGCGACGAGCAGGTCGGCCTGCGCGGCGATGCGTCCTTCGGCGTCGAGTCGCTGGGGCCGTTCGTGGCTGGTCTCCGAATCGCGGTTCTTCACGGCACCGATCGTGTGCATGCTCACCGCGATCGGCGCCCGCACTGCTCTGCCCGGCCCCAGCACGCCCGCGGACTCGGGGTCGGAGTCGTCGGCGATGTCACGGGCGCGCAGGGCCGCCTCGGCGGAGATCCAATAGTGGGTCCAGATGAGATCGGCGGCGCAGAAGTCGGGGTGGACCGTGAGCAGTTCGGCGAGTTCGTCGATCGCGTCGGCGAGTTCGTCCTTCGTCGCAGCGCCGACCGGCAGGTGGTGGAGGGTGATGGATTCGGTGATCTCCAGCTTCGTGTCCGCGCCGGCTCCCGTGCCGTCGAGTCCGCCGGGGTCGGCGGTGAATACGTCGATTCGGTGTCCGGCTGCGGCGAGCGCGCGCACGGATTGGTCGACATAGACGTTCATCCCTCCGGCATCGCCCTGGCCGGGTTGGGCGACGGGCGAGGTGTGGAGGGAGAGGACGGAGATGCGCACGGAGACAGTCTAGCCAACGACCTCGGTCGGGTGACCAGTCGAAGCCGGTCCTTCACCGAAGCCGGCGCCTCACCGAAGCCGGTCCCTCACCGAAGCCAACGCCTAATCGAAGAAGGTGCCGAGGATGCGCCGCACGTCGTGTCGTCCGCGCCACAGGATCGATCCGGCGGGGAGCACTTCGAGACGGGAGGTCGGAATCGCACGGTGGATGTCCTCGGCGACGGCGACCGGGTGCGCCGGGTCGTCTTCGTGGGTGAGCACGAGGACGTCGCCGGGGAAGGAGCGCAGATTCTCGGCGGCGACGTCGGTGTCCGCGACGGCGTTTTCGAGGCCGAGTCCGAGCCCGTCGGACATGTCGGTGCGGACGAGGTTCTCGGCCTTCGCCTTCGTCCAGGCCCGGGCGGGAAGCATCTGGGCCACCTCGGCGGGCTCGCGGGAGAGCATGAGTTCGACGATGCCGTCGATGTCCTCATCGGCGACGAGGCGACGCAGTCTCTCCAGGTAGGAGCGGTTGGCGGCGGCCGCCTCGGCGGGGAATCCGGTGAAGGAGGCGGGGAGGACGAGGGCGACCTTCTCGAGGTCGCGGGTCACGGGGTGGGCGATGCTGAGCAGGTGGAGGAGCCCGCCGGCGGACATCGACACGCCCAGCGCTCGGCTCGCCGAGGTGGCGCTCACAGCGTCGGCGAGCACTTCGGCGATCTGCGGGTAGGTCCACCCGGGGCCGGGTGAGGGTCGGCCGCCGTGTCCGGGCAGGTGGAGGAAGTGGCGGGTGCCGGTGACGCCGGTGCCGAAGGGGCGGGTGTCGCGGATCGCGCCGGCGAATCCGTGGCCGAAGAGGGTGTGCGGGTCGCCGGTTCCGAACGTGGCGATGTAGCCGGAATCGGGGCCCGGCAGGTTGAGGTCGGTGCTCATAGGGCGAGTCTAGTCAGCGTGTGCTGGGCGCTTGCCGATCGGGTCCGCGAAGCCCGTTGCGGCGACAAGCCGGTCAGCGTTTGCGGTAGCGCGGGTCGACGGCCCTGACCTTCGGGCGCACGTCGGTGAGGTAGACGATGCCGGCGACGAGGGCGATGATGTTGAGGAAGATCATGCTCATGCCCATCGGCGGCAGGGCGATGAGGGCGAGCGCGAGTCCGACGCCGAGGAGGATGACCCAGAACTTCTTGCTCTGCTTGTCCACGGCGCGGTAGTTCTCGTCCTTGAAGCGGAGGCAGTCGATGAACGCCCAGAGTTGGACGATGAATGCGGCCACCGTCAGTGCCAGAAAGACGAGACGCTGAAAGCCCGCGATGTATTCCATGGTCCCAGCCTAGCAATCTCGGGCTGTCGGGGCAGTTCCGGGCGGGAGATCCTCGGCAATTGCCCACCCGCATCCCACGGCTTTCACAGTGGGTGGGCACTGCCTCGAGGCCGCAGTCGGCAGGTGCCGTCCCACATTTGCGGTGGCGGCTCGATTCCTCGCGACCGCAGTCAGCGGGTGCCGCCGCCCCTGCTCAGAGGATCCCGGTCGTGCGGATGAGCGCGCACACGGCCATGCCGATGACCACAGCGAGCAGCATCGGCACACGCAGGATCGCGGCAAGCACGCCGGCACCGACGCCGAGGAGGCGCGCCGGATCGGCGATGTCCGTGCCGTCGAAGACCGCGGTCGTGGCGAAGACGGCGCCGATGAGCACGACCGTGGCCCGGTCCATCCACATCGTCACGCGTTCGGTCGAGTCGGCGGGACCTGAGGGTTCGACAGGCGTGGCGGTCTCAGCGGGCGTGGCGGGTGCGGATTCCGAGGGCAGAGTCCCCACCGAGGCGGCCGTCGGGGTGCGCCGACGCCCCTTCGTGGCGATGGCCGCTCCCACCTTCACCCCGGCGAAGCGCATGAGATAGGTTCCGAGGCTGAGCCCGGCCAGGGCGATGAGGAAGCTGACGGCGCTCATCGCGGCCCCTCCCCTCGAGTCGCGGACTGCGGGTGGTCGGCGCTGTGCTGGTCCGCATCGCTGCCTCCGGACCGGCGGCGACGGAGGAACGAGCGCACCGCCCAGCCGGCGGCGACGAAGACGAACACGGACAGCGAGGTCACTGCTCCCAGACCGAGCGGCAGCAGCGGGGTCAGTCCCACGGCGATGAGGATGCCGATGACGGTCAGCGAGAGTGTGACCCGGTTCTTCAGATCCCCGCGAATGAGGCAGAAGAGGATGATGGGGAAAGCCGCGTCGAGGCCGAGCAGGTCCGCATTGATGACGTTGCCCAGCCACTGTCCGACCATGGCACCGCCGGGCCACATGATTGCGATCGCCGCTCCCATGAGCAGGAATGCGTGCCACTTCGCGCGGTCATTGTGCCCGGTACGCGAGATCGCGGTGGATTCGTCGTTGATCCAGTGGGAGGCGATGAGTGCACGCCAGTCCTGCGGGAAGAAGGGGCCGACAGCGACACCGAACGCGAAGTTCCGGGAGTTGACGAGGAGTCCTGCGAGCACCGCGAGGATCGGGGCGCCGCCGGCGGCGATGACGCCGACGAAGGTGAATTCGGCGGCGCCGCCGAGGGCGAACATCGCCAACAGCAGCGTCTGCCACCAGGCGAATCCGGAGACTGCGGAGATCGCACCGTACGACAGCGCGACGGCGATGATCGTGACGGTGACGATGGCCACCGCGCGATACATCGAACCGGGCAGCACCCGATCAGCCGTGCGAAATAATGAACTCATGTTCTATACAGTGCACCCTCGGCAATCGTTCGTCAACCCGAACGACTTAACCGCTATAGTGAACCCATGACTTCTCGAAGCACCGACGGTTCGCTGAATGACGCTCAGGACGGCCCCGACACCGTCCCGGTCGCCGAGGCGGCCGTCGAGCACACCGTCGGCTCCGCCGCTGACTCTGCCGCCGGCGCCGCCGCGCCCGGCCCGTCGCTGTCACCGAGTCAGCAGATCGCTGCGGCCCTGAAACGTGAACGGCTGCGGGCCGGGCTCTCCTTGTCCGAGGTCGCCCGGCGGGCCGGCGTCGGCAAGTCGACGATGTCCGGACTCGAGACCGGAAGCGGGAATCCGAGTTTGGAGACGATGTGGGCTCTGGCCGCTGCGCTCGACATCCCTCTCGCCCGCCTGCTCGACCCTCCCCCGCACGAGGTCGCATTCCAGCATGTCGGCGATATGCCCAGCCTGCCGTCGACGACCGCGAACTACGTGGCCACCCTGCTCTCACCGTCGCCGACGAATGCCCGACGGGACGTCTACTTCATCCAAGCCGAACCGGGCGAGCCCAGAGAATCTCAGCCGCATCCCCAGGGCACGATCGAACATGTCATCCTCGGCCGCGGGGCCGCTCGCATCGAGGTGCTCGGGAAGTCCTATGACCTGGGCGTCGGCGACTATCTCACCTATCCGGGCGATCAGCCTCATCGCTTCACGGCTCTGGCGCCGGGCACGAACGCCGTCTTCGTCGTCGAAAGCAGCTGACTGCCTCCACGGCTATTCGGCGGCCGGGCCATCGTCGTCATCGGCGTTCTCGGCCAGCGGCGGAAGCCGCGACTGGGCTTCGGCACGCGTGAGTCCCGCGGCCTGCAGCAGGTCGACGGCGACCGTGCGCAGGAGCAGAACCATCGACTCGTCGTGGATGTCCCAATCGGACTTCGCCCGCGGATCCAGAGCTCCCGCTGCCTCGGACAGGGCCGCCTCGGCGAGGGATCGATCGGTCCCACGACGCAAGGCGATCTCGAGCTTCTTCGCACCGTCGGCCAAGGAGCCGACGTAATCGGCGATGACGGGCTTGCCGACGCCGAGCTCGGTGACGCCGACGACACGACGGGCGATGACCCGCATGGTCCGCATGGCTCGGTCGGAGAAGGTGTGGGCGCGGGACAGTCGGGTCACCTCGGCGGCATGGCGTCGGGCCCGCGCATTGATCTTCGCGGCCTCGCGGGAGATCCGCAGGGATGAGCCCCAGGAGTCGATGATGTCCTGGGTTTCGCGAGCACGCTCGAGGGCCCGCCCGGCCATGGTCACATCGGCTTCGCGCAGGGCGCGTTTCATCATCCGGAGGACGGCGTCGATCTCCTCGAGCATGTCTGCGGCCAAACGCCGCGGAACCTTTCGGGCGTCGCGCGGGATCAGCAGGGCCAGCAGAATCGCGCAGACGGATCCGGTCAGCGCGTCGAGGGTGCGCGGGAACGGCAGGGTGGTGGCGCTGGCGGGGACAACGACGACATAGACGGATTGGACGGCGATCTGAGTGATGAAGATGCCGCCGGAGTTGAGGATCGTGCCGATGACCAGGCCGATGATCAGAGTCAGGGCGAGCTGCCAGATGCCGGAGCCGTAGAGGTTGACGAGGATCTCGCCGACGAGCACCCCGAACGTCGCCCCGAAGCCGATCTCGAGGGCGCGGCGCAGACGACGGTCGACGACGGGGCCGATGCCGACGGCCGAGGCGACCGCGGCAAGGAACGGATACGGGTGGCCGAGCACATAGACGCAGAAGGAGTAGGCGGCGGTCGCGGCGATGGGGATCTGGATCAGCTGACCGGAATTCACCCACACCCGCTTGAGTCCCAAGCGCAGGCGGTGGGCGACGACGTTGAACCCCCGCCGAGGCAGTTCGCTGACCCGAGTCTCCGCCATCAGTCCCCTCTGCCGCTTGCTGGTCCTGTACTCAGAATACCGGAAATGTGGCATGCTAAAGTCTGTCCGCCGAGGAGGCTATTGAATGACAACGAATCTCACCCGAAGCGAAGCGCAGAGTCGAACACAGCTGCTCGAGGTCGATTCCTACTCAGTCCATATCGACGTCAGCAACGCTGAAACCGACGCCGACACCTATCTTTCTCGCACTGTCGTCGACTTCACCGCCCGCTTCGTCGATTCGACATTCATCGACCTGATCGCCGACTCCGTGACGTCCGTGCTGATCAATGGTGAGAGCCTCTCCCCCGCCGAGGTGTTCGACGGCGCCCGGGTCACGTTCCCCGTCCGCGCCGGCCGCAATTCCCTGACGATCGAAGCGCAGGCACGCTATTCCACCTCGGGCGAGGGGCTGCACCGGTTCACCGATCCTGCCGACGGCAAGACCTACCTCTATACGCAGTACGAGCCCACCGACGCCAGACGTGTGTTCGCGAACTTCGACCAGCCCGACCTCAAGGCGGAGTTCATCTTCACGGTCACGGCTCCCGCGCATTTTCAGGTCCTGTCGAACCGGGCCGAAGCGAGGACGGAACCGGCCGAGGCAGCGGCGGGGGCCGCCTCGGCGGTCACCCATCACTTCGAACCGACGCTCAAGCAGTCGAGCTATATCACCTGCATCACCGCGGGCCCATACGAAGGGGCGACGGATGAGTGGACGGACCCGCGCACCGGACAGACCGTGCAGCTGGGCGCATGGACGCGGGCGAGCCTCGTCGATCACCTCGACGCGGACGATATCTTCGGCGTCACGAAGGCCGGGCTCGATTTCTTCACCTCCGAATTCGACTACCCCTATCCGTGGGGCAAGTACGATCAGATCTTCGTCCCCGAGTACAACCTCGGCGCGATGGAGAACCCCGGTCTGGTCACGTTCACGGACAATCTGATCTTCCGCGACAAGGTCACGGACGCGAACTACGAATCACGTGCCAATGTCATCCTGCACGAGATGGCGCACATGTGGTTCGGCGATCTCGTCACGATGAAGTGGTGGGATGATCTGTGGCTCAAGGAGTCGTTCGCCGATTTCATGGGTGGGCTCGCGCTGGCCGAGGCGACCCGGTTCACCGACGGCTGGGTGACTTTCGCGCTGCGGCGCAAGGCGTGGGCGTACACACAGGATCTGTATCCGACGACGCACCCGATCGTCGCCGACATCCCCGACGTCGAGGCCGCGAAGCTCAATTTCGACGGCATCACCTATGCCAAGGGCGCATCCGTGCTCAAGCAGCTCGTCGCGTTCGTCGGCCGGGAGGCGTTCTTCGCCGGGTCGCGGCTGTACTTCAAACGGTTCGAGTACGGCAACACCGAGCTCGCGGATTTCCTCGAATGCCTCGCCGAGGCGGCTCCCGACAGGGACATCGCGAACTGGGCGGCCGCGTGGTTGGGGACGTCCGGAGTCTCGGAGCTGTCCCTGCAGCTGACCACCTCGGATGGTGCAGCTGGGCCTTCGGCCGGGTCGGCGGCCGGGTCGGCTGGAGCGGTCGGGTCGGCTGGAGCGGTCGGGTCGGCTGGATACTCCGGGTCTGCTGGATTCGCCAGCGGCGGAGCACCGACGGATTCCGTTGCTGCCTCGCGGGGCGCGGGAGGCGGGAGACTCGTGGCTTCGAGCTCGGGAGCTCGGCTGCGCAGTCCGGATGCGGTCGACGACAGCGTCGACAGTGCGACCGGAGTCGCTCATGCGGCCGGGTCCGGGGGCAGCGGCAGTGTTCAGCCGCCTCGGCGACGGTCCGGGTCGGAGAAGGTCACGGGTGCCACGATCACTCAGGCCGATTCGGCCGAGGGCGCGGCTCTGCTGCGGCCGCACACGATCGAGATCGCCACGCTCGGGCGGTCGGGGCGGGCGATCGTTCCCCTCGATTCCTTCCGTTTCGAGTTCTCGACCGAGTCGGCCGACGTCGAGCAGCTGATCGGCCGCAGTGCCGGCGTGATCACTCTGCTCAACTACAACGATCTGGACTATGCGCGGGTGCGCCTGGATCCGGAATCGATGGAGGCGGCGGTCACTTCGGCGTCGCGGATCACGGACCCGCTGTCGCGGGCGCTGGTGTGGTCGGCGTTGGACAATGCGGTCCGCGATGGGCTCATGCCGGTCCAGAAGTATCTCACCGCCTATGCCCGAAGCTTGGGCAAGGAGAGCCACGCAGGGATCATGGCGGGGCTCAGTCAGACCGCTCTGACCTGCATCGATCAGTGGGTGGCGGACCGGAACTTCGATGCCGCGATCATGGGGCTGCTGGGAGCGGCGTTGGATGCGTTGGCTGCGGCGAAGGCCGGGTCGGATGCGCAGCTGCATCTGGCCAATCTGGTGTTGGCGCTGACGTCGCGGACGGCGCGATGCGCCGCCGGCAGTTCCGCGGTGGCCATGGGTCGTGGATTCGCCAGTCAGATCCTTGCGGTGCCCGTCGGCGAGGAGGTCGACCGGATGTATGCCGGAGCCCCCGGGCAGGCCGGGCGAGTCGATTCTGCAGATCAGGCCGAAGCGGTGGATCAAGCCGGTACGGTGGATCAGTCGGTCGAAGCGTCCGGCGGTGCCCGCGCGGGTCGAGGTGCCGAGCATTCGACTGCGACGCTGCCGTTCCGCGGCCTCATCAATGATCATGCCCTGCGGTGGAATGCGCTGACGGCGCTCGTGTGCCTCGGGTGGGCCGATCAGACGGATATCGCACGGGAGAATCATTCTGATCCCAGCTCTTCGGGCCGACTTCACGCCGAGACAGCCAGTGCGGCCCTGCCTCTGCCGATCGTCAAGATCCGTGCGTGGGAGGCGATCCGCGAGGCGGGCGCGCTGAGCAATGATGTGCTGTCGGCGATCATCTCCGGATTCATCGCGCCGAGTGCGATGCCGCTCATCGAGGAGTATGTCGATGAGTACTTCGATGGTCTGCTCGGGTTCTGGATGGACAATTCGATCGAGATCGCCCGTCGCCTGGTGCTCGGCCTCTACCCCCGCTGGTCCGTCAACGAGGAGGCTGTGGTCGAGAAGACCGACGCGTGGTTGGCGGCCAACGTCGATGCGCCCGCGGCCCTGCGCCGCCTGGTCATCGAACGACGGGATGATCTGGCCCGTGCCATCTTCCTGAAATCGACTCAGAGTTCACGTCACTGACCGGAAGGCGCCTCGGCGAGGGGGCTTGAGCGAATCAGCTCCGCAGCCGCCTCGGCGAGGGGACCTTGGGCGTATCCGCTCAGCAGCTGCTTCGGCGGGCGGCCATGAGCGAATCAGCTCAGCAGCCGCCTCGACGGACGAGTACCGGTGAAACCGGGCCGACGGTCGTCCCGGTCGACTCTGTTCGATACCGGCTTCGACGAGCGCCGCTCCCCTGGCGGGGCTCTCCAGCTAGGGCTCACTTGAAATCGCTGATGGCCGGCACCCTTCCTGGGGCACCGGCCATCAAAGTGTCGGCTCGCAACTGTATCCGGGTGAACAGGCTGGTCGTCGCTCCGGCCCAATCCGGGCCGCTCCGGCTCAGTCCGGGTCAGAGGATCCGGCGGGCTCCGGAGAATTCGTTTCCGGAATCCCACTTCTTCCAGTCGGTGACGTAGACGTCCTTCGACGCGTTCGGCGAGTGGATCATCTTGCCGTCGCCGACGTACATGCCGACGTGGTGGACCGTTCCCGAACTGGTCGAGAAGAACAGCAGGTCACCGGGTTTGAGGTTCGACGAGGAGACTGCCTTGCCGGCTTTCGCCTGTTCGCCGGAGTCGCGGGGCAGGTCGATGCCGTGGGCTTTGTAGATGGAGTAGGTGAATCCGGAGCAGTCGAATCCGTAAGCGGAGACTCCGGCCCACAGGTAGCGCAGGCCGTCGAACTGCTTCGCGGTCTTCACAAGGTCTTTGCCGCTGGGCTTCTCGGGTTTGCCGCCGACATCGTAGACCTCGACATCGTCGATATCGATCCAGGCGGCTCCGCCTCCGGGGAGTGCGACGCGGACATCGTCGACGTCCTGGGCGATGAGGGGCAGGTCGACGTTGAAGCTGACGTCGGCACCGGTGTCCTTGGTGAATTCGATGCCTTCGAGTTCGCTCTTGGGCTTCGTGACCACGGCGCGGGGCTGGTCCTCGCGGAGCTTTCCGAAGCGGTCGTTTTCGACCAGCTGCTTCTTGGGCAGCCAGCCCGGGTAGCCCTTCTTGTCCTTCGGGGTCTTCTGGTCGGTCACGGCAACCTTGGCCCAGCTGCCCTTGATATCGAGGACGGAGACTTCCGAACCGTAGGTCGCCTGGGTCTCGGTTTTGCCAGTCAGTCCGCGGCGCACATCGGTGGATTCGAGATTCTTGTTCCACTTCTTGAGGTCGACGGGGTGCTGGAGCGCAGGCTTATCCACCTTGCGCGGGGCCTTAGGGTCGGTCCACAGCGTCGCTACCGTGACATCGACGTAGGCGGTCTCGCCCTTCTCGATCTTGCCATCGGTGATTCGTTCGAGCTCTTGGCCGGGTACAACACCAGCGGAGATGCCGGACGTATTTGCGGCGTCGGTCGAGGACAGATTGCTCGACAGTGCGGGAGCACCGGCGCCGAAAACCAGTCCGACCCCAAGTGCTGCCGAAACAGCAATTTTGGTACGCATTATTTCTCTTTCGGTCTGCGGGCGGCAGGCCCGCGTGGGGGAAGTCTCCGAAGGTGCGCAAGCGCATTCGGCGTACTGTCTTCGCTTCAGATTCGGCCTCCCCGTCAGGAGCGGCCTCGCCGGAAACGAGGTTCTGCACGGTGTCGATTCTACCGGCTGTCACACGACTGTCGGTATTCATGACACCGTGACAGGATAACGCGGACTGGTCATGGATTGAAGTCCTCTTGCTCGAATCGATGCTCAGCTGAGACTTCGATCCGGTGCCGCTGGCTGATATCGGCCCCGACCGATATCAGCCAGCGGCACCGGGGACAGCCCTCAGTCAGGTGTCACATATCGGTGCCTGCACCAGCTCTCCTGCACCAGCTCTCACTTATCGGTGCCTGCACCAGCGACGCCGGAAGCTGTGGTGGAACCGAGGACTTCTGCGGCGAGCAATTCGATCGTCTGGATCCGTCCCGGGTCTTCGCGTACGTCTTCGCCTTCCATGGCGCCGGCGATCGGCTGGATCATGATCTCGTCGACGTCGAAGCGCTCGGCGAGTTCCTCGAGCTGCGCGGACACGGATTCCGTGTCGCCGATGATCCAGTTGCCGGAGAGCTCTTCGCCGACCATGCGCTCCTGGTCGGTCATCACGGATCGCACGTCGTCGCCGGCCAGGTGCAGTTTCTCCATCGGTCCGCCGGTGCGCAGTCGAGCCATCTGCAGCATGAAGGGTTCCGAGCGCAGCTGCGCTTCATCCTCGGTGGGTGCCGCGACGACGTTGGCCGTGACGAAGGTCTGCGGCGTGTCACCATAGGCGCCCGGAGTGAAATTGTCGCGGTAGATCTTCATTCCGGTGGTGGCACCGGATGCGAAGTGGTTGGCGAAGACATAGGGCATGCCGAGCTCAGCTGCCAGCCGCGCAGAGTATCCGGACGATCCGAGCAGCCACGGCAGCGGCTGCGTTCCCGGCACTGCCGCGGGGGTCGCCTTGAGCACGTGTTCGCGCCCGCCGTGGAGCGGAACTCGCATCCCTTCGGGCTGCATGAGGCTGAGAGTGTCGATCACGTGTTGGGGGAACTGTTCGACGGGATCGATTGCTCGCCCTTCGCCGTCGACCATCCGTCCCTCGCCGAGGTGGCCTCGCATTGCCGCCGAGGTGATCGGGTCCGTCCCCGGTGCGCGCCCGATTCCCAGATCGATGCGGTCGCCGTAGACCGCCGACAGGAGGGCGAAGAGTTCGGCGACGGCCAGCGGAGCGTGGTTGGGAAGCATGACCCCACCGGAACCGAGGCGGATCTGCTGAGTTCCTTGGCCGAGGTACATGAGTTCGGGCCCAGGCATCGTCGATGCGATCGACGGCATGTTGTGGTGCTCGGCCACCCAATAGCGAGTGAATCCGAGCTTGTCAGCCGTGTCGATGATCTGCTTCGAGGCGGCGAAGGAGTCTGCTGTCGTCTGTCCTGTGCGGACGGGGATGAGGTCGAGGATCGAAAGCTTCATACCGAGGCAACAGTGCGTGCGAGCGGAACATTCCGATCCCGACCGACCTGGCGATCGACCGAAGAGGGTCCATCCGGCGATCGGCCGAAGAGGGTCCATCCGGCGGTCAGCCGAAGTGAGCCGGTCTGGCGATCAACCGGAGGTGGCCGGCCTGACGGTCAGCCGAAGAGAGTCTCTCCGATTTCCCGCGCGATGAACCGTGCGTGCAGCACCGGTTCCTGTGCTGGGTCGATGGTCGCCGGTGGCACCCACGCGGGCCGACCGTCGATGAGCATTCTGCAGTCCCACTCGGTGTAATCAAGCAGGTGGTGGTGCGCGGAACAGGCCAAGGTGAGGTTGTTGACGTCGGTCTTTCCGTTTTCGGCCCACGGGACGATATGGTGCGCTTCGCACCAGCCGGGAGGAGTGTCGCACCCGGGGAATGTGCACCCCTGGTCGCGACTGGCGAGGATCGCCAGCTGCTTCTCGGTGGCCAAGCGTCGTTCTGTCGCCAGTGCCATCGATTTCGCTTTCTCGCCCATGAGGTGGAAGAAGACCGAACCATTCAGCCCTTCCAGAACCGCGGCGTCGATCGGGAACGGCGCTTCTACCCCGGTCACGGCTTTGCCGGTCTGGTTCGCCACATCTTCAGCCTTGGCCGTGACGACCAGCGCGTAAGCCGCTCCGGCCTTGATGCGGTTCATCTCGATGCTGCCGATGACGCTGGAGAAGCGCTCGTAGATGCGACGGCGCACACTCGGCTGTTCAGCCGCCATGGCCACCAGAGTGCCGTCCTGTTTCACACCGGCTCCCTGCGGGATCTCTCCATTCTCGCCGACCTGCGGAGGAGCGAAGTCGAGGGAAGGGTCGAGACAGTCCGAGCGGTCGCCGCGTAGGACTTCCGAGAAGGTGTCCACGATTTCTCGATCACGGTCAGCCCCGCTGGCTGCCGTATCGTCGCAGCCCTCATCATCTGACGGTGAGTCAGTCTTGATGCGTGAGGTCAGCAGTCCGTTGAGGATCCCTCCGGTCTCCTCGTCGAGGCGACCTTTGAGGGTCCACGTTCCGTCCTTCGCCTGGCGCAGGTTGACAGCGAAGCTGTCCCGATCCGCCGCTTCCTTCGGTTCCTGGCCGTCGGGATCGATCCAGCCCAGAATCTCTTCGAAGAGTGCATGGATATCGCAGACACGAACAGCCTGAGCCTTTTCGACAAGAAGACTTTCGGCCTTGATCTTGTCGTCTTCGGATACGTTCACCGGCAGGTTCTTCAAGCATTTGGAGATCGTCGACGCCTGGTTTGCCGAGAGCACTCCTTCACGAAGGGCCGCTGCGAGAATCGGAAACTGCGCTTCGATCGATTCCCCGCTGATGCTGGTCCGCTTTCCCAGGCACTCGGCGAGCTGAGTGCGGCGTTGAGCCTCGTGTGCGGACAGGTTCAGGCGATGTTGGACCAGCGCCTTCGTCGTCTTCGCGCCGTAGTCACGGGGCGTGCCGACACGTTCGAACACGGAGAGCGTCACGATCGACAGGGATTCTGTCAGACGGTTCAAGGTCTCAAGACCGTCGAGAAGAGTCACCGCGTCATCCGGCCCCATGGGGCGGGTGAAGTCGTGGAGCCCGTCGAGCAGGCCCTGCAGAGCGCAGATGCTTTCTGCGACTTCTGGGGCTGCGTGCTTCAGGTCTGACCAGCGAAATTCGTCGAGTAGGGGATGCGCGTCAGCTTCGGAGTCATAGTGTTCGGCGAGGGCCTTGTGTCGCTCCGTGCGTTCCGCCTCAGCGATACGTTCAGCTTCTTCTTGCGCTCGCTTCTTCGCCTCGTACCGTTCAACGCGGGCGTTCCACTCCGCTCTTTCCCGCGCGAGCTCCTCGTCCTCTGCGCGAGCCTGCGGGTTCTTCCGCAGGAATTCCTCACGCTCCGCAGCTTTCTGTGCCTCGCGTTCTTCGCGCTTAACCTTCATCCACGCGCTTTGGCGTGCTTCGATCTCTTTGATGCATGCCTGAACTTCTGCCTCGGTCTCCGGCATCGTCGTCCGACTCGTCCAGAGCCCCTGACCGGCGCGGATATCGCCGCCCGGGAGAGGCGAATCATCTGCATCGCCCTCAACAGCGGCCGGTTGGCTGCCGCCTTCGACGGCCGCGACGCCTTCGACGGCCGCGACGCCTTCGACGGCTGCGACCCCTTCGACAGCCGCGACTCTTTCGACGGCCGTGCTCACTTCGGCGCCTGCCTCGCCGTCGACCAGGTTGTCCGCGATCGCGTCGAATCTGTCGGCGAGAGGGTGACCGGTCAGATCGAATCCGGCCTCAGCGAGCAGCTCCCGGTAGGTCGACCTGGAGGAGTCGCCGTCGGCAGAACAGACAGAAGAGCCAGCTGCAGTTGGAGGGAGGCCACTGGGCGGTGAACCTTGAGGGGGTGGTGCCTGCGAAGCCTTTCCTGCCTCGCGTTCGCTGTGCTCGTCGTACCTTCGGTCGGGGATGAGAGCCATATTCTCGGTGTCCGTTCATCATCGTTGATGTTTTCGGCTTGCCCCTATTCTAATTCGTCAATAGAACAGAGTCCATAGTTTTGTACGATTTCTTCGAGATATTTTTCTCGAGATCCTATTTTGTACGATTTATTGTGGTCCAATGAAGATAGAAACCGATGCGCGGTGGTTGACCATGATCGCCGGCGACGGTCAGACGAGAGGTTTCTCGTAAACCGTCGACGAAGTGGACCAAGACTACTTCTCGCCACTGACGCGAGCGCGCAGAGCCAACGCCCCGCTGCAGTCAAGCGCGCAGGACCAGCGCCTCACCACAGTCACGCAGGAACTCGCATCCCGCCGCACTCGAGCGCGCACAACCACCGCCCCACCACACCTACGAGCGCCCGCTCCGGCTCGCAGCTCCAGTCAGCTCTTCATGTGAACCCGCTGCCCCTCCGGGCCGAAGAGACTGAGATATTCGACGCCATCGTCGTCGGCTCCCCCGAACCAGTGCGGAGTCCGAGTATCGAATTCGGCGGCCTCACCTGCGCTGAGGATCATCGTCCGATCACCGAGGATGAGAGTGAGCCGACCGCGGATCACATACACCCATTCGAATCCCGGGTGGGTTTTCAGCGCACCGAGCTTCGGTGTCTGCCGCCCGTCGACGATGTGTTTGAAGGCCTGCACACCGATCGCTCCGCGACTGAGCGGCAGGATGGTCTGGTCATGGAACTTCCGCGGCGAGATGTGTATGCGCGGATCCCCGATCGGCGGGGTTCCCACAAGCTCATCGAGCGGGAGGCCGTAGACCCCAGCCAGCGGCAGCAGCAGCTCCAAGCTCGGCTTGCGCTTCCCGGATTCCAGCCGCGACAGCGTACTCGTCGACATTCCGGCCAGCTCGGCCACCTCATCGAGGGTGCGGTTCTGCTCCTGCCGCAGACTCCGCAGCCGGGCACCGACGCCGGCCAACGACTGCCTGATGGCTTCCTGCGCCTCGACCGGGGCGGCCCCGTCAGCAAGCATCCCCGACATTCGATCCGTCGAATGGGCAGCGCTCTCCGCCGACTCCCTTGATTCTCCCATGCCCTCAGCATGACAGAATTTGCTGTTTCTGCAAATGTATTTGCGGATTCACACGCACAAGGAGCACACTCGAATCATCGCCGAGGATCCCACCGGTCCGGCACCGGCTCGCCACAAAAGCACCATCCACGTTCCGACCGCACATCCGCACATCCACTCATCCGCACACAGGAGAATCATGACTGCCCCATCCACACCCGAGTACTCACGACCTTCCGCATCAGAAGGTTCACGTCCCTCCTCTTCAGAAGGTTCACGACCTTCCCCGTCCGAGACACTCGCATCATCCGCCGAATCCGCGCAGAACTCCTTCGATGTCGCCGTCATCGGCGGTGGCGCAGGAGGCCTCGCCGCATCCATCGCCTTGGCCCGTTCGCTGCGATCCGTCGTCGTCATCGACGCCGGCCAACTGCGCAATTCCTCGAGCCCGCACGCACACAACGTCCTCGGTCACGAAGGCATCAGACCCCAGGATCTCGTGGCGAAAGGCCGCGCCGAGGCCGCGGAATACGGCGTCGCTTTCATCGATGCGACTGTGCAGAACGCGCGCACGATCGATTCCGACCCCAACTCCGCCGAGGCGGCTCCGCGACATCGATTCGAACTGACCACCTCGGCGGGGGTCGATGTCAGGGCCCGCCGCATCATCATCGCGACCGGTCTGAGTGACGAACTTCCGGACGTCCCGGGCCTGGCCGAGGGGTGGGGCGATACCGTCCTGCACTGCCCCTACTGCCACGGCTATGAAGTGCGCGGGCAGCGCATCGGGGTCATCGGCACGACGGCCATGTCGTACCACCAGGCGATGCTGTTCTCCCAGCTCAGCGACCGGGTCAGCTTCATCCGCCACGCCGCTCCGGCTCCCGATTCCGAGCAGGCGGCAATGCTCGAGACGCTCGGCATCGAGTACATCGATTCCACCGTCACCGAGGTGGCCCGCACCGACTCCGACACCGTCGTTTCGCTGACGGCTGACGAATCCGCGGACGGCGCGAACGCTCGCACCTTCGATGCGCTGGCCGTCGGTGCATATGCGCGGGCGAACGCCGAACTGTTCGCCCAGCTCGGCGGCGAGGTCGTTGCCCACCCGAGCGGGATGGGCACCTATATCCCCACGCAGATGGCCGGACAGACCGACGTGCCCGGCGTCTGGGCGGTCGGCAACAGCGCCGACGTGTCAGCGATGGTCGTGGCCAGCACCGCCAGCGGCGTGCTTGCCGGCGCGCATGTCAACGCCGACCTCATCATGGAGCGGCTCGGCTGAGCCGCGTACGCAAGAGCCGCTGCCGCTGCCGCTGAGCCACGTACGCAGCGGCCGCTGCCGCTGAGTGAAGCACGCAGCGGCCGTTGCCGTCGAGCCCTCAGTGCGCGGCTTTGACGCACAGCACCGGAGCTGTTGCGTCGAGGATGACCTTCTGGATAGTCGACCCGAGCAGGAACTTCCCGACCGGGGTGCGCTTCCGGGTTCCGAGCACGATCAGCTCGGCCCCCACCTCGGTGGCGGTGTCGAGGATCTGCTCGGCCGGGTCGTATTCGCTGCCCGAAGTCAGCACGCGAAACTCGACGTCCGCCCGGGTCAGGTAGTCGTTGACCGACCTGAGTTCCCCCTCGCCGAGGCGGTAGGAGTCGTTGCGCTGCGCCGATCGTGACGCATTGACGACGACGAGCTCCTTCCCGTCCTTCTTCGCCTGCGCGATGCCGGCATCGAGAGCAGCATGCCCGGCGGGATTGTTGACATAACCGACGAGTACTGTCATTTTTCACCTTCATTGGATTGAGCTGTACAGATCCGAGTGCGCAGGTCGGGAACCCGCCATTCAAGCATATCGAGCTATACGGACATGGCTCGGTGGGTGATCCCGAGCGCACCGGAGCTGCGGTGCACGTCCGCACGAGACGGCAGGGCCGCCTCGGCGAGAGAACGCACTGACGCGGCGAAGAACGGCACCGTTCCCGGGAAGAACGACACCGTTCCGGGGAAGGGCGGCACCGTTCCCGGGAAGGGCGGCACCGTTCCGGGGAGGGACGGCACCGCCTCGGCGAGGGGATGAGCTCACGTCAGCTCTTCGGGATTGCGGAATCGGGTGCTCGTGCCCTTCGTCGATCGGTTCCAGAACCAGGTCACGGCCCACAGGACGACACCGATGCCGACGAGCGCCGCGGCGATCTGATACTGGATGAGCTCATCGAGGCGGGCCCACGGACCGACGAGGAACACGCAGGTGATGACACCGATCCACGGCAGAACCGTCGGTGCTTTGAAGTGTTCGGCATTGCCGGACTTGTCCTTGCGCAGGATGAGCACCGCAACGTTGACGACGGCGAACACGGCCAACAGCAGCAGCGAGGTGGTGCCGCCCAGGGACGCGGTCACCGTCTCGGGCAGGATCGAGGTCACGAAGAAGATGAGCGCGAAGGCGATCAGCGTCGTGAAGATGATCGACACCCACGGCGACCGGCGGCCGGCCAGGACCTTCGCGAACACGGGAGGGAGCACGTTCTGCTTGGCCATACCGTAGAGCAGTCGGCTGGCCATGAGCATATTGATCAGCGCCGAGTTCGCGACGGCGAACATCGTCATGAACGGGAAGATCGTATCGATCGGCAGGCCGGGAGCGCCTTCGCGGACGACCTCGAGAAGCGGTGTCTCGCTCTCGGTGAGCACGCCGATCGGCACGGCCGCGACGGTGACGAGGGAGACGAGGACGTAGATGATGCCGGTGATCGTCAGGCCCGAGAGCATGATCTTCGGGAAGATCCGCGGATCCTTCGTCTCCTCGACCATGTTCACCGAATCCTCGAAGCCGACCATGGAGAAGAAAGCGAGCGCAGTGGCGCCGGTGACCGCGAGGAAGACGCTCTTGTCGCCCTCGGTCTCGAAGATCATCACGCGTGAGAAGTCGGCATCGCCCGCGCCGAGGGCGAAGAACCCGACGACGATGACCAGCAGCAGACCGCTCAGTTCGATGAGAGTGAGGACGACGTTGAACCAGACGCTCTCCCCGACTCCGCGGAGGTTGATCAGCGCGATGAGGGTGAGGAACGCCAGCGCGATCCACATCACCCCTGTGCCGGAGACGTCCCAACCGAATCCGGCCACGAGGTTCGCGGCGAAGACGTTCGACGCCGTCGATGCCGAGGTGATTCCGGAGCTGAGCACGGCGAAGGCGACGAGGAACGTCACGAAGTGGACCCCGAACGCCTTGTGCGTGTACAGCGCGGCACCCGCGGCCTGCGGGTACTTCGTCACGAGCTCCATATATGAGAACGCGGTGATCAGCGCGATGAGGAAGGCGAGGATCACCGGCGCCCAACCGGCACCGCCGACCTGCCCTGCGACCTTGCCGGTCAGGGCATAGACGCCGGTTCCGAGGATGTCACCGACGATGAACAGAAGCAGCAGCTTCGGCCCCATGACCCGCTTGAGGGTCTCGGGCTGGTGGCCGTCACCGGGGTCGATCGTCGTCGTGGGTTCTTTGTCGCTCACGATTCCTCCGTGTCCAATGCGGCAGCCGTGCCGCATACCTGGCAGCCCTGACTGTGGTCAGAGCCTCGCCCAGTATGCCTCAGACACGAGCCTCGCATACAAGCCTCAGTTCCGAACCACCGTGAGAAACGCCGAGAACAGTGCCTGCGAATCCCGTTCGCTCTCCGGCCCGAGCTCCTTCGCTTCTTCCAACAGGGTATCTTTATCGAACCCCAAAGTCTGCAGTTTCTCCGCATCCCAGCGCTCGATGTTCACCCGCGTCGACTCCGGATGGAACTGCGTTCCCCACGCCTGACCGACTCGGAACGCCTGGAATTCACACGCTGCGCTCGTGGCCAGCAGGGACGCCTCCTCGGGGAGGGCGACGATGCGGTCGACGTGGCTTTCGACGAACGACGTCCGTGGCCGGATCGCGGAGAACACCGGGTCCGCGGCCGCCTCGGCGGTGGTGTCGATCTGCGTGTACCCTTTCTCCGGCGCACCGGTCTGCGCGCGCACATCACCCCCGATGACATGGGCGATGAGCTGCCCGCCGAGGCAGATCCCGAACTGCGGCAGATCCAGCTCCAGCGCACGGCGGACGAGTGCGGCCTCATCGGCCAACCACGGCGCACGGTCCGTCTCATCGGGCATGTACCCGCCGCCGAGCATGATGAGCCCGTCATAGGCATCGAGCTCGGCAGGCCCGGGCAGCGGTGAGACCCCGCCGATGCGCAGATCGAACTCGACGTTCTCGCTGATCATCCACCGTGTCAGCAGTCCCGGCTGGGAATCGATGTCATTGACGATGACGAGCAGCCGCGTCATGATTCCGCCCCCGCCGAGGCGGCCGGGCCGTTGCCTGCGGGAGCAGCGTGGTGTGCATGACCGGTGTTGCCGACGCCGGCATCCCCCGCCGAGGCGGTCGGGCCGTTTGCCACGGACGGTGCGTCGTCTGCGGAGCCGAGGAATGCCGTGTACGCGTCCTCGTGTGCGTCGAGGACGCGCATCGCATTGTCGAAGCCGATCTTGCGCAGGTCGCTCTGCGACCATCCGCGCGAAGCGAGCTCGCCGAACAGGGTCGGGTACTGGCCGGCGTCCCCGAGTCCGGTCGGCAGCTCATCGACTCCGCAGATGTCGCCGCCGAGTCCGATGTGGTCGATGCCGATCCGCTCGCGCACGTAATCGCAGTGGTCGGCGACCTGGGCGACGGTCACCTCGGGGGCGGTCCCCTGCTCTCCGGCGTCGACCCACTCGCGGCGGGCGTTCGAGACGAACGAGGGCACGAAGGTCATCATCGCCACTCCCCCGTTGTCGGGCACGCGGTCGAGGACGTCGTCGGGGATGTTGCGCGGGTGCGGGTTGAGACCGTACGCGCAGGAGTGGGTGAAGAGCACCGGCAGCGTGCTCTGGTCGAGCGATTGGTGCATGACGGTGGGCGCGACGTGGGAGAGGTCGAGGATCATCCCGATCCGGTTCATCTCCGCGACGACCTCGCGGCCGAAGGCGCTCAAGCCTCCATGGACCGGTTCGTCCGTGGCCGAGTCCGCCCAGGAATGAGTGGTCGACCAGGTCAGTGTCATGTAGCGGGCCCCTGCGCGAGCGTAGGACCGCAGCACGGCCAGGGACTCGTCGATCTGCTGACCGCCTTCGACGCCCATCAGGGAGGCGACCTTGCCAGCAGCGCGGGCGGCGCGGACATCGGCGGCAGTACGCGCGAAGGCGAGTCGTTCGGGGTAGGCGGTGACGACGCGCTGGACCGCGTCGATCTGCTCCCATGTGGCCTTGATGGCATCAGGACCGGTGATCGAGGAATGGACGTAGACGGACCAGTACTGCGCGGCCACGTGGCCGGCCGCGAGCTGATCCATCGTAGTGAACGGAGAGACGGCCGGATCGTTGAGCCCCTCGACGCTGTAGTCGCGTTCCTCGCGCAGGTACCAGGCGAGGTCGTTGTGGCCGTCGAAGACGTCGACGGCGGGGGCGGATGCTGCGGCTGCTGCCGATTCAGCGTTGGGTGCGGATTCGGTGTTGGGTGCCGATTCGGTGTTGGGTGCGGATTCGGTGGTGGGTGCGGTCATGGTCGGGTCCTTCCGGTCGGGCGGATTGGGTCGGTGCGGGGGTGGACGGATGCAGTCCGCCGGAGCGGGCGGATGCGAGCTACCGCGGCGGGCACGTGCAAACTGTCAGGGCCGTCGAGACGGTCGGACCGGACACGGCTTACACGGTGCGCGCCTGGAGCGGCACGCCCACGGTGGGGAGGTCGGCCGCCTCGGCGAGGTGGGTTCGATCCGTTCATCATGCCAGCCCGGACAGGATCTGCGCCGACCACAGGCCGAGGAACGTGCCCAGGAACGTGCCCATGAGCGCGAACAGCACGCCGACGGGGACGAGCTGCCGGTTGAATGCGCCCGCGACGACCGGTGCCGAGGCGATTCCGCCGATGTTCGCGGTGCTGGCGACGGCGATGCTGAAGAGCTCGGTGCGGGTGAGCTTCGCGTAGATGAGCATGATGACGATGTGGACGACCAGGACGATGATTCCCGCCACCAGGTAGAGCGGCGCTTCGGCCAGGGAGGTGAAGTCCGAGCCGGAGGCGATGATGCCGATGATGAGGTAGAGCAGGATCGTCGCGAGTTCGTTGGATCCGGCGGTCCTGCCGAAGCGAGTCGATCCGATGGCCAGGCCGAGGACGCTGACGATGAGGATCGTCCACGCTGTGCCGTCGATGACCGCTCCGACTTCGGGCAGCAGTTCGCCGAGGCGGATCGCCAGGGCCGAGGCCAGAAGTGCGAATCCGATGAGTCCGAAGATCGATGGCAGCGTCATCGGCTTCTCGTCCTCAGCGGCGATCGTGTCGGTGAAGTCGAGCTTCGACATATCGGCCTTCGTCCACGTGTCGAACTTGTCGGAGACGGTGACGGAGGAGAAGACGAGCAGCAGCCAGAAGGAGTAGAGCACCGTGTCGACGATGAGGACGTAGCCGAACACGTTCTCGGGCGCTTGGAGGACCTCCTGCACCGCAACCATGTTCGCCGAACCTCCCGTCCAGGAGGCGTTGAGGGCGCCGAGGGCCTTCCACGCCTCGGGGTCGAGGCTGGAGTGCAGGATGAGGTAGCTGATGATGAAGCCTGCGATGATGCTCGCCGCGGTCACGGCGAAGGTGAGCAGCAGCTTCGGTCCGAGCTTGATGATCTGCCGAACATCGCATTTGAACAGCATGAGCAGGATCATCGCGGGCAGCATCACCTCGCGCAGGGTGTCACCGACGGCGGTGATGTCCCCGCCGTCATGGTCGAAGACGCCGAAGGTGTTGAGCAGCGCCGCCACGATATAGAGGATGACGAAGCCGGGCACATACTTGAAGAGCTTGAAACGTCCGCTCCGGTCCGCGACGACGAGCGCTGCGGAGATCGCCAGGAGCAGGCTGATGAATAGAAAACCGTCCGTGATCACTTACGACACTTCCTCATTGAATAAGTCCATCCCGAGCACGGCAGAGCCGACGGTGCCGCTGCTGGCGCCGCTGCTGCGGGCGCTGCTGGTGGCACCGCAATCGGCGCGGGTGACAGCAGCACCGGATGAGCCGGTGGCAGGGCCACGGGCAGCACCGAGGATGCCCTCCGGGATGGAGCAATGTGCAGTTGTCGATCGGATCCGGTCCGGTGAGGGCCCGGGCAATCGGGGTGGTCGGACGTGCTGCCTAGGCGGCGACCTCGCGATACTTCTTCGCGGCGTTGTTCACAGCTGTGATCAGCGCCTTCTGCGAGGATCCGTGGTAGCGGCGCTGGATGCGCTCGATCAGTCGACCGGGGTCCGTGATGTCGGCATCGACGAACAGGCTCCGAATGAAGTTCCGGGTCAGAGCCAACGTCGCCGTGCAGTCCACATCGAGGATTCGGTGGGTGTCCGGTGCGATCTCGAACGCCACGTAGAACAGCCCGAACTGGCTGGTGATCGGGTTGTTCGACGGAGCCTTCGCTTCGCCTGTGAGGTAGATCGTGTCGGACATCGCCCACCAGACTACCCCACGGCTCTCCACGCCTAGACCGGTCCGAAAGCAGTCGGGAGCATTCGTCAGGCGAAAGGCGAGCTCCCATCGGCGGCAGTCGAATTCAGTGGACGCTCAGAGGAACCGGTGGATCGCGTCGCCGGCTTCGCGCATGACCGGCATGACGTCGACGACGCGGTCGGTGCCCGGCTCCCAGTTCGCGAACACCGCGTAGGCGACGCGACGCGTCCGCGTCATCACGATCCCGGCATCGGCCCTGATCGTCCCGTTCGTGCCGGTCTTGTTCCACACCCACACATCCCGCTGGTAGTTGTAGTGAGCGAGCGGGTCGAGATCGAACGCCGAGGCGACCATCGAGGTGTCCGCGCCGGCTCCCAACCAGCGCCGGAAGATCTCGTTCGTCGACTCGTCCCAGAACTCGTCCTTGGCGTGCCGGGCCATGAAATCGCTGAGCTCAGCGGCCGTGCCCGTCGACAGGGTCCGCGGCGCCTTGGCCGGACGCGGCCAGCGCAGGAAGTCGTGCAGACCCGAGTTCCGGTACCCGAGGTCGACCACCTGATCAGCGACATTCGCCAGTCCGACCCGGCGGATGAGCACGTTCGTGGCGAAGTTGTCGCTGAACGCGCCGATGAGCAGAGCGACGTCGAAGATGCTCAGATCGTCCTGCTCCATGAGGTACCAGATCCCGGATTCGTCGACCCTCTCCGACGGCCGTCGATGCAGTCGCTCCTCCAGGTCAAGGGTCCCGTCCACCGCCATCTGCAGGGCAGTGTGGAGCAGGAAGACCTTGCCCATGCTGGCGGTGTCGAGTTCGTCGTTCTCATTGTGGGCGAACACCCGTTCCCCGCTGTCGACGTCGAAGGCCAGAGCGCTGAAGCGCACCCCGGGCAGTCCGTCGAATCTCAGTTCGCTCATGATCGAGTCTCTCCTTCTGCTGTCGTATTCGCCGGCGCATCCACCCACAGTCGCGGCCGCTCCCCGGGCTCGGCCTCGAGGGTGACATCGACACCGAGCGGGGCACTCGGGGCATCGGGATCGTGGCCGAACCCCATCTCCGACACGATCGGTACCCCCAGTCCGCCGAGGTAGTCGATCATCAGCGCCTCCACCTCGTGGACGGCCGCGCAGTCCTGCCACGACCCGAGCACCACCGCATCTGCCGAGGTGAACCATCCGCCGCGGACCAGCTGCACCATGAGATTGTCGAGCCGATACAGTTCCTCGTCGACGTCTTCGAGCATGAGGATGCTCGGGCCCTGCCGCTCGCGTCGTTCCCGCACGTCGCTGAGCTCGGGACTGCCCATCCCAGCGGCGATGAGACTGAGGTTTCCCCCGCCGAGGCGGCCCTTCGCCTCCCCCGGGACCAACGTCTGAGCCCGGCTGAGCGGGCGTGCCGCATCGTCCGCAGCGGTGTCCGGCAGAAAGGTGGTCGCTTTCGGAGACTTTTCTGCGTCTGAAATGTCCGATGGTGACCTATTTTCGTCCGCCGAGGCGTCAGCGGCAGCCCCCGCCGAGATATCAGCGGGGAAGCCGAGTTCGCGGCCGCCCCACGGTTGGAACAGCCACGAGGCGACCTCGTCCGGGACGACCGTCGAGTTCTTGAACGGGTCGTTGCCGACCATCGGGCAGAACAGAGTGGCGACCCCGAGGTGGTGCTCCCATGCCTGGTGAAGGGCGGTGATGTCCGAGGACCCGGTGAGCAGTTTGGGGCGTCCGTCCCGGCGCAGCATATGCCTGCGCATGAGGTCGAAGTCGATGCCGTCGAGCAGCCGCATGGCCCCGAAGCCTCCGCGCAGCGCGATCACCGCATCCGTGTCCGGATCGCACCAGGCATCGACGAGGTCGCAGCGACGCTCGGCGTCGGTGCCGGCCAGGTACGTCACCCGCGGGTGCCGGCCGCGGACGTTGCCACCGGGCACGACGGTGAGACCCCAGGATTCGAGCTGAGCGATGGCGCGCTGCAGTGATTCCTCGTCGGTGGGTCCCGACGGCGCGATCAGTCGGACGGTGTCACCGGCGGCCAGGGGCGCGGTGCGAAGATAGGGGCTCGGTGCGGGGCGTCCCACGCGGTCTTCCGCCGGCGCAGCACCGCCTGCACCGACGGCTCCGGCCGAATCCTGCCTACTCATTCCTCACCAGACTCTGACTTCCCAGTCGGGGAACCGCTGCGAGCAGTTCCTGCGTGTATTCGTGCTGCGGATCGGACAGCACCTTCTCGACCTCACCGTATTCGACGATCTCCCCTCGTTTCATCACGGCCACCGTGTCCGCAATGTTCCAGGCCAGGCCGAGATCATGGGTGATGATGAGCGCGCTCATGCCGAGGTTCTTCTTCAGCGCGAGGAACAGCGACAGGATCTCCCCGCGCACAGACGCATCCAACGACGCCACAGGCTCATCGGCGATGAGCACCTGCGGGTCGAGCGCCAGGGCACCGGCGATGACGACGCGCTGCCGCTGTCCGCCGGAGAGCTCCTGTGGAATCGATTCGAGATAGTCCTCGGCCGGGGTGAGTTCGGCGGCTGCGAGGGCACCGACGACCCGCTCGTACTCACGGTCTTTGATCCCCTGCACCTTCAGGCCTTCGACCACGGCTTCATACACGCTGCGTTTGGGATTGAGCGATCCGGCCGGGTCCTGCAGAATCATCTGCACCTGCCGCCGGAAGGCCCGCAGCTCCTTCGCCTTCCGCGGCAGCGGCTTGCCGGCGAAGAACAGCTGCGAACCTGCCTCCACCTCCTGCAGCTCGAGCAGCGACCGTGCCAGAGTCGTCTTCCCCGAACCGGACTGGCCGACGACGGCGAGGATCTCTGCCTTCTTCAGCTGCAGATCCACCCCGCGCACCGCACGTTCGCGGCCCCGCCGGGTGTCGAAGGAGACGCTGAGGTCCTTCGCCTCGAGCACCACCTCATCCGTCATGGTGAACGGTTCGGCCCGGGCCACCTCGGCGGGCCTCCGCGTCCGGGGATTCAACCGGGATTCGGGGTCCCCGATCTGCGGAAACGCACCGGCGAGCTGCTGCGTGTAGTCCTCCTGCGGGGACAGGCAGACGTCGTCGCTGGGTCCGTATTCGACGAGGCGGCCGTGGCGCATGATCGCAAGATCCGCACAGACGGCTGAGAGCACGGCGAGGTCGTGGCTGATCATCAGCAGGGAGATCCCGCGTTCGGCGACGAGGCGGGCCAGGCCGGTCAGGATCTGCTTCTGCACGATGACGTCCAGGGCCGTCGTCGGCTCGTCGGCGATGATGATATCCGGCTCGCAGGCGAGCGCCATGGCGATCATGATCCGCTGCTTCTGCCCGCCGGAGAGCTCGTGCGGGTATGCACTCGACTTCGCTGCTTCGAGATTGACCTCGGCGAGGAGTTCGAACATCCGATCCCGGCGCTTCTGCGGAGTCGTCCACGTGTCCTTCGAGTGGTGTTCGAGGGCTTCGATGATCTGACTCCCGACCTCGCGGACGGGGTTGAGCGAGTGCAGGGCGCCTTGGAAGACGATCGAGGCCTGTGCCCACCGGACCGCGCGGATCTGGCCGAAGCTCAGCTCTCGGATGTCCTGCCCGCCGAGGAGGACCCGCCCGTCGAGGCGCGCCGACTTCGGCAGCAGCCGCAGGGCCGACATGATCAACGTCGATTTCCCCGACCCGGACTCCCCGGCGATGCCCAGTGTGGCCCCGGAGGGCAGGTCGAGGCTGACGTCCTGCACGGCGACGACGTCCCCGCGGTCTGAGGAGGACCGGTAGGTGATCGAGACGTTCTCGAACTGCAGATCGGTCATCAGCGGCTCCTCAGGGCGGGGTTGATGATGGCCTCGAATGCGCGCCCGACCATCGTGAACGCGAGCACGACGAGCAGGATCGCCACACCCGGGGTGAGCACGTACCACCAGTAGCCGGAGGTCGCCGCTGACACGTCCATCGAGTTCTTCAGGATCGTGCCCCACGATTCCTTGGACGTGTCGCCGAGGCCGAGGAACGACAGCGTCGACTCGGCGATGATCGCCCCTCCGACGGTCAGGGTCGTGTTCGCGAGCACGAGCGGCATCACCGCCGGCAGCAGGTGCCGGAACAGAATATGGGAATGACCGGCACCGAGGATGCGCGCCCTTTCGATGTAGAGCCGGGATTCGACGCTCAGCGTCTGCGACCGCACGATCCGTGCCGTCGACGCCCATGAGGTCAGTCCGATGGCGACGACGATCGTGAAGACTCCGCGTTCCAGCACGGAGGACAGGACGATCGCCAACAGCAGGGAGGGCAGGACGATGAAGAAGTCGACGATGCGCATGATGATGCCGCCGAACAGTCCCGAGAAGTGACCGGCGGCCAGGCCCATGATGGTGCCGATGAGCATCGACATCACGGTCGCGGCGACGCCGACGAGGATCGACACTCGCGCTCCCCAGAGGATGCGCACCCACATCTCCCGACCCAGGTCGTCGGTGCCCAGGGGATGGTCGAGGCTCGGCGGGGCGTAGCGGGGCACGTCGAGCTGCTTCGTGACGTCGAGCATCGAGGCCGGCGCGATGAGCGGAGCGGCGATCGCGATGACGATGAAGAAGAGGAGAACGACGGCGCCGATGAGAGCCGGGGCGTCGGAGCGGAAGAGCGCCCAGTTCTTCTTCGCATTGTTCAGCCGGCGTTCGCGCACGAGCTTCGCGCCGTCGACGGCGGGGGTGTTCGCGCTCATCAGACCCTCCTGACGCGGGGATCGAGGAATCGGTAGACGATGTCGGCGGCGAGATTCATGACGATGATGAGCGCCGAGAACACGACGAAGGTGCCCTGCAGCAGCGGCAGGTCAGGGCCGCGGATGGCTTCGAAGGTGAGTTTGCCCAGTCCCGGCCATGAGAACACGGCTTCGACGGTGACCGCACCGGCGATGAGCCCGCCGATGTGGAGGAAGACGACGGTGACGGTCGGCAGCAGCGCGTTGGGCACGGCGTGACGGCGACGGACTTCATCCTCGGTGAGGCCTTTTGCGCGGGCCGTCGTGAGGTAGTCCTCGCTCATCTCCTCGAGCAGGGAGGCGCGCATGATCATGAGGAACTGCGCATAGACGACGGCGACGAGCGAGACGACCGGCAGGATCAGGTGCGTGATGACGTCGATGATCCCGGCCGGCGACCAGGGGTCGAGCCCCGGGGTGATCATGCCGCCGGTGGGCAGCCACTGCAGGGTGCCGCCGAAGATCATGAGCAGGATGAGGCCGAGCCAGAACGTCGGCACGGACCAGAAGATCAGCGAGGTCGAGGACGCGAGTTTGTCGAACAGGGAATTGCGCCGCCAGGCCGAGAGCTGCCCGAGCCACAGGCCCAGGGCGATGGCGATGACGGCTGCGGTGCCCGTGAGCAGCAGGGTCGGGCCGAGGTAGTCGCCGATGAGGGAGGACACGGATTTCCGGTATACGTAGGACTCGCCGAGATCGCCGGTGACGATGCCGACGAGGTAGTCCCAGAACTGGACGATGACGGGCTTGTCGAGTCCGTACTGGCTGCGCAGCTCGGCGATCTGCGCCGGGGACATCGGCCGTTCCTTCGCGATCTTGAGCACGGGGTCGCCGGGCAGCATGCGGAAGGCGAAGAAGCCGAGCACGATGACCAGGACCATCGAGGTCGCAGCCCCGCCGAGCTTGCGCAGGAAGTAGCGGGCGAACGATCCGCCGGCCGGAGGTTCGTCCATGTCGACGTCGGCAGGGTTCGGGTCGGCGGTGTCGGCAGTTCCCTGCGCCGAGGCGGAGCTGGGGTTCGTGGGGTCGGTGCCCGGGGTCGCCGTGTCCGTTCCTCGGTCAGGGCGATCCCCGGAATGGGGATCGTGGGTGGGTGTGCTCACTGTGGTGCTCCAGGTGATGAGGACAGAGGCCCGTGGGTCCGGGTGCCGTAGATGGCGCGGGTGGCGCGGCACCCGGACTGTGGGCGCGGGAACTATTCGCGGTCGTCGGACTTCCTGCGGCGGCTGAGCAGCCAGCCGCCTCCGCCGAGGACGACGATGACCGCGGCTCCGATTCCGATCCAACCGCCGGCGCCCATTCCGCCGCCGGTGGCCTCCCCTGCGCTGACGGGTTCGACCGAGGAGTAGCCCCAGTAGCCGACCTGGTTGGCGATGGCGCCGCCGTCGGAAGGCTGTTTGGTGAAGTTCTCGAACCGGTCGGAGCGGTAGGCCTCGAGCTGGTTCGGGTACCACAGCGTCACCGAGGGGGCCTCTTCATAGTGGATGGCCAGTGCCTTCTGCACGAGTTCCTGACGCTTGGCCTGGTCGAGCTCGACGTGCTGGGCCTGATAGAGCTTGTCGAATTCCTTGTTGCACCAGCCGTCCTGGCTGGTGCCGCCGTTGCCTTCGGCGTCAGGGCGCTGACCGCAGGTGTTGATGCTCAGCTGGTAGTCGGGATCGGGGTTGATCGACCAGCCCGAGAAGTACATGTCGTAGTCGCCCTTGGTGGTGCGTTCGGACTCGGTGTCGGCATCGGTCGATTCGTTCTTCAGGTCGATGCCGATGTCCTTCATCCACGGCTTCAGGAACTTCGCGGTGCTCTGCTCCGTCGGAACGTCGGCATCGGTGAGGAAACGCAGCTGCAGCTTCTCGCCGTCCTTTTCGCGGATGCCGTCGGAGCCTTCCTTCCAACCGGCGTCGTCGAGGAGCGTCTTCGCGCGGTCGACGTCGAATCCGCTGACGACCGGGTTGTCGGGGCTCAGCGCCCAGTCCGGGTAGACGGCGGGAATGAAGCTCGTGGCCGGCTGCGCATAGTCCTGCATGACCTGTTTGCGCAGGGTCTCGGTGTCGATGCCGGCACGGATGGCCTGGCGGACCTTCTTGTCCCCCAGCGCCTCGTTGCCGGTTCCGAATTCCTTGCCGTCGGCGTCGGCGACACCCGGGTTGATGGAGATTCCGTTGAAGCGGCGGCCGTTGCCGTCGTTGAGTTCGACGTTGTCCGCGTTCTCCAGTGCCGTGAACTGATCCGGGCTGAGGCCGGTGATGAAGTCGACCTCGCCGGAGCGGATCGCCTGCACCTGCGCATCGGAGTTCGTGTAGTAGCGGTATTGGATCTCGTCGAGCTTCGGCTTGCCGCGCCAGAAGTTCGGGTTCGCCTTGAGCGTGATCGACTTGTTCGCCTCATAGCTGTCGAGCTGGAAGGGTCCCGAACCCACGGACTTCTCGTCGTTCTTGAATTCGCCGGGGTTGTCGATCTTCGACCACACGTGTTCCGGCACGACGGGGATCTCCTGGCCGGGGTTGTTCGCCTGCGCCTTCTTCAGGGTGATCTTGACGGTGGAATCGTCGGGGGCCTCGACCTTCGCGAAGTTCTCGACGAGGCTGCCGTTGGCCACCGCCATCTCGTCGTTGTCCATCATCTGGTTATAGGTCCAGGCGACGTCTTTCGAGGTCAGCGGTTCCCCGTCGGACCATTTCATGTCCGGGCGGATCGTGTAGGTCCAGACCTTGCCGTCGGAGTCCGTGTTCCATTCGGTGGCGAGTCCCTCGGTGACCGACCCGTCCTTGGCGTCGTTGGCCACGAGGTTCTCATACATGTACCGGAAGGTGTTCGTCGGCACGAGGTAGAAGGAGGTGAACGGGTTGAAGGAGTCGATGAATCCGTCGGTGGCGATCCGCAGCACGTTCTCAGCGGCGGGAGCCTCCGAGTCGGCGGCCTGTGCCGGGGAGGCGGCCATCGATCCGGCGAGTGCCAGCGCCGCGATGCCGGCCAGGCATCGGCGCAGGCTCACGCGCACGGTGCGGCGCAGCGAGTGTTGAGTGACCATTGGACCCCTTCGGTTCCGGCCGCCGGAGGCGGCTCCTGCCTGCGGCGGCCGGACCGTGGTCATGAGTTCTCCGCCTGCGACCGCCGAAATGTGTTGTCTGTCACTCTATGCCGGAACGGGTGTGAAACCGCAGCACCAGCTCACAACTTCTGGCGTGTCGCCTTGTGCGATCAGCACAATCGGAACGTGCTCGCACACGACGGTCGGGCACGCGCAGGCGACTCGGATCACATGACAACGGTCCGCGAGCCGTGCACTCGGCACGGCTCGCGGACCGACGAGGGAATCAGGCCGTGGCCGCGGCCCTCTGGGCGGCAATCTCGGTGGTGGTCGTGGCCTTCCGCAGCCGCTGGATGAGCGCGACCGCGACGAGCACGACGAGACCGACGAGAGAGACCCAGATGTTCGGGTAGATCAGGGTGATCCCGGCGGCCAACAGCAGCACCCGCTCGACGATGTTGGCCCGACCCATGAAGTACCCGGCCAGACCCGAGGACACTCCGATCATGCCGAGGATCACGGTCACGAGCGCCAACAGGAGCTCCTGCCACGTGCCCTGGAGCAGCAGAGCCGGCTCGAGGATGAACACGTAGGGGATGAGGAACCCGGCGATGGCGATCCGCACGGCGGTGACGCCCGCACGCATCGGATTGGCCCTGGCGATGCCGGCGCCGGCATAGGCTGCGAGGCAGACCGGCGGGGTGATGTCGGCGAGGATCCCGAAGAAGAACACGAACATGTGCGCCGCGATGAGCGGCACATCGAAGTTGTTGTACAGGATCGGTGCGGCGACAGTGGCCGTGACGACGTAGTTCGCGGTCGTCGGCAGGCCCATGCCGAGGACGATGCAGGCGATCATGACCATGACCAGGACGATGAAGAAGTTGCCTCCGGCGAGATCGACCAGCCCCTTGCCGAGCTGTCCGCCCAGTCCGGTCGCCGTGACCGTGCCGGCCACGATGCCCGCCGTCGCGCAGGCCGCGATCACCGGCAGTGCCGTGCGGGCGCCCTCGACGAGCAGCGTGACGAATCCGCGCGGATCCATCCGCGTCGACTTCCGCAGGAAGCTGAGGAAGAACGCGGTGCCGATGCCGAACAGCGCGGCGCGGATCGGCGACATCCCCGACAGGAGCGTGAGGATGATGACGGCCAACGGCAGCAGGAGGTCGAGGCGTTTGAGCAGCTCCTTGCCGTCAGGCAGGCTCGCCTTGGACAGCCCGAGGATCCCGTCGGTCTTCGCCTCGAAGTGGATCGAGAGGAAGGCCCCGAGGAAGTAGAGGATCGCCGGGATGATCGCGATGACGATGAGTCCGTTGTATTCGAGGTCCGGGACGTTCTGCGCCATGATGAACGCGGCCGCGCCCATGATCGGGGGCATCAGCTGTCCGCCCGTCGAGGCGGTCGCCTCGGTGGCGGCGGCGAAGTGGGGTTTGAAGCCCGACCTCTTCATCAGCGGGATGGTGAACGACCCCGAGGCGACGGTGTTGGCCACGGACGAACCCGACACCATGCCCTGGAGACCGGAGGCCACGACCGCCGCTTTGGCGGGACCGCCGGTGAATCGGCCGGTGAGACGGAAGGCCAGGTCATTGAAGAACTGTCCGATGTTCGTGTGCACGAGCATCACGGCGAAGAAGAGGAAGAGGAAGATGAAGTTCGCCGAGACCTGGATCGGAGTGCCGAAGATGCCCGATCCGTTCGACAGGAACATCGTCGTCGCGAAGTCCTCGAGACTCATCCCGGAATGCGTGAACACAGGGCTGTAGTTGCCGAAGAGTCCGTAGAGGATGGCGATGCCGCCGATGATGACGATGGGAAGGCCCACACACCGGCGGGTGGCTTCGAGGATGAGCAGGACGCCGAGGATCGCCACGAAGTAGTCGAGGTTCGAATAGCCGAGGATCTGGACGGAGTTGCTCACCAGCCGCGAGTACTCGACGAAGACGTAAAGATTGCAGCCGAGTCCGGCAAAGCCGAGGAGCACGTCGTACCAGGGGATGCGGCTGCCGCGCCCGATCAGTGCGTCGGCGACGCGGTTGCCCGTCGCCGGTGCATCGAGGAGACGGCGGCTCGGCGGGTAGAGGAAGAAGATGAGCGCGGTGGCGCCCGCGAGATGCAGCGATGTGTGCATCCACGTGTTGAAGGGCCGTTCGAGTGCGGCATAGAGGTGGTAGACGGTGAAGGCGATGGACAGTCCGCCGACCACCCAGACCCACCAGCCGAGATCCTTGCGATAGCGGCTGGAGGTGTCATGCTTTGCGAGTACGTCGGCCGATGCGCGTTCTCCGGCGGCCACCTCATCGGCGCCGGGCCCGGCCGTCGCAGCGGACGGCCGGGTCGGTGTCGAATCTTCGCTCACGGCAGCTCGATGCCCTCTTCTTCGAAGTACTTCTGAGCGCCCGGGTGCAGCGGCACGTCGCCGACTCCCAGCATGGCGGAGTCCTTCGTGATGAGCTTGCCGACGTCGAGAGTGATGTCGTCGGTGTGCTCGAACAGCGCCTTCGTGAGGTTGTAGGCAGTGTCCTCACTGACCTGATCGGTCGAGGCCACCAAGGAGGCGAACACCGAAACGGTCGGGACGTCCTCGTCGAGGAAGTCATAGGCGTCGGCGGGGATGTCGTAGGACTCCGCACCCGATCCCTCTTCGATCGTCTTCGTCGTATCGTCGTCGAGTCCGAGCAGCTTGACGTCGGTCGTCGCGGCCAGCTGGGTCAGCCCCGCCACCGGGGTGCCCACGACGAAGATCGTGGCATCGATCTGCTTGTCGGCGAGCATGTCGGTCGAAGCGCCGAAGTCGGTGATCTCCGGGGTGTAGTCGGATTCGCCGATGCCCGCGGCGTCGAGGATGGCATCGGAGATGGCGCGCGTGCCCGAACCGGCGTCGCCGACCGCGATCTTCTTCCCCTTGAGGTCCTCGACCGATTCGATTCCCGAGTCTTCGCGGACGATGATGTGAGCGGCCTCAGGGTAGAGCGAGGCCAGCCAGCCGACGTTGTCGATCTTCGTCCCGTCGAGGTCTTCGAGCTCGCCGTTGACCGCGGTGTTGGCCGTATCGCTCTGCGTGAAGCCGAGCTGCCATTCGCCCTGGTAGATCTTGCCGAGGTTCTCGGCCGAGGCACCGGACTCGACGTAGTTGACTGTCACGCCGTCGACGTTGTCCTCGAAGATCGAAGCGAGCTCACCGCCGAGAGGGTAGTACGTGCCCGATGTGCCGCCGGTGCCGAGCGTGAGGTCGTCGGTGGTCTCACCGCCTCCACCGCTGCCGCCGTCCGAGCCGCACCCGGTCAGCGCCAGCGCCACGGCGGCGACTGCCGCAACTGTCATCCGTCTGATGTTCATCTTCTGATCTCCTCTTCGGGGGTCAAGATACTTCGGCGAGCTGCTCAGAGTTCAGTCGCCTGCTGTCGAGACTAAAGGCACGATGCCCTCTCGCACAGGTCATTCATGAAAGTTTGCTGAATTGTTAGCCGCCTTGCCTGAGCATCGTCTGAAGACCGCAGGTCCGCGCCGGTCACCACCGCTGTCCCGCCTCGGCGAGGATCTCGTCGATCGTCTGGCCCCTTCGGATGAGGACGAAGTGCATGTCGCCCTCCTCCGCGGTGCGGTACCCGTAGACGGGCACGCGCGGGAGCAGGTTGTAGGAGAAGGGGTTGGAGAAGTAGTAGGCACCGGTCTCGGGTACGGCGACGAGGTCGCCGACGTCGAGGCGCGGCAGCCTGCGGTCCCGAGCGAGCAGATCCCCGGAGAAGCACGCGGGCCCGGCGACGTCCGTGGGCACCGCCTCGGCGATCTTCGGTTCCCCGTCAGCGGTGAACGGCAGGATCCGCAGCGGCCAGTCGTGCGGAGCGTAGGCGGTGCGGGTGGCGACCTGGACGCCTGCGTGAGTCATGGCGATGCGGCGCCCGCCGCTGGTCTTCGCGTACTCGACGCGGGTGAGGACGGTGCCGGCCTTGGCCAACAGTGCACGCCCGAATTCGGTGACGATGTCGAAGTCGAACAGGTCGGGGACCTGCTGTTCGAGCACCGCACGGTAGTCGGCGAAGGTCGGGGTGATGTCTTCGCCGTCGAAGTTCACCGACAGGCCTCCCCCGATATCGATGCGGGTGATCTGCCGCGTCCCGGCACGCGCGTTGACCTCCTGCGCGAGATCGACCGCGGTGCGGATTCCGACGGCGGCGCGCTCGAGGCTGATGCCCTGAGAACCAGAGTGCACGTGGATCTGATTCAGCCGGGGCCGCGCCAGGTACGCCTCGATCACGGCTTCGCGGGCTCCGGGGTCAGCGAGTCCGATGCCGAATTTCGACGTCTCGGTGGCGGTGCTCAGCGCCCCGATCGTGCCTGTGCCCGACTGCGGATTGATCCTGATGCCGATCCGTGCCTCGTCGACGGTCGGTCGTCTGTCTTCCAGCAGCAGGTCGAGGCGGGCGAGTTCGTCGAAGTTGTCGACGTTGATCGACACGCCCAGGTCGACGGCCCGACGCAGTTCCGTCCAGGTCTTGGCCGGGGAATCGAAGACGATCCGTTCGGGAGCGAACCCGGCGGCCAGGGCGAGTTCGAGTTCGCCGGGGCTGGCGACTTCGCATCCGGCGCCCTGCTGCGCATAGCGCTCGAGCAGCGAACGCAGCGGCACGGCTTTGCAGGCCACCGCGTGGAGCACCTCATGGTCCGAATCGAACGCCGAAGTGAGCCGCTCGAACGCGGTATCGATGGCATCGAGATCCATGAGCCCGAGCACGGGCTCCCGATCCGAGAGCGCCGGCACGCCCTCCGACAGGGAGGGCACGCCGTCCGACAGGGAGGGCACGCCCACGGGAACGGAACCGCTTTTGGTAGTGCGATCGACTCCGCGCGCCTCGGCAGGGGTGTTGTCGGTGAGGGGCTGGCTGTTCTCGGCGATCGCTCTGATCGCCTGTGCTCGACCGTCGGCAATCGAGTGGTGGCTGTTGGGCATAACGTCCTCTGTTCGTGATCTGGTGTCACTCTAGGACGGCCGACCTCGATGAACGAACAATAATTCGCCAAACTTCCCGGGGATCGATTGTCGGTTTCCCACGACGTGGCTGCTCGAGCCTTCAGCCGCCCGCGCGATCGTGGGCGAGCACCGAGAGCTCGAGCCACAGCCTCTCGGCCGGCTCGGCCGTCGACAGACCCGTGATCTCCTCGATCCGCCCCAGGCGGTGCCGCAGCGAATTCGTATGCACGTGCAGCCGACGGGACGCCTCGGCGGAGTTGCCGACCGTGGCGAAATAGACCCGCAGCGTCTCGAGCAGGCTGCCGTTGTGCTGCGCGTCATGCCGGGCCAGCGCCCGAGCCGGCCGTGCGACGCTGCCGATATCGCCGCTGCGACCAGCGGGTTCTGCGCCGTGCGCGTCGCGCTCGACGGCCAGCAGCGTATCGGCCACGCGCAGTCCGATGACCTCGGCGGCCGCATCCTCGACGGTCGCTCCGACGATGGTCGGGGATTCCTCGTCGCCGCCGCTCGCAGAGCCTCCGCTCATGGCACCCCGTCCTCGGCCGCCGAGGCCGCGCCGTCTGCCGTGCACGGCGTCGACGACGTATACGGCCTCGGACCAGGAGCGATGCACTTCGTCGAGGCGGTCGACGGGAGAGCCGACACCGAAGCTGAGCGCCTCGTCGCTCGGCAGCGATCGCCGCAGGGCAGAGAGCACGTGGTCGCGGATCTGCGCCGCACCCGTCGGCTCGCTCATCTGCACGAGTGCCGCGAGATGTGCCCCCGTGCTCGACTCGATCCGGGAGAGCACGGCATCGGCGAAGGCGGCCCGGAGATGGAACCGCAGGACGGGCTCTCGGTCGGGGGCCGCCTCGGTGAAGGCGAGGACGCAGAAGCTGCCGGAGAACGGCAGTGACAGCAGGGTCGCCGACGGACCGAGGTCGGCCGAACCGGCGAGGATCGCACCGAGCGCCTCCCGACGGATGCGCTTCTCGAACGGCGACCGGCGCAGGGTCCGCAGCATCACGGGCAGGGCCGCGCGGGCGGCATCGCGCAGCACCTCGCGCAGCGGTTCGGGGTCGACCTCGGCCGGGTAGGCCGCCCAGATCGTGCCGATGAGCTCGCCTTCGCTGCGCAGTGCGATGACCGACCGGGCCGGTGATGTGCCTTCGGCGGGTCGTTCGACGACGTCGGTCGAACGGCGGATCGTGTCGAGGAAACCGGATGCCTCGAGCTCGGCGATCCGCCAGTCGGGAATGGCCCCGGACAGGATCGTCGCGCGTCGGATCTCATCAAGTTCGCCGCCGAGGTTGGCATGCGCGAGCACACGCGAGGCCGGGTCCTCGATCGTGATCGATGCGCCCGTGGTCTCGGCGATGACGGCGGCCAGTGCGCTGAGGTCGTCGACATCGGGCCAGGCCAGGGCGCTCGTCGCGCCCTCCGTGAGCTGCCGCAGATGCACGAGCACCTCCGACCAGGTCACATGCGGCGAGCGTTCGAGGAGGACCGGAACCCGGCCCTCGCTCCCCCGCAGCTCGATCCCATCACCGAGGTGGCTGTGCGTTCCGGGCGGAACGACGAGGGCGGCGGCGCCCGCATAGCCTGCCAGCACCGCCTCGAGTCCGGCAGGACTGCTCACCGGTTCGGTGACGAGGACGACGGTCCCGGTCAGGGCGGCGTGGCCGACCGCCTCGGTGGGCGGGCCGGCAGGCGAGCCGGTGTGCGGAGCAGTGGGCGGGCCGGAGTGGGGTGCAGTTCGCTGGACGGCGTGCGGTGCAGCCGACGTCTGCGTGGGAGTCGTCGGCAGGTCGAAGCCGAATTCGACTCGAGCGACCACGACGTCGCCGGCCATCTCGGTCAGCGGCAGGAGGAACCCTTCCGTGTCCCGGATCAGGCGGGACAGTCGCAGGATCGCGGTGTCGGTCATGCTCCCACTGTAGTCAACGGCCGACCATGGTCGGCTGCGGCCGGGAGGGTCTGCGTCGTCAGGACCGCGCGCCTCGGCGGGGCGGAAGGAACCGGACGAGCCGCCTCGGCGGGGCGGGATGGACCGGACGGGTCAGCCGCCTCGGCGGGATGGGTCATTCCGGGGAGAAGAACTTGAACTGGAGGGCACGGACGACGAGTTGGGCGAGGTTGCGTGCGCCCAGTTTGAGGCGGAGGTTGCGGGCGTGCGATTTCACGGTGGACATGGCCACCGATTGGGCGTCGGCGATCTCTTCGTAGCCGTGTCCCTGGCAGAGCAGGGTGAGCAGATCCATCTCGCGCGCGGTCAGCTGCGGTGCCGCGTCGGGGGCGTCGGGCAGCTGGTCACCGCTGATGACGATGTCCTCGGCCAAGCCTTTGAGCAGTTCGGGGCTCTCGTCTGCCGAGGCGGCCCGCACGATCGAGACGAGTTCCCTCTCCCCTGCCGTCTTGTTGACCACGGCGAGTGCGCCGGCTTCGAGTCCGCGGGCGATTCCGGGCCCGGGCGACACGGTCGTCAGGAGCACGACTCGGGCGTCGGGGTCGAGGTCGATGATCGCCGCCGTCGCATCGACGCCGCTCATTCCCGGCGGCATGTTGACGTCCATGAGGACGAGGTCGGGACGCTCGGCGTCGAAGGCGGCGACGGCCTCCTCGCCGGAGTGAACGGGGTCGAGCACACGGAAGGAACCCGCATCCTCCAGCGTCGCGGCCACCGCTCGTGTCGTCCACGAATCGTCATCGACGACGAGGACGGAGGTGCGCGCGGCGGATTCAGGGGTCACGTCTTGGTCGGCCTGCGGCGTGGTCGCCTCCGGTCTCACGTGAGGGGTCCCCTCCGAGGTCCGGTGCGGGGCCGGGTAGGTGTGCGCCGTCATCAGGCGTCGATCCTGTCGCGGTCACTCGTGCGCTGCCCCTGGCTGCGGTGGTTCCTGCTGTGGCTGCCGGCCGCACCTTCGGGGGTGGAATCGTCGGCGGCTTTCGCCGCGGCGGCATCACCCGTGCCAGGTCGTGAAGCGGCACCGCCGGCCGACCCCGAAGCGGCACCGCGATCGATTCCGGTGGTCGACGCCGATGGTGTCCCAGCAGCGGGTGTGTCCGCAACGGGTGTGTCCGCAACGGGTGTGTCCGTGCTCATGTCGAAGTCGTCATCGACGACGTCGATCATGTCCGCGTTCGAGGAAGACCGCGCGGTATCCGATTTCGAGGATGCCGATGCGGAATGGGAGATGAAGCGGATCGGCAGGGCCACCTCGACGACGGTTCTCTTCGTCTCGTCCTCGCCCACACGGCAGACGCCGCCCATGGCCGTGGCACGGCGGGACAGAGACCGCGGGGCCCGGGTCAGCGCGGTCGGGGATGCGTTCGTGCTGCGGCAGAGCAGTTCGGCTCGGCTGCCGCTGCCGTCTCGCATTTCGATGACGAGGGTGGCGGGGGTGCCGGGGACGGAGTGGCGGATGACGTTCGTGGCGAGCTCGAGCATGACGGCCCGGAAATGGTGCGACAGCGTTCCGGTCGCATGGGTCGGCAACGGGGAGAGTTCGGTGGTCAGGGGAACGGACCCGGCCGCGCACCCGTCTTCGATCGCGGTCGCCAGCTGCTCCGCCTCGGCGCGGAATCGGCTCCGGGAGGTCCCGGAGTCCCCGGTGCAGCTCTCGGTCTCCCACCTGCTCAGGCTCGTCACCAGCTGCCGGAGCCGTTTGGTGGCTTCGGCGTTGACCAGCGCCAACTCGGCGACGAGGCGGTCGGCGGTCTCGAAGTCGCTTTCCTTCGCGAGGGTGCGGATGATCGCGGATTCGGTGGTCAGCGAGTGCGAGATGGTGTCGTGCATATCGCTGGTGAACCGGGCGCGCATGGCGTCGAGTGATTTCTGGTGGTCGACGGCGGCGCGTTCGCGGCGGTCGATCTCACTTCGGATTCGGGCCTCGACGAAGGACGCGCACAGGCCGAGGATCGAATAGGTCAGCCAGCCGTACCCGAGGTCGGTGAGTCCTTCGAAGCCGGCGTCATAGGACCCGAGTCGGGTCGATGCGCCGAGGTAGACGGCCAGTCCGAGGGTTCCCAGCGCAAACCCGATCCAGCGACGGCGGCTGATCAGGACCGCGGTGGCGAGGATGAGCGCCTCGGGGAACATGTTCTCCAGGTCCGGGTAGAGCATGGAGAACCCGATTCCCAGAACGGTCGTGGCGACGACGATGCTCAGCGGCAGGAACGCGGCCAAGACGATGAGGCCGTAGGCGAGGACGAGCAGGCCTGCGTAGCGGGGTTCGGTGATCTCGAAGGAGCCGGGGACGAGGATCGTCAGCCCCATGATGAGGGCCAGCAGGCGGATCGGCAGATCGATGAAGCGCGGTCCCCGGAGGAAGTGCCACACTCGAGCCGGGACACTCGCTGACGTGCCGGTCGCGCCGTCGATCTCTGATGTCATGGCCCCTATTGTGCTACAAGTGCACCCCCCGAACTACCTGACGGCGGCCCAGCAACCTTGCGCGAGGTTGCGGGCCGCCGTCAGGTAGTAATTAGGGGGATTTCAGCTGAGGAGGTCGGCGAGGGCGGCTTCGATGACGTCGAAGGCGTCGTTCAGCAGCTCGTCGGAGATCGTCAGCGGCGGCAGGAAGCGCAGGATGTTGCTGTAGGTTCCCGTGGTGAGCACGAGGACGCCGTTCTTCGCGCAGTAGTCCGCGATCTTCTTCACCAGGTCCGCGTTCGGCTCGATCGAATCGCGCTCGACGAACTCGGCGGCGACCATGGCTCCACGGCCACGGACATCGCCGACTTCGGGGTACTTCGACTGCAGCTTCGTGAGGCGGTCGACGATGATCTCACCGATCGCCAGGGCACGATCGGCCAGTCCGTCCTCTTCGTACGCGGCGATGGCACCGAGGGCGGCGGCGCAGGCGGTGGGGTTGCCGCCGTAGGTTCCGCCGAGGCGGCCCGGTCCGACCGAGTCCATGATGTCCGCGCGACCGGTCACCGCCGACAGCGGCAGACCGCCGGCGATGCCCTTGGCCGTGGTGATGAGGTCGGGCACGATGCCCTCCCACTCGGAGGCGAACATTTTTCCGGTGCGGGCGAATCCGGCCTGCACCTCGTCGGCGACGAAGACGATGCCCTTTTCGCGGGCGTAGTCGACGAGCGTGGGCAGGAAGCCCTCGGCCGGGACGATGAAGCCGCCCTCACCCTGGATGGGTTCGATGACGATCGCAGCGACGTATTCGGAGCCGATCTGCTTCTCGATCATCGTGATGACGCGCTTGGCTGCGTCCTCACCGCTGATCTTCGTGCCGGCCGCATCGTTGTCGCGGTACGGGTAGGACATGGGTGCGCGGTAGACCTCACCGGCGAAGGGACCGAAGCCGGCCTTGTAGGGAGCAGCCTTTGCGGTCATCGCCATGGTCAGGTTGGTGCGGCCGTGGTAGGCGTGGTCGAAGACGACGACGGCGTCGCGGCCGGTGTGGGCGCGAGCGATCTTCACGGCGTTCTCGACGGCCTCGGCACCGGAGTTGAGCAGCACGGTGCGCTTCTCGTGGTCACCGGGGGTCAGCCGGTTGAGGGCTTCGGCGACTTCGACGTAGCTCTCGTACGGGTTGACCATGAAGCAGGTGTGGGTGAAGGCCTCGAGCTGGGCCTTCGCGGCCTCGACCACGCGGGGGTTCGCGTTGCCGGCCGTGGTCACGGCGATGCCCGAACCGAGGTCGATGAGTTGGTTGCCGTCGGCGTCCTTGAGGATGCCGCCCCCGGCCGCCACCACATAGGCGGGCAGGCTCGAACCGACACCGGTCGCCACTGCTGACTTGCGACGTTCCTCGATCTCACGGGACTTCGGTCCCGGAATCTCGGTGACGATCTTACGTTCCTGCGGCAGAGCTTCGCCGCCAATCTCCAAAGCTGTCATAAGGGGAAGAATAGGGGCAATCGACGCTTTTTGTCACTTGCCGTCCGAGGGCTGGGCAGAACCGCTCGCCGCGGAGAGACGACCCCGCGGATTCGGCGCTGATCGGGTACGGATTCCGTTGTCGTGCGCCGGTGGCCGAATCCTCATTGCGGATGGCCGACAGCGAAGGCGGAAACAGCGCCGGGTCGTCCCCGACGCTCCCGGGAATCAGCGGTTCTGGCTGCGGGCGTCGACGTCCCTGTTCCGTTCCGGAAGCACGCGCTCGTGCTCGCGCATCGGCACGACGATCGTCTCCTGAGCGCCGACGACGCGTTCTCCGTCGCCGATTTCGAAGCTCAGCTGCGCCTCGGGAGCCAGGTTCCGTTTGACCACGGCCAGACCGATCGGTCCGAGCTCCCAATGCACGGTCACCGAGGTCAGGGTGCCCACTGAACGTTCGGACCCGCGGACCTCGGCGAGCACCTCGGTGCCGGGATCCGGGGCGATGTGGCCGGATCCGTCGAGGTGGACGAAGGTCAGACGCCTGGGCGGCTGACCGAGATTGTGGACGCGTGCCACCGCTTCCTGCCCGCGGTAGCACCCCTTCGCCAGGTGCACGGCCGTGCGCAGCAGGTCGAGTTCGCCGACGAGGGCTTTGTGGTCGATTTCGTTCCGGCCCGGCCGCCAGGCGGCGATCCGCAGCGCCTCCCAGGCGTCGAAGCCGGCCATATCGAAGGTGTTCGCCGACAGTCCCTGCAGGTCAGAGCGTTTGACGATGCCGATGACGAACGGGGTCTCGAGACCGGGGTGGTCGGTGCCCGCGACGTCCTGGCCGATGTCGATCTGCGCATAGGAGGCCGATCCGCTTCCGATATGCGGCCACGGGTCGGACCAGGTTCGGGTGACGGGCAGGGCTTCCGGCAGGGACGTGATGGCGCCGAAGCACTGGTAGTCGTCGCTGAGGTCCTCGATCTCGACGCGCATCATGAAGACCATTTTGCGCAGGAAGTCCAGGGTCGCGTCGGTGTGAAGGTCGCTGATGGCCCACAGTGCCTCACCGTCGTCGACGAGCTTCAGCCAGCCCTCGATGCGACCGTTCGGGTCGAGTACGAGGGTTTCGGTGGACACACCGGGGGCCAGGGTGTCGATCTTCTGCGTGGTGATCGAGTTCAGCCAGGTCAGACGGTCGGGTCCGCTCAGACGCAGCACGCGGAGATGGGCGAGGTCGACGAGACCGTCCTTCTCTTCGAGCACGCGCTGCTCACGCAGGGGAGCTCCGTAGTGGATGGGAGTCTCGGCGAGATCGCCGGCCCCGAGCACCGCGGTCGAGCTCAGTCCGCGAGCCAGCGACGAGCGACGAACCGCCTCGGCAGGGGTGTTCTCCGGCGACGGCGAATCGTTGACATCAGAATTCGGCGACACGGGATCAGTCATCTTAAGACAGCTTCTTCAATCTGGCAGAGGAGTGGGAGGCGAGTTCGTGGCCCATGGCTGCCATGTCCCAGGCCCACATGAGTTCGCCGCCGACGAGGCCGTACATCCGAGTCGAGGCGGTGTACTCCTTCGCGGTCTTGGTCCTGGCCACCACATCGGTGGCCAGATCGATGCGCGGGCCTTTGACGGTGCCGGCATAGAGCTCCATGACTCCGTGCGGGTGAACGATCTCCGCTTCGATCTCGAAGGCGTCGTCATTCGTGCGCAGGGTCTCGACCGCGGCGGCCGTAGTGAAGCTCTGGGGTTCGGTCGGCACCATCATTCCCGGGCCGACGTCCCCGTCGTCGTGCTGACGCACGAGCTGCCAGAAACCGGTCTCGAGAGTCAGGGTCGAGTCGAGTTCACCGGATTCGCCGAGCAGCCACGCATGCGCGGTGTACTGGAGGAAGGGCGTGCCCTGATGGGCGACGAAGTCGATGCGCTGGCCGAACTGCTTCTCAGGAGTGTCCGCATAGCCGACGACACCGACGCCTTCCCACGACCCGATCAGCCAGGACAGCGGGACGAGCTCGGAATGGACCGAGTCATCGAGTTCGATCACCATGAGGGATCAGCGGTTGTCTTTGAACAGCGCTGTGACGACCTTGACTCCGACACCCAGGGCGCCGAGAGCGGCGATGCCGACGAGGCCGGAGAAGACGATTTCGAGAGCAACAAGATTTTCCATGCCCTCAGTCTACAGTTCCCGGCAAAGCGATGTGCATTCAGCCCGACGACGCGGACCCCGGTCGTGCAGCGACGCGGACCCCGGTCGTGCGGCGACGCGAACCCCGGTCGTGCGGATCGGCGCGCAGGTCAGGAAGCGACGCGTTCGATCGCGTAGACGACGACTCCGCCGAGAGCGATCGGAGCGGCACCGAGGGCGAGCTGAACGGCGAAGCTGCGAGCCTTCTCGACGTTCTTCTTCACCTCGATGTTCTGCGAGGCCTCGAGGTTGGCGGCCTGGAACTTCGCATAGGCGACGAGCCCGAGCATCCGATCGACCGCCGCGACGAGCAGACCCATGACGACGCCGAGGATGAGCGCCGTGGCCAGGGAGAGCGCCGGTGCGAACACGAGCACCGACAGGATCCCCGCCCCGGCCGTGGACATGGCGATGGCCAGCGGCGACGTGTAGATCGCCGGCCACGGCAGCGCGGTCATGCACTGCGCCACGATGAGCGAGGCGAGGCCGATGACGATGGCCTCCTTGTCACCGGGGATCGTGATCGCAGCGACCCAAGTGCTCGCCGACAGGACGATGACGAGGCCGGAGACCTGCGCGGACACGTTCGCCACAGCATAGGAGGCGCCGATTCCGCGGGTGAGGTTCTGCACGAAGGTCCACAGCAGACCCAGGCCCGCCAGCACAGGCAGCCAGTCGAGGTAGGGAGAAGTGGAGTCGTGCCAGGCGGCGTAGAGACCGCCGACCCCGAAGAGGGCGAGCATGATCGACGTCGCCCGCGGCTGCGGGGAGTCCGTCAGGCGCGGCCAACCGTAGGCGACGCCGAAGACGATGAGCCCGGTCGCCAGCAGGAAGAGCGTATAGCCCCAGTACACGGAGGCGCTGAGGGCCAACACCAACACCAGGGCGACGGCTACTCGAATCCATCTGATCACAGCACTATCGTGCCTTATCCGATGACGCCCACGGTAACCACCGGTGGTTGCGCGTCGGAGCAGCACCGGCCAGGGCATCGCTATAATCTTCCTCAGACGACGGGCTCAGAAGACGGGCGCCGAGGAGGTGGATGCAGCACATGCGGATTCTGCACATCTGCCCCACGGCCAGGCTCGACGCTCCCCTGGCTCCCGAATCCCTGCAGTACCTCGGCCACCGAATCGACCGGTGCGGCGTCGAGGATCTGCCCGGCCGTCGGACCGACTCCGCTGCGGTCGACGTCGTCATCGTCGACGCCTGTCTCGATCTGTCCCTGGCCCCGCGCATCGCCGAACTCCTCGCCGAGGCGCGGATCACCGCCCCCGTCATCGTCGTCCTCGGGGAGGGCGGACTGGCGACGGCCTCGGCGAAATGGCACGTGGCCGACCTCATCCTCACCACGGCCGGCCCCGCCGAGGTGGAAGCGCGGCTGCGCGTGGCTCGTGATCGTCACATCGCTTCATCGTCCGCCCACGCCGACGGCGGCTTCCCCGGCGGTATGCATGCCGGGGCCGGCCGTGCCGGAGCGAAGGGCGGCGCGGGGAGCTGGGGGCCGGTGCGCACCGGCCGCGGGACCGTCGGCACGTCCAGGGACAGCGGATTCGGATTGTCCGGCCGCCTCGGCGACGCGGACGAGGAACTGGTGAACGCCGACGGCGAGCCGATGGTCGTCGTCACCGGAGACCTCCGCATCGACGAGACGGCGTTCACCGCCGAGCTCGGCGGACGCAGTCTCGATCTGACCTACCGAGAATTCGCCCTGCTGAAGTTCTTCGCCATGCACCCCGAACGCGTCTTCACCCGCGACGACATCCTGCTCGCGGTGTGGGGCGATGACTACTTCGGCGGCACTCGCACCGTTGACGTGCATGTTCGCCGCCTCCGTGCGAAACTCGGCAAAGACCTTGAGAACGCCATCCACACCGTGCGCAACGTCGGCTACCGCTTCAGCGCCGACAGCGTCACAGACACAGATTCAGAGGACGAGACGGCATGAGAATCCAGGCCAGCGGGGCAGTCGCCTCCACTTCGATCGACCCCCTCACCGAGGATGAGCTGACGTTCCTCGATGACGTGGCAGCGACCGACGGTGCCCCGGAGATCTCCGGCGGGCTCATGGCCGTCGCCACCGGTGAGGACACCGCCCACGCGGCGCAGACCGCGTCGAGCGTGTGGCGCGTGTTCGACGGTGAGACTCTCATCGGCTTCGGAATCCGGGCCCTGCAGGGCGATCGTCACGCCGCAGAGTTCCTCATCGCCCCCGCCCACCGCGGCCAGGGCCTCGGCGAACAGCTGCTGAGAACGATCCTCGACGAAGAGCCCGAAGCCTGGTGCTGGTCGCACGGCGACCATCCGGCTGCCGCCCACCTCGCGCAGAAGCACGGCCTCGGCCGTGACCGGGTGCTCTATCAGATGCGCACGGACACCGGGCTGAGCCTCGACGCCCTCCCAGAGACTCGGAGTCCCGACGGGGTCGAGATCCGGTCCTTCGCCCTCGGTGACGAGGACGGCTGGCTGGCCGTGAACAACTCCGCCTTCGACTGGCATCCCGAACAGGGCGGCCAGACCCGGGCCGATATCGACGCCGTCGTGACGCCTGCGGATTTCGACCCGAACACCTTCATCATCGCCGCCCGCGGCGGCGAAGTCATCGGCTTCCATCAGACGAAGATCACGGACACGGATGACCAGGGCCGCCTCGGCGAGGTCTATGTCGTCGGCGTCGATCCGCGCATCCATGCCAAGGGCGTGGGCAAGGCGCTGACGGTCGAGGGAATGCGGCGGATGGTGGCCGCCGGTGCCGAGACGATCGAACTCTACGTCGAATCGGACAACGCCCCGGCGCTAGGCTTGTACGAGCGGCTGGGATTCCATGTCGCGGTCGCGCACGTGGCCTATGCACCGGCCTCCACCGAGGTCACCGGCACTGATTCGGCGAGCACGGCGTCGAGCGAGTAAGGAGCAGATCGTTGTACGACATCGCAGCGTCAGGGAATGAGCTGGGACTGCCCGACCCGGCGGATCGCTTCCTCGATCGTGAACTCAGCTGGCTGGCCTTCAACGAACGCGTCCTCGACCTCGCCTCGGATCCGGAGATCCCGCTGCTCGAACGCGTCCGGTTCCTCTCGATCTTCGCGACCAACCTCGACGAGTTCTTCATGGTCCGCGTCGCCGGCCTCAAACGCCGCATCAACACCGGTCTGGCCGTGCCCAGCGTCACCGGACGCATGCCCGCGCAGGTCATGCACGACATCGGTGTGCGCGCATTCGAGCTGATGAGCCGGCATGCCGCACTGCTCAAGGACGATATCGGTCCCCGCCTCGACGCGGAATCGATCACGAAGGTCCAGGTCGAAGGCCTCACCGAGGATGAGCGCCACCGCGTCGACGAATTCTTCTTCGGCCACGTCTACCCCGTCCTCACCCCGCTGGCCGTCGATCCGGCGCACCCGTTCCCCTACATCTCGGGTCTCTCGCTCAACCTCGGTGTGCTCCTGCGGTCACCGGAGACGGGCAAGGAGTTCTTCGCCCGGGTCAAGGTTCCCCCGCGCCTGCCCCGCTTCTTCAACGTCGCCGAGGCGACCGATCGGCCCGCCGGACGCGACGTCCCAGCCCGCTTCGTCGCCCTCGAGGACATCATCGCCGAACACCTCGGCACCCTGTTCGAGGGCATGGAGATCGTCCACCATTCGACCTTCCGCGTCACCCGCAACGAAGACCTCGAGGTCGAAGAGGACGATGCGGAGAACCTGCTCAAGGCTTTGGAGAAGGAGCTCCTGCGACGGCGATTCGGACCGGCCGTGCGGATGGAGATCACGGAGAACATCCACCCCCGCGTGCTCGAGATGCTCAAGGACGAACTGGGCATCCACGACTCGGAGATCTACCACCTGCCCAGCCCGCTGGATCTGTCCGGCATGTCCGATATCGCCGATGTCCCGCGCGATGATCTGCACTATCCGAAGATGGTCCCGCAGATGAACAAGGATCTGTCGCTGCGGGAGTCCAGCGACCAGGTCGACGTCTTCGACGCGGTGGCCAGTCGCGACATCCTCCTGCACCACCCCTATGATTCGTTCTCCACGAGTGTGCAGGCCTTCCTCGAACAGGCCGCCGCGGACAAGAACGTGCTGGCGATCAAGCAGACGCTCTACCGGACCTCCGGAGACTCGCCGATCATCGACGCCCTCGTCGACGCTGCGCAAGCCGGAATCCAGGTGCTCGCCGTCGTCGAGATCAAGGCCCGGTTCGACGAGGAGGCCAACATCACGTGGGCCCGCAAGCTCGAGCGCGCCGGCGTTCACGTCGTCTACGGAATCGTCGGGCTCAAGACGCATGCGAAGCTCTCCCTCGTCGTCCGCCAGGAGGCCGACGGGCTGGCCAGGTACTGCCACGTCGGCACCGGCAACTACCACCCGAAGACCGCCCGCGGCTATGAGGACTTCGGGCTGCTCACGCGCGATCGGGCCGTCGCCGATGACCTGACGAAGCTGTTCAATCAGCTCTCCGGCTATGCGCCGAAGTCCGAATACTCACGGTTCCTCGTCGCCCCCAGCAATGTGCGCACCGGACTCATCGACCTCATCGACTCCGAGATCGCGATCGCACAGTCCGGCGGAGCGGGGCAGGTGCGGATCAAGGTCAACTCGATCGTCGACGAAGCCGTCATCGATGCCCTCTACCGGGCTTCCCAGGCCGGGGTCGCCGTCGAAGTCTTCGTCCGCGGAATCTGCGCCCTGCGCCCGGGCATCGACGGCCTGAGCGAGAACATCACCGTGCGTTCCGTGCTCGGACGCTTCCTCGAACACTCCCGCGCCTTCGTATTCGGCAACGACGGCGACCCGATCGTCTACATCGGTTCGGCCGATATGATGCACCGCAACCTCGACCGGCGGGTCGAAGCACTCGTGCAGATCGTCGACGACGGACACCGGGCGGAGATCATCGAACTCTTCGACCTCGTCTTCGCCCCGACCACCTCGGCGTTCGACCTGGCCGGCGACGGCAGATGGACACGGCGGACCCACGACGACGAAGGAAACCTCCTCGGCGACTACCAGACGGAGCTCATCCGTCGGCACCGGACCCGTCGGCGAATCGGGGAAGAGGCGTGAGCCGGTCCGAGGTCTCCTCGGCGCAGGCGTCATCACGCGTCACGGCCGATGTCCTGGCCGCCGGGGCCGTGTGCTGGAGACACGGTCCGAAAGGTCTCGAGGTGGTGCTCATCCACCGCCCGAAATACAACGACTGGTCATGGCCCAAGGGCAAGGTCGACCCGGGAGAGACCCTGCCGGAAGCCGCGATCCGCGAGGTCAAGGAAGAGACGGGGTTCGACATCCGCCTCGGCATTCCTCTTCCCTCCGCCGAATACACGGTCGGCAAGAACACGCAGAAGAAGGTCTTCTACTGGTCGGCCGAGGTCAAGGACCAGTCCGCCTTCGCCCCGGTCAACAAGCGGGAGGTCGACACTGCCGGCTGGTTCCCCGTCGACCAGGCCCGCTCGAAGCTGACGTCGTTCGCGGATCGGGAGCAGCTCGACGCACTCGAGAAGTTCGCGCAGACGGATGCTCTGCGGGCGTGGCCGCTCATCCTCGTCCGCCATGGGAAGGCGTTCCCGCGGGCGAAGTGGTACGAGACCGAGCATGTGCGGCCGCTGCTCAAGCTCGGCACCCGACAGGCCATGGCGCTGACCGGACTGCTGGGAGCCTGGGGCGTCCGCAAGCTCGTCTCGAGTCCGTGGAAGAGGTGCATGGCGACGCTGACTCCGCTGTCGGCGGCGACGGGGAAGTCGATCAAGAAGGTGTCGACGCTCAGCGAGAAAGCGACTGCCGCGAACCCGGACAAGACCGCCCGCTATATCGAGAAGCTGCTGGCGAAGGGCAAACCCGTCATCTACTGCACGCACCGGCCGGTGCTGCCGACGATCTTTGCCGTCTACGCCGCTCACGCCCCGAAACGCGTGGAAGCCAAGCTGCCGAAGGACGATCCGTACCTCAAACCCGGTGAGGTCCTCATCGCCTATGTGCGTCCCGGGCCGGTGCCGCGCATCGTCGAGATCGAACGCGTCCGCCCCATCGACAGCTGATCGGGGTTCACAGCCACGGCGGGCCGCCTCGGCGAGGGACTGCCGGTCCCGACAATGATCCTTTCATGAAACTGATACGACCTGTGATCGAGCACTCACGGAGGCTCCAACCCTTCTCCGCTCATTCACTTCCCATTCATGTTCACACTCCTTGCACTTCACGCGTGGTCTTTAGCGTGGATGACGAGCAATCGAGAACTCTCGAGCTGTGTCCACAAACATGAAAGGCATCTTCGTGAAGATGAAGCATCTCGCCCCCTCCGCTGCGATCCTCGCGGTCGGCGCCATCACCCTCTCGGCCTGCGGCGGACAGTCCGCAACCGGTGAAGAGGCCTCCGGCGGCAACAGCGACCTGCAGGGCACCCTGACCGGCATCGGCGCCTCCTCGCAGAAGGCCGCCATGGATGCCTGGACAGCGGACTTCACCTCGCAGAACTCCGGTGTGACCGTCAACTACTCCCCCGACGGATCGGGTGCCGGTCGTGAACAGTTCCTCGCCGGCAACGCGCAGTTCGCCGGTTCCGACGCCCACCTCGACGACGACGAGGTCAAGGCCGGAGAGGAAGCCTGCGGCGCCGACGGAGCCTACGAGTTCCCCGTCTACATCTCCCCCATCGCCGTGACCTTCAACGTCGAGGGAGTCGATGAGCTCAACCTCTCCCCCGCAACGATCGCGAAGATCTTCAAGGGCGACGTCACGAACTGGAACGACGAGGCCATCAAGGCCGACAATCCGGACGCCGACCTGCCTGATCTCAAGATCACGGCTGTCCACCGCGCCGACGACTCGGGCACCACGGAGAACTTCACCGAGTACCTCAAGGCCACCGCCGAGAAGGACTGGGACGCCGAGGTCGACGGCAACTTCCCGAAGGAGTACGGCGGCGAGGCCGCTCAGGGCACCGACGGTGTCATCCAGACCGTCTCGGACACCGACGGAGCCATCGGCTACGCGGATGCCTCGGCCGTCGGTGAGCTCGCCACCGCCAAGGTCAAGGTCGGCGAGGAATTCGTCGAACTCTCCCCGGAAGCCGCCTCGAAGGTCGTCGACGCCTCCGAGAAGGTCGAAGGCCGCAGCGAAGGCGACCTCGCCTTCGACCTGGCTCGCGACACCACCGAGTCCGGCGCCTACCCGATCGTCCTCGTGTCCTACCACCTCGTCTGCTCGTCCTACAAGGACCAGGAGACCGTGGACATGGTCAAGGCCTGGGAGAAGTTCGTGGTCTCGGAAGAGGGACAGAAGTCCGCTGCCGATTCCGCCGGGTCCGCACCTCTGTCGGACGACCTGCGCACGCAGATCGAAGAAGTCATCGACTCGATCAAGGTTGAAGGCTGAGTTCAGCCTCTGACCTGGAGAAATAGCCAGTCGGGAGCGGCGCAGAATCCCTGCGCCGCTTTTCCGCGCCTGTGGAACCACCCCGGTTTCACCACAAGTCACATGAGGAGCACTTGTGCCGATCAGCACACAGACCACTGAGTCGGGCCCCACAGGGCCGGGCTCCACGTCCGAGTCCGGGCAGAAGCCGCCGCAGACCCCCGCATCTCGGCAGCAGAAGGCCGTCGTCCGGCCCGGCGACCGCATCTTCTCCGCCGCCACACTCATCGCCGGCATCCTGATCCTGGTGATCCTCGCCGGAGTCGCCCTGTTCCTTCTGGCGCAGTCGAAGGACACCATCGCCGCGCAGATCAGCGATCCCTCGCAGATCACGGGCGGCAAGGGCTTCTTCTCCTACGTCTGGCCGCTGGTCATCGGCACGCTCATCTCCGCAGCCATCGCGCTGATCGTCGCGACTCCGTTCTCGTTGGGCATCGCGCTGTTCACCACGCACATGGCCCCGCGCAGGCTCGCTCCGGTGCTCGGGTACGTCATCGACCTGCTCGCGGCCATCCCCTCGGTCGTCTACGGCCTGTGGGGCATCGCACTGGCCGGCAACCTCACCGGCTTCTATCTGTGGCTGTCGACGTGGTTCGGCTGGATTCCGATCTTCGCGCCGGCCGCAGACGGATCCGTGTCTCAGACCGGCCGCACCCTGCTCACCGCCTCGCTCGTGCTCTCGATCATGATCCTGCCGATCATCACCTCCCTGACGCGCGAGATCTTCCTCCAGACCCCGCGCCTGCAGGAAGAGGCGGCACTGGCCCTCGGCGCCACCCGCTGGGAGATGATCCGTATGGCCGTTCTGCCCTTCGGCAAGTCCGGAATAGTCTCGGCCACGATGCTCGGTCTCGGCCGCGCCCTCGGTGAGACCATGGCCGTGGCCATGATCCTCTCGCCCGGTGTCCTCACCGCGTCGCTCGTCGTCAGCGGCAACCAGACCATCGCCTCCGAGATCGCGCAGAACTTCCCCGAAGCCGCGGGACTGCGCCTGTCCGAGCTCATCACGGTCGGCCTCGTGCTCTTCGTCATCACCCTGCTGGTGAACATGGGAGCCCGCGCCATTGTCGCCCGCACCTCGGTGAAGGGAAGTTGAGACCAATGACCACCATGAACACCACCCCCGAGGCGACTGCCTCGAAACCGGCGAAGCTGACCTCCAAGCAGCTGCCGAAGACCACCCCGTGGATCGTCGCCATCGCTGCGATCATCGTGGCGATCATCATCAGCTACATCGCATTCGGCGGCTTCAACATCCCCATCGTGGCCGTCCTCGCCGGACTCATCAATGCGGTCGCCGTCTTCGCGGTCTCCGCCTCCTACGAAGGTCGCCGCAAGGCCGTCGACCGAATCGCGACCACCATCGTCACCTCGACGTTCGTCCTCGCATGTGTTCCCCTCGTCTCACTGCTGTGGCTGACGGTGTCCAAGGGCGGGTCCGCCATCAGCGGCGACCTGCTCACCCGCACCATGCTCGGCATGAAGGGCGTCCTCGATCAGCAGTACGTCGCCGGTGAGGCGTCTCTGGCCGGCGGCTTCTACCACGCCATCGTCGGCACCGTGCTCATCACACTCGCGGCCTGCATCATCTCGATTCCGATCGGCGTCCTCACCGCCATCTACCTCGTCGAATACTCGAACAAGAACCGTCTGGGCAAGGCGATCACCTTCCTCGTCGACGTGATGACCGGAATCCCCTCGATCGTCGCCGGTCTCTTCGCCTTCGCGCTGTTCTCCACGATCGCGAATGTGCTCATGCCCAGTTCCGCGGGAATCGCGAAGACCGGTTTCACTGCGGCGGTGGCACTGTCGGTGCTGATGATCCCGATCGTCGTGCGCAACACCGAGGAGATCCTCCGCCTGGTGCCGATGGACCTGCGCGAGGCGTCCTACGCTCTGGGCGTGCCGAAGTGGAAGACGATCGTGAAGATCGTTCTGCCCACCTCGGTGTCGGGAATCCTCTCCGGTGTCACCATCGCCATCGCCCGCGTCATCGGTGAGACCGCGCCCATCATGGTCACCGCCGGGTTCGCGAAGACACTCAATTGGAACCTCTTCTCCGGTTGGATGTCGACGCTGCCGACGTTCATCTACGACTCGCAGCTGCGCCCGGTCTCGCCGGGAGCCGCCGCCCTGGCCAGCTCGGAACGCGCTTGGGCAGCAGCCCTCGTGCTCGTCGCCCTGGTCATGGTGCTCAACCTGCTCGCCCGCATCATCGCGAAGGTGCTAGCGCCGAAGGCCGGCCGCTGACCGGCGACTGCACACAGACGTCCAGACTCACCCATTTCCACGGATAGGAAACACAATGTCCAAGCAGATCGACATCAAGGATCTCGACATCTTCTACGGCGACTTCCGCGCCGTCGACGGAGTGGAGATGCAGATCAAGCCGCGCTCCGTCACCGCCTTCATCGGCCCCTCCGGCTGCGGCAAGTCCACGGTGCTGCGCACGCTCAACCGCATGCACGAAGTCATCCCCGGCGCCAGCGTCTCCGGCGAGGTCCTCATGGACGGCAATGACATCTACGGCGCCGGCGTCGATCCCGTCAACGTCCGCCGCGAGGTGGGCATGGTGTTCCAGCGGGCGAACCCGTTCCCGACGATGAGCATCAAGGAGAACGTGCTCGCCGGTGTGCGTCTGAACAACAAGCGCCTGTCGAAGACCGAAGCCGACGATCTCACCGAGCGCGCCCTGCGCGGGGCGAACCTGTGGAACGAGGTCAAGGACCGACTCAACCTGCCCGGTTCGGGTCTCTCCGGCGGTCAGCAGCAGCGTCTGTGCATTGCTCGCGCGATCGCCGTCGAACCCGAGGTCCTGCTCATGGACGAACCGTGTTCGGCCCTCGACCCGATCTCGACCCTGGCGATCGAGGATCTCATCAACGACCTCAAGGACAAGTACACGGTCGTCATCGTCACGCACAACATGCAGCAGGCCGCTCGCGTGTCCGACAAGACCGCGTTCTTCAACATCGCCGGCACCGGCAAGCCCGGAAAGCTCATCGAGTTCAACGAGACCTCGACGATCTTCTCGAACCCTGACAAGGAAGAGACCGAGAACTACATCTCCGGTCGCTTCGGATGATCTGAAGGCGCGGCGAACGCCCCGGCGAACCCTTGAGTGGGTGCGCCGGGGCTGTGTCGTTGGCTGGACTCCCTGTCGACTGAAGGTCCGTGGTCAGGTCTCCTGCCGGCGGCGCCTGACTCGAAGCGTCCTGTCTTTCGCCATGTCATCGAAAGGCGGGGCAGGCTGCTCGGACTGTTCAGATCTCGGGCGGTGCGTCGCCGACGCTGTCGTCGAGGGGAGCACGGAAAGCACGAACGAACTCGGACACCAGGGAATCGTCACCGTCGACCGTCACAGTTTCTGCCGCCACGGCTGCCTCCGCGTCGCCGTCGGCGAGGAGTCCACGCAGGCCAGGCCCACCGATGAAGAGCTGAGCGGCCGGATCGGCGCCTTCGCCCACGCTCACTCCCGACTCGTTCACCTCAGCGTGGGCGACTGCCGGGCCTGCCGACACTTCGACACTGAACGGGCGCACTTCCACCTCGGTTCGAGAGGTGAGAAGCGCGGCCGCCAAGGAACTGTCTGTCGGGATCTCGCCTTCCCGCGGAGCGTCCATGCGGCGTGAGCCCCAGCGGCCGAGCTCGATGAGCACCGGACCGAGATCCGAACCATAGTCGCTCAGGCGATAGACGACGCTGCGCCCATCGATGCTGCGTTCGACGATCTCGGCAGATTCGAGTTCGCGCAATCGCGTGGTCAGGAGGTTCGAGGGGATACCGGGGTTTCCCTGCCGAAGGTCGTTGAAGCGCTTCGGACCGACGAGGAGATCACGGAGGAGGATGAGTGACCACCGCTCCCCCAACACCTCGGCCGCCCGAGCCAGCCCGCAGTACTGTCCGTACGATTTCATGGTTGACAGCATAGCAATAGCAGTTCACTATTGAAACTACGGTTCACTTTTTGAACTCTTGTGGACTATGAGGGCCCCGGCCCGCACGAAACTCAACGGCCCGCACCACACTCAATGAGGAGATCACCATGCCCCGCACCGTCATCGCCGCACTGTTCCAGTCACTCGACGGGATCGCATCCGATCCGTTCAACTTCCAATTCGACTCCTTCGACCAAGAGATGGGCGAGTGGATGACCACGGCCATCGGTGGCGTCGATGACTGCATCCTCGGTCGCGTCACCTATCAGGAGTGGGAGGGCTACTGGCCGAACCACACAGAAGGCGAGGACGCACCGTTCGCCGACTTCATCAACTCGACTCCCAAGCACATCGCCTCGACGACACTGTCGCAGGCCGACCTCCGGTGGGAGAACTCGACTCTCATCCAGGGGGACCTCGTCGACTTCGTCCGCGACCTCAAAGCCGGCGACGGCGGCAAGATCGCCGTCGAGGGATCGATGTCGATCGTTCGGCAGCTCGTCGAAGCGAACCTCGTCGACGAACTGACCGTGGCCATCCACCCGGTCGTCGCCGGCAGCGGAAGGTCCCTCTTCGAGGGAGGAACGACGACACGGTTGGTGCTCAAGGATGTGCAGCGGACCAGCAAGGGCAACCTGCTGGCCACCTACGGTCCGTTCCCCGGCTGACCTCACGGCACCCCGGAACGGCATCGAGTGTGCCTGCCGCGAAGAATTTCTGCTCGGAACACCCATCCGGCGACGGCCCGGCTCCGAATCGACGAGCAAAGAGAACATCTCGTCGAAAGGACTGTCATGACCACGCCAGACTCCGCCTCCCACTCCGAGCCGCTGCTCGCGAAGCCCTCGGCCGGACGCACCCCGGTCCAACTCGTCGCCGGCGTCTTCGGCGCCGTGTTCCTCCTGGTCGGAATCCTGGGCTTCATCCCGGGAATCACCGCGAACTTCGACACCATCATGTTCGCCGGGCATCATTCCGAAGCGGCGCTGCTGGGGATCTTCCAGGTCTCCGTGCTCCACAACGTCGTCCACGTGCTCTTCGGAGTCGTCGGTCTGCTGGCTCTGCGATCGCGCGGACTGGCGAAGAGCTATCTCATCGTCGGCGGCATCATCTATGCGGTGCTGTGGATCTACGGTCTCATCGTGCCGATGGAATCGATGGGCAACTTCGTGCCGCTCAACACCGCCGACAACTGGCTGCACTTCGTCCTTGCGGTGGCGATGGTGACAACCGGCATCGTGTTCGGTCGTCGTTCGCGTCCGTGAACCAGCGCTGAACCGATCTGTCGTCAAGGCGGTCGCTGGGCTCCGAACCCTCTGCAGGGGTCAGAGCCCAGCGGCCGCCTTGACGATCCACCCGAGCACCACGGCCAGCAGCGCGGCGGCCGGGATCGTCAGCAGCCAGACGCCGAACATCGGCAGGAAGTATCTCGCTCTGGCGTGGCCTCTGCGTCCGGCGTATTGGGTGCCGAGGATCGATGAGCCGAGCACGAAGGTCAACGACACCGGAACCCGCATGATCAGCGCTGCGGTGTACATGAGGATCGCGGCCGCGCCGTCGGAGATGGAGGATTTGAGTGGGTCGAGGCCGACCATGCGCACGGACAGCGTCTGGACCACTCGCCATCCGCTCAGTCCGGTGCCCAGAGCCAGTGCCGCGGCGATGAGGAGGCGCACCGGCCAGGAGATCTCGACGATGGACAGACCGTCGTGCGGAGTCGCCTCGACGGCGAGGATCCCGACCATGACCAGGGCCGCAACTTTCTGCGCGTCCTGGACTCCGTGGACGAGCGACAGCGACGCAGTGAGCACCGAATCGACCATGCGTGCGCCCCGGAACAGCGGTTTCGGTGGGGTCGAAGCCAGTGACTTCGACAGGATGAGCGTGAGCACCCATGCCAGGATGAACCCGAGGATGGGTGAGAGCACCAGCGGCCACACGACGTTGTTCATCGCATGCTCGGCGTTGACGGAGAAGCCGAAGACGATCCCCGCACCGAGCAGACCGCCGATGAGACAGTGTGTCGACGACACCGGCAGCGCCAGATAGTAGGTGAACAGACTCCACGTCGTCGCCGCCACGAAGGCGATGATCAGACTGGTGAGGATGAGTTCGGCCGAACCCGAGAAGAGCACGATCTGATTGGCCACGACGATGGCGATTCCCTCACCGAGGAGGGCTCCGATGAAGTTGAAGACGACAGCCAGGCTGAGCGCCCACCCGGGACGCATCGCTCGGCCGACGACCGCATTGCCGACAGTCAGAGCGGCATCGTGGAATCCGTTCGAGCCGGCGAAGATCACCGCGGCGATGACGACTGCCGCCAGGAGCAGCTCCACGGATTACGACTCCTTGATCGCGATGGCTGCTACGACTTTGCCGAGTTCGGTGAACCCGTGGGCGGCCCGAACGAAGGCCTGCCCGAGCTGGGAGACCGCCGCCATGTAGGTCAGTCCCCGTTTGGAGTTCGGCACCGCGTCCGACATCCGCCACTGCAGGCTCTCGACCTGGTAGGTCAGCCGGTTGATCGCGTCGACATAGTCCCACTGGTCGAGCTTGCCGGGCAGTCTGGTGATCATCCGCGAGGTGTGGTCCGTCTGGTTCGACAGCACGGCCAGGGTCTCGGGGACGCCGGACGGCAACGGGTCGAAGGCTCCGGAAGCGAGAACGTATCCGACTCCGTGCAGCCGGTGGCAGATCTCGCGCATATGGTGGCTGAGCAGGTAGAGGTCATTGCGGTCGAACGGGGTGATGTAGTTCTCGCGCAGCGCACGCAGCATCGCGCCCATGTCCTCATCGGCTCTGTCCCCGATCTCGCGGAGACGGTCGGCGACGTCGCGTCGTTCGCTGATTTCGATTCCGGAGAGTTCGGCGAGCACCAGGTTGCACTGCCGCATCTGAGAGACGAGATCGGACAACCGCTCATAGAACACCTTGTCCTGCGGTACCCGCTTGAGCCGCATGCGCTCCTCCTGCCCGGGGCCCGGACAAGCCGGACGAATATGCATGATGCCTCAATGATATGTGCCGGACGCTGAACCGAGAGCGCCTCTCGGCGGAAGGCCGCTCGAAGCGGCTGAATTTGGAGCCCGGGGCTTCAGCGATCCAGCGTCCGGTGGCCCGAAGGCCACCCCCTACGATACTCGTTCGTGCTCATGAGTCCACCGCCGAGGCGGTTCTTCGTCCGTTGACAATCTCACAGTCGATGTCGTGGTCGGGTGGGAATATCCGGTCCCGACGGGGAACGCGCTCATTTCATTGGGCGGGGCCGCCTCGGGGAGGGAATTCCCGGCGGGCCGAGTATCAGTCGAGACCGCCTCGGCGATGGGCGACGGCCGCGTCGGACAGGTCCTGGGACAGCTGGCGCAGGCGGGCTCCGGTGGCGTGGTCGTCGGTGCCCGCCGCGCAGATGCCGACGAAGGCGGCGGCGCGCAGCAGCGCGATGACGACGTCGCCGCGGAAGGCGCCGACGAGGATCTCGTCGATGGCGTGGGCCACTTCGTCGGGGCCGGCGGGCAGTTCGACGCCGGCGAGGATCTCGTCGTAGCCGATGCCCTCGGTGGTGCGGCGTTGGCCGTCGGAGAACATCTCGGAGAGTTCGCCGGGTGCGGACTTGATCCATTGGCGCAGGGCGTAGAGGCGCCACAATGCGCCGGGTGCAGAGACGGCGGGAGCGGCGGACCACATCTCGGCGATGACCTCGAAGCCGATGTCATCGGCGAGTTCGACGAAGCGCCTGGTGGCAGCCTCGTCGCGGTTGCCTTCTGAATCGCCGAGCAGCAATGCTGCGGTCGCGTGCGAGGTCTCCGACCGGGCGACGGGATCGTCGACGGCACCGACGGAGTCGAGGTCGGCCAGGGGAACGGGACGGTGGAATGCGCGCTGTGACATGGTCAGGGCAGTTTAGTCCCTGTCAGGGTGCGCGGACTAGGACGTGGAGCACATTCGGGCTTTCTCCGCACGGTCAGGTTCTGCTCGCGGGACTCACAACGGACGCTATTAAACTTGAGGATGATTCGCGACTGCGACCCGCAGCCGTGAGTGACCGAAACGAGGAGGAACTCTCGTGGCAAAATCATCAGTGGCGAAGAAGGGCCTCGACAAGGCTGCGAAGTTGGCAGTCAACGACGACGGCACCCTCAATCCCCGCGCCCAGTCGATGTTGTCGCGTCTGCTGTCCGTGCAGCGCCCCGTCGCGTTGGCTTATGTGCGCAGTCTGCGCCGCCGGCACCCTGACGCGACCCCCGAAGAGCTCATCACGATCATTCGTCGGCATTACCTGGCCCTGACGACCTCGGGAGGTGCGGCAGTCGGTGCGACCGCGGCCGTTCCGGGATTGGGCACGACGGCTGCACTCGGTGTGGCCGGGGCGGAGACCGCCGGATTCCTCGAGGGCACGGCGCTGTTCGCGCAGGCGATCTCGGAGATCCATGGTCTGCCGGTGGCCGACGCCAAGCGGGCGAACGCCCTGGTCCTCGGCCTCATGTTGGGCAAGGACGGGAAGAACCTCGTCCAGAAGTTCAGCAAGCAGAACGGCGGCGTGGAGTCGATGTTCGGCAGCTGGGGCGCCACCGTGACCAAGCAGCTGCCTGCTCCGCTGGTCGATCTGCTCGTGCGTAAGCTGCGCAAGACCTTCATCCGCAAGTTCGCCGCCCGTGCTGGTGGGTCGTTCGTCGGTCGGCTGCTGCCCTTCGGCGTCGGGGCGGTCATCGGTGCCGTGGTGAATGCGCAGATGGCGCGGAAGGTCTCTGCGGAATCGAAGGAGGCCTTCGGTGCTGCGCCGACGATCTTCCCCATCGAGACCGATCCCGAATATGTCGCGCCGAAGAAGGACCGGAAGCTGCTCGCGGGGCTGCGCAACGTCCGTGCCCTGGCCGGGAAGCTGAAGAAGGACAGAGCCATCGAGTCCGAGGTCATCGAACCCATTGCGCCCGAAGAGCTCGAATCGCCGGACGGTCTGCCTCGCACGTACACCACCGAGGATCGTCGCAGACTGGAGAAGTAGGGCCAGCCCGGGGCCGATCAACCCGTTGCCGGTTCCGACTTTCGGTTGCCGGCCAAGGCCCGTCGAGAGCGGGCTGCGGGTTTGAGTAATTCGGGCGCGAACCTCTACTATTAGTTCGTCTCCATCATGTGTCAGCAGGCCGGTGTCCTGCAGCGGTGATGGGGCGGGGCCTCTAGCTCAGTTGGTAGAGCAGCGGACTTTTAATCCGCGGGTCGTGGGTTCGATCCCCACGGGGCCCACCCAGCCTGACCAGGCACAATACGCCGCAGCCCCGAAGCTCATCGCTTCGGGGCTGCGCTGTTTTCAAGAGATTTCCAACGAGCACAGGATCAGAGACGGGACCCTCGGCGTCGACCGAGCCGGGTTCAATACAGCAGTTGTCGCAGAACTGACACATCATGTGCCCCATCGAGCACCATCTGCGGGCTTGGACCCGCATAGAGTCGAGGTCGTCAGCTACTCACGGACGCCGCCGACACTGTTCGCGGTCGGCTCCGCCACTCGAAAGCAAGGAAGAACCATGAACCGCATCCGACTCCGCCCGACCACACTGCTCACCCGTTCAGCCGCGGTCGCGGTCGCCTCGGTGCTCGCTCTCTCAGCCTGCGGAACGAACGAGCCGGACACCGCCGAAGAGGCAGGCTCCAGCGAGCAGGAACAGACCGAAGAGACCGATTCGGCTCCGCTCGAGCAGGAGACCGAAGAAGCCGAGGAGGCGGCAGCAACCGAGGACGCAACAACGTCCGGTGAGGGCACCGAGGTCAAGGTCGGAACCGAGTTCACCGACGACGAGACAGGCGACGTCATCACCATCGTCTCGGCTGTGCGCAACAACCCCACCGAATACTATGAAGCGAGCGACAACCCCGATGGAGAGATGGTCTACCTCGAGGTGAAGGTCGTTCCCGGCAAGGAATACGGTGGAACGATCAGTGCCTCGGACTTCTACCTCGACGACGGCGGGGACGAGGTCAACTATGCGGCGAGCGCAGACGACGAGGTCGAAGAGGCCGGGTACGAGTACTTCGACTCGGCTCCGCGTCGCGAGGGAGAGCACACCGGATACGTGCCGATCTACATCAGCAAGACTGCCGATTCGCTCAAGGGCGCCTACGTTCGTCCCGAAGCGAAGGTCATCGGCGAGGACAAGAAGGTTCCTGAGTTCCGCTCCGAGTTCGACGTTCCCGCGTCCTGATCCGACGAGCCGATGGCCGAGCCCCGCGGCTCGCAGTCGGGAAGAATTGCTGGTCTAATCGAATCATGAGTGCAAACTACGGCTCCCACGTCCGTGCCAGGATGTACGACCACGCGAATGGAACGCTGCGCAACGGCGTGCTCCTGCAGCCGGCGCCGACGGGCAGGCGCTGGTGGGCGAGGATCCTCGACGCCGTCTTCGTCCTCGTCTTCACCGGGGTCGTCATCGGCATCGCTCTGGCACTCTCGGCAGTAGGTGTGATCTCGCTCGATGCCGCGACGGGTGTCTGCCTCGCCAGCTACCCGCTCATGGCTCTCGTCTTCGGTGCCCTCTACGGCTGCACCGTCTCCCCCGGCCAGGCGCTGTGCGGGGTCGTGTCGCTGCAGGCCGACTTCGGTCGACGCGTCGGCTTCTGGAGAGGCATGGGCCGCTACCTCGCTGTCGCGTTCTTCCCGATCACCGTTCTCGCCGTCCTGTGGACGTTTCTCGACGCACCAACCTTCGATTCCGTCCCGATCAAGGTCTTCCGGCGCGGCTGACAGACTCGGTGGGCACAGCCGAAATCGCGCTGCCTCTCGCCGAATGCTCACAACATAGCGAGAGGCGGCGCCTCACCGTCGCCGCGCGATGATGAGTCCGTCCCACCCCTTCTCGCCGACGGTCTGCAGCGCCGTGGCGTCCAGTTCGGGATTCGACGCGAGATCGTTGACGACCTGTCGGACGCCCTGAACTCGCAGGTCGGTGCTGTCGGCGTCAGCGACAGCACCATTGCGGACGACGTTGTCGATAACGATCACCGCACCGGAACGAGTGAGTTCGAGAGCGGCGGCAAGATAGACGGAGTTGCTCGGTTTGTCCGCGTCGATGAATACGAGGTCGAACGGCTCGGTACCTTCGTCGATCAGCCGCGCGACCGATTCCGCGGCTGGTCCTACGATCGTATCGATTCGGTCAGCGACTGCGGCGGTGCGGAAATTCGTCTCCGCGATGACTGCGTTGTCCGCTTCCAGTTCGAGTGTGACGACCCGGCCGTCCTCACCGACTGATCGGGCGAACCAGATGGTGGAGTAGCCCGCCAATGTACCGAACTCGAGCACTCTCCGTGCACCGACCATCTGGGCGAGCAGGCCGAGGAACGCACCTTGATTGGCTGAGACCTCGGCATTCGGCATCGAGGTTTCAGCGCCGGAGGCCCTGGCGGTGATCAGGGCATCGTCCTCACCGACCAATGTCGAGGTGAAGTACCTGTCGACCGCCTGCCATTCGTCGGCTGCCGGGTAGAGGTTGGCTGGCATGGAGGGTTCGCTTTCGCTCATGCCTTCATTCTTGCCTATCGGTCGGCATTGAACCTGGCGAATACGGGCTCGGTCTGCGGCTCATTCCGAAGTCAGCTTCTGCGTCCCGACGACGCTGAGCAGCTCCAGCCGACTCGCCGTCTCGGTGCCTTCGAGCGGCAAGAACACGAGCAGCGAGATGTCATCGTCCGCGGTGAGCAGCACTTCGCACCGGAATTCGAGCCGACCGAGTTCCCTGCTGGTGAAGACCTTGATGTCGGAACGCCGCACAGCGACTTCGTGCTGTGCCCACAGCTCTGCGAATTCATCGCTGATGGCGATGAGGTCGGCAACGAATTCTCTCACTCGTCGGTCTCCGGACCTGCGGGCGTACGTCGCCCGCAGGTCACTCACATGTGATGCCGAGATCCGTGACCAGTCCTCTTCCGGCATCGGCCGTGACCGGGGGTCCTCGAACCATCTCCAGATGAGGTTCCGTCCTCTTCCGGGCTCCTCCGACAGGTCAGCCAACAGAATTCGCCCCAGCGGATTCTGCCAGACGACCTCGCCGAGGTCGGTGACGATGACGGCCGGCACATCGACGAGCCGGTTGGCCACGGCGATGAGTCCGGGTCGGATGTGCCCGTCCGAACTGTGCGGCGGCACAGGATGCCCCGCGAGATGGAGCAGATGATCCCGCTGATCCCGGTCGCACTGCAGAGCCCGGGCGACAGCGTTGACGACACCGGCGGACGGTGTCGCTCCCCTGCCCTGTTCCAGACGGGCGTAGTAGTCGACGGAGACGCCCGCGAGCATCGCCACTTCCTCACGCCTGAGCCCAGGCGTGCGCCGGCGGACCGTGCTACCCACACCGATCTCCTCGGGTCGCAGCTGCTCACGGCGTCGGCGGAGGAAATCGGCGAGGTCGGAACGATCGGTCATCCGCCCATTGTCCGCCCGCGGACGCTGAGTTTCCAGGCACAGGTTGTCCCTGGTTCGATCGGCCCTTCCCGATGGCGAGCGTTGCGACCAGACTCTCATTCATGACCACACACAGCGAAGCACAGACCATCGACCACCGCCGCCTCGGAGCGTCCGGACCCCTTGTCACGTCACCGGGGCTCGGAGCCATGAGCATGTCCGGCGCCTATGGGCCGACGACCGATGACGAAGGAGTCTCCGCGATCTTCACTTACCTCGATGCCGGGGGAACCCTCATCGACACCGGGGACTTCTACGGAGCCGGACACAACGAGATGCTCATCGGCAGGGCTCTGCGGACTCGCAGCCGCGAGGATGTCGTCCTGTCGGTGAAGTTCGGTGCCGTGCTCTCCCCGGACGGCGCGTTCATCGGATTCGACGGACGCCCCGACGCAGTCCGCAACTCCCTGGCCTATTCCCTGCGCCGTCTCGGGACAGATCATGTCGACGTCTACCGGCCCGCCCGGCTGGACCCGGATGTCCCGATCGAGGAAACTGTGGGCGCGATCGCCGAACTCGTCGAGGCGGGGTACGTCCGATCGATCGGATTGAGCGAGGTCGGGGCGGAGACGATCCGCAGGGCGGCAGCCGTCGCGCCGATCAGCGACCTGCAGATCGAGTACTCCCTGCTCACCCGCTCCATCGAGTCCAATGGGATCCTTGCCGCCTGCCGCGACCTCGGCATCGGCATCACTGCCTACGGGGCGCTGGCGAAGGGGCTGTTCGCCGGCAAGACCGGCGGGAATCGGGCGATGTTCCCCCGCTTCCAAGGGGAGAACCTCGCCCACAACGAAACGATCGTCACGGCATTGGGTGAGGTCGCCTCGGCGAAGGGAATCACACTGCCCCAGCTGGCGATCGCCTGGGTCGCGGCCCAAGGCGAGGACATCGTCCCCGTCGTCGGTTCGCGGACCGTCCAGCAGGTGCGTGCGACTTTGACCAGCACCGAGGTGGTGCTGAGCCCGAATGATCTCGCCGAGATCGACGAGGTGCTCTCCGGCACCGAGGTGCGCGGCGATCGCTACCCGAGTGCACTCATGGCGCAGCTGGACAGCGAACGCTGATCGGCTCAGGTGTCGTCACTCGATCGAGCGACCGCCGAAGATCTGCGGGTCCGATGATTCTGCCGTCGTGTTCAGAAGAACTCGGCTAGCAGTTTCACAAGCCTGCTGATGTAATTGGCGGATGAAGTCGTTCGTCTCTGTGCCGAAAACCCGTCCTGGGGATCGCATCGCGGTCCTCTCGCCTTCGTTCGCAGCGCCTGCTGTCTCCGCCGCAGTTCATGACCAGGCCATGCGCCGTCTTGCCGAAGCCACGGGTCTCATCCCGATCGAGTTTCCGACAACCCGACAACTTGGTGCCACCACCGAAGCGCGCGCGGCGGACATCACTGCCGCATTCGCTGATCCACGGATTCGCGCAGTCATCGCCACGACTGGCGGTGACGGTGAAGTCACCGTCATCCCTCACGTGGACACAGAAGTCATCAGACGCGACCCGAAGCCGTTCCTCGGCTACAGCGACAATACGAATCTGCATCATCTGCTCTGGGGGTTAGGCGTAACCAGCTTCTATGGCGGGTCAACGCAGGTCCACCTCGGCGCTGGTCCTCACATCGATGACATCCATCTGCGTTCGCTTCGTGCCGCGCTGCTTGACGGCGGCGAGATCGAGCTGACCGACCCCGGTGTCTCGGAGGATTTCGGCGTGGAGTGGGAAGATCCGCGGTCGCTGACCGAGTTCGGAGTGCGTGAGCCGACGGACCCGTGGACGTGGGCCGGACCGAAGAAGGCCGTCGAGGGGCGGACGTGGGGAGGCTGTATCGAGGTCATCGATCAGATCGCGATCGCCGGGCGGATGCCGGAGACCGAGGACCTCAGCGACAGGGTTCTCATGTTCGAAACCAGCGAAGAAGTGCCGCCGGCGATAATGGTCAAGCGTTCTCTGCGCAGCCTCGGCGAACGGGGAATCCTGTCCGCTGCCGCTGGCGTCATCATGGCGCGGCCACCTGTCAGCGAGCTGCGGAAACCGGTTCCTCCACCCGATGAACGAGACCGGCTGCGCCGAGCCCAACGTGACACTGTGATCGCCGAGGTGCAGAAGTACAACCCCGAAGCCGTGATCTGTGTCGGTGTGCCGTTCGGCCACACCAGGCCGCAGTGGATCCTTCCGCACGGAGGAGTCATCCGGCTCGACGGTGCCGCGCAGTCGATCACCGCGGACTTCAGCTAAACCGCTGAGCTCACTGCAGTGAGCGACCGCCGAAGATCTGCTGCAGCGGGATCGATTCGTCCTGCCACGGGGTGAGGATCCATGCGACGAGATAGGCGCCGATACCGAGCACGGGCAGCAGGAACGAGGCGAGGACGATGAGTCGCATGATCCAGACGTTGATGCCGGTCACCTCGGCGAGGCCTCCGGCGATACCGCTGAGGATGCGGTCGGGACCGCGACGGAAACCGAGTTTGCGGATGGAGTCGAAGAGTGAGTTCATGTCTTCGACTCTACGGATCCGCCGTCACCGCGGCACTGGTGTTGGCCGTCGAGGCCGATTGAGGAAAACCGGAATCTGCGCCGATCCAGTAACGCCGTTTGGGTGGTCCGTCACCGTTCTCGCGCACGTCCTCGAGGACTCCCCCGCACTGCTCGATCACACTCGCCGAGGCGGTGTTCGTCTCATCGCACGTGACGAGCACGCTCTCGACACCGGCCGAGCGCAGTCGTTCGATCGAAAGTGACAGGATCTGCCGGGCGTATCCTCGGCGACGGAATTCAGGAGCGACCGCATACCCGACGTGACCACCCAGGGTGAACAGAAAATCGTTGAGTTCGTACCGGATGGAGGTGCGACCGACGGGTCGGCCGTCCACCTCGGCGACAAGGAACTCCGCACGCACTCGCCCCGGCGGGAGGTCGATTCCTTTCGCCTCGCGCTCGTGAGTGGCGATGATATCGGCCCACGTTCCCTCTGCCTGGAGGAATTCGAAATCGTCGGCACGCAGCTGCTCATGGAACGTGCGCAGCTCCGCTTCATCGGTGGGCAGCAATGGACGCAAGCTCAGGATTTCGGTCATTGTGTTCCTTCGAAGGTCGGTTCCTCACGCCGGGCGAAGTCCGGGGCGTGTTCGGCAGTGATGCCGACGCCGAGGATGCGCGCCGGTATGCGGGTGAGCGCGGGGAATGTCGTCAGCAGCCATTCCACCGGTGCAGGTGGGCGAATGGGCCGGTGCCCGTGGACAGCGGGTTCGACCATCCGGTGGATTCCTGACTGCAGGAGTTCGACGGCCCGCGTGGTCGGGAGTCGTCTCAGCTGCAGGCGCCGCAGCTCTGCGGTCCGCACCGACCCGGCACGCAGCGGTTCGGCCAGTGTCCGGGCGACGGCGATTCCGTCCTGCACCGCGAGGTTGACCCCGACCCCACCGAGCGGGCTCATCGCGTGTGCGGAATCGCCGATGCACAGCAGACCGTCGGTGAACCACCGTTTGGCCTCATTGCGGCGAACATCGAGAAGCTTCACATCGTCGAATTCGACCTGACCGACATCCGCCGCGAGCTGCGGGTAGGTCTCCGCGACGGCGTCACGCAGCGCTCCGATGCCTTCGGCACGCAGGCGCTCGTCCGCACCCTTCGGAATGAGTCGGGCGATCTGCACGTGTCCGTCGCGCGGGATTGCGACGAACACCTTGCCGTTCCCGCCTCGTGGGGCCACGGAATCGGGCAGGACCGCCTCGGTGTCGATGCGGAACCACCACACATCGATCGTCGACGACAGCTGCCTCACGGACAGACCCGCCTCGGCGCGGGCCTGCGACCACCGGCCGTCGGCGGCGATGACGAGCGGTGCACGGAATTCGACGGTGGCCGGGGTGGAAGCATCGAAAGCGCTGTCGGTTCGTTCCCCGGCGTGGACGTCGGTGTCTTCTGGCGGTGGGGCCGCCTCGGTGACGCTGGGCGCGGTCGACGCGGCCGGGACGGCGACGGTCGAATTCCGGGCACGGAGACCGACCACTCGATCGTCATCCCGGATCAACGAGGTGGCCTCGACCCCCATCCGCAGGTCGAAGTTCGGCTCGTCCTCCCCCGCCTTCGCAAGCAGGTTGAGGAAGTCCCACTGGGGTGCGATCGTCATGAACGGGTGTGGCAGGTCGAGGCGGGTGAAGTCGGCGAGCAGGACGTCCTCGCCGCCTCGCCCGGTCAGGGTCACGCCTTCGACGCGGCGATGGGCGATGCGGGCGAATTCGTGGTAGAGCCCGAGTTCGTCGAGCAGGCGCAGGGTCGACGGGTGGATGGTGTCGCCGCGGAAATCGCGGAAGAAGTCCATGTGCTTCTCGAGCACGACGACTTTCACTCCGCCGCGGGCGAGCAGCAGGCCGGCGACGATGCCGGCGGGGCCTCCGCCGCTGATGATGCAATCGACGTGCTCGCTGTCGTGTCGAGTGGGGTGCGTGCTGTCGGTGTCGGGCATGACGCTCTCCTCGGCTGGTATGCGCTGCGGCGCTTGGAACCGGCGGCGCCGTTGACTCTGCGGACGCTGGGGCTCGACGGACGCTGGGGTCCGGTGAGCTCTGAAGCACGGTGGGGCTGGTGCGCGGTGAGCACTGGAGCGCGGTGAGCGCCAGCGCGCGAAGGGCAGTAGGACTCGGTTCCCAGCCTAGACCTCGAATCGGCCGGCGGAAATGGGGTGCACGCGCTGGGCGGTCGGCCGACCGCCTCGGTGGCGGAGGCGATAACTGCTTCAATGTGCAGGAGTGCAGCCTTAGGGGTGGACGCTCACACTTTGAAGCAGTTGGTGTGGTGGCAGTTGGTGTGGTGGCAGTTGGTGTGGTGGCCCTCGGTCAGCGGGTCAGCGGGTCAGCGGGTCAGTGGGTCAGCGGGACGCCCCGCTGGCCCTCTTCTCCGTGACATCGAAGCGTTCGCGGTAGCGGCCGGTGAGCAGGCACCACTGCGAGTACATCGCGGTCGAGGAGTTGAACACGAGCAGCGTGAGCGGATAGAGCAGCCACTGCAGCCACATCATCACACGGCGCTCGCGCGGGACGTGGATGGGCCGGGGCGGCAGCAGCGCATTGAACACGACGACGGAGACGATGAGACCGATCATGCCGACCTGCTGAATGATGCCCACGGTCATCGGCATGCGCTCCACCACCGAGGTGGCCTGCCCGGTCTGCGTGGCCACGACGAAGGGGATCCAGCCGCCGATGGCGATGATGATCGAGATCGAGGCGAGGCTGACGTGCCCCTCAAGCAGGGAGAAGAACCGGAGCACTCCCGGCCAGAACGGCGCTCGGGCCCCAGGGCCGAAGACACGCACTCCGACGTAGGGAACGTCGGAGGCACCATACGACCAGCGGCTGAGTTGTTTGAACTGGGCGACCATCGTGGCCCTGAACGTCCCGGCCTGCACGGCGTCCTGGAAGATCGGGACATGGACGGGCACGACCCTGTAGTCGCCGTCGAAGTGGAACCAGCTGCGCCAGTACTGGTGACCGTCCTCGACGATAGTCCGCTTCGACCAGAAGCCCATCTCGACCAGAGCAGTCAGCGGCTGCGCGTGGGAGGCGAAGTTGCGCAGGGCGAGCCGCCGGACAGTGGTCGTGAGGTTCCAGAAGCAGTTCGCGCTGGCGACGACTCGCGATGGTGCAGGCACGTCCCAGATGTTCGTGATGTAGAGACTGATCGGCTGGAACGACAGTCGCTCCCGGTCCGGGGCGATCGCGTATTCGTAGGCGACAGCGTCGAAATAGGACTCGTGTGGGATGTTGTCGCAGTCGAGGCTGGTGACGATCACCCGGCGTGGGTCGATGGCCTCGTCACGGACCCATTCGGCCAGGCGATGTCCGGCGTACGTGATGTTCGCACCCTTGCCGGCGATCTCGTCGGGCAATCCGGCCGGATGTTCGACGAGGACGAAGGCCCTGAAGCGGTGGCCGTACTCGGCTTCGAGCCGCCGAGCCGTCTCGGCCATCGCCGGTCCTCCCCGTTCCTCATGGGCGAAGAAGACGAGGAGCTGTTCGGGCTTCGTCGACGTGTGCAGCAGGGTGCGGATGGTGTCGGCGATGACCGGATAGGGCTCGTTGTACGCGGCCACGACGACCGCGTGGAGCAGGGTCGATGGCCGCATGATCGAGCGTGGGTCGGCGTTGACTTTCGCAACGAGGGCGGCGTGGTCGGCGGCCCGGAACCCTCCCCGAGGATGTGCCAGGGAAGGGCGCCCGTCCAGGGCCCGCTCGAGGTCGGTCAGGCGCGCCGCCCAGTCGACGCGGGCGCTGCGGCGAAAGCGGACGAAGCCGCGAGCGACGTCGATCGCCCCGAGCATGGCGCGGACGAACATCAGCCCGACGATGGAGAGCACGTAGACCGCTCCGAGCATCGCGTCGACGAAGGGGAGGATGAATACGAGCCCGACCGCAGTGAAGCTGATCGCCGCCGGCAGGGCCTCGAAGAATCGATACAACCGGGTGCGTGGGCCCATCGGCAGTTCGAGGTCGGCGGGCGGTGGTGCCACCGACCCGAACGAGACGTCTCCTGTACCCGAGTTCCGAGCCCCGGGCGATGACGGTCGGAACGGGCGATGAAGTGGGTGGGCTGAGGGTGGTGATTCGACGGCGGTGACTGGTTCGCGGTTCGCTCTCACTCTCTCGATCCTGGGCGTCCCGGCTGGACAGCTGTTTGTGTGCAGATGCAGGTCAGGTGAATATTTCGTGCCGGCGACCGGGGCTCCAACATGTGCTGTGAATGGTCGCAGGCCAGGTGAACGCTCGGCACCCGAGGTAGAGTCGGTTCATGACATCTGCTGTCCGCCCCGCAGCCATCGCCGACGTCGCCGGAATGGCGCGAGTCCACGTCGACAGCTGGGAGGAGACCTACCGCGGACTCATGCCCGACGAACTCCTCGATTCTCCCGACCTCATCGATCGACGCCGACAGATGTGGACGCAGATTCTCGCCGAGGCGGCCCCGCAGAAATACGTCAGCGCCGTTGCCGAATCCGACGGTGACATCGTCGGCATCGCCATGTCCGGACCTCCGGAAACCGACGGAAGCGTCGAAGACCGGCACCTCTACGTTCTCTACGCCTATCGGTCCATGCAAGGCACGGGCGTCGGCCAGGACCTCCTCGATGCGGTCGTCGATCCGTCCGTGACGACTGCGCTGTGGGTTGCCGATCCGAATCCGCGCGCTCAGGCGTTCTATGCGAAGAACGGCTTCGTCGCCGACGGCACGGTCAAGACCGACGACTACGACGGGGTGCGCGAGGTGCGGATGGTGCGAGAGGCCCGGGCTGAGGATCGCGCCACCTGACGGCCTGTCAGATCCAGATGACCCGGTCCTGGCCGCTGAGTTTCCCACCGGCACCGAGGTGACCGAGCGTGAGTGCCCCATCCAACGGTCCGCCTACGGGCTCGACGATGGTGATGGTCGGATCCAGTCGTGCGGCTTCGGTGCGGAATCCCTCGACGAGGTGATCGCCCGCGGCCGCGACTCCCCCGGTGAGAGCGATGCGGGTCGCGGAGTTGGAAGTGGGAAAGGCCTCGGTGGCTACCGTTGACGAGTCAGTGTCAGTTCGCACGGAACGAGCTGCGGCGAGCGCGCTGCGGGCCGCTTCCTGACCAGCTTCGCGGAGCAGGTCGGCCGAGGCTGTGTCGCCGGCTCGAGCAGTCTCGCCGATGTCGATGGTGAATTCGGCAAGCAGTCCTGCCCGGTCATTGCGCGTATAGAACTGTCCCGGCCAGGAGGCCGGTGGTCCGAAGCGTCGGGTGGCTGCCTCGAGCAAAGCACGGCCGTGTTCGTCGACACCGTCATGTGTGCGCAGGGCGAGTTCGAGACCATGACGTCCCAGCCATGCTCCTCCCCCGCGGTCGCCGAAGAGGTGTCCCCAGCCATCGGCTCGTGCCCATTCGGCCGACCAGTGGCCGGCATCGTCCGGACCCGGATGGGCGATGGCGATCGCTCCGGTGCCGAGCACGGTGATCGCTCCTCCGGTCCCACCGAGGGCACCGAGGTGGGCGGTCACGGCATCGATGGCGGCGACGGCCGGCACTCCGAACTCGGAAGAGATTTCGGCGAGAATCTCGGCAGGATCCTCGGCAAGAGAAGCGATGCCGGACGCACCGATGCCGATGCCGCCCACCTCGGAGAAACGGTCCGGCCAGGTTTCATCCGCCGTTCTCACGAGGTCCCGGACGACATGCAGGACGGTACTGCCGCCCGGCCCGATCTCGATGCGCGGTCCGGCGATCTGGTCGACGATGCGTGGGACGAAGCCCGCGCCGTCAGCGATGCCCGGTCCGCCAACGGCACTGCCACGATGGTCAGCAGCATCGCCGACGTCACCAAGTGCGGCGCGGCTGCCGGTGCCGCCGATGTCGATGCCGAGGATCAGGCTCATGCGCCCACGGTACCCGGCCCAGGGTTGTCCTGACCGGAATCGTCCGACCCGGAGCCGGATCCAGCATCGGACGATGAGCCCGTCCGGACGAGCTCGGCGATCGCGGCCCTGACGGATCCGTCATGGGACTCCAGGGTCGAGGATGCCAGGGCGGGGGCCGCCTCGGTGAAGGAGACGACGATGGCGGTCTTGAGATCGCCGTCGCAGCGCTCGAGCAGGGCCCTGGCGTCGGCATCGGTGAGGTCCGCGGCCTCGCGAAGGATGCGCACGGTGCGTTCGCGCAGCTTCGCGTTCGTCGCAACGACCGAGACCATGAGGTTGTCCCAGGTCCGGCCGAGAGCGACCATGAGCGCGGTCGAGAACCCGTTGAGGGTGAGCTTCTGGGCGGTGCCGGCCTTGAGCCTGGTCGATCCGGTGATCACCTCGGGGCCGGTGTCGAGGACGATGTGGTCATCGGCCGTCTCGGCCAGAGAGGCGTGCGGGTTGTTCGAGATGAGCACGGCGTGAGCGCCGTTGGCCCGCGCCGCGTCGAGCGCCCCGCCGACGTACGGGGTCGACCCGCTCGCGGCGATGCCGATGGCCACATCGTCGGGTCCGAGCTCCGCACCGGCCGCGGATCCGTCGGCCCCGGAGTCCTCGGCGTTCTCCACCGCGTTGACCAATGCCGCCTGGCCGCCGGCGATGTGCCCGATGACCCGGCCCGGTTCGAGGTTGAACGTCGGTAAGAGTTCGCTCGCATCGAGGACGCCCAACCTCCCCGAGGTGCCTGCGCCGAAGTAGTGGACGCGGCCGCCTCGGCGCATGCGTTCTGCCGCGATGTCGACGAGTTCGGCCAGCTGCGGCAGGGCTGCGGCGACCGCGTCGATGACGGCGTGGTCCTCGGCGTTGAGGACTCGCAGCACCCCAAGGGTGTCGAGGTCGTCGAGTCCGGAGCTCGCCGGATTGCGCTGCTCGGTCGGTGAGAGTGGGCGCTGGGAGGAGGTCATGGACGGGGACTTCCTTCCGCCTCGGCGAGGATCGGGTCTTCGACGACCTTCGTCTTGTGGCGCAGACCGAGCAGGCCGCCGACGATGAAGGTGACGATGACGCCGAGCAGCGGGTACCACTGCCAGGCGACCCACACCTCACCGGTGACGTACTTCTCCATGACGAAGAAGAACGCGTTGACGGCCACGGCCAGGGCGAACGCGATGTTCGCATCCAGCGCCCGGGCCCGCTTGTTGACGATGCCGAAGACGAACGCCCCGAGCAGACCGCCGTACGTGATGCCCGCGATTCCGAGTGCGAGGATGACGATATTGCCGGAGTCGGACTCGAAGATCGTCGCCGGCAGGATGAACGCGATGCCCCAGCCGATCGTCGCCCAACGTCCGACCTTGAAGCCCTGTTCGTCGGTCATCGGCGTGCGCTTGAGTCTCGCGTAGACGTCGTTGACCGTCGACGACGACAGCGCCGACAGGGACGAGGACAGGGTCGACATCGCCGCGGCGAGGATACCGGCCAACAGCAGACCGGAGATACCGGCGGGCAGGCCCTCGATGATGAAGTGCGGGAAGATCTCGTCGTCACGGGTCAGGCCGAGATCGGCCGGCAGCGCGCGATCGTAGTAGGCCCACAGCGCCAGTCCGACGAGCAGGAAGATCGCGAACTGGACGACCACGACGAATCCGGAAGTGATGAGCGCCTTCTGCGCCTCGACCTTCGATCGGCAGGACAGGAGTCGCTGGACGATGAGCTGATCGGAACCGTGTGAGGCCATCGCGAACACCGCGCCACCGAGCAGGGAGGGGATGAACGAGTTCGCCGCGTTGATCGGATTGCCCTCGAAGACGAAGATGTTCGTCTTCCCGGCCTCGACCGCCTCGGCGAACCAGCCGCCTCCGACCGAGGCGGAGATGATGATGATCGCGAGGATCCCGCCGAGGACGTAGAGGATCATCTGTGCCACATCGACCCAGATGACGGCCTTGATGCCGCCGATGAACGTGTAGACGATCGTGACCAGGGAGAGGACGACGATGATGACGAAGTAGTTCGTGTGCACGCCGAGCCCGTCGAGGATGACCTTGAGCGGGATGGCCGCGGCGAGCACGCGGATGCCGTCGGCGAGCAGTCGGGTGAAGAGGAAGGTCACGCCGGCCGTGGTCTGCGTCGACTGGCCGAAGCGTTTGCCCAGGTAGGCATAGGCGGTGATCATCTCACCGTCGTAGTAGCGCGGCAGCATGAAGTAGGCGACGATGACGCGGCCGAGGATGTAGCCCAGCCCCAGCTGCAGGTAGTTGAGGTCGCCGAGGTAGCTCATGACGGGGATGCCGATGACGGTCAGAGCGCTCGTCTCGGTGGCGACGACGGACAGGCAGACGGCCCACCACGGCAGGTCGCGCCCGCCGAGGAAGTAGCCCTTGAGGCTGCTCTGCTTGCCGCTCAGTGCCAGTCCCAGCCACGCCGTTGCGACGAGATAGGCGATGATCACCAGGAGGTCGATGATCTGCATTGGTCTCTCCTTGTTGGGGGTGTGGAGTGTGTCGGGTTGATTTGGTCAGTCGTGGTCGGTGTGCCGGTGAGATCGCGCGGGCGGTGCCTGCCGCGGTTCAGTCGGTCAGTCTCAGCCGAGCGGGTCGTCGGTGGAGGGGTTCGGGCAGCCGCAGCGGTCCGTCACCGGGGGTGAACCGACCCGCGATGCGCGGTCCGATCGCTCCGGTCAGGCTGGGCTGTGTGCCGTCGAGCCCGTGCCAGCTCAGCCATCCGAGGAGTGCCATGAGCAGGGCTTCCTTGCTGCCTTCGGGCAGCCCGAAAGCAGCGTCCGTGCTCGTGAGGGTGACACCGTCACCCAATTCCTCGCCGAGGCGGCGCATCAGCTCCGGATTCCTCGTCCCACCTCCCGAGGCGATGACGGTGGTGACGTTGTGGTCTCGGACCGCCTCGGCGATGGTGCGCGCGGTCAGCGCGGTGACCGTGGCGATCTGATCATGCTCGCCGAGGTGGGGGTGGGCTTCGAGGAATGAGTCGAGGTAGGCGGCGTGGAAGAGTTCCTTGCCCGTCGATTTCGGGGCGGGGCGTGCGTAGAAGGGTTCGGTGAGGAGCGCGGCGAGCAGATCCTCGTCGACGGTGCCTGCAGCGGCGAGCGCACCGTCGCGGTCATAGCTCTGCCGGCCGTCGGTGATGCGGCGGGCGAGGATGTCGATGAGGGCGTTGGCCGGGCCTGTGTCGAAGGCAATGGGATCCTGGCCGGGAGTGATGACGGTGATGTTCGCGATTCCGCCGAGGTTGAGCACCGCGGTCGGAGCCTCGGCGTCGGAGAGCAGGAGGGAGTCGAGCAGCCCGACGAGCGGGGCGCCCTGTCCCCCAGCGGCGACGTCACGGGAACGGACGTCGGAGAGCACGGGCACGCCGAGTCGTTCTGCGATGAAGGCCGGCTGCCCGAGCTGGAGGGTCGACGTGACGTGTCCGTCGGTGATGTCGTGGCGGACCGTCTGACCGTGGCTGACGATGAGGTCGGGAGTCAGGTCGTGGTCGGCGCAGAGTTCGGACAGGGCGTCGGCGGAGAACCGTCCGAGTCGAGCGTCGACGCTGCTGACCAGCGACAACGGCAGCTCTGCCGGTTCGAGAAGGCGAAGGATGTCGGCGGAGAGCCGGTCGTCGAATGGGGTTTCGCGTTCGGCGAGGATCCGCACGGTCAGGGTGGTGGGGTCGGCGCCGACGAGGTCGAAGATGGGGGTGGGTTCCGTGTCGTTGACGGGGTCGGGCCGGAATTCGGCGATGACGAGGTCGAGGCCGTCGGCGGAGGTTCCGGTCATGAGTCCGGCGATGATCATGGCTGCGCTCCTCCTGTGTGGTCGGGAACGGCGGTGGGAGCGGTGCCGGTTGGGACGGTGTCGGTGGGAACGGCTTGGGCTGCGGCCGGGGCGGGGACGGTGAGTTCGGTGCGGACCTTGTAACGGTCGCCTCTGTAGACGGAGCGGACGAACTCGAAGGGGCGGTCATCGGCTCCGCGGGAGATGCGTTCGAACAGCAGCGCCGGTGACAGCTCTTCGACGCCGAGGTGCTTCGCCTCAGCGGCGTCGAGGAGGGTCGGTTCGATCGTCTGCACACTGTGGTTGAGACGGATGCCGAAGATCCGGCGCAGCAGTTCGTAGAAGGACTGGTCCTCGAGGTCGTCGGCGCTCAGCCCCGGCACGAGAACCGAGGGGACATGGAGTTCTTCGAGGGCGATCGGTTCGTCGTCGGCCAGGCGCAGGCGCAGGATCGCGATGACCTCGTCGCCTTCAGCGATGTGGAGTCGGCGAGCGACGTGCGCGCCCGCCTCGGCGGTGTCGAAGCTGAGGATATGGGACCCGGGACGCATTCCGCGGGCGAGCATGTCCTCGGTGAAGGAGCTCGCCGCAAGCGGTTGGTCGAGTTTCGGACCGAGTGCGAAGACTCCCGTGCCGTGACGCCTGCGGACCATGCCTTTGGCGACGAGTTCGTCGATGGCGCGGCGCAGGGTCATCCGCGAGATGCCGAGAGTCTCGGCGAGCTGTCGTTCCGGAGGAAACTGCTCACCGGCGGCCATGCTCTCGAGGCGGTCGAGGAGCTGGTCGCGGATGGCGTGGAATTTCGTCACACCACCATTGAGGCACAGGACACACCACTAAATCAAGACCAGTGGTCTATTTTGTGCCGCCCGGCCCTGTCGGATCGGTGGAGGTCGGGCAGGCGGTCAAACGAAGAGCAGTGAAAGCAGGAAGGCGAAGATCAGTCCGAAGACGCTGACGAGGGTCTGGACCATCATGTGGGTCTTCGTCGCCTGACCGATCGTCATGCCGAAGCTCTCCTTGACGAACCAGAATCCCGCATGGTTGACCCAGTTCAGACCGATCGATCCCGAGCCGATCGCAATGACGACCAGCGACACGTAGGCCCCGGAGTGATCACCGATGAGAGGGGCGACGATGCCGGTGGCCGAGGTGATTCCCACGGTCGCCGATCCGGTGGCGAACGACAGCAGGATGCCGATGAACCAGCCGAGCAGGATGAGGTTCATCTCCAGATGAGAGGTCGCGCCGACGACGGCGTCGCCGATGCCCGAGTCCCCCAGCACCTCGTTGAAGGCACCGCCGCCGCCGATGATGAGGATGACTCCGGCGATCGACTTGAGGCTGTCGCCGAAGGAGCTGCGGATCCGCTCGCCGCCCATCCCCGAGGTCCACCCGAGCGCGATCGCGGCGAAGACGACTCCGGCCAGCATGGCGATGATCGGGTTGCCGACCACCTCGGCGATGGGTTCGAACGAGGACTCCGGCGCCACGAGCTGGACCACGGTGTGCACGAGCATGAGGACGACGGGGACGAGGACGGTGACGAAGGCGAGCCAGACGGGGATCGTTCGCAGTTCCTTCTGGTCCGCCTCGGCGCGGGCCCCGGTGTATTGGTCGATGAGATCGGCAGTCGGTTCGAGTTTGACCCGTGGGGCGATCCAGCGGGCGTAGACCGGGCCGGCGAGGATGACGGTGGGAATCGCACAGATGAGCCCGAGGCCGATGGTCATTCCGACATTCGCGTCGAGCCCGGACACGGCAATGAGCGGACCCGGGTGCGGCGGAACCATGCCGTGGAGGCAGGCGAGCGCGGCGATCGCGGGAACGAGGATCCGCAGGTACCACAGCTTCTTCTGCCCGGTCTTCTGCTCCAGCTGCGAGGCGACCGCGTAGATGACCGGAATGAGGACGACGAGACCGACCTCGAAGAACATCGGAATGCCGATGATGAAGGCGACACCCGTCATGATCCACGGCGCGGCCTTCGGCGAGGAGTGCTCGATGACGAGGTTCGCGATCCGCTGGATGGCACCGCTGTCGGCCAGAAGCCGTCCGAGCATCGCTCCGAGGGCGACGACGACGCCGGTCTCGCCGAGGGTGTCGCCGGCTCCAGCGGCGATCGTCTCAGGGATCTTGCCGATCTCCTCACCGGCGGCCAGGGCCGTCACGGCGGAGGTGATGAGGAGAGCGAGGAACGGATGCAGCTTCGTCTTCCAGTTGATGAGGAAGATGAGAAGCGCGATCGACGCGAAGAGAAGCGTCACGAGGTATGCGGTTGAGCCAATCACCGGGGCAACGTTACGCCCCTGCCTGCAGGATCCGGGAACGAGGGGTTCACGCGGGACGGAGAAGCCCCTAGCATGAAGCCATGACTGCATATACCGGACAGAATCTGCTCGACGCACTCGACTCCCACGGGCTCGGCGACTGGCAGGGGCTGCCGGACTGCATCGGCGCCCGTTTCCTCACCGGCGACTTCGCGACCGGACTCGACTTCGTCGCCCGCATCGGTGCAGCCGCCGAGGAGGCCGGCCACCATCCCGATGTGACCCTGACGTTCCCGCACGTCGACATCAGGTTGACCAGCCACGACACCGGTGCCGTGACCGAACGCGACCTCAACCTCGCCGGGCAGATCAGCGAGCTGGCCGCCTCAACGGGCGTGAAGGCGGACCCGACCATCCCGGCACTTCTCGAACTCGGCCTCGACACCGCGAATCAGGAGGCCATCGCCCCGTTCTGGGCGGCCCTGCTGACCGGGGATGCGAGCAACGTCTCCGGACCCGACGTCGTCGATCCTGCCGGCCAGATGCCGCTGCTGTGGTTCCAGGACTGCGAAGAACATGAGGTTCCGCACCAGCGTCTGCACGTCGACGTCTCCGTGCCGGCCGCAGTCGCCGCGGATCGCATCAAGGCCGCGGTCGACGCCGGAGGCACGATCGTCGACGAGTCTCACGCACCGTCATTCACCGTCCTTGCCGATGCCGACGGCAATCGCGCCTGCGTGTGCACGTTGGCCGCACGCCCGTAAGCTGGGACCCGACCTCTTCCACTCACTCCAGGGAGTCCGTGTGTACCTAGCCGCCGAAAACCGCTACGACTCGATGACCTATCGCCCGGTCGGCCGATCCGGACTCGTCCTGCCCGCCTTGTCGCTGGGACTGTGGCACAACTTCGGCGACGACGTCGCATTCCAGAACCAGCGCGACATCGTCCGGCGGGCATTCGATATGGGCATCACGCACTTCGACCTGGCGAACAACTACGGACCTCCCCCGGGCTCGGCCGAGATCAACTTCGGTCGGCTGCTGCGCGAAGACCTCCACCCCTACCGCGATGAGCTCATCATCTCGACGAAGGCCGGCTGGAACATGCACCCCGGCCCCTATGGCGGCCCCGGCGGCAGCCGCAAATACCTTCTGGCCAGCCTCGATGCGTCCCTGCGTCGTCTCGGCCTCGATTATGTCGACATCTTCTACTCCCACCGCCCCGATGCTTCGACCCCGCTTGAGGAGACCATCGGCGCACTCGACACCGCCGTGCGATCGGGTCGAGCCCTCTACGCCGGCATCTCTTCGTACTCGGCCGCCGATACGGCCCAGGCCTCGCAGATCGCCCGCGACCTGGGCACTCCCCTGCTCATCCACCAGCCGTCGTACTCGATGTTCAACCGGTGGATCGAAGACGATGGGCTCCTCGACACCACCGCTGACGAGGGGCTCGGCGTCATCTGCTTCTCCCCGCTCGCCCAGGGCCTCCTCACGGACAAGTACCTCGGCGGAGTGCCCGAAGATTCGCGGGCGGGCAAGGCGAAGCCATCGTTCAAGGACGGGTTCCTGAACGCCGACAACCTCGCCCGGATCCGGTCACTGGGCGACATCGCTTCCGCCCGCGGCCAGTCGCTGGCACAGCTCGCCCTGGCCTGGGCGCTGCGGGATGAGCGAGTGTCCTCGCTGGTCATCGGGGCCAGCCGCGTCGATCAGCTCGAGCACAATGTCGCGGCTCTCGACGCGGCACCATTGAGCGATGAAGAGCTCACGGCAATCGACGAATTCGCCGTCGACTCCGGTGTCGACATCTGGGGAGACGCGCGCCGCAGCACCGCGGAGTGAGGTCGGCGGGCCGCCGCAAGGCTCAAGTGTCGCACTCTCACATTGCGTGCGCCGCCTCGATCAGCCACCCGATCCGGTCGATCCAGGCAGGCCGGAAAGCGTAGACGCAGGCGAGCCGAATAAGGGTGGCTCGTTCGTACACGCTCACCCTGGCGGGGTCGATCCCTGATGCCGGCACGACCAGGGCGATCTCATCGATGACCACGGCCGCCTCGGCGGGGGTCCACAGTCCCTGCTCGGTGCGCCACCGGGCATGTGCGCGGAGGTTGCCAAGGTCGAGTGCCCGTTCGCCCCGGCTCGCCGTATCGACGTCGAGCAGTCCCGGTCCGGAGATCGGATCCCACATGATCTGTTTATCGTGCAGATCCCGGTGGATGAGTCCGATCGATCCGTCCCTCGCCGAGGCGGTCCCGTCGTCGAGTGAGATCGTGACCTCTGTGATGAGTTCGTCCACGTCGGCGAGCAGAGTCTCCCCTCGCACACTCCGCGCGGTCTCGAGCAGGGGACGGGCGCGTTCACGCCATGTTCGGAGCACTTCGACCTCGTCCGCGGCCCCATGAAACGGCATCGCGGTCGGCATTTCCGGCGCAGCCGCTGCCACGGTACTGGTCGGATGTGCCTCTGCCTGAGCCCAGGCGTCGAGGGACTCGGCCCAGGCGCGTGACCACTCCGCTCCGAGCCTCGCAGGGTCGTGGAGTTCGACTCCGGGCACCACGCTGAGCACGACGGTCGAGGAGTCCGAACTGAGCACCTGCGGGAGGGCGAAACCGGGAAGGAACCCGATCGCTCGACGCTGTCCCGCGATGACGTCGGAGGCCTTTCCGTCGCGCACGCATTTGGCGAAACTGCCGTCGGGCAGGCGGACGACGGCGCGTTTGCCCGGCCGGTGGGAGACCAGCCGGCCTCCGTCTGCGAGCAGCCTGGCGAGTCCCGGCAGCTTCGGGTCACGGCCCGCGTCGAGGACCCGCACCCCGTGTTCGTCGAGATAGCCGACCCGAATCCCCTGGCCAGGGAGCGATGCCTCCCACGCGATTCGACTGTCTCCTGCGGGCCAGGCTCGGCGCACGTTCCAGTCCTGTCCGCCGATCGTGACTGCGTCGGGGATGTGCAGGGCCGCGCCCCACTTCGGCGCAGACTGTTCCGTCACGATCTGTTTCGTCGCGCCCTGCTTCGGCACGGTCATGGTGCGACCTCCGTCGTCGGGGCGTTCTCTTCCAGAGCGGAGCCCGCGAGGTCGATGATCCGCATCGTCTCGTCCCTCCAGGTCTCGGAGCAGCTGCGCCAGGGTTCGAGCGCGGCCACGAGGATCGCCCACGCCGTCCATGCGCCCAGGTCGGTCTCCGCGCCGCCGGCGGAACGGTAGCCGTCCATGAAGGGGTGCTCGAGCTCGTGCAACCGGGAATCGGCGCGGCAGGCCGCGATCCATCGCCCCAGATCCATCCCGATCGGCCCGTACCCCGACCGGTCGAGGTCGATGATCCGGCACTCGGAATTCGCCAGAAGCACCTGGTCGGGGCTGAGGTCCCCGTGGATCTCCCGCAGTTCCCGCTTCGGGCCGAGGCGTCGGCTCAGTTCGGAGAGCAGTCCGGCGATGTCAGTCTCTCGTTCTGGGAGCAGACGAACCAGCGACCGGCTGGTGGTCTCGAGTTGGTCGAGCGGAGAGTCGAGAGCGCGGTTCGCCTCCGCCGAATCGCCTACACTCTCCGCCGGTTCTCCGCCGTTGTCAGACACACCGCCTCTGTGCAGTTCGGCGATGATCACGCCGACCTCCTCGGCGACATTCGGATCCGGTCGATCGTGCAGATCACCGGTCCCCCACCACGGCGAACGTGTGGCGGTGTCACGTCCTCCGACGAACTCGACCGGCAGGCTGGGAAGCTCCGCGCGCTGCCAACGGTCGGCCGCCTCGGCGAGGTGGATCTGGGAGTCGGCGGCGATCCGCACGAATTCCGGCGCCCCATCGGCCGGGGTGTGCTTGAGCAGCAGCCGCCTGGCGGGGTTGTATCCGGTGATCCGCAGATCCCCGCCGAGGTGGTCGAGTGTCCGTGCGACATGCTTGCCGATCCTGGGGTCGGCCAACACACCGCCGGTGACCAGCACGGCACCGGTCGCACCTGCCGAACGCGGGTCGGCAGCCTCGTGGACGATCAGCTCCTGCCCGTGCCGAGCGGCCCGCCGCCGAGCGTTGGCGAGCTTTTCCGGGCTCGTCAACACCGCGGTGAATCCCCAACCATCGAATTCGCCGAGGCGGCTGGGTTCCTCTCGCTGCCATGCGACGATGGCGCTCTTCCCCGGTTTGACGCGGATACGCCGGGGCCGGACCGCAAAACCGAGGCGTCGGGAGAGCTCGTCTGCCGATCGCAGTTCGTCGACATAGGGCAACAGGGAGTATCTCGTGTCCACGAGGTCGTGCACAGGGTCGGACATTGCTGCGGTCATGATGAGGCTCCTGCATAGGTGGGGGCGCTGCCGACGGTGGGCGGTTCGGACGGACGTGGTCCCGCGACCGTGGACGGCTCCGCCCCCACTGTTTGCCCCGGCACGTTGTCGGCTTCGTCGGCCTGCGAACGGATCCACCGGGAGAAGCGCGAGTCCGCAGCTGCGGCCAGCTCGCTCGGTGTTCCGTCCTCGACGATCCGCCCGTCCTCGAGCCACACCACGCGGTCGAGTCCGCGGATCATCGCCACGTCGTGGCTGATGACGATGCTCGTGCGGCCCTGTGTCAGCGCGGACACTGAGTCGGCCACCTCGGCGCGGGTCTGCGGATCGAGTCCTGTCGTCGCTTCGTCGAAGACGACGACCGGGGCGTCGCGGACGAGGGCGCGAGCGATGGCCAGCCGCTGCCGTTGCCCACCCGAAAGCGTGTCCCCGCGGTTGCCGAGCTCGGTGTCGTAGCCGTCGGGGAGGGAGCGGATGAACTCATCGGCACGGGCCGCACGGGCGGCGGCGACCACCTCGGCGTCGGTGGCATCGAGCCGACCGTAGCGAATGTTCTCGCGCACGCTCGCGGCGAAGAGCACGGACTCCTGGAGGAGGACGGACACGTTCTGCCGCAGGGAGGCGCGGGTGACGTTGTGGGTGTCGTAGCCGTCGAGGTAGATCGAACCGGAGTCCGGTTGAGACAGCCGCAGCAGGTAGCTCATGAGGGTCGATTTGCCGGCCCCGGAGGCACCGAGGATGCCGATCTTCTGTCCAGCCGGAATGAGCAGATCGAGCTCATCGAACAGTGGCCTGCCGTGCCCATCGGTCGAGGTGATGCGGTTGAAGACGACGTCACCGCAGACCGGGCCCATGGACACGGCATCGGGGGCGTCGGCGATCTCGACGGGTTCGTCGAGAAGGTCGGCGATCCGCTCCCCCGAGGCGGCCGCGCGGGCGATCCGGCCGGTGTATTTGGCCATGTCCCGCAGCGGCTTCATCGCGATCTTGAGGTAGAGGAGGAAGAGGACGAGGTCGCCCGGGGACATCGCCCCGCGCAGCACCTGCCACCCGCCGAAGGCGAGAACGAGGGCCTGCGAGATGCCGACGAGGACATCCGTGGAGCGTTCGAGCCCGGCGGCCAGACGGCGTGCCCGCACCCCAGCTTTGAGTGCGCGTTCGTTGCCGTCGGCGAAGTCGCGGGCCACGGTCTTCTCGAGTCCGTAGGCCTGGACGACGCGGATGGCACCGAGCGCCTCGGCGGCGGATCCGACGAGTCGGCCCTCGCCCTTGCGGGTGGACCGGGAGGCCTTCGTGATCTTAGGGGTCGCCGCCTTCGACAGCAGTCCGTAGACCGCCGCCGTGACGAGCACGATGGCGCTGAGCACGGGATCGAGGATGACCATGACGACGACGAGCACGACGAGGGTGATGACATTGCCGACCAGCGGCAGGCCCGCGGTGACGGCGACCTCCTGCAGCCGTCCGATGTCACCGACGAGTCGCTGTGAGGTGTCTCCGATCGAGGCCTTCGAGTGGTAGCGCAGCGACAGTGACTGGACGTGGTCGAACACGCGTGAGCGCAGTTGGGTGGCCACACGTGCGCCGACGAGGGCGAAGCAGATCGTCGAGGCGTAGTTCGCCGCGGCCCGTCCGCCGACGATGACGGCCAGGCCGATGGCGACGACCGCGAGCGTCGTGCCGACTCCGGCGTCGAGACCGAACGTGGGGGCGATCTGGGCGCCCAGGGCCGCGGTGACGGCGTCGACGGCGATCTTGATCGGCCAGGGTTCGAGGATGCGGAAGACGACGTCGGCCAGCAGTGCGGCCATCCCGCCGATGATCAGCCACGTGTGCCGGCGCAGGTGCGGACGGATGATCCGCAGGGTCCGCCGCAGCGCCGAGGCCGTGAGCTTCTTGCCTATCATGAGATCACCGCCGAGGCGGGGTACCGTCCTGACACCGGCATCCTCTTGTCGATGGGGGCGGCACCGGCATCGACGGCGGCGGTTTCTCCGGCGGCTGTGTCGCCGGCGATTACCGTCACCGGCGCGAGAATCTGTTGGCACCGGCGGGACCAGGAATGGCTGGTCAGGGCCTCTGCGCGGGCGCGTGCTCCCATCGTCGTGCGCAGTTCGGCGTCGTCGATGAGTCTCTGCAGTGCGCGGGTGAGATCAGCGGTGTCGGCCGGGTCGGTGAGGATCGCGGCTCCGGTTCCTGCGAGCACGCCGGGGATCGCACCGACGCTCGAGGCAACGACGGGCAGTCCGGCGGCCAGGTATTCGTAGACCTTGAGTGGCGAGAAGTAGTTCTCGCCCGCCGGGTACGGGGCGACCGCGATATCGAATTCTCGCAGCCCCACCGGCACGGCTTCGGGGGCGATGGCACCGTGGAAGTGCACACGTCCGTCCAACCCGAGCTTACGCACCTGGTTCTCGAGCGCCTCGGATTCGGGGCCGTGGCCGACGATGTCGACTCGGAAGTCCCCGACCAGTCCGGCGCAGGCGGCGATGAGCCGATCCGTGCCGTGCCAGGGTTTGAGCGTGCCGACGAACCCGATCCGCACCGGACCGCGGTCCTCCGGGCCCCCATCACCGAGGCGGTCCTCCCGTAGCGCGTCACCGCTGGGTGCCCTGGTTCCTTCCCCACCGAGGCGGCCGTGATCTGACCGTGGGGTGATGCGTTGCGTGTTCACTCCGTTGGGGACGACGCTGACGTCGTCGAGGCCGGGATAGTCAGTGCGGACCCAGTCGGCGACGAGTTCGCTCACGCACACGATGCGTGCGGCTCCGGCAAAACTTGCCGCCGTGGCACGGGCGGCGTGTTCGGCGTGGACGAGTCCGCGGTGGGTCCGCTGTTCGTCGAGCAGAGGCGCATTGACCTCCACGATCAAAGGCACGTCGAGGCGCTGGCTGATCCGGGCACCGGCCGTGGAGAACAGAGAATACCGTTCGTAGACGAGGTCGAACCCCTGCCCCGAGGCGGCCGCCGTGTCCGTGACCAGGTCGGCGAGCATGTCGGAGAGTCGCAGCAGAGCGATCTCACGCTGGGAGCGGTCGAGACCGCGCGGCACCTCGAGCCGGGTGACATCGAGGTCGACGAGGTCGGCGGGCACGTCGTCATCGGTGCGCGTGCAGAAGACGCTGACCTCATGGCCGAGTGCTCGGAAGGTGCGCACGACCTCCTGGACGTGGACGCTGGCACCTTTCGTGCCGAAGACTCCGATGCCGGGGTCGAGGAGGACATAGGCGATTCTCATGACACTGACTCCATTTCACGGACGGCCGGAACGGCAGGGACTGCCCCAGGCACCGCCGCAGCGTCGGCCAGGCGTCCGAGCTGCTCGGCCTGGACGACCGAGTCGTGCATACGGCATACCCGGTCGCGGGCGGCATCGGTGACGGCACGGATACCGGCGGGATCCGTGCGGAGGGCGGCGGCCACCTCGGCGAGGGTGGAGGCGATGTTCGCCTCATCGGTGCCGTCGACGAGCCACCCGGTCCGGCCGTGGTCGATGACCTCGGGCACGGCGGTGACGGCCCCGGCGATGCAGGGAATTCCGGTGGCCATGCCCTCGAGCAGCACGGTCGGCAGGCCGTCGGCGTTGCCGTCGGAGCCGATGACGAACGGGGCGACGAGGACGTCGTGGTCGGTGAGCATGTCGCGGACCTCTGCCTGGGTCAGCGCTCCGTGGAAGGTGACGAGGTCGTCGAGTCCGAGTGTGTGGGACCGGGTCCGCAGCTCCTCCTCGAGGGGGCCGGTGCCCACGAGGTCGAGACGGCAGCTCGTGCCGTCGGCCCGGAGGCGGGCGAGCGCATTGAGGAGATGGGCGAATCCCTTCTTCTCGACGAGGCGGCCGACGGCCAGCAGCGAGGGCACCGCTCCCGTCGCGCCCTGATTGGGCCGGTAGGGGAAGCGATCGATTTCGAGGCCGTTGCGCACGACGACGATCCGGTCGGCCAGCTCGGGGCCGAGCACCCGCGACAGGTAGCGGCGATTGAAATCGCTGATCGCGATGACATGGTCGGCGTCCGCAGCCTTGCGGACCAGATCGGTGAGCACGACATCCTCGTGGAAGATGTCCTTCGCATGCGTGGTGAAGGAGTACGGGATCCCCGTCAGCGCCGAGGCGGCCCGGGCCACGGTCGTCGCCACCGACGCGAAGTGCGCGTGCAGGTGGGTGACCTCGTGGTCGAGGGCCAACCGGGCGAGGGTGAGAGCTTGGATTGCATCATCGTGGCCCAATTCCAGGAGCTCGCCGAGGTGGCCCGGCACTGCTGCGGCCACGCGCGATTCCGAGGCGGCCTCGGCGAAGGTCTGCCAGAAGCTGCGGGCGCTCGAGGGTCGGTCGATGTGGATGACCTCGGCGCGGACGCGGGCGAGTTCGGGGTGGAAGCGGGTGTCCGTGCTCGGGCGCAGGGAGAAGATGACGAGGTCCTCTCCGGCGGCTTCGCGGGCGAGGATCTCGGAGACGATGAAGGTCTCGGAGAACCGCGGGTACATCTTGAGCACATAGGCGCGGCGGCCGGGATGTCTTTCCGTCGGAGCGGTCGTGGTTGCCGGTGGACGCGGTGTCGGCGTGGCCGGCGTCGAAATGGTTGGTGTCTGTTCAGACAGCATGGCTGGTCTCCTCCAGAGCGATGGACAGACGGGCGGACGGTGCTGTGTCGGTCACGGTCGGTGCGGTCGCAGAGATCGGCGGGGCCGCCGTCGTCGGTGCCGGTTCGGATGCGAGTGCCGTTGCCTCGGCGCGGTCATCTGCGATGAGGTCCGCTGCCAGGCGGGGAACGGTGGCCAATCCGGTGAGATCGATATGGGAGCGGTCTGTGGGTCGCCCGACCCGGTCGGCGAACCATTCGCTGAGCACCTCGGCGTCGAGGCGCTCGATCGTCAGAGCGTCGACCGCTCCGGCTGCGGCGAGGGCGAATGCCCGCCTGGGCTGTTCGGCCCGATGACCCTTGCGGGGGACGACAAGCGCGGGGGTATCGGTGGCCATGAGCTCGGCCAGAGTGTTGTAGCCGCCCATGCACACGACCGCCTCGGCGGAGGCGACGAGTCCGGGGATGTCGTCGCAGTGGCGGATGACGGTGGTGGCCCCACCAGCACGTGCACGCAGACGGTCGAACTCCTCGGTGGCCATCTGCGGACCGGTGACGATGAGGTGACGGTGGCCGTCGGGCGGATCGGCGGCGACGGCGATGGAGGCGAGGCTTCCGCCGTCGGATCCCCCGCCGAGGCAGGTGAGGAGGAACCGCTCGGAACCGAACTCTGCCTCCGCGGTGTCGGCTGCTTCGGCACCGACCGGCTGGGCGCTCGCTGCCTCGGCGCCCACTGGCAGTGGGCCGCCGTCATCGGGGCGGCCCTGTGACAGGTAGCCGGTGGTCACGGCCTTGGCCGCGAGCGGAGCCGGCACTTCCCCGGTGGACCGGGGATCGTAGACGTCCGGGTCACCGTAGATCCAGACTGTGTCGAAGGATTCGGCCACGCGTGCGGGCCCTCCGACCTTCTCCCATTCGGCAGCGATGACGGACGGGGTGTCGAGGACTTCGCGTAGGCCGAGGACGGTGCGGCAGCCGTGGCCCCGAACCCGGTCTATGGCCTCGGCGAGTTCGCCGCCGATGCCGAAGGGGTGCCGGTCGACAATGAAGAGCTCGGGCCGCTGCTGATCGAGGATCGCCGAGATCGCCGCCGCCCGCAGTGCCCTCAGCCCCTGCATCGAGGAGGAGAGCGCCCGGGGCACGTAGCCGCCGGCTGTGGGAGTGACTCCGGGCAGGATCACCCAGTCCCACCCATCCGGCAGCTCGAATCGCGCGGCCTCGGGACTGCTGGCGATGAGCAGACCGGAGACCTCACGGCCGGTCAGTGCCGGCAGGTCCCGGGCCAGCGCAAAGGCCAGAGCCCGGTTGCGGCGGATGTGGCCCAGTCCCAGCGAGTCGTGGGAGAACAGTGCGACTCTCAAGCGTCTTCTCATACATCTCAGCTTGTCGGCTGTGCTTAAGATGAAGTTAAGATGCGGATGAGAAAGATCTTAGGTTCAGTCCACGCGGTATCCGAAGCCCCGCACGGTGGTGACGAAATCGGAGCCGAGCTTCTTGCGCAGGTACCCGATATAGACGTCGACGACGTTCGAGCCGGGGTCGAAGTCGAATCCCCACACATGGGAGAGCAGCTGTCCGCGGGAGAGGACGTTGCCGCGGTTGCGCAACAGGATCTCGGCCAGGGACAGTTCCCGAGCGGAGAGCTCGACGAGACGGTCTTTGACCCACACCTGCCTCTTGAGCAGGTCGATGCGCACCTCGTCGCGAACGAGCTCCGTGACCTCCTGCTCCTGCGGACTCTCCTTGAGCCGCAGACGGACCCGAGCCAGCAGTTCCGCGAACCGGAAGGGCTTGATCATATAGTCGACCGCCCCTGACTCGAGAGCGTAGATCGTGTCGTCCGGGTTGTCCCGGGCGGTGAGCACGAGCACCGGCAGTTCGGGTCGTCGCTCGCGCAGATGTCTCAGCACGCTGAATCCGTCGAGTCCGGGCAGACCGATGTCGAGGATGACGAGTGCGAAGTCTCCCGTCAAGGCCAAGTCTCGCCCGGTGAAGCCGTCGGCGGCGGTCTGCGGACCGAATCCGGCGGCGGTCAGCCCCTTCGAGATGAATGCGGAGATCCGTTGTTCGTCCTCGATCACGAGAATGCTCTTCACTTCTGTCCTTTCGGCAGGATCATGCGGAACTGTGCACCGATGGAAACCCGGTCGAGGACGACCGTCCCTCCGTGCGCCTCGGCGATGGCGGAAATAATTGACAACCCCAGCCCGAAGCCGGCCCCGTCGGTCGACCCGCGGCAGAAACGGTCGAAGATGTCCTCGGCGATCTCGTCGGGCACGCCCTTGCCTTCGTCGCGGACCCAGATGTGCACGGATTCGGAGTCGTCGCGGGCACCGAAGACGATCTTCTGACCGTCCTCGGTGTGCTCGACGGCATTGGACGCCAGCTGGAGAAGCGCCTGTGTCAGGCGCTGTCTGTCTCCGTGGAAACTCAGCGTTTCGGGTACCTCGAGGCCCCACTCCCGATCTCCCAGTCCTTTGGCCTTCGCCAGGGAATCGGACACGACCACATTGAGATCCACCTCGGCGAAACGCACGAAATCAGGGCGTCGGGCACGGGCCAGCAGGAGCAGCTCTTCGACGAGGCGGCCCATCCGATCCGTCTCATCGAGCAGCATCGCCCGAGTCTCCTCGACATCGCTGACGTCCTCCGCGTTCATCGTCTCCAGATGACCGCCGAGGATGGTCAGCGGGGTGCGCAGCTCATGCCCGACATCGTCGAGGAACCGCCGCTGAGCTTCGAAAGCCGCCTCGAGACGGTCGAGCATGTCATTGAAGGTGTGCCCGAGTTCGGCAATATCGTCATGGCCCTTCGTCTTCAGGCGACTGCTGAGGTCACCGCCGGAGATCGACTGTGCGGTCCGCCTCAGCTCGGTCACCGGTGACAGCAGCCGTCGCGCCAGTAGTGAGGAGAGACCGGCGATGAGCAGGGTGGCGGCGAGCGCGACGACGACATAGATCTGCATGATCTGCACGAGGTCGGCGTGGCTGGCCGAGACGTTGTGGACGACGACGAAGGCTCCCGCCCCGTTCGTCGCGGCCGTTCCGCCAGCGACTTCGCCGACGCCCTTCGTCCGGGTCGTCGAATCGGTGGGCGCGGTCTGGGTGTCCGTGGTCGTGGCGGCTCCCGCCTCGGCGCCGGTGATGGGCAGGACGAAGCCTTCGTACTCGACGTCGCCGACGGTCAGGCGGATCTCCCCGCCTTTCTCGGCCGCACCGGCCACGGCCTTCTCGAACGCGCTCGAACTGCCGAGGAGGTCCTTCGGTTCGCCCTGATAGAGCACTCTGCCGTCGGTGAGGAAGGCGAAGAGCACCTCGTCCTCGTCCGGCCTGTTCTGGGCGAGGAAATTGCCGAGGATCTCATCGACGGAGGCGAATGGTCTGCCGGTCTGCGGATCGATTCCGTTCTCGGAGAACGTCCGCATCTCGTCGACCTCTTGGGACATCGAGGCAGTGGTCCGGCTGGAGACGTTGTTCGACTCCACGGTGTAGAGGATGAGGCCGACGATGGAGAGTGTGAGTACGGACAGCGCGGCGACGGTGATGGTCAGCCGGTTCTGAACGGTCAGCCCGACGCGACGCTCAGTCGTCATCGTCGTCCCCGTCATCATCGTCGTCCCCGTCATCGTCGTCGTCCCCGTCGTCGCCGTCATCGTCGGCGTCGTCGTCCCCGTCATCATCGTCGTCGGGGACTTCGCGAGGCGGGTTGGGCACCGGTTCGTACGAGTGCTCGATCTCCTGCGGGTCCGCATCTCCGGACTCTCTGCCGTCCGATGTGCGGCCGTCGGTGGCGCTGCCACCGGAGTCAGCCTCGGCAGAGCTGTCGGCGTCTGGATCGGGCTTCGTCGGCTCGGAGGTCTCCGTCGGCTCGGGGGTGACTTCCACCGGGCTGAGATCCGGCGGTTCGGATTGGGCGGTATTGCGCACGATGAGGACGGTCAGCAGTGCGAGCATGATGACGAGACCAGCCACAACCCAGCCGAGGATCTTCGATCGTCCACCCATACCGACCACATTGCCCAAGGCCTGCGGCAAAGTCGAGCCGGAGGCGATGAGAGTCTTCTTAAGCGGGATGTTCGGACGCCTGTGATACCGTAAGCGCCGACCGCCCCGACGACCCGCAGGAGCCCACCGATGAGCGACGATCGCGCGGACCGCGACGAGGCAGAGTCCGGCTCCGAGGCCGAGCCCAAGGAGAATCCGTGGGCGGCGATCAAACCGTGGCAGGGCAAGGCGGCCGGCATCGACAAACTGCTGCTGTTCATCATCATCGGCGTCCCGCTCATCTACCTCGGCCTCATGCCGCTGCGACCGTGGATGCTCGTCCATGCCCCGGTCGTCCAGGAATTCATCAACGGCGCGAAGACCTCGGTCGTCGCTGCCGCCGCCTATGCCCGGGTCGGTGAGATTCCGCTGTGGCTGGTCATCGTCGCAGGCTTCGTCGGCATGGCCAAACTCGATTGGGCGTTCTGGCTGGCAGGTCGCCGCTGGGGTGACGGTGTGCTCCGGCTCTTCGCGCAGAACGGGCGACAGCTCAAACGCATCAACCAGCTGAAGAAGATCCCGAGCTGGGCCCTGTTCCTCATGACGCTGATCGCCCGCTGCCCGGGAATCCCCGGCACGCTCGTCTACCTCGTCGCCGGGTGGACGCGGATGCGTCTGTCGCTGTTCCTCGTCGCCGACCTCCTCGGCTGCCTCCTCTTCACTCTCATCTGGACGTTCCTGGGCTATCAGCTCGGCGAAGCCGCCGTCGACATCCTCAAGGTCATCGACAAATACGCACTGTGGTTGACCTTGGCCCTCATCGTCGGCATCTTCGCCCTCAGCTTCTTCAAGGAATACCGCAAACAGAAGAAAGCCGAAGCCGCAGGCGACACCTCCGAGGACTGACCATTCGCACCCGACCGGAAGCCGCCATCCTCAAGAGACTCTCGGACCAGTATCTGAGAGTCTCGGCCAAAGATTTCTTCGCTGCCGGGCGGGCGTTCCGGGGATTCTGTTTGAACGGTGTTCACGCCGCTTGCGAGATCCTTAGGACGCTCTTCGTCTGAGCAACGAAATCCGAGGGGGAACATCGAGTGATGTTCCCCCTCGGCGATTGCTTGACGGCTAGGTGCTCGAACACGCGAACTTCTAGCTGGATGCGGTTAGCCGCCAGCGTCCATGCTTGCCCTCAACTCTTGTAATAATCCACGCTTCCAAACCAGCGCTTGTCCTTCGGCGCCTGAGGCATGCTTTCGCACTCGCCTATGACAGGCCGGAGACCGGCCAAACGCGCTTCCTTCGCAATTTTGTTCACTTCTTTGTTGCACTCTGCGAACGTCGTTGCCGATACAAAAACGGAGTTGTCCAGGTATTGATGTGAGACCTTCGCCTGGGCAGCCGTTGCCGTCACCAAACCTGCACCGAACATAACCGATACTGCCAGACCAGTGGCGGCGGCTCTTTGTCTGAGTTTCATGTCGCTCCTCTACTTGACGTGGCGTGTTCTGATTGAATCGTAGTCAGGAGGCATGCAACGAGAGTCGATGCGCTGTTCCAGCTCTGCCACATTCCGGGTTCTTCATGATCGAGGGTGCCGGCCTCTAAATAGGCATGTGTCCATTGGGAATAGCCCTTTGACATTCGATATCTCAGCCAGAAAAACTCTGCCGAACGAGCTCCACTCGGAAGATGTGATCTGGCGCGGCGGGTGCTGAGCTGCGACGAGCTTGGGAAGGCACTGCGTCGAGTCGCTTCGCTCGGATCCCGGTCAGGTGTCTCGCATCAGGCTCCGAAGGACAGGAAAGTCTCGCGCATGCGCTGCGGGTCCGCCTTCTGGCCGCTGAAGAGCTCGAACGCGTCGATGGCCTGATTGACCGCCATTCCCGATCCGTCGAGCGTGCGGCACCCCTTGGCCCTGGCTTCAGCAAGCAGTTGTGTCTCGAGCGGGAAGTACACGACGTCGGCCACCCAGGTCTCCGACCCGAACACCGAGGTGTCGACCGGGGTTCCCGGATACGCCTTCATTCCCACCGGGGTGGCGTTGACGATCCCCTGCGCCGAGGCGGCCGCCCCTTCCAGCTCATCGAGCCCGATCGCTCGCGCCCGAGTTCCGACCGATGACGTTTCGACGATGTCCGCGGCGAGTCCTTCGGCTCGCTGCACATCGGTGTCGGCGATGATGAGGTCGCCGATTCCGAGTTCGGCGAGGGCGAACCCGACCGCACGGCCGGCACCGCCCGCACCGATCTGCACGACCGCCTCGGTGGCGGCACCGTCCAGTCCGGCACGGAATCCGGCGGCGAAACCGGTGACGTCGGTGTTGTATCCCGTCGTCCGACCGGCATCGTCGATGACGACTGTGTTGACCGAGTTGATGCGCGCGGCCACGGGTTCGACCTCATCGAGAAGGCCGATGACCTGCTGCTTGAACGGGTGGGTGATGTTGAGCCCGTCGAAACCGAGGCGAATCGCTGCGGTGAGCAGCTCCGTCAGTGTCGCCTCGGCGAGGTGGGGGCTGCTGATGTCGATGGTGCGGTAGATCGTGGGGATGGAGTGCGCGGCACCTTCGTTCTCGTGCATCCGCGGGGTGCGGGATGCGGAGATGCCGTCGCCGATGAGGCCGAGGAGGAGGGATGAGGTCATAGTCTCGCTTTCGCATTCGTGAGGAGGTCGATGAGGATCTCGACCGCGTGGACGTAGCCTTGTGCACCGGCTCCGGCGATGACGGCCGCAGCCACGGGTGAGAGGTAGGAGTGGTGGCGCACGGCCTCCCGCGCATGCGGGTTGCTCAGGTGCACTTCGATGATCGGGTGGTCGTAGGATTTCAGCGCATCGTGCAGGGCCAGGGAGGTGTGCGTGTACGCGCCGGCGTTGATGATCGCACCGACAGTGGAGTGCCGGGCGTCGTGGACGGCATCGATGAGCCCGCCCTCATGGTTGCTCTGGATGCAGCGGACGCCCAGCCCCGCCTCGGCGGCGGTGTCGGCACACATGGCCTCGATATCGGCCAGCGTGGTGCGGCCGTAGATCTCCGGTTCGCGTTCCCCGAGCAGGTTGAGGTTGGGTCCGTTGAGGACGAGGATTTCGGGCCGGGGAGTCATTGGGCCAGGTGCAGCTTCGGCAGTGGTTGCGGGCATGGTCACCTCGGGAATCGGGCGGCGATCAAGGCCGCGGTTTCGTTCAGTCGAGGGACGAATTCGATGAGCTCGTCGAGGCTGCGGCGAAAGACCGGAGCGGCCAGCGCGAGCGAGGCCAGCAGGGTGCCGTCGAGGTCGAAGACGGGTACGGCCAGGGCATTCATGCCGATGTCGTTCTCTTCGGACTGTCCCGCCCACCCGTCGGTGCGGATCTGTTCGAGACGTGTGCGCATCTGTGCCGGGTCGGTGATCGAGTTCGGAGTACGGGCGACGAGGTCGAGAGCGTCGACGGTGGCATCGACCTGCGGATCATGGGCGAGCAGAGCCTGGCCGATCGCGGAGGTGTGCAACGGTGATTCGTCCCCCGGGTCGGTGGTCGTGCGGAACTGCGGGCCGTCGACGGTGAGCACGGTGAGAGCGGCATTGCCGCGCCGGATGGCGAGGATGCTCGATTCGCCGGTGGAGGCCGTCAGCTCCTGGAGCAGGTCCCTCGTCGCTCCGGACAGCCCTTGCCGGTGCGCGACCTTCTGGGCCAAGCGGAAGACCTCCATCCCGAGGGTGTAGATCTTCGTACGCGCATCGAAGCTGGCATACCCGGATTCGACGAGCCCGCCGAGGAGGCGGTAGGCGGTCGAGAAGGGGTAGCCAGTCGTCTCGGCGGCCTGGGCGGCGCTGATCCCCTCGGGCGATTCACCGAGGAGTTCGAGCATCTCGAAGGTCTTCGTCACCGAGTTCGAGCCCTTGGGCGGCATGCTTCGCCTCCTTGCGCTGCTGTGGCTGTTCGATGGTGTCGGGGCAGTGTATGCGGGCGGTTCGTGAGTCCGGAAAGCAGAATTCCCGAGTTCCACGTTGACAGGCTATGTCATCTCAATCACACTGTAAACCACAATGTAACAAGTATTGCCACACTATGGCAATACCGTGCCGGTCCGATGAACGCTCGACAGCGCCGAGACTGCCGCCATGTCCCTGAGAGTCAGAAATGCGAGGAAGCATGAGCAACGCGATCGAGGAAGCTCGCCCCACGAAGAAGACACCGCTGCGCGCGGCCTTGTCGAGTTGGACGGGCTCCGCTTTGGAGTACTACGACTTCGCGGTCTATGGAACCGCTGCGGCGCTGGTGCTCAATACCTTGTTCTTCCCCGAGACCACCGCACCGGGAATCGCCATCCTCTTGGCGATGGGCACAGTCGGAGTCGCCTATGTCGTGCGCCCGCTGGGCGCACTCATCATGGGACCGCTCGGTGACCGCTTCGGTCGAAAATTCGTCCTCATGCTCACTCTGTTCATGATGGGCGTCTCGACCTTCCTCGTCGGCTGCCTACCGACCTATGAACAGGTCGGCATGCTGGCCCCGATCCTCCTCGTGCTCTGCCGCATCGTCCAGGGCCTGTCCGCTTCTGGCGAGCAGGCGAGCGCAATCTCCGTCTCCCTTGAACATTCGGCCGAGAAGAAACGATCGTGGACGACAAGCTGGACCCTGCACGGCACTCAGGCCGGGACTCTGCTGGCCACCGCAGTGTTCATCCCCTTCACGGCCTTCCTGCCCGACGAAGCACTGTTCAGCTGGGGTTGGCGCGTACCGTTCTGGCTGTCGGCGCTCGTCGTGCTCACCGCCTGGCTCATCCGTCGTGGCCTCGAGGAGCCGCCGGCGTTCAAGGAGGCACGCGCCGACAACCCACCTCTCATGCAGGTCTTCCGGTGGCACAAGGCCGCGGTCGTCCGCGTGGCCGTATGCGCCATGGTCAACACCGTGAATATGGTCTTCACCGTCTGGTCGCTGTCGTTCGCCACGTCGATCGTCGGACTCGAGCGTTCGACCATGCTGCTCGTCTCGGTCATCGCCAACGGTGTCGCTCTGTTCGCGATCCCGGCCGCCGCGCTGCTCTCCGACCGGTTCGGCCGGAAGCCGGTCTTCATCACCGGGGCCGTCGGGTCGGGCCTGATGATGTTCCCGTACCTGGGTGCGGTTTCGGCCGGGAACTGGCCGCTCATCTTCGTCTTCGGCGCCATCATGTCCGGCTGTGCGTACTCGCTGGCCAATTCCATCTGGCCCTCGTTCTATGCCGAAATGTTCCCGACGACGGCACGAGTGACAGGTCTGGCACTGGGCACACAGGTCGGATTCGCGGTCTCCGGCGGTCTGGCTCCGGTCCTCGCGTCCGCTGTCGCCGGCGCCGGAGGAGAGAATTGGGTCTCGGTCGCCGCGTTCACCGCGGGCGTCTGCATCGTCGTCGGCCTGGTCGCCATGACGGCGAAGGAGACGAAGGGACTGAGCCTGGAAGAGATCGATGTCATCCACGAGGAAAGGTCACGATGAGAACTTCGATTGCCACGGTGTGCCTGTCGGGCACGCTCGAGGAGAAGCTGCAGGCTGCCGCGACGGCAGGATTCGATGGAGTCGAGATCTTCGAACAGGATCTCATCGTCTCCCCCAACTCCCCCGAAGCGACCGCCGCACTGGCCGCAGAGCTCGGACTGAGTCTTGACCTCTATCAGCCCTTCCGCGATTTCGAAGGGGTCGATGAGGAGCAGTTCGCCGCCAACCTGGCCCGTGCCGAGGCGAAGTTCCAGCTGATGAAGCGGCTCGGCATGACCACGATGCTGCTCTGCTCGAACGTCGCCACCGCAACCGTCGACGATGATGACGTCGTCGTCGATCAGCTGCGCCGCCTCGGCGATCTGGCCGAGGGATACGACATCGACGTCGCCTATGAGGCGCTGGCCTGGGGTCGGTTCGTCTCCGAATATGATCGCGCCTGGGATCTCGTCAAGGCCGCCGATCATCCGCGCATCGGCACCTGCCTCGACAGCTTCCACATCCTCTCCCGTGGCACGGACCTGTCACGCATCGCCGAGATCCCGGGCGAGAAGATCTTCTTCCTCCAGCTCGCCGACGCTCCGTCCCTGTCGATGGACGTGCTCAGCTGGTCCCGTCACCACCGAGTCTTCCCCGGCGAAGGCTCGTGGGATCTCACCGACTTCCTCGCTCGCGTCGCCGGTACCGGTTATGCCGGACCGGTGTCGCTCGAGGTCTTCAACGATTCCTTCCGGCAGGCCGACACTCAGCGCACCGCTGTCGACGGACTGCGTTCTCTGCGATGGCTCGAAGCCAATGTGTCGGCCGTCGGCACGGACGGCGCTCATGTGGGGCTCGACCTGCAGCCGCTGCCGCAGGTCGCGGAGCCGCGAGGCATCGACTACGTCGAACTGAACACCGATGACCTGGGCGCGCTCACCCGGTTGATCCACCAGCTCGGCTTCCGGTTCGTCGGCTTCCACCGCACGAAACCACATGTGCAGCTGTGGCAACGCGGTCAGGCTCGAATCGTCGTCACTGAGCCCGCCGGCCCGTGCGACGAATTCACCACCGTGACCAACGAAACCACCGACCCGGCTGAAGAAGCCGCCGCCTTGGCAGCAGACTCCACCGGGTCCGGAACATTTCTGCGCGGCATCGGCTTCGCCGTCGACAATGCCGACGCCGCAATGGAACGTGCGCTCTTGCTCTCGGCCACGGAAGTCCCCCGCGATCAGGCACACGACGAAGAGGTGCTGCGTGGGGTCTTCGCACCCGACGGATCAGAGGTCTTCTTCGGTGATGGCGATGGTGAGGATCCGCAGTGGACCGACGAGTTCGGCACCGTCCCGGACGACCGGCAGTCGGCGATCGACCACATCAACCTCGCTCAGCCTGCTCACCACTACGACGAAGCAGTGCTCTTCTACACCTCCCTCCTCGCTCTGACCGCACTGCCGTCCCAGGACGTGCCGAGCCCCTCCGGTCTTGTGCGCTCCCAAGTGATGTCGAGCGCCGATGGGGCAGTGAGGATGCCGCTCAACGTCTCCCCCGACCACAGTCCCAACGCGTTGGGCCGAGGTGTTGGCTCAACCGCAGAGACCTACCCCGAGCATGTGGCCATCGCCTGCGACGACATCTTCACTGCCGCGATGACCGCGGTCGCGCGAGGCCTGAAGTTCTTGGAAGTGCCGCAGAACTACTATGAAGACCTTGCCGCACGCTTCGACCTCGCACCGGAGCTGCTGGATCGGCTCAGCGAGCACAATATCCTCTACGACCGTGACGACGAGGGCGAGTTCCTCCATTTCTATACGTCGACGATCGGCTCGGTCTTCTTCGAGATGGTCGAACGCCGTACCGGCTATCGCGGCTTCGGCGCTCCGAACGCGCCGGTGCGGCTGGCCGCTCAACACCGGCGCAATACGGAGAGTTGAAGTGCCGAGTCCCCACAGGCGATCCCCGGTCAGCGCGGAGCAGGAGCCGCTCAGAACGGCGCAGCGCTCCCGCGTGGATCGACGTATTCCATACCAGACCAGTCGCTCGAGTTGATCGCCGAACCTTCGAAGCCGAAGGACGACTCCCACGACTCATCGTCGACGTCCTCGCCTGCCTCGAGCTCGAGGCCGTACGACCAAGGGCACATCTCGCGTCGAGGATTCGGCCGAAGCCGACGGCGCGAGATCTGCCAGACGATTCGCCGGATCTCGTGCTCCTCAACACCGAGGAAATCAGCGGCAGCGCCGATCAGTTCAAGCACATACTCGTCCGTGGCTATGGGGTACCACCCGACAATCTGATTGAAATAGCCCTTCACGCGGTAGTCGATATCGAAATGAGGGGAGCCGGCGATCATGAGCAGATTGCGCCACGAGAACCCCGATCTCTGACTGGGGAGCGCTCTCCAGGCCTTTGCCACCACATTGGCATGCGGCCCGATACACGGTTCTTCTTTGACCGCGGCAAGCAGGTGCTCAACGGTGTCGATACCGTGATCAGCCATCACTCTAGTGGCGCGGTCGACCACCTCGGCCCTGAGCATGGCGCCCGGCTGCACGTTGGCGGGCTTGACGTTGCAGATCACCTCCCGCGCCCACACCTCGGGCCCGCCGGCCTCTGCAATCGAATACCGCAGTGATTTCGCCCCATCGGATTCACCGTGCCGGGCGATATAGCGATCGGTGACGTTGTCGACCGCCGTCGGGTGCGACCCCGTCGAATAGAGCGCGTCGAGAATGCACAGAGCGAGACTGCCCGGATAGCTGATTGATCGCGGCCTCCCTTGGTCATCGAGGAACTCTTCACAGCTCCACGCCAATTCTCTGATGCTGCTGGTCGTGATCTCCATTGTTCTGACCTTCCGTCATGCATCGCACCCTGCGATGCGGCGCCCCTGACTCCGCTGTCGGAGGCATGATGAAACACTATCCGGAGGCACTGACATACCTTGATCGGAGCAGAATAGAACGAATCATTCATATGAAATCGCAAGAGGTGCATTTGCTTGGACAACGTCGTGCCACGCACCGTCTCACCAGGGGAAACCGCCACCCTCATAAGAGTCCCTCTGCCTTGGCACTCCTGACGGGCTCTGGCAAGGTGGAGCCATGAGCACAGAAGAGATCATCATCGACGGCCCCCTGGCACGCGCCTCGCGGATCCTCTGCCAGGTGTCAGCCAAGCATGTGGCAGACAAGGCTGAGATCAAGAAGTCCGAACTCAAGGACTACGAAAAGGGAATCGCGGACCTCACCGCTGAGCAGGAGCGTCGTCTCATCCTCGCCCTCGAGGAGTACGGTGCACGGTTCATTCCCGACGGCGCAGAGGGTGGCTACGGCATCCGTCTGAAGTTCAGCCGCGCAAAAGTCCGCGCGATCGAACGCTGGGAAGACGAAGGCGGCACCCCCGGCTCCGATGACGTCTGAGCCCTCCGCGGAAAGACGCTGAGCAACCAGGCGTCGTCAGTGAAGATCCGGCGGCTGAGTCATCACAAGGGCGGCTGAGTCATCACAAGGGCGGCTGAGTCATCACAAGGCTGTGGCCTCGAATCCGCATTGAGCAGATTCGAGGCCACAGGTGCATCCGTTGGCATCGAGGGACCACCTCGGTGCCGAAATGTCGCCGGCGTCGAACGCCGGGAAGCATCAGCGGAGAACGTCAGTTCTTGCCGATGAACTCGAGGTTGTCGACGACACGATTGGAGAAGCCCCACTCGTTGTCATACCAGGCAACGACCTTGACGTGGTTGCCGACGACGCGGGTGAGCGCGGAGTCGAAGATCGACGAAGCGGGCTGACCGACGATATCGGAGGAGACGATGGGCTCGTCCTCGTACTCGAGGATGCCTTTGAGTTCGCCCTCCGAGGCCTTCTTGTAGGCGTCGAGCACCTCGTCGCGGGTGACCTCGCGGGACACGGTCGTGTTGATCTCGACGATCGAGCCGACCGGGACGGGAACGCGGATGGCGTCGCCGGACAGCTTTCCGTCGAGCTGCGGGAGGACGAGGCCGATGGCCTTGGCCGCACCCGTCGAAGTGGGGATGATGTTCTCGGCAGCGGCACGGGCACGACGGGGATCCTTGTGCGGGCCGTCCTGAACCATCTGGTCACCGGTGTAGGCGTGGACGGTGGTCATGAAGCCCTGCTCGATTCCGGCGAGGTCATCGAGGACCTTGGCCAGCGGAGCCAGGGCGTTCGTCGTGCACGAGGCGTTGGAGATGACGGTGTGCTCGGGCTTGTACGCCTCGCTGTTCACACCATAGGCGAGGGTGACGTCGGCACCCTTCGAGGGAGCGGAGACGAGGACCTTCTTCGCGCCGGCGGTGATGTGGGCGTTGGCCTTGTCGGCCTTGGTGAAGCGGCCGGTCGATTCGAGGGCGATGTCGATGCCGAGCTCGCCCCAGGGCAGCTTGGCCGGATCCTTCTCGGCGAAGACCTTGACGGTCTTGCCGTCGATGACGAGGGAATCTTCGGTGGCCTCGACGTCGTGGTTGAAGCGTCCGAGGGTGGTGTCGAACTTCAGCAGCCGAGCGAGATCGTCGACGGCGCCGAGGTCGTTGATGGCCACGACCTCGAGCTCGCTGCCGCGCTCGATCAGGGCCCGCAGGGTGCTGCGTCCGATGCGACCGAAACCATTGATGGCGATGCGAGTCAATGTCACTCCTTTTACACGGGATTCGTCTTGATACCTCCATCATGGGCGATTTCCACAAACGTCAACAGTGGCCAGACAGTCAATCTGCGCAAGGTTCTCGCCAGTCGTATTGCCAGATGCCGAAAGTTTCTGGCCATGGCCGTTGACGTGTGATCCGGGTCGCTGAAATGTACCGAAAAGCGCCCAGCCCTCTGCACCGGCATCAGCCTTTACTCAGCCCTGAAAGGAGTGGCGGTAGTCGTTCGGTGAGGTCGAGAGGATGCGTTGGAAGTGCATCCGCAGATTCGCCCCCGTCCCGAGTCCCACCTGGTCAGCGATCTGCTCGATGCCCAGGTCGGAATTCTCCAGCAGCTCTCGGGCGACATCGACTCGGGCCCTGAGAACCCACTGCATCGGGGTGTAGCCGGTGTCTTCGACGAAGCGACGGGAGAAGGTGCGCACGGAGACTCCGGCATTGGCGGCGAGATCGCGCAGGGTGATCTTCTCCCCGATGTGCTGCAGTGCCCATTCGCGGGTGTCGGCGAAGTCGTCGCCGAGAGGATCGGGCACGCTGCGCGGCACGTACTGTGCCTGGCCCGCGCTCCGGTAGGCGGCGGCGACCAGGCGTCGGGCGACCTGATTGGACAGGCCGACGCCGTGGTCGCTGCGGATGAGATGGAGGCACAGATCGATCGCCGAGGCGGCTCCGGCCGAGGTCAGCAGCTGCCCCTCGTCGATGAATAGAACGTTCTCGTCGACCTTGATCGAGGGGAACCGTCGAGCAAGCTCTTTCGCCGTCGACCAGTGCGTGGTGGCGCGTCGCCCGACGAGCAGCCCCGTGCGCGCGAGGACGAACGTGCCGGTGGAGATCGCGGCGATCCGCGCGCCGCGCTCGAACGCCGAGAGCAGGGCCCCGATGACTGAAGCGGGTGGTTCCTCTGCCACGGCCGAGGTGGCACCGGGCAGGATGACCGTATCCGCGGTCTCCAACGCTTCGAGACCTCGATCGACGGAATAGTCCAGCCCGTCCGATCCGGCCACTTTGCCTGCGGTGATGCCGCAGACCTCGACTTCATAGGGCCAGCTGCCCGCGGGCACGGTCGTCGTTCGTGCACCGGGGACGGCGGAAGCCGCCTCACCGCTCGGGTTCGGCTGGGAGCGGGGAGCCACCTCGGTGCGGGTGCGGTCGGTGGCGGCGTTCGACTCGCGGCCGAAGACCTGGACGGGGACGCCGAGATCCATAGCAGACACCCCGTCCAATGCCAGCACGAGGATGCGGTGCGGGCGGGAACGGGGTGCTCTGCGCGGAAGGGTGCGGGGGTCGTCAGTCATGATCGCCTCTCAGTCTAGGCAATCGGGACTCGCCCCGGTGCGAACTCAGTGCTCGTGGACCCCCGTGAGCTTGAAGCCCAGACGACCGTGGGCATATGCTCCACCGGCGCGGAGAGCCGAGGCGGTCCAGGCGGTCTCGGCCAGTTCGGTCTCTGTGGCACCGGCTTTGACGGCGGCATTCGAATGCGCATCGATGCAGTAGGCGCACTGGGTGGTCAAGCCGACGGCGTAGGCGATCAGTTCACGGTACTTCAGCGGAATCTCGCGGCCTTCTGCGGCGAAGACGGCGTTGTTGAACTCGCCGAAGGCCTTGAGAATGTCGGGAGTGGTCTCTTTGTAGGCCTTGTCGTACTTGCCGTCGGTCTCGCGGTCGAAGAAATCTGACATCGTGCTGCCTCCTGTGATCGGTGTCATTCCGATCCTCACGCTACCGATTTCGCTCCTCGGCTGCACGGGTTTCGCCCAATGATGACAACCGCTGTCTTCTGCGGGTGGATCCGTCTCGACTATCCGCGCGGTTGCGATGTGGGTCCGTCCGCAGGAGACACGCGAACCGCTCGGCCTCAGTAGAGCGTGTTCTGGCTGACGAGAGAAGCCGCCTGAGTTCCCGGCAGAGGCGGTTCCTGAGGTGCGGCTGAGGGAGGCGAGACATCAGGAGGTGCAATCGCAGGAGACGCTACTTCACTCAGCGGAGGCATGGGCCCTGCAGATGCAGGGTCTGCAGATGCTGGCGCTGCGGACGTCGGGTCGGCGGGAGCCGGAGCCACCGGTGCGGCCTCTGCCGGTGCGGGCAGGGTGTCTGCGGGGACCGATTCGACGGAATTCGCAGCCGCCTGCACCGCGTCGGCTGGTGACGCAGCCGCCGGAATCGACTCTGCGGCCAGCGCCTCGGCGCTCTCCGCTTCGGGACTGCCGATACTCGGGTCGACGGGCGCAGCAGCACTCGGCGCTGCTGGTGCGGTGCCCGGTGCAGCGTTTCGGGGAGCCGCCTCGGTGGGGGCAGGATCGGCAGGCGTCCGACCGGTAGTCGGGACCGCTTCGGCGATGGCTTCGAACATGGCCAAGGTGCCGTGCTGGGCGGCCAGGCTCACCGGTTCAGGGTCGCTTGAGAGCTTGACACCGACGGTCTGCGTGGCGCGGTCGATGTAGAGCATCTGGCCATGAATGCCGATGCCGATGACGACGTCCCGGCTGGCCGAAGGCAACCAGAACTGGCTGCGGTACATGCCGCCCGGATAGGAACGCCCCGACGGGGATGCGGCGAAGATCTTCGCCGAGTCCTCGGCACCGGTGAAGATGTCGTCGACCCATTCCGCCGAGAGCACCCGTTCGCCGTTTTCGGTGGTGCCGCCGCGGGCGATCATCTCGCCGAAGCGGGCGAGGTCGCGCAAGGTCGCGCTGATGGCGCCGTCGGCGATCGATCCGCCCCACCGGTCCTGGCAGACCTGGGCAGCGTGGGCGGCGCCGATCTTCGACCACACGTATTCGCTGGTGACGATGGAGAACGGCTGGCCGGTGACCGCCTCGGCGATCCAAGCGAGCACATCGGTTTCGCAGCTACGGTAGACGAAAGCCGATCCGTGGTCACGCTCGCTGGTCAGTCCGGTGAGAAAGTTCTTGATCCCGTTCGCCGAGGCTGCCGTCCGCGGCGCGAAATCGACGGCTTCGAACAGGGCACGGATCTCCGAATCCTTCTCGAGGTACTCCTCGGAGAACTTGATTCCCGAGCGCATGTCGAGCAGGTCGCGGATGGTTGCCCCCGCGTAGCCGCTCTTCGCCAGAGCGGGCACATGCGTGGTGACGAGATCGGTCGTGCGCAGCAGCCCGGCGTCGGCGAGCGCTCCGATGACGGTGGCCACGATGGACTTGCTCACGGAGAAGAGCATGTGCTGGCGGGCCGGCTTCATCGGCCAGGCGTATTCCTCAGCCAGTGCCATCCCGTTGCGAGTGACGAGCCAGGCGTCGGTGTGGGTGTTGGCCAGGACGTCGCCGACAGTGGTCCAATCTTCGTCGATCGCCGGCCACTTCTCGCGGTCGATGGTCAGCGGGCGGAAGTCGTTGTCGTCGGTGACGTATTCGCGCACAGGTCCGATGCCGCGCGGGATACCGCCGGTCGGGAAGATCTCCTGCATCCGGGTCAGGGCGAAGGCGAAGAACTCCGGCCATTTCCAGGTATCGAGGTCGATGCTCTCGAGCACCGCTTCGGAGGGGTCGACGATTGCGTCTTCGCTGGCCGATTCGAGTTCCCCGACATGCGGAAGGGTGATATCCGGCGCCGAGGCGTCCGCATCGTCGTCTCCGCGCTGCGCAACTGTGGGACTCTGGGAGGCCGGGGGCTGCTGGGAGTCCGCGTCCGCGGACTGGCCGGGAACCGCCTCGGTGGCGGTTTCTGTGGATGTGCTGATGCCCTTGGTATTGCCGGACAGTGCACCGATGCGGCGGTTCGGAGGGGTCGCCGGGCGGGGCGGAAGAGTCTCGTCTTCGCCTGCCATGTCACCTCCGCTGTCTCGACCTGGACTGCGCTGCGCATGCGCGCGGCCGTCCCGCTGTGCAGGGAACACACTACCGGTACGAGGTGAAACCCCGTAGCCGAAGCGGGCCGATTCGGGCGTTGCGGCGTTCTCCGTCCCGAGAGTCTGCGCCTCTCACCTGGAGTGACAGTCTGGGTGATTACCAATCAGTTATTCACCTGACATTTCGCCTCCCGTGCATCATTACGCTGATGTCGACCCCGACGTCGAGGTCACAGACTGGCAGCGTCTGGCGCATTATCGACCACTAGAGGCTGACCTTGAGGAAGAAGACATCGGCCTCGTTGACCGTCGGCGCGGCTGCTGCTCACTATGTCATCGAGACCACCGGAGGGCTCGATCAGACCGAGTAGCCTCGATGATGCCCGGCATGGCTCCGCAGCGAAGTCCTGATGAACTCGATATGTTCAAGGTGAGCGATTTCGCGCCGAACCAAGAGCACTACACGCCGGATGGGCGTGGGATCGACGAGCGGTCGTGCAGTCAGGTCGGCCGGCAGCTCACCGATGGCCAAGCGCGGCAGCACCGTCACACCGATCCCAGCACTCACCATCGCAAGAATGCCATAATGATCATCAGCACGAGCGACGTATTTCGGACTGAACCCTGCAGCTTGGGTGACGTGCTCGACCACTTCTTGAGTAGGCCCGCCGATGACGCTTAGATCGACCATGGGCTCTTCAGCCAACTCCCCTACGGCTACGTTCCTTTGTGCGCTCAACCGATGGCCTCTCGGCAGCACCACCATGTATTCATCGTCGATCAGTTCCTCGCGCCGGTATCCCGAAACCTCCTGAGGCTCGGCGTGGCCCGGTTCGTTCGCTATATCGAGATCGCCGAAGCGCCGTTCTGTTCCGATCAGAGGCTCGTTCGTCATGATGTCGAATCGCAGATCGGGATACCTCCGAACGACTTCACCCAGGACTGTTGGAATCCACTCCTTTGCCACCGACGAGAAGCACCCGATGGTCAACCTCGGCCGCGGACCGGTACGGACAGCTTCAGTGAGGGCCTCGAGCCGCTTCGCCTCGACGAATAGGGGTTCGGATTCGTCAGCCAGCTGTCTGCCGGCGTCGGTGATCTCAATTCCGCGCCCACTTCGGCGATAGATCGGATAGCCCACCGTTCTCTCCAGGGCGATGATGTGCTGGCTGACGCTCGCGGGTGCGTACTGGAGGTTACGTGCGGCGGCGTTGACCGACCCGGCTTTCACTACAGCGCGCCATACCCTGAGCCTATTGAGATCCCACACTTGGAATATTGTACGCCACTGACTGATAAACATTCATAAATGTTTGCTTTTCTTGATGACTGAACAGAGACATGCTGGAAGCGTCGAAAGATCCGGAAAACAGCTGAAGGGAACCGGCCATGCTCTCTCTGTCGATCGTCTGCGGCGCCGTACTAGCGGGTTATTTCAGCATCGGACGTATCGCCTGTCCGAGTTCGGACCGCCTGCCCTTGAGTGAGTTGGGCTTTGCGGACGTGTGCGCAACGATTCGTCGCGGTTGGTACACACTTGGCCAATATTCGAGACTCGAGACAATGTCAATGCGGATGCGGAGGGACCCACGGTGACCGGGTCCGAGTACACCGCGTTCCTCGGCGCCAGCATCATTTTGGCGGTGACCCCGGGACCCGATACCTTTCTCATGCTCAAGTTCGGAGCACGAAATGTCTACGCTGGCTTCGTCTATGTTTCGGCAGTAGCGCTCGGTGTCATGATGTGGGCCGTGTTCGCCGTGACTGGCGTTGCTGCTGTTCTTGAACAATTCCCCGGTGTCCGAACTGCACTGACCTTGGTGGGAGGCTGCTACCTAGTCCTCCTGGGCGCGTCAGCTCTTCTGGGCCTCCGCCGGACGTTGCGTTCGACGTCGCGCAATGCCGACAGCGAGGTCGAATACGATTCCACAGAAAAGACGTCTGTACGAGTGGCGCCCGCGGATCTGAGCACAGAGACCGAAGTCGACGTCGCGGCCTCAGCGGAATTCTATACCGCTTCGGGGACGGGCAATTGGCGCACTGTGGTGAAACCGACGGCTGTCTTCCGCACGGGCCTGATCAGCTCACTGACGAATCCGAAGACTGGTCTCTTCTTCCTTGCGCTCCTTCCGCCTTTCCTGCCTCATGCCCCGGGGCTGGTCGACTATGGATTGCTCCTCGCAACCATAGCCATATGCATCCTCATCTACGGGGCGATAGTCTCTTTAGCGGCGGCACGTATCGGTCGCTTGCTGACGGCCGGTTCAGGGCCGATGATCGTCGATGCCTTCTCGGGCGTCGTGCTCATCTGTATCGGAATAGGAATCGTCGCCTTCCACTGATGGATGCTTCCGACCGACAAGTGAAACAGCAGCGACGGACCGGAAACGGCCCACGATAATGATTCTCTGGTCTCGCATAGAGCCCATTGCGTCTCCAACTGAAACGGCGAAGACTCGACGACGTAAGATTCCCTGGTCAACATGATGAGGACAGAACTATGAAGATTCTCGCGCACGCTTTCACCATGGTCCCCACGGATGACCTCTTCGATGCTGTCTCCGCCCACGTAGCGGGCGGGCTCAACGTCTATTGGCGGCCCGATCCGCGGACTGCGTTGTTAGGAGTCAACGACCGCGCCTGCGTGATGGTCGAAGATGATCCGGCTGAACGTGCGCTTGGGCCCGGTCCGGTGCTGCTGGTCGACGATGTGACGAAGATCGGCTTGGACGACGCCTCCTCGTGGGCTATTTCGCCGATAGAGGTGCGGGTAGGCAACTATGCCGCGTTAGACCGGAAGGGAATCATCGTCCGCTATCTTGATCTTTCGATGCTTGAGGTCAGCATTCCGAGAGCATGGTTCGGACACTCACACGACGCAGCCGATCGCCAGGGAGCAAATAGCCATGGGAATTGATCCGGACATCACGGCCGTTCAGACCGCCGGTTTCACCTTGCAAGTCTACGTGCCGACCGACGAGACTGCCGCAGCGCGTTCGTTCTACAGTTCGCTGTTTGGCCGCGAGCCGGAGTTCGAGCCGCACGACGACTTCTTCGAGTGGTCGCCGATCGCTGGTCAGGAATGCTGGTTTCAGGTGTCGGGGAAAGACCCAGCATCCCCATTGCTCAACAGAGTCCGCTTTCGCGTACTCGATCTGGGCGAGGCGTTGTCGTTTCTCGACTCCTCCGGGATAGCGCGGTCCGAACCGTCACAGCTGCCTGGTGTCGTCGCTTTTGTTGACTTCACAGATCCTTGGGGCAACCGGCTCGGCTACTACCAAGACCTGGTGCCAAGTGGTCAGCAACAGGATTACAGAGGCACCTCGGTCAACGATGAAGCGCAGTTCACCCGGTTCGCGAACGAGTAAGCGAGCTAGGCCAGCGTGTGAGAATCGCCGAGAAACGGGCTGAGCGTCGAGAAACGCACGTGCACACCCGTTTTTCGACACCCAGCCCGTTTCTCGGCGGAGTCCGCGAGAGGCGCTGCCTCTACACCAGCCCCTGGTCCTCGGCGACGCGGATGGCGCGGGCACGGGAATCCACGCCGAGCTTCGTGAACACATTGACGAGGTGACTCTTCACAGTCGCCTCGGTGACGAAGAGCTCCTGGGCGATCTGCGCGTTCGACGCCCCGGTGGCCAAGAGTCTGACGACGTCACGTTCGCGACGGGTCAGCTTCGGACTGGGATTGCGCATCGCGGCGAAGACCTTCGACGAGATCTCCGGAGGCATGTAGGTCTCCCCCTTCGCCGCCTTCTCGATCGCCGTCGAGATGTCCCCCGGGTCGATGTCCTTGAGCAGGTACCCCGAGGCCCCGGCGTTGATCGCGGCGATGATCTCCGAGTCGAGGTCGAAGGTGGTAAGGATGAGCACCGCCGGCGGGTTCGCCTTCGCGCGCAGCCTCTTCGTCACCTCGATGCCGTCGATCCCCTCCCCCAGCCGCAGGTCGCAGAGGACGACGTCGGGGTCGAGTTCGTCGACGATCGTCAGCGCCTCCTCTCCGCTGCCGGCCTCACCGATCACAGCGATGTGGTCCGGTGCGTCGATGACGGACTTCAGACCCGCCCGCACGACCGGGTGATCGTCGACGAGGATGACTCGGATGCTCATGCGTTCTCTCCTGTGTCGGTGCGCGTTTCTTCATCAGCGGTGCCGAGTCCCTCACCCCGGGTGTGCAGCTGGGATTGGCTGGGTAGGGTCGCGGAGATCGCGAACCCGGATCCCTGACTCGATTCGATGACGAGTTCACCGCCGAGTTCGCGCATCCTGGAGCCGATGAAGTCGAGGCCGAATCCCGAATCGGGGTTCCGCTGCCGGTTGTGCGGATCGGCCATTCCGACCCCGTCGTCGACGATGTCCATTCTGATCGCCCCGTCGATGTCCATGAGGCTGACCATCACTCGTGTGGCCTGCGAATGCTGTCGAACGTTGGCCAGAGCCGATTGCGCGGTGCGCAGCAGCGCTACCTCCGCCTCGGCGGACAGGGTCGGCAGGGTCTCGTCGACGTCGAGGCGGCCCGTGATCGAGCTGTCCTCTTCGAGGCGGGCCAGCAACCGCCGGATCGCCGCGGTCAGCGCACCGTCCTCGAATTCGGCCGGGGCGAGGGCGGCGATGATGCGGCGGACGTCGCGGGAGCTGTGCGCGGCGAGGTCCTCGACTTGGGCGAGCACCTGCCCGGCGTGGTCATCGGTGGTGCGCTCCGCCTCGGCGTGGGCGATGAGGCGGATCGACGAGATCGACTGCGCGATCGTGTCGTGGATATCGCGGGAGACGCGGGTCCGCTCCTGGATCTCGCCGGCATGCCGCTGAGTCAGGGCGAGTTCGTCCTGGAGGTCGAGCAGGTTCTGGTGGGCGAGTTCGAGGGAACGCAGCAGCTCCTCCCGACGACGACCTTCACGGAGGAGTTCGATGTAACCGCGGGAGAGCCCCAGCGCGAAAACGGCACCGATGAGTGAGCCGATGATGCTCGGCGGAAGCACCTGACCATAGTGAGCCAGCGGCGCGACGATGGTCGCGATATAGGTCAGTGCAGTGAAGACGATGGCGATGCGCAGGGAGAAGAGGTGACCGGCGAGCAGCCAGAGGAGGAAGGCGACCCAGATGAACTCGGCGGAGACGAGCAGGGTGCACAGCCACGCGGCGGCGAGGACGATGAGCCACCATTTCGCCAGCACCAGCGCTCCGGAGCGAGCAGCGCGGACGGCGCCGAGGGCGTACCAGGCGAGGAAGACGATGCTCACGGCGATCGCGGCGAGCATCGGGGCGCCGGTGGTGATCGCGCGAATGCAGGAGATGAGCATGAGGACGAGCGCGATGGCGTGCTGGCCGATCTCCATCGTCCGTTCCGTCCATTTGCGTGCGCCCACGCTGCCACCTTCCTGCAGATCGGCCTCGGCGACGAACGTGCCGAAACGGTGATCCAGTGCTGTCATGATCTCCCTGCCAACTCAATCACATCCGGAACCCCGGTGGTATGACATCTGCGCCGTCCGGTGCGGAAACCGAGTGGGCCCGGGCGACGATCTGCGTCGTCGCCCGGGCCCACCCAGCGTGACGGTTCAGTGCTTGCCGTGGTGAATCCCGGAACCGGAGTCCGCGAATTCCTTCTCGGCGAGCAGATGGGTGGAGTGTTCGTCTCCGTCAGCCTCACCACCAGCAGCACCCTCGTGGAAGCGCGTAATCACCTTGTTCGGCCACCACATCCGGTTGCCCACGAGTCCGAAGATCGAGGGGACGATGATGGTGCGGACGATGATCGTGTCGACGAGCACGCCGACTCCGACGATGAGGCCGAGCTGGCCGAGGACCATCAGCGGCAGCATGCCCAGTGCCGCGAACACTCCGGCCAAGACGATGCCGGCGCTGGTGATGACGCCGCCGGTGTGGGCGACAGCTTCGATCATTCCCTGGCGTCCGCTGTGGAGGACGGACTCCTTCTTCGCGCGGTGGGCGAGGAAGATCGAGTAGTCGATGCCGAGCGCCACGAGGAAGAGGAACGCGAGGATCGGCACCTGAGAATCGAGCGCGGACTGGCCGAAGATCGTCCGTGACAGGAACGCACCGAGTCCGATCGCCGCCGCCGAGGACACTACGTTGACGAGCAGCAGAGTGAACGCTGCGATCGGTGCGCGGAGGATGCCGAGCAGGATGATGAAGCTGATCGCCAGCACCATCGGAACGATCGTGACGAAGTCCGTCCAGTTACCGTCGCGGGCGTCGAGCTCCGTGGCCGCGGCCCCGCCGACCTGGGCGTTCGCTCCGTCGATGGCATGGACATCGCTGCGGATGTCCTCGACGAGGTCGAGTCCCTTTGCGCTGTCGGGTTCGTATTCGCCGGTGACCATGATCTTCGTGACGGAAGCGCCGTCGATTGTCGTGTCCTCGACCGGCGCGGCGCGCACGACGCCGTCCATATCGCTGACCGAATCGGCGACCTCATCGGCATGGTCGGTATCGGCGACGATCCAGATCGGCTGGGATTCCCCGGGCGGGAAATGGTCGGCGAGGACGTCGAGTCCCTGCGCCGATTCGGACTGGACCCGGAATTTCTCAGTCTGATCGAGACCGATCGACGATCCGATGAAACCGGTGGCCATGACACCGAGGATGACGATCCCGGCGCCGAGGTGGAGCCCCGGTTTGCGCACCACGCGGGTGGCGATCGTGCGCCAGATCGAAGGCTTGGCCACACTCGCAGGTGCGGTGGCACGGGTGGCGGCGGCCGCCTCGGCGGGGGTGAGCTCTTCATCCACAGTCGCTTCTGCTTTCGGGATGAAGGGCCAGAACATCGTCTTGCCGCAGATCGCGAGCACGGGCGGCAGCGCGAAGAGGACGGCGGCTACGGAGATGAGCAGGCCGACGGCCGCGGTGATGCCCAGGCCGCGGGTGCCGGGGATGATCGCGAAGACGAGGCTGAGCAGGGACAGGACGACCGTGAGATTCGAGGCGAGGATCGTCGACGCGGTGTGGGTCCACGCCTCGGCGAGGGCGGTGCGGTGGTCGGTGACTCGGCGCAGCTCCTCGCGGTAGCGGGAGATGAACAGCAGTGCGTAGTTGGCTCCCGCGCCGAAGACGAGGACGCTGATGATGCCCGCATCGAATTGCAGGTCGAGCCAGTCGCCGACGGCCGCGGTCACGGTCGAGGCGAGTCCGTCGGCGGTGCCGATGACGATGAGCGGCAACAGCCACAGGACCGGCGAACGGTAGGTGATGATGAGCAGCAGGGCGACGATGACGACGGTGACGATGAGCAGGGTGAAGTCCGCACCGTTGAACGCCGAGGCGATGTCGGCGCCGATCGCGGGGCCGCCCGTGACCAGCAGAGACATGCCGTCGCCGGTGAGCGACTGGGCGGTCGGGTCGTCGGCGATGGCGGTGCGCAGCTCGTCGACGGTCTCAGCGGTGTCGGAGTTCGTCAGGCCCACCGTGATCGGCACCATGAGCAGCGCGGCCTGTTTGTCGTCGCTGAGGATCGGCCCGGTGACGGCCGCAGTGGATTCGTCGCCGACGGAATCGCCGAGCGAACTGCCGAGCTTCTTCAGCTGCGCTTGGTCGTCGGCGGAGAGTTCGGATCCGTCCTCGTTCGAAGCCACGACCATGACGGACTGTTTGTCTGCCTCGGGGAACTTATCGAGGATTGTCTGGGCCTGAGTCGATTCGGAGTCGGCCGGAGCAGTTTCGCTGGGTCGGTCCTCCCCTGCCCCGGACAGGAGTCCGAAGAGCAGAGCGACGAGGACGACGACCCCGCCGAGGACGAGCCACGAACCGCGCTTCGATGTCAGCGTATGTGCGGTTTTCGCCAGTGGTGAGTTCATGACTCCAGTCCATCAATCTGAGGAGTCACACACATCGCCGAAGAGTTCGGAATCGTTCTCCAACTTTCGATGGAGAAAACGCACTGACCTGGAGTGATGCTTGCGGCTGAGGTTACGGCACGGGTGGAGAGTCAGCGGCTCAGGCGAGCTCGGCCCCCGCCTTCTCGACCTCCGCGAGTGCTGCCGCGCTGGTCTCCTCCCCGACACCCGCAATGAGGTCGGTGAGCACTCGAACGCTCAGTCCCGCGCTCAGCGCATCGAGGGCGGAAGCGCGTACGCAATGGTCGGTGGCGATGCCGACGACGTCCACCTCGGTGATGGTGAGTTCGGTGAGAAGCTCGCCGAGGCGGCTCCCCGTGTCCGTGATCCCCTGGAACGCCGAATAGTCGGGTTTGCCCTGGCCCTTGCGCACCTCGCGGGTGATGGCCGAGGTGTCGAGCAGCGGGTCGAATTCGGCGCCAGTCGTGCCGGCGACGCAGTGGACGGGCCAACTGTCGACGAAGTCCGGGGTGTCGCTGAAGTGCCCGCCGTTGTCATTGTCGGCATCGTGCCAGTCCCGGGAGGCGATGACGGCGTCATAGTCGCCGGCATGCACGTCGAGGTGGGCGCTTATGCCTTCGGCGACGGCGTCGCCCCCGGTCACGCCGAGCGCGCCGCCTTCGGTGAAGTCATTTTGGACATCGACGATGAGAAGTGCCTTGGCCATGCCTCGAGCATAGGCGTTTCCCGGCCGATTTCCAGGTGTGCGGCGGATTCGGTTGAAGGCCGGTGCGACTGGTGGTGGGCGCGCCAGGCGCTGAGCGAACGCCGAGATCCGGACGATCTGTGCTGAAATTCACCGAGTTTGTCCGCACGGATCGTCCGCAACTTCGAGCGCAGAGCCCATCACGGACCTCAGGCCTGCTTGAGGGCGCGCTTCTCGGCCTTCTTCGCGGCCTTCTTGGCGGCCTTCTCGATGGCCTTGGTGTTGTCACTGTCTCCGGCGATGAGGAGCAGTCCGCCGAGTGCGGCGAGGTTCTTCGAGAACTGGGTCTGGTGGGCCTTCGCGTCTCCGCCTTCCATCTCCCAGAAGGAGTGTCCGGCAAGCGTGGTCGGGATGAGGGAGCCTGCGAGCGCCAGTGCCGAAAGCTTCGGCTTGATGCCGAGCAGCAGGGTGGCACCGGCGAGGATCTGCACTCCGCCGTTGATGCGCACGAGCAGTTCGTTGTCGTCGGGAAGTCCGGGCACGTATTCACGGATGGCGTCCAGGGTCGATTCGGCCATCGCCGCCTTGCCCGCAGGATCCTTCACAGCCGAGAGTCCGCCGGTGATGAAGATCGGTGCGGTGAGCATGCGTCCTGCCGTCTGCAGCAATGATGGGCCAAAAATCACAAAAGACTCCTTAGGTCTATGGGGTTTCTGAGCCTAACGGACGCCGGGGCCGGGCCTCAATTTCGAGGCCGGCCCCGGCGTCATATTTCGATGGTGATCAGACGGTCTGCCGGGGATCAGGTGCGGCGGGGGTAGCCTTCTTGATCCCCAGCTCCGGCTGCTTCCGGAACTGCCCCGTCAGAACGAGTGTGGCGATGACGACAGCGGAGACGATCCAACCCGAAACCCCGAGGAGAGTCATGAGCGCAGGGTCGGGAGTCGAGGCCCCCGCATCGATGACCAAGGCCAGCAACATGCCGGTGGATCCGTTGAGTGCGGCGTGGGCGAAGACGGCCGGCCACACGGATCCGGTGCGCAGGCGCAGCCACCCGAAGAGGATGCCGACCATAATGCAGCCGCCGACCATGAGTCCCAGACCGGTGATGTCGGGGCGGTTGAAGTTGTAGCCGAGCAGGATGAGCGGTGCATGCCACAGACCCCAAACCACGCCGACGATGAGCAGAGCAGGCCAGGTGCCCAGGGGACGGAGACTGGTGAGCAGCCATCCCCTCCAGCCGAATTCCTCACCGATCGTGACGAAGCAATTGGATACCGAGCCTGCGAGCATGAGCAGCAGATATCCGAGGATAGCGACCGCAATCGGCACCGACTCCATACCCGGGAGTGTGGCCAATTGTTCCTTGAACGCGGACAGCCCGGTGAGGTCGAGCGTGAGCCAACCGAACGCAGCGCTGACCAGATAGCCGAGGACGACGAGAACCATGATGCCGAAGAAGGCCGCGACGGTCACTCCGATGACTCGACCGAAGGGACGCAACGGCCAGAAGCCGAAGTAGCGCGGAGCGCTGGCCAAGACCTCTCCCCTGGCACGGGCGCGGCGGCGCTGGACGATGGAGGCGATGATGCTGGCGACCAGAGGTGTGAACATCATGAGCCCGCCGAAGACCGTCACGGCGAGCGGGTCGCTGATGCCCTCGCCCGAAGTCCACAGCGGCAGGCAGGCCAGCCACGCGAGGCCGAAGGCGATGACAGCGAAGATGCCGATCTCGAGCCACGGGACCCGGGAGGGCACGACGGCGAGTGGTCGCCCTTTCGCGTCGACCTCCTCGGTGGGGGTGTGCGATCCATCCATCGCCGAGGCGGCAGGACCAGGCATGGAATCCGTCGTTCCGGGCGGGTGGGGTTGGACAGCGGGCTGAGGTGATGGCTCGGTCGGTCCGGTCGCCTCGGCGAATCCTGCCTGAGTGTGCGTCTGCGTATTCACGATTCCTCCTCGTTCCTGCACTGTGTCCACCGGTTCGACGGTGATCCGTGCCTGTGATTCCACGCTATGACTCGCGGTCGCCCGGCACCTCCGCCGCGAGGCGGAAATCGCGATCAGCCGCACGGACGAGAACGCTTCCGCAGGTGAGAATCGGAGATACGATGCGAACAGTACGGAATCAACGACGATTCGAATGAAGGAACTGCATCATGTCCGATCTCCCCTCGAATGCCCACCATCCCGCGGGCGCTCGCACCTCCGCCGGCAATCGTGCCGATGGCCATCTCTCCGATTCCGATCACCTCGCCGTCCTCGGCTACGGTGACTCGTTCGAGCGGTCGATGAGCCCGTGGGCGAACTTCGCTCTCGGCTTCACCTATCTCTCCCCGCTCGTCGGCGTCTATTCGCTGCTGGCCGTCGCACTGTCGACCGGTGGTCCGCCCTCGATCTGGTGGATCGTCATCGTTGCCTGCGGGCAGCTGCTCGTCGCCCTCGTCTTCGGGGAGGTCGTCTCCCAATTCCCCATCGCCGGTGGAATCTACCCATGGGCGAGGCGGCTGTGGAGCAAGCGGTATGCCTGGATGGCCGCATGGATCTACATCTGCGCGCTCATCGTCACGATCACCTCGGTGGCGGAGTTCGGTGCCGGGTTCCTCGCAAGCCTCTTCGGCCTCGAACTCAGCCGCAACTCCACTCTGTTCCTCGGCCTGGGACTGCTGGTGCTGGCCTTGGCGATCAACTTCTCGGGCACGAAATGGTTGGCCCGCATCGCGCGCATCGGCCTCTTCGCCGAACTCATCGGCGTCATCGGGCTCGGCCTGTTCCTGCTCATCTTCGAACGCAAGCACAGCTTCTCCGTCTTCTTCGACACCATGGGAACCGCCGGTGACGGCAGCTACCTGCCCGTCTTCATGGGAGCCGCAGTCGCTGGGCTCTTCCTCTTCTACGGTTTCGAAGCGTGCGGTGACGTCGCCGAGGAAGTGTCGAATCCGGCCCGCGGCATTCCGAAGGCGATGCTCATGACGATCTTCGTCGGGGCGATCTCTGCGCTGTTCTCCTTCGGCGGATATGTGCTCGCGGCACCGAATCTCGAGGAGATCGTCGCCGGCGAGGTCGCCGACCCGATTCCCGCGATCCTCGCCGGCAGCCTCGGCGATGTCGGTGCGAAGATCTTCCTGCTCGTTGCGATCCTCGCGTTCATCTCGTGTGTGCTCAGCCTGCAGGCCGCTGCATCGAGGCTGATCTTCAGCTTCGCCCGCGACGGAATGATGCCCGGGCACACGTGGCTGTCGAAGGTCACCGACGGGACGAAGATCCCACACAATGCACTCATCGTCGCCTGCACGGCACCCGCCCTGATCTGCGTGCTCATCTGGTTCAACGACGGAATCCTCGTCGCCGTGACCTCGTTCGCCATCCTCGGCATCTACCTCGCCTTCCAGATGGTCGTCCTCGGGGCGCTGCGGCAGAGGGTCAAGGGGTGGAAGCCGGCGGGGCCGTGGTCGCTGGGAGGCTGGGGCATGGTCGTCAACATCGCGGCCTTGGCGTACGGCATCTTCGCGATGGTCCTGCTCTCGCTGCCCGGCGACTCCGGATCGTTCTTCGCCGACTGGATCGTGCTCATCGGTCTGGTCGTCGTGCTTGTCGCCGGATTCATCTACCTGTTCACGGCACGTCCGGATCGGAAGTCCGACGCCCCCGAAGGTGACGCCATCGCCGTCGCCGAGGCGATCCGCACCCACCGCGCGAAGCAGTAGGTGGCGCGGGGGCGGGCGTGGATCCTTCCGGCGAACGGGGTGAGGCGCGGCGGCCCCGGATCAGACGCCGAACTCTGGCGCGAAGGCCAGGGCACCCGCGGGCACCTCGCCAGCCAACGACATCGCCATGAGCGCCTCGTCGGGAACGTCGACGTGCAGGGTGATGCCGAAGCCCGAGGCCGGTGTGAACCCGAAGCGCGGGTAGTACTCGGCGTGGCCGAGGACCACGGCGAATGCCTCCCCGCGGCGGGCAGCCTCGGCCAGCAGCGCCTCGATGACGGCGGTGCCGACACCGGTACGCTGATGCTCGGGCCACACAGAACAGGGCGCAAGGCAGACCCCGGGAGCCTCGCCGACAAAACACCGGGAGAGCATGGCGTGGGCGATGACCTCACCATCGAGAACGCCGACGAACGACAAGCCCTCGACCCCATTGCCAGATCCGCGGAGGGCGTCGACGAGCTCCGCCTCGTCAACCTGGCCGAAAGCGGCCGCGGTCAGCGCGTGGATCGTGTCGATGTCACCGGATGTCTCGGCGCGGACAGTGAACTGAGGTGCGGGAGGATTCGTCACCTGTTCACGATAGCAATCGGCGGGGCCGCCTCGGCGAGATTCCATCGCCTCACCCACCCTGAGCACATAAAAATACATTCCAATGCATAACCATTCGACATTCGGCGGGGAATGCCGTTACGCTGGTGCCATGTCGAAAGTACTGTCTTCGCTCCCAGTCGGTGAGCACGTTGGAATCGCCTTCTCCGGCGGACTGGACACCTCCTGCGCGGTCGCGTGGATGCGCCACAAGGGCGCCATCCCGTGCACGTACACGGCCGACATCGGCCAGTACGATGAGCCCGACCTGGAGTCGGTGACCGAGCGCGCCAAGGAATACGGCGCCGAAATCGCTCGCTTCGTCGACGCCAAGCGTCTGCTCGTCGAAGAGGGCTTCGTCGCCCTCCAGTGCGGTGCGTTCAACGTCCGCTCCGGCGGCAAGACCTACTTCAACACCACCCCGCTGGGCCGCGCCGTCACCGGAACCATGCTGGTGCGCGCCATGAAGGAAGACGGCGTCGACATCTGGGGCGACGGCTCGACCTACAAGGGCAACGACATCGAGCGGTTCTACCGGTACGGCCTCATGGCCAACCCGAAGCTGCGCATCTACAAGCCCTGGCTCGACTCGGAGTTCGTCGACGAGCTCGGCGGCCGGCAGGAGATGAGCGAATGGCTCGTCGAGCACGGCTACCCCTACCGGGATTCGGCCGAGAAGGCCTACTCGACGGATGCGAACATCTGGGGCGCCACACACGAGGCGAAGACCCTGGAGTTCCTCGACGCCGGACTCGACATCGTCGAGCCGATCATGGGCGTCGCCGCCTGGCGCGATGACGTCGAGGTCAAATCGGAAGAGGTCTCCGTTCGCTTCGAGGCCGGCCGCCCCGTCGCCATCAACGGCGAAGTCTTCGACGACCCCGTTGCCCTGGTCTTCAAGGCCAACGAGATCGGCGGCCGCCACGGACTCGGCGTGTCCGACCAGATCGAGAACCGGATCATCGAGGCGAAGTCCCGCGGCATCTACGAGGCCCCCGGCATGGCCCTGCTGCACGTGACGTACGAACGTCTGCTCAACGCCATCCACAACGAGGACACCATCGCCCTCTACCACGAAGAGGGCCGCCGCCTCGGTCGCCGGATGTACGAGGGCCGCTGGCTCGACCCGCAGTCGCTCATGCTGCGTGAGTCCATGCAGCGGTGGGTCGCCTCGGCGATCACCGGCGAGGTCACCCTGCGCCTGCGCCGCGGTGACGACTACACGATCGTCAACACCGAAGGCCCGAACCTGTCCTACCACCCGGAGAAGCTGTCGATGGAGCGCGTGGGCGACGCCGCCTTCGGCCCCGAGGACCGCATCGGCCAGATGACCATGCGCAACCTCGACATCGCCGATTCGCGCGCCCGCCTCGAGCAGTACGCGGCCATGGGCATCGTGTCCGGTCCGACCTCGGAGCTCGTGGGTTCGCTGGAGGCCGGTGGCGCCGACGAGATCGCGAACTCCACCGTCGACGTCGACGAGGCCAGCGACCGCGCAGGCCTGTCCGCCGCCTTCGACGCGGGAACGGACTGAGGCCCGCGCCCGACGCCGGTGCCGGTCGGGCTGAGCCCCGTCCGCACCGGATGGTGAAAGACTTCCGGAGACACTGCGCAGCATGAGACTCGCGGCCTCCGGTTGAGAACAGAGAACGGCCGGCAGACGGCTCCACGATCATCGCGATCGACGGAGTCCGCCTGCCGGCCGTTTCGCATTCACCGCGAGCTGCAGTGCCCGCGTCCGCGCCCGCACGATGCGGTGCGGTGCGGTGCGACCGTGGAATGATTCGTTCCATGACCTCCGATTCCCGGCACAACTTCCAGACTCTCGCCGAGGCGGTCGACCGAGAACTGCGCGCCCGAGGCGGCAGCGAACGCGCCCAGAAGGAAAAGGCCTACCTCAAGAGCGAACTCCTCCATTACGGAGTGAGCGTCCCGGACACCCGAGCCATCGTGCGGACGTCACTGCGCGGGACGGCGCTGGACCACGACGAGGTCATCGAGCTTGCCCGGCTCCTCTGGGCCGCGCCGACGTCGTCAGATGACTCAGCCGGCAGCACCGAACTGACGGACGGCGGGTCAACCGGGAACCACCCACCTGTCCACGAGCGTCGCGCCGCGGCCACGATGGTGCTCATCCAGTCGCAGGACCGCCTCGGCGCCGGGGATGCGGACTTCATTGAAGACCTGCTGCGCGAAGCGAAGACGTGGGCCCTTGTCGACCCCCTGGCCGGGGATCTCGTCGGGCCGTTGAGCGAGCGGGATGCTGCTTTCGACCCCATTCTCGAGCGCTGGGCGAGCGATGAGGACTTTTGGATCCGCCGCTCGGCCCTGCTGGCGCACCTGGTTCCGCTGCGACAGGGCCGCGGCGACTTCGACCGGTTCTCCCGTTTCGCCGAGGCGATGCTCGAGGAGAAGGAGTTCTTCATCCGCAAGGCCATCGGCTGGGTTCTGCGCGACACCGCACGCACACGCCCCGACCTTGTCTTCGACTGGATCCTCCCGCGCGCCCACCGTGCCTCCGGGGTGACGATCCGCGAAGCCGTCAAACGACTCTCGCCCGAACAGCGCGAGGCCGTGCTCGCAACCCGATGACCATCGCCACCACCCGACATGATTGCCATGTCCTAACAAATTAATCTGAATTACATCTTTTGACCTGACAAATTTGCCTGTAGCGTGGTGGATGGCCCCAACCCTGCATTCGAAGGAGAATCATCATGCCGCAGCGCCTCGGAATCGCTGTCATCGGAGCCGGAATGGCCGGCCGCGCCCACGCGTCGGCCTGGCGCGCTGCCCCCACAGCAGGCACAGGCGAGCTGCCGGAGATCGAACTCGTCTCCGTCTGTGACATCGCCGGCGATCTCGCCGCCGCGACCGCCGCCCGGTACGGCTACTCTCGCCATGACACGGATTGGCACGACATCGTCGACGCCGACGACATCGACATCGTCAGCGTCGTCGTCGCGAACTCCTTCCACAAGGAGATCGTCGAAGCGCTCCTCGCCGCCGGCAAGCACGTCCTCTGCGAAAAGCCTCTGACCGACACCGTCGATGACGCCCGCGCCATGGTCGCAGCCGCCGAGAACGCCGACTCGATCGCCCGACTCGGCTTCACCTTCCGGCGTGCTCCCGGGCTGGCCGCGATCCGCGACCTCATCGACGACGGGACGCTCGGACCCGTCAGCCACATCAACGCGTGGTACTGGGCGGACTACGCGTGCTCCCCCACCGCTCCGATGAGCTGGCGCTACAAAGGAGCACTCGGCACCGGCGCACTGGCCGATGTCGGCAGCCACCTCACCGACACCGTCGAATTCCTCGCCGGCCCCATCCATTCGGTCTCCGGCGGACGCTTCCACACAGCGATCACCTCCCGCCCGCTGCCGCTCGGCCACGTCGTCGGCCACGACCACGTCGAGGTCAGCGACGAATACGAACCCGTCGGCAACGACGACTACGCCGGCTTCGGAGTCGAATTCCCGACCGGATCCGGCATCCTCCAGGTCTCGCGCATCGCCGCCGGTCACCCCAACAGCCTCGGCGTCGAGGTCTTCTGCAAAGGCGGCTCGGCCAGCTTCGACTTCCGCTTCCCCGGTCAGATCGTGCTCAATCAGAGCATCGATGGTGCCGCAGCGACCGGGCTGACAACGATCCAGCTCGGCCCCGAACACCCCTACATCGCCACCGGTCTGCCCATGGCCGCCCCGGGCGTCGGAGTCGGTCAGAACGACGGCTTCACCTTCCAGGCCCGCGCCTTCCTCGACGAGGTCGCCGGCCGCCCCGAAGCCGAATCGCTGCCACGCTGTGCGCATTTCTCCGACGGCCTGCACGCACTCCAGATCCGCGACGCGGTCATCGCCTCAGCCAACGACAACGGAACCACGAAGGAAGTCACAGCATGAAATACGGCGTCTACACGGCGATCCTCCACGACCGCCCGCTGCCCGAAGCCCTCAAGGTCATCAGAGATCTCGGTCTCGATGCGGCCGAGATCAACGTCGGCGGATTCCTCCCGCCCATCCACATGCCCACGATCAATGACATCCTCACCTCGGACGATGCCCGAGACGAGTACCTCGGCACCTTCGCCGAGGCGGGGGTCGAGCTGGCAGGACTCAATGCCAACGGCAACCCTCTCCACCCGAATCCGGAGATCGGTCCCCCGACGCTTTCCGATATCGAGCGGGCCATCAAGGTCGCCAACCGCCTCGGCCAGACCCGCGTGGTGACGATGTCGGGTCTGCCCGGCGCCGATTCCTCCGCCGCCGTGCCGACCTGGATCGTCAACCCGTGGGAGTCGTCGTACCTCGACGTCCGCGACGCCCAGTGGGAGACCGCGACCCCGGTCTGGCGCGAGCTCGATCGCCTCGCCGCGGACAACGGCGTGCAGATCGCCATCGAGATGCACCCGCACAACCTCGTGTTCAATCCAGCCACCCTCGAACGACTCGTCGAGACGATCGGCGCGACGAATGTCGGTGCGGAGATGGACCCCTCCCACCTGTTCTGGCAGGGCATCGATCCCGTCGCAGCCGTCGACCACCTCGGCGAGCTCGTCGTCCACGCGGCAGCCAAGGACGTGCGCATCAACGAGGCGGCAACGATCCACGGCGTCCTCGACGACCGCCACACCCGCTTCACCGGGGACCGGATCACGAACATCCGCGGCGGAGCGGCGATCAGCGCCTGGCCGAAAGGCTCGGCCTGGGACTTCGTGGCACTCGGCAAAGGCCATGACCAGGACTTCTGGAATCGGTTCGTCGCCGCCCTGGCCCGCGTCGATCCGAACATGGCCGTGCACATCGAGCACGAGGACGAAGCGCTCGGCCGGATCGAAGGACTCGAAACCGCCGCCGAGGTGCTGCTCACGGCCGCACGCACCGTGCCGTCCGCGGGCTGACCGACACGGCCGCGCAGGCAGCGCAGGCAGCGCAGTCCGCGCACTACCGCGCCCGGCCGCGGCAGTGCGACCGCACGGCCTGCGTGTCACGGACAGTTCCGGGGCGGTGACCTGCGCGGGTCACCGCCCCCGGGCGCCGCTCGGCCGAGTAAGCTCGAACCACAGATCCCCGACGAGGCAGGAGCCCATGGCACGCGAACCCGAGACCGAACTCCCCGCAGAGTTCTTCGGTCCCCTCGACCGCTCCCCCGGAGCCGTGCCTCTCTATGTCCAGATCGCCCGGAAGCTCGAGGCCGCCATCGCGACCGGGTCACTTGTGGCCGGAACCCGCCTCGAGAACGAGGTCGCCATGGCCAAGCGGATCGGCCTGTCGCGGCCGACCATCCGACAGGCCATTCAGGACCTCGTCGACAAAGGCCTGCTCGTGCGTCGCCGCGGGATCGGCACCCAGGTCATCCAACGACCGGTCGCCCGACCGGTCGACCTCACCAGCCTCTATGAGGACCTCGAGAAGTCCGGAAACCCGCCCTCGACCGTCGTCCTGTCCCACCGCGTCGAGGCCGCCGATCCGGAAACGGCCGAACGGCTGGGAGTTCCCGTCGGCGCCCCCAGCCTCCACCTGAGACGACTGCGGCTCGTCGGGACGACGCCCCTGGCGGTGCTGCACAATGTGCTGCCCGCTCCCTTCACCGACATCACCGCCGACGAGCTCGTGAGCACCGGACTGTACGAGACCCTGCGGTCACGCGGGGTCGTCTTCTCGATCGCGCAGCAGCGGATCGGGGCGAAGGCCGCCGACTCGACGGAGGCCGATCTGCTCGAGATCGATCCGGGCTCACCGCTGCTGACGATGAATCGCACCGCGCTCGACCATTCCGGCGGCATCATCGAGTGGGGCGACCATTGCTACCGGCCCGACCTCTACTCCTTCGAGACGACCCTCGTCTCTCGCTGAGCTCGACTGCCTCCCGGAGCCCACGCGCTCCGGCCGCAGACGACCTTCGGTGCCTGCTGTTCCTTTCGCCACCAGGTCCACACTCACTGCGCTTTCAGTGCCATAGCTGCCCAGGTCCCGCCCACACCGCGATCGACCGCACCGTCCGCTCGCCCGCCGACGGCATCATCTCCCGAGTTTTTCTCCACAGGGGGTGACGGGGCACACGATCAGTGCTATTGTCATGACAAATACTTTGTCCTAACAAATACCCGCAACGGCATCGCCGCCGTAGAGAAGGATGGCCCACCATGACCTCCTCGCCGACTCCGGCTCCTCGCACCGAACCGTTCGACCTCATCACGATCGGCCGCATCGGCGTCGACATCTACCCCCTCCAGGACGCAGTCGGCCTCGAAGAGGTCGAGACCTTCGGCAAGTACCTCGGCGGATCGGCCACAAACGTCGCGGTCGCTGCTGCCAGGCATGGGGTCGACTCGGCCGTCATCACCGCCACCGGCGACGATCCCTTCGGTCGGTACCTGCGCGGTGAGGTCGCCCGCCTCGGCGTCGACAACCGCTGGGTGACCACGAACCCGAACTTCAACACCCCAGTGACCTTCTGCGAGATCTTCCCACCCGATGATTTCCCGCTCTACTTCTACCGCGACCCGAAAGCCCCGGACCTCGACCTCACCGAGGCGGACCTCGACCGCGAGCAGACCTCCTCGGCGAAGATCTTCTGGGCCACCGTCACCGGGCTGAGCGTCGAACCCAGCCGCGACACCCACCATGCCGCGTGGGCGGCGCGGAAGCGCGCCGGGCACACCGTCCTCGACCTCGACTACCGTCCGATGTTCTGGGAGTCCCCGGAGATCGCCCACACCGAGGTGGCCCGTGCCCTCGAGCACGTCACCGTGGCCGTGGGCAATCGCGAGGAGTGCGAGATCGCCGTCGGAGAGACCGAGCCCGAACGCGCCGCCGATGCCCTGCTCGATCGCGGAGTCGAACTCGCGATCGTCAAGCAGGGCCCGAAGGGCGTGCTCGCGAAGACCGCCGATGAACGGGTCGAAGTCCCGCCCTACCCCGTCGACGTCATCAACGGTCTCGGCGCCGGAGACGGATTCGGCGGAGCCCTGTGCCGGGGCCTGCTGGCCGGCTGGGACCTCGAATACCTGTTGCGCTTCGCGAATGTCGCAGGCGCCATCGTAGCCACCCGCCGCGAATGTTCGACGGCCATGCCGACCACCGAGGAGATCACCTCTGTCATCGGCGAGCCCACCTCCCCCGCCGTCGCGGCCGGCGCGAAGGGAGCCCAACAGTGACCACTTCACCGATCATCGCCGCCGATGCCATCGCAGAACTGCGCGAAGCTCGCTTCGCCGATCCCGGTGCGATCACCCGCGCATGGCAGTCCCGCTCCCGCCGAAGCATCGCGGGCGAGGATTCCCGCCTCTTCATCGTCGCCGCCGACCACCCGGCCCGCGGGGCGATGAAGGTCGGCGACGACGCCCTGGCCATGGCCGACCGCGCCGACCTCGTCACGCGACTGGCCACAGCCCTGTCCCGCCCCGGCGTCGATGGGGTCCTCGCCACTGCCGAGATCCTCGACGACCTCGCCTTCCTCGGCCACCTCGAGGGCAAGCTCGCCGTCGGCTCGATGAACCGCGGCGGACTCGCCGGATCGAGCTTCGAGATCGACGACCGCTTCACCGGCCACACCGTCGACCAAATGGCCCGCGACGGAATCGACCTGGCGAAGACGCTGCTGCGGATCAACCTCGGCGACCCGGCGACCGCCTCGGCGCTCGAAGCCAATGCCCGCGCCGTCGATGCCTGCGCCGAGGCGAACCTGCCGGTCATGCTCGAACCGTTCATGAACGAGTGGGTCGACGGCAGGGTCCGCAACCAGCTGACCCCCGAAGCCGTCATCAACTCGATCGGCATCGCCCAGGGCCTCGGTGCGACGTCGACGCACACGTGGCTGAAGATCCCCGTCGTCGACGACATGGAACGGGTCATGGCCGCGACAACGCTGCCCACCCTCCTTCTCGGCGGCGAACGCTCGAACGACCCAGAGGCGACCTTCCGCAGCTGGGCGGACGCGCTCGCGCTGCCCGGAGTCCGCGGGCTCGTCATCGGCCGCTCCATCATCTACCCCGCCGACGGCGACGTCGTCTCGGCCGTCGACCGCGCCGCCGCGCTCGTGCACGGACAGGAGAAGATCTGAAACATGATCAACGAATGGTTCCACCCTGCGGGAAGCCTCGCACACGAGGGCTTCGACTCCGTCGTCGACGCCGCCATCGACGGCTGGGCGCACACCGGATTCCGATCCGTGACCTTGGGCGACGCCAACCCCACCTCCATCGACCTGCCGGCCGCCGCGGTCGAACGGGTCTTCGTCCCCCTTGCCGGTGAGTCCTTCACCGTCGACTACACCCTGTCCGACGGCACCACCGGCGGCCAGTCGCTGACCGGTCGGGCCTCGGTCTTCCACGGTCCCGCCGACTGCCTCTACCTGCCCACCGGGGCACACGCGAGCGTGAGCTCCGCCGCCGGTCGGATCGCCATCGCCGAGGCGCCCACCACCGAGGCTCGTCCTGTACAGTTCCTGCCCGCCGCCGAGGTCCCCGTCGAACTGCGCGGATCGGGCATCTCGAGTCGTCAGGTCCACAACTTCGCCACCCCGGCCGGACTCGACTGCGTGAAGATCATCGCCTGCGAGGTCATCACTCCCGGCGGCAACTGGTCGTCCTATCCTCCGCACAAGCACGACGAGGCGATTCCCGGCTCCGAATCCCGACTCGAGGAGATCTACTACTTCGAGACTGCGGTCTCTCGCGGATCGAACGCCCCCGAGGCGGCCGATCCGTTCTCGCTGTTCTCGACCTATTCGTCGGGTGCGGGGGAGATCACCACCTCGGCGACGGTGCGCAGCGGCGACATTGCGCTCGTGCCCTACGGCTACCACGGGCCGCTCGCCGCCGCGCCGGGCTACGACAACTACTACCTCAACGTCATGGCCGGGCCCGACGCGGAACGCGTGTGGCTCATCAGCGACGATCCCGCCCACGGGTGGGTCCGCGATGAGTGGGAAGACCTCGAGTTCGACTCCCGCCTGCCCTACACCGGCGATTCCGCCGGATCGGCCGCGAATTCCGAAACTTCGAAGGAGAAGTGACATGACCACGATGACCGTCGCGCAGGCTCTCATGACCTTCCTGTCGCGCCAGTACACCGTCGACGGTGATATCCGGCAGCGGACGATCGCCGGCACGTTCGGCATCTTCGGTCACGGCAATGTCGCGGGCATCGGCCAGGCCCTGCGCCAACTCGGCCATGAGGACCCTGCCGCCATGCCCTATCACCAGGGCCGCAACGAACAGGCCATGGTCCACCAGGCCGTCGGCTACGCCCGGATGAACCGCCGCCGTTCGACCTTCGCGGCGGCCGCCTCGGTGGGTCCCGGTGCCGCGAACATGCTCACCGGCGCGGCCTTGGCCACAGCGAACCGGATGCCGGTTCTCCTGCTGCCCTCGGACACCTTCGCCACCCGCGTCGCCGATCCCGTCCTCCAACAGCTTGAGCACCCTCACGACACGTCGCTGCAGGTCACGGATGCGTTCCGCCCGCTCTCCCGATTCTTCGACCGGGTCGATCGTCCCGAGCAGCTCTTCTCCTGCGCCCTGGCCGCAATGCGCGTGCTCACCGACCCTGCCGAGACCGGTGCCGTGACCATCGCCCTGCCCGAGGATGTCCAGGCCGAGCTCATCGAGGTCCCCGACGAGTTCCTCACCGAACGCGACTGGCACATTCGCCGACCGCTGCCCGAACCCGGCCCACTCGACCGTGCAGTCGAGGCGATCCGGAACGCGGAAGAACCGCTCATCATCGCCGGCGGCGGGGTCCTCTACTCCGACGCCGAGAACGAACTGCGCGCCTTCGCGGAGGCGACCGGCATTCCCGTGGCCACCACTCAGGCAGGCGGCGGAGTGCTCGATCACGATCATCCGCTCAACCTCGGCGGGGTCGGCGCCACGGGATCGGCCGCGGCCAACCGCATCGCCGCCTCGGCGGATGTCATCATCGGAATCGGCACCCGCTACAGCGACTTCACGACCTCGAGCCGCACGGCCTTCACCAATCCGGACGTCAGCTTCGTCAATCTCAACGTCACGGGCTTCGACGCGTACAAGCACGGCAGCCGGCACCCGCTCGTCGCCGATGCCCGGGCCGGTCTGCTGGGACTGCACGAGCGCCTCGGCGACTTCCGGGTCGGACCCGAACACGCACGGAGCGTTAGGACGGAGAAGGCGAACTGGGTCGCCGAGGTCGACGCCTCCACCGCACCCACTGACGCCGATCTGCCGGGCCAGCCCGAGATCATCGGCGCCGTCAACCGCGCCACGGGCGCCCGCGACGTCGTCGTCCAAGCCGCCGGCTCACTGCCCGGTGACCTGCAGAAGCTCTGGCGGACCCGCGATGCGCTCGGCTACCACGTCGAATACGCGTTCTCATGCATGGGCTATGAGATCGCCGGAGGACTGGGTGTGCGGAGGGCCATCGACGCCGCGAGCGATGATCGGGACGTCGTCGTCATGGTCGGTGACGGCTCCTACCTCATGCTCCACACGGAGCTCGTCACCGCGGTGGCCGAGGGCCTCAAACTCATCGTCGTCCTCGTCCAGAACCACGGGTACGCCTCGATCGGACACCTGTCCGAGACCGTCGGCGCCCCGCGCTTCGGCACCTGGTACCGCAAGCACGACGCCGATTCGCCCGAGTTCCGCACCGACGAGATCCTGCCGGTCGACCTCGCCGCGAACGCCCGCTCCTACGGCATCGACGTCGTCGAGATCGACCCCGGACCGTCCGCGAGCACCCGCCTCGCCGAGGCGGTCGAAGCGGCCCGTGCCGCCGATACCTCGACGCTCATCCACATCAATTCCGATCCCCTGGTCTACGCCCCCGACGGCGAAGGCTGGTGGGACGTGCCCGTCGCCGCCTCCTCGACGATGGCCGACACACGGGACGCCCGCGCCGCTTACGAGGAGGAACGCAGCACCCAGCGGCCGCTGCTCTGAACTGCGCGTCTGCCTCGGACCCGACGCGTCGTCGACCCCGAGCAGCCGCAGACGACATCCACGACAGACGAACTACCCTGAGGATTACACCCATGACAACGCAGTCACTCCGTATCGGCACCGCGCCCGATTCCTGGGGCGTCTGGCTGCCCGACCACCCCGGCCAGGTGCCCTGGCAGCGCTTCCTCGACGAGGTGGTCGACGCCGGATACACCTGGATCGAACTCGGACCGTACGGCTACCTGCCCACAGATCCGAACCAGCTGCGTGAGGAGCTCGGCAACCGCGGTCTCAAGCTCTCCGCCGGCACGGTGTTCACGGGATTCCACAGAACCGATGACCAGTTCGACCGGGCGTGGAAGCAGGCCGAGGCAGTCGCGGCACTGACCGCCGATCTCGGAGGCGAGCACATCGTCGTCATTCCTGATCTGTGGCGTTCGGATACGACCGGTCAGGCGCGTGAGCCCCGCACTCTCGATGACGAACAGTGGTCCCGTATGGCCGCCGGACATGATGCCCTCGGCAAGGCGCTCTACGAAGAGTACGGTCTCCACCAGCAGTTCCACTCCCACGCAGACTCCCATGTCGGAACGCATTCGGAGGTCGAACGATTCCTCGAACTCACCGATGAGCGCTACACGAACCTCTGCCTCGACACCGGACACTTCTCCTACTACGGCGGAGACAATCTGAGGCTCATCGCCGATCACCCCGACCGGATCGGCTACCTCCACCTCAAGCAGGTCGACCCGGTGAAGATCTTCGACGTCCTCAAGTCCGACACCCCGTTCGGCGATGCCGTGGCAGACGGGATCATGGTCGAACCCGACCAAGGCATCCCGCCCCTCGACCCGATCATCGAAGCCGTCGCAGCACTCGACGAGACCACCTTCGCGATCGTCGAACAGGACATGTTCGGCTGCAGCGTCGACGCGCCCTTCCCGATCGCCCAGCGCACCTTGGCGACCATCCTCGGCTCGACCGCGGCAGCCGTCGTCGACCGCTGACACAACGACTACAGACACACAGGAGTGACAATGACCGAGCTCAACCATCCGCAGGACTTCAGGGTCGGCGTCGTCGGCGCCGGAATGATGGGCGCCGACCACGTCAAGCGCATCACCTCGACGATCAGCGGCGCCCGCGTCTCGGCGATCGTCGACCCCGACGAGGCCAGACGCACTTCGGCGCTGGAGAACGCTCCCGGAGCGGTTAGCTACACACGAATCGAGGACGCTCTCGAGGCCGGCGCTGTCGACGGCGTGCTCATCGCCACTCCCGGCTTCCTCCACGAAGCGGTGCTCCTGCCGAGCTTGGAGGCGGGCGTGCCGATCCTCTGCGAGAAGCCACTCACCCCGGATCCCGAATCCTCCTGGCGGGTGCTCGAGGCCGAGCAGGCCACCGGCAGACAGCTCATCCAGGTCGGTTTCATGCGTCGTTTCGACCCCGAATACCGGCAGCTGCGAGAACTCGTCACGACCGAGGACGCCGGCGAGCTGCTCATGCTCCGCTGCGCCCACCGCAACCCCTCGGTGCCGGAGAGCTACGTGCAGGAGATGCTCATCAACGACTCCGTGGTCCACGAATTCGATGTCGTTCCCTGGCTGGCCGGATCCCCCATCGTCTCGCTCGAGGTCAAGCACGCCCGCCGCAATCGGCTCACCCCGGAGCGGCTCAAGGAGCCGATCCTCGTGCTCATGGAGCTCGAGAACGGGGTGCTGGTCGACCTCGAGATGAACGTGAGCATCCAGTTCGGCTACCAAGTCACCACCGAAGCGGTCTTCGACTCCGGAATCGCCAGGATCGGTGAGGCGCACGGCCTGCAGCTGTGGCATCAGGGACGTTCCGGTGTGGCCGAACACGCCGACTTCACCACGCGCTTCGCTGCCGCCTACGACAATCAGGTGCAGGACTGGGTCGACGCCGCCCGAGCCGGCACCATCGCCGGACCGTCCGCGTGGGACGGATACAAGGTGGCCGTGGCATGCCAGGAGGGCGTCGCCTCGCTGCTCGACGGCAAGCCGCGGACCCTCGACATTCCCGACACCCCGGCGTTCTACCGCTGACCGACCGCCCATCTCACCGGATCATCTGGAGAAATCATGAAGATCGCCTACGATCCCACCCCGCTGCATCACACGCGCCGGCTGCTCGACTTCCCTGCTGCGACCGCGGACCTCGGGTTCGACCACCTGCAGCTGACTCCGCACCCGGACTTCGCCACCCACTTCCGCTACCCGAAGATGGACCGCGACCTCATTCGGCGCCTCAAGCAGGCCGTCGAAGCCGCCGGCATCACGATCCCTGCCCTGCTGCCGGTGCAGCGGATCGCCTGGCCGGATGAGGCCAAGCGGGTCGCCGCGGTGAAGAACTTCCGCCGCGTCATCGAGATCGCCGTCGACCTCGGTGTGAGCACCATCAACACCGAGTTCAGCGGACGCCCCGAATCGTTCGAGGATTCGGAGGAGTCGTTCTACCGGTCGATGGACGAGCTGCTTCCGATCGTCGAGAAGGAGGGGATGAAACTCAACTTCGACCCCCACCCCGATGACTTCGTCGAGGACGGGCATGAGGCGTGGAGGGTCCTGCGCGGACTCGACTCCGACGCCATCGGCTTCGTCTACGTCGCACCGCATACCTTCCACTACGGCGACTGCCTCGAGACGCTGGCCGACGAGCTCGGAGACCGCCTCCGCGCGGTCTACCTCTCCGACGCCTTCGATCATCGGGCCTCGCACGGACTGCGGTACATCGCGAACCCGCCGACCACCTCGGCGCGGGTGCATCAGCACCTCAAGATCGGAGACGGCGACGTCGACTTCGACGCGCTCTTCCGGACTCTGGACCGGACCGGCTTCCTCGGCCGTGACGACGGGCTCATCGTTTCCAACGTCTTCGGCGAGAACGAGAACAACGACGCCGTCAGTCGCTTCCAGAAGATGCGGATCGACGACCTCATCAGCGAACAGGGAGGTGCTGCCGGCTGAACGCACCACGCGGCGCCGCGCCGGCCGGCGCATCCGGGCCGACGCGAATCCGCTGAACACACCACGTAAGCGCACCACCTGCACCAATACTGAATAGCCATCCTCAACCCCACCACCGACAGGTGGTAGGGCACCCCGGTCACGCCTCCATTGCGCGCATATCGTGCAGGAGCAGCGAACCGATCGAGAATCATTCAAAGGAGAGTGAACGCCATGAGCGGTCAAGTGAAATCGCTGGTGGATCTTCCGCCGGATACCAAAGGTCCGCACACCTCACGCCTGGGCATCATCGCCGTCGTCGCCACTTTCGGCGGTCTGCTGTTCGGCTACGACACAGGGGTCGTCAACGGTGCCCTCGAACCGCTGACGCACGACTTCGGCCTGACGCCGCACACCGAGGGTCTGGTCGTCAGCTTCCTCACCATCGGCGCCGCCTTCGGCGCGGTGATCGGCGGGCGCCTCTCCGACGCCTTCGGCAGGCGATCGAACATCATCCTCCTGGCGACGTTCTTCATCGTCGGGACTCTCGCGTGTTCTCTTGCACCGAACTGGCAGTTCCTCGCCGGTGCCCGCTTCTTCCTGGGCTTGGCGGTCGGCGCGGCCTCGACGACGGTGCCCGTCTATCTGGCCGAACTCGCACCGTTCGAGAAACGCGGTTCGCTGGTGACCCGCAATGAGGTGATGATCGTCGTCGGTCAGTTCGCCGCCTTCGTCATCAACGCGGTCATCTTCAACGTCTGGGGCGAGCATGACGGGGTCTGGCGCTATATGCTCGCCGTTGCGGTGCTTCCGGCCATCGCGCTGCTCGTGGGGATGATCTTCCTGCCCGAGAGCCCGCGCTGGCTGATCGCAAAGAACCGCGAGGATCAGGCACTCGACGTCCTCAAGCAGGTTCGTTCCGACGAACGCGCCGAAGCCGAGATGAAGGAGGTCGAGATCCTCGCCGAGCAGGAAGAGGAGTCCAAGACCGGCGGTCTGTCGGATCTCGCATCGAAGTGGGTGCTCCGGCTGGTGATCATCGGAGTAGGGCTCGGCATCGCCCAGCAGCTGACCGGCATCAACTCGGTGATGTACTACGGCACCCAGCTGCTCACCGATGCCGGCTTCTCCGCTGATGCCGCGATCATCGCGAACACGTTCAATGGCCTCTTCTCCGTCCTCGGCGTCACCGTCGGCATTCTGCTCATCAACAAACTGCCTCGACGGTTCATGCTCCTCGGCGGATTCACGCTCACCAGCACGTTCCACCTGCTCATCGGCCTGTCTGCCGTATTCCTGCCGGACGGGACCTTCAAGGCCTACGCGATCCTCGTCTTCGTCGTCCTCTTCGTCTTCTCCATGCAGGGGACTCTGGGGCCGCTCGTGTGGCTCATGCTCGCCGAGATCTTCCCGCTGAAGATCCGCTCCTTCGCGATGGGCATCTGCGTCTTCGCGCTGTGGCTTGCCAACGCCGGCGTCGCCCAGTTCTTCCCCAGTGTGGTCAGCGGACTCGGAATAGCGAACACGTTCTTCCTCTTCGCAGGGCTCGGTGTGCTCGCGCTGCTGTTCATCTACTTCTTCGTTCCCGAGACCCGGAACAAGACCCTCGAGGACCTCGAGGCGGAGTTCCGTTCGAAGTACGGTGAGTGACATGACAGCATCACACCCGGCACCAAACGCTCCATTGACGGCATCCGGTCCGTCGGCACTGTTCGCCCGGTCGTTCACCGCTTCGGCCGCACCCACCACACTGTCAGCTATCTCCACCGAAGGAGTCCATCATGTCGATCCTTGTCGCCGTCACTGACCGCATCGAAGGCGCAGCCGCGCTGACCGCCGCCATCGCCGAAGCCGAGCTCTTCGACACCGACCTTGTCATCGTTCCGCTCGGCATCGCCGCATCGTTCGACACCACTGCCCTCGATGAGAGCGGGGTCGACTACACCATCGTCGCCCGCAAGGGGCGCGGCGACCGGGATCCCGCCGAGGCAGTCCTCGACGAGCTCGACGAGCGCCCGGACGTCGACCGGCTCGTCATCGGCATGCGCCGCCGCTCCCGGGTCGGCAAGATGCTCATCGGATCGGTCAGCCAGAGGCTGCTCCTCGACTCCCCCGTCCCGGTGCTCGCCGTCAAGGGCTGAGCTGCGCAATATCAGGGATCCAGGAGCTGGCGACCTCCCCTATGTGGCGACCGCCTCGGCGAGGTTCGGCGTCACCTCACAGAGAGCGAGCGAAGTCGAGCAGCGCCGAATTGAACGCTTCCGGCTGCTCGATATTGGCGGCGTGCCCGTCATCGGGAATGACGATCGACGAGCCGATCGGAGCCAGCGACGCCGCCGCCGCATGGGAAGCGGACCAATATTCGCTCTCGGCGCCGGCGACGAACAGGACGGGCACAGCGGTGCCTTCGACGACCGGTCGCCAATCGGCTCGGGTGGCCGGTCTCGGCCAACGCATCGACCTGATACCGCCAGCTCGTCGCCGGGGCTCTGAACCCGGCGAGCAGCACGACGGGCCGCCCGGAGGGATCACCGGTCTCCGTCCATTCGAGTCGGATTCCGTCATCGCAGATCATTGTGCCCATACGCGCACTCTAGCGGAGGCGCCCGGAGGCGGTCCGCGACAAGATCAGTATTCGCTGATCTGGTATGGCGGACGCGGCGTACCGGATGATGCCGTGACACCCCCGTCGACGGGAATCACGGTTCCGGTGATGTAAGCGGCATCGGCGCCGGCGAGGAACAGTGCGACGCGTGCGACGTCGTCGGGTTCACCCGGCCGGTCGAGCGCAAGGCGATTGCGCAGCGCTTCCCAGAACACCGGATCGTCGAGTCGCGATTGCGTCTGTGCGGTCCGCATGAAGCCCGGCGCGATCGCATTGACGCGGACTCCATCCCGCCCCAGATCGAGCGCCATCGACTGAACAAGGAGATTCACCGCACCTTTGGTCGCGTTGTAACCGACCTGGTTCCAGTCCCCTCCGACTCCCGAGACCGAAGAGATGGCGATGAAGCTGCCCTTCGTCTCGCGCAGACTCGGCACAACCTCCCGGGCAAGGGCGATGAGGCCGTCGAGATTGATCGAACGCATCCGCGTCCACGACTCCTCGTCGAGGTCGTCGATAGTTCCTGGCAGCGAGACTCCCGCATTGGCGATGACCACGTCGATGCGTCCCCACCGTTCACGAACGGCTCCGACCGTGCGAGCGATGTCCGCCGGACTGCTCATATCTGCGCGACTGATCAGGACCCTGTCTTCTGGCGCACCGGCACACGTCTCCTGCAGCGACTCTTCGGTTCGGCCGCAGACGGCCACGTTCGCCCCGTGTTCGAGGAAGGCCCGAGCGATCGCCCGGCCGATCCCCGAGCCGGCACCGGTCACCAGAATCACACTGTTGTCATAGGGATAAGACGCCCAGGATGCCATCTCCGCTCCTCCGCGGCTCGAATTCGTCGTCGATGAGCAGCCGTGTTCCCGCCGCCGTCGACGCTATTTGTCCTGACAATCGTATCGCGATCACTCTCTGCGACCACCGCAGCGGCCGGCACAGGGCTGCGCGCTCGAAAGGACCCGTCGCCGCCGTGCATCCGGGCGCATGCGCGCATTCGGCCCATAACCCAAAAAAGTCCCTCACCAGCAATCCTGCCAGGTGAGGGACTCTCGTTCTGTGCGCCACGAGGGATTCGAACCCCCAACCTTCTGATCCGTAGTCAGATGCTCTATCCGTTGAGCTAGTGGCGCATGTCGCCCGGACTCTCGCCCTGCAACTCGAACAACTATACACACCCGCCTCACCGAAGCTCAAATCGTCTCCACGTGCGCTTCGCCACATTCGCACTCAAGGCCAGAGCCGCCTCGGCGAGAGGGGATGAAATCGCAGATTTCAGCGGTCGATCATCGCTGAAAGAACACATCAATCAATTGAAACAACACGTCAGTGAATTGCTGCTTTCACGTCAATCGACCTTTGGCTGTGATCTAATGCACATCTTCGAGTGACCGAAACGCGCGTTTTTCGCTTCCGCTCCCATCCTACGGTGGATATGTACCAACCGCTCGACGGACGCCAGCCGCCGGAGACGAAACCCCACACACGACCCACCAGGAGACCACTCATGACTGTCCTCGACCATGATGTCGTCGCTGACCAGCTGAAGAACGCACCGACCGAGAACAAGTCGGTGCTCTCGTTCGTCAGCCGGATCGCCGCCCTGACCACCCCGGACGACATCGTCTGGATCGATGGTTCCGAAGCACAGAAGAACGAGATTGCTGAGAAGCTCGTCGAGGCCGGCACCATTCAGCGTGTCAACGGCACCAAGGACTCCTACTACGCGGCCTCCGACCCCGAGGACGTCGCCCGCGTCGAGGGCCGGACCTACATCTGCTCCGAAGACGAGAAGGACGCCGGTCCGCTCAACAACTGGGTCGCTCCCGCGGAGATGAAGGAAACCCTCAACCCGCTGTTCGAAGGCGCGATGCGCGGACGCACCATGTACGTCATCCCCTTCGTCATGGGCCACGCCGAGGCGGACCAGCCGATGTTCGGCATTGAGGTCACCGATTCGGCCTACGTCGTCCTCTCCATGCTCGTCATGGCTCGCTCGGGCAAATACGCCCTCGATGCGATCGACGCCCAGGACGCGAAGTTCGTCGAGTGCGTCCACTCCGTCGGTGCTCCGCTCGAGCCCGGTCAGGACGATGTCGCCTGGCCCTGCAACACCACCAAGTACATCACCCACTTCCCCGAAGATCGCGCCATCTGGTCCTTCGGTTCCGGCTACGGCGGCAACGCCCTGCTGGGCAAGAAGTGCTACGCGCTGCGCATCGCCTCGGCGATCGCCCGCGACGAGGGCTGGCTGGCCGAGCACATGCTCATCCTCAAGCTGACGAACCCCGAAGGCGTCGTCAAGTACGTCGCCGCCGCGTTCCCGTCGGCCTGCGGCAAGACCAACCTCGCCATGATCGAACCGACCATCCCCGGGTGGAAGGCCGAGACCCTCGGTGACGACATCGCATGGATGCGCTTCGGCGAGGACGGCCAGCTCTACGCCGTCAACCCCGAGTTCGGGCTCTTCGGTGTCGCCCCGGGCACCGGCTACACCACGAACCCGACCGCGATGCGCGCCATCGAGGCAGGCGGCAACATCTTCACCAACGTCGCACTGACCGACGACGGTGACGTGTGGTGGGAAGGCAAGACCGACGAGGCACCTGCTCACCTCACCGACTGGAGGGGCAACGACTGGACGCCTGAGTCGGATACCCCCGCCGCTCACCCGAACTCGCGTTTCTGCACCCCGATCGCGAACGTTCCGACCCTGGCTCCCGAGTGGACCAACCCGAACGGTGTGCCGATCTCGGCCATCCTCTTCGGCGGTCGCCGCAAGACCACGATGCCGCTCGTGACCGAGACCCAGGACTGGACCCACGGTGTGTTCATGGGTTCGGTGCTCTCCTCGGAGACCACCGCGGCCGCCACCGGTGCCGTCGGCGTCGTCCGCCGCGACCCGATGGCGATGCGCCCGTTCATCGGCTACAACGTCGGTGACTACCTGCAGCACTGGATCAACATCGGCAACACCGAGGGTGCCCAGCTGCCGAAGATCTTCTACGTCAACTGGTTCCGCCGCGACGACGACAACTCGTTCCTGTGGCCCGGATTCTCCGAGAACTCGCGCGTTCTCAAATGGGTCTTCGAACGCGTCACCGGCACCGCCGATGCTCAGGAATCCCCGCTCGGCCTCACCCCGGTCGAAGGCGGCCTGGACACCGAGGGCCTCGACTTCACCGACGAGCAGCTGCGCAAGGCTCTCGCCATCAAGCCCGAAGAGTGGGAGACCGAACTCGGCCTCATCGAGGAATGGTACGCCGAACTCGGCGATTCGGTTCCGGCCGAGCTCCGCGCCGAGGTCGACAACCTCCGCCAGCGCCTCGGCCTCGCCTGAGCCGTTCGGCTGGTTTGCAGGCTGCCTGAGCCGTCTGGCTGCTTCGCTGGGCTGATCTGCCGACGGACTGAGCCGCCCGTTCGCCGACGATCCCCCAACCGCCGCCGAGGTGGTTGGGGGATCGTCGTATTCCGTGACAGTTGGGAGGCCTGCACCCCTCACCTTTGGTGCCGACTGTCGCAGTTACTCCCAAGGCACGAACATAGGTACCTGTTCACCACGGGGCATCCCTCACCGCCGCTGTCGCTGAGCACCGGTGGAAGCAAAACGTCGTCGCAGCGTCACAGTGCACCGTTGCAGTTGTATGCGCTGCAGCTAAGGGTGAAGGATGGCGCGCCAAAGGGTGGACGTGACCCTACCGGTGAGTGATGGTCGTCCAAAGCGGCTGCCGACGGCAGGTGCTGCCGACGGCAGGCAGTGGCCGACGGCAGGCGATCGCCGCCCGAGTCGTCAGGCGCCGTGGAGAGCCGGGACGATGAGGTAGACGCCGAGCAGCACGACTGCTCCGCAGATTCCGAAGACCGTCCAGTAGGCGACCGGCAGCCCTGCGCTGCTGCGGCCCTCGTCGACCCGATCGAGATGTGTCGCGCGCATGCGCACGGCAACGGAGAACAGCGTGATGACGATGATGGCCGAGACCCATGTCGCGGCCGCAACGATGGCGAAGGAACTCCACTCGATCATTTCGCGTCTCCCTGATCGCTCGCATCTGCCCGACTCGCATCGGCTCCGGTGTTCGAGGCACGCCCCGAATCGGCGCCGGACGCCGGTCCGGAGGTCGAGCCGGACGCCGAACCGGTCGACGATCCTGTCGTCGCCTCGGCGGGAACGGCCCCGTTCTTCTTGGCGTGACGATGAGCCCGGCGCTTCTCTTTGGCCGCCTGCTTCTCTGCCCAGGCCTCGTACCGGGCCTCCCGCTTCTCCTGAGCGCGTTTGCGGTTGCGGTCCTTGCGCAGCTTCCGCTTGCGGCCGCGGATGTTGACCGCCTCACCCACGGTGTCGAAGTTCGAGATGTCCGTCTCCTCGACCTGACGGGAGCTGAGGTAGATCCAGAGCACTACGATAACGGCGATGACCGTGTCGATGACGACGCCGATCGTGCCCAGGTGAGCGATGCCGGCGGCCAGCCCGCCGACGATCGCGGCGGCCGGAATCGTCAGCAGCCAACCGGAGGCGATCCGTCCGGCCGTCGACCACTGGACATCGGCGCCCTTGCGGCCCAGTCCCGAACCGAGCACCGAGCCGGAGGCGACCTGCGTCGTCGACAGAGCGAAGCCGAGGTGCGAGGAGGCGAGGATGGCCGCGGCCGTCGACGTCTCGGCCGACAGGCCCTGCGCGGCCTTGACCGTCGTCAGCTTCGTGCCGAGAGTGTCGATGATGCGCCAACCGCCGACGTATGTGCCCAACGCGATCGCCAGAGCACACGCCGTGATCACCCAGATGTGCGGACCGGTGCCGTGCTCCTGCAGGTTCGCGGAGACGAGGACGAGGGTGATGACGCCCATCGTCTTCTGCGCGTCGTTCGTGCCGTGGGCGAGCGCCACCAGCGAGGACGAGAAGATCTGCCCGTACTTGAACGGTGCACGGCGAGCGGTCTTGCCTTCCTCGTTGCGGCGGGTGATCGCGTAGGCGATCTTCGTACACAGGTAGGCGCTGAAGCCGGCGATGAGCGGAGCCGCCAGAGCCGGGATGACGACCTTCGACAGGAACACGCCGTAGTCGACGGAGTTGAGTCCGGCACCGACGATGGCCGCACCGATGAGGCCGCCGAAGAGTGCATGGGACGAGGAGGACGGAAGGCCGAAGCGCCATGTCGCCATATTCCAGATGATGGCGCCGATGAGACCGGCGAGGATGAAATCAGGAGTGATCTGGACTCCCCCGCCGCCTTCTTTGATGATGCCGCCGGAGATGGTCTTGGCCACCTCGGTGGAGAGGAAGGCGCCGACGAGGTTGAGGATCGCAGCGAGCGTGACCGCAGTCTTGGGTTTGATGGCCCCGGTCGCGATCGGGGTGGCCATGGCATTGGCCGTATCGTGAAAGCCATTGGTGAAGTCGAAGAACAGTGCCAGTGCGATGACGAGCACGACGACGAAGATGATTTCCACTAATCGACCTTGGGTGTAGACACTATTCGGACCGTGGATGATGCAGCTGACGGCCAGCAATCACTATCCCGCAGAAGTCTACCCACAGATTCAACTGCTCTTCACCCGCAATTCGACCCTACTCCACCTCATTCACCTTTTGTTCACTTCTGACGTGCGCAAACGGGCCCCGCCCGGAATGTGAGTGCAATAGCACTCACATTCCGAACGGGGCCCGAACACCGCAATTCCCTCGCCGAGGCGGCTCCCCGCTTCCCGCTGTCATCCGCGGAAACCGTGGCCGACCCACCCGCGGAATCCGCGGCAGCACATCGCCGAGGCGACGCCTCGGTCACGCGTGACGAATCTGCTCCGTGACGTACCGATCCGCGACGTCGAGTGCCCGATCCAGGGCGGCGAGCCCGAACCTGACATCCTCATCCGGGGTGTTCAGCGGCGGCACGACATGGATTCGGTTGAAGTTCGCGAACGGCAGCACGCCTTCGGCCTTGAGAGCTGCGATGACTTCGTTCATCTCCGGCGAGCTGCCGCCGTAGGCCGCCAGCGGCTCCTTCGTCGTCCGGTCCTTCACGAGCTCGATCGCCCAGAAGCAGCCCATCCCCCGCACATCCCCGACCGAGGGGTGACGCCCAGCGATCTCCCGCAGACCCGGGCCGATGATGTCCTCGCCGAGGCGGTCGGCGTTGGCGATCATTCCCTCGTCCTCCATCGCGGTGATCGTCGCGACCGCTGCCGCACAGGCGAGCGGATGTCCCGAATAGGTCAGTCCGCCCGGGTAGGCCCGGTCGCGAAAGGTCTCGAAGATCGCGTCCGAGATGGCGACCCCGCCGAGCGGGACATATCCGGAGTTCACTCCTTTGGCGAAGGTGATGAGATCCGGGGTGACGCCCCAGCGGTCGAGGGCGAACCAGCGACCGGTGCGGCCGAAGCCGGCCATCACCTCGTCGGCGATGAAGACGATCCCGTACTTCGCCGTCAGCTCGCGCACGCCGGCGAGGTAACCGGCCGGTGGGGCGTAGATCCCTGCGGTGCCAGGCACGGTCTCGAGGATGAGTGCGGCGATGTTGCCGGGCCCCTCGAGGGTGATCATGTCTTCGAGGTGGGCCAGCGCCCGCTGCGTCTCCTCGGCCTCGGACGTCGAGTTGAAGTACGACCGATACGGGTAGGCGGGCATGAAGTGAACGATGCCCTCAGCGGAGTAGTCGTTGGCGAACCGGCGCGGGTCACCGGTGACGTTGACGGCCAGCTGCGTGCCGCCGTGGTAGCTGCGGTAGGCCGAAAGCACCTTCGACCGCCCCGTGTGCAGCCGGGCCATCCGGATCGCGTGCTCGTTGGCGTCGGCTCCCCCGTTGGTGAAGAACACGTGGTCGAGGTCGCCCGGGGTGCGTTCGGCGATGAGTCGGGCCGCCTCGGAGCGGGCGTCGTTGACGTGCTGCGGCGCGATCGTGCACAGCCGGCCCGCCTGCTCCTGGATAGCGGCGACGACGGCCGGGTGCTGGTGGCCGATATTGGTGTTGACCAGCTGCGATGACATGTCGAGCAGCTTCCGGCCCTCACCGTCCCAGACATAGGAGCCTGCAGCGTCGATGACCGTCATCGGGTCGAACGGTCCCTGTGCCTGCCAGGAGTGGAAGACGTGCGCCCGGTCGAGTTCGTGGGCACGTCGCCCGGCCTCGATACGGTCAGGGCCGATCCTGTCGGCGCCGGTGCGATCAGCGTCGAGGTGCGATTCGGTGAGCGGGGAATCCGCGGTGGTGGTCATGGCTGCTCCTTCGCCGAGGTGGTTCGTCGTTGCGTGAACGTCCGCCCCGTGATCGGGGCGGACGTCCGTGGTGGTCTGTTCAGTCGTTGGTCGGGAACCCGAGGTTGAGTCCGCCGTGGCTGGGGTCGAGCCAGCGGGAGGTCACGACTTTTCCGCGGGTGAAGAAGTGGACGCCTTCGTCGCCGTAGGCGTGGGTGTCGCCGAACAGCGAGTTCTTCCACCCGCCGAAGGAGTAGTAGCCCACGGGCACGGGGATCGGCACATTGATGCCGACCATGCCGACCTCGACTTCGTTCTCGTAGCGGCGGGCCGCTCCCCCGTCGTTGGTGAAGATCGCGGTGCCGTTGCCGTACGGGTTGGCGTTGATGAGGTCGAGGCCCTCGTCGTAGCCGGGGACGCGAACGACGCAGAGTACGGGGCCGAAGATCTCATCGCGATAGATCGACATGTCCGGGGTGACGTCGTCGAACAGAGTCGGGTTGAGGAAGAACCCCTCGGCCGGGACGTTCTCCCGACCGTCGAGGACGACCGTTGCTCCCGCCTCGGCGCCGGCATCGATGTAGCCGGCGACCTTATCGCGGTGGGCCGCGGTGACGAGCGGTCCCATGTCCGGCTCGGTCGCCCCGTCGCCCACGCGCAGGGTCGTGGTGCGCTCGGCGATCTTCGCCACGAGCTCATCGGCGATGGAGTCGACGGCGACGACCACGGAGATCGCCATGCAGCGCTCACCGGCTGCCCCGTAGCCGGCGTTGACGGCGGCGTCGGCGGTGAGGTCGAGGTCCGCATCGGGCAGGACGAGCATGTGGTTCTTCGCTCCGCCGAGCGCCTGGACGCGTTTGCCGGCGGCCGTGCCGTTCTCGTAGACGTATTGTGCGATCGGGGTCGATCCGACGAAGGACACCGAGGCGACGTCGGGGCTCTCAAGGATCGTGTCGACGGCTTCCTTGTCGCCGTGGACGACGTTGAACACGCCGTCGGGCAGGCCCGCTTCCTTCCACAGCTCGGCGAGCCAGTTCGCGGCCGTCGGGTCCTTCTCGGAGGGCTTGAGCACGACGGTGTTGCCGGTCGCGATGGCGACGGGGAAGAACCACATCGGGACCATGGCCGGGAAGTTGAAGGGCGAGATGATCGCGGAGACGCCGATCGGCTGGCGCAGGGAGTGGACGTCGATGTTCGTCGAGGCGTTCTCCGTGTGACCGCCGCGCAGGTGGCCGGCGATGCCGCAGGCGTATTCGACGACCTCCTGACCGCGGGCGACCTCGCCGAGGGCGTCGGAGACGACCTTGCCGTGTTCGGCGGTGATGATCTCGGCCAGCTCCTGCTTGCGCGCATTGAGCAGCTCGCGGAAGTTGAAGAGGACAGCGGTCCGCTTGGCCAGGGATGTGTCGCGCCAGGCGGGGAAGGCGGCCGAGGCCGCGGCGATCGCCGATTCCACGGTCGCCTTCGAGCCCAGTGCCACCTGGCCGCTGACGACTCCGGTGGCGGGGTTCGTGATGTCGCCGAGGCGGGTGTCGGTGTCCGCGGTGACGGTCTGTCCGTTGATCCAATGGGTCAGCGTTGCCATGTGGTGTCCTTCTGCGTCGTCGGTGCGTCGGTTGAGTCCATCTTCGGTCGGCACCGCCGATCCCAACAGTGTCACAGTGTCAGACCTTTTCGCTCAGGCTTTACACTGTGTCAATGGATACTGCAATGGATTCGGGTGGGCTGTCTCTGAGCATCGCCGGTCTGCTCGAGTTCGAGGAGATCAGCGTCGCCGGCCCGCAGGTGATCGCCGGCGACGCACGTCTCGATCGGGCGATCCGCTGGGTCCACATCGCCGATTCCGAACACGTCGAGCGGTTCCTCGAAGGTGGGGAGCTCGTGCTCACCACGGCAATGGCCTTTCGCCACCGCCCCGAGGCGATGTCCGAGTTCCTCGACCAGCTCGAGCGGGCGGCAGCGGCGGGCACGATCATCGAACTCGTCGACGAGGACTCGGCCTTCGACGAGGCGGCGGGCGCGATCGTGCGGGAGGCCGCCTCGGCGAGAGAGCTGCCCGTCGTGGTGCTCCCGCACCGGGTCAAGTTCGTGAAGATCACGGAGTTCGCCCATCGACGTCTCCTCGCGCAGCAGATCTCCCAGCTCGAACATGCCCGGGAGATCCACGAGACGTACACGCAGCTGAGTCTGTATCGGGCCGGGGCGCAGACGATCGTCGACCGCACGGCCGAGCTGCTGGGGACTCCGGTGATCCTCGAGGACGTCGTCCACCGGGTGCTCGCTCATGCGGGGCGAGGGTCGGCGACGCTGGCGCAGAAGTGGGCGGGCCTCGTCACCGGGACGAGCACCGAGCCCGGGGTGGCGGCCGCGGCGGATTGGCGGCAGACGCCGGTCGGGATGCGGGCACGCCGGTGGGGACGGCTCGTCGTGCCCCGCCCGGCCGAGTCGACGGCGGCCCTCGACCAGATCGTCGAACGGGCCGGAGAGGCACTGACGCTGACCCGCATGGCCGATCGGGACGAACAGGATCTGCTGCTGCAGGCGCAGAGCGGTCTGATCAGGGAGATCTCGGATTCCGACGGTCTCGACGACCGTGCGGCCCTCGAGCGCGCTCGGTCGCTGGGATTCTCTCCGGCACCCGGTGCGGAGTTCCTTCCCGTCGTCGTCCGCCTCGACCGGGATTCCGACACCGATCCGACGCGCGTTCAGCTGCAGGAGCGTGGGCTGACCCAGGAGGTCGTCGCCGCCGCGGCCCGTGTGGGCTCGGCCTGCCTGGTGACGAGCCTGCAGTCGGGAGTCTTCGGGTTCGTCCTCGCTGCGGCCAGCACCAGTGCCGGATCGGGCGGACGCCGTTCGCGCCGACCGGGCGGAACAGAGACGTCGGGCCGATCAGAGACGTCTGGCAGCCCGGAAGCCGAGCAGCTCCTCGCCGGCCTTCTGCATGAGGTCGAGGAGTATGCGGCCAGCTGGGTGGTCGGCGTCGGGCGCGGCAGCGCATCACTGTGCGGTGCGGTCGCCGGGCTCGACTCCGCATCGCAGGTCGCCGAGGTGGCAGCGACGCTCGATGTGCGCGAGCGCTCGTTCTACCGCTCCTCCGACGTCCGGCTCCGGGGCCTGCTCTCCCTCTTCGCCGATGACTCTCGAATGCGGGCCTTCGCCGAGGGCGAGCTCGGCCCCCTGCTCGGCGATGCCCCCGGCCGCTCCACGAGCGCGGCAGAAAACAGCGGTGATGTGACCCGTCGTTCCCCTGCCGATGAGGGTCTGCTCGACTTCCTCGAGCTCCACCTCGCGCACGGCGGGAACATCTCGGCGATGGCGCGGGCCGAGTATCTGTCCCGACCCGCGCTCTACGCACGGATGACGAAGCTGCAGAACCGCCTCGGCGTCTCACTCGATGATGCGGAGTCGCGCACGGCGCTGCATGTGGCGCTGCTGTGGTGGCGGATGCACGGCTGAAGGGCGGTGCCGGTGAGCCCGCGATGGCTCCGGCGGCCGGGTCAGTGAGCCCGCTGTGGCTCCGGTGGCCCGGTCAGTGAGCCCGCGATGGCTCCGGTGGCCGGGTCAGTGAGTCATTCGAAGAGGGAGCGGATCAAATCCGTGACGGGGATACCTCGGTCGGCCGCCTCGGCGCGATTGACGTAGCGACGATCGCCGGGCTGACGGTCCATGCCCGCGTCGCGGAGCATATCGACGAATTCGCGGACTCGGCCCAGGTAGGCGTCGTTGCCGCCGCGCTCGGGGTCGATGACGATGAAGAGCTGACCGGTGCGGAAGGTGTGGGCACCGTCGGGGGCCTCCGCGTCGATCTCGTAGGTGAAGGCACCGCCGGTCAGCCCGGCCGCCAGCGTTTCGATCATGAACGACAGCAGTGCACCCTTATGCCCGCCGATGGGCCGGATTCCGCCGCCGTCGAGGATGGCGCTGGGATCCGTGGTGTCCGCACCGGTCGAGTCGACCCCGGTCCCGACCGGAACGTCCCGGCCCTCGGCCCGCAGCAGCTGCAGGTCCCCGTGGGACATCGACGACGTGGAGAAGTCGAAGACGATCGGGGCCGCACCAGCCACGGGAGTGGCGAAGCCGAACGGGTTGGTGCTGAAGACCGGGCGCGTGGCCCCTTCGGGAACCACGGCGAGCTTGCCGCTGGCGATCATGCCCATCGCCACCCGCCCCTCGCGGGCAAAGGCTTCGAGGTCGGGCCACAGAGCACTGAAGTGATGGGTGCTGCGCAGGGCGATGACAGCGACGCCGGACTCGGCAAGCACCTCGTCGATCGTCGGGCGCGCCTCGGCGAGTGCGGGTTGGGCGAAGCCGTTGCGTCCGTCGATGCGGATATAGGAGGGGCCGACAACGTCGATGTTCGGCTCCGCAGCCCCGTCCGCCCAGCCGCGGGTCAGCGAATCGAGGTAGCCGGCAACCCGGAAGACTCCGTGGCTGAGGGTGCCGTCGCGTTCACAGGTGGCGCAGTTGGTCGCCAGCACTTCGGCGACCGAAGGCGAAGCGCCGGCGGCCACGAGCTTCGCTTCGATGGCCGAGACAAGGTCGTCGAAAGAGATTCGGTCGGGTTCATTCGTCATTGTGTGCTCCTCATGTGCGACTGATCGTGTCGGCGTCGACCACGGCCCTTACTCAGCAGACTATCGTTCGATCGGTCATCGGCCCTGCGGATCCTTGTCCGTTCCTCGGTTCTCGTCTGCCGGTTCTCAGTTCTCATCTGCCGGGTCCCGCAGCGCTCGTGCCGCCGCTCCAGATGTCACCGACGGTAAAGCCGATCGGGAACGGATCGTCGGGCTCGAGGACGAGCTGCTGGAATCCGGTGATCCATCCGCGCCCGGTGATCGAGGGGATCACGGCCGGCAGTCCGCCGATCTCGGTCTCTTCCTTCACCACGGCGGTGAAGGTCGTTCCCAGCATCGATTCGTGGACGAATCGCTGACCGACGGCCAGTTCGCCGCGGGCGTGCTTGGCTGCGACTCGGCCGCTCGTGCCGGTGCCGCAGGGCGAACGGTCGAACGTCCCCGTCCACGTGCTCGGATCGTCGAGGTCGACGATGCCGTTGGGCAGGACGACCGCATTGCGTCCGTCGGTGCCCGCTGTGCGGGCGGGCCCGTGGATCAGCGGCAGACCGATCGAGTCGATCTCCGGGATGAGGGGATGCCTCACCTCGAAGGTCTCGTTCGCCGCCTGCCGCATCACGCTGGCCGCTCTGATGATCTCCTCGGCATTGCCCGGATCAAGATCCACGCCGAGGCTGTCTGCCGCAGTCTGCACGTAGAACTGACCCCCGAATACGATGTCGACGGGGATCGTCCCATACCCCGGCACCTCGAGTGGCAGGTCGAGTCCGTGGACGAATGCCGGGACGTTGTCGAAGGTCACCGACGTTGCTCGGCCCGCTTCCACCTCGGCGCGGACCGTGACGATGCCGGCGGCGGTATCGATGCGCAGCTCGGTGACCGGTTCGCTGACGTCGACGGATCCGGTCTCGATCAGCGCCGTGACTGTGCAGATGAGGTTCGACCCCGACATCGGCTTGAACCCACCCTGTTCCATGACGATCATTCCGAAATCGCAGCTCGGATCTGTCGCAGGCACGACGATCGGCGAGCACAGGCCCGGATAGCCGCGGGGTTCGTGGAGGATGAGCTGCCGGAAGTCGTCGAGGTGCTCTTCGCAGTAGCGGAGCTTCTCGGCCATCGTCGCCCCTTTGACCCGCAGTCCCGACCCGATGAGCACGCGGCCGGGTTCGCCGGCCGCGTGGACATCGACGGCCTGGATGAGCTGTCTGTTCCTCACGGTCCTTCCTCTCTGCTCGAGCCTCAGTCCTCGGCTTCGATGACGTGTGGTGCGGTCATGGACCTCTCTTCTTCTCGAATGGGCTATGAGTGTCGGCGGGAATGTATGATGCCGGCGAGGGTCGATCAGAATCGGTTCGGGGACACCCGGGCGAGCAGGTCGTCGGGCAACGTCGAGCCTCCGTCGGTCATCAGCCCGGCAAGCAGTCGGGCTGATCCCGGTGCCAGGGTCAGGCCGAGCATCGCATGTCCGGAGTTGATGTAGACGTTCGCCACGGAGTCCAGGCGTCCGATGACGGGAAGGCCATCGGGGGTCATGGGGCGCGACCCGGCCCATGGAGCCAGTTCTCCCCGACCGTCGCCCCACTCACGGAAAGCTTCCTGCGCCGCTCGGCGAATCGCGCCGACGCGCACCTCGTTGACGTCGTCGTCCGTGCTTCCGAACTCCATCGTGCCGGCCAATCTGAGCATGCCGTTCAGCGGAGTGACGGCGACGCGCGCATCTTCGAGGGTCAGTGATGTGCGCAGTCGGATCGGGGCCGGTGAGTAGTCGATGCTGTAGCCCTTGCCCGAGCGGATCGGAATGTTCCGGCCGAGCTGCGCGGCCAAGGCGCCGGACGGGACTCCGGCGGAGATGACTAGGGCATCGGCCGTGATGACTTCCGCATCGGAGGTGACGACAGCAGTGACGGACTCGCTGGTGCGGATGAAGCGCTGCACTCGTGTGTGCTCGCGCACGTCGACGCCGAGAGCGGAGAGTTTCGCCAGGAGGCCCGCAGTCAGGGAATCGGGTTCGATCTGTCGGTCGGCGGGGAAGAAGAGACCGTGGCGGATCCGGTCGCTCAGCGCCGGTTCTGCTTCGCGGACTTCGTCATCGTGCAGCCGCTGCGGTCGGTGGCCGGCAGCCTCGAATGCGGGCAGGCTTGCGCAGTGCTCGTCGAAGCGCTCCCGGGTCTCGAAGGCCAGCAGCACACCGCGGTCATGCATCTCGAAATCGATGCCCTGGGTCTGGTATTCGTCGAAGAGGTCGTTCGCGTCCTCGCCGAGGCGCAGGTGCAGTTCCAGCCCGGCGTCGAAGTCACGTGAGTTGCAGTGTGCAGCCATCCGCAGCAGGAACGTGAGATAGCCGGGCGCCAAGGACGGTCGGATCGACAGCGGACTGTCGGGCTTGAGCATCCATCGGATCCCCTGCAGCAGCACCCCGGGGGCAGGCACCGGGGTGCTCTCGGCGATGGCGACCTTCGCGGCGTTGCCGTGGGAGGCACCGGCACCGCAGCGACCTGCTTCGATGACGGTGACGTTGTGCCCACGCAGTGCCAGTTCGTAGGCCGTGGTCAGACCGACCACGCCGCCTCCGATGATGACTGTCTTCATCCGGTTGCCCTCCATTGGTTCCCCGAATCTGCGGTTTCGTCACCTGACCCGAGCCGACGTCACCGAAGCGGCCTTGTGGATGACCATCTGTTGGAAGAGACGCTATGCAGTGCTGTCGGGTTCGTCAATGACTGAATTCTTCAGGCGCTCTTCGAACGCCTGACGAATCGATGAAGTGAGAAGGCGCCCTTCCCGACCGAGCTGAGAACGGGCTCAGTCTTCGTAGCGGATTTCGACGCGGCGGTTCTTCGCCCGGCCTTCGGGGTCGTCCTTGCCGCCCTTCTCATTCGACGCAACGGGCTCGGACTCGCCGAATCCCTTCGCAGTTACGTCGAGGTCCGAGTCCTCGGAGGTGAGCACCTCGGCGACTGCCTTGGCACGGTCTTCGGAGAGCTTTTTGTTGTAGTCGTCGTCGCCTTTGGAGTCCGTATGCCCGCCGACGGTGATCTCCGAGTCGGTCGGCAGGTCCGTGACGAGGTCTTTGATCTTCTTCGTCGCGGTGTCGCTCAGGTCGGACGAGTCGAAGTCGAAGAGGATATCGGTGTCGAGTGTGACCACGGTGTCGCCGCCGCTGGCCTTCGTCGTTTCGACGTCTTCGATTCCCTTCTCCAGATCATGGATCCCCGGTTCGAGTTCGACGATGCTCTTGTCGATCTGCGACAGGTCGGGATCGGTGAAGTCATCCGGCGTCGGGGCATCTCGGTCGGCGATATCCTGCGACGTCACGGAGTCTGCCAACGCGAATGCGGGTGGGCCGACGATGACAATGCCGGCAGCAAGGATCACCGCTGCAGGACCGGCGACTGCCTGCCTCATGAGATCGTCACTCCGGTGACGAGGTTCATTCCGTCGACGACGGAGACCTCGACCTCGTTCACGTCCGGCGGCGGAGCCGCGAAGACAGCGAACGCGTAGTGGGTCTGGCCGGGTTTGAACGTCGTACTCTGGTAGCCGGTCTGCGCTCGATCGACGCTGTACTTGAGCACATGGTGCTTGCGCAGATTCTGCGAGTCGACGAGGAAGGGAGTCCAACTTGCATCGCCGAGGTAGCCGTAGAGATCGTCGCCGTCGTCGTCTTCGTCTGTCTTGTCCGAATTCACGGTGAACGCGAACTGCGCCACGACGGTTTCGCCCTGACGTTTCAGCGGGAACAGCTCGACGGTCATCGTCGCCGTGTCATCGCCCTCGACGGTCGCGGGAATCTCCTGGGAGGCGACAGGATCGGGAAGATCATTCGGGTCGAGGCCGGCCGCCTCGGCGGATCCGGATTCTTCCGTCGATCCTGCGGCCTCACCGGACTCCTGGCCGGTTTCTTGGGTCTCAGCACCCTCGGGGTTCGGGTCCTCTGCGTCGTCTCCGGACGTGCAGGCGGTCATGGTCAGCGCAAGAGCAGCGGCGGCAGCAGACAGAGCCGTCCTGCGGATCAGGGGCATAGCGATGGGAGTTCTCCTCAGTAGTCGCCGGAGCAGCATCTCTGCTGGTGAGCTCCGGTGGCGCGGGGCGGACGGGGATTACCGTACCCCGAACAGGTGAACTTCCACTACATCGAACGTAAGTCGAGACGAACACAGTTCTCAGCACACGCGGGTTCAAAAATCATGCGCCCTGATCCAGATCACCACACATGCATTTTGAAGCCGCTCGTGGGCGGCAATGTCGGAATGAGAAAACCCCCTCGTTCCGCTTGTTCTGGCGGTACGCGGGGGTTTCCCGTTCTGCGGAGCCGGTGGGATTTGAACCCACGGTCCCCCTATTGGAGGACTTCACCTTAGCAGGGTGACGCTTTCGGCCGCTCAGCCACGACTCCATCGGCAATGCGGCGATCCGCTCCGGCGAAATGCCCGGGGACAGACCCTCCAGCACTACGGGATACAGCCTAAGGGAAAGGAGCCATCCAGGGCAAAGCGCAGCCGCAGAGAGTGGGCTTCGTCATAGTCGGGCCGACCGGTGAGCGGCGCGGATCCGGGCCGAACGTCCCCTTTGCACCGCTCCCCCACACCGGAATTCCAGCATTCATCAATGTCCAGGCGTAAAATCGGCGTGATGTGCTTTGCGGTCTGGTCTCGGATCCTCGCAGCAACACCGGTCGGAAAACCGATGGCCGAGGTGTGCCCTGCGCCGGAAACGAGAACGGCGAGCGGGCCGTACTGCACGAGAAGACAGTTTTTGAGGAGTAGACAACTTGCCAGAGTTTCCCCCTGACAAGCGCGGACCGCATGGGAGCGACCCCGATTCCCAGACGACAGGTCGTCGGCTCCGCGCCTCCTCTCGCCCCCGATTCCGCGGCGACACCGCCGCCAGTGACAATGACTCGACACCGCAGTCGAACTCGCCGCAGCAGAATTCTCGGTCGTCGCAGCCTCAGCGCTCGGGCGCCCAGCGCTCGAACTCGCAGGGCACGGACTCACAGCAGCCGACCTCGGCAGTGAACCCTCGCCGGTCCCACACGAGCTCCGATCAGCGCTCGGACCAGAACTCCGATCGGTCAACCGATCCACGATCCGACTATTCGTTCCGCACAAGCTCCCGCTCATCCGGCGAGGCGTCGGACAACCGACTCGGCGACAGCAACCGTGACGCAGGATCATCGTCCCGCTCCCCGCATGCTCCGCCTCCGCGGCCGGTCGCTCCGCGCACGCGGCGCGAAGCCCGCATGCTGCGCGCAGCCGCCGCCAGCGGAGCGTCAGCGGCCGGGGTGGCCGCCGCAGCAAGCTCGAACACCCAGGACGATCCGACCACCAGATCACGGCGCGACTCTGCCCACGATGCCCCGCGCACTTTCGCACAGGACGAATCGGCCGCCTCGGCGGGGGATCCCCGGGAATTCGACCGCACGGACAGCGACACTGACTCCGCTCCGAGGACGCGCCGCGACGCCCGCGAGCGCCACGCAGCCGAATCCCGCGAGGAGAAGCCGACCGGCCACGGACCGGGACGGGCTCGCCGCCATTCTTCCCGCCTCGGTGAGACGTTCCCCAGCCTCGTCGGCTGGACGTCACTGAGCACCCTCCTGCCCGGAGTCGGACTGTTGCGCACGCGCTTCCGGCCCGCCGGACTCATCGTGTTCGGGCTCTTCGTCCTCACTCTGCTCGTCGGGCTGGTCTACCTGCTGGTCAAGGGACCCGTGCGCGCGATCGCCACGATCATCGCCAGCCCCTCGCTGCTGAACTTCCTCGCCATCGCCGCCGTGCTCGTGGCCGTGATCTGGATCCTCGTGATGGTCGTGTCCCACCTGGGGCTGCGACGCGGGCACCGATACCGGCCCTGGCAGAACAAGTTGGCCGGCGTCCTCGTCGTCTCCCTGGCGCTCATCATCGGCATTCCGCTGGGCGTCGGCTCCGTCTTCGCCCGCGTCCAGTCCGACACCGTGGCCAGCCTCTTCGGCGACAGCACCGGCAAGGCCCACAGCGCCGAAGACCTCTGGGCGGACAAGCCCTATATCAACGTCTTCCTCATGGGCCGCGACAACGGCGATGACCGCGAAGGCACTCGTCCCGATACGATGCTCGTGGCCTCCATCGACACGAAGACCGGCAACGCCGCACTCATCTCCGTGCCCCGCAACCTCGCGTTCCCGATCTTCCCCGAAGGCAGCGAACTCGAAAAGGCCTGGCCAGATGGATTCCGGCCCTCTGGCGACTCGTCCGAGGACCTCATCAACGCCGTGTGGCAGTGGGGTGAGCAGAACCCCGACCAGATCGGCAATGCGCACGGACTCGAACCGGGCATGTGGACGACGATGCAGGCCGTCGAAGGCTCCTTGGGCCTCAACCTCGACTATTGGGCATCGGTCGACATGGCCGGATTCGAGGACGTCGTCGACGCCATCGGCGGAGTGAAGATCGATGTCGAACGACCGATCCCGATGGGCGGCGGAAAGTCGATGTCGGGGGTGAAGAACGAAGTCTACGGCTGGGTCGATCCGGGCCCGCAGACGCTCAAGGGCAAGGACGCACTCTGGTACGTCCGCTCCCGCGAAGGCAGCGACAACTACGACCGCATGTGCCGTCAGCAGCGGATGCTCAAGACCACTCTCGAGCAGGTCGACCCGCAGGAGATCGCCACGGCCTATCCGAAGCTCGCGAACTCCGCGACACGGAACATCGCCACGTCGATCCCGCAGAACGAGATCCCCGCGTTCATCGAACTCGCCCTCATGATGCAGAAGGGCGATGTCACCTCGGTGCAGATCAACAATGACGTCACCCCCACCTACAACCCCGACTTCGACGTCCTCCACAAGTGGATCCTCGGCGAGGTCAAGGGTGCATCCGACGGTGAGGAGACCCCGAAGCCGACGAACGACGGCAGCACGTCGCAGGAGTCCGAGGACAGCGCGGATTCGACCGAGGGCGGTTCGGAAGACACCGCCACCGAGGAACCGGCCGATTCTGCGGATGGATCCACGGATGAGGCCGGCGCCGAGGCGGACGCCACCGAAACGACGACGCCGGGTGAGCCCAACGCCGAAGGCAAGTGCTACCCGAAGGGCTACAAGCCCGGTGACGACTTCCCCGGCTACCCCGGACCCAACGGCGGAACCGGCGAGCAGGGGTGAGTCAGGACCGACAGACTCCCGTCCCCGCGGTCGCGATCATCGGTGTCGGACCGCGGGGTCTCACGGTTCTTGAGAGGCTCGTGGCACTGGCGGCGAAGCGCTTCGCCGGCACCACCGAGACCGCGCTGAGCATCCACCTCATCGACCCGTATCCGCCCGGAGCGGGAATCGTGTGGCGCACCGACCAGCCCGAGTCTCTGCTGATGAACACCACCATCGCCGAACAGACCGTCTTCCCCGACTCCAGCTGCACTTTCCTCGGCCCGGACGAAGCACCGGCCGGGCCGTCCATGGCCGAGTGGTACCTGAACAACGGCGGCACCGAACCGCTGCACTCGACCTTCCCCAGCCGCAGCCTCTACGGCCGCTACCTCCGCGATGCGTACCGGCGCATCCGCGCAAGCTCACCGGACTTCGTCGAGATCATCGAGCACCCGACGAAGGCCGAATCCGTCATCGATCTGCCCACCATGGACCTCCCTCAATCGGCTGCTGAGGGGTCACGGGCCACCGTCCCCGAGCAGCTCGTGCGCTGCCAGAACGGCACGACGATCGTCGCCAGCGCCGTCGTCCTGGCCGTCGGTCATATTCCCAGCGCCCAGCCGGAGGAGCGCGCCCGGCTCGCCGCGTTCGCCGAGCTGGGCGGCGGTCTCTACCTGCCGCAGGGTCTGCCCGCGGAAACCCCTGTCACCGAGGTGGCCCCCGGTGAGCGGGTCATCGTCCGCGGCATGGGGCTCAACTACTTCGACCTGCAGACCCTGTTCACTCATGAGCGCGGAGGCCGGTTCGAACCCGAATCCGGCGGCCGGCTGCGCTATGTGCCCAGCGGCGACGAACCGCGCCTGGCGCTGGGATCACGACGCGGAATCCCGTATCGCAGCAAACCCATCTGTCGCGAACATCCTCGGCGGGATTGGCCGCTGCGGTACTTCACAAAGGACAACATCGCGCTGCTGGCCGGCCTCGAGAACCTCGACGGGGAGCGCAAGGCCGGCGCCCGGTTCAATGATCAGCTGTGGCCGCTCATCCTCGCCGACCTGCGCCTGGCGTACTATCACACGCTCTCCCAGGTCCGTCCCGAAGCGTTCACCGATGATCCCGGCCAGCTGCGCGAGGCCATCGGCGAGGCGGTCTCGCGCCACCTGACCCGCCGCACCTGGCAGGAGACCCATCCGCAGCAGGCGGGCGATGCCGGCGCCTCCGAGGCTGGGGCCGCCGCGACCGCTCGTGCCGGGGACGGAGCCGGCGCGGCCACTCGTGCCGGGGACGGGGCCGGCGCGGCAGGGACAGCCGGCGCCGCGAGCACGAGCAGCGTTTCACGATCAGCCGGCGCCGCGACCACCGAGGAGGCCTCCCGCCAGGGCCGCGTCACCCGCGAGGCCTTCGCCTGGTCGGAGATCGAAGAGGCGCTCGTGCCCGATCCCGCCGACCGCATGTCCCTGCACACCCTGCTCAACCCGCTCGAAGGAGAGCTCTTCACCAGCCGTGAACCCGGCGAGCCCGGGTCCCTGCACGAGTGGATGCTCGACTTCCTGCGCACCGACCTACGCAGCTCCCTGGCCGGTCCCACCGGCAGTCCGGAGAAGGCGCTGTTCACCGTGCTGTGGCAGTCCCGACTGCTGCTCAAGGAGTTCATCGTCGCCGGTCACATCGACCGCGTGAGCATCGACATGGAGATCCTCGGCTGGTTCGAGGGCTTCGTCTCCGGCATCTGCGATGGTCCTCCCCCGCAGCGGATCGCCGAACTCATCGCCCTCGCCGAGGCGGGGATCGTATCCTTCATCGGCCCCGATATGCGCATCGAAGAAAACCGGGACGCGCATGGGTTCCCAGCTGAGGCGCAGCGACCGCGGCCGGAGATCTTCACGGTCACCTCGGCGCAGGCCGCCGGAGCGATCACGGGCAGCGTCGTCATCGATGCCGCCTCACCGACGAACTCGGTCTCGCGTGCCGCCGATGTCCTGCTGTACGGAATGCTTGAGCGCGGCCAGCTCACCCCGGCCCGCCTGACCTTGGACGACGGTCGCGAGAAGTTCCTCAACGGGCTCGCCCTCACTCCTCGGCCCTATCGCACGATCGACGTCGAAGGCAATGTCCACCCGCGCCGATTCGCGCTGTCGATCCAGCTGTCGTCGAAGCAGTGGGGGCTGGCGATCGCAGCGAACCCGGGCACGAATGCGGCGACCCTCAATGATTCGCACGCCGCTGCCGAAGCGATCCTCGACCTCCTCTGAGGCCCGGCACGTCTTTGCTGCGCTCCAAACACCGACCACCGAACGCGAACAGCCCAGTCTGAGTTGAATAGCCCATGTTCGAAACAGGGCTATTCAACTCAGACTGGGCTATTCGCAGAGGCGACGTGGCGCGTGGCACCGGGCCGGAAACGTGGCGCCGCGGCCACGAAGCGCGACTACGCCATTTCGAGGGCGGCTTCGGGCTTCGTGGTCCGCGCCCGGACGATGGCCAGCAGCGACATCACGATGCCGATGACCGCCCAGGCCAGCAGTCCACCGTACGCGGCAGCCTGTCCGCTGGTGCCCGCGGCGATCGCGGCGAAGCCGTTCATCGACGGGGTCAGCGGCAGGATCGGCGCCACGAAATCGAAGAACTGCGGCACCGCCCCGATCGTCCGCCCGGCCACGGCCAGCACCACGGCGATGACCGAGAGGAACCTGCCCACTCCTCCGAACCACGCCACAAGAGCGAAGTTCAGGATCATGAACACGATCGCCGAGACGAAGGTGAGCACCGCGATGTCGAAGCCTTGGATCGCGTCGATGTCCATCACGGTGACCGCGAGGATCGAAAGCACGAGCGCCTGCAGCACGCCGACGACGAGGCCGGGCAGCAGTCCGCGCGCCCACACGGCCAGCGAAGACTTCGTTGAGAGCAGTGCCCATGCGGGGATCGGTTTGAGCACCGTGTAGGTGACCAGTCCGCCGATCCACAGGGCAAGCATGATGAGCAGGGCGATCGTCGATCCCGCCAGCACATTCGTCACGCTGTCCGTGTCGGGGGATTCGATATTCGCCGAGGCGACCTTGGCCAAGCGGTCACGTTCCGGTGCCGTGTAGGACGGCACTTCGTCGGCACCGTCCTGGACGCCGTCGGCGAACTTGCTCACGCCCTTCGCGTACTTGCCCGTGCCCTCATCGAGCTTGTCGAGACCGGCAGCCAGCTCTGAGGTGCCGGTCGCGGCTTCGGAGACGCCGTCAGTGTATTTGCCGACGCCGGTGCTGTATTCGCTCAGCCCATCGCTGAGCTGACCGGCACCGTCGGAGAGCTCCGAGGATCCGTCGGCGACCTTGCCGATGCCCTTGGACAGGGCCGGCATACCGTCGGCGAGCTGCTGGTTGCCGTCGGCGACTCCGGCGGCTCCGTCGCGCAGACCCTTCGAGGCCTCGAGCAGCTTCGGAGCGTTCTTCGAGATGTCCTCCATGCCCTTCGTCAGGTCTCCGAGGCCGTCCTCGAGTCCCTTGACGAACTTGGTGACCCCGTCGGAGAGTTCCGATGCGCCCTTGGCGAGTTCATCGGACCCGCCGAGGAGGGACGATCCGTTCTGCTCCTGTTCGAGCCCGTCGACGGCCTTGTTCAGCCCACCCGAGGTGCCGTTCAGCAGCCCCTGCGCATAGGCCTGTTCGATGCCCTGGCAGACCTGGTCGGGAGTGCCGGTCGGGCACATCTGAGCCCGTGCCTGCTCGGCCTCGCCTTCGGTCATGATGCCCGCGGCCACGAGCCCGTCGAGGTCCGGCTTCGTCCCGGCCAGCTGATCGGCTTTGTCGGCACCGTCTTTCAGCCCGTCACGGTACTGGTGCAGTCCGTCGGAGAGGCCGGAGGCCCCCGTGGACACACCGTCGGCGCCCTTCTCGAGCTCCTTGCCGCCCTTCGTGATGTCGCCGAGGCCGCCCTCACCCGAGTCACCGGATCCGGCGAAGCCCTTGATGATCTCGTCGATGGACTTCGTGTACTCGTCGACGCCGTCGGAGAGCTCACCGGAACCGTCGGCCAGCTTCTGCGTGCTCTCGGGCAGCTTCGAGGTCTTCTTGTCGAGCTCGTTCAGCCCCCCGGACATCTCGGAGGCGCCCTTGGACAGATCGCCGGCACCCTTCGACAGCTCCGTGGCTCCGGACTTGAGCTCTCCACCGTTGTCACTGAGCTGCTGCATGCCCTCAGACAGCTCGCCAGCACCTTCGGCGGACTGTCCGGTGCCTTCCTTGAGCTCTTCGGCGCCCTTGTCGAGTTCCCCGGCGGCGTCGCCGAGGTCCTTCATCTGCTCGCCCATCTTGTTGAAGCCGAGGTAGATGTTGTCGAGATAGTTCTCGGTCATCTGCGTGTTGAACGTCGTCCGGGCCACCTCGGCGACGGATCGGGAGATCTGCGTGTCCAGCGCGGGCGCGGTCCCGGACACGTCGACGTCGAGCTGCGTCTGCGTCGCCGACTTCGCATCATCGACCGAGGTCACAGCGCGGGAGAAGCCTTCGGGGATTGTCAGCTTCGCGGCGTAGGTGCCGTCGGACAGCCCGTTCTGCGCATCCTCGTCGTCGGTGATGACCCAGTGGATGTTGTTCTCGTCCTCACCCACCAGGCCGCTGGTCAGCTGCCGGCCGATCGGCACGGTCTTGCCGTCGACCTTCGCCCCGTCGTCGTTGTTGACGATGGCGGCTTCGATGGTCTCGAGACGGTCGCCGCTCTTCCACGTGGCGAGGATGAATCCGGCCGCCACGATGATGGGGATGAGGACCAGGCCGAGGAGGGAGAGCCAGTTGACCGGCTTCTTCGAGTTCGCACGTTCGAGTCTCACGACTGCACACCTTCCATGTTGGTGCTGTCGACGGCGTGGGTGTGATCGCCGTCGGATTCGCTGTCGGTTCCGCCTCGCTCATCGGGTCGAGCCTCGTCGAGGTCGAGGTGGAGGTAGTTCGTTTCGGGGCTGAAGATCCCGGTCACGTCCGCGTCGGGCAGGCCGAGGATGACGGTGGTGCCGTCGGCGATCAGCTGCGGCAGCAGGTCACGCAGGTCTCGCGCCGGTCCGGCCGAGTCCCGTGCTCCGTCCGCGAGCTTCTCCGCGCCGTCGATGACGAGCAGATCCGGCGCCGAGGCGGCCATCCGAGAGATATCGCGCGGACTGATCGTCCGGTCGGCTTCGCCCCGGCTGAGGTCGAGGAAGGGTACCTGGCGGCGGACCCGTCCGGCGTGTTCGGGCAGAACGCTCTGGCCGATCTTCATCTCCCCGGCCGTGAGTCCGACACGGCCGGACACGGCCAGCAGGAGAGCTCGGCGGGCGGTGCCGCTGGCGACGAGGATCTGTCCAGGCAGCAGGGAGATGTCGACGCGGGCGAAGCCGCGGTCACCGGAGTACACGCCGATTCCGCGTCCGTACACCGAAAAGTCCGAGTTCGGTTCCGGCCAGTCGCGCAGAGCCACCTCGTGGGCGAGGCCCTCACCTTCGACGTCGAGGCGCGGCAGGATCCTATCGAGCCACTTCGGCAGCCACCAGGCCTTGTCGCCGAGCAGCTGCATGATGGCCGGCACCAGCGACATGCGCACGAGGAAGGCGTCGACGAAGATACCCGACGCCAGGGCGAGCGCGATCGATTTGATGATCGGTTCGCCGGCGGGCACGAAAGCCGCGAAGACGGAGAACATGATGATCGCCGCGGCCGAGACGACTCGGGCGGAGGACGCGAAGCCGGCCCTGATCGCGTCCTTGGCCGAGGAGCCGTGGACATAGGCCTCCCGCATGCCGGAGACGAGGAACACCTCGTAGTCCATGGCCAGGCCGAAGAGGATGCCCATGACGATGATCGGCAGGAAGCTGATCACCGGCCCGGTCGAGTCGATGCCCAAGGGGGCGGCGAAGAGTCCGTCGTGGAAGACGAGGACGACCGTGCCGAAGGAGGCGAAGACGGACAGGAGGAACCCGCCGGTGGCCTTGATCGGCACCGCGACGGAGCGGAAGACCATCATGAGCAGGATGATGGACAGGCCGACGACGAAGATTCCGAACGGCACGAGAGCCTTTCCGAGCTGGTCGGAGACGTCGATCTGGATAGCGGTCGCACCGGTGACAGCGGTGTCGAAGCCGTAGTCGTCCTCGATCTCCGTGCTCAGGTCCCGCAGCCGATCGACCGTGTCCAGCGTCGCCGGATCGTCGGAGGCGGTGGTCGGAATGATCTGGAAGAGTCCGACGGTCGCGTCGCGGTTCGGGGTGGCCATGATGACCTGTTCGACGCCGTCGACCTTCTCGATGCGCTTCTCGATCTCCTCGACGTCTGCAAGCGGATCGTCACTGGTCACGATCTGACTGGTCATCACCAGCGGCCCGTTGTAGCCGGGGCCGAAGTGTTCGTCGATGAGGTCGTAGGTCGCCCGCGCCGGGGTGCCCTGCTCCTGGTCGCCCGCGGTGGGCAGGGACAGCTGGAGCTGAGTGGCGGGGATCGCGAAGAGCGCGAGCCCGCCGACGATGACGACGATCGTCAGCAGCGGGATCTTCGTGACGACCTTGAGCCATCCGGCGAAGAACTTGTTCATGATCGTCGGCGGGTACGGGTCGCCGCCCTCGGCGCGCGCCTCGTCAGCAATCCTCTCCCGCAGTGCCGGGTCGGCCGCCTCGGCGGGGGTTCCTGTGGAACCGTCGCCCGCCTCGGTGTCGGTCGATGATCCCTGCGCCGAGGCGGCCGTGCCCGCCGTCGCCCGCTGAGCGGCCGCGGCGTAGGCCTTGCGGTAGCGCTTCGTCGGCTTCGGAGTGATCTTGGATTTGGCGAGTCCCAGCAGGGCGGGGACCATCGTCAGGGAGATCATCACGGCCACGGCGACGGAGCCGGAGGCGCCGATGCCCATGATCGTGAGGAAGGGGATTCCGGCCAGAGACAGGCCGAGGAGTGCGATCATCACGGTCATGCCCGCGAAGACGACTGCCGATCCGGCGGTCGCGACGGCGCGTCCGGTCGCCTCGACGGGGTCGTGGCCCTCGGCGAGGAGGTCGCGGGCACGGGAGACGATGAAGAGGGCGTAGTCGATGCCCACGGCCAGACCGAGCATGAGCGCGAGCATGATCGACGAGGAGTTGATCGTCGCGAACGCGGTGGCCCCGACGATGAGGAGGACGGAGATGCCGACGCCGATGAGCGCGGTGATCAGCGGCATTCCCGCGGCACGGAAGGAACCGAGGGTGAGCAGGAGGACGATGAAGGCGATGACGACGCCGATGCCTTCGACCCAGGAGATCTCGACACCGGTGATCTGGAAGAGTTCGCCGCCGCCTTCGACCTGCGCTCCTGGCAGGTCGTCGCGCAGCGGGTCGAGGGCGTCGATGAGGTTGTCGCCGGCGTCCTCGCCGACGTCCTGCTGAGTGCCGTCGTACTGGACGGAGATCATCGCCGCCGTCTCGTCCTTGCTGATGGCGCCCTCGACGAGGTCGGAGTACGGGGAGGTCACCGTGTCGACGTGCGGGAGGTCCTCGATGCGGTCGATCTCGTCTTCGATCGCGTCCTTGTACTTGGCATCCTCAACCGAATCGCCGTCATCGGCGACAACGATCACCGAGGCGGAGACACCGGCGGCTTCGGGGAACGTCGACTTCATCGAGTCGAGAGCGGTCTGCGCCTCCGAACCCGGGAGCGTGAAGTCGTTGTCGAAGTCCTTGGAGAAGGCGGCGACTCCGGCACCGACGAGGACGAAGATCAGCAGCCACGCGGCGATGAATCGCCACGGGGTCCGATACGCACGACGCCCCAGGGCGTAGAGGAAAGTTGACACGAAAACCTCGATACAAAAGTGTATTGGATACAGTATTGTATTATTGTGCAATACCCACCCTCCATGCAAATGGATCCCAGGTTGAGCGATGATTCTCATGAGATGCTCAGCCGCCCCGACCTCCGACCCTCCTGCGGCCGGCTCTGACGCCGGCACGGCAGACTGCACCATTCGGCCATCGCCGACCCCCACTTCAACGAAATGACGATGAACACAGACGAACTCAGTCCGCGCAGACGCCAGACCCGATCCACCCTCGTGCAGGCCGGCACCTCGGTCTTCGCCGTGCGCGGCATCGACGGCGCCTCGATCGAAGAGATCTGCGAGGCCGGAGGCCTGACCCGCGGGGCGTTCTATTCGAACTTCTCCAGCCGTGACGATCTGGTGCTCGCGATCATCGAGATGCGAATCTCGGAGAATCTCGATCGCCTCGATGCCACGATCCAGCGGTGGTCCGAGCAGCTCATGGCCACTGCCGAGGCACCGGAGATCAAAGCCCTGATGACGCAGTTCATCGACGATGTCTTCAATGAGAAGAAGCAGACCGTGGCCGAGACGATCACGGAACAGGAGATCGAGCTCTACTGCCTGCGGGTCCCGCATCTCCATGCGCGCTATGTCGAGCTCAACGCCACTCAGCTCGACCGGCTGGCCGCCCTCGTGACCACGGCCCTCGACGTCGCCGGGGCGACGACGAAGCAGCCGATCGGCGACTTCCTCACCGTCATCATCTCCGTATTCAACCGGATCGCCCTGTCTGCCGCGGCCGGCAAGGCGATGGACGAGCACGTTGACATCGATCCGAGCCTCATCGTCGAGGTTCTCATGCACCTCATCGACTTCTGCCCCGACAGCGACAGCTGAGCCGGCCGCCCTCGCCAAGGGATTGATCGCACCGGGCGAACGGCACAGACTCGACGCTGCGGCTCAAGGCACTAAGGTGGTGCCCGTGAACGAACTCCAGCGCGAATTCTCTGCTTTCATCAACAATATGGACGTCCGCCTCGGCGCGTTCGTCCTCGCCGACCTCCCCGAAACCTTCGAGAAGGAGGACGGGGAGACCGTGAAGTTCCCGAAGGACTTCGGGCCGAAATCTTTGCCGATGCTCGAACTCTTCGTGCTCTCGAAGTTCCCGACCACCGAAGAGATCCTCAAGCCGGAGCACCGTCGCTTCTTCGAAGGACTCATCCGCTACCTCGGCGAAACCTATCTGCGGGCGATCGGCGGGGTCTGGGACCACGACGAGTCGACGAGCAACGGGATGCCGTTCATCCGCCCCGACAACGCCGACGGCCCGGCCGCCGGTGAACCGATCCCGCTGGTGGGAATCGTGCTGGCCGCCGTCGATCAGCGCAGCGCCGAAGTCTTCACTGCCGTGCTCGACAAGGCACGGGAGCTCCTCGGCGGGGACGGCCGACCGCATCGCAAGTGCACCGGGCTCTCCCTCGGTGTGCTCAATGCCGAGAACTCGAGCGAGGAGGAGGTCGAATTCCTCACCCGTTTCATCGGCACCGTCGAACCGGGCATCGCGGCCTGGACGCAGGAGCAGGCCGATCCGAGTTCGTGGGGATTCGACCGGGAGAGCCTCGCCCGTCTGGGCAAGCAGGTCGCGGTCCGCTACGACGGTCCCGACGACATGATCGCCGAGGACGAGACCCCCTTCACCGCCGGCGCCATGCGCTTCATCGGTGAGACGGTGCGCCGCATCGCCTTCGGTCAGTGGCGCTACGGCGCCGGGCTCGAAGCCGATGATCCGCGCAGCAAGCAGCCGTTCATCCGCTTCGTCATCGGCGACCAGAACCTCGACCTCGTGCCGTGGCGGCTGATCCAGGCCGCACTGGAGGACGACGATGCGATCGCGTCGGCCCTCGACGCAGTCATCGAGATGCGCGAGCAGGAAGCCGCCGAGGCGGACGAGAGTTCCGATGATTCCGCCAGTGCGACGGACGGAGCAGACGAGGACTGAGCGACCGCCGCCGGTTCAGAGCTGGAAGCGGCGGTTTCCGTGCAGACCGTCGGCCGGTGACCCGGGGGCGAGGTCGATCTGCTTGCGAGCGGGATCGATGCGCACGCTCACGAGTGTGGCCGAACGATTCCCGTAGGTGGCACCGGGCGCCGGAGTGCAGCACACGGGCGCCTCTCCCGGTCCCGTCGTCAGCAGCTTCGTCAGGTCTCCGACCGTGACGGCTGCCGGTTCTGCAGCGTCACCGGACGAGGCGGCACGTTCGGCTTCGAAGCGCACGACCGCCTCGGCGAGGTGACGGTACCGTTCCTGCGAGGTCGAATCGGGGCGCAGCTCGAGCGCACCGTCGAGCAGATCCGGGTGCAGGAAATGGTTCGTGTGGAGGAGGAATCCGGACTCCCCCGTCTCCCCGTCGGCCCCGCGAGCCGCTCGCGCCCGCCGTTCGCGCTTGAGTGCACCGGCGATCTCCACCTGGACGGCCGCCTCGGCGGTGATGACGGTGATGACCGACGACGAAGACGTCGGCGCCGAGCCGATGATCTCGAGCGCCTCGGTGAGGGTGCCGGCTTCGGCCAGGACCCGTGCGAGGATCATGTGGATGGGCACTCCCCCGGCCTCGTCGCCGGCGTGCTTGAGGATGTTGAGCAGGACTCCGACGCCGGCCTCGTTGAGACCGATCTTGCCGAGCATTCCGAACTCGGCGATGCCCACATGCCGGTGCTGCCCGGGCACGGAACCGACGTCATTGAAGTGCCACAGTGTGGAGAAGTCCGCCGCCCAATCCCAGTTCTGCGCGGCTACGGATGCCCCCGGGCCGGTGTGACTCACTGTCGAGCATTCTGTCGGCGCGGCCGCCGCCTGGGTCATGATCTCGGTGCGGGCGATGATCTCCATGAGCTCGGTGACGGCGATTCCGGCCCCGGCGGCGACGGCTTCGACCTCCTCGGCGCCGGTCGGCCACCACACCTGCAGCTGCCGCCAACTCGACACAGCCGCGGACTCCACGGCCGCCTCGGTGATGGACAGGTGCGAGAAGTAGCGCCGATACGCGTCCAGGGTGGACGCGATTCCCGTGCGCAGCTCCTGGCCACGGCGGTGACCGCGCTCGATATGGTCGTTCGCGCGGACGGCGAAGGTCACGGGCCGCACCTCGGCGGCGGGGACGAATTCGGTGCTCATACTGGTTCCTCCCTGCTGTCCCTCTTCTGACGACCGAGCCCGGCTCAGTCTCTGCCGACGAGCGAGCCGACGCCGATGTCGATACCGAGATAATGCATGTGCGCGGCGGTTTCGGCAAGGGCGGCGAAGAGGTTGAAGTTGTGCAGACTCTCGAAGCCGCGAGACCAGTGCAGGCCCGCCGCGATCGAGTAGACGCTGTGGTCGTCGGTGGCCTCCATGCGGGCGCGGATCTCACCGAGTCGTTCGTGGTGGTGCTCGACGAGTTCGACCTTGCGGTCGTGGAGACCGGTGAAACGGAAGCCGTGGGCCGGCAGCACCGCCACGTCCTCGGCGAGCCCGCCGATCTTCTCCAGAGACCGCAGATAGTCGCCGAGGCTGTGCGTGATCGCTCCGGAATCGAGGCCGATGTTCGGGGTGATCGTCGGCAGCACGTGGTCGCCGGAGAAGAACAGTTTGTCCTCGTCGCGGACGAACGCTGAGTGCCCGTAGGTGTGTCCGGGCGTCCACATAGCTGTTACCCGGCCCTCGTCGAGAGGGAGTTCGGCGCAGTCGTCGAGGACGTGGATGTTCTCCGGCAGTCGACTCATGGCCTGTCTGTACAGGCTCATCGAGTCGCTCTTGCTTCCGCCCTTGCTCGATCCGACCTGCAGGCTTTCGACTTCGGCCCACCGGTTCTCGGGGACTCCGTAGGCGCGGGCGATGTTGAGGTTGGGGTCGATGCCGGTGCCGAGGTCGACGGTGTTGGTGTAGAAGCGTTTGATCGCGCGCAGGTCCTCGCCGTGCATGGCAACCCAGGCGTCGGGGTTCTTCGCGAGCAGTGCGGGCACGAGCCCGATGTGGTCGCGGTGATAGTGAGTGATCGCGATTCCGTGGATATCGGCGACCGTGAAGCCGAGGTCGGCCAGCGCCGAGGTGAGCGCCAGGTACTGATCCTTGCCGTCCCAGCCCGGGTCGATGAGGACGACGCCGGAACCGTCGGCGATGGCGTAGCAGTAGGTGTAGACGAGTGGGTTGTTCGGAATCGGGACCGGCAGGGCCCAGACTCCCTCGGCGACCTGTTCGACAGGAGGCAGGACGCGATCCTTCCACGCCGCCGACTGCTGGGGACTGAGTGTTTCGATCGCCATACTTCTCTCACATCTCTCGTGGGGGCCACATTGTCCGTTGACTGCAATCTACTCTGTTTCGCGTCGGCACTGACAGTTCGTTCGATCACCGGACATGCCGGTTTCTGTCGGGACTACCGATATCGTCGTTGATTTGACGTTTTTCATCGAAAACGTTGCATTTTGGCACTGATACTCGGGGGAATCCTCGGCGAAGGTTTCGCTTTCAGTGCTTTGGGCGTTAAGATCATGACGCACATCACTTCCGGGCCGGTCATCGATGGCGACGTCGACGGCCCGGTGGGCGGCAAATCTCATTGGGGAGGATTGATATGGCTGCCTCTGGCTCACTGAAGCGCAACCTCGGGCTGTGGTCCATCGTCGGACTCGGGCTCGGGTATATGACGCCGACGGTCGTCTTCGACACCTTCGGAATCGTCTCGGAGCAGACGAATGGAGCTGTTCCGGCGGCGTATCTCGTTGCTCTCATCGTCATGATCTTCACGGCTTTCAGCTACGGCAAGATGGTCAAGGTCTTCCCCACCGCGGGTTCGGCCTATACCTACACGCGCGAGACGATGTCACCGGCGCTCGGCTTCCTCGTCGGGTGGACGTCGCTGATGGACTATCTGCTGCTGCCGATGGTCAACTGCCTCATCATCCGGCTCTACATGGAGTCGATGGTGCCCGATGCGCCTGCGTGGGTGTGGGTCGTCGTCTATACGATCGTCATGACCGGCATCGTGCTGTCCTCGATGCGGGGCACCGCGAACATCAACGGCATCCTCCTCGTCTTCGCGGTCGTCCTCGTCGCCACCTTCTGCGTGCTCGCCGTTATGCAGCTCAACGCCGGCGAAGGGGCAGGAGTCGTGTTCAGTCCGGAGCCGTTCATCCATGAGGGCGTCCACCTCGGCGCGGTCCTCACCGGTGCGACCGTCGTGTGCTTCTCGTTCATCGGCTTCGACGCCGTGACGATGTACACGAACGAAGCCAAGCACGTCAGCCTCATGCCGAAAGCGATCATGCTCACCGTTCTCGCGGGCGGCCTCATCTTCCTCGTCGCCGGCTACTTCGCACAGCTGCTCTTCCCCGACAATTCGCAGTTCACCATCGTCGACGATCCGCTGCCGGAGATCGGCATGATCACCGGCGGCCACCTGTTCCAACTCTTCTTCGTCGCCGCGGCATTCGCTGCGACCGTCGCCTCGGGGCTGGCCTCGCACGCGTCGGTGTCACGAATGATGCTCGTCATGGGCCGCAACGGCGTGCTGCCGCGCACGGCTTTCGGATACATCAACCCGAAGACGCACACCCCGGTGTTCAATATCGTGCTCGTGGGTGCGGTGTGCCTGCTGGCGATGTCGTTCAGCCTCGAGCTCATCTCCGCGCTCATCAACTTCGGTGCGCTCATCGCCTTCACATTCGTCAACCTCACGGTCATCGCTCACTATGCGTTCCGGACCAGGCAGGTCAAGGACTTCAAGTCGGCGTTCAGCTTCGTCGTCATGCCGGCGATCGGTGCGATCCTCACAGGAATCCTGTGGGCGAGCCTGCACGGGACCGCACTCATCGGCGGCCTGGTGTGGCTGGCGATCGGTATCGTGTACCTAGCCGTGCTGACCCGCGGGTTCAAACGTTCGGTGCGCAGCTTCGACGACCCCGAGGCCGATGCCGAGATGTCCGAACCCGAGGTGCCCGAGGCCGGCGAAGGAGCTGGGACGCACGCTGGTTCCAGCGGTCCCGAACCGGGAGCGCCGGTCCGCGACTGACCCTTCGCTCGGCGCGCGCTACCGGCCGGATGGCGTGCAAGAGCGGCCTCAAAATTCATATGCGGTGATCTTGATCAGGGCGTATGAATTTCGAAGCCGCGGGTGCTGGCGCGGCCGAATCGCGGGCATGTGAAAGCCCCCCGAACTCTTCGCTGTTGACGATGAGTTCGGGGGGGGCTCTTCACTGGGCGGAAGCGGTGGGATTCGAACCCACGGTGCGGGGTTGCCGCACAACGGTTTTCAAGACCGTCTCCTTCGGCCGCTCGGACACGCTTCCCTCGGTTCTTCCATGACTGCGACAGAGATGGAGCGAACCCGGCCTGCTCGACGCGAGGTCGAGCCACCATAGTTTCTCACAACCGCAACAGCATCTGCCAATTGGCCGTTTCGCGCAGGGACTTCACCGGAGCGGGCACGCACGGACTTCACCGGAGCGGGCACGACCGGCATCGAGGCGACGAGTCCGCGGAGGCGGTCAGTCCTTCTTGCGCTTCTTCATCCGGTTCCGCTTGCGTTCGGTGCCCAAAAGGTCATCGAACACGGAACCGCTGGACGATTTCGAATCGTCGCCGGACCGGTCTTTCGAGCCCGCGGACCGTGCCCCAGCGTCACTGAGTTTCGGCTGAGTCTCAGCGTCGCTGCGGTTCTGGTCCGATCGGTCGGACAGCGGTTCGCCGAATGTTCCGCGGTCGCTGCCAGAGTTCTGCGAACGCTCGCTCCATGTGTGACCGAGCTTCGGTGCGTCCTTGGGCTTGGCCGGCTGCGATTCGTGTCCGGTGCTGTCGGCGTCCTCCGAGGTGGCGCCGCGCGCCGCGAACGAGGCCGGGACTCGTCGGACCGGAGCTTCCGGTTCTTCCTCGTCGACGAACTCTTCGTCTTCAACCGGGGCTGGAGCCGCTTCGAGTGCATCGCCCTGGGACGGGACGACGGTGGAGTCCTCGACATCGTCGATGTCGGGATCCGCCACCGCGTCAACGGTGTTCTCCGCGGTATCGGCGACTTCGACTTCATCGGCTTCGGGCTCTGCCGCAGGATCTGCGTCGGCCGCGCTCTCCATGCCGGACGACTCAGCAACTTCGGAATCTGCCGTGGCCGCTTCGTCCGCTCCCCTCGTCGCAACTGGTTTGTCAGTGCCGCTCGCTGCACCCGGCTCTTCGGAGCCCGATTCTTCGGAGTCCGAGTCCTCAGCGTCCGAGTCCTCGGCGTCCGAGCTCGCGATCGCGGCCGCAACGGCGCCGGAGGTTCCGCGGGGTGCCGCAGCGACCGATTCAGAATCGGCAGCGGTCGACTCGTCGGCAGGTGGAGCCACGGCGAACGAGTCGCTCGACTCAGCCTCCGTGTCCGAGCCCTCGGCGGCCGCATCCGAGTCCTCGGCACCAGCAGCACCGGCTGCGTCGCCGGATGCAGCTGAGCCCTCGGCTGCCTCGGACTCCGTCTCGCCGGATTCGGCCCAGCTGGGACGGGTCTCGGCGGCCTCCTCGGTGCGGGACGGCTTGCCCTTGAGTACGAGGGTGAGCGTCGCCAGCGGCACGGACAGCCAGTTCGGGCGGTTGCGCAGCTCGGTGACGACCTCAACGAGAAGCCGGTCGACCAGCGCTGCTCGCAGCACGGGATCGCTCAGCCCGATGCTGTCGCCGCGTGCCCGCGAATATCCGGACAGCAGCGAGTTCTGCACCTGCGAGGCCCAGAGGTATTCGGGCGAATCGAAGATCGCGCGCAACGCCCCCGGATCATTGCCGAAGCCGCTGACGACCAGCGAGCCGTCTTCGGAGTCCAGCGCGTCGGTGCGCTGGAGACGAGCGAATCCGGCGGCGTAGTCGATGCTGCGCAGCAGAGCCACGAGGTCGAAGGCGGCCGGCTTGGGATCCGAATTCGTCGAGTCCGTGAACTTCACGACCGAATAGCCGTCGGTCGACGAGCTGACCACATGGTCGAGCGTCAGCTCGCCGTGGATCTTCTGCAGGGTGCCGATGGTCTCGAGTCCCTGCAGCTTGGCACGGTGGCCGCGCAGCTCCGGCACCAGCGAATCCAGGGCCAGAGGAGCCCGACCCAGCGCCCAATCGATGCGTTCGACCCACTTCTGCACGAGCTGCTTCGTCGGTTCGCCGGCGCCTTCGACGACACCGAACTCAGCGGCCATGTCGGTGTGGAGTTCACCGATGCGCCGCCCCATCTCCGCGGCGTGGGCGTTGTAGGCCCCGATCGAACCGGAGTCGACGGCGCACACCGTGTTCACGGCCTCGCGCCAGGCGGGTTCGGCATCGACATCGACGTGGGAGAGCAGCGCCATCGGCGCCTCCATCTCCTGGACTTCGAACATGTCGTACCAGCGGCCCGAGCCCCATCCGATGACCTCGGGCACGCTGCGCGACCCCGCCTCGGTGAGGAGGACGGGGATCGTCAGCGAAGACGGCATTCCGTTCTCGAGGACGCGGAAGAACGAGAGCTCCATCGGCTCGTATTCGTCGTGGATGATGACGGTCGACTTGTGCTGGCCGGAGTCCGAGACCTCGATCGGGCGGATCTCGACGGGCATGACGTCCTCCGCCCCCACCGTGAGGTCACCGATCGACGGCTTCGGCGGGACCGCCTCGGCGGCGGTGTTCGTCGATCCATTCGCCGAGGCGGCCGCCCCGTTCGCGGTTACCGGGAACGGCATCGGCGCACGGTCCCGAGCCTCGGTCTTCTCCTGGCTGTGGCGCAGGGACTCGGTGGACAGCTGCCCGCCGTCGAAGACCTTGCGCTTCGTGATCGCGTCGGCCATGAGGTTGACGAAGACGGGATCGGCTGCGCCGTCGTAGACGTAGACGGTGCCGAGCGCGAGGTCGTCGACGCGGCCGATGAGGGCGTGGCGCAGGTGCATGTCCTCGGCACCGCGCAGGGTCAGGGGGATGTTGAGGCGACGCAGGGTGGGGCCGTCGCCGACGGAGATGACGGTCACGAGACCCGCAAAACCACCGAGCTCCTCGGCGGTGTAAGTGAACGCACGGGCCACCGACATGGGGGTGATGTCGGGGTCGGTCCCGAAATCTGCTGCGAGCTTGGGGAACCACGGCTGTCGGGGTATCCAGCTGGCTAACAGTTGTTCGAGCTCACTGCTGATGGCCATGACGTCTCCTAGAAGGGATTACGGGCATCCTCCATCCAATCATGATATGGGGTATTCACGGTCCAGGGCGCACCCGAAACCCCGAAGTCGCGAGCCGAATCACGGGGCTCAGGTGGGCGCGAGGCGGGCACGGGGCGGGTTCTCAATGACCGGGCGACGGTCCTCATATCGATACGAATTGCCAAATAGCAAGACAAAGGGCGCACAATAGTCTGGTGGTTGAAACAGACATGACTCCCCAGAAGCTCACACTCGCCAGCGAGGTCGAGGCGGCTGCGCTGCGCATTTCCGATTCCGTCATCCTGTCGCCACTTCAGATCTGCGAGCGGTTGACGACCGCAACCGGTTCCACGGTCTACCTCAAGCGCGAGGACCTGCAGATGGTGCGGTCCTACAAGATCCGCGGCGCCTTCAACTTCATGCTCCAGCTCGATGCCGACGAACGCGCACGCGGTGTCGTCTGCGCCTCGGCGGGCAACCATGCCCAGGGCTTCGCCCGCGCCTGCAGGGAACTGGGCATCCAAGGCACGATCTTTGTGCCGAAGACGACGCCGAAGCAGAAGATCGAACGCGTCCGCCACTTCGGCGGGGAGCAGGTGACGATCGAGATCGCCGGCTCCACCTACGATGACGCCTCGGCGCTGGCGCACCGGTTCGCCGAACGCAATCAGGCACTCTTGGTCTCGGCCTTCGACGATATGCGCACGATCGCAGGTCAGGGCACCGTGGCCGCTGAGATCCACGCTCAGCTCGAGACCGACCCGGATTACATCATCGTGCCCGTCGGCGGCGGCGGAGTGCTCGCGGGAATCGCCGCCTATGCGGCCGAACGGATGCCGAACACGAAGATCATCGGCGCCGAACCCGCCGGGGCCGCCTCGATGATCGCAGCACTCAAGGCCGGCCACCCCGTGACCTTGGAGAACATCGACCGCTTCGCCGACGGCACGGCCGTGCGTCGCGCCGGCGCCATCACCTACGACGTCATCGCCGAACTCGGCCTCGACATCCGTCCCGTCGCCGAGGGCGCAGTGGCCACCGAGATGCTCGACATGTACCAGGTCGACGGAATCATCGCCGAACCCTCCGGGGCCCTGGCCTCGGCCGGGATCGGCGGACCGGATTCGGACAAACCGATCACGATCGAACCCGGATCGACCGTGGTGTGCCTGGTCTCCGGCGGCAACAACGACATCTCCCGCTACCCGGAGATACTCGAACGCTCACTCGTCCACGAAGGCCTCAAACACTACTTCATCGTCGACTTCCCGCAGGAGCCCGGAGCCCTGCGCCGATTCCTCAACGAGGTGCTCGGACCCGAGGACGACATCGCGATGTTCGAGTACGTCAAACGCTCCGACCGGGAGACCGGACCGGCGTTCGTCGGCATCCAGCTCGGCTATGCCGAAGACCTGCCGAATCTGCTCGAGCGGATGGAGGCCTCGAACATCGAGGTCGAGCGCGTGCACCAGAACTCGCCGATGTTCCGGCTCTTCGCCTGAGGCGGCAGGGCGGCGGGCCGACGCCGGAGGCCCTCGACGGCGATGAGGGAGTTCAGAACAGAGAACGCTTGTTAGGATTCTACTAATAACCGTCCCCTGACCGGGTCACAACTCGCCTGCAGAAGGGCGAGGACGCTGATGTCGCCCAGTCTCCGAAAGGAATTCAACGATGAGTCCCGTTCTGCTTCTCCTGCTGGGAATCGCGATCTTCGCATTCGGATACCTGTTCTACTCGAAGTTCCTGTCGAAACGGATCTACCGGCTCGACAGCCGATTCACAACGCCGGCGCATGAGCTGCGCGACAACGTCGACTACGTGCCCACCAACAGATTCGTCCTCTGGGGCCACCACTTCACCTCCGTGGCAGGAGCCGCTCCCATCGTGGGGCCCGCCATCGCAATGATCTGGGGATGGCTGCCCGCATTCCTCTGGGTCACGATCGGCACGGTCTTCTTCGCGGGAATGCACGACCTCGGCTCCCTGTGGGCCTCGACGAGGAACAGGGGACAGACCATTGCGGCACTGTCGGCTCGTTACATCGGCAGACGCGGAGCTGCGCTCTTCCTCCTGGTCATCTTCATTCTCGGGTTCATGGTCATCGCCGCGTTCTCCGTGGTCATCACCGACCTGCTCGTGGCCCTGCCCTCTGCAGTGATCCCTTCCTGGGGTGCCATCGGCGTGGCGCTGCTCGTCGGGGTTGCGATCTACAGACTGCGGTGGCCCCTCATCCCCGTCACGATCGTCGGAGTCGCCGCTCTCTATTCGCTCATCCTCCTCGGCGACCGGTTCCCGGTGTCGATGCCGGACTCTTTCCTCGGGCTCGAACCCACGGCCCTGTGGATCATCGTCCTGCTCGTCTACTGCGGAATCGCTTCCGTCCTGCCGGTCTGGGTGCTGCTGCAGCCTCGCGACTACATCAACGGCGTCCAGCTCTTCATCGCCCTCATCCTCCTCTACGGTGCCGTCATCACCTCGGCGCTCTTCGGCACAGGACACGGACTGGTCGCTCCCGCCATCAACACCGATCTGCCCGCGGGCACGCCGAGCATCCTCCCCCTTCTCTTCGTCACGATCGCCTGCGGAGCCATCTCGGGTTTCCATGGGGTCATCGCGTCCGGGACCACCGCCAAACAGCTCAACACGGAGACCGATGCGCGATTCGTCGGATACTTCGGCGCTGTCGGAGAGGGAATGCTGGCGCTGGGAGCCATTCTCGCGATCGCCGGCGGCTACCGCACAGTCGCCGACTGGGAAGAGGTCTACAGTAAGTTCGGCGATGCCGGGGTCCAGTCGTTCGTCGAAGGGGGCGGCATGCTGCTCGAGACCGGGATCGGTCTGCCCGCAGGGTTGAGCGCCACCGTCCTGGCGACGATGGCGGTGCTGTTCGCCGCGACCACGCTCGATTCGGTGGTCCGACTGATGCGTTACGTCGTCCAAGAGATCGGCGGAAACATGAACGTCCGACTGCCGAAGATCCCCGCCACACTCGTGGTGCTCGTCCTCGGCGGCGGTCTGACCTTCTCGCAGGGAATGAGCGGAGAGGGCGGCATGCGCATCTGGCCGCTGTTCGGCACCACCAATCAGCTGCTGGCCGCGCTCACGCTGATCATCATCGCCGTCGTCCTCATCCGCAAGCGCCGCAATCCCTGGCCCGCTCTGATCCCGCTGGCGTTCGTCTTCGTCCTCTCGTTCTGGGCGGCGATCGAACAGCTCGTCTCGTTCGCCGACCCGGCAGGCCCGGACTGGCTGCTTCTGGCCATCGACATCGTCATCATCGGCTCGAGCGTCCTCGTCTCGATCGAAGGAATCGCGGCGATGCGTCGCGCGGCGAAAGAGCCGCCGGAGTCCGACAGCGCCGACGCAGAACTCGCCGGGCAGCAGCGATGAGCACGAACGGCTCCCGCGCCCCGGTGCCCCTGCCCTCTCGCGCACCCAGCTACTAGAGTGGACGCATGCGCGCTATCACGATCTCCTCCCCCGGTGACCCCGAGGTCCTGCAGGTCACCGACGAACCGACTCCCGACATCGCCGCCGATGAGGTCCTCGTCCGCGTCCATGCCGCCGGGGTCAATCGGGCCGACCTGCTGCAGCGTCGCGGATTCTACGATCCCCCGCCCGGGGCCACCGAGATTCCCGGACTCGAGGTCTCCGGCACGATCGAGAGGCTCGGCGCCGACGTCACCGGCTGGTCCGTCGGCGACCGGGTGGCGGCTCTGCTCTCCGGCGGCGGCTACGCCGAATACGTGCCCGTTCCCGCAGGTCAGCTGCTTCCCGTTCCCGACGGCTTCGACCTCACCGAGGCGGCCGCCCTGCCCGAGGTGCTGTCGACCGTCTGGTCGAACATCGTCGGCCGCGGGCAGGTGCAGGCCGGCGAATGGCTGCTCGTCCACGGCGGCGGGTCCGGCATCGGCACGGCCGCCATCCAGATCGCGCGCCACCTCGGCGTGAAGATCGTCGTGACCGTCGGCTCCGAGAAGAAGGCCGAATTCTGCCGCGAACTCGGCGCCGACGCCGTCATCAACTACCGCGACGAGGACTTCGTCGACCGTGTCCGTGAGATCTGCACCCACGACGACGGGTCGACCGGCGCCGATGTCATCCTCGACATCATCGGCGCGAAGTACCTCGAGCGCAATATCAAGGCGCTGAACACCGACGGCCGTCTCATCATCATCGGTATGCAGGGCGGGACGAAGACCGAGATCAACCTCGGCTGGCTCATGCAGCCGCGCAAGACCGTGTCCGCCACGACCCTGCGGGCGCGGCCGAAGGACCAGAAGATCGCCATCGTCGCCGAGGTGGCCGATCAGCTGTGGCCGGCCGTGATCTCAGGAGACATCCGCCCCATCATCCATGAAGCCATGCCGTTGACCGACGTCGTCCGTGCACATCAGACGCTCGAGGACGGGGCGAACATCGGCAAGGTTCTGCTCATCGTCGATGAGGAAGGTGCATGACCGATGAGTGAGACTCCCGACTCCGCCGACGGCGTCCGGAACTCCGCGGGTGAGATGCGCACCGAGGATGCTGCGAACACAGACGGTGCGGCGAGCGCCGACAGTGTGCAGTCCGGTCTGGCGCGGGCGCAACAGGATCAGGCGGATGTCTCGTCGCCGGCGAAAGTGATGCGCATCGGCACCATGGTCAAGCAGCTGCTCGACGAGGTCCGCGGCACCGAGCTCGATGAGAAGGGACGCGAACGTCTCGCCGAGATCCACCGTCGGTCCATCGACGAACTCGAACAGGGCCTGTCGAAGGATCTCATCGAGGAGCTCGAACGCCTCGACCTGCCCTTCGACTCGGCCAACGGTCCCCCGACGACGTCGGAGCTGCGGATCGCCCAGGCCCAACTCGTCGGCTGGCTCGAGGGTCTCTTCCACGGCATCCAGACGGCGATCGCGGCACAGCAGGCCATGGCCCAGCAGATGGCCGGTCGCGGTCAGCTGCCTCCGGGAATGGTTCCCCCGGGGATGACACCGGCCGACGGGCAGCCGGGTGAGAAGAAGGAGTCGGATCGCGACGACCCCGGCACCGGCAACTATCTGTGAAGCGCTTCTTCTCCGGTCTGCGCAGGAAAGCGCCGACCGCGGTCAAGGACGATGACCGGTTCGGCACCGGTCTGTGGCGGCACAACCGTGATCGCTTCATCCGCGCCGTCGACCGGTACTACACCACCGCGGTGGCCCTCCACGAAGCACGGGGCACCGATGACAGCACCACCTCGTCAGCCGCCTCGGCGGACACATCCGACGGCGGGGACACGGCCGCCTCGGCGAAAGATCCGATCGACGTCATCGTCGACGGCACCCACCGGCTCAACGCACTCGTCGATGTCGTCGACGACCTGACGGCGACCCTCCACGCCCGCTGTCCCGTCACCGGTCAGGTGGTGCCCGGGCCCACTCGGCAGGTCGTCGGCGACGTGCCGGAGCTGCTGACGAAGGCCTCGTCGAAGGTCGGTGAGGCGGTGCTTGCGGCGTCGATGGCACGGTCGAACGGGCCGGCGGGCCGGTCGATCGGCTCGAGCGCCGAGGCCACGGCTCGATTCATCTCGGATGCCGAGGAGCTGCTGGGGCGGGCGCAGGAGATTCTCGCTAGGGTGGAGTCATCATGAGACCTCCGATCAGCCCCGACATCCTGCCGCCCGACGACTTCGAGCTCGGCCTCGTCGCCAGCGATATCGACGGGACTCTGCTGCTGAACTGGAAGCCGATCTCGACGGCCACGATCGATGCGATCCACCGCTGCCAGGACGCGGGAATCCCCTTCGTCCTCGTCACCGGGCGGCCCATGCGGTGGTTGGCGCCGATCGCCGAGCAGATCCCCGACCTCGGACGCGTCGTGTGCGTCAACGGAGCGGTCGTCTATGACATCGCCTCTCAGTCCGTCGTCGACGCCCACACCATCGACGCACAGTCGCTGACGGAGATCATCGCGGCTGTCCGCGTCGACCATCCCGAGGCCCGGTTCGCCTACGAGACCCTCAACGGCGGTTTCATCGACCGGGAATTCGTCACCGGGCGGCCGCGAGAGGCCCGGATCATCGATGATGTCTCCGAACTCGCCGGTGAAGACGTCGTCAAGGTGCTCGTGCGTCTGGCCACGAGCGATTCGCAGGCGATGCACGACCTCATCGATCCGCTCGTCGACGGCACCTGCCATGCCTCGTTCTCCGAGCCGGACAACGGGCTCGTCGAACTCGCCCCGTTCGGGATCACGAAGGCGAAGACGCTTGAGGACCTGTGCGACCACCTCGGCGTGGGGCGGTCGCAGGTGATGGCGTTCGGGGACATGCCCAACGACATCGAGATGCTGTCGTGGGCCGGGCACGGAGTCGCGATGGGCAATGCACTGGGTTCGGTCAAGGCGATCGCCGCGGCCGTCACCGACGAAGTCGACGACGATGGCGTCGCCCGCTACCTCGACGCCGTCTTAGACACCCGCCCCAACTAGTCCCAATTGCTACGTGACGGCGGCCCAGCAACCTCGCGCTGGAGTGGTCCCCAATAGTTGGACTGCTGTGAGGTCAGCATAAAGCAGTTGCCGGCTGTCCGGCTGTGGCGGTCTTGGTCCGATACTCCATCGGGGCAAGACCGCCGAGTCGCATCGAGATCCTCTCAAAGTTATACCAATGAATGTACTCATCGATCGCTTTCTCGAGGTCCTCGACCGTGTTGAATTTCTGCAGATAGAACATCTCGGTTTTCAACTGCCCGAAGAAGTTCTCCGCCATCGCGTTATCCCAGCAGTTTCCCTTCCGCGACATCGACGGTGTGGCACCGTGTTTGGTCAGGATCGCCGCCCACGACACGTGCTGGTACTGAAACCCCTGGTCCGTGTGCACCAATGGTTTCTGACCGGGCCGAAGCCCCTGACACGCATTCGTCAGTGACTTGTTCGTCAACGCCGTGTTCGGTGACGTCGACATCGAGTACGACACCACACTGGTATCGAAGAGATCGATGACCGGTGACAGATACAGTTTCTGATCCGCCACAGCGAATTCGGTGACGTCAGAGACCCATTTCTCATTTGGTTCCTCAGCGGTGAACTCCCGGTTGAGGACGTTGCCGGCAACACGGCCGATCGTGCCACGGTGGGAGTTATACCGCTTCCTGCGCACCTTGGTCTTGATGTTCATGTCCTGCATCAACCGCAGCACTGTCTTCTTCGCGATCGTGATGCCTTCTTTGACCAAGACTGCCCAGATCTTGCGGTGCCCGTAGCATTCGCGGCTGTCGGTGAAGATCTCCCGGATCCGGGGCCTGACCTGCTCGTATGGGTCAGGTTTCTGATCGAAGCGTTTCTGGTGATAGAAAAACGTCGACCGTGCCAGGCCCGCAATGCTCAGCAGCAGTGACAGTGGGTAGTTCGCCTTGAGACTGGCAACTATGCGTGCTTTTACAGCTGCCCGTTCTGCCTCAAGGCCTTCAGTTTTTTTAAGTACGCGTTCTCCGCTTCCGCCCGCAACAGCCGGTCTTGCAGCTGCCGATACTCCGCCAGACTAATGTCCTCGGCACGGGTCTTCTTCGCCATCAGGTCCGGCTTAGACGGGGCCGGATCAGCATCCGGGTCCTGACCGCTGTCAATGGCGCGCATCCGGGCTGTTGTGCCCTTGCCTGATGCCGGGGGCGAGGTGAATGCCTGATCGCCCTTGTCCCGGTATTCCTTGACCCAGTCGAGGATCGGACGCGACGATGCCAGGCCGAGTTCCTTGGCGAGTTCGACTTTGTGTTCGCCGTCGAGGTATCGCTTCGCAGTCGCGATCTTCTGCTCTGCTGGTATACGGCGGCGCTGGTGCGGTTCCATGACCGACATTGTTCCACGCACCAGCCACCGGTCGTGGAGAAGTTTGAGTGTGGGTTTGTGGACATCGAGCTTCGTGGCTGCCGCGGCGTAGCCGTGCCCTTGGTCGAAGAGTTCGATCGCGGCCTTGGCTTGGTCGTTGGTGATCAGACAGTCCTGACGCATGGAATGGTCCCTTCAAGTTGGTTTGTGTTGATCACAGTCCAACTTTCGGGGACCACTCCACGCGAGGTTGCTGGGCCGCCGTCAGGTAGTAATTAGGGGCGGGTGCTCGTGGTGCCCTCTGCTTCGAGGAGTGCAGTGTCCATGCCGAAGTAGTCGACCAACGCCACTGCCAGGCCGTCGTCGGCGACCGAATCGGTGACCACGCTCGCGAGCACCTTGAGCTCGTCCTTCGACTGGCCCATGACGATTCCGTGCTCGACCCATTCGATCATCTCGAGGTCGTTGAGCCCGTCTCCGGCGCCCACAGTGTGGGCGTGCTCGATCCCAAGCTCGTCGGCCACGATCTCCAGCCCGCTGGCCTTCGAGACCCCGTCCGGCGCGATGTCGAGCCAGTTGCTCCAGCCCACCGAGTAGCTGACCTCATGCAGTCCGAGCGAGTCCACGGCGGCCGCGAACTCCTCGGCGGTGCCATTGACCTCGCGCATGACGATGCGGGTGGCCCGCTTGGTCAGCAGCTCGTCGAAGTCGACGATGTCGAGCGTGTCGGATTCGGCGAGCTCACCGACCGGGAACGCTCCGGACGCCCACCGGTGCAGGTCCGGATCCTCGACGAGGAACAGCGCCGTCGGCAGTGCCGCGTGCATCTGTTCGAGTGCATCCTTCGGGTCGAAGGACACGACATGGTGCAGCTCCCACCCCAGCGGCAGCTCCGGGTCGAGGCGGACGACGACGGATCCGTTCGAGCACACGACGAAACCGTGCTTGAGGTCGAGCGCATGGACGACCTCGAGCGCGCCCGGCAGGGCACGGCCGGTGGAGATCACAAGGTGGTGGCCCTCCTCGGCGAGCCGATCGAGCACCTGCCTCACCGACTCCGACAGAGATCCGTCGTAACCGACGATCGTGCCGTCGACATCGAGTGCGATGAGGTGCGGGGTCAAGGTGTCTCCCAACGTATGCGTCAATCTTCTTGTCGTCGTTCTTCCCGGCGCCGAGGCGGCCGAACCCGACCGAATTCCGCCGAGTCCCCCGAAACGGTCAGTGCCCCGTGACCGGGTCCGGCCTCAGTAGCGCGGTCCCTCCGGTCCCTGCGCGGTCATCCCGCCGAGGTAGGGCCGCAGTGCCTCGGGCACCGTGACCGAGCCGTCTGCCTGCTGATGGTTCTCGAGGATCGGCACCAGCCAGCGCGTGTTGGCCATGGTTCCGTTGAGGGTGGCGACCGGGCGGGTCGAACCCTCGCGGCGTTCGCGGATCTGCAGGCGGCGAGCCTGGAAGGTCGTGCAGTTCGACGTCGATGTCAGTTCTCGGTAGGTGCCCTGAGTCGGCACCCAGGCCTCGCAGTCGAACTTGCGGGCGGCGGAATCGCCGAGGTCGCCGGCAGCGGTGTCGATGACCCGGTAGGGCAGTTCGCACAGTCCGAGCATCTTCTCCTGCAGCGACAGCATGCGCTCGTGTTCGGCTTCGGCGTCCTCGACCGGGACGTAGGCGAACATCTCCACCTTTTGGAACTGGTGGACCCGGATGATTCCGCGGGTGTCCTTCCCGTACGAGCCGGCCTCGCGGCGGTAGCAGGAGGAGATACCGGCGTAGCGCAGCGGACCGTCGGTCAGGTCGATGATCTCGTCCATGTGGTAGCCGGCCAGCGGCACCTCGGAGGTGCCGACGAGGAACAGATCGTCGGCTTCGAGACGGTAGACCTCGTCGGCGTGCTCGCCGAGGAACCCGGTGCCGCGCATGACTTCGGGGCGGACCAGGGTCGGAGTGATGGTCGGGTTGAACCCGGCTGCCTCGGCGACATCGCGCGCGAGATTGAGCAGAGCCATCTCCAGCTTCGCTCCGAAGCCGGTGAGGTAGTGGAAACGCGAACCGGAGACCTTCGTTCCCCGCTGAGTGTCGATGGCCCCCAGCTTCTCACCGATCTCGAGGTGGTCGAGCGGTTCGAAGCCGTCCGGGGTGAAATCGCGGGGAACGCCCACGGTCTTGAGCGTCACGAAGTTCTCTTCCCCGCCGGCGGGGACGCCGTCGATGATGAGGTTCGGGACCTTCGACACGAGCTGGTCGAAGGCGAACGTGGCTTCTTCCGACTCGGCCGACAGCGACTTCACGGTCTCGGACTTCGACTTGCCTTCGGCGATGAGTGCCGGTTTGTCCTCCTTCGACGCCTTCGCGATCTGGGAGGAGAAGGACTTCTGATCCGCACGTGCGTCTTCGAACGCGGTGATGGCCGCACGACGAGCGGAATCGGCGGCGATGACCTCGTCGATGAGCTCGACGGATGCCCCGCGAGCCTCCTGCGATGCCTTGAACAGGGCCGGGTTGTCTCTGAGAAGCGCTAGATCGATCACCCTCTCAGCTTAACGGGCCGGGCGTGTTTTCGATATTCGACCCTCAGCTCGCATTTGAGTTCCGCACTGTACATTTGGGCCATGATCATCGAGTTGGATCCCCTGATGACCTGGGTCATCATCGTCGGCGCACTCGCTGTGCTCGCGGCCGTGTTCCTCATCGGCCGTCGCACCGGCGTGCGACGCACGCTCAGCACGATGAGACGCTACGCCCACCCGGCGAACCTCTCCGACGAGGTGGTCGATGACGCCGCCCGGTACCGTGCCGCGCTCATCGTCAACCCCACAAAGACCGACGTGCACAACCTGGCCTCCACCGCCGAGGCGATCTGCCGTTTCGAGGGATGGAACCCTCCGCTCGTGCTCGAGACCACCCCTGAGGACACCGGCGAAGGTGCCGCGGTCCGCGCCCTCGACGACGGGGTCGACGTCGTCATCGCCGCCGGCGGGGACGGCACCATCCGCGCTGTCGCCTCGGCGCTGGCGGGGACCTCGACCCCGATGGGGATCGTGCCGTTGGGGACCGGGAATCTGCTCGCCCGCAATATCGACCTCGTCCTCGACAAGACCGAGTGGGCGCTGCGGATCGCCCTTTGGGGACGCAATCGCGAGATCGACGTGGGGACGGCGAAGACCGATCCGGACGGCGATACCCATATCTTCACCGTGATGACCGGGCTCGGCTTCGACGCCGCGGTCATGGCCGACACCAGCGACGACCTCAAGGCTCGCCTCGGCTGGCTCGCCTACGTCGAAGCCGGATCACGGAAACTCACCGGCAAACCCAGTCATGTCAAGGTCACGTTCGACGACGAATATCGGGTCTCGGCGAGGGTCCGTTCGGTGCTCGGCGGCAATTGCGGCCGCCTGCAGGGAGGCATCCAGCTGCTGCCGCAGGCAGTCATCGACGACGGCATGCTCGATGTGCTCATCGTCAGCCCCAAGAACCTCGGCCAATGGGTCGGCGTGCTCGCATCGATCGCCGGCCGTCGGGCCTCACGCGGGCTTCACACGAACATTCGGAAGTGCCGCAAGGTCGTCATCGAAGCCGGTGACGACGTTGATATCCAGCTCGACGGGGATCCGCTGGGTCAGTCGTCGTACCTCGAGATGGAGGTCGCCCCCGCGGCTCTGACCGTCCGTGTGCCGACCGTCGAACAGCGCAAGCAGATCCGCGCCGAGGCATGGCCGGTCTAGCCCGGAACCGCTGAGTTGGCGCGGGCGCCGATTCCTCTCGCCGAGGCGGCCCCGACAGTCATTCCTTTACCGACCAGTAGGTCACGAAACGGTAAAAGGAATTCACCTAAGCGTTACAGCAATTACACCTGAACAAAACGTACAGAAATAGTTTGGAAAACCCTCAGAACCTAGGATGAGTGCCGTATCACACCCCTCGCCACAGAGATTGAAGGCACACCCATGAAGAAGATCATCCTCGCGCCGGCAGTCGCGCTCGCGTTCACCGGGCTTGTCGCGAGCCCGGTCGCCGCCGCGGAATCGACGTCCGCTCAGTCGGCATCGACGCAGACTGCCGAGCAGAAGAAGGCCGAAGCCGACAAGGCCAAGAAGGAAGAGGCCGAGAAGGCCGCAGCTGAGAAGGCCGAAGCCGAGAAGAAGGCAGCGGCAGAGAAAGCGGCTGCCGAAAAGAAGGCCAAGGAGAAAGCCGAGGCCGCCAAGAAGGCCGCTGACAAGAAGAAGGCGGACGAGAAGAAGGCCGCCGAGGACAAGGCGGATGAGAAGGACGAGGCGAAGGCGCCTCCGAAGAAGGTCGATCCGAAGCCCGCTCCTGCACCCAAGGACGAGGACAAGGGTGCCGAGGACGATGACCAGTCCGAGGACAAGGCCAACCCGATCAACGCCTCCGTGCAGGTCACCTCGGGTGAGGTCACCGCGGAAGAACTCGCCGAGGACGGCGTAACCGTCAAGGTCTCCGGCCTCGAGAAGGGCGACAAGGTCTCAGCCAAGTCCGGCCTGACCGGCCCTGCCACGACCGCTCAGGGTTCGTCCGCGACTCTGAAGCTGCGCTCTGCCAAAGACGCAGAGTCGCTCACATCCGGCAAGCAGAGCCTCGCCGTCCAGGTGCAACGCACGAACGCTCCGACAGCAACGGAATCGACCTCATTCTCGTACACGCCGTACGCTGCTCCTGATGTCAATCCGACAGTCTCGCTCAACGCCGATGAGTTCACACAGAGCGAGTTCGACAAGAACGGCGTCGAGGTCACAGGCGAGGGCTTCACCCCCGGCGGCAAGGTCACCGTCGTCGGCGGCAACGAAACGTCGCCGTTTGCGACCCAGGAAGTCGAAGCCGACGACGAAGGAAAGGTCTCCGCAACCCTGAAGTTCGAGGGCGACGGCGAACTCCCGGCCGGCGACTACTCGGTCTGGGGTGTCGACCAGGAGTCCGAGACCAACTCCCCGGCTCAGGACTTCACCATCACCGAAGACTCGGAGATCGACCCGACCGTCAAGGTCGACTCGAAGGAGATCTCCCTCGAGGACTTCAAGAAGGATGGACTGAAGTTCAGCGGAACCGGGTTCACCCCGAACGGGACCGTCAGCGTCAAGGGCGAAGCCGTCTCGGCCCAGCGTGCCGCAGCCCCTCAGGCCGATGAACTTCGTGCCGACGAGGACGGCAATGTCGAGGGCGCCGTGATCGCACCCGAGTCAATCGAAGCAGGCAAGTACTCGCTGACCTTCGTCGACGACGAGTCCGGCGAAGAGTCCGATGCCGTCGAAATCACTGTGACCGAAGACGACGCCGTCGATCCGATCGACGCCTCGCTCAAGGTCGATCCCAAGGAGATCACTGCCGAGGATCTCGCCAACAAGGACAAGGGCGTGACCGTCACCGTCTCCGGCGTGAAGAAGGGCGACACGATCACCGACTCGCTCACCGGCAAGAGCGAGACCGCTGATGCCGATGGCGACTACAAGCTCCACCTCTGGTACGAGGGCAACCCCGACAACCTCGAGGTCGGCAAGGTTCCGTTCACCGTCACCATCGACCGCGAAGGCACCGAGTCGGAGACTCTCAATGGCAACATCAACGTTGTCGGCGACGACGATGGTGAGACCGAGGCTCCCGCCGAGGCAACCTTCACAGTCTCGCCGAAGACAATCGAGGCCGCGGACTTCGCCAACGACAAGAAGGGCGTCACCCTCGCCGTCGAGAACTGCGAACCGGGCGCAGATGTCCACTTCGAGGTCAATCCGAAGGGCATCAACGTCACGGCTTACGAGAACACCGTCAAGGCTGATGACGAAGGCAATGCCTCCGTCAACGTCTTCGGCACCTCCTCGAACGCCTCGGCCTACGTCGGCGCTTACACCGCGACTGCAACCTGCGGCGATGACACCATGAAGGACTCCTTCAAGGTCACCGAAGGCGCCAACGGCGGCGGCTCGGACGGCGGCGACAACGGGAACGCCGGAAACGGCGGAGACGACGGCAGCCAGCTGCCGCGCACCGGTGCCGACCTCGGCGGACTGACGACGGGCGCCCTGCTCCTCCTCGTCGGGGTGCCGCGATCGCACTGACCGGCCGCAAGAACAAATTCGGACAGACTCCGACGAGCTTCTGATCCGAGACAGGCAGTCAGCCTAGAACGACAGGCAGAGGGGCGGCTCAGCGTGTGCTGAGCCGCCCCTCTGCCTGTCGCGCAGCCCGTGAGATATCGGCGGCTCGGATGAATGCAGAATGAACTCTGCGCCAGAACCGGACTCAGAGCTGAACAAAACGACCACAACTATGCGTGTGGTGAATGTTGCATTACTGTTACATTCGTAATACTTCACACCCAGCTGTAATTTTCTAAGGAAATACATGAAGAAGCTCGCCCTCGCACCCGCGGTGGCCATCGCCATCACCGGCCTGGCCGCATCCCCAGTCATCGCTGCCCCCGAGGTTCCCGCCTCGGCTCCGTCGGCCGATACTCAGCCCGCCAAGTCTCCCGTTCAGCTCCAGAAGGGCGCTGCACAGGATGTCACCGCGCAGGCCGGCGAAATCGGAGTGTCTGCTGACAGCGTCACCGTTGCCGAATTCGCTGAGAACGGCATCGGCATCGCTGGCGCTGGCCTCGAGGCCGACACCGAGTACAAGCTGACCGTTGAACCTGCCAGCGGACAGAACGTCAACGCGTACGAAACCTCTGTCACGACTGATGCGGAGGGCGCTTTCGAAAACGGTGTCGAAGCCGTCGGCGAAGCAAACCCAGCATTCGTCGGTGACTACAAGGTCACAGTCACAAACGATTCTGACGAGAACGCCCCGTACAGCACGAGCTTCAAGGTCACCGAGGGCGACGCAGACGAGCCCGAGGCTCCCGAGGTCGACCCGACGGTCTCGCTCAACGCTGATGAGTTCACGGAGAGCGAGTTCGCGGACAACGGCATCAAGGTCACCGGCGAGGGCTTCACCCCGAACGGCACGGTCACCGTCGTCGGCGGCAACGAAACGTCGCCGTTCGCGACCCAGGAAGTCGAAGCCGACGACGAAGGAAAGGTCTCCGCAACCCTGAAGTTCGAGGGCGACGGCGAACTCCCGGCCGGCGACTACTCGGTCTGGGGTGTCGACCAGGAGTCCGAGACCAACTCCCCGGCTCAGGACTTCACCATCACCGAAGACGAGACCGAAGCCCCCTCCACCCCTGCTGAAGAAGCCAAGCTGACCGTCTCCCCCGAGTCGATCACTCCTGCTGACTTCGTCAAGGACGACAAGGGCGTCACCCTCGCCGTCGAGAACTGCGAGCCCGGTGAAGACGTCCGCTTCCTCGTCAACCCGAAGGGCGAGTCGAGCGTCACCGCTTTCGACAAGACCGTCCAGGCTGACGACGAAGGCAAGGCCAACGTCAACGTCTACGGCACCAGCGCCTCCAACGCCTCGGCCTACATCGGCGATTACGACGTCACCGTCACCTGCGGCGATGACGAACTGACCGGTGACTTCTCGGTCGAGGACGACCCGAACGCCGGTGGCGGCGACGGCGATGAAGACGGCAACGACGATGGCGACAACGGAGATGCCGGCAACGGCGGGGACCTGCCTCGCACCGGTACCGAGCTGACCGGTCTCGTCGGCGGCGCCGGCCTCCTCCTCATCGGTGGAGTCGCAGTCGCCATGACCATGCGCCGCAAGAAGGTCGCCCAGGATCCCGCTGAGATCTGATAACGACCGACCTGAGCTCGCCCGGGCTCGATTGAGCTGGGCGTGAGACGACGAAGGGCGCGAACCCGATCGGGTTCGCGCCCTTCGTCGTCTCAGCGATGCCGGGCAGAAGACAGCTCATTCCATGCGGTCGTACCTCGAGCGCAGGGCGAGGAAGACTCCGTAGAGGACCAGGCCGAGACCCACAGCCAACAGCAGATACGGCCCGAACGGCTGATCGCGCATGCCCTTGAGCGCACCGTCGATTCCGGTGAACTCCTCCGGATCACCGGTCGCCGCGGACACCACGATGAGGATGCCCACCGACAGCAGCGTCGCGCCCTTGCCCAGATACCCGACGGTGCCTGTGAAGCCGACGAGGAAGCGAGTGAACACGCTGCGCGGCCGACGCAGCTCGTCTTTCCACTTCCGCCGCAGACCGTTGACACAGAATACGATGCCGATGATCGCAATCACGGCGCCGACGGCCATGAGGATATACAGTCCACCCGGCGCCTTCGCCACCGTCGTCGAGGCCTGTGAACTCGACTTACCCGAATCCGCTCCTCCGCCGAAGACGAATTGGGAGAAGGTTGCCGCCACGACTACATAGGCGATGGCAGAACCGACCACCGTGAAGAAGTCGGTCCACTGTTTCCTCCCCTGTTTCTCCTGCGGATCCCGAGTACCAGCGCCACGCAGCGATGCTGAGCCGAAGAACGCGTTGACCAGGCACCACAAAGCCATCAACGCACAGCCGAGGAAGCAGACGATGATGAGCACCATGCCGAAGGGCTGCGCAGCGATCTGGCCGACAGCTCCTGCCTGGTCGGCGTCGCCGCCGCCTTGCCCCAGCCCGATCGTCACAGCGGTCGCGCCGAGGATGGCGTGGACCAATCCGTTGGCGATGAATCCCGCTCGGGCCACCCGCTCGAACCAGCGGCTGTCTGCGGCTTCCTGAGCCGCCGAATCAGCGCTGTCGGCGACCTGTCGAACCTTCTCTTTCTCGTTCACAGAGTCAGTGTCGCACAGCACCTGTCCTCTTCTGCGCCGCAAACAGGCAGAATCCTCGGACAGATGCGAAGAGGCGGAGCGCGAATACCCAGATGGGTTCGCACTCCGCCTCAGATCCGATCACTCTGACTCTGACCGGCGACTGCCGACTCAGCCGCGCCGGTACCGGTTGTACAGCACCAGGGCTCCAGGCTCCGGACGACCCTGCGGGCGACGTCCCCTCGAGATCGAGACGACATCCCCGCCCGCGGTGCCGGCCGCGAAGACACGTGCATCGCGCTCCTGCGCCGACCGGCGTGCTCGAACCTCGTCCTCGAGCTCCTCGTTGCGGCTCTTGAGCGCATCGACCTGATTCTGCAGATCGATGATCTTCTTGATCCCGACGAGGTTGACTCCCTCGTCCTGCGACAGCTGCTGGATCAGTCGCAGCTTGGCGATGTCCTTCCCTGAGTAACGCCGGCCTCGGCCCGCAGTGCGTTCCGGAATGACGAGACCCAGGCGGTCATACTGCCGCAGCGTCTGCGGGTGCATGCCCGCCAGATCCGCGGCCACCGAGATGACATACACCGCCGCACTCGATGAAATGTGCATTGTGATTCACCACCTCAACTGGCCTTGGCTTTGTCCAGCAAGCCGGCGCGTGGATCCTCACCTTCGGTGGCGGCCCTGAACGATTCGACCGCCTGCTTGGCTTCCTTGGACAGGTTCTGCGGCGCCACGATCTCGACTGTCGCCAGCAGGTCGCCGGTGCCCTTCTTCGTCTTCACACCTTTGCCCCGCACGCGCAGGGTCCGTCCCGACGGCGTCCCCGGTGCAACCTTGACCTTGACGGGCATTCCGCCCAGGGTCGGCACCTTGACCTCGGCGCCGAGGGCCGCCTCGTCGAAGCTGATGGGCAGGTCCATCCGCAGGTTGTCACCGTCGCGGGTGAAGACCGGGTGCGGGCTCACGTGCACGGTGAGGATGACGTCACCGGGCTCACCGCCGTTGGGGCTGGTCTTGCCCTTGCCTGCCAGGCGGATCTTCTGTCCGTCCTTGACCCCGATCGGGGTGCGCACGGTCAGCGGCTTCCCGCCGGGCATGTTCAGCTTCACCGAGGCACCGTCGATGGCTTCGGTGAACGACAGCGTCGTGCTCGACTTGATATCGCCGCCCTTGACCGGAGGCTGGTAGCCGCCGTATCCGCCGCCACCGCCGAAACCTCCGCCGAATCCGCCGAGCAGATCCGCCAGGTCCGGGGGAACGTCTCCCCCACCGCCGTAGGTCGTGCGGGTTCGCGTCCGTCCGCCGCCTCCGAAGAGGTCGGAGAACACGTCGTCGAATCCGCCGCCGGCAGCCCCTCCGGGTCCGCCGGAACCGGCGCTGAACCGGGCACCGCCGCCCATGGCGCGGACCTGATCGTACTGGGCCCGGGACTCCTTGTCGGAGAGCACCTGGTGGGCCTGGCCGATCTCCTTGAACTTCTCCTCGGCCTTCTCGTCCCCGGGATTGGCGTCCGGGTGATACTTGCGCGCAAGTTTGCGATAGGCCTTCTTGATCTCGGCATCGGAAGCATCCTTGGAGACGCCGAGGGTTTTGTAGAAGTCCTTGTCGAACCAATCATTCTGAGGTCCGGTATTCACCTGGCACCTCCTTTCCTTCCAATCAATCCTGTCATCACGGTATTCACTTGTCCTCTCACAATCCGCATCCCCGGGGCACTGCCCCGAAGATCCGGACCGCCGCCGAGGCGGTTCCCCGGCCCCGTACGTCGGTGAACCGGCGTACGGGGCGGGCGGCCGCCTCGGCGATCGTCGTCGTTCAGTCCTCCGGCTGCTGGACACCGACGCGGGCGGCGCGGATGATGCGCTCCCCGATTCGGTAGCCCGGCTGCATGACCAGGAAGAGCGTCGGATTCTCGACCTCATCCGACGGCTGCTGCATGAGCGCTTCGTGGATGTTCGGGTCGAACTCGTCGCCGACCTCCCCGTACTGTTCGACGCCGATCTTGTTCAGCGATTCGACGAGCTTGTTCACGTGGGTCTCGAAAGGCCCGCTGACATCGCCGTTCTCGCGGGCGAGCTTGACCTCGTCGAGCACGGGGATCAGGGCCTCGACGGCCTTGATCGTGCCGCCGAGCGCCGCACGCTCACGTTCGCGGTCGGCGCGCATCCGGTAGGCCGCATACTCGGCGTTGATGCGCTTGAGGTCGGCCAGGTAGCCCGCCGCGTCCGAGCCCGGTTCGGGCTCGGCCTCCGGCTCGATGTCCTCAAGCCCCGAGGCGTCGGCGGGGATGTCCACACCGAGGTCGCTGGCGTCAGCTGCCTGTTCGGCGTTCGGATCCGCGGTCGGCTCCTCGCCGGCCCCGGCCGAGGCCGACTCAGCGTCGGCCTCGGGACGGACCTCACCGGTGTTCGGATCGACCCGGCGCTTGTCACTGAAGGTGAAGCCTGGCTCCTCGGACGACTTGTCGTTGCCCTCGGCAGTCATTACTTCTTCTCCTCATCCTCTTCGTCGACGACTTCGGCGTCGACGACATCGTCGTCTGCGCCTGCATCGGCGGTACCTTCACCGGCAGCTTCGGCACCTTCGGCACCGCCCTGCTGGCTGTAGATGGCTTCGCCGATCTTCTGCTGGTTCTCCACGAGCTTGTCGTAGGCGGACTTCACGGCGTCGTCGTCTTCACCCTTGAGGGCTTCCTTGACGGCGTCGACATCGCCCTGCATCTCGGTCTTGAGCTCCTCGGGCAGCTTGTCCGCGTTGTCGGTCAGCAGCTTCTCGGTCTGGTAGGCGAGGTTCTCCGCGTTGTTGCGGACGTCGGCGGCCTCACGGCGCTTCTTGTCCTCTTCTGCGTGCTCCTCGGCCTCGCGGACCATGCGGTCGATGTCTTCCTTCGGCAGTGCGGAACCGCCGGTGATCGTCATCGACTGTTCGGTGCCGGTGCCCTTGTCGGTGGCCGACACGTGGACGATGCCGTTGGCGTCGATGTCGAAGGCGACCTCGATCTGCGGCACGCCGCGCGGAGCCGGAGCGATACCGGTCAGCTCGAAGGTGCCGAGGTTCTTGTTGTCGCGAGTGAACTCACGCTCACCCTGGAAGACCTGGATCGACACGGAGGGCTGGTTGTCCTCAGCGGTGGTGAAGGTCTCCGAACGCTTGGTCGGGATCGGGGTGTTGCGCTCGATGAGCTTGGTCATCACGCCGCCCTTGGTCTCGAGTCCGAGCGAGAGCGGGGTGACGTCGATGAGCAGGACGTCCTTGCGCTCACCCACGAGGACACCGGCCTGCACGGCGGCGCCGATGGCGACGACCTCATCGGGGTTGACGCCCTTGTTGGGCTCCTTGCCTCCGGTGAGTTCGGTGACGACCTGGGTCACGCCGGGCATACGGGTCGAACCGCCGACGAGGACGACGTGGTCGATGTCGGACACGGAGACGCCGGCGTCCTTCATGACTGCGTGGAAGGGAGCCTTGGTGCGCTCGAGGAGGTCCTTGGTCAGGTCCTCGAACTTCGCACGGGTGAGGGTCTCATCCAGGTGGATGGGGCCGTTCTCGCTCATCGACAGGTACTGCAGCGAGATGTTCGTGCTGGTGGCCGAGGACAGTTCCTTCTTGGCCTGCTCAGCGGCTTCCTTGAGGCGCTGCAGAGCGGTGGCGTCCTTGGTCAGGTCCACGCCGTAGTTGTTCTTGACCTGCTCGACCAGCCAGTCGACGATGCGCTGATCCCAGTCGTCACCGCCGAGGCGGTTGTCACCGGAGGTCGCACGGACCTGAATGGTGGAGAAGTCGTCTTCGTCCTTGGCAACCTCGAGCAGGGACACGTCGAAGGTACCGCCACCGAGGTCGAAGACGAGGATGAGCTCGTCTTCCTTGCCGCGCTCGAGGCCGTAGGCCAGAGCGGCAGCGGTGGGCTCGTTGATGATGCGCGAGACGTTGAGGCCGGCGATCTCACCGGCGTCCTTCGTCGCCTGGCGCTCAGCATCGTTGAAGTATGCGGGAACGGTGATCACCGCGTCGGTGACCTTCTCCTGCAGGTACTCCTCGGCGTCGTGCTTGAGCTTCTGGAGGATGCGGGCCGAGACTTCGGGAGCCGTCATCTTCTTGCCGCCGATCTCGGTGGACCAGTCGGTGCCCATGTGGCGCTTGACCGATGCGACGGTGTTCTTGATGTTCGTGACGGCCTGGCGCTTGGCGATCTCACCGACGAGGGAGTCGCCGTTCTTGTTGACCGCGACGACGGACGGGGTCGTGCGACCGCCCTCGGCGTTTGCGATGACCTTCGGCTCGCCGCCCTCGAGGACGGCGACGACGGAGTTCGTGGTTCCGAGGTCGATTCCGACTGCACGTGCCATAGTGTTCTCTCCTTTGTTCGTGAGTTCCTGCGACTCGAATGTGTGCGATCGGGCGGCTCCGGTTCTTGAGTCAGAACCACTCGACCGCACACATTGAGCCAACTGGACTCAAGTATTCTCTTCGAGGTTTCGACCGTCAAGTCGACCTCATCAAAGTTGCGTACACCAGACTCAACTTTGATGAGGACGGTTTTATTCCGTTAGGAGTGAAAATCTTTGCACAGCCAATTGCAGGTTCTCGGTCAAGAGGTTGCGCGGATTGGGAGTCATCTCCAGTCATAGCGCTTGACGGGGCTGGCAGCCCACCGACAGTGAGTCCATGACATCTGCAGCAGTCACTTGTCAGAGCCAGGCCGATGACTTGGTCGAAAGCCTCGAACACGATCTGTTCGAGGCGGCGAACACTGCGTGGGCGATCCATTCATCGCGATGGCATCGCAATGTTGTGGCTGAGACCAGGCCATCGGCATGTTTGGTGCAGGCACCGCCGAGGACGAGTCAGGTGAGGATCTTGTCGAAGACGATCCGATCAGCAACTCGCCGTCGGTGGCATCCGAGGGGGTGGTCGTCGTTGATCGTGGGCAGAAATGTCTTGAATTGGCGCTAGATAGGGGCGATGACTGAAGATGGAAAGGCTGGCACGGGGAAGCTGTCCTTATGTCTTCGACTGTGATGGTTGCACTTCCATCGAAGCTGACGCTTCTCCGTGTCAGCCTGCTACGACACGCCGGGTGCAGGATACGCACACTCCGCACCTATCCGCGCAACCTCTTAGAATCACGATTCGTCTTAGCGTCCCCTCTTCGAAGGTGGCCGCTCACCTCGCGCACTGGCCTATGAAAGGACGTCACATTTTCATCGTCACTGGAGCGACGGGAAACAGGCCGGCACGGATCGGCCACTTTGCGCAATCACGCCCGAAACTCGCCGAGGAACTTGGACGCGACCACGCAGTATCGCTACGCAATGGGCGGAGGAAAACGCTCGCTGAGTATGCAGATGGAACCGAGGGTCTCTGATCGATTCACCGGACGCGAATGGGCGATCCGGTCCCAGCGGGGCAACCGGAATATCCAAGGGCAGGACGCACCTGGCCGCTGAGCGTTGAGGTACCGGCTGGCGAACCGCCACGTTGACGATCTGTTACCCAGCACATCACGCCTGGGGACGATCAACTGGCATGGTTGATGACGCTCACATTCGTTTGAAAGCAGACAATGGAACCACAGCATCTGATGGCCTGGGCGCTTGTGACGGTCATCGGCGCGGCCACACCTGGTGTTGATCGGATGATCGCTCTTCGTGGTGAGGATCGGCGGAGCCTGTTATCTCGTGTGGCTTGGCTATATGGCGATCTGAAGGTCCCTTCCACGCAACCGGACGACGGACAACGGAGACTGCGACACCGTCTCCACAGAACTCTGCCGACGCTGCTCACAGCGGGCTGATCAGCACCATGATCAACCCCGAGGTCGGAGTCTTCTACATCAGCATCCTCCCCCAGTTCCTTCCCACAGAATCGCCCGCCGCCGGCTGGGGCGTATTGTTGGTGTCCATTGCGCTTGCCATCGGAATCGTGTGGCGCTCGACGATAGTACTTGCCGCTACGCGCGCTCGAGGCGTGCTCGCCCGGGAACGTGTCAAGATCTGGCTCGATCGCACGAGTGCTGCTGTGATGATGGCTCTTGGAGCGCGGTTGGCCACCGAACACTGATGAACGAACTGGAATCCGGGACTGAGGCGGAAGGCAATCGACAATGAACTCGAATGTGAACAATGCGTACAGCGATGACAACTCGACAACGAGCTCGACCCGAGAGATTCTTTCCGAGATCTGTCTCAGGACCGGTTTGGAGTATCCGGAGCTGGCGCAGGATGCTCTTCGGTTCGTCCGTGCGAGGGAGCACCCGGCCGTGTTCAACCACAGCCTCCGGACGTACCTCTATGCTCGCCATCTGGCCGCCGTCGATGATCAAGATTTCAGCGAGGACGCTCTTTTCGCAGCATGCCTCTTTCATGACGCAGGCACCGTTGAAGACTTCAACGGCGACCAGAGATTTGAGATCGAAGGTGCGGATGCGGCGGCACGGTTTCTCGACGTCGAAGGCTGGACGCCTGCGGAGATCGAACCTGTCTGGGAGGCGATAGCGCTGCACACCTCTGCTGGGATCGCCGAACGCTTCGGCACTCTTCCTCGATACCTTCGTTTGGGCGTCAGAGTCGATTTCGGAGATCACGATCTCCTCGGTGCCCCGGATGTTCTCGCCGACGCGGAAGCCGCTTTCGCCCGCCTCGACATCGAGCGGATCCTCAGTGAGCTGGTCGTAGCGCAGGCGACCGTGCGCAGCCAGAAGGCTCCGCCGGCGACATGGCCCGGCGAACTCCTCCGCGCACATCTTGCCGACCCTGATTCCGACCTGCCGAACCGGGCGTTCTAGCCTCGACAGAGGAGGGATTCAATCGATTCGATTCGGAAAGAGGCTCCAGTTCGACGTAGAAGTTCGACCGTCGGCTCCGCACTCCTCATACTTCTCAGCACTGCTCCGTCATCGGCGACTCGATCGTGAATTGCTGCTCACCGACTTCCTGGACACCTGCAGGCTCTCGGACTTCAAATCGGATAGTCGACCCCCCGCTGGTGATCAGCCGCCGGCTCTGCTGCCTGTCAGAGCCGGACAGACGGCGAACAAACCGCTAGTGGCCACCGCCGAGGCCGCCTGTGAGGCGAGCATGGAACGCAGTCGTGAAGTCGTTCATGCCGACGAACTCCACAGATTTCCCGTGCTGCTCGTATTTGGTCTCGATCGTATCGAGAGCGGCGACGGTCGACGCGTCCCAGATATGCGACTTCGTGAAATCGATGACTACCTGATCCGGATCGTCAGCGTATTCGAACAGTGTCGTCAGGTCGTTGCTGGAGGCGAACAGAAGCTGCCCTTCGACTGCATAGTGCGCGACCTCCTGACCACTCTGTACCTGGATCTCACGACGGACGTCGATGAGATGGGCAACGCGACGGACGAACATCACAGAGGCCACGAACACCCCGACAACGACGCCGATGGCGAGGTTATGAGTCGCGACGACCACGGCGACGGTGATGACCATGACGGCCGTTTCGCTCTTGGGCATTCGCTTGAGCGTGGCGAGTCGGATCGAGTGCCAGTCGAAAGTGCCGACCGAGACCATGATCATCACGGCGACGAGGGCCGCCATCGGAATGACGGACACGACGTCGCCGAGCGCGACGACGAGGATCAACAGGAACAACCCGGCGAGGAAGGTCGATATGCGGGTGCGGGCGCCGGAGGCTTTGACGTTGATCATGGTCTGGCCGATCATGGCGCATCCGCCCATACCGCCGAAGAACCCCGAAAGAATGTTCGCCACTCCCTGGCCCCATCCTTCACGGGTCTTGCTCGAGTGCGTGTCTGTGACATCATCGACGAGCTTCGCCGTCATCAGTGATTCCATGAGCCCGACGAGGGCCATCGCCAGAGAGTACGGGGCGATGATCGTCAACGTCTCCCAGGTCAGGGGGACGCCGGGGACGAACAGCTCCGGCAGACTGCGGGGCAGCTCCCCCTGATCGCCGACAGTGGGGACGTTGATCGCGAAGGCCACGACGGCGACGGTGACGATGATGATCGATATCAGCGGAGCGGGGACGACCTTGGTGATCTTCGGCATGAAGATCATAACGACCAGACCGACCGCGACGAGCGGGTAGACCATCCAGGGGACATCGATCAGCTGTGGGAGCTGAGCCGTGAAGATGAGAATCGCCAGAGCGTTGACGAATCCGGTCATAACGCTGCGCGGGATGAAATGCATGAGTTTCGCGGCACCGAACGCGGCCAGCACGATCTGCAGCACTCCGGCAAGCAGGACGGTGGCGATGAAGTAGTCCATGCCGTATTCACGGGCCACCGGTGCGATGACGAGCGCGACTGCGCCGGTCGCGGCGGTGATCATCGCCGGGCGCCCGCCGACGAAGGCAATGGTCACTGCCATGATGAATGAGGAGAACAGGCCGACCTTCGGGTCGACGCCGGCGATGATGGAGAACGAGATCGCCTCAGGGATCAGCGCCAGCGCAACGACCAGTCCTGCCAGAACTTCTCGCGTGAGGATACGCGGAGTCTTCAGCGCGGTCGCCACTGAGGGGTCGGGAAGGCAGCGGCTCCGATCGCCGGCGGTGGTCGTGGTCGTCGTCATGTTTGAGCCTCCAAGGCCGGGAGCACGTCAGGTGTGACACCATCTGTGTGACACCATCTGAATGAGAGATGTGCTTGAGCGCGGTCGGCATGCTCCCGCTTCACACGGAAGATGAAATCCGGGAACGCACTGAGCCGCCATACGGGCGCCGAAGTCAACCCTAACGTAACGTAAGGGTTGCCGTGAATTGAGGAGAGTGTCGATGGCCGAGACCGGAATGATGCACATCGGAGAGTTGGCTGAACGTACGGGGCTGTCGCTGCGAACGATTCGCCATTACGACCAGATCGGCCTGCTGACCCCTTCGGGCAGGTCGGAGGGAGGTTTCCGCCTCTACACAGAAGACGATCACGACCAGCTGATGCTGATTCGCAGGATGAAGCCGCTGGGGTATTCGCTGGAGCAGATGGGTGACCTGCTCCGGGCACTGGAGAGTGCTCGCGGAAGCGAGCCGTTCCGGGCCGATGGAGCGAATGAGCTGACGCACTTTCTCGATGATGCTCACGAACGCCGCGACAGACTTGCACGGCAGCTCGCCGCCGCTGATGAGTTCATCGATCAGCTCAACTCACGGATCATTGCGTAGAGGAGCGGCTTCCGGGAGCTGAGGAGTCGGCTCAATCGCCGAGGTGGTCCTCCAGATCGTCAAGGATCTGACCGGCCCCGGTCGGACCGAGTCCGAGGAACCAGACATCATCATTGACGCGGATGGCCTTGCCGTCCTTGGCCGCGTCGAGGCCCTTCCATTGGCTCGACTCGAGCGCCTTCTTCTCCCCGGTCGCCTCCGGGTCGCCGTAGCTGGTGTAGAAGACATAGTCCCCGGCGGCCTGGTCGAGGTTCTCCGGGGAGATCTCGACGGCGAGTTCATCGACGTCCTGAATCTTCGGGCGCTTGAATCCCGCGTCATTCAGAATGACTCCGATGAGCGACTGGTTCGCGTAGAGGCGCAGACGCTCAGGCATGAAGCGCACAAGTGAGATCGTCGGGTCTCCATCGACAGAGTCCTTGAGCTCACCGGCCTCACGAGCGTAGTCCTCAAGCTCCTGCGTCGTCGCGTCTTCCATGCCCATCGCCTCACCGACGAGGCGGAAGTTCTCCTTCCACGGGAATCCCGGGCGGATGGAGAACACCGTCGGAGCAATCGAGTCGAGCTCGTCGTAGAGCTTGTCGGCCCGCAGCTGGCTGCCGAGGATGAGGTCGGGCTCGAGCGAGGCGATCTTCTCGAGATCAAGCTCTTGAATCGTGCCGACCGTCTCGACTCCCTTGACCTGGTCTTCGAGGTAGCTCGGCACCGGACTGGCGCCCTCGGTCGTCACCATGCCGACGGGCGTGATGCCCAGCGACAGGACATCGTCGAGTTCTCCGGTATCGAGAACGACGACTCGCTCGGGCTTCTTCTCGATCTCGGTCGTGCCGTTGGCATGCGTGACCGTTCGCGGGAAGACCCCGGCCTCGGCATCACTGCCGAGCTTCGCGGTCTCCTCATCAGCAGTGCCGAAGGCCTCACCTCCAGTCGCAACATCTTTGTTGCCAGCCTCCCCGTCGGCACTTTTGTCGTCCTCGGCAGCACAGCCGGTGGCGAGCAGGGCAAGAGTCAGTGCGGAGGCGGCCGCTGCGACCGCCCGATTCTTCAACGTCAGATTCACACAGATGAGCCTACCCTAACCAATGCCGCTGTTGACACGCAGCGAGCAGCCAGAGGCGGACGAATGAAATCCGGCAACGGGCGTCTTCGCGGAGATGGCAGAGGCACCCGGCAGGGATCTTGGCCCTACCCGGGCGCCCCTGCACTCCGCGGATTGCGATGACGGTCAGCCGCCTCGGCGAATCAGCCCTTCGCAGGTCGGGAACTGATGATCTCGGCCCGCTCATCACGATTGAACTGACGCAGCTGGGTCACATGCGAGGGGTTGAGCTCGGAGACATCGGCAACCTGGAGCAGGCGCATGGTGCGCTCGACCTGCTCGCCGAGGATCTCGATCGTCCGGTCCACGCCTTCCCGACCGCCGGCCATGAGACCGAAGAGGTAGGCGCGGCCGATGAGGGTGAAGTCCGCACCGAGCGCCAGGGAGGCGACGATGTCGGCACCGTTGCGGATTCCGGTGTCGATGATGATCTCCACGTCCTTGCCGATCTCACGAGCCACCTCGGGGAGGAGCTCGAAGGGAACGGGTGCCCGGTCGAGCTGACGTCCGCCGTGGTTGGACAGGACGATCGAGTCGACGCCGAGGTCGGCAAGCTTCTTCGCGTCCTCGAGCGTCTGCACGCCCTTGACGGAGAACTTGCCGGGCCACATGGCACGGATCTCGGCGAGGTCGTCGAAATCGATCGAGGGATCCATTGCCGAGTCGAGCAGTTCGCCGACCGTTCCGCCGGTCTCCGACAGGGAAGCGAACTCGAGCTTCGGAGTGGTCAGGAAGTCCCACCACCACCAAGGGCGCGGGATCGCGTTGAGGATCGTCTGCGGGGTCAGCTGCGGTGGGATGGAGAAGCCGTTGCGCGTATCGCGCAGGCGTGCACCGGCGACGGGGGCGTCGACGGTGAAGAACAGGGTGTCGAATCCGGCGTTCTTCGCCCGCTCGACGAGACCGTAGGAGATGTCGCGCTGCTTCATCACGTAGAGCTGGAACCAGTTGCGCCCATGCGGGTTGACCTTCTTCACGTCCTCGATCGAGGTCGTCCCCAGCGTCGAGAGAGTGAACGGAATTCCTGCAGCACCGGCGGCTCCGGCGCCGGCGGTCTCGCCTTCGGTCTGCATGAGCCGAGTGAACCCGGTGGGGGCGATGCCGAAGGGCATGGCCGAGCTGCCGCCCATGATCTGGGTCGAGGTGTCGACGTTCGTGACGTCCTTGAGGATCGAGGGGTGGAATTCGATATCGCGGAAGGACTGGACCGAGCGCTCCATCGAGATCTCACCCTCGGCGGCACCATCCGTGTAGTCGAACGCGGCGGCCGGGGTTCGACGCTTCGCGATCGTACGCAGGTCCTCGATCGTCAGTGCGCTCTCCAAGCGGCGCTTCTTCGGGTCGAGTTCGAACTTCTTGAACTTCATCAGTTCGAAGATCTCGGACGGCTGAGGAATCTGCCTCTTGACCATGTTTATCGCTCCTTCTGTTTGGCGGTGGTTGGTGGGAAATGATTAGTGCGGACGGTCCGGTCGCCGCCACGGCAGCGAGGGGGCCTCAGTGCGAGGGCACCATCCAGGACAGCACCGTCGACTGGAGTCCGACGAGCAGACACATGGCGACGAGCATGCCCAACGACCAGCCGATGACGCGGCGAAGGATCGAGGACTCCTTGCCGAGCAGGCCGACGGCGGTGGCTGCGATGGTGAGGTTCTGCGGACTGACCATCTTACCGAGGACTCCACCCGAGCTGTTGGCGCCGACGAGCAGCAGCGGATTGAGTCCAGCCTCGTGCGCGGCGGTCTGCTGCAGAGTGGCGAACAGTGCATTCGCCGAGGTGTCCGAACCGGTGACAGCAGTGCCCAGCCAGCCCAGGATCGGCGAGAGGAAGGCAAAGAAGGCACCGGTGCCGGCGATCCAGGTGCCGATGGTGATCGTCTGGCCCGAGAGGTTCATGACATAGGCCAGTGCGAGAACCGATCCGACGGTGAGGATCGAGAACTTCATCTTCACAACGTTGACGATGAAGACATCGACGGCGTCCTTCGCCGACATCTTGTACACGATCGCGACGATGATACCGGAGATGAGCAGCAGAGTTCCGGGCGAAGACAGCCATTGGAAGTTGTAGATCGTGCTCGTCGAGACTTCGCCAGCGGCATCGAGGATGTTCCCATTCAGTCCGGGCCACGGAATCTTCACATCCGTGGATGCCAGCCAGTTGTTCAGCGCCGGCACGAGCTTGGCCACGGAGAAGATGACGATCACCAGCAGGTATGGGAAGAGCGCAAGGAACACCCGGGACCCGGTCAGCGGTGCGGTCTCTTTCTTCACATCGGTGGCCACAGCTGCGGAAGCGCTGCCGGCGTCAGGGGCGGCGGCGCCTTCGTGTTCGCGCTCGTCGGCCATGCGGTCGAGTGCCTCCTGTCCGCCCTTCGGCTTCCAGAACCGGAGCATGATGACGACGGCGGCGAGGCCGACCAGGGAAGCGATGATGTCGGTGAGTTCGACGGAGAGGAATGTGGCCGAAACGTACTGGGCGAGGCCGAAAGCGATGCCCACGACGAGGGCCAGCGGCCAGATCTGCTTCAGACCGCGACGCCCGTCGACGAGCAGGACGAGGAACAGCGGCACGACCGCGGCGAGGAACGGGGTCTGGTGGCCGACCATGGCACCGATGTCCTGGTAGTCGATTCCCGTGAGGGTGCCGGCGGTGATGATCGGGATGGCGATCGCACCGAAAGCCACGGGCGCGGTGTTGGCCACGAGGACAACGACCGCAGCACGCATGGCGGTGAAGCCGACGGCGACCAGCATGACACCGGTGATCGCCACAGGGGCGCCGAACCCGGCGAGCGCTTCGAGGAGACCGCCGAAGCAGAAAGCGACGATGATCGCCTGGATGCGCGGGTCATCGGAGATGACGTTGATGACCAGCCGCAGGTCTTCGAAGTGGCCCGAGCGCACGGTGAGTTCGTAGAGCCAGATCGCGGTGATGACGATCCACATGATCGGGAACAGTCCGAAGGCGAACCCCTGCGTCGCCGACAGCGCGGCGAGCCCGACGGGCATTCCGTAGGCGGCGATCGCGACGATGAGAGCGACGCCGACGGCGGTCAGTCCGGCCCAGTGGGCCTTCCACTTCAGCGCGCCGAGGGTAACGAAGATCGTCAGCAGCGGCAGGATCGCCAGCAGAGACGACCACAGAAGGCTGTCGGCCACCGGCGCAATTTCGGGTGTGTACATGGCTTCTCCAACACGGCCGGGCATGCCCACGACGGGTCCGTTCCCCTGTGAACGCGCTCCGAGCTCGAATGATCACATTTTTTAGTATGGCCTTTATGAGGTCAGACCATTAAAGTGAGCATAGGACGGAGGTGTGATCTGCGTCAAATGTCCTCGGGCGCTCTGGTCACGCCCGCGAGCAGCGCGAAGAATGGCATGACATGATGGCGCGGTGGAGACGACCATGAGTGATGACACGAACGAATTCCGCCCGGAACAGACCGGCAGCACCGAGGCGGCTGCGGGACCCGAGTGGAAACCGGTGACCCGCGCGAGCACCTATGAGCTCGTCATCGACGCCGTCGAAGAGCAGATCATGGCCGGCTCGCTGAGCGTCGGAGACCCCCTTCCGGCCGAACGCGACTTGGCGACGAAGCTCGGCGTCAGTCGTGCCAGCGTCCGCGAGGCGCTGCGCGTGCTCGACAGCCTCGGCGTCGTTCGGTCTTCGGGCGGGTCCGGGCGCGGCGCCGGCACGTTCATCGCCGCGATGCCCTCGGCCGCGCTCACCCGCTTCCTCCGCCTTCATGTCGCGCTCACGAACTTCAGCATCGAGGACGTGACGGAGACGCGCATCCAGCTCGAACGCTCGAGCGCGGTCCTTGCGGCGACCCGTGCCGACAAGGACGCGCTGGCAGAGGTGAATGCGCAGCTGGCGATGATGGACACCCCCGGGATCAGCCTCGAGGTCTTCAACGACGCGGACACCGCCTTCCACATCGCCATCGCTCAGGCGGCGGGCAATCAGCTCTTCTCCGATCTCACCGGGGCCATCCGCACTTCCCTGCGGAGATCGATCTTCTCCTCATTCAGCCGCGTCGACGACCAGCAGGCACTGATGGCGACGCTGCAATCTCAACACCACGGAATCATGAATGCCATCGTCGCCGGTCACCCGGAGGAGGCCGCTCGCGTCACCGAGGAACACATCCGCTTCGCCGCCTCCCAACTCCCCGGCCTCTCCCCCGACTGACAAATCCCCTCCCCTTGCTACCCGACGGCGGCCCAGCAACCTGGCACCAGGTTGCTGGGCCGCCGTCGGGTAGTAATTGAGGGTGGTCAGTGATCGTCGGAACGCAGGGCCACCTCGGCGGTCTCCGCTTCGATCCGCGCTTGATTCTCGACCCGCTTCTTGGCGCGCTTCTCCTCCTTATGTGCCGCCCGGACCTCTTTGCGCCGTTCGACGAGGAGGTAGAGAGCGGGGACGAGGATGAGCGTGAGCACCGTCGACGAGGTGAGCCCGCCAATGACGACGATCGCCAGGGGCTGCGAGATGAACACTCCCCCACCGGTCAGCCCCAGCGACATCGGCACGAGGGCGAAGATCGTTGCGGCCGCGGTCATGAGGATCGGGCGCAGGCGCAGTCGGGTGCCGTGGACGATCGCGTCCATGAGGTCGAGTCCGTCCTCACGCAGCTTGTTGATGAGGTCGATGAGCACGATCGCGTTCGTCACGACGATGCCGATGAGCATGAGCAGACCGATGAGTGAGGGAATGCCCAATGGTGTGCCGGTCGCCAGCAGGAGCAGCACGGCTCCGGTCGCGGCGAACGGAATCGACACCAGCAGGATGAGCGGCTGGACGAAGCTGCGGAATGTCGCGATCATCACGAGGAACACGAGCACGATCGCCACGGCCATCGCCATTCCGAGCTGACCGAAGGATTCCGCCTGCTCCTGACTGGCACCGCCGACGTCGAAGCTGACTCCGTCGGGCAGATCCATGGTCTCGGTCAGGTCGGTGGCCGCGGCGGTGACCGTTTCTAGCTGGCCGCTGGACGGGGTTGCGAACACGGTGACCTTCCGGTCTCCGTCGGCACGGTCGATCGTCGCCGGGGTCTCGGTCTTCTTCACCTCCGCGATCTCGTCGACGGTGATCGGCTCACCCTTGATGTCGGGGATGGCGGCCTGCTCATCGGCAAGCGCCTCTTCCTCCTCCTGGCTCTGCTCCTGTTCACGCTGGCCGTCGACGAGGTCGTCGATGGCGTCGTTGGCCTCCTTCAGCCCCTTCTCTGCCTGTTCGACCCCTTCGCGGGCCTGTTCCACCTGGTCGGCAGCCATGTCGCCCGGGCTCGGAGCCGGCGGCGGATTCTCGGCATCGCGCAGAGCCTTTCGAGCCTGTTCGAGCTGGTCGGCCGCGTTGTCACGAGCTTCACGGGCAGACTCAAGCTGCTCGGCCGATTCGTCAGCGGCCTTGCGCTTGGCCTCCTCGGCGCGGGCATCGGTCTTCTCCTCGACCCGATCGGTCGCATCCTCCTGGGCATTCTGCGTCTGCACCTCGGTGACGGGCAGTTCGAGAGCACGGATCTCGTCCGGGGTCGCATCCGGATGAGTCGGGGCGAGGGTGATGTCGCGCTCCTGGCCGTTGAGGGTGATGGTGCCGGCCTCGACGCCGTGGAGTGCGGCGGCGATGGCCTGGCCGACCTCGGCCTGGCTGAAACCGTAGTCGGCGGCCTTCTCCCGATCGACATCGACTTCGATGACCGGCTGGTCGGCAGCGAGGTCGTTGCGGGCGGACTTGACACCGTCGGTGTCCGCCATCGTCTTCGTCACCTCATCGGCAGCCTTTCGCAGCGCACCCAGGTCGGTGCCCGAAAGGGTGACCTCGACATCCTCGCTGACGGAGCCGCCGGCGTCCTGGACGTCGATCTCGCCCGCGTCCTTCCCGAGGTCGTCGAGTTCGGTGCGGAGGCGGTTCGTCGCGACGTCGGCCTCGGAGTCTTCGGCCAGGGTGACGTTGAACTGGTTCTCCGCTCCGGATTCCGGGCCGTTGACCGTGGTCGAGTAGGTGTCGACGTCCGGATCATCGCCGAGCACGGCTTCCACGCGCTTCGCGGCCTTGTCACCGGCTTCGAGCGAAGCGCCGGCGGGAAGGGTCTGCGTGATGTACACGGAGTTCTGCCCCGCCGATCCGAGCAGGTCCGTTTTGAGGAAGGTCGCGCACATCATCGTGACGATGAAGATGACGACGGAGAGGGCAATGGTCCTCCAGGGGTGGTGCAGGGCCGAAATGATGGCCGGCAGGCTGCGCTGCTGGAGGCGATCGACTCGGCCGGAGGCCTCACCGTCTCCGGGGGCGGGAGCGACGACGGGTTCGACGGTCGCGTCCGGCAGCGGGTCCTTGCCCTTGGCCGCGCGTTTGGCGTTCTTCTTCTCGATCGCCTTCTGGCGACGTTCGGCACGGGCCACCGAGCGGCGGTGCTGCTTGGCCGCCCACAGCTCATAGCTGCGGTCGGTGGCGGCTTGCCGTTTGGGCGAGAGCGGTTTGGGGCTGCGGCGCAGGACCCAGTAACTGAACACGGGGACGATCGTCAGCGCCACGACGAGGGAGGCCAGCAGTGCCAGGGAGACGGTGACGGAGAAGGGGCGGAACAGCTGTCCGGCGATGCCGTCGACGAACGCAATAGGTAGGAACACGGCGACGGTGGTCAGAGTCGAGGCAGTGATGGCACCGGCGACCTGCTTGACGCTGGCGACGATGTCTTCGACCGTCAGGTCGCTTGTGCCCTGGCGTCTCCGGATGTTCTCGATGACGACGATGGAGTCGTCGACGACGCGGCCGACGGCGATCGTCAGGGCGCCCAAAGTGAGGATGTTGAGCGTGTAGTCGCCGACCATGAGGCCGATCATCGCGATGAGCAGCGACATCGGGATCGAGATCGCGGCGACGATGGTCGAACGGAACGAGCCGAGGAAGGCGAGGATGACGAAGATCGCGAAGATCAGGCCGAGTCCGCCTTCGACTGAGAGGTCGTGGATCGACTTCTCGATCTCCGGGGCCTGATCGAAGATCGTCGAGAACTCTGTGTCGTCTCCGAGCTTCGGACCGACCTTGTCGAGGGTGTCGGCGACCTTGTGGGAGACGTCGACGACATTGGCGTCCTGGTCCTTCGTCACCGACACAGTCACGGAATCCCTGCCGTCGGCACGGGACAGGGAGGTCTTCTCGACCGAGTCGAGGTCGACGTCGGCGACCTCACCCAGCAGCACGGTGCCGTCCGCAGTGCGCAGAGGCGTCTTCTCGATCTGCTCGACGGCGTCGACCTCGGTGCCGACCTCGACGGCCATCGACGTGTCGCCCTGTGAGCTCTGGCCAGCGGGAACGACAGTGCCGGCGGCTTCGAGCTCATCGGGCACGGAGGATTCGACGACGTTCTTCTCCGCCACGTCCTCGGGGCGGAACGTGATGGAGACTCGCTGCTCGTCCTGGCCGGTGACCTCGACGTTCGAGACTCCGTCGAGAGCGCGGAGTTCGGGGACGAGGTCGGTCTCAAGACGGTCGCCGAGGGTGGCGGAGTCTCCGCCGGAGACGGCGAACATCGTCACCGGGACCTCATCCATCTGATATGAAAGCACCTCGGCTTCCGCATCGGCGGGCAGGTCGGACTTCACTCCGTCGACGGCCGAGCGGACGGCGTCGGTCATCTCTTCGGAGTCCTTGCCGAACGGCCAAGTCACCTCGGCGGTCATCATCCCCGACGAGGTGGAGGTGGTCACCGATTCGAGCTCTCCGACCCCGTCGAGTGCGGTTTCGAGGGGCTTGGTCACAGTCTCCTCGATGACCTCCGGAGAAGCGCCGGGGACGGTGGCCTGCACCGAAGTGCCGGGCAGGTCGACCGAGGGCATCGTCTCCTGGTTGAGTGAGGTGGTCGCGACGATGCCGAAGACGGCGATCACGAGGGTGAGCAATCCGACGATGAGGCGGTTCTTCAGACTCATCCGGGTGATCAGGTGCACAGGGGTCCTCCGGGTTCGGGGGTGTGAGCAGGGCGCTCCAGTCAGTCTTCCAAGCGGATCGCCTCAGCGGATCGCCCAAAAGTAGGCAACGGTGTCCCCCAAAAGGATGATTTCTCACTGCTGTTCCCGGCAGGTCGATCATGACCGTTCGGTGGGGCACGTTTCGACCCTAGAAGCGGTCACGGGTGCCCGGCACGGGAGTTGACCTCCAGACCACCCTCAGGAAACACGGAGGGAAACCGGAGGATCCCCTCCCCTTGCTACCTGACGGCGGCCCAGCAACCTCGCGCGAGGTTGCTGGGCCGCCGTCAGGTAGCAATTAGGTGTGGAGGCGGACGTGGTGGAGGAAGCGTTCGGAGCGGTCACTGCCCGATGCCGCGACATCTTGGCCCGCAGCGGCAGCGCTGTTGAGGGCGGCGGTCAGAGCGGCCTCGGCCGCCTCGGTGTCGAAGTCCTCACCGATGACGACGAGGACGCTGTCCGCGTCCGGCCGATCACCGTCCCCCGCCCTCGAGGACGGAATCTTCGGGGCGGGTCGGGCCGCCTCGGCGACGTAGACGTTCGGGCCCACCGCCTGCACATCGAAGCTGCGCCTGCGGGATCCTTCGACCGCGAGCACGGTGCCCTTCACGCGATACACCCCGGGCGGGAGGTCTTCGACGAAATCCATCACCGCATCCGGATCGACAGGGCCGCTTCCGGTGACGGTCACCGACTGGGCATGGCGGTGGGGCATGGATCCCTCCTCGACCTCGTCGTCGCCGATCTCGTCGGCGGCCGCTTCGGCGTAGGCCTGACGGAGCAGTTCCCGGATCGGCAATTCGGGCTGGACCGGGTCCTCGCCGACGTCGGAGCCGCCTCGGCGTGAGTCCCGCTCTCCAACGCCTGGATCGAAGATCAGGGTGGGGTCGAGGCGAGCGTGATGGGTGCCGATGACGATGACGCGCGGATTGCGTGCGTGGACGCGGGCACGCACGGCCTCGACCGTGTTCTCGCGGTCGGCCGCCGGCACCTGGTCGAGCTTGTTGACCAGCACCAATGTCGTCGCGGCGAAGCGCAGAGGCGGCAGGCTCGAGGTATCGACGGTGTCGAAGTACATGGTGGCGTCGACGACGTCGATGACCCCGCCGAGGTGGAATCGGTGGTGGCCCATGCGGGTGATCATGCGAGCCAGGGTCAGGGGTTCGGCGAATCCGCTGGCTTCGACGATGATCGCGTCGAGGCGCAGCTGGGGGTTCGTCATCGCCACGAGCGCGTCCTCGAGCTCGGAATCATCGGTCAGACAGCACACGCACCCGCCCGAGATCGACAGCGGTTCGTCGACCTGGCCGACGACGAGTCCGGCGTCGATGTTGAGGTCGCCGAAATCGTTGACGATGACGCCGATGCGGGCGTCGGGGTGGCGCAGGAGGTGATTGAGCAGACTCGTCTTTCCGGCACCGAGGTAGCCGGTGAGGAGAATGACCGGGATCGCCGGTCTGCGTCGGGGTCCGCTCATAGTGCCTCCTCGGATGTGTGTCCGACAGTCCGACTGCGCAGGTTCCGCTGGGCGTGCGGGCCCGTTCTCAGTTCGGAGTCCATCGTCGGTGTGGTTGAACCGCCCGTTAATGGTAACGTGTTTCATTATTTCTCTCGCATATGCGCGTTCACGCATATGCCCCTGACAACAGGGACGATGAGATCGACTGCCACGACAAGGGAGGATTGGCCATGGCAGCTCCGCAGAAGAAGACGCGCAGCACCGCGCAGAAGGCGCTCATCCGCTCTGCCCTGGAGACCGAGACCCGCTTCGTCTCCGCCAAGCAGCTCCATCGCCGCCTCGAGGACGGCGGGGCCAGCGTGGGCCTGGCCACCGTGTACCGACAGCTCAATGCGCTTGCGCGCAGCGGCGACGCCGACACGATCACCATCGCCGAGACCCAGCTCTTCCGCGCCTGCGCGCAGACCGAGCATCACCACCATCTCGTCTGCGAACGCTGCGGCACTGCCGTCGAGATCGACCCGCCGAGTGAGGACTGGATGCGCCAGATCGCGGCCTCGAACGGCTTCGAGATCACTCACCACGTCTTCGAGATCTTCGGCCTGTGCGCCGATTGCCGGGCGTCAGCCGCCGGCAGCTGACGCTTCGGCTTGGTGAAACTGCAGCAGCCTGGCCCCTGCACCAAGCCGCTGCAGTTTCACCAAGCTGGCATCGGGAATTGCCGGCGTCAGCCTCGACGCGCGGAGTCCCACGCGGGGAACTCGTCGCGAAACCCCAGCCAGGCCATCGGACCTGCCAACAGCTCAGCATCGGTGAGAACGGCCCGGTCGAGCGCGTCGCACAGCCCCGCCTCGTCGAGGTCGACGCCGATGAACGCGAGATCCTGACCGAGCGCCAGCAGCTCCGCACCCCCGCCGGGAAGCGGATCGACGGTCAGCGGCGAGAGCGTGAGCAGAGTGCCCGTCTGATCCCAGTGCGCGGTCACATAGGGTCGGGAGGCGAGCTTTGCGAAACCAGCAGAACGGACGATGCGCCCCCAGCAGCCTTCGCCGAGCGCCGCACTCAGCACTGCCTGCAGTCGCTGCGGGTGAAAGGGTCGCACCTGCTCGAAGCGGCAGGCGCGGACACCGCCCGACCGGGCCGGGGGCCGAAACTCCGAGTTGAGTATCGCCGTCCACCCTGCGACAGGAGGCCGATGCCCGAACTGCCAGCACACGGGCTCGTGTACCGCGCCGTCGCGCAGCAGGAATCGCCTGGCCTCGGGCGCCAGATGCGCGATCAGCCCGATCGCCGCCTCGACTACATCCGAATCGGAGTGCTCGGGTGCCAGCAGAGCCAGAGTCGAGGCGAATTCGATCTGCGCAACGAGGACTCCGGCGCGAACTTCCGAATCGAGATCGCTGTGCAGGCAGGCAAGGTCGAGTACACAGACGAGGTCGGTGAGCACGGCTCGCGTTTCGGGGGCGCTCAGGGCTCCGATGATCTCCGCGCAATCCGCGTCTTCGCCATATTCGAGGACGAACCCGTGCACCCCGGAGGTCATGCCGACCAGTTCGACGAGGCGGTCGATCGCCTCGATGCCCTGTTGTGTCTGCTCCGCAGGCACGAAGACATAGCCGCGATCTCTGGCCAGAGCCATCGCATAGTGCCTGCGCTCGGCCGCGCAGAGTCCGACGACGGCGATCGCTTCGATTCCGTCGACGATGGAACTCCGATCACCTTCGGCTGGTCCCCGCATTCGCTTCCCTTCGATCGAGAACATAGTATTGATACTAATGATACTCATTCTCACTAAGGAGTCACGCTCATGAAGGTTCGCCGTTCACTGCGATCGCTGAAGTCCCAGCCCGGTTCGCAGGTGGTCCGCCGCCGCGGCCGCGTCTACGTCATCAACAAGAAGAATCCTCGGTTCAAGGCCCGCCAGGGCTGAGTCGGGCGCGAATCGCTTCGAGCTCGGCTGCCGTATCGAAATCACGCACCACCTCAGGGGCGACGACGACCACAGCCGGTTCGAGCCCCCTGAACAGCAGCTTCACCGCACCGTCCGTGGGGTCACCGAGTTCGGCCAGACGAGTACGCAGGAGCCCGGTCGGCCAGGCCGCGCAGAGAAACTGCGTCTTCCCCCGATCGTCGGTGCCCGTGGCCGGGCGTCCGGTGGCCCGGCACGTGGAGATGAGCTCACCGAGGTGGCCCGCCGTGACCATCGGCATGTCCCCGGCCAGGACGAGGGTGACATCGGCCGTCTCGGCCGGGAAATCCGTCTCAGGCGGCATCGCCTCCGCTGCGGCCGCGATCCCGGCCAACGGGCCCGCGAACTCGGGTTCTTCCCGAACCACGCGGACGCCTTTCTGCTCCGCCTCCGAGAGTCCGTCTGCGGGTCCGGCCACCCACACCTCGGCGTCGGCTGCCGCACCGCGGATGCTCTCCAGGATTCGGGAGATCGTCGACCGTCCTGCCACCTCGACGCCGGGTTTGTGCTCACCTCCGAAACGTCGCGAACGACCGCCGGTGAGAATGATCGCGTTGACCGTCATACCTCGATCGTACCCGCCGCGAACTCCACGTTCTGCACCCCGCGGACGACGAATTCCGCAGCCCATCAGTCTCGAATCAACGCTAGTCTGGGGACCGAGAACACCCACCTCGCGCACGCACCGTCGAGTGCGCCGCGCACCGTCGAGTGCCCGGAGGAAGATCATGTCGAAGTTCGATGTCGTCGAAGCGTCCATCGCCGATCTGCGAGCCGCCCTCGCCGGCGGCCGCACCACCTCGGTGGAGCTCGTCGAGGCCTATCAGGACCGGATCGCAGCGTTCGACGGCCCCGACACCGACACGAAGCTCAACTCCGTGATCGTGAAGAACCCGCAAGCCCTCGCCGAGGCGGCCGCCTCTGACGAACGGCGCGCAGCCGGCCAGACGCTCGGCCCCCTCGACGGGATTCCGTACACCGCGAAAGACAGTTATATGGTCGCGGGCCTCACCGTGGCCTCCGGGTCACCGGCCTTCGCCGACCTCGTGGCGCAGAAAGATGCGTTCACGATCGAACGGCTGCGTGCCGGCGGTGCCATCTGCCTAGGCCTGACGAACATGCCGCCGATGGCCAACGGCGGCATGCAGCGCGGACTCTACGGCCGCGCCGAAAGCCCGTACAACGCCGACTGGCTGACCAGTGCCTTCGCCTCGGGGTCCTCGAACGGCTCCGGAACGGCCACCACGGCGAGCTTCGCCGCCTTCGGCCTCGGCGAAGAGACCTGGTCCTCGGGTCGCGCTCCGGCGTCGCACAATGCGCTCATCGCCTACACCCCCTCGCGCGGGGTCATCAGCGTGCGCGGGAACTGGCCGCTCGTGCCGACCATGGACGTCGTCGTCCCCCACACTCGCACGATGGCCGACCTGGCCGAGGTTCTCGACGTCATCGTCGCCGACGACGAGCAGACTCGCGGAGATTTCTGGCGCGTCCAGCCCTGGGTGGAGATCCCGAAGGTGAGCGCGGTCCGCCCTGACTCCTATGCTGCGCTGCTGCCGGAATCGCTCGCGGCGGCACAGACGGTGTTGGCCGGTAAGCGCCTCGGCGTTCCGCGGATGTACATCAACGCCGATGACGAGGCCGGAACGAACCCGGACGGCGGTATCGGCGGGCCCACGGGAAACCGAGTCGAGACTCGCGCCTCGGTGATGGAGGCCTGGCAGGCGGCGCGAACCGATCTCGAATCCGCAGGCGCCGAGGTGGTCGAGACCGACTTCCCGGTCGTGAGCAATTACGAGGGCGACCGTCCCGGTGCCCCGTCGATCGCGACGCGCGGGTTCGTCACCGCCGACTACCTCGATCGGGAGATCAACGACCTCTCGTCGTGGGGGTGGGACGATTTCCTCGCCGCGAACGGCGACTCGAACCTTTCCACCCTCGCCGAGGTGGACGGAGCCATGATCTTCCCCCACCCACCCGGTGCGCTTCCCGATCGATACGTCGGCTTCGACGATGACATCGCGACCTACCCGGAGCAGGTGCGCACGAATCGCTATGCCTCGGTCACGGAGATCCCCGAGCTCGCATCCGGTGTGCGCGGGCTCGAGGAGACTCGCCGGGTCGACCTCGAGGAGTGGATGGATGAGCATGGCTTCGATGCGGTGATCTTCCCGGCGATGGCCGATGTGGGACCTGCGGACATGGACGTCAACGAAGCGTCTGCGGACCTGGGGTGGCGCAACGGCACGTGGGTGGCCAACGGCAACCTCGTACCCCGTCACCTCGGCATCCCGTCGGTGACGGTGCCGATGGGCACAATGGCCGACACCGGTATCCCCGTGGGCCTGACGATCGCCGGTCGCGGCTGGGACGATTCCGCGCTCATCGAGATCGCCGCTGCGTTCGAGGCGACAGGTGAGCGCCGGCAGGCGCCGCCGCGGACTCCGCGGCTGTAAACACGCGGCAGCTGCGCCGGCTCACTCGCTCGCCGACTTCACGGTCCGGAGGCGAGCTCGCGTTTTCGCCTCGAGGCGTCGCGCAGCTGCATCCATCCGGCGAGGATGAACCAGATGAGGAACGGATAGGACGCGGCTCGCTCGACGATGCCGTCGGGCAGGTCCCAGGTCTCGGGAGCAGCCAAGAACAAGGTACCGGTGAGTCCGAATACGCCCAGTCCGAGCGTGAGCCCGCCGAATTCGGCGGGACCGATCCGGCGTTTCTCGGGCCATCGGATCATGGCGATGCCGGCGGCAAGCACGCCGAGGTTCTGGATCACGGATCCGCCGATTCCGAAGACGGCGTGCAGTCTCGGATCGATGTCTGCCGGGACCATCCCGGTTCCGGCCAGCAGCATTCCGCCGGCGGCGAGCATAAAGGACCCGCACCGGCCCCAGCGAGTCGGAGCGATCCAGTCGTGCCAGATGAAGGCGATGATCGCGAGCATCGATCCGGCGATGATGGAGACGCCGTTGACGAAGGGATGGGCCGGTGAGCAGACCTCGATCGGGGTTTCCGCGTCTCCCCAGTCCCCGCATCCGGTCATCCCCAGATGACTGATGGGCTGCTGTGCGAACGAGTAGCCGCCTTCGGACAGCAGTGCCGCGGGGATCTCGATGAGGATCGTGGCGAGGCCGGCAAGCACGGCGAGAAGCGCCCACACCCGCTCGGGTTTGGGCGAAACGCGGATGGTGCCCGAACCGGCCACCTCTGCTCCTCCGTACGGCGACATCGGATGGTGGTCACGGTATCACCGCGCCTGCCTGAAACCTTCTGGTGAACCGGTCCGGCCCCTGGCGTGTCGAGGCACAACAGTGGAAAAGTATTGACCATGGTCGATTACACGGTTCTCGCTGAACGCGCTTTCACCCTCTTGCAGGGACATCACCAGGACGAACCCCTCGTGCTGCCGACCGTCTGGGATGCCTGGTCGGCTCGTGCGATGGTCGACGTCGGTTTCAATGCGCTGAGCATCGGATCCCATCCGCTCGCCGATTCGCTCGGCCACGGCGACGGTGAGCAGATGACGCTCGAGCAAGCGCTCGAGGGGATCTCCCGGATCACCTCGGCGGTGGATGTTCCCGTCACCGCGGATCTCGAGTCCGGGTACGACACCCCCGCTCCCGAGCTCATCGCCGGTCTCCTCGACGCCGGAGCGGTCGGTGTGAACATCGAGGACACGGTCCACAGCCGGGGCAGCATGCGCAGCCCCGAGGAGCACGCCGAATACATCTGGAGCCTGCGCCAAGCCGCCGAAGCGCAGCGGGTCCACGTCGTCATCAACGCCCGCACCGATGTGTTCAAGTATCCGGGCGACTTCGACGACCCGACCGCCGAGGTGGTCCGACGTCTGCGTCTGTGCACCGACGCGGGCGCGGACTCCGTCTACCCCGTCCGTCTGCCCGATGTGGGCACGCTCAAGTCGATCCTCGCGCAGATCACTCTGCCGCTCAATGTCACCGCGCACCCGATCAAGGGCGCGGTGCCCGAAGAACTCGACCTCTCTCAGCTCGCTGAACTCGGGGTCGGGCGCGTGACCTTCGGTCCGCTTCTGCAGGCGGCGCTGACCGACTGCTTCGCGGATTTCACGCGCGCTTGGCAGTAGGGTCATCCCCCTGCCGTCGGCATCATTCACTGCAACTCACCTCCACCCCACCACAAGAGGAGACGCAATGCCTGCCAACCCCCGCGAAGGCCAGCCGATCTGGATCGACTATGTCTGCCAGGACTTCGAGGCCGCCCAGAACTTCTACACTCAGCTCTTCGGCTGGGAATTCACCGACATGGGTGAGGACTTCGGCCACTACAACATGATCACGAAGGACGGAGGCAACGTCGGCGGTGCCATGCGAGCCATGAACATGGACGGCACCCCGAGCCCGGAAATGCCCACAGCCTGGTCGACCTACCTGCACACTGGCGACATCGCCGGAACCTATCAGGCTGCGCTGGGCGCCGGAGCCGCCGAAGTCGTCGGCCCCATGCCCGTCGGCCCGCTCGGTCAGATGGCCGTCGTCGTCGACCCGACGGGATCACCCATCGGCATGTGGCAGCCCGGCGAGTTCTCCGGCTTCGATACTCCGCTCACTCCGGGAACCCCCGTGTGGTTCGAACTCATGACGACGAACTATCAGGCGGCCAATGATTTCTATGCCAAGGTCTTCTCATTCGACATCACCCCGATGGAGGGGTTCCCGTACTCGACGCACGGCGACGGTGACGAGGCTGTAGCCGGAATCTGCGATGCCAGTCAGTGGGCACAGAACTCCTACTGGCGCACCTACATCAACGTCGAAGACGCCGATGCCGCGGCAGCAAAGGTGACAGAGCTCGGCGGCACAGTGCTCGCCGGTCCCGAAGACTCCCCGTACGGACGCATCGTCACGGTCACCGATCCGGAGGGAGCGACGTTCCAGCTGCAGCAGAATCCGTGACCGTCACGGAGGCGGCCAGACACTGGTTCGGTCGGCTGCTCTGCGGCAGTCACTGATCCGGCCGTGACTGACACTGGTCAATTTGAACCTCTGCGGCGACGATTCCTCGGCCGCAAGCTGAGGAATCGTCGCCGCAGCGGTTTTCGACGTCGTGCCCAACCACCTCAGGCCCGCAGCGCAAGGGCGAATGGCAGCACCGAGGAGGCTCCCGCCTTGCGCAGCAATCGTGCACAGACCGTCATCGTCCACCGCGAGACGACCTCGTCGTCGACGAGCAGCACTGATTTCCCGGCCACCGCCTCCTCGACGTCGGGAGGAACAACGAAGGCTTCATAGAGGTCCTTGACGCGGAAGGCACTGTTGACATCAGGTGTGCCGTGGTCGCTTACCTGGAGCAGTTCCCCGCCGTCCACAAGTCGGCCGGCCGCGGCGAGATTCGCGGCCAGAGACCGCACCGTCACAGGACGGCGATTGCTCGGGATCGACACGACCACCTCGGGCCGTGTTTTCCAATCCCACTGTGCCAGGACTTCGAGGCACCACTTGCCGATCTGACCGGGCACCTCGGCATCGGGAGCATCGGGGGCGAGGAACGACCGGAGGGACTGCCCCTGCCCGAGGTCGGACAGGCGGGCGATCGCACGCCCCTCCTCGGCGAGCTCTTCGGCCGGGATCCGGCCCTTGAGCGGGACACCGATATTGGCCATACCGCTGGGCCAGGTGCTGCGCGGTTCGATGGGCAGACCGATCTTGTGCAGGTTCCCGGCCGCGGCCTGGCGCTGTTCGTCGGAGATCTCGGCAGAGAACCACACTCCGGCGCAGTTGTCGCAGCGACCGCACGGCTGCGGGTCGGGGTCGTCGAGCTGACGGATGAGGAATTCCATCCGGCACTGCCCGGTTGCTTCGTAGTCGAGCATGGCCTGGGCCTCTTCGGCTCGGACAGCTGCGACCTTCTCATAGCGATCCCGGTCATAGGTCCACCCCAGCCCGGTCGAGACGTACCCGCCCTTGACCTTCGTCACGGCGTCTTCGACCTCGAGGGTCTTGAGCAGCAAATTCAACCGGGAGCGTTTGGTTCCGACCAAGGTCTCCAAGCGGGCCACGGACAGGGGGCCGTCCGCCTCGGCGAGGGCTGCGAGCACGGCGTTCGCGTCGTCCTGGTTCGGCATCGACGCGGTCGCGAAGTACTCCCAGATCTGTTCGTCTTCCGCACCGGGCAGCAGGAGGACGTCGGCGGAGTCCGTGGCGCGGCCGGCACGACCGACCTGCTGGTAGTAGGCCACAGCCGAGGACGGTGCGCCGATGTGGATGACGAATCCGAGGTCGGGTTTGTCGAATCCCATGCCCAGCGCCGAAGTGGCCACCAGTGCCTTGAGGCGGTTGTCCTTGAGCTGCTGTTCGAGTTCGGCGCGCTCTTCGGCATCGGTCCGGCCCGTATAGGCGCGGACCTCGTGGCCTTGTTCGCGCAGCATTCGGGTGATGTCCTCGGCGGCGGAGACGGTGAGCGTGTAGACGATTCCGGACCCGGTGAAGTCGTTCAGGTGCGAGGCCAGCCAGGCGATGCGGGCACTGGCGTCGAGTCCGGGGAGGACGCCGAGGCGCAGGGAATCTCGGGCGAGTTCGCCGCGGACCACGGTGGTGTCGTCGCCGAGCTGTTCGGCGACGTCGGTGACCACGCGGGAGTTTGCGGTCGCCGTCGTCGCGAGTACCGGAGTGTCGCGCGGCAGTTCGGACAGTATCCGGCCGATGCGGCGGTAGTCGGGGCGGAAATCGTGGCCCCAGTCGGAGATGCAGTGGGCTTCGTCGACGACGATGAGGCCGAGGAAGGCCAGCAGCTGCGGCAGCACTTCGTCGCGGAACTGCGGATTGTTCAGCCTCTCCGGGGAGACGAGGAGGACGTCGAGGCTGCCGGCCCTGAGATCCTCGAGCACGGAGTCCCATTCGGTGACGTTCGAGGAGTTGAGGCTGGCGGCGCGGACTCCGGCGCGTTCGGCTGCGGCGATCTGGTCGCGCATGAGCGCCAGCAGCGGGGAGATGATGAGGCTGGGTCCCGTGCCTGAGGCCCGGAGCATGCGGGTGGCGACGAAGTACACGGCCGACTTGCCCCACCCGGTGCGCTGGACGACGAGGACGCGCTTTCTTCCCTGCACGAGGTCGCGGATGGACTCGAGCTGGCCGTCGCGGAACCGCGCGGTCGGGTTCGCGGTGAGCTCGGCGAGGATGCGCTGCGCCTCGATCGCGAAGCCGTCAGTCGTGCCGGGAGAGTCGGCAACGGGTGGGGATGTCGGGGTGGATTCCGTCATGGGGCCAGTCTAGGTGGAGGCACTGACACCGCGGGCCACTCCCCGCCCGGCATCACAATGTGGTCAGCACATCGATACGAGGCTCGGTCAGAGCCACCGCGGCTCAGCGCAGGGCGTACTCGACGCCCAGGGTGGCGAGCACACCGAAGAGGATGCCCCAGAGGATGATCGAGATGATCTGCCAGACAGCCACGACATTGCGATTCGCACCGAATCCGACCATTGCCGATGAGGTGATCTGCGAGGGCAGCAGTGTCTGGCCCAGCAACGAGACTCCCGGCACACCGAATCTGTCGAACATGCGCTTGAGCCGCTGCCGCTTCGGTTTCTCCTCGACCTCTTTGTTCTTCGTCGCTTTGTCCCTGATCGCGCCGGCTCCGTAGACGAAGGCGAGCATCGAGACGACGTTGCCGATGACGGCCACCAGTATTGCGACGACGGGATGCAAGCCGATTGCCACGCCGATCACGGAGCCGAAGTACGACTCGACGAAGGGGATAGCGGAGACGAGCAGAACGCCCGCCCACTGCAGCCAGTCGGGAAAACTTCCGGCGAATTCCTGCAGACTGTCGATCATGAGGGCTCTCTCTTCTTCCGTTGGGGTCCTCTGGTCGGGTCAGCACACTGTTCCTGCCGCGTCGCTTCAACGCTTTAGTACACCGTACTAGTACAATGTACTATACACTGAGGCAAAGCACCGATGTCAATGACGCAAGGAGCTCGGTTGTCGAAGCGAGACGACATCATCACCGCGGCCATCCGGCTGGCGGAACGGTCGGGACCCGGCGAGGCGAACCTCAGTGTGCGCGCCGTGGCCAAGGAAGCAGGGGTCGGACCGTCGACGCTGCGCCACTACTTCCCCACCCAGGCAGACCTCCACGAGGCGGTCGCACTGCGTTCCATCGACACCGTCGTCAAGGATTTCTCCATCGCCGATGCGGCCCGCGCCCCAGCCGACCGGCTCTATGAGTGCTGTGCCCAGTTTCTGCCGACCCATGAGCATCGGGATGTGCAGCTCGAAACCTGGTTCTCCATGCACCTGCACGCTCTCGGCGCCGAGAAGCGGGCAGTGTCCCGGCGTCTCCTCGAACACGGCCACCGAGTCACCTACGACAGTCTTTATCGCTGGCTGAATCTGCTCGCCGAGGAGGGGCACCTCAACCCCACCGAGGTGGCTCCGACTGCCATAGCGCTCTTCACCACCGTCGACGGCATCGCCCTGCACTCGATCATCTCGCCCGAGACCATGACCGTCGACGCCGCACATGAACAGGTCAAATGGACGATCGACAAGCTCCTCAGCTCCTGATCCGCCCAGCGGAGGGCAATTCAGCTCCGCCCCCGAATCACCGCATGTCGGCGGCCGCACGGCGCAGCGCCTCGGTCAGTCGCGAGAGCTTCTCCGAAGCCAGAGTCCAGTGGTGCCAGTACAGCGGGACGTCGATATGCGGCTCGGTGCCGATCTCGACGAGGTCGGCGTCGAGGCCGTCGAGCTGCATGACCGGCACCATCCCCCAACCGAGGCCTGCCTCTACCGCGGCCGCGAACTCCGCCGATCCCGGCACGACCGACATCGGCGGCCGACCGTCGACTCCGCAGCGGCGGAGGAACTCGAATTGCAGGTCGTCATCCTGGCCGAAATTCACCATCGGCAACCTGGTCAGATCCGCCTCGGTGCCGGTGGAATGCCGATCGAATAGGGAACGTTTGGCCACGGCGGTGTAGCGCATCGCCCCGAGCTCGGCGACCGTCGTCCCGTACCCGCCGGTCGCCGTCGAGGTGATCGTGCCGAGCACCTCCCCCGACGCCAAGAGCGGCAGCGCCTTGTCCTGGTCGACCATCTCGATGCGGAAGACGACATCGTCCCAGCCGGCCGCCTCGGCGAAGATCGGGCGGAACCACGTCGCCATCGAATCGGCATTCACCCCCACCCGGAGCACCGTGGGCTCGCTCCGCCCCGCACCGGATCCGCCCGCCCCGAGGGAGTCGGCGTCGATGCCGTGCAGCCGGTCGAGCGCCTCGGATTCGAGCAGTTCGACCTGCCGAGCGTAGCGGAGGATCGCCTGCCCCGCCTCGGTGACGGTGATCGGATTCGTTCGTCGGATGAGGACCTGCCCGAGGCGGGACTCGAGCGTGCGGATACGTTGACTCGCCGCCGAGGCGGTGATGCCGAGGACGAAGGCCGCCCCTTCGACGGTACCTTCGTCGACAGCGGCAGCGAGCGCTTTGACGTGATCGATGTTCATGAAGCAATTGTGCATCAGATGCATATTCTGTTGTTTTTCTTCTGATCAGCCGGTCTCTACTGTTGAGTCCGTGCTCACTCATCTCGTCACCGGACTCCTCACCGGCTGGTCGCTCATCATCGCCGTCGGCCCGCAGAACGCGCTCCTGCTGCGGCAGGGGATCCGGCGCGAGCACCTCGGCGTCGTCGTCACCATCTGCATCGTCGCCGACGTCCTGCTCATCGCAGCGGGCACGGTGGGGATCGGGGCGATCGTGCTGTTGGCGCCGTGGGCGCTCGAAGCCCTGCGCTGGCTGGGCGTGGCCTACCTGCTGTGGTTCGCATGGACGAGCCTGAAATCGGCGCGCGACGCCACCGGGCTGAAAGCCGATACCCACCAGCGGACCCTCAAGTCCATCATCCTCACCACTTTGGCGCTGACGTTCCTCAATCCCGGCGTCTACATCGACACCGTCGTCATGCTCGGCAACCTCGCCAACCAGCAGGGCCGCGACGGAGTGTGGCCGTTCACTCTCGGAGCGATGCTCGGCTCGATCAGTTGGTTCCTCGTCATCGGCTACGGCGCCCGTGGGCTCTCCCGCTACCTAGGCCGACCACGGGTCTGGCAGGTTCTCGACATCATCATCGCCGTGGTGCTCGTGGTGCTGGCCGCGCGGCTGGCGCTGGGATAGCAGCACAGCCGCACCCGCCCCGGGCCTACAGGCTCAGGCTCGGATGGAGCTGGGTGAGTGTGACCATGCGCTTGCGGCTGCAGACCACGATCGTGGCCACCAGACAGAGCGCGGTCATCAGCAGCAGGACCACGGCCGCCTGGGCCGCGATGAACATGTCACCACCGGCAACCAGTGTGCGCAGACCGCTGACCGCGTGCGTCATCGGCAGGAACGGCGAGATGACCTGGAAGATCTTCGGCGCCGTCTCGACCGGATAGGTTCCGCCTGCCGAAGCGATCTGCAGCATGAGCAGCACCAGGGCGACGAGTCTGCCGACCCCTCCCAGCGCCGCGACACACAACTGGTGCACGGAGTGGAAACAGGCCGCCACGAGCATCGAGAACAGCAGGGTCCACACCCACGCTCCGGCCGAGAAGTCCAAGGCGAAGGTGAGGATCGCGTAGAGGACCGCGACCTGGGCGATACCGAAGAGCAGCCCGGGAACATAGCCTGCCCACGCGATCCGCGATGAGGGGGCCGATGAGAACAATGCCCGGTACGGGATCGCATTGAGCACCATGTAGGTGATCATTCCGCCGATCCACAGGGCCAAGGAGACGAAGAACGCGGACAGTCCCTCGCCATAGGCATCGACGGCATTGTCCTTGACCTTGTCCGCATCGACGGGAACAGCCACGACATCCGACCGGTTCTCCCGATCGTTCTTGTCATAGGTCGGGATCTGCTCGAGCCCCTTCTGCAGACCGTCGGCGAGTTCCCCAGAGCCGTCATCGAGCTTGCCGGCGCCTTTGTCGAGTTCGGTCGCGCCGTCGACGAGCTGTTCCGATCCGTCCTTGAGATCAGCGGCTCCGTCCTCGGCCTTCGCCGTGCCGTCCTTGAGTTGGACGGCACCGTCATGGAGGTCACCGGCACCCTTGGCGAGCCTCCCCGCTCCTGCGTCGAGTTTGATCAGCCCGGAGTGGAGGTCATCGGCACCAGTCGCGACCTTCTGTGCGCCGTCGTCAAGCTGACCGATCTTCTTATCGGCAGTGCGGATCTTGTCCATCACTCCGTCAACAGCGTCGGTCAGCTTGTCCTCGAGGCTCTTCGCCTCATCCGTGGCATCGGAGGCGCGCTTGTGTGCGGAATCGAGGTCCTCGCCGAGGCCGTCGGCATCCTCGGCGAGTTTCTGCACGTTCGGGTCGTCCGGATAGTCCTCCTGCAGCTGTTTGATCCGCTCGTCCATGTCCCCGCGCACTGTGGTCCGGGCATCGTCGAAGTCGCCTTCGGCGCGCTCGAGCTTCGGCCGCGCCCCGTCGACGACGTCATCGGCCTTGCGTTTGACGTCCTCGGCCTTCTTCGTCGCCTCATCGGCGGTATCGCGCAGCTCGGAGGTGCCGTCGGCGACCTGCCCGGCACCGTCGGCGAGTTTCTTCGAACCGTTCTTCGCCTCGGTGGTGCCCTTCTTCAGCTCAGAGGCACCGTCGGCAAGGTCGCCGCTGCCCTTCTTCAGCTCCCCCGCACCCTCATCGAGGTCGATGAGCCCGGAGTGCAGCGTCCCGATTCCCTTGTCGAGCTTCGTCGCCCCGTCGACGAGCTCTCCGGTCCCGTCGTGGAGCTGGCCTGCTCCGTCGTGCAGGTCGGACGCACCGTTTGCGGCCTTCTCCGTCTCCGAATGGATGTCGTTGAATCCGAGATAGACCTGGTTGACGTACTCGGCAGTCGTGGTCTCGCTCAGCCCGCCCTTGATCTCGGAGAGGATGGTCCCGGCCACCTGTCCGACGATGAAGTTGTGGGCGTCGTCGGTGCGCAGCTTGAGCCCTGCCTGCTCCGGATCGTCACCGCCTGTCGACACGAGCATCTCGGAGAAGTCCGAGGGGATCTCGAGGACCGCGAAGTACTTCCCTTCGGCCAGGCCCTCGTCGGCTTCCTCTTGGCTGGTCTCCTGCCAGTCGAATCCGCCTTCACCTTTCGGCGTGATCTCGTCGACGAGTTCCTGACCGGCGTTGAGCTTCTCTCCGTCCGAGTCGGGCTTCTCCGCGCCGGTATCCTCGTTGACGATTGCCGCCTGCAGCTTGTCGAGATGCTCGGTCGGGTTCCAGTTCGAGGCCAGGTACAGTCCGCCGTAGATCGACGGGATGACGATGATGACGATCATCGCCAGTCGGGTGATCGTGTGGCGTTTGAATCGTGAGAGTTCTAACCAGGGCAGGGAGAACATTCGGGAATCTCCTCGGATTCGTGTACGTAGGGCAGGACGTTCAGTGTTTGGATCCGCGAGACGCGGGAGGGCGTGCCGGCAGCTCGAGTTCGACCAACGACGGCTCCGCGCGGGAGCCCAGCGATCTGGTGGCGATGTCGAGTTCGCTCGAGTCCTCGCAGGAGACGATGACCGTCAGCGGGTCCTCGGGATCCCTTGATCTGCGCAGCTGCTGGTAGATGAGGATTCCGGCCCAGGCTCGGGCCCGGTCCGCGGATTCTCGCAGGTAGTCGATGTTGTCGATGACGACGACGGGAGGGCGGCTGAGGCTCGCCAGCCCGAACTCGAGGAAGAACTTCTGCAGCTCACTCAGCTCGGAGACGAACACCTGCCCGTCATCGTCGATGAGGAAGTCCGCACGCTGGGCGTCGTCTTTCGAAAACGTCCCCGGCGGGAGTTCGTCGATGATCTCCGCAGCCATGGTGAAAGTGTCCCGGATGAGGCCGATGACCTCGCGCAATGTCGACTTCGACGCCCACGGCTTATACCAGGGCTGGAGCATGATCTGCCGTTCGGCGACGTGCTGGGCCACCGTGAAATCGTCCTCGAGGTCCGTCAGTCCACCGACATGTCCGACCGCAACCTGTCCGCGCACGGTGCGGGCCCGTTTGCGGATATCGATATCGCCGAGGCGGCCCTCCCCCGCCGAGACCCGCATCCGTCCAGCCACGGACAGGAGGAAGGAGGTCTTTCCGCTGCCCGCGGAGCCGCGGACAACGGCGATGCCGCCGATGGGCACCTCAAGGTCGATATCGGTGAACACGTCGCCTTGTTTTCCGGACAGGGACCAACCGTGCAGCGAGACCGCCGGCGCGTCGATGCCGGCGTCCTCGGCGAGAGTGTCCGTTGTGCTCTCCATAGCCTTCGCTCCCAATCGTCTGTGCCCTCGTCGATCCGGTCCGTGCCGGAGATCTCTGCACCGCGCAGGTGACTGCAGACTACGCCACCACCGGCACGCGGGAGCGTGGAGCGGGCGACTCCACGTGAAGTTACCCATTGGTAACTCCAGTGAATTCTCTCATGAAAATGAGGGGAGAGTGAGCTCGGAATACCGAGATGTCACGAATTGCACATCGGTTTTTCGCGCAGAGGCCCTCGGGCGGCCTCTCGATGGGGACTGCGGCACGGTTCAGGAGGGCGGGGCTGCAACGCGGTTTCAGGGGGTGGGGTCGTACTATCGAAGACGTCGATATCCCTCGACACACTGCGACGAGAATGGGGAGCGAATGAACACGGCCGATCGCGACCTCACCGGCCTGCACGGACGGTGGGGACTGAGCCCGTCGACACTGGCTCCCGGGTGCTTCGCCTCGGTGATGGCGACCGGGATCGTGTCGATCGGTGCCGAGCTCGCAGGGCTGCATCTGCTGTCAGTGACTCTGTTCTGGCTTGCCGTTACCCTGTACGTGTTCTTCACCGTACTCACCGTGGTGCGGATCCTCCGATATCCCGATGCTGTTCGCGCCGACCTGCATGATCCCTCCCGGGCCTTCGGCTTCTTCACCGCCGTGGCCGGCACGAACGTCCTGGCGACGGGCTTCGTCGGCCTGGGGATGATTCCGCCTGCGCTCACCCTCTTCGTTCTCGGCGGTCTGCTCTGGCTGGTGCTCGGGTACGGGATTCCCTTCACCGCGATCCTCGGGTCGAGCACACGGCCGGTGTCGGCAGGGGTGAATGGCACGTGGCTCGTATGGGCGGTGGCAGCTCAATCAGTGGCGGTGGTCGCCGCGAGCCTGGGGATCGAACTTCCGCACACTCCGGACGCCGATCGCGGTCTGGTCGCATTCCTCGCGCTCGCGGCGGTGGTCATGTGGGCCGTTGGACTGGCGCTCTACGTCGTGTGCTTGATTGCGATCGGCGTGCGCATTCTCCAGCATCGGTTCGGGCCCGAGGACCTCGATGCCCCGTATTGGGTGACGATGGGCGCACTGGCGATCTCGATCGTGGCGGGTTCGCGGATCCTCGATCTCGGCGAGACTCCCCTGCTCGAGACGACACGCGTACTGGTCGGAGCATCCTCGGCGCTGTTGTGGGCGATCGCCACGTGGCTCGTCCCGGCGCTCGTCGCCGCGGGCATCTGGAGGCATGCCGTCCACCGGGCGCCGATGACCTATGCGGCCGGACTGTGGAGCATGGTGTTCCCTGTCGGCATGTACGCAGTGGCGAGCATCTACCTGGGCCGGTCGGATCATGTGCCGGCGATCGAATGGATCGGGCTCCACTGGTACTGGATCGCCCTGACGGTGTGGGCGTTCGTCTTCGTCTCGATGCTCCTGTCGTTCGTCAGGACCGTCCGCCGACCCTGATTGCCCGGGCCGCCTCGGCGAGGAATCCGGACGCGCATCGCGCACCGCTGAGCGCATTTCTCACCGCCCGCCGCGGTTCGGCTCGGCCCTCGCGATACGTCCTCGTGGCAGCACAACGCCCCGTCGGCGGCGTCTTGCACCTGTGCAATGGTGCGAGATGCCACTGACGGGGCGTGATGGCCGCGCAGCTGTAGGACGTGTCAGCAGCTGAGCGTGATGCTCACACAGATATCTGCGCCGAGACCGGTGCCGAACTCAGCGGTCGAAGCGCTGCCCTTCGGGCTTCGATTCCATCACCAGCAGCACGATCACGATGATCCACCCGACGAATGGGATGAAGTTGAGGAAGTAGAAAGGGCCCGCAAAGTTGGCGTCGTGCAGACGTCGCCAGGTGATTGCAAGAGTTGGAACTATTGTGGCCAAAAAGGCAACCAGCAACAGGATTCCGGCAGTCGCCATAAGCGCCGTAGCGCCGGCCGGCGGTGTTGCGTTGTAGGAGTCTGCCGGCGCCGAGAGCGAGCTGATCGTGCCCCCAGCAATTCCCAGAATGTAGGGAATGATTCCGATAATGATCGTGAACAGGTATGCGAACCAGTACTCACTGCGCGAAGCCCGCCCAGAGAACTTCGCATAGTTCTTGAAGAAGCGTTTGACGGCCTGGCCGAAGGTCGCGCCATAGAGCGGAAGCGAGAGGTCGTCGGGGCTGGCAGCACTGCGGGGTGCTCCACCATATCCGAGCCCGTCGTAGCCGTGTCCGCCAGACGTTCCGGGGTCCGGCATTCCTGGGCCCGGAACGTCGGAGTCGGAGTTGTATGCTGCGTTCGCGTCGTAGGACATAGTGACTCTCAAATAGTGATCGCGTACAAGAATGGTCGGCCAGCCGATCATCTCATCGGTGTCGATGTTGATGAAAATGCCGGCCGACCATCAGCGAGTCACAGGCCGTGAGAGTCAGACGTCGAAGCGCTGCCCCTCGGGCTTGGACTCCATGATCATCAGGATGAGCACGATGATTGCTCCGACTCCCGGAATGAGCCAGAGGAAGAACATCGGTCCCGGGTAGTTGGCATCGTGGAGTCGGCGCACTCCGACGCTGATGAACGGAAGGATCGTGGCGAGCATGATGATGGCGCCCAGGACGCCGCCGATTCCGAGCATCGCGAACGCTCCGGTCGGCGGGGTCGACATGCCGTAGGGATCGGAGGCGGCGGCTGCGGCAACCATTCCTGTGCCGATTCCATAGATGATTCCGGGGATGATTCCCAAAAGAATCACTAACAGGTAGGCGTACCAGAATTCGCTGCGCGAGGCGCGTCCCTTGAAGTTGACATAGTTCTTGAAGAAGCGCTTGACGGCCTGGCCGAAGGATGCGCCGTAGAGCGGGAGCGAGAGGTCATCGGGGCTGGCGGCACCGCGTGGCGCTCCGCCGAAGCCCTGCCCTCCATAGCCCTGGCCGGCCGGCACTCCGGCTCCTGGTGCCCCTTGACCGGGGGTGCCGGAGTTGTATGCTGCATTCGCGTCGTAGGACATGATGACCTTCGCTTGTAGGTGACGATTCTGATCGCGTTCCGCCGTCGAAGAGTCGCGATTTCTCAGCCGATCTTCAGGAAGCGCAGAATCTATTCTGCACCAGGCTTTCCATCGATCATGTGTCGAACCGGTTTCAGATCTGCAACACAGCTCATGATTCACCCATTTGTCATGGTCCGGACACGGAAACGGCGCCCGAGGATTGCCTCCTCGGGCGCCGTCATCAGCGATTCGCTGCCACCTCAGGCGTCGCCGCCGGTAAGTGCATAGGCCTCGTCGACCGGCGTCTCATCGATATGCCCATCGACGCGACGCAGTGCCTTCCACCCGAGCGAGATGACGACGACCGACAGCAGCACGGCCCCGGCACCGAAGAGGTACGGAGATCCCGCACTGATGGATTCCGATACCGCACCGGCGACGATCGGCGCCACGGCACCGCCGATGAAACGCACACCCGAATAGGTGCCCGAGGCGACCGGACGAGGCAGGTCGCTGACCTCCATCGCCGATTCGGTGAACACCGTGTTGAGCACACCCAGAAGCATGCCGGCCACGATGATGCAGACGACGATCCCGACCAGCGATTCGACGAGAAAGGACATGACACCCAGCAGCACGGCGAGCGCGACGAGAGTGACGATGAGGCTGCGACGGCGCCCCATCCGCTTGGTCAGCACGGGAGCGCCGAACACCGAGGTGATCGCCACGCAGATGCCCCAACCGAAGAAGACGTAGCCGAGGCCCATGGCACCGAAGTCCTCCATGCCCAGCTTCGCGGCGGCCGCCTCGACGGGGAACGGACTGTAGGCCAGCAGAATGAAGAAGCCGAAGTTGTACAGCAGAGCGGAGACGCCGAGGATGGCCACCCCCGGACGAGCGAGCGCTCGGAACGTGGCGCTGAGCCTGATCGGCTCCGCCGAAGCCCCGGTCGAGCTCGTGCCGCCCGGCAGCAGCACGATGATCGCGATGAAGCCGATGGCCATGAGGACTGCGGTGCCGAAGAACGGTCCGCGCCAGGAGATGCCCCCGAGGAGTCCGCCGAGCAGCGGGCCGGTGGCGATGCCGACGCCGAGAGCCGCCTCGTAGAGGATGATCGCTTTCTCCGCACCGCCGGACGCGGCGCCGACGATCGTCGACAGCGCCGTGGAGATGAACAGTGCGTTGCCCAGACCCCAACCGGCACGGAAGCCGATGATCTGGTCGACGGAACCGGAGAATCCGGCCAGAGCCGCGAACGCGACGATGAGCACGAGACCGATGAGCAGCGTGGTCTTCGCGCCGATGCGGGAAGACAGGAAGCTCGTGAAGAACATCATTCCGCCGGTGATGAACAGGTAGCTGGTGAACAGCAGCATCGATTGGGCGGGGCTGGCGTCGAGCTCGGCCGAGATGGCCGGCAGGATCGGATCGACCAAGCCGATGCCCATGAAGGCGATGACCGCGGCGAACGCGACCGCCCACACGGCACGTGGCTGGCGAAGGATCGACGTTCCCGCCCCGGGATCGCCGGGCGTTTCGTCCCCTGTTGTTTCGTTGTCTGCTGACGCTCTCATCTGCTGGTCGCGTCCCCTTTCCTGTGGTGCGTCCGCTTCGAAATCAGTTCCGGAAGCGTGGTTGAAAAACTGCGATGTGTTCGGCGGCTAGCCCGCGTCCGAGTCCGAATCCGGGCCCTCGATCTGCTCGATCTGCTCGTCGACGCCGTCGACCGGGTGGCGGTCCTTGAGAAAGTCCGATACCAGTCCCAGCGCACGATCGACGCTCTGCCGCTCCTCGACGCTCAGCGACTCGAAGTACGGCTGCATCTGCTCGATCATGATCGCCCGGTTCTCCGCCAGCCGCGCCCGACCGGCATCGGTGAGCGAGAACTGCGAAGCGCGACCATCCGTGGGGCTGGGCTCGCGCACGACGAGCCCGGCTTCCTCGAGTTTGGCGAGGAGCTTCGTCGCCGCGGGCTGAGAACTGAGATACCCTTGCGCAAAATGACCGACGCGGACAGGTTGATACTGCTCGACGACGGCGAGCGCACGCAGCGCCGCCAGTGAGTTCTCGTTGCCGATCACTCGTCGAAACGCTCTGGTCAGGCGCGACGAGACGACAACGAGCCGAGATACGAGTTCGGCCGAATCCACATCATCCATAACTTATTTATATACCCAGGTTATGCATTTCGGCAAATCAGCCCCACCCGAATGTCACCATGTGACGGACCTCACGGCCGCCTCGGTGACGGTCGTGCTAACCTGGCCTCACATGTTCCGGGGACGGTGAAATTCCGTACCGGCGGTCACAGTCCGCGACCCGCTCGCATTCGTGCAGGCGGTTGATTCGGTGAAATTCCGAAACCGACAGTCAGAGTCTGGATGGGAGGAGCATGGTGGCCTCGGCCGCTGTGTTCGGTGCATTCGACCGCACCGTCGCACGCGACTGAGACGCCCTGATGGTTGCACCCGCAATATCCTCCCTCCCGGCGAAGGCTCGGGAGGTTTTTTCATGGGCACGCAGCCAGACGAGGCCGCGGAATTCACGGACCTCGAATCCGCGGCGATGGCCGCCGCTCTCAATGCGGCCCGCGAAGGAGTTCGCGGAGCGAATCCGCTGGTGGGCGCGGCAATCCTGACAGCCGACGGCCAGATCGTCACCGGTCACCACGGAGGTGCCGGAACGCCCCACGCCGAGGTGGACGCGATCACCACCGCCCACGATCTCGACATCGATCTGACCACCTCGACGCTGTTCGTCACGCTCGAGCCCTGCGCCCACCACGGCCGGACCGACCCCTGCACCGAGGCGATCATCAACGCTCAAATCCCCTCCGTCGTCTTCGCCTCCCCCGACCCGAACCCCCTGGCCGCGGGCGGTGGAAAGACCCTCGCCGAGGCGGGGCTGACGGTCCGTTCGGGACTGCACGAAGCCGACTCCCGCGCTCTCAATGCCCGCTGGGTTCGGTCGACGACCGAGGCCCGCCCCTTCGTCACAGTGAAGATCGCACAGAGCCTCGACGGGGCCGTCGCCGCCGCCGACGGAACCAGCCAATGGATCACCTCGGCGGAGTCTCGCGCACACGCTCACGAAGTCCGATCCCGAGTCGACGCCATCCTCGTCGGCACCGGCACCGCCGTCGCCGACGATCCGCGTCTCAACGCCCGCGGTCATGACGGAATCGCGCTCGACGATCAGCCGCGGCCCGTCGTGCTCGGCACCTCCGAGCTGCCGGTCACCTCGTTTCTCGCCCTCAACCCGAACACGCTGCATCTGCGCACCCATGATGTCCGGGACGCCCTGGACCAACTGCACGCCGACGGAGTCCGCCACCTTCTCGTCGAAGGCGGGCCGACGGTGCTGGGCGCGTTCTTCGCCGCCGGGGTCGTCGACGAGGTCTTCTGCTATCAGGCTCCGCTGCTCATCGGCCCCGGCCGCAGCAGTGTCGACGGCTTGGACATCGGCACCCTGTCCGATGCACTGCGACTGGTTCCCGACGATACGGAGACCCCGACGGTCTCGCGGCTCGGCCCGGACTTCCTGCTGCACTTCGCAACGGCTGATCCGGAACCGACCGAACCCGGCACCCTCGGATCAGGCACGTAGCCGCCGCAGACCCCCAGCCATCACCGACCAACACTTAGGAATCTGGAGTCACATGTTCACCGGAATCATCGAAGGACTCGGCACCGTCGAGACCATCGAGCGCACAAACGATTCGGCCGCGATCACCATCGACGCCGGCCACCTCGTCGCCGACCTCGAACTCGGCGGCTCGCTGGCCGTCAACGGAGTCTGCCTGACCTCGACGAGGCGGCCCGCCGAACAGCGCCCCGGCCTCTTCACCGCCGAGGTCATGGGCGAGACCCTGCGCCTGACCGGACTCGGAACCCTGGGCACGGGCGACCGCGTCAACCTGGAACGCTGCACGCCCGCCTCGGGGCGCTTCGACGGACATGTCGTCCAAGGACACGTCGACGGACGCGGTGAACTCCTCGACCGCATCGACCGTCCCGACTGGTCGACCCTGCGCATCGGGATCCCTGCCGAACTCGCCCCGCTGACCGCGGTCAAGGGGTCGATCGCTCTCAACGGGGTCTCCCTGACGCTGACGGCCGTGTCCGAACCGAGCGCATCCTCGGCGTGGGTGGAGGTCGGCCTCATTCCGGCCACCCTGACCCACACGACCTTCGGCGAGCTGCCGGTGGGCGCGGCCGTGAACATCGAGGTCGATGTCCTCGCGAAGTACACCGCGCGCCTCCTGTCCTTCCGCACCACCACCCAGCAAGGAGTCGATCATGACTGATCCCATCGCTCACGCCAGCCGCCTCGATCCCATCGATGCGGCCATCGCAGCCGTCGCCGCCGGCCGGCCCGTCCTCGTCGTCGATGACGAGGACCGGGAGAACGAGGGCGACCTCATCATGGCCGCCGAGTTCGCCGATGCCGCGACGATGGGCTTCTTCGTCCGGCACACCTCAGGCGTCATCTGCGCACCCATGACCGCCGACCGGGCCGCCGCCCTGAGTCTGCCGCCGATGGTCACCGACAACGAGGATCCGAAGGGCACGGCCTACACGATCAGCTGCGACGCAGTCGGGGTGACCACGGGCATCAGCGCCGCCGAACGCGCCGAGACCGGTCGAGTCCTCGCCGCCGCCGATCCGGATCCGGCGGCGATCTCGCGGCCCGGGCACATCTTCCCGCTCATCGCGAAGAACGGCGGGGTCCGCGAACGTCCCGGTCACACCGAGGCCGGGGTCGAGTTCGCACGCCTGGCCGGGGCGCAGCCGGTGGCGATGATCGCCGAGGTGGTCCACGACGATGGGTCGATGATGCGCTTCGACGCGGTGCGCGACTTCGCCGACGCCCACGACCTCGTCATGGTCTCCATCGAACAGCTCATCGCCTACCTCGAGCGGGGTGACGAGAGTGCGTCGAGCGACTCCGCGGCGGCAGTTCCATCGGCCCCGGCTGTGTCGCCGACCTCAGCCGTGTCGTCGACTGCGGACGATTCCCGCGCCGAGGCGGCCGCCTCGGCGCACATCGCCGGTGCCCCCGGTGGGACCGGATCGGTGGAGGCGACCGCGGAGGTGGCTCTGCCGTCGGAGCACGGCAGCCTGCGGGCCCGCGCGTTCACGATCAAAGGGCACGACCACCTCGGCGTGTTCGCGGGATCGCCGGATTCCGACGTCGAGGGTCCGGCGCCTCTCGTGCGACTGCATTCGGAGTGCCTGACCGGGGACGTCTTCGGTTCACACCGATGCGACTGTGGTGAGCAGCTCGACCTGGCGCTCGGCCTCATCGCCGAACACGGCGGCGCGGTTCTCTACCTGACCGGACACGAGGGCCGCGGAATCGGGCTGAGCAACAAACTGCGCGCCTACGCTCTGCAGGATCAGGGACGGGACACCGTGGATGCGAACCGGGACCTCGGGTTCACCGACGATGCTCGCGACTACCGTGCCGCGGCGACGATCCTGCGCTCGCTCGGACTGACTCGCATCCGCCTGCTCACGAACAACCCGGCGAAGACCTCGGCTCTCGAAGAGCTGGGCATCACGGTCGAAGCCGTGGTCCCGCTCGAGGTCGCGGCGCGGCCGGAGAACACGCACTACCTGGCCACGAAGCGCGAACGCATGCACCATGTGCTCTCGCTGCCGGAGGTCACAGGCACAGCCGGCACCGGCGCGGATACCGTCGGCATGGGCGCGGGCAACGGTGCAGGTGCCGCCGGGGCCGTCGCCAGCTGAAACCCGGCCAGGCTGGGACCGGACGGACCTGCAGGTGCGTCGGCCGCCTCGGCGAGCTTCCGGCTCCGCATGCGAGCGGGCCCGGCCTCTCTGACCGACCTTACTCAGAACACGAACCAGGCTTTTCGGAGCCTTCGAACAAAGGACACACTCATGGCTCATTCCGGAGCACCAGAACTCACCGTCGACGCCGCTGATCTGCGCGTCGCCATCGTTGCCGCTTCCTGGCACACCCAGATCATGGACGGACTCGTCGACGGAGCCCAGCGCGCCGCCGCCGAGGCCGGAGCCGAGGCCACGCTCATCCGCGTACCCGGCAGCTTCGAACTGCCCGTCGCCGCCGCGCGCCTGGCACCGCACTTCGATGCGGTAGTCGCCCTCGGTGTGGTCATCCGCGGCGGCACCCCGCACTTCGACTACGTCTGCCAAGCCGCCACCGACGGCCTCAACCGGGTCGCCATCGACTCCGGCAAGCCGGTGGGCTTCGGCGTGCTGACCTGCGACACCGAACAGCAGGGACTCGACCGCGCCGGACTCGAGGGGTCGGTCGAGGACAAGGGGCATGAGGCGATGACCGCCGCCCTCGTCACCGCCCAGGCCCTGGCGCCCTACACGCAGGGCTGAGCTGCGCTCATCTTCATCGAGAAACGGGCTGAGCGTCGAGAAACGGGTGTCAACACCCGTGTTTCGACGCTCAACCCGTTTCTCGGCGCGTGCTCGTCAGAAGAGCTGGCGGATGTTCGTCCGCGCGAGGTCGATGAGTTCGTCACCCTTGCCCGAGAGCACCGTGCGGATCGCGTAGAGCGCGAAGCCCTTGGCCTGCTCGGCGGTGATCGACGGCGGCATCGACAGCTCCTGGCGTTCGGTGACGACGTCGAGGACAGCAGGTCCGTCGTAGGCGAGGAACTCGCGCACGACCTTCGGCAGGTCCTTGGACTTCTCGACGCGGAAGCCCTTGATCCCGACCGCCTCGGCGATGGTCGAGAAGTCGGGATTGTCGAGGTCCGTTCCGAAGGTGACGAAACCGGCCGCCTTCATCTCGAGCTCGACGAAGTTGAGCGAGGAGTTGTTGTACACGACAGTCTTGACCGGCAGTTTGTTCTGCGTGAGCGTGATGAGCTCACCGAGCAGCATCGACAGTCCGCCGTCGCCGGCGAGCGCGATGGTCTGCCGGTCGTCGAACGCCGATTGCACGCCGACGCTCTGGGACAGGGCATTGGCCATCGACCCGTGGCTGAAGGATCCGATGAGGCGGCGTTTGCCGTTCATGCTCAGATACCGGGCCGCCCACACCACGGGTGAGCCGACGTCGGGGATGAAGACGGCGTCGTCATCGGCCATCTCGTCGAGGAGGCGCGTCAGGTACTGCGGGTGGATCGTCCGCTTCGACGGAGTGGCCAGTTCGTCGAGGTCCTTCCGGGTCTTCTGGTAGTGCTTGGTCAGGGACTTGAGATGAGTGCTGCTGCGATTGGCTTTGATCTGCGGCAGCAGCGCTTCGACGGTGTCGGCGACCGTTCCGACGAGCGGAATGTCGACCTTCGTGCGCCGTCCGATCTGGGATCCGCGCACATCGACTTGGATGACGGTGGCGTCCTCGGGGTAGAACTGCTGGTAGGGCAGGTCGGTGCCGAGCATGAGCAGGGTGTCGCAGTCCTTGAGTGCGGCATAGCCGGAGGAGAATCCGAGCAGACCGGTCATGCCCACGTCGTAGGGGTTGTCGGGTTCGACGAATTCCTTGCCGCGCATCGTATGGACGATCGGGGCCTGGAGCTTCTCGGCGATGGCGAGCAGCTCGTCGTGGGCGCCCTCGGTGCCGGCACCGGCGAGGATCGTCGTCTTCTTGCCCTTGTTGAGCGCCTTGGCCGCGGCTTCGACCTGGGAGGCTGCAGGGATCATGTGCGACGGGTAGGCCTTGACCACCTCGGCGGCGGCATCGATGTCGGCGAGGCCGATATCGCCGGGGATGACGAGGACTGCCACACCGCGCTTCTCGACGGCCTCACGCATGGCGATGCGCAGCAGGCGGGGCATCTGCTCGGCCGAGGAGACGTTTTCGACGTAGACGCTGCAATCGCGGAACAGCTCGGTCGGGTGGGTCTCCTGGAAGTAGTTCGAGCCGATCTCGTCACTGGGGATCTGGGCGGCGATGGCCAGCACGGGAACCCGCGAACGCTGGGCATCGAAGAGCCCGTTGATGAGGTGGAGGTTGCCGGGTCCGCAGCTGCCGGCGCAGACCGCGAGCTCACCGGTCAGTGCGGCCTCGCCGCTGGCGGCGAAGGAGGCGGCTTCCTCGTGGCGGACATGGACCCATTCGAGCTGCGGGTTGACGCGGAGGGCATCGGTGAACCCGTTGAGCGAATCTCCCGGGATGCCGTAGACGCGCTTGACTCCGCTGGCGACAAGGGTATCGACGATGTTTCTGGCGACGGTGGGCATTGACTTCCTTCCGTTGAAACACGAACGCCGGGGATGCGCTGGTGCGTACCCCGGCAGGGGCTGCCCCGCGCTCGGGGCCGTGACCGCGCTTTCAGTCTAATCCCGGGTTCCCCGGCCGACGCTGTCCGATTCCTCACCCTCCGATGCGGGAATATCTCCCTGATCGGTCAGGGAAGAACCTCGCCGAGGCGGCCCTGACGGATGGGTTCGCATGTGCGGAAACCTCCGCCGAGGTGCCCGCCGGAAGGTCCGCGGGAGAACCCGGCAGATGTGTCAAGCAATTTTCCATATCTCCGAAACATGTAAAAAATTCGCCGATTTTTTTACATGTTTCGTGAACGTGGCAATAGACTTATCACATGTGGACACCGACTGAGCCATACAACGAACTGCGCAAACCGCCCGTTGCGAGTCTCGAATCCAGGGACGTTCTCAAGTCGACGACGGAGGCGCGAGCCGGGTTGGCCGCTCTTGACCAGGCGGTGCATCGCCTGCCCAATCCGTCGATTCTGCTCAATGCGGTCACACTTCTCGAAGCACAGGCAAGCTCAGAAATCGAGAACATCGTGACGACCACAGACGAACTCTTTCAACTCGCATCAGTCGAGGGAACCCATGCCAATCCTGCTACCCGAGAAACCCTCCGCTACAGGACCGCACTGTATACAGGAATCGCTTCGCTGAATTCTCGGCCCCTATCGACCACTACTGCCACGCAGGTCTGCTCGAGCGTCAATGGTCGAGACATGCAGATCCGCGACCTTCCGGGGACTTTCATCGGGGACCCCGTCGCACACACTGTTCGGTACACCCCACCGGATGGCACCGTCGTCATTGCCGACAAACTCGACGATTGGGAAGGTTTCGTCCACGGGGAGCACGAGCTCGATCCCCTGGTAGTCATGGCGGCAGCTCATTATCACTTCGAAGCAATCCACCCGTTCCCCGATGGGAACGGACGCACTGGGCGAATACTCAACATCCTCATGCTCATCGAGTCCGATCTTCTGCGAGAACCGGTCCTTTACCTCTCCCGGTACATCATCGAAAACAAGAACGAGTACTATCGGCTGCTGCTCGAAGTCACGAAGAATTCGGCGTGGGAGGAGTGGATTCTCTTCATGCTCGAAGGAGTGCGGCAAACGGCAGAGTTGATTCTCGGTCTCATCGACGAGATTCAAGCACTGCAGGAAGATTTCCGAACCGAGATGAGAGCGAAGACGACAGTCGGCGCCAATTCCGACGTGCTCGACCTGCTGTTCGAACGCCCTTACTGCCGAATCGTCGATGTCATCGAACGCAGTGAAGTCTCTCGGCCGACTGCCTCCAAATGGCTGAACGAGCTCGTATCCCAGTCAATGCTGGAGACCGTCAAAGTCGGCAGAGACCGCCTCTTCATCAACTCACGACTGCTGAAGGTGCTGTCCCGACCTTCCTGACCCCTCACGCACCCGCTCCACCCCTCAGGTCCGCACCGACAGCGCTGTCGCCAGGGTGAGCAGCCCGGCCATGGCCACCGCCATCATCGGGTACCCGCCGAGTACCCCGGCCAGTGCGGGACCGGCAACCGGTGCCAGGGCCGTACCGGCGGTGATCGGGGCGACGAAGACCCCGTTGACGGCCCCGAAGTTCCTCGTCCCCCACCGATCGGAGACCGCCGTGGCCTGCAGCAGAGTCATGCAGCCGCGCACTCCGCCGCCGAGCATGGCGATGCCGATGAGCAGCCAGATCGGTCCGGGAATCAGGGCGAGCAGCCACAGGCCGACGGCTCCCGAGGCGAAGAGGACGACCGTGCGCGCCCGCGTCGACGTGTGCCGCTCGAGGCTCGGATAGCCGAATCGTCCCGCGACCTGACCAAAGCCGACGAGCCCGAGCGCGATGGCGGCCAGGCTGTAGTCGGCACCGCGTTCGATGATGAGCGGGATGATGTTGATCGTCACCGCGAAGAGGGTGAACGTGGCGATCGCGACGGCGATCTGCAGGGTGATGAAGCGCGGGTGCCGCGTGACCTGGCGCAGTTCGTCCCGGCTCGGCTTCACCAGCGACGCGGCTGCCTCGTCCGTCCAGGTCCGGTTGAGGAAGAACAGATGCATCGGCAGGGCAAGGACCACGAGCAGACCGGCGAGCACCCAGTAGGTTCCGCGCCACCCGCAGACGTCGATGAGCCACGCGATGATCGGGGCGAACACCGTCGAGGCGAGCCCGCCGACGAGCGTGATCGTCGTCAGCGGCTTCGTCCTCTCGGACCCGTACCAGCGGGTGACGACGGCGAACGCCGGCGGATAGAGGGTCGCGGCTTGGGCGAAGCCGGCGAGGACCCAGGCGAGGAAGAACACGGGAAGATTCGGTGCGATCGCGACGAGGGCGAGCGCGACGACCCCGATGACCGTTCCGGTCCCCATGATCAGCTTCGGTCCGTGAGCGTCGAGAAGACGCCCGACACTCGGTCCCACCAGTGCGGAGACGATGAGCCCGACGGTCAGCGCCGCCGTCACCGTCGTGTGGCTCCAGCCCGTATCGTCCGAGATCGGGGTGACCGCGACCGGCAGCGAGTAGTAGAGCAGTCCCCAGCAGACGAGTTCGGCCACGCACAGCGCCGCCAGTCCTCCGCGCGGCTTATCGGTCGTCATCGGTGACCTCGCCGAGGCGGTGCGGATCGAGAGGGGAGCAAACGACGTCGACATCGGCACCCCCGCCGAGGCGGCCCGACGTCCCCGCCCCGGCCGCGGTCCGCAACCGGTTCAGTGCCGTATCCCACGGGATGCGTTCCTGTTCGAGCCTGACGCTGCCTTCGGCGCGGAGCCGTTCGAAGGCCCGCGCCTCGGTGCCGGTGAGGGTGCTGAAGGCGCCCGTCGTCGGTGTCGGTTCCGGCACCCACAGGTCGGCATGGGCGAGCAGGGTCGCTTCGTCCATGAGCACGGATTCGACCTTCGGCAGGTGGCTGCGCAGGCGGTTGAGGATCGCGAATCCGTGGGAGTCGAGGTCGCCCCAATAGATCACGCGCGCTCCGGCGACCCAGTCCAGGCGAGCGACCCCGTCGACGGCATAACCGGACCCGTGCACGGCCACGGCGCCTGGCCATTCCGGCATGGCGAGCACGGATTCGAGGTTCTCGAAGACGAAGACCAGCCGCGGTGAAACGGGCAGTCGTCCGAGCTGGGAGATCGGTGCGGTGATGTCCTCGAGTGGGACGTCGAGGAGCCTCGGATCGAGGATGCGCATGCGCAGTCGCGGTTCGGCATCGAGGACGGTCACCGCATCCGGGCGGCCGATCCCGGTCAGCAGAGCAGTGACGAGGCTGCGGTGGGTCTCGAACCACTTCGAGTCGACGCCGCGGATCGGCAGCTGCCTCGGTCGCAGCGAACCGAGTCGGTGAGCGCCCAGCCAGTCGACGACGTCGACGACCGTGGCGAAGACGGGGGCGGACAACGAGAGGATCCGCTTCGCCTGCGACCGGATCGCCGCGGCAAGGGAGGTCTTGTCCTCATCAGCCTCGGCATCTGCGTCACCGATCGCTTCGGTGCCGTTCGATGCGGGTCCCAAACGTTCTCGGATCAGCTGAGCCCGGTCGCGTAGGATCCGCCAGTCTCGGGCGGTGTCGCCGCCGACGAAAGCGGCTACCTCGGCGGGCGTGGTCAGTCGCAGCCGGACGGGGACCTGCTGACGGCCGACGCGGGTCCAGTTGCGGTCGTCCCAATCAATGGTGAATCCCGCGGTATCCCCTGCCTTGCCTTCGAGCGCCCGCCAATTCGCCGCCCAATTCGCGGCGGCAGCCTGATCGGTGAGCACCTGCTTCTCCGTCGGCGGGTGGAGGGCGATCTCGACCCGCACTTCTTCGACGTGCTCCGCCGCCCAGGCGGCCATGGACGACGTCAGGCGCTTGCGCGCCTTCGCTCGGGCCTCGGCGACGGAGAGCATCGTCATTGGGCGTCCGACTCCTCGAACTCGAGCTCGACTTCACCGTCCACACGGACGCTCTCGGAACTGTCCGACCCCGGGGAACCACCTGTCCCGCCAGAGCCGACCGACTCCTCGCCCGCGCCATCAGCCGAACCTGATTCCGAGCCCGAGTCAGCTCCCGAAGCCTCCCCGCGCACGGACTCATCCCACACCATCGTCGAGGTCAGGGTCTTCTGCCGGCTCGGATTCTCGATCGAGGTCGCCGCTCCCACGTAGGGTTCGATCGTCTGCAGCAGCTTCTGCGGGGTGGCGAGCACCATGTGGAACCCGAACTCGATGAAGATGTCGAGAGCCATCCGGGTGTAGCGGGTGTCGGCTTTGTCGAAGGCCTCGTCGAGGATGATCGTGCCGTATTTCGAGATCGCCTCGTCCGGGTCCGCCAGCTGATACCGCAGCGCTGCCGCCAAGCAGAAGATCACGAGCTTCTGCTGCTGGCCACCGGACATCGCAGCGCCCGAATCGTAGGTGGCGTGTGCGCGCCCGTGGTCGTCGATCTCCTCGGCGAGGAAGCTCACGTGCAGACGGGTGTCCAGGCATTGGGTCTTCCACACCTTGTCGACGTGCTCGCTGGAGGCGAATCGGCGCATCACCTCGGCGAGGGTGTCGTACTTCTTCTCCGCGGTCTCCATATCGTCCTCGCCCCAGCTGCCGCTGGCGACGAGTCGAAGATCGGCGATGAAGGCGTTGACGGTCTCGGAGCGGCGGGTCTTGACTTTCAGCCGCAGGTACCGGTCCTCGTCGAACTGCGAGCGCAGCAGGGACGAATTGATCGGGGCGACCCGATCCTCGATCTCGCGCGGGGCGGCGTGGATCTCGTTGAGGAGTTCGCCGATGAGGTCACGGGAACGCTGCTGCAGCAGATCCCGGAAACGGTTCTCATGATCGGGCAGGCCGTGCGCTTCGATCTCATCGAGCATCGCCAGATAGGCCCGACGATCATCGACTTCGGCTGTGAGCTGGGACGACACCGACGGCCATGCGGCCTTGAACTCGGCGGCCAGCCGCGTCACTGACTGCCCCGACCGGCTTGCTTCGGCCTGTGCCCGGTCCTTCTCCTCCTGCAGCACCTGCGAGACCTGCTGGCCCACCTCGGCGAGGTTCTCCCTCTTGATGCTGCGTTGGATCTTGCGGAAGCGTTCGTCGAGCTGTTCGCCGAGGTGGCCCTCCACAACCGCTACCCGACCGGAGTTGACGTCGTCTTCGATCCGGGTGATGTTCGAGCGCAGACCCGTCGATTCTTCGTTCGCTCGGCGCAGGGCATAGTCGGCTTCGGACCTCGCGGTCTCGGCCGAGTCCTTGACTGCTTTCGCCTCACGTTCGGCGCCGATCGCCTGCTGCAGATCGCCGTCGGCGTCTTCGAGTTCGGCCAGCTGCCGTTCGAGAGTCGTGACTCTCTCGGCCGCGCCGTCGCGGTCGACGTCGCGCCAGGACTGTTCGCGAATGCCGGCGAGGATGCCGCGGCGGCGGTGAGCCTGTGCGGTTTCGGCGTCGGCGGCCGCGACCACCTGTTCGGCGGCGGCCAGTTCCGACTGAGCCTCTTTGAGGGATTCGACGAGGGCTTCGAGTTTCGCTTCGCGGTCGCCGAGGACCCATTGGCTGCGATCGTCGATGGCCCGCCGGTCGTCTTTTTCGTAGCGGGTGCGTGAGGTCTTGATCTGTCCTTTGACGGTGACGGCGCGCGGGTGGTCGTCGAGTTCGTCGGGGTAGTCGACGCAGGCGAAGTCGAATCGTTCGGACAAGGTGGTCCGGACCCAGTCGCCGAAGCCGGTGTCGGAGACACGCACCTTGGTCACCAGCGACTTCTCACTGCCGACGGGCCGAGGGCTCGGCACCGAGTGCGGGATCTCCTCGAAGACGAGTCGGCCGCGGATGCGGTGGGCGTCGACCCAGGTGCGCACTGCCGAGAGGTTCTCCGCCCGGACGAGGACGGTCAGCGCCATGGGGCGCAGCACTCGTTCGATCGCACCGGTCCACCGGGCCTCGTCGGGGTCGACTTCGATGAGTTCGGCGGCGAACGGCAGCGCCCTTTCGCTCAGACCGGTGCCGGCGGCGAGTTCGGAGCGGATCGCCAGGAGGTTGTTCGGTACGGTCGATCCGGACCGGCGCAGCGATTCGATCTCGCCTTCGAGTTCGCGCACCTTGGCCCTCGCTTGGGAGAACCGGTCATGGTCGGCGTGGCTGGGCCCGGCGACCTGCATGTCGTCGTCGAGGCTGGACGCGATCTGAGCCTGGAGTTCGGCGAATTCGGCGGCGGTGGTCGGGGCGCGCTCGATCCCGGCCTGCTCGAGTTGCCGGGCCAGTGACGCCCAGCGTTCGGCGATGGCGCGGCGTTCGGTCTCGGCTGTGTCGATGCGCTGCTGCAGGTGTTCGGCCTCGGAACCGCCGAGCTCGAGAGTGGCTCGCCTGGCCAAGTCGTATTCGTCGACGGCGGCATCGAAGTCGCGTTTCACGCGGTCGGCGGTGACTTCGAGTTCGACGATCTGCCGCGTCAGCGCCGACAGGTCGGCACGCAGGATATCGAGCTCGCGCCGCTTCTGGTACGGCAGCAGGGCTTCGCTCAGGGCGATCGACTTCGCGGCGATGTCATTGGCGGTCTCGAAGCGGGAGGCGGCTTCACGCAGCTGGAGCAGGTGGTCGCGCTGTTTGCGCAGCTGCACGACATGGTCGTGAGCGTCCTTGAGGTCACCGAACTGGGCGACGGCGGTGTCAGCGAGGTCGAAGGTCACCGGGGTTTCGAGCATATGGTCCCGGAAGAGCCGGTCGAGGCTGTCGAGGCTCTTCGCCGACTGGGTCTTGTGCAGCAGCTGGAGGGCGGACTCGTCGGCCATGCCGAAGGTCTTGCGCATCCGCGCATAGAACTTCCCGTGGGATCCGTTCGAGGTGATGACGGCATCAGGATGGTCGGCCTTGAGTTTGCGGGTCTCGAGGCCGGACCGGGCATAGTGCTGCAGGTCGGAGAGGTCGAGGTCGGCACGCTCGAGGATGCAGGCGTCGGAGAGGTCCGTCGCCTTCGTCGCCGACCCCTTGATGAAGAAGAGCCGGGCTAAGGACAGAGGTCTGTCGCTGCCGTTGTCGTAGCGGAGGATGATTCCGCTCCAGGTGGCGCGCGGGCGTAGATATTTGCTGACGACGCGGTCTTCGTCGGAGTCGGCGGTCCGGGTCCAGGCTCCGCGGACGTAGCTGACGAGGCTGCGCTGATCGAGACGAGCACCCGCGGTCTGAGCGGCGACGTTGAAGCGCAGCCACTTGTCCGGGGTGAGGACGGCGGCGATGCCGTCGAGCAGCGATGATTTGCCGGAACCGGAAGGACCGGTGATGAGGTGGCCCTTGTGGGAGACGGGGATCCGGTGGATGTCCGAGTCGAAGGTGCCCCAGTTCGCGATCTGGATCTCGCTCAGCCGCCACTGGCTGCCGACGTCGGGTCGGTTTGCTCCGCGGGCGCGCGCCTGATCGGCGACGAAGGCCGCGTCGAGCGGGAAGAGTGCCTCGGTCACGCGTCGTCCTCCTCGGTGACGGTGTCTGCATCGGTTTCGGTGGCGGCGACGGAACCGTCATCGGACTCCTCCCCCGCCTCGGCGCCGGCATCGACTTCGGGTTCCTCTCCGGCGTCGGCCTCACCTGCGGCGATGCGTTCGTAGACGGCGATGAGCTCGCGCACGCGATCCTCGTCGATGAGGAACTTCACCATCGGGGAGATCTCGAAGCGGTCCTCGCCAGCCTTGTGGAGCACCCGCAGCCGGTTGCTCATCCGCGACCACGCACCGTTGAGGTTGCGTTGGAACGTCGATTCGTCGCCGGTGCGGTAGATCGCGAGGCGCTCATAGACCTCGTCGCGGTCGACGATGACGCGCTTCTCCCCCGGCGCGGCCAGCAGCAGCTGTCGGAGCACGAGCAGCATGGCCGTGTCGAGGAAGGTCAGGCGTTCGCTGCGCACTGCGGCGGGGGCGTCGATTTCGTCGGTGACGATTTTACGGGTGAACGCGAATTCGTCGACACGGTCGATGACGAGGTCGAGGAACAGGTCATGCAGGCGTGAGCGGACGAGGCCTTCGTCGGCGACGAGCGCGGCCCACAGCTGCGGGGCCTGGGTGCCGGACACGTATGGTCCCTTGAGCAGTTCGAGCAGCACTCGGCGGGTGCGCTCTCCCAGCGTTCCTGTGTCTCCGGACCACAGTCCACTGGGGTTGTGGTCGAAGCCGTCCGCGGATGTCGCGGTCGACTCGGCGACAGAATCGGTGGATTCCCTCGCCGAGGCGGCTCCCACCTCGGCGGGGGCTGTGTCGTTGTCGTGGTCGGTGGGGCTCATAGGGTGATGCCTTCGGTGAAGTAGTGGCGGCGGATCGCGGCGGTGCGGGCGATGCCGTCGACGCCGGTCCACGTGAGGATTTCGCGGTTGCCGACATCGACGTGGCCATAGGTGCTGGCCAGGGACAACAGGCCGACGACGCTGGCCAGGCCCTGGGTCGCGGGGTGGGTTTCGAGCACCTCGGCGACGGAGGCCTCGTGCGTGGAAGTAACGACGGAGTTGATGTTCTCGGTGAGTTCGGCGAAGTCGATCTCGGATTCGCGAGCGACGGCGATGAGTTCGGCGAAGTCGATCTCTGAGTCAGTGGCCTCACCGAGTTCCGCTCCGGCGTCGAACTCCTCGGGGTCGTGGAGGATGACCTCGCCGACGCTGCCCAGCGACACGCTTGAGAGTTCGAGGTCGATGCCGATCTCATCGTAGGGCTTGAGCTCCTGCGACACGGGCGCGGCCGCGGCGAGGCCCTCCTGGAGAAGGGTGCGCATGACGCGGTCGCGTTGGAATTCGTGGGAGTGGACATAACGACGCAGGCCCCGAGCGAATTCGGTGAGGATGTCCGAGACCTCGTGGGAGCCGTCTTTCATCTGGCGCATCAAGGTGCGCAGGGAACGGCGAGTGGCAAGGGAGAGCGTGGCGGAGAAGTCCCGGTCGAGGATGGCCGCGATGTCATCGTCGAAGGCCGCGGACTGTTCGGGGTCACGGACGAGCGCGGAGAACGCCGAGAACGTGCGGCCCTCGTCAGAGGACTCGATGAGGTCGACGCCGCGGAAGACCTCGTCCAGTACTTGTGATTGGGAGTCCTCGGCGGCCAGTATCGAGATCCGCAGCTCCTGGTTGAGCTCTTCGAAGCGGGCGCGCACGCGGGCGAAGTCGGCGGGCAGGCCCTGTGCCTGTTGGAGGATGTCGCCCACGCGTTCGTTTGCGCGCCTGCGATCGAGGACGACCGATCGCGGGTCGCCGCGGCGGACTCGGGCGATCTCGGCATCGATGCGGTCGCGTTCGGCGCGGAGAGCAGCCAGTCGGCGGGAGCTGTCCGGGTCGGTGTCGATGGCCAGCTGACGCACGGACTGGGCGAGGCTGACCAGTCGGGATTCGGTGGCGGTCTGCGGAGGTGTGCGCAGCTGTTCGAGCATGCGGATGGCGTCGAAGCCGGCGGCGGAGAGTTCGTAGGTCTCGCCTCTGGCCCCGGTGGCGGGCCGGCGGACGAGGATCTCCGCGCGTCGCCAGTCATCACAGTAGGCCTTCGCGGTCCGCAGCGAGAGGTCGAAGTGATCGCGGAGCTCTTCGAGGTCGGCATCGATGCTTTCGTGCAGATCCTCGGTGTTCATCCTGGTGCCGGGCCTGCCGAGGTGGGCGTCGAGGGTTCCGGCCATGACGGCGAGGTTGTCGGCCCGGAGCATGCGCAGGGTGGCATTCGATTCGAGCAGACGCCGGTAGGCGAGCGCGGAGGACAGGGCGGACATAGCAACTATTCTCGACGCACCGGCGGGTCCGCGCCAATTCGCGGCTCAGCGCCAGCGCATGCGCAGCACCGAGGTCATCGACCAAGGATCGCCTCCGCGCACGGCTGCAAGGATGCCGGCCCCGCCGGGACTGCGGGTGTAGATCGGTTCACCTCCTCCGATCCAGGTGTCCCAGGCGTCGGCGAAGGCCACGGCGCGTTCCTTCTTCGTCCCCAGCACGGCGGGCACGCCCACCCAGATCGGGTCAGCCTTCTGGGCGGTGCCGGTCCCCCACTTCAACTGCGTCCACCAGCCGCGCAGCCCGTGGGCGCGCCTCGGCAGCTGCCAGCACGGAAGCAGGTACCGCGGTTCACCGATCGGTGACACCGCTTCGTCGAGGGAGAGAGCGAAGGCCTCCGCCGAGGCGGGATCCGCGTCGAGGTGACACCGCAGGTCACCGCGTGCATCGATCCTCATCCGCACCGCGTCGGCTCCGGAACTGCTCAGCTCGAGGGAATGAAGCGCCTCGGCGACGGCACCGGCGATCTGCGCGACTGTCGGGGTGACCCCGTAGATGCGGTGCCTGCGACCGCCGGCAATGGTGAGGACGCAGGGCAGGCTCAGCAGCAGTCCGACGGCGATGATGCCGAGGATCCACGCCGCGGCTCCGCTGCTCAGCACCGCTGTCGCCAACATGAGGAGACCCGCCGTTGCCCAGACGAGGACGATCGGCATGCGAAGAGTGATGGGGAGGATCTTTCCGGGGTCGCCGTCGCGGTGCCGCGGCTTCGGGATGATGCCTTCAGCACCAGCAGCGGCATCAGCAGTGGCACGAGCGCTGTCGGAGGCGTTTTTCGTCGGTGCAATCTCGGGCCGGGGATGATCGGCGACGATGCGCACCGACCGCAGCTCCTCGTCGCGGTAGTCCGCGCCGACGTTCCACCGTTGCGCCACCTCGGTGCGGGCTTGCGCACGCGTGATCATCCGCGCATTGATGGCGTCGATATCGTCCTTGGGCGGGTGGAACGGCGAGAACGCGGGGTCGATATGGGCGACGCCGTCGACGATCTCGCCGCTTGCGTCAGTGCCGAAGAAGCCGTCGTGCTTGCGCACGAGTCGGGTCCAGTCCTGTCCTCCGCGCGGGTGGTCTGGGCTGATGCACACGACGGTCCAGTTGAGGGCGACCTTCTGTGCCCAGTTCGGATCTTCGCGCAGCGCCCGGCCGCGGGTCTGCGTCACGGCGGTCGGGGTGGTCGCGGTGGTGAGGTCGATGAGTCCGGTCACGGCCGGTGCATCCCAACCTTCGCCGAGTAGCGCCCGGGTGCCGATGAGCACCTGCGCTGCTCCGGAGGTGAAGAACGAGGTCACGTACGGCACCCAGTCACGGCTCGTCCAACGCCCGTCGATGCGGCTGACACCGGTGATGGGATCAGTGACGCTGAGCCGGGCGGCGAGGTCGGCGTCGTCGCCGGCGATGAAGTCGATGAGCGCGCGCAGCACGTCCGGTGGTCCCGCGACGGTGCGCCCGGAGACGAGCAGCGGGTTCAGATGTGCCGTCTGGGAGTCGGCGGCCAAGCCCTCAAGAGTCAGGAGTGCGGATCCGGACCGTTCGTCGAGGACCGCGCGGACATCTGCGGCCAAGGTCGCGGTGGCGGACTCGAAGTCGCAGAGGACGAGCATCCGCAGGTGGTCGCCGAGGGTCGCCGCTTCAACTGCGGCGATGTCGACACAGGCGCGCGGCTTCGACGCCGAGTGGGACAGGACCCGGTCGGCCGGGGACCGGCCGGCGGCGATTCCGTGGCGCGTCCAGCGGCAGCCGATCGCGGGCAGCCGTCGGCGAATCTCCTCGGCGAGGTCCTGGTCGGACGCGGAGTCGGAGACGAGCAGGTGGTGTTGCATCCAGTCTTCGATGAGCCGGGCCCAGTCATCGGTGTCGGGGTCGCGGCGGTGCTGTTCGCCGGGTCGGGCTCCGGGAGGCAGACGCAGCAGAGCGGCGTGGTGGAGGCGCAGGGCCGCATCGCAGAGTTCAGGTCGCTGCCGGCTCATCGTCTGCCAGTCCACCGATTCGGCACGGTCGCCGAGGAATCGTCGGTCCACCCATTCGAGCAGCCCGATCGTGCCCTGGCCGGGGTCGAGGATGCCGGTGATGAACTCGGTGTGCCTTTCGGCCTGGGCCGACAGCCAGTCCTGTTCCTCCCGGGTGGGTTCGGTGACCCAGACGAGGTCCGCGAAGGGCACGAGGTCGCCTTCTCTGACGAGGGCGGGGATGGACGCGGAGTAGCGGACGGAGGAGAAGAGGTCGGCGACGAGTTCCCGGTGTCGGGTCGACATCGTCGCTGGTGGGGTGGCGGTGAGTCCGAGCACCCATACGTCGGGAAGCAGGGCGAGCAGGTCCGACAGCAGACGTCCCCAGACCTCGAGCAGGTGGTGGCATTCGTCGAGGATGAGCAGTGTCGGACCACCGTCGACGAGGCTCTCGACAAGGGCCCTGCCACCAGCGGCCAGGGAGTCGAGCAGGTCGCCACCTGGTCCAGAGGCGGGGGAATCGGTTAAGCGGTCCTCGAGGTCGCGGTCCGTGGTGCGAGTGTCGTCCTCACGGTCGACGGTCTCCCGTTCCGTGTCGAAGACGGCCAGGGACTGGTAGGTCAGAGCGGTGAAGGTCTGGGTGAGTTCGCGTGTGCCTCCGGCGGGAGGACGCCCCTCGCCGAGGCGGTTCCATTCCTTGGCCCATTGACCTTGGATCGCCGTATTCGGGCCGAATGCCACGACCTGCTCGACGAGCTTCCGGTCGAGCAGGTGGGTCGCGTAGTCGATGCCGACGCGGGTCTTTCCCGCACCGGGAGGCAGGACGATCCAGGATCGGCGCTCATCGGCAGCGGATCCGTCGCGCAGAGTCGCGAGCGCTTCGTCTTGGTGGCGGCGCAATGGCGGTTGCATCGCAGCCGCCTCCCGTACGTTCTCAGTCATCCCCGCGCCCGCCGAAGACGTCCGGGTCAACAGGGCGGTCCCGCTTGGACATCTTGGTCACGACACGACAGTAGGACTCGAGGACAAGATCGTGAAGCAGTTCGGCATCGAGCCGGTCGCCGCCAGCACCGTCTCCTTCGCCGGCCACGGTGATCCAGTGCTTCTTATTCATATGATATCCGGGTGAGATCTCCGCATAGGCATCTCTCAGCACCTCACCGTCGAGGGGATCGATCTTGAGGTTGAGGCTCGGGACTCCGCGCAGCTCATAGGCCATCATGAACATCTTCCCGCGTACCTTGTAGACAGCGTTGTCAGGACCGAAGGGATAGGCGATCTCGACAGACGGGTACTGCATGGCCTGCTCGTGGGCCAGGCGGAGCACTGTATCGGGATCCATGCGTGGAGATTAGCAAACGGCACGGACGCAGAACCGACGACGGCTTCTGCGCACGAACTGACGATAGACTCGAATCATGCCTGAGACCACACCCCGCACCGCCCCTCACCTGCTCTTGGCCGCTCTCGGCGGCACCATTGCATCGACCGCCGATGCATCAGGCGGAGTCGCCCCAGCACTCAGCGGAGCGGAGATCGCCGCGGCCGCGGGCCTCGACCAGGTCTGGCCGGATCTGCAGGCCGATTTCACTCAGGTCGCTCAGGTCTCGAGTGCGAATGTCACCCTTGAGATGCTCTTCGACGTCGTCGATCTCGCCCGCACGTCCACGGCCGATGGCATCGTGCTGACCCAGGGCACCGACACCCTCGAGGAGTCGGCGTTCGGTCTGTGGTTGCTCAATGACTCGGGAACGCACATCGCTGCCACCGGGGCCATGCGCAATCCGACTCTGCCCGGAGCCGACGGACCGGCCAACGTCCGGGCGGCCGCGCTCACTGCCCTGTCCGACCAGGTCGGCAACCTGCCTGCATCCCTGGTGTTCAACGACGAGGTCCACGATCCGAGGTTCGTGTCGAAGTCGCACACGACGTCGACCGCGGCGTTCTCCTCCGGTCCCGTCCTCGGGGCGATAGGGTGGCTGAGCGAGGATGACCTCCATCTCCCGCACGCACCCCAGACTCCGACGTCTCCGTTCGCCGGCCTGTCCCGTCCGTCCCAGCTGAGCAAGGTCGCCCTCGCCGAGGTGGGGATGGGCGAACCGGCAGAGACCCTTGATCTCATCGCCGGTTCCGGCTTCGCCGGCGCCGTGATCTCCGGGGTCGGAGGTGGGCACGTCCCCGAGGACCTGCTGCCCGCCGTGACCCGCCTGACGGAGGCGATGCCCGTGGTGCTCGCCTCCCGCACCGGATCAGGTGCGAGCCTGCGCCTAACCTACGGCTACCCCGGCGGAGAGATCGGCCTGCTCGAGACCGGACTCGTTCCCGCCGGAATCCTCGATGCCCGCAAGGCCCGCATCGTGCTCAGCCTCGCATTGAGCTTCGGACTCGACCCGGCCGAGGTGTTCGCTCACTTCGCGTGAATCCGGCTCACACCGGGCGGGTCGAACCCCGCACCACGAGTTCGGGCGTGAACCGGCGATCATGATGATCGTCTGAAGCCGATGCGTTCTCGTGCAGAAGCGTTTCCACCGCGGTCCGTCCCAACAGCTCCGCCGGCTGCCGAACTGACGTCAGGGGAACGATCGTCGAGAACGCATAGTCGATGTCGTCATAGCCGACGATCGCGATGTCGTCAGGGATCCTCAGGTCGCTGAACATGATGACCGCCTGCATGAACCCGACCGCCAACAGGTCATTGGCGCAGAAGACCGCGTCGGGTCGCTGGTCCGCCGGCTGACCGACGACCTCTTCGCCCGCATCGCGCCCCGCCAGGATCGTCAGCTCCGGGGTGCTGTAGACAGGCAGTTCGAGTCCGGACTCGCGTGCCCTCTCTGCGGCTCCGGCCAAGCGATCGGACACCTGCGGCAGCGACTGCGGCCCCCCGATGAAGGCCGGACGCCTGCAGCCTCCGGCAATGATGTGGTCGAGTGCCATCCGTCCCCCGGCGATGTTGTCCACCGTCACCGAGGACAGGGCATAGCCGTTCGAGCCCCGGTCGACGAGCATGACAGGCGTACCCCGGGCCGCAATCGCTTCGAGCCGCGACAGGTCAGAGCCGGTCGGAGTCACAAGCAGACCGTTGACCCGCTGCTCGGCGAAGAGGTCGAGATACTTCCCCTCCCGCTGCTCATCGGTGCCCGAATCGCCGATGAGCAGGGCCAGTCCGGCCTCGTCACAAGCCTGCCGGGCACCATGCGCAACGGAAGCGAAGAACGGGTTCGAGGTGTCGAGCACGACGAGGCCGAGACTGCTGCTGTGCCCCGAACGCAGCTGTCGGGCGGCAGCATTGCGAACGAATCCGAGCTCCTCGATGGCGGCGTTGACCTTCGCAGCCGTCGCCTCGGCGACCTTCGATGACCCGTTGACCACATGCGAAACGGTACCGACCGAGACTCCGGCTCGGTCCGCGACCTCGCGCATACTCACTTTCGCCATGAGTCTCCCTCTGTGATCAGTGCTGTTGCCCTACGACTCGTTGCCGACGGCATGTCTCATTGTGCCTGACACCGCGGAGTTCCGGCCGTCGCAATCACCGTCGCTCAGACAGCTTCCGGCCACCGTCTTGATGTGACCTCGATGACATGCTAGCGTTCTCATCATCATATTGAAACGTTTCAATTCATCGCCGGGTTCGCGAAGCCGCGATCACCGAGTCACCCTGGAGGAACCTATGAAGGACACAACGACGTCGTCCAAATGGAAGGCCACGGTCGCCGTGGCCATGTCGAATTACATCGAAGCCGGCTCGATCATCGCGATCGCGACGAGCATGAGTCTGTGGCAGACCGAATTCGGACTCGACAGCCTGGCAGTCGGCCTGCTGTCCGCCCTGAGCGCCAATGCCTTCGGCGCCGCGATCGGCGCTGCCATCGGCGGACCGCTCTGTGACCGCTACGGCCGGAAATTCATCTACACCTACGACCTCCTCCTGTACATGTTCGGCACGCTGTTCGCAGTCTTTGCGTTCAATTTCGCCTCCCTGCTCATCGGATTCGTCCTCACCGGCATCGCCGTCGGTGCCGGAGTCACAGCAGCGTGGACCTATATCGCCGAGGAGGCCCCTGACGGACGCCGGGCCGGTCACGTCGGCGTCGCGCAGTTGGCCTGGTCGATCGGACCGATGATCGGCTTCCTTCTCGCTGCGCTGCTCGAACCCATGGGCCTGCTCGGCTCCCGCATCATCTTCGCCCACCTCTTCGTCATCGCCTTCATCACGTGGTGGGTTCGCCGCGGACTGAGCGAATCGCGACGCTGGAAGGAAAAGAACGCGAACCCGAACAACGTCGGGACCTACCGCGGAATCTTCGAGATGTTCACCAAGAAGAAGAACATCACCGCTCTTCTCTTTCTCATCGGCGTCTATGGCCTGTGGAACACGGTGGCCGGTCAGGCCGGAATCTTCCAGCCCCGCATCTACGAGGCGACCGGACTCACCGATGCCCGCTCCCAGTACCTGCTTCAGGTCCTTGTCTGGGGTCTGACCAGCGCGGCGACGTTCTTCGGTTTCATGCGCTACGGCGACAAGGTCTCCCGCCGTTGGCTCTACGGCTTCGGTGCGGGCCTCGGCGTCATCGCGTGGGCCGTGCTCATCTGGGGACCCGCCGGCTGGTTCTCTCTGCTCGTCTTCGCCATCGGCTGGGGCATCTCGTCCGGACTGGGTGCTCAGGCCTTCTACGGACTGTGGGCGGCCGAGCTCTTCGCCACCCGTTACCGTGCCTCTGCTCAGGGCTTCATGTTCATGATCGTGCGCGTCATGGTCGGTGTCCTCTCCCTGTGGTTCCCGCTCATGCTCGAGACGACCGGCATCCACGGGGTCGGCGTCCTCATCGTCGGACTCCTCGTCGCCGCCCTGCTCATCGGCATGATCTGGGCACCGAAGACCCAGAACAAGACACTCGAGGAGATCGAGATCGAACGTTACGGTCGGCTCCTCGACGCCGATCATGCCACCGAGGCGGCCGCGGGCAACATCCGCACCGACGGAACCGCGGCGTCCGGTTCGACCGATTCCACCGCAGTCAGGGAACGCTGAGATGGAGCGGGTGTGCTTCCGCATGCAGGTCGACCCAGCCCGTCTGGATGAGTACATCGCGGCCCACCGGGCCGTCTGGCCGGACATGCTCGAGGCGCTGGAATCCACCGGGTGGCGCAACTACTCACTGTTCGCGGATCCGTCCGGCATGGTCATCGGCTATCTCGAGACAGACGACTACGAAGCCGCTCAGCAGGGAATGGAGCTGACAGAGATCAACACCGCCTGGCAGGAATCGATGTCACCGTTCTTCGCCGCCGGAGGATCCTTCGACGCGGGCCCCGAACGGCTGCGCGAGGTCTTCCACTTGGAAGACCAGCTCACCACGACCCGAGCGGCCGCTCACCCGAAGTGAGCACGGCCTCCGATCCAGCGTCCCGCTGACCTCTCAGCCTCACCGCGTTCTCAGCACCACAGCAACAGTAAGGAACACCGACTCTCATGAGCACTCGCCCCACTTTCGCCGACATCACCGACCAGCTCGCTGCGCAGGAGATCGAACTGCCGTCCTGGGCGTTCGGGAACTCCGGCACTCGGTTCAAGGTCTTCGGCACCCCGGGCACTCCGCGTGACCCATTCGAGAAGATCGCCGATGCCGCGAAGGTCCACGAACTCACCGGACTCGCTCCACAGGTGGCGCTGCACATTCCGTGGGACCTCTGCGATTTCGATGAACTGTCTGCCCATGCCGCCGGACTCGGCGTGCGCTTGGGCACGGTCAACTCGAACACCTTCCAGGACGATGACTACAAGTTCGGTGCGCTCACCCATGAGGACGAGAGCATCCGCACCAAGGCCATCGACGCTCATCTCGAGTGCATCGACGTCATGGATCGCACGGGATCGAGAGACCTCAAGATCTGGCTGGCCGAGGGGTCGAACTACCCAGGTCAGGCGGATATGCGGGGCCGTCAGGACCGACTCCACGATTCGCTGTCGAAGATCTATGACCGCCTCGGCGAGGAACAGCGGATGGTGCTCGAATACAAGTTCTTCGAGCCCTCGTTCTATCACACGGATGTGCCCGACTGGGGAACGAGCTACACCCAGGTCGCGGCCCTGGGCGACAACGCGCTCGTCTGCCTCGACACCGGCCACCACGCTCCGGGCACGAACATCGAGTTCATCGTCATGCAGCTGCTGCGCCTCGGCAAGCTCGGCTCCTTCGACTTCAATTCGCGGTTCTACGCCGATGATGACCTCATGGTCGGTGCTGCCGACCCGTTCCAGCTCTTCCGGATCATCCACGAAGTGATCCGCGGAGGCGGCCTCAACAGTCCCGTTATCGCGTTCATGCTCGACCAGTGCCACAACGTCGAGAACAAGATCGAAGGTCAGATCCGCTCGGTGCTCAATGTTCAGGAGATGACTGCACGAGCACTCCTCATCGACACCGAGGCGCTCACTGCAGCTCAGCGCGCAGGCGATGTCATCAGCGCCAATGACATCTTCATGGATGCGTTCTACACCGATGTGCGCGGCGACCTCGCTGACTGGCGCGTCTCCCGCGGACTGCCGGCCGACCCCATCCGCGCCTTCCGCGAATCCGGCTATCAGGAGCAGATCGCGGCCGATCGCATCGGCGGCACCCAGGCCGGCTGGGGCGCCTGAGACACCCTCCCCGCATCCTTACTCACCTGCACCATCGTTCGAGGAGAACCATGACCCACCCGATCGTCAACGACCTCATCGCCCGCTCGAATTCGCTGGGGGCCGACCGTCGCAATACGAACTATGCCGGCGGCAACACTTCGGCCAAAGGCACCGATGTCGACCCGGTGACCGGCGACGACGTCGAACTGCTCTGGGTCAAGGGCTCCGGCGGAGATCTCGGAACGCTCACTCCCGACGGTCTCGCAGTCCTCCGCCTCGACCGGCTGCGGGCGATGGAGAACACCTATCCCGGAGTCGAACGCGAGGACGAGATGGTCGCGGCCTTCGACTACACCCTGCACGGCAAGGGCGGTGCCGCACCCTCGATCGACACCGCCATGCACGGGCTCGTCGATGCCGCCCATGTCGACCACCTCCACCCGGACTCCGGAATCGCCATCGCCACCGCAGCCGACGGTGAGGAGCTGACGAAGAGGATCTTCGGCGACACAGTCGTCTGGGTGCCGTGGCGTCGGCCCGGGTTCCAGCTCGGCCTCGACATCGCAGCCATCAAAGCAGAGAACCCGCAGGCCATCGGCACCATCCTGGGAGGTCACGGAATCACGGCATGGGGAGCCACCTCGGCGGAGTCCGAGGCCAACTCACGGTGGATCATCGACACCGCGGCCCGCTACATCGAAGAGCACGGTCGCCCCGAACCCTTCGGTCCGGCCCGTTCCGACTACTCGGCCCTGCCGGAGGACGAACGCCGTGCCAAGGCCGCGGCCCTCGCACCCCAACTGCGCGGGCTCGCCTCGGCGGACACAACGATGGTCGGGCACTTCACCGATGAACCGGCGGTGCTCGAATTCCTCGCCGGGGAGAAACTCAATGCGCTGGCCGAACTCGGCACGAGCTGCCCGGACCATTTCCTCCGCACGAAGGTGAAGCCACTGGTCATCGACCTGCCGGCGGCCGCCTCGGTGGAAGAGATCATCGCCGCACTCCCCGCACTGCACGAAGCCTACCGGGCCGATTATGCGGCCTATTACGACCGCCATGCCGATGCCGAGACACCGGCCATGCGCGGGGCGGATCCGGCGATCATCCTCGTTCCGGGGGTGGGCATGTTCTCCTATGGCGCGGACAAGCAGACGGCGCGGGTCGCCGGTGAGTTCTACGTCAACGCCATCAACGTCATGCGCGGAGCCGAAGCGCTGTCTACCTACGCTCCCATCAGCGAGGCGGAGAAGTTCCGCATCGAATACTGGGCTCTCGAGGAAGCCAAGCTGCAGCGCAGGCCTGCACCTAAGCCGCTGGCCGGTCGCATCGCATTCGTCACCGGCGCGGCGTCGGGAATCGGCAAAGCCATCGCCACTCGCCTCGTCGCCGAAGGCGCCTGCGTCGTCATCGCCGATCTCGACCGGGACAAGGCGCAGGAGGTCGCGGCCGAACTCGGGTCGACCGATGTCGCCATCGGTGTCGCAGCCGATGTCTCCGATGAAGCCGGAGTGCAGGCGGCACTGAATGAAGCGGTGCTCGCCTTCGGCGGGCTCGACCTCGTCGTCAACAACGCCGGTCTGTCGCTGTCGAAGTCGCTGTTCGATACGACCGAGGCCGATTGGGATCTCCAGCACGATGTCATGGCGAAGGGCTCGTTCCTCGTGTCGAAGAATGCCGCCCGGATACTCGTCGACCAGGGACTCGGCGGTGACATCGTCTACATCTCCTCGAAGAACTCCGTCTTCGCCGGACCGAACAACATCGCCTATTCGGCGACGAAGGCCGACCAAGCGCATCAGGTGCGCCTGCTCGCCGCCGAGCTCGGCGAACACGGCATCCGCGTCAACGGCATCAATCCCGATGGGGTGGTGCGCGGTTCGGGCATCTTCGCGGGCGGTTGGGGCGCACAGCGCGCGAAGACCTATGGCGTGGAGGAGAAGGACCTGGGCAAGTTCTATGCTCAGCGGACGATCCTCGGCCGCGAGGTGGTCCCGGAGAATGTGGCCAACGCAGTCTATGCACTGTGCACCTCGGACTTCTCACACACGACCGGCCTGCACGTGCCCGTCGATGCCGGCGTCGCCGCAGCATTCCTGCGGTGAGCCGCGTTCCAACGGAGATCATCACACACATGGACATCACTGATTCTGCTGCCGGTCTCACTCTCGCCGCGGTCGATCTGGGCGCTACGAGCGGCCGGGTCATCTTGGGCGGGGTGAGCGACGGTGTGCTGCGGATGAAGCCCGTGGCTCGGTTTGCGAATGTGCCGCAGTTCTTGGGCGAGAGCATGCACTGGAATATCCAGTCGCTCTTCGCTGAATTGAGCACGGGCCTCCGAGAGGCCTTCCTCAGGAGCCCGGGATTGGTGAGCATCGGCATCGACTCATGGGCCGTCGACTATGGGCTGCTGCGCGATGGAGACCTGCTCGGGATTCCGCATCACTACCGGGACGGACGGAACCTGCGTGGAGTTGAGCTCGTCCACGAGCACGTCGCCCCTGATGAGCTCTTCACCCACAACGGGTTGCAGCACCTCGACTTCAACACCGTCTTCCAGTTTGCGGCCGAAGCCGAGTCCGGGCTCCTCGACCTCGCCGACCGGGCACTGCTCGTCCCCGATCTCATCGCCTTCTGGCTCACCGGTCAGCAGCGCACGGAGCTGACGAACGCGTCGACGACCGGTCTGCTGTCAGTTCATGACGGCAGCTGGGACTCAGAACTCATGAGACTGCTCGGACTGCCTGCCGATCTGCTGCCTGATCTCATTGCTCCTGGTGAGCGCATCGGCGCCCTCAGCGCACCGGTGGCTGAGCGGATCGGTGCGGTCGAACCGATCCAGGTCACGGCCGTAGGCAGCCATGACACCGCCTCGGCGGTGGTGGCCGTGCCGATGGACGGGCAGAACTGCGCCTATATCTCCAGCGGCACCTGGTCCTTGGTCGGACTCGAGATCGACGACCCGGTCGTGACCGAGGCAGCCCGCCGGGCGAATTTCACGAATGAGGGCGGAGTCGACGGGACGATCCGGTTCCTCAAGAACGTCTCGGGCCTGTGGCTGCTGAGCGAATCGATGCGACAGTGGGAGCACGACGCCACCGACGCTCAGCGCAGTTCGGATCTCGAGACGCTGCTCGCCGAGGCGGCCGCAATCACGACCCCGGTGGCAGTGTTCGACCCGTCCGACGATCGGTTCACCCCACCCGGAGACATGCCCGCCCGCATCCGCGAGTGGTGCCGTGAGCACGGCGTCGAACCTCCGCGCACCCGCGCCGAGGTGGTCCGATCGATCCTCGAATCGCTCGCTGCCGCTTATGCCGAGACCCTTGCAACCGCCGAGGAGCTGACGGGCCGGACCGTGGAGACGATCCACATCGTCGGCGGTGGTTCACAGAACACTCTGCTCTGCCAGCTCACCGCGAATCGTGCCGGTCGGAGGGTGCTCGCCGGGCCAGTCGAGGCCACGGCGATCGGCAACCTGCTCATCCAGGCCCGGGCCGTCGGTCAGGTCGATGAGAATTCGAATCTGAGCGAGTTGCGGCAGATCGTAAGAGCCTCGTTCCCGGTCACCGAATACCTGCCGGGCTGACCAGAGGAGCTTTGCCGACAACGAGGAGGCGGCGTCGACCAGTTCTGGCCGACGCCGCCTCCTCGTTTCCGTTTCAGTGAAGACCTGACAGCCTCAGCTCTCGGCGCCCACGGCGACGACCATCTTGCCGAAGTTCCCACCGGTGAGCAGATCATTGAAGTACTCGGGAGCCTTGTCGAGACCGGGGCGGATGTCCTCGCGGAAGCGGACCTTGCCCTCCTTGAGCCAGCCGCTCATGTCCTCGAGGAACTGACCGGTGAGACGCTCGGCGAACTCGGTCTGGATGAAGCCGCGGACCAGCAGCGACTTCGTCAGGATGTTGCCCATGAGCGCCCCCGAACGGTCCGGGCCCTCGGGCAGCGAAGTGAGATTGTAGTTCGCGACGAGTCCGCACACGGGCACGCGAGCGAAGGTGTTGAGCCGGGGCAGCACAGCGTCGAACACGGCGCCGCCGACGTTCTCGTAATAGACGTCGATGCCCTGCGGCACTGCGTCCTTCAGCTCCTGCCGCAGGTTCCCGCTCCGGTGGTCCAGTGCCACATCGAAGCCGAGTTCCTCGAGGTGGGCGACCTTGTCCGGACCGCCGGCGATGCCGACGGCGGTCGCACCCTTGATCTTCGCGATCTGACCGACGACGGACCCGACAGGCCCGGTGGCGGCGGCCACGGCCACGGTCTCGCCTTCCTTCGGCTGACCGATCTCGAGCAGACCTGCATACGCGGTGAACCCGGGCATGCCGAGCACACCGAGGTGGGTGGAGATCGGTGCGAGCTCCGGGTCGATCTTGCGCAGATGCCCGGTCGACTCCACCGAATACTCCTGCCACCCGCCGTAGCCGAGGACGATCTCACCGGCGGCGAAGCCCTCGGCATTGGATTCGACGACCTCGGACACGGTGGCACCGACCATGACATCGCCGACCTCGACGGGCTTCGCGTAGGACTTCGCATCCGACATCCGGCCGCGCATGTACGGGTCGAGCGAGAGGTAGAGCGTGCGCAGCAGCACCTGCCCCTCGCCCGGGGCCGGCACAGGCACCTCGTCGAGCAGGTAGTTCTCCGCAGTTGGAGCGCCCACGGGGCGCGAGTTCAGGCGAATCCGATGGTTGGTCGTCATGGAGACGGTTCCTTTCAGCAGCAGATCATTCTTCGCTTGTGTGCTTCAGTGGGGCGACAGGTGCATCCGCGACGATCACCGATGCTGTCGGTCATAACAACCATTCTGCGGTCGCCGATGTTCCTGAACGAACGATTTTTCTGACACCGAGGCGGCCCCCAATCGGGCCTTCCCCACCAGGTCGCGGGCCACGGTCTCCCACTCGGGGTCGAAGGCCCAATCGAAATCGCCGAGGTGGTCGAGCAGGTGGCTGCCATTGTCCCGGATGACCTCCGACCACTCCCTCGGCCACGCCCCGAAGTTCGCCGCCGCGGCGAGCTCGTCGACGTCCTTGAATACGGCACCGGTCGGATCGAGCCGACCGTCCGCGGCGTGCAGGGGCATCGAGGCGGTCGGAAAGGTGATGTCGAGGATGTGATCGCTGGTGAACAGCGCATCATCGCTGCGTACGTGCGTGGCCTCGAGATTGATGTACCACTCGGCCCGCACACCGCCGGGCTCGGTACGATCGACACCGTCCACAGCATCTTTGAGCAGCACCCATACGGAGAAAGGAACCTTCGGCGGGACGATCTTGAGCACCCCGCGGCCCCGCCACGTGCCCTCGACATTGATCCTGGTGGGCGCCTCGGCGAGCGATCGGAACCGCGCCTTCAACGGCACATCGTGGGCGTTCGTGTTCTCCCACCCGACGATGCGGGTCTCCTGCGTCGGCGTACCCCCGGCCAACCACAGAACAGAACCGGACGGCCCGTCGGCGACGACACGCATCGGTCGGGCCACCTCGGCGAGGTCGCGGTCGAAGTCGAACCGTCGGAACGTCCACGTCACGGTCTGCCCCGGAGTCCAGAACGGCGCCTGCCCCACGGGTCTGACCTGGGGCGGGGTGGGGATCGTGAACGGATCGCGCAGGCTCATGCGGGCAGTCTATGTGTCGGGCATGGACGGCCGCTGAGGACGCGTGGGGCGACAGGTCATAGAGTGGGGCCATGAACGTCCCCGAGACCACGGCCGGTCACGTCTTCGAGGTGCCCGACACGATGACCGCTCCCCCGCGCACCGATGCCGAGGTCCCCGACTACGTCCGCGCCCTCGGCCTGCCCGGCCTCGCCGACATCCACGTCCATTTCCTGCCGCAGAACGTGCTCGACAAGGTGTGGCAGTACTTCGACAATGCCGCCGACAACTACGGCCGCGACTGGCCGATCACCTACCGTTTCGACACGGACACCCGGCTGAGCATCGTCCGCGAGCTCGGCATCCGCGCGATCCCGGCGCTGACCTACCCGCACAAGCCCGGCATGGCCGCGTGGTTGAATGACTGGAACGCCGAATTCGCCGCCGCCCACGACGACGTCATCCACTGCGGCACCCTCTACGCCGAACCCGAGTGCGCCGACTATGTGCCGAAGGCGCTGGCGGCCGGAGCGACGCTGTTCAAAGTCCACGTCCAGGTCGGCGTCTTCTCACCCGACGACGCGGTCCTCGACCCCGCGTGGAGAGCCCTCGAAGAGGCCCGGGTGCCGATCGTCATCCATGCCGGATCCGCTCCCCTGCCGGGCACGTACACCGGCCCGCACGCGGTGGGCAACGTCCTCGAACGCTTTCCGCAGCTCTCCTTCGTCATCGCCCATATGGGCATGCCCGAGTACGACGAGTTCGCCGATCTCGCCGAACGTTTCGACAATGTCTGTCTCGACACGACGATGTTCGCGTCCGGGTATTTCTCCGACCCCGCCGAGGTGACCCCCGCCTACCGCGAACGCCTGGCCGGACTTGAGGACAAGGTCATCCTCGGCTCGGATTTCCCGAACATCCCCTACCCGTACGTCGACCAGATCGCAGGTCTGGCCGCCCTGGGACTCGGCGACGACTGGATGCGTTCGGTGCTGTGGACCAACGGCGTGAAGATGCTCGGGCTCGACCGATCACAAGAGCCCGACTGAATCTCACCCCTCACGGGGCACACGGTGAGCTCCGATGGCGTCGGCAAGCATCTCCTCGTCGATGGGCGCACCGCGGCGGATGACGCTGATCTGACCGGTCGATTCGAGGATCACGCAGGCGACCTCGCCGAAATTGCGGATCCCGGCCGAGCGCAGCTTCGCGACGAGTTCGTCGTGATCGACATGGGTCCTCGCGAGGTTGTCGGTGAGGATCTCGGACCCGGCCATGAGCACGACTGCCGGTGAGTAGACGACTTTGGCGAGCATTCCGAAACGGCGGCTGTACCCGCTCAGCGCCTGCAGGGCGAGCATGGTGGCAAGCGCAAGTACGCCCGCGACGAGGGTCGGAGTGTCACCGAGGATGGCCCGGCCGATGATCGCCCCGATGGCGATGACCGGGGCCAGGTCGAAGCTGGAAAGATTCGACAGCGTCCGCTGGCCGAAGATGCGCAGCAGCAGAATGATCCCGACGTAGAAGACGACGCACGAGACGACGACCCTGACCGCGTCGACCCCGTCGAGCCCGAATTCCATCCAATCCATGAGAACCTCCGGAACGGATGATACCGCCACAGAGGCGGCCCGCCCCGGATCTCAGACCGAGCGCAGCCATTCGTCGACGGTCTTATCGGACATCCTCGGTGACGGTGGGATGAGTCCGTCACGGGCCATCGGCCCGGGCAGGGGAATGCCGACGACCTTCGCACGTCTCGTCCCTGACTTCCGGGCGCGCACCGCGGCGAGTCTGCGGGCGATCTCAGCGAAGTCGCTGATCTCGGGACCGGCGACCTCGATGGTGCCGCGCTCGCGTGCGTCGATGGCTTCGGCCATCATGCGGGCCGCCTCGGTGACGGCCAGGGCCTGCACCCGCATCTTCGGCACGAAACGCAGCGGCCCGGCTTGGATCGTCATCGTGTCGACGAGTTCGAACCATTGGGCGGATCGGAACATCAGCAGCTGTTCCTCCGGGATGAGCCGACGAAAGATGCGCTCCTGCGTGGCTTTGCCCTGGTAGTAGCCCATCATCCGCGACTCGGCGGCCTCGGGACGGAACGCGATCGACAGGACGGCCACGGTGGTGCCGGGCTGCTCGGCAACGGCCTCGGCGATCGAACGGGAGCTGTGGGAGAAGAAATCGATGGCTTTGCGGGCGCTCATCGTCAGCTGGTTGACGCAGTCGACGAGGACATCGCTGCCCTCGGCCGCCTCGGCGACTCCCCGCCCGGTCACCGTGTCGACCCCGCTCCCGCGATGAGCAGCGATGACCGTGTGTCCGCGTTCGCGCAGTCGGCCCACCAGCTGCGTGCCGAAGGTACCGGTGGCTCCATAGACGGTGATCTGCATGATCGTCGGCCCCTCAGACGCCACATGGGCGGGCCCGCAGTCGAGCCCGCCCGTGCGCCGGTCGTTTCTCAGTTCTGGTTGACCGTGACCCTACCAGTATCGGCTGTGGCCGAGATCGGAACGAGGATCTTGCCCTTGGCTTCCTTCGGGTCATCCGCCACATCGAACTTCTTCAGATCGGAGGCGAGGTCGACGGTGCCGTCATTGGACTTCGCGTTGATCCGGTAGAAGAAGTCCTCATCCAGCTCTTCCGAGGTGAGCTTGAGATTCGGCACCCGCAGCTCGATCGAGCCTTCTTCCGTCTTCGCGATGATTCCGCCGGCGGGCATCGCCTGATTGGTGAAGTCGAGGTCGACGGTTCCCGTCGAACTGACCACGTCGATGCGGTCGCTGACGGTGAGGTTCTCACCTTCGATGGCACCGACTCCGGTCTTGGCCGACACCGTCCCGAAGTCTCCGTCCAGGTAGGTGGCACCCCAATCGCTCGTGGTCCGCACCTTCTGTGCCGAGCCGGTCACACTCGCGGTCCCACCGCCGGTGTCGGCGTTGATCTCAGCGAAGTCACCGGTGACATCGAACCGGCCGTAGTTGCCGTCGAAGTCGAGGGCGAGGTCTTTCGCCTCTGTGGTCGGGATGGTGACGGTCAGCCGGGTGTTCTCGAGTTTCCCACCGTTCTTCACCGCCACCTCGGCGGTATCGGCGCGACTGTCGACCTCGAGGTTCGCGGAGCTGTCGCGGGGACCGGTGCCGGTGATCTTCACGATCGCCTCGGCGACGTCGGCGGTCTTGATCTCGACGGCACCGCCGGAATCGAGGCCGATCTTGAGTTCCTTCATCGCCTTCGGCAGCGATTCGGACGACTCGATCCGTCCGTAGTCGAGGCGGGAGGCACTATGGGCGGTGCTGACGATGACGGGGATGAGGAGGACGACGGCGGCGAGGATGATCAGGACCGCGCGCAGACCGACGCGGGCGGATTCGCTGATGCGGACTGTGGCAGGCATTCTAAGCTCCGAGGAATGTGAGGACGGCGAGGACGCGGCGGTTCTCCGAGGTGTCGGCGGTGAGGCCGAACTTCGTGAACACCGAGGAGATGTGCTTCTCAACGGCACCGGCGCTGAGGTAGAGGGTGCGGGCGATCGCGGCATTGGACTTGCCTTCGGCCATGAGCTGGAGGACTTCGAGTTCGCGGGGGCTCAGGGTCGACAGTCCGTCCTTCTTGCGTGTGCGCACGAGGATCTGGGACACGACCTCCGGGTCGAGGACGGTGCCGCCGCCTGCGACCTCATCGACAGCGGTGAGGAAGTCTTCGACGTCGGCGACACGGTCTTTGAGCAGGTAGCCGAAGCCGCCGGTGTTCTCGGCGATGAGTTCGGACGCGTACTGCTCCTCCACGTACTGGCTGAACACGAGGACCTTGACGTCCGGGTTCTGCTTGCGGATGAGGACGGCGGCGCGGATGCCTTCATCGGTGAACGTCGGCGGCATGCGCACGTCGATGACGGCGAGGTCCGGCGGATCGTTGTGAACGACGGCGAGGAGTTCGTTGGCGTCGGGCACGGCGGCGATGACCTCATGTCCGGCGTCGGCGAGCAGCCTTTCGAGTCCGGCCCGCAGGACGGCAGAGTCTTCAGCGATTACGATGCGCATGGCACCTCCACAACTACAGTCGTCGGCCCACCTGCGGGGCTGGTCAGGTTCAGTGTGCCACGTGCGGCTTCGACCCGGTCGATGAGACCGGCGATCCCGGTGTGACGGCCGGTGCGGTCGACGCGTGCACCGCCGTGGCCGTTGTCGGTGACGACGATCTGCACACCGGTCTCGATCGGGGCGATGAAGACGCTGGCACGGGTGGCGCCGGAGTGTTTGGCGATGTTCGTCAGGCATTCGGCGACGACGAAGTAGGACACGGCTTCGGCTTCGCGCCCGATCCGGCCTTCGAGACGGACATCGACGTCGACGGGGATCGTCGACCGTCCGGCCAGGGCGGATACGGCGGCGTCGAGGCCGCGGTCGGTGAGGACGGCGGGGTGGATTCCGCGGGCCAGCTGGCGGAGTTCGTTGACGATGCCCTTGGCTTCGGTGTGGGCTTCGGCCACGAGTTCCTTCGCCTTCTCCGGATCGGAGTCGATCTTCGTCTTCGCCATTCCCAGGGTCATGGTCAGGGCGACGAGGCGGGGCTGGGCTCCGTCGTGGAGGTCGCGTTCGATGCGCAGACGTTCCGCCGCGGCCGCCTCAAGGCCGGCCATGCGGGCCCGGTCGAGTTCGGTGACTTCGGCCTGCAGCGCCACGGTGCGGGCCGGTGCCAGCAGGGCCCGGTCGAGGGCGCGGTCGAGCAGCGGGGCGAACCACAGGATGGCCAGGGAGCTGGCGAGGACGATGACGGAGCCGATGGCCACACCGATGCGGGCCGACCCGTCGATGGATTCGCCGATGAAGAAGGTGTTGACTCCGTGCGGGTTGATGGCCGCGAAGATGCCGAAGATCGATCCGCAGATTCCTGCGAGGGTGCCGGCGACGACGATCGCGCCGAGGAGCATCTTGATGTAGTGGTGGGCGGTCGAGCGCCAGAAGGCGCCGGATTTCACCTGCAGCCAGCGGTTGTGGAGGAACCGACCGAAGCCGGGGTCGCGATTGCTGCTTTCGATCTTCGGAACGGGGATCTTATCGGAGTAGATGAGTTCGGCCCGGTAGCGTTCGGCGTTGTTCGCGCCTTGCTGGACGAGGACCCAGACGAGGAGGGCGAGGACGCCGAGGCCGAGGGCGAAGATTCCGCCGATTCCGGTGAACAGCAGTCCGAGTGGGATCCATGCCCAGATCACGGCGAGGACGGCGGAGAGCACGAGGTTGGCAACACCGATGAGTCCGGTGGGGCGTTTGGGCCAGGTGATCGGCCCGTCGGCCGGGATCTCGGTGACGTCTTCACGGCTGAGCGGCAGTGAGCCGGTGACCGGCGCATAGGCGACGGGGTCGCGCTTGGGCTTCACTCGCCGAGGCGGGCGCGGGCGTGGCATCGGCTGTGCGGCCGGCATGGGCCGGGCGTTCGGTGCGGGCTGCGCATGCGGTGTGGGTTGAGCATGCGGTGTGGGTTGAGCATGCGGTGTGGGTTGAGGGGCGAAGCCGGGGTGTGGGGCTGGTCCGGGTTGAGAGGCGAAGCCGGGGTGTGGGGCTGGTCCGGGTTGAGGGGCGTAGCCTGGTGGGGTGGGGTAGTTCGGCGGGTGGCCAGGACTCTGGGCCTGATCGCCGGTTCCCATCACGCGAGTCGAGCCCGTCGCGAACGGCACGGCGGGATCGACGGGTTTCGTCCGGAACTCTCCTGCTTCACGTGCGGTCGGTTCGTCGACCGCTTCTGCATCGACCTCGGTGGTCGGCGGTGCATTGACGATATCTGCGGCGCTGATGGACTCTTCGCGCTCAGGGGCGTGAGTCTCCTGCGGGTCGGGGCCGAACGGCTCCTGATCCTGCGGGTTCTCGGGGGGCTTCTCACTCATAGCAATAACGCTACGGGAGCCGCGGGGCCGCGAACAGCACGAAGACCTCCGACCCCACGTCGGGTTTTCCCGACACCTTGTGACCGCGGACACCAACCGCACATCCCTCACCCTTTGCCACAAATCACCCCGCTGCAACGAGGTGATTTGCCACTAAGGGTGAGGTGTGCCGACGCACCGGGAGGAGGTGCCGCTCCCGGTACGTGATGCCGTCGGCTACACGGGGACCGCAGCCGCTGGAGACGAGACGTGGTGCTGTCCTGCAGGAGCGGTATGTGCGGCGCCGTCGGCAGAACTCGTGCCCGCATCACCGGACGTGGCGTCGAGGGCCTGAGCGAGGTCGGCGAGGATGTCGTCGATGTCCTCGATGCCCACGGACAGGCGGATGAACCTGCCCGAGACGCTGACCTCGCTGCCGGCCACGGACAGGTGCGTCATCGTCGCCGGATGGTCGATGAGCGACTCCACTCCCCCGAGCGACTCGGCCAGAGTGATGAGCTTCGTGTTCGCCACCAGGGACAGCGCACGCTCCTCGGTGTCGGTGCGCAGGGACACCACTCCCCCGAACCCGCTCATCTGCCGCTTCGCCACCTCATGCCCGGGGTGAGAGGGCAGGCCCGGATAGATCACGTCGGCCACTTCGTCGCGGGTCTCGAGCCATTCGGCCACCGCTTGTGCGTTGGCACAGTGCGCTTTCATCCGCACCGGCAGGGTCTTGATTCCGCGCCGGGTCAGCCACGCGTCGAACGGGGAGATGCCCAGCCCGACGGACGCGAGGTGGCTTTCGAGACGGTCGACCACCTCGGCGGCGCGGGGACAGCTCGTTCCGTCACCGGCCAGCACCGCCCCGCCGATGACATCGGAGTGACCGTTGATGAACTTCGTCGTCGAGTGGACGACGATATCGGCGCCGAGATCCAACGGACGCTGCAGCACCGGGGTCGCGAAGGTCGAGTCCACGGCCAGGAGCGCGTTCGCTCGGTGGGCAAGGCGGGCCGCCTCGGCGATATCGATGATGTCGAGCCCGGGATTGCTCGGGGTCTCGACCCAGACGATCGCGGTGTTGTCGTTGATGGCGGCGGCGAGCGCCGCAGTGTCGGTGAGATCGACGGTGCGGATGACCACGCCCCAACGCACGTATTCGTTCTGCAGGAGACGGAAGGTCCCGCCGTAGACGTCGCGGGGCAGGATGACCTCGTCGCCGGGACGCAGCAGAGAGGAGAACACGGCCACCTCGGCCGAGGTTCCCGAGTTGACGGCCGCTGCGAACGACGCGCCCTCCAATTCGCACAGGGCCTGTTCGAGGTCGCTGCGATTCGGCGTGCCCGTGCGCGCGTAGTCGAAGCCGGCGCGGGTCTCGCCCGGGGTGTCCATCTGATAAGTGGAGGTCTGGAAGATCGGGGCCACGACCGAACCGGTGTGCGCCTCGGGCATGGCTCCCGAGTGCACCGATCGGGTCGAGATTCCGGCGGGTGTGGTGGGTTCGAAACGGGGTGAACTCACGGCGGATCCTTCCTTCACTGATGGGCACCGCTGCAACTGCGGTGTGATTCAGTGTGAGTGGCCGAATCCCGTTCGTGCGTGCTCGGTGACGCGCACTGTCACTGCATGTCATATGTCGTTGATCGTCGTCATTTTTCGACGCAGAAGGTCGTGATTCCTCGCCGAGGCGGCCGCCGTCTCGTCCGGACGTGACGTGATCGTCGATCGATCCCGCCGCTGCGCGGCCCATCATCCGGCCAGGAGTTCGCGAGTTCCGGCGTCCACCGTGACGGCGTCGAGGATCGCCCTGGCAATGCGCTCGTTGTCAGCGAACACGGGGGCGCCCGTCTGCGGGCGGCTGAAGGCCTCGGCGGTCGATCCGGAGACCGCGGGGCCGAGGAGGAACAGATCGCTTTGTGCCCGACCATGTGCGTCGAGAGCGCGGCCCGCCCCGTCGGTGCGCAGCTTCGCGTGAGCCGCGGTCTCGAGCAGCAGTCGGCCGTCCGCTCGCAGTGTTTCGAGGACCGGATCGGCTGCCTTCTCCGCACTCTGCCGAGCCAAACGGGCATCGACGAAATGTGTGAAGGTCTTCGCCTCCGGGTGAGCGGTGGAGCGGGCGGTGAAACCGGCAGTATCGGCGTCGATGCTCAATCCGGGACCGAGGAACCGAACGAGACCGGCTTCGTGGAGAGCGAGGATCTGCTTGACTCTCTCCGGCGGCGGGCCGCTGCCGATGAACGAGAACAGGGAATGGAAGCTGCCTTCGACGAACTCCGTGCGATCGTCATTGCTGACCCGACCGTCGCGCACGAGCACTCTGATCTGCACATATGCCTTGACCAGAGCGTTGAAGACGGCGAGGTCGGCAGAGTGGTGCGCATCGGCACTGCGTTTGAGATGCCCGGAGATGTGGTCGCGCACGCTCACCTCTGCAGAAGGGAGATCAACGCAGCGCAGATCGGCCAGGGGACGGTCGATGCGGGCCAGATCGAACAGATCGTCCTCATCGGTGATGACCTCGCGAGCGGCCTCGGAGATGGTTTCGAAGCCGGCGCCGGTGATGACCTCCGCCCCGTTCGCACCCGCGCGGCCCGCGCGGACCCACTCGGCTGCTTCGTCGATGCTCTCGAGCAGTTCGGGGGCATCGATACCGCGCTTCCACAGCACGTGTTCGTAGTGAGCGTAGGTGAGTTCGAGTTCGAACAGCGGACCGAGCACCGCACCGAAATCGATGAACCCGGGACTCTCGCCGAGGCGGTGCCCACTTCCGGGACGGTCCCTGCCCTCGCGATCAGGTCCGTCTGCCACGCGGTCCAAGTACCGCAGTGCCACGGTCGGTGCGCCGGGCACCTCGACCTGGCTGTAGCCGAGCTTCGGACTGTACGAGATGCCACGGGAGGATCCCACCCACAGCACCGGTTCGGTGCCTGCGGGCCGGTAGCGGAGCCGTTCACCGTCGTCGACGAACTCACCGCCGCGGCCCTCGGTGACCATGACCATGAAGTCGAGGAACGCGAGTCCGAAGCCGCGGGTGAGCACCTCAGCGCCGGCGGGGATGTTGCTGAAGTCGAGGTCGGCCGTGTATCCGGGAGCCTGATAGTACAGACCGTTTCCCGCGGGGGCGGCCGCACGGTCGGCCAGGACCGCATCCTGCTCGGCGGTGCGCATATCGAGATGTCCCTGAGCCGAGACGAGGACGTCGGTGGCGATCTTCGCACCGACGGAGGTGGTGACCACGAATCCGCGGTCGTCTTCGCCTCGGCGCACCGCCTCGGCGCGGGCACAGTGGATGCGCACCTCGGCGCCGAGCCGATCGAGAGCGAGCTCGAAGGCCGCGGACAGGTAGTGGCCCAAGACCCGGCGGCTGGCGAACGACTGGGAGTCGAGCGCTGCCGCCTCGGCGCCGAGGCCCGCCTGCGTCAGACGGTCCAGACCGGGCCCGTGAATCCACTCGTGCAGGGTCGGACCTGCGATGCCGGGGCCCTCGAGTCGGCAGCTCTCGTCGGGGTAGATCGTGATGTCCTCGGTGCGTGAGTTCATCCACAGGTGCGGCGACTGGTCGGTCCGCCAGATCCGCCCGGCTCCCGGCGGGAACGGGTCGACGAGATGGATACGCAGGCCCGTTCCGGCATTCGCGGTCGCGGCGATCGCGAGCAGAATGCCCAGAGTCTTCGGACCGGCGCCGATGAATGTGAGGTCGGCGCGATGCTCCCCCAGCCCGGGGACATCGCGGTCGGCCGCGAAGCCGGCCGATTCCGGCCGTTCATGCATCGGCATAGAAGCTCACTGCCGGACTGAGCCCGAGGCGGGTGCGCAGCTCGCTGGTCCAGGTGGCGTCGGCGCGAGCCGAAGCGGCCTCGGGAGCCTCGCGCAGACCCGCCGCGTGCAGGGATGGGATGATCTCCGAGACGAGCCGGACGCTGAACTCGAGCTGGCCCTCAGCCGATGTGGTCAGCAGCATCCCCGAGGCCCCGCGTTCGGCGAGGATGCGCACGGAGCCGACGAGCTCTGCCGCCTCGGCGGGACTTGAGGGGGACGGCAGCACTGCGAGCACCGGGACGCCCGGGTCCAGCTCGGCACGCAGGTCCTCGAGCGAGACGGTGCCCGCAGCCTCGTCGACGAGGACGATGTCGGCTGCGAAACGGGCCGCCTCGTTGCCGGTCTCCGCACGGACGATGATCGGTGGGTGACCCTGCGGGGGACGGGGCGTGATCGAGGGGCCGAGGACCGAGTAGGCGGTGCCGGTCGAATCCTGCAGTTGCGCGTCGATGTAGTGGAGGCGGTCGCGGTCGATGTAGCGGTCTGTGTCCTGGTCGCGGATGATCGCATCATCGTCCCACGAATCCCAGAGGCGACGGATGACGTCGATGACTCCGGCGGCTTCGGCCCACGCATCCGTGCCGGCGGCAGGACTGCGGCGACCGAAGAGTGACGCCTCCGCGAGGGTGGTCGAGACGCCGACGGCCAGTCCGGCGCGGGCGCGGGCCGCGTAGTCGAGCGTCGCAGAGGCTGTGGCCAGATGGAAGGGTTCGAGATGGGTGATGCGTGCTTCGGGGACGATCCCGAGCCTGCTGGTCAACGGTCCGAGCCAGGACGCGAATTCGATCGCGTCGAGCCCGGTGAAGTCATCGGGTATGAGAGCGAAGTCCGCGTGGCCGTCAAGCGTCTTCGCGGTCGCCGGGCCGGAGAGCGGGTCGGGGTTCAGCGTAGTGGAGATGATGAAGCTCATGAGGAGTTCCTATCGGTCGTGATCTGGGACGTGATGAGGGATTCGGCGTCGGCCGCCTCGGCGTGGGTGCACGACCGGGCTCGGACGGTCAGCTCCGAGTCGAACTGATCGATGGCGTCGACGACGTCGAGTTCGACGGATTCGTCGATGCTCGGCGGAGTCGTGTCCGTGGCCGGGAGGATGTGCTTCGATGAGACGAAGCGGCCGCGGCCGATCGCGCTCGCCCCGAGCGTGGCCAGCAGCGGTTTGAGACCGTAGTCGAGGGCGAGGACGTGGGCGGCGGATCCGCCGGTGAGCAGCGGCAGCACGGGTTTGCCGTGCAGGGCGTCCATCGGCAGCAGATCGACGAAGACCTTGAGCAGGCCGGTGTACGTGGCTTTGAAGACGGGCGACCCGACGGCCACTGCATCGGCCGCAGCGACCGTGTCTCGCGCCGAGGCGATGAGGCCGTCACTTCCGTCGCCGACCAGGAGAGGTCCGGCGGGCAGGTGACGCAGTTTGATGAACTCTGTGCGGTGACCGTACTGGCCGAGCCGACGGGCGATGAATTCGAGCAGCGCCTCCGTCTTCGAGTTCTCCGAGGGGCTGGCCGAGAGCAGGACGACGCGCGACATGTCAGCCCACCTCCTTGAGTTCACGGTCGTGGGAGTCGTGGTCTTCGGCAGCACCTCGTGCTTCGTTGCGGGCGACGGCCCAGTCAACAGCATTGCGAGCCGCGGGCAGTCCGATGTTCTCGCGCAGGGACCCGTACGGATACTCGGTGCGGTAGACCCCGAGCTCCTGGAGCTCGGGCACGACCTTGGCAACGACCTCGTCGAGTCCGCCCGGCGTGAGGTGGGGGACGAGGATGTAGCCGTCGGCGGCCTTGGTCCGGACCGCTTCGGCGAGGTCGAGCGCCACCTGGTGCGGGGTGCCGACGAAGGAATGCCTGTTCGAGACTCGGATGACGAGTTCGCGGGCGCTGAGGTTCTCGGCCGCGGCGATCTCGCGCCAGGCAGCGATCGTCGCTTCAGCGTTCTTGATGTGCTTGACCCGGCCCTGGGAGATCGATTCGCCTGCCGGAGGCACGTCGGGCAGCGGTCCGTTCGGGTCGAAGGCGGAGAGGTCACGGTCCCACACTCGTTCGAGGAAGGCGATGGTCCCAGCCTCGCTGATCTGCTGGAAGGCGACCTCACGCGAGTGCTCGATCGCCTCGGCGGGTGTGTCGCCGAGGATGATGGACACTCCCGGGTAGATCTTCAGGGAGTCCTCGGTTCGGCCGTATCGGGTGAGTCGGGACTTCACGTCTGCGTAGAACTTCCGACCGGATGCGGGGTCGGAGTGGCGGGTGAAGACGACGTCGGCCGAGCCGACCGCGAAGTCGCGACCGGAGTCCGAGTCCCCGGCCTGGAAGACGACAGGGTGACCGCCGGGCAGAGCGCCGGCGGGGAAGCGTCCAGCAATGTCGAAGAAGTCGCTGGTGTGGCCGAACATGCCGGCGTCGGCGCCTGCTGCGGTGTCCCAGAGCTGCCGGGCAACGTCGATGAAGTCCTCGGCGCGGCGGTAGCGGTCGGCATAGTCGAGGTAGCCGCCACGCCGGAAGTTCTCCCCGGTGAACGCGTCCGAGGTGGTCACGACGTTCCAGGCGGCGCGACCGTTCGAGAGCTGATCGATGGTCGCGAGCCGGCGGGCGATGTCGAAGGGTTCGTTATAGGTGGCACTCAGCGTCCCGGCCAGACCGATCCGCTTAGTCACGGCGGCGAGCGCGGAGAGCACGACCGTCGTGTTCGGACGACCGACCACGTCGAGGTCGAAGATCTTTCCCTGGTGTTCGCGTAGGCGCAGACCTTCGGCGAGGAAGAAGAAGTCGAAGAGCCCTGCCTCGGCGGTCTTTGCGAGATGAGCGAACGAGTCGAACTCGACGTGGCTGCCCGAGGCGGGATCGGACCATACGGTCGTATTGTTCACCCCCGGGAAATGGGCGGCCAGGTGGACCTGCCGCGGCTGGCCCGGGATGCTGCTGTCGGGACTGCCGTTGGTGTGTGAGCTGTCGAGGTCAGGCATGATGCGCTCCTGTCGATTCGGTGCGGTTGATGGTGGAGGTTGTGCGCACGGCGGAGTCGTCGAAGCACGGCACTGCGTCGATGAGTGCCCGCGTGTATTCGTGGCGGCTTTCGTGAAGGACGCGGGCGGTCGGCCCGGATTCGACGACAGTTCCGTCCTTCATGACGATGACGTCATCAGCGATCTGTTCGATGACGGCGAGGTCGTGGGAGATGAAGAGGTAGGCGACGCCGAGACGGGCCTGCAGGTCGACGAGCAGCTGGAGAATCTGTGCCTGCACGCCGACGTCGAGTGCCGAGACGGGTTCGTCGAGGATGATCACCTGGGGATCGACGGCCAGTGCCCGGGCGATTGCGAGCCGCTGCCGCTGACCTCCGGAGAGCTCTCGCGGGGTGCGCCCCAGCAGAGCATGGTCGAGGCAGACGGAGTCGAGGAGCTCCCGCACCCGTGCCGGACGGTCGGCGCGAGCGCCGATGCGGTGGCCGCGCAGCGGTTCGGCGAGGATCCTCTCCACCGTGTAATGCGGGTCGAGAGCGGCGCTCGAATCCTGGTGGACATAGCGGATGCGTCGGCCGAGGTCTTTCCTTCGATACCTCTTGACGGGTTTTCCGTGGAGGGTGATCTCGCCGGCATCCGCCCGGTCGGCGCCGAGCAGGATCCTCGCCGAGGTGGTCTTCCCCGACCCGGATTCGCCGACGATTCCGACAGTCGACCCTGCTCGCAGCGCAATGTCGAGTCCGTTGACCGCGGGACGAACCCCGCCGAAGTCCCGTACGAGTCCGTGACCGGCCAGGACCGCCTCGGTGCCAGTGAAGTCCGAGGTGGTGACGGCGTCGGCGCTCGGCCGCAGCCTCCCCCACCCGAGGTGCGGGGCAGCGGCGAGCAGTGACTGCGTGTAGGCGTGCTGGGGTTCGGCGAGGACCCGGTCGGTGAACCCGGTTTCGACGATGCGCCCAGCCTGCATGACCAGGAGCTTCGCAGCACGATCCTTCGCAACCCCGAGGTCGTGGGTGATGAGTGCGAGCGCAGTCTGCGACCCGGCAACGAGGCCGCCCAGCACGTCGAGGACCTGTTTCGCCACGGTCGCGTCGAGCGCCGAGGTGGGTTCGTCGGCGATGATGAGTGCCGGCCGGGCGGCAATGGCATTGGCGATGAGCACACGCTGCCGCTGTCCGCCGGAGAGTTCGTGCGGATACCGCTGTCCGTGTGTCTCGAAGTCAAGTCCCACGGCCGTAAGAACCTCCGCACTGCGGGGTCTGATCTGCTGTTTCGCATACCCGTTGACCGTCAGGGTCTCGGCCAGGGCGGAGGCGATCGTGCGCACCGGGTTGAGCCCGGCACCCGCGTCCTGCGGCACGTACGCGATTCCCGTGCCGAGGATCCGCTGCCAGGTGCCCGCCTTCGCCCCGATGAGATCCTCGCCGAGGTGGCTGTGCGTGGCCACATCGACCTTCGTCCCAGACGGGAGGAGTCCAGTCAGGGCCGCTGCAGTCGTGGACTTGCCTGATCCGGATTCGCCGACGATCGCAAGCGTGTCCCCCGCGCCGAGCCTGAGGTCGACGCCAGAGATCGCAGGGGCTGCGGCACCGGGGTAGGTGACGCTCAGCCCTGCAACTTCGAGGACGGGAGGCCCCTGGTGGGCTGATGACTCGAGTGTCGGGGCACTGGGGGCAGGGTTCTCGAGTGTTGAGACACAGTGTGTTGTGGTCCTGGGCGTCGCGGTTCGGTCGGCTGGGGTCGGTACGTCGGCACCGTCGATGAGTTCGGTGCCGGCCCCGGCCGAGGGCCAGGCGAGGAGATCGGTGTTGATCATCGGAATCCTTTCTCGGAGTTGACGGCGTGGGAGAGACGGTTGGCGGCCAGCACCACCGCGGCGACGACGAGTCCGGGGAACGTCGTCATCCACCAAGCGGCGGCGAGGAAGTCGCGGCCTTCGGAGACGAGCAGACCCCATTCGGGCTGCGGTGGCGGGGCGCCGAAGCCGAGGAAGCTCAGGGCCGAGACCGCGAGCACAGCGGACCCGAACTCGAGCGCGATCAGCGCCCCGATCGGGCCCCTGACCTGGGGCAGGATGTGGCGAGCCAGAACGTCGACAGTGGAGAGCCCATCGGCGCGGGCGGCCCGGACGAATTCAGCGGAGCGCCACCGGATCACCTCGGCGCGGGTGAGTCGGGCGAACGAGGGCATCGCGGCGACGCCGACGGCTACGGCGACATTGAGCGTGCCGAAGCCGAGGGCGGTGATGACGGCCATCGACAGGAGCAGTCCGGGCACAGCCTGGAGGACATCGACGGTGCGCATGAAGATCGCGTCGAGGACTCCGGTGAAGAAGCCGGACAGCAAGCCGAGCAGCACTCCGGCGCTGACGCCGATGGCGACGGCGGCGAGGCTGGCCGACAAGGTCTGCGCGGATCCGTGGACGGTACGGGAGTAGACGTCGCGGCCGAGCTGGTCGGTGCCGAAGACGTGCTCAGCGCTCGGCGGCAGCAGACGGTCAGTCGGGTTGCCGGTGAGCGGATCGACGCCGGTGAGCAGGCCGGGCCACAGGGCGGCGAGGGCCGCGAGGCCGAGGACGATGACCGCGAGGACTTCGGTGATGCCGAACCGGGAGTGAGCCACCGCCGAGGTGAGGCGACGCAGTCCGCCTGCTGCGACGATCTCACTCTGATTGTTCTTCTGCAGCTCTGTCGCGAGAATCATGGGCGCGCTCCTGCGGTCTCCGTCGAACTCGACGGGGTAGTTCCGGGGGAACCGCCTTCACGAACGGCCGCTTCGGCGAGGGTGTCGCCGTCCTTCTTCTCCGGCTTGAGACGGGCGGCACGCAGCCGCGGGTCGAGCAGTGGGTAGGACAGGTCGGTGAGCAGGTTGAGGAGGACGAACACTGCAGCGGCGAAGAGGACGATGCCCTGGACAAGCGGGATGTCCTGCCCGGTCACGGCGGTCTGAGCGAGCCGACCGAGACCCTGTCGCGAGAACACGTTCTCGACGACGACGGACCCGGCGAGTGCCTGACCGAAGAGGACTCCGCCCATCGTCAGTGTCGGCAGCAGTGCGACCGGCAGGGCCTGGCGCAGCAGCAGTCGCAGGCGGGTATAGCCCGATGCGTGGAAGGTCGTGACGAAGGGCTGGATCCATGCGTTCTGCAGCGAACGGAACAGCACCTGGGCGATGATCGCCGACAGCGGGAGCGCCAGGGTCCCGGCCGGCAGCACGATGGCGGCCGGGCTGCCGGTGCCGACTGCGGGGAAGAGCGGGAGCCGGAAGGAGAAGATCTGCAGCAGCATCAGCCCGACCCAGAAGGTCGGCAGGGCGACCCCGAGCCCCGGCAGGGCGGCCAGGATGTCGCGCAGCCACGGGCGGCGGGTCAGGGTCGCGGCCACGGCGACGGCTGTCCCGACGATGAGCGCAATGACCAGAGCCGATGCGGCGAGCGCGAGGGTGGAGGGCAGGGCGGTGGCGATCGCCTCGGTGACGGGGGTGCCGGCCTGGATCGAGGTGCCCAGGTCGAGGCGGAGTAGGTCGCCGAGGGCGAAGAGGTATTGGACTATGAGCGGCTGGTCGAGGTGGAATTCGGCTCTCAGTCGGGCCACCTCGGCGGGGTCGAAGTTCTGCAGCTCTCCTCCGGCACCGAGCATCGTGATGACCGGATCGCCTGGCAGCCAGTAGAGGAGGAAGAAGCTGAGGGTGAACGCGATCCACAGGACGAGCAGTCCTTGGACCAGTCGCGACACGAGGCAGCGCAGGCTCATCACTGGTCACCGTCCAACCATGTGCCGTAGAGCTGGTAACGCGACGAGGCTTCGAACGAGAAGTCGTGGACGTTTTTGCCGGTGCCGACGATGCCGGTGAGCTCGACGATCGGGATCGAGTAGCCCTCGTCGAGGATGAGTTTCGCCGCCTCGGTGAAGTCGGCCTTCCGTTCGCCCTCGTCCAGGGTCTCGGTGGTGCGGGCGAGGACCTTGTCGATCTCTCCGGGCTCTCGAGTGTTCGCGTTCTGTTCCTTCGCGCCGAAGTAATTGCGGAGGATGTCCGCATCCGAGCGGGTGAGGTTGCCGAACGTGAAGTCCTCTTTGCCTTCGGCCTGGAGCGCGGTGACCTCGGCGATCGTCCTCTTCTCCAGTTGCAGGTCGAAGCCGATGGTGCGCAGCTGCTGCTGGACGAGTTCGAGGAACGGAGCGTCCTGCCAATAGGTCAGCGTCGTCGACAGCTTCTTGCCGTCCTTGGCCCGGATGCCGCCGGCTCCGGGCTTCCACCCGGCGTCGTCGAGCAGCTTCTTCGCCCCGTCCGGATCGTAGGCCAGTACGTCGGAGAGGTCTTCGTACTCCGGCGTCGATTTCGCCAGCACCGAGGTGGCCGGAGCCTGATGGTCGGAGACGACCGTTTTCAGCTGCTCCCGGTCGATGCCTTTGACCAGAGCCTTGCGTACTGCCTTGTCCGAGGCGATCGCACCGGTGGTCTTCGGCACGAGGTTGTACACGACGCCCGGGTTGGCGCGGGAGACGATGTCGAGGCCCTGAGCCTCGAGGGTCTTCTCGTCCTGAGACTGGACGGAGGTGTCGACGTCGACCTGGCCCGATAGCAGCGAGCCGTTGCGCACCGAGGCTTCGGGGACGATCGAGAACTCGATGCCGTCGAGGTGGGCGGGGCCTTCGTGTCCGGCCAGTGAGGACGGCCAGTCGTAGTCGTCGTAGCGTTTCAGGGTGATGGCCCTGTTGTGTTCGACCTTGTCGAGGGCGAAAGGGCCGGTGCCGACGAGGTCAGCACCGGTGCAACGCTGCTCTGCGGTCTGATCGAGCGTCTTCGAAGAGTAGAAGCCGAGGTTCATCGTCGACGTCGCTTGGAGGAACTGCGCGTTGGACCTGTCAAAAGTGAATGTCACTGTCTGCTCATCAGGAGTCTCGATCGATTTCAGCCCGTCGATATAGGACTGACCGATCGTGGCTTTGGCTCCGAGGTCCTCGATCGCTTCGAAGTTCTCCTTCACCGAGGCGGAGGTGAAATCCGTGCCGTCCTGGAACCTCACTCCGTCGCGGAGATGGAAGGTGAAGGTCTTCGCATCGTCGGAGACGTCCCAGGACTGTGCGAGCCAGGGCTTGATCTCACCGGTCTTCGGATCCTGGTCAGTCAGGGAGTCCGTGATCTGGCGGGTGATGTTGAGTGTGACATTCTGGCCGACCTGTTGGCCATCGAGGCAGGTCGGGTCGACGTCGTAGGCGACGTTGAGGACCCCGCCGTTCTGGGGCGTGGCGTTCTCGCCGTCGGCTTGCGCCGAACCGGAGCACCCGGCCAGCAGCAGAGAGCCGGCCGCGAGCGCGGCCAGAGAGACGCGGGTGTGGTTCTTGGCCCTGCGCATGCGGCGGATATCGGTCAGTTGGGCAGGGTCGGAGACAGACAAGTTGGCGAAAGGCATGAGATTCCTGAGGTGTGTCAGTGAATGGAGGGAGGAAGAGAGCAAATCTCTGCCGAATCACAAGCGGCGATTGCTCAACAATTAAACAATGAGATCAGAGAGTCGCAGACAGGCGGGCCCGAACCTTGAGTGCGCACGGAACCCTCGGGCGGGAGCGAACCGGCCGGGCTTCGGCGAAACAGCAGAGAGTGCAGCGCAGGCAGCGCTGTTCGCGCTTGATCAGCTGGTCAACGACATAGGGCACGACATTCGATGGCAACAGTCAAGAGCTTCGAACCGTGCGGACAGCGCCCAGGTCTGCGAATTCTTGAAAGCAATCATCATGCCCTCTGCTGAAGTGATGTCGTGGACTGTTGACGATCAACACCGTATCAGTAGACCTGATTGCTCAACAATAGTTGAGCATGATCGTCGTCATCATTCGTCACAGAACTTTCAGCCGCCCCTCTTCCCAGCCGATTCCTCGGGGTGTAATACTTATCCATATGGCTAAGTATCAACTTCAGTCCGACGAGCTCGACGCGATGTTTGCGGCGCTGGCGGATCCCACTCGCCGCAGCGTGATCGCGCGTCTCGGGCGGGGACCGGCCAGCGTCGGAGAGCTTGCCGAGCCGTTGTCGATCTCGCTGCCGTCGTTCATGAAACATGTGCGCAGCCTCGAATCGTGCGGCCTCATCCGGACTAAGAAGTCCGGCCGAGTTCGCACCTGTGCGCTCAACCAGGATCGGCTCCATCTGCTCTCTGGTTGGCTGGAGGAGCAGCGGAGGATCCGGGAGGAGAGCACCGATCGGCTCGAACAGTTCGTCACCACGGGTTCCGTCGACTCCGACGGCCCCACTGCCAAGGAGGAATCATGACCACCCATCTCTCTCGCACCCGGAATCAGAATCCAGACCTCGACCTCAGCATCCAACGGACTATCCGCGCCCCGAAGCAGGCGATTTGGGATGCCTGGACCACGCCGGATCAGTTGGCCAAGTGGTGGATCCCGGCGCCGCTGAGTCTGCGCGTGGATTCTCTCGAGCTCACTCCGGGCGGTGCCTTCGTCACCCGGATGAGCGAGGACGCCACAGAGTGGCACCCGCATGTCGATGCGGTGTTCCTCGTCATCGAAGAGGGCAGCCGCCTCGTGTTCACGAATGCGGTCAGCAGCTCCTGGCATCCGGCCCTGCCCGATCCGGTTGCGATGACCACGGAGATCATCCTCGGCGACCATCCCGACGGCACCGACTACCGAGCCGTCGTGCGGCACGGCAGCCCGGAGCAGCGGGTCCGGCATGAGGAGCTCGGGTTCTTCGACGGGTGGGGCGCCGTCACCGACCAGTTGGCTGCCTCGGTGGAGTGAGCCCGGCCGACAGGATGAGTGAACCGATCAGCAGGCCGGCCGCCGCGACCGTCCAGATCAACGGGGCGATGCCGACGAGCAGCGCCATGGCGATGCCGGTTGCGGCTGTACCGACTGCGATGGCGGCCCGCAGCCGCGGACGGCCGAGAGCCGGAGCGTCGTCGCCGGCTCCTGCACCGGAAGCGGCCGCTTCGCGCCCACGCATCTCACGGGCGAGCTCGACGATCGTTCGCCCGACCGAGGCAAGCCGCTGTTCCGACGGAAACGGAATCCGTTCGACAGCCGTGGCCACCAGACCGGACAGCACCATCACGACAATCAGCCAGGGCAGACGCGTGGCCCACCACCACGACGATCCGATCTCCGGGAGGACGAGCCCGGACGCTTCGGGCACGAGGGACACCGCCTGAGCGAGCACACCCAGCCCGCCGATGAGGACGATGACGATGCTCATATGCCAGAGATAGACGTGCATGCCGTACCGATTGCCCCAGGTGATGACTCGGCCCCAGATCTGCGCGCGGAGCATCCGAGGCTCGAGAGCCGCCTCGGTGGTGGAGCCGTACATGTCCGCGTCCGCGGCGTTGAGCATTCGGCCCAGCCGAGCGTGGACGAGGCGCAGCACACACATCTGCACCACTCCGAGCAGGACGAGGGCACCGGTCGGCGGATTGAGGTTGACGAGCATATTGGGGCTGTACACACCGGCGGCGACGAACCCGACCAGGGTCAGCAACGCGGCCACCAGGACGAAGCAGGTGATGGGCCTGCGCACGGGACGATCGCGCGCATCGGCGAAGAAGAACCCGAGCTGTTGGATCAGCGGCCACACAAGCAGGAAGTTCAGGCAGCCGAGCCCGGTCACACCCGAGACTGCGACCAGACCGTCGACGACGATGACGGCTCCGGCGAGGATTGCCAGGGACCGCCTCGGCGCGGTTTCGTGGAAATGCACGGCAACCGGCACGAGAGCGGTGAGACCGACGTAGACGGCGAGGAACCACAGCGGTTGGCCGATGCGCAGGCTGGCTTCGGCGAGGAGGTCGGGCGCGACGCCGAGTTCACCGGCCGCTGACAGCCCGAGGCCTGCGAGGCCGATGAGCACAGTCACAGGCACGACGAGCCGGCGCAGGCGGGCACGCAGATAGTCGGTCCACGAGCCGCCGGTTGCGCGAATGCGGCGCCAGCCGGTGATGCCGGCATACCCGCCGATGATGAAGAACAGCGGCATGACCTGGAAGAACCAGGATGCGGCGGCGAATCCGGCGGTCGTCGACAGCGCGACCGTCGGCTCCACGGTGCCGTCGGGTCCGAGCACGGCCGCGCTCATCATCGAATGGAAGATGACCACGACGACGAGGCAGCCGAAGCGCAGAAGGTCGATAACCCGGTCACGGCGGGGTTTGGCCGGTGACTGGTCGGACTCGGCCTGGCTGTGCGGCGACGCGGGCGTTGCGGTCGGGGTGGGCCCGGCAGCGAGCCGCGTCTTCTCATGGCGATCATCGGACGGCAGCGGGTCGGTGAGTGCCAGTGTCATGGTGGTTCCCTTTCCGGGTCGTTCAGTGCCGATCACAGGTGATCGGGGGCGATGACACCGAAGTTGGGAACCGCGTCGGCCTTTCCACATCACGCCGGAGAGCCCACCTCTCCCCCGCCGACCGATACTTCCGAGGGATACCGTCGACCGACCACCTCATACTCACCTCGCCTGATCGTGTGAGAATGGCGATGAGCACGCCCGACCACGCGGCCGCCTCGCTCGGAATCAGACACCGAGTCAGGTGCCGGCCGATACAAGGAGAGAACCGTGACGATCGCCTTCGCGAAGACCCCGCTGCCCATCATCGGCGCCCCCATGGCCGGTGGGACGACGACGCCCGAACTTACCGAAGCCGTCGCCCGGGCCGGCGGATTCCCCTTCGTCGCCGGCGGCTACCTCACCGTCGAGGCTCTCGCTCCGCTCATCACACGGATGCGGGAGACGACCTCGAACTTCGGCGTCAACCTCTTCGCCCCGAATCCCGTTCCCGTCGATCACGAGGCCTTCGCCGACTTCGCCCGTGCGCTCGAACCGGCCGCAGCCGCCCGCGGGATCACGCTCGATGCCGAACCGGTCGAGGATGATGACCACTTCGACGACAAGCTCGATTGGCTCACCGAGCACCCCGTTCCCCTGGTCTCGTTCACGTTCAATCTGCCCACTGCCGAGGCGGTCGACCGCCTCCACGCCGTCGGCACTCAGGTCGTCGCCACCGTGACCTCGGTTCCCGAGGCGCGTGCGGCCGCCGAAGTCGGCGTCGACGCGCTCATCGTCCAGGGCCCGCGTGCCGGTGGGCATTCGGGCACCGCCGATCCGACGCGTGAGATCGAAGATCGCGCGACAGTCGATCTCGTCCGTGACATCCTCGCCGAGGTGGACCTGCCCGTGGCGGCGGGAGGCGGAGTCGACGGTGAGGCCATGGTCGGCGACCTCCTCGGCGCGGGGGCGAGCGCCGTCGTCGTGGGCACCCTGCTGCTGCGCTCCGACGAGGCGGGAACAGCTCCGACGCATCGGGCCGCTCTCGCCGCCGACGAGTTCACAGAGACCCAGCTGACCAGGGCATTCACCGGACGGCCAGCGCGTGCGCTGGTCAATGACTTCGTGCGGACATTCGACCCGATCGCCGTCGACGCCTACCCTGCGGTACACCATCTGACCAAGGAGTTCAGGGCCGCGGCGAAGAAGGCCGATGACCCGCACGGTCTGCACCTGTGGGCCGGAACCGGCTACCGCAGCGCCCAGGACGGATCGGCGGAGACCATCGTCAAGGACCTCGGCGCTCGCTTCGCCCGCGAGTAGTCGGAAGGCGGGCGGGCAACGCCCGCGCAACCGTCACTGACCGCGCCCCTCAGCTCCCGGCGACGACCAGCCCGGACTCGTACGCGGCGACGACGATCTGGGTGCGGTCGCGCAGTCCCAGCTTCGACAGGATCCTCGAGACGTGGGTCTTCACGGTCTGTTCGGCGAGGTAGAGCTGTTCGGCCACCTCGGCGTTGGCGTGGCCCTTCGCCACCAGGGTCATCACGTCGATCTCCCGGTCGGTGAGCTGACCGAGCACCGCGGTGTCCTTCGCGACGGTGGGACCGGCGACGTATTCGGCGATGAGGCGTCGGGTGACCGACGGCGCGAGCAGCGATTCCCCGCCGGCGACGACCCGGACCGCGGTGATCATGTCTTCGGCGGTGGCGTCCTTGAGGAGGAATCCGCTGGCCCCGGCCCGCAGTGCCGAGAACACGTATTCGTCGGCGTCGAACGTGGTGAGCATGATGACCCGTGGGTGGTTCCCGGGCATGCTGAAGATCGCTCGGGTGGCGTCGAGCCCGTTGAGCGTCGGCATCCGGATGTCCATGAGGATGACATCGGGACTGGTGCGGCGGACGAGGTCGACGACGGCGGATCCGTCATCGGCGCTGCCGACGACCTGCATGTCCGACTGCGCGTCGAGCAGCGCCCCGAACCCCTGCCGCACCATCGCCTGATCGTCGACGATGGCGACCCTGATCGTCGTCTCCGACGGAGGCGGCACACTCGCCGAGGCGGATCCCGCGTTCCCGCCACCCGTCCTTTCTGCTTCCGGCATAGCTCCACGCTACCCGACGTTCACGGTCGGTAACCCTGAAGAACCCCGAGAACATGCCGCCGATGTCCCCTGATCCGCGATATTCACCCGCAAGTATCACCTCGGGGGACAGAGGTTCACCCGCTCGTATGATGTGCTCGAACCGACCGCCTCCTTAGCGTGACGGTCATGATCATCACCGCCGTCATCCTCGCCACCGCAGCAGCGTTCTGCCTGGCCGTGGGAACCCACTTCCAGCAGCATGCCGTGGCCGCCATGGCTGCGGGCCTGCGCCGTCGCGCCACCTGGGCAACCGGGCTCGGACTGATGGGGCTGGTCACGGTGCTCAACGTCGCAGCCCTCGGGCTCGGTCCGGTCGCCATCGTCCAGCCCATCGGTGCGGTCTCTCTCGTCTTCGCCGTCCTCATCGGCCGGCGGTACTTCGGGCTCCGCCTCGGTGCTCCGCTGCTCGTCAGCATCGCGGTCACGCTCGTCGGGATCGTCTCCTTCGTGGCCACCTCGGCGAGGTTCGCCCACGACATCTCCGTGGATGCGCAGTCGGTGACGTGGCTGCTCGCCGTGCTCATCGCCCTCACCGTCTTCGCGGGGCTGTTCTCGTTCAGCTCCGCCGGCCACATTCCTCGGGTCATCATGACCGGGATCGTCTTCGGTACGGTCGCCGCGGCCACGCACGTCCTCGCCCGGTCGGTCGTCATGTCGGGACTGCCCGGACTCGATATGTTCGGTCTGCGCTGGTGGGCGCTGCTGGCCGCGGTCGGACTCGCCTCGGCGGCGGGCTTCTGGCTCGTCCAGACCGCGTACGCCTGCGGCCCCGCCGAAACGGTGCTGGCCGGCCTCACCGTCATCGACCCGATCGTCGCCGTCATCATCGGTGCCGCATTCTTCGGCGAATATACGGGTCTGACGCCGACTGCCACCTTCGGTCTGCTCGCCTCCGCAGTCGTCGGCATCGGCGGAGTGTGGATGCTCTCGCGCTTCCACCCGAAGGTCCTCGAATCCCACACCGCCGCCCGCACTGACACTGCGGTCGGCACCGCGCAGACGGCCCCGCACACAGCACAGGAAGGAATCACGCTGTGAACCACTCCCCCGATCTCACTTCCCCCGCACCCGCCGACACGTACGCTGGAGACGTGCCCCGCCCAGCAGAGCCTCCGCAGATCGGCCCGAACACCCAGGCGGCCGCCGACTCTCCGGCCGCGACCGCACCGCGTTCGTGGTGGGCCAGGCTGTGGCGCAATCTCGGCCGTGATGCCGGCCTCGTCGCCCCGAGCCTGGTCATCTCCGTCATCGCCGCACCCGTCCTCGTCGTCCTGTTCTCGGTCTCGATCGCCACGGTCATCGTCTGGGTCGGCGTGCTCCTCCTGCCGCTGACGCTCACCGTCGCCCGCGCATTCGGCAACCTCTCTCGGGCCCGTGCCCGTGCGTGGGGCGCGCCCATCACCGAGGCGGCTCCCCGTCCCCGTGGACGCGGACTCCGCTGGTGGCTGGCTCCGCTGTCCGATGCCCGCGCCTGGTTGGATCTGCTCTTCGAAGCCGTGTTCGCCCTGCCGATCCGGCTGTTCACGTTCTCCGTCTCCCTTGCCTGGTTCGCAGGCGGCCTGGGCGGGGCCACGTTCTTCTTCTGGGGCAGGTTCCTGCCCGAAGACGGCGGGGACACTGTCGACTGGGTCGTCGCGTGGGTGACGAACTCGCCGGTGACTGACCTCGGGTTCTCCGCCGAGGCGACGTTCCAATTCGTCACGGGCATCGTCCTGCTGCTGACGTTCCCCTTTGTCCTCCACGCTCTGGCGCTGCTCGAGATCGTTTCGATCCGCGCTGCCCTGTCGACCGATGGTGCAGCTTCCGCGATACAGCCGGCGCGGCCGGCCGAGGCCCCGGGCTCACACCTGTCCGTCTCGGCTCAGTCAACCCACCCGGAGCAGCCGACTCGTCCGGCGCAGTCATCAGCACTGTCGACCCTCGCCGAGGGTCAGGGGTGGTTCTGGCTCATCGCAGCATTCGTCGGGATCGTGCTCGTCGCGGTCGCCTGGCCGGTGACCACCGTCCTCTACGGTGTCCCGACGGTCTTCGCGATGATTCTTGCCTTCAGCCTCAGTGCCGCGCTCCTGCTGGCCGTGCGCTGGCCGATCCCGGCGATCGGCCTCGGCCTCGTCGCTCAGCTGGCAGGCATTCTGCTCACTTCGGACGTTTCGGGAGCAGTCCGACCGTTCACGGTCACCTCGCTGCTGGCTCTCGTTTTCCTCCACCTCATCATCGGTCTGCGTCACCGCTGGATTCACCTCGTCGCACTGTGGTCGGGCAGTGCGCTCATCGGTGTGCTCGCCCTGGTCCTGCCGCATGCCGGCGAACTGCCCGGGGCCCTGTCGAACGTCATCACCACCGCAGCCGTCGCCGCCGGTGCCGGGATCATCGGCATCATCGGCAACCTGCTCGTCAGAGGTCGCAGACAGCTCGAATCCGAACGCGAACTCAGCGCCGCGGAGCTGGCGAAGCGACAGGAGCTCGAAGAGCGCAACCGGATCGCTCAGGAACTCCACGATGTCGTCGCGCACAGCATGTCGGTCATCAGCGTGCAGGCAACCACCGCGAAGTACCGACTGCCCGGACTCGATGAGCGCAGCCTCGGCGAATTCGACTCGATGGCCTCATCGGCCAGGCAGGCACTGACGGAGATGCGCGGACTGCTCTCGATCCTGCGCGGTGGCCGGGATGCCGACTTGGCACCGCAGCCGACCATCGACGACATTCCCGCTCTCGTCGATGTCACGCGCGGCTCCGGTGCAATCGTCGATCTCGACTTCCCCACCGAGCCTATGTCGCTGCCGCCGACGACGAGCCTCACGGCGTTCCGCGTGGTTCAGGAGAGTCTGTCGAATGCGCTGCGGCATGCTGCCGGCGCCCCCATGGCGGTCACCGTCACGGCCATCGGCTCCCGGCTCGAGATCTCCGTGCTCAACGGGGAACCCGACGGCGGGTCGGATGCGGGTGGGCACAGCCACCTCGGCGGAGGTTTCGGCATCAAGGGAATGCGCGAACGTGTCGAAGCCTTGGGCGGGAGCCTGCAGGTGGGGCCGACGAATGCCGGCGGGTTCGAGGTCGCGGCGTCGCTGCCAATGGAGTGAGCGCGAACGGATTGATGACATAATTGATCAAGGCATCCTGTTTCTCAGAATCCCCCTCGAAAGGGCAGGCCACCTTGACACAGCCATCCCCGTCCGAACACTCGGCCTCTCCGGCTCCGCAAAAGCAGTCGCAGTTCGTCCGGGATCTCCGGCGTACGATTGCCATCATCATCGTCGTGGCGTTCAGCCTAGCTGCGGCCGGCGGAATCAGCGTCCTCCTCGGCGACGTCGAGTCCGAAGCGACGTTCCAGGTCATCGGGACGACGGCAGTGACCGGCATCTGCAGCGTCGCCGCCTTCTGTGGAGCGACGCTCATTGGTCGACGAGTCCAATGGTTTGGCAGCGTCACGATTCTGCTGGCATTCGTCACCCTGCTGCTGAGCGTCGTGTTCCTGTGGGGCGATCCATATTCGTGGGGTGGCCATGCCCCCGGCTCCACCGGCATGACTCTTGGCGACATCTTCTACCAGGTGCTGTCCTCATTCGCCCTCGTCACCGGTGTCGCCTCGATTTTCTCGCTCATACTGCTCTTGACGTCCCGGACTTGGTTGGTGCGGATCGGGTTGCCGATCACGCTCGGCTTGCTTGGCCTCGGCACATGCCTCGTGCTCGTCACGATCTGGGTGGAATCGGCGTGGGGACTAGAGTGGCTGACCCGCGTCAACGGGATCGTGTGGATTCTCGCCGCGCTCGGTGTCGTCATCGTGCCGCTTACCTCGCTGCTGCTCAGGGCCGGGACGAAGCCGACGGAGACGACGCCGGCAACGACAGTCACGAAGACTGACGCTCATGCTGGAATGTCGGTAGGATCGACGCAGCATGGTTCGGCACAACCTCATACGACTCAGCATGGTTCAACTCAGCCGTCGTCGACTCTGTCTCCGACGACGCTCGATCGCATCGACGCCGCCGCTCGCGCCGAGGGCATCACGGCAGACGAGCTCATCGATCGGCTTCTGACCGCGGAGCCTCGAACCCCTTCGGCAGACGAGAGTCGATGAAACCTGCGACGAAGGTGCCGATGACGAGCAGGACGAGGAGCGCGATCATGCCGGCGAAGTTCGACAACACGGGGTTCGTGAAGTCGAACAGTCCCGGCCAGATGGCGTAGACGACCACACAGCACACGCCCACGAATCCGAACACGTTGAGCGTCGCCCGGCCCGTGGACCGTGCGCGCTTCTCGCTGTGCTTTGAGGCTTTCTCTTCGGGGGTGCCGAACGCGTCCTCGGGTGTCGTCCCTGCCGCCTCCGCCGCGTCTTTGACCTCGTGGAGGACGGTGAGGACCTGGTCTTCTTCACACCCGCGCCGGCGCAGGTTCTGGGCGAGCTCGCTGTAGTAGCTCATGACAGGTTCGCTTTCGTTTCGGTGTCCGCATTCACGTCGCTGTCCACCGCGGTTTCCTCGTTCTCTGGGCCGTCCCCGCTGGGACGGAGCATTTCACGGCTCGAAGGGCCGCCTCGGCGAAAGGACGATCCTCTTCGGCGGCGATGATCGAGGACGACGATGATGCCGAAGACGATCGGAGCCGCGATCGACACGACGACCTCGACTGTGGGGGCGCTCGTCGCATTGAGGTCGGCACCGGCGAGCACACCCAGACCGAACGCGAAGACGTTGTTGACGATGTGGAAGGCGATTCCCGCCTCGAGACCGCCGGTGATGATGGTCAGGGTGCCGACGATGACGGCGAAGATCCCGACGTCGATGAGTCCCGGCAGGTCGTAGACGTGTCCGACGACGAAGATCGGCACGGGGATGAGCACGGCCCATGCGGGGTGACGCAGCCACGAGCCGATGATGTTCATGGCCAGGCCGCGGAAGACGACCTCCTCGGCCGTCGCCTGGAACGGAACAAGGAGGATGATGGCGACGAGCATGGCGAACACTTGGCTGTTCCACACGATTCCCGAGGTCAGGTCGCCCATCGCTCCGTCGGAGAAGGTGACCATGACGATCGCGCAGACCACCCATACGGCCGCGCCGACCAGCAGATACCGGCCGAGCCGCCCCCATCGCATGCCGCCGCGAAGCGAGATCATCGAGGAGAACGAGCGCCGGTAGATGCATAGGGTCGCCAGCTCGGTGGCCGGCCACATGAGGATGACGCTGATGAGTCCGAAGAGGACGCCGGTGGTCGTGTTCATGTCGATGAGCTGGCCCGACCATGCGTTGAAGTCACCGTCGGCGCCGAGGGCGAACAGTGCCCAGACGAAGAAGCCGACGAACAGGACAACGATGGCGATGAGGTAGAACACGAGGGTCAGGAGCGCCACGAGGATCGGTTTGAACCACCTGTTGTCCGGCAGCGCGGCGAACTGACGATGATAGTGCGGGGTGTGGGGTTGATTTCTCATGTCTCCACCCTTTCGAAACCGGCGGCCGCCCACCATCGGTCAAGGGCATGATTCCTGTCATTCGATCGGGTGAATGCGCACGTCAGATGGCCGTCGGCCGGATGCCTGCGACTGCGAGTCCGCACCGATTTCATCCTTTTGGGCGACAGACCATCCGCCGTCTCACCGGTAGGCTCGAAGGGTGACACCTCGCCCCGCCCGCCGCCCGCTCGCGCATGCCCTCCTCTGGACCGGCATCTCCGCGATCGTCGGCGTGCTCATCCTCTTCATCGTCATCGGGCAGCAATGGCCGGATCCTGATTCCACCGCGGCTGAGACGGACGCGCTCAGTGCCGAGATCTTCGTCCACATCGTATTCGGGCTCGTTTCCTTCGTCTGTCTGCCCATCGTGCTCCTCTTCGACGGACGCCGGATTCCGCGCCAACAGCTGCGTCCGAAGGTCCTTGCCTCGGAGAAGCTGCGCGAGTTCCTCACCGTCACCGGACACGGCGGTGATGAGTTCCTCGCAGCCGACGGATCCGTCGAATCCCTTCAACGACGTCCGGGAGGCTGGATTCCCGTCACCGTCGGGATCATCGGCATCCTCCTGGGCACGGTCAGCATCCTCGGCGCCTTCGCCGCTTCGATTATGCTCATCTCACTGTCGGCCCGGCGCAGCTGGGCTCTCGACTTCGTCGCACTCGCCGCCACACTGGCAGCCTTCTCAGCGACCTATGTGCTCACTCCGCAGGCAGCGGGAGCCTTCGATCTTCCAGTGTTCGTCTTCGGCGGCACGATGTACGCCGTCATCGTCATCGTCGGCGTCATCCGCGGTGCCCGCGAGCAGGGCTTCATCGACTCCGCCGCGCAGACTCTGCTGCGCGAACGCTCCCGGCAGGACCGCGCCATCGCCGAGGTGCGACGCGGCATCGCCCGCGATATGCACGATTCCCTGTCCCACCATCTCTCCGTCATCGCGATGTACTCCGGTGCCCTGTCCGTGCGGCAGGACCTCGACCCCGACGAGGTCCGCGAAAGCGCCCGCCTCATCGCCGATGCTGCCCGTCGCTCCGGAGTCGAATTGCGTGAGGTGCTCACGATGCTGCGCAGTGATGACCAGGGCACGGTCATCGACCCCGACATCGACCGCCTCGTCGCGGCCAGGGGCGACACCGCCGAACTGCGCTACCTCGAACCGGTGACCGCCGAGGCCCTCCACCGGTGTGGGGCGCTCGAGCAGACGACGATCTACCGCTTCGTCCAGGAGGCGATCACGAACGCGGTGAAGCACGCACCAGGCCAGACGGTGACGATCAAGGTCGGCTTCGATGAGGCCGACGGTCACCTCGTGCTCGTCGCCAGCAATCCGCACACAGGTCTGGCCCCGGCCTTCCGCGCGGGAGCGCAGCAGCTCGTCTCCGGATCCGGGTTGGGACTGCTCGGCCTGCGGGAGAGAATGGAGGCCATGGGCGGCGATCTCACCGTGACGACCACCCCGGAGTTCACCCTCCGCGCCCGCATCCCCGTCGATGTCGACATCGTCACCGACGGCGACGCTCTGGGTATGACCGAATCGACCGATTCCCCCGACGAGCAGGAGACGCAGCCATGAGCATTCGGGTTCTCATCGCCGACGACGAATCGCTCATGCGCTCGGGCCTCAGGCTCCTCCTCGGCGCGGCGACCGATATCGACGTCATCGCCGAGGCGGTCGACGGTGTCGAAGCCATCGACCTCGCCCGTCGGCTGAGTCCCGACCTCGTGCTCATGGACATCCGGATGCCCCGCCTCGACGGCCTCGAGGCCGCACAGACACTGCTGTCCGAGCCCGAACATCCGCAGGTGCTCATGCTCACGGCCTTCGGGACCGACGATTTCATCCACCGCGCCCTGCAGTCCGGGGCGGCAGGCTACATCCTCAAGGACACCCCGCCGGATGAGCTCATCAACGCCGTTCGCGCGGCCGCCGACGGCACCCGCACCCTGTCGGCGACCGCCTTGGCCACGTTGATGTCGTCCCGTCCGGCCGCCTCGGCGCCGGATCAGGATCCGCTGGCAAATCTGTCGACCAGGGAACGGGAGATCGCCGAGGCGGTCGCTCAGGGTATGACGAACGCGCAGGTGGCGCGGTCGCTGTTCGTCTCGACGGCGACGGTGAAGACCCACCTGGCCCGGATATTCGACAAGCTCGAGGTGACCTCGCGGGTGCAGCTGGCGCTGCTCGTCAACGCCCGCCGCTGAGCCTCCCTAGTCGATCATTTCGGGGCCATGCGGATGGCGCCGTCGAGGCGGATCGTCTCCCCGTTGAGCATCGGGTTGGCGACGATCGATTCGACGAGCTGGGCGTACTCGGCGGGCTTGCCCAGGCGGGCCGGGTGCGGCACGGACTTGCCGAGGGATTCCTGCGCCTCGGCGGGCAGACCGGCCATCATCGGGGTCTCGAAGATGCCGGGGGCGATGGTGACGACGCGGATGAGGGAGGCGGCGAGCTCGCGGGCCATCGGCAGGGTCACCGCGGCCACGGCTCCCTTGGACGCCGAGTAGGCGATCTGGCCGATCTGGCCGTCGAAGGCCGCCACCGATGCGGTGTTGATGATGACTCCACGCTCTTCGCCTTGCGCTTCCTGGTTCTGCATGGCTGCGGCGGCGAGGCGGCAGACGTTGACCGTGCCGACGATGTTGATGTTCAGCACCTTCTGGAATGCCTCGAGCGGCAGCGGGCCCTTGCGGGAGACGAGCTTGCCGGGAGTCGCGACGCCCGCGCAGTTGACGACGACACGCAGGGCGCCTAGCCCGGTGGCGGTGTCGACGGCGGCCTGAACCTGTTCCTCGTTCGTCACGTCGGCGGTGACGAAGTGGGCGGAATCGCCGAGTTCGGCGGCGACCTGCTGCCCCACCTCGGCGTTGAGGTCGACCATGACGACCTGGGCTCCGGCAGCCAGGAGGCGTTCGGTGGTGGCACGGCCGAGACCGGAGGCTCCGCCGGTGACGAGGGCGACAGTATTCGTGAGATCCATGAGTGTCCTTTGCATCGCAGAGTGAACGATTGATCACTGCGACTCTAACGCAAGTGTGGGGACGGTCACTGTGCACGGTCGGGTGGGGCCGCCTCGGCGAGGGATTTCTTTGACGTCGGCGCCGGTCGCTGCGGGGACGGCGCCGGTCGCTGCGGGGACGACAAGGCCCGCCGGTCGGGTGACCGGCGGGCCTGTCGAAGCTGTGTGGACAGACTCAGGCGGCCTGCTCCTCGGCGCCGGATTCGCGCACGGACTTCAGGGCCTCACCCCAGGCGACGATGTCGTCGACCATGGAGGAGAACGGGGCGGCCGAGACCTCGGTCGGGGCGAACGTGCCGTCGGCGACGTCGGTGAAGATCGAGAACGACCCCTGGTCGCGGACGACGGCGAGCTTATAGTTCGCGAGGATGTGGCGCAGGTGCTCAGCGGCGCGCACTCCCTTGTCCGCGCCGTAGTTCACGATGCCGGCGACCTTGTGGTTGAACTCGGTGGCAACGAAGTCGAGGGCGTTCTTCAGCGAGCCGGAGATCGAGTGGTTGTACTCGGGGGTGACGAAGATGAAGGCGTCGAACTCTTCGAGCTTCGCGCCCCAAGCCTTCGTGTGGTCGTTGGCGTACATCTTCGCACCGGCGGGGATCACCTCGTCGAGGAGAGGCAGGTCGAAGCTGCCGAAGTCGACGACCTCGGCGCGGACGTCATCATTGGAAGCCAGCTGCTGCTCGACCCAGGTCACGATCTGCGGGTTGAGCGCCTGCGGGCGGGAAGTTCCGGGAATGATGGCAATGTTGAGCATATGCGTCCTCAAATCGTTGAGCGGTGTCCACCGGCCGGGCGGCCGTGGCGGTCGAGTTCACGGGTGGAGCCTGCGACCTCGGCGAACCGGATCGCGTGCAGCTCCACCGTCACCAACATTGTTGAACGCTCAATCATTCCCGGATCGAAAGTGACGATGGTCACCATTCCCGACAACGGTCAGATAAGGTTCCGGTCACTGGTCGGATCGGACACCGAGCTCAGGTCGGATCGGGTTCCGGGAACGGTGATACCGTAATTCCCCGTGAAATCGGGCCCGAACGGGGTGGCTGTCGTGTAAGGTCGTTGGGCAAGTGAAAGACTGTTCGTTAAAAAGTCGGCTTCGACGGAAAACTAGGCAAGGAGTCCGGTCATCGTGCGCTCAACCAACGGCCGTAACAATATTCTCCGCTCGGCCAGGGACACCTTCGCGGACAAAGGATTCGACGGCGCGTCCATCCGCGACATCGCGCAGACAGCAGGTCTGAGCCTCTCTGCGCTCTACTACTACTTCCCGTCCAAACAGGAAGCGCTCTACGAACTCGTCCACACAGCGTATACCTGGTACGTCGAACACTGCCGGGCGGTCATCAACGACGTCGATGACGATCCTGTCGACCAGCTGGCCGTGGCGGTGCGCTACCTCGCCCGCTACCGAATGGAGAACGTCTCGGTCTCCACCGTGCTGCTGCGCGATACCGAACGGCTCACCGGCGACAACGCCATCCGCGTCAAGGGTCTCCAGCGAGAGGCTCGCGAGATCATGGGCGATATCGTCCAGTCAGGCATCGACGCAGGAACGTTCCGTGTCAGCAGTGCGGCTCTGGCCACTCGCGCCATCCACTCGATCTGCAACTCGCTCTCGCTGTGGTACCGGCCGACGGGCGACCTGACTCCCGACATGATCGAGCGCGACTTCACTCAGTACTCGATGCGCATCCTCGGAATCGACCCCGACGAGGCCGAACTCGACCGCCTGCTGGCCCTGCCGGTCAACCAGGCCGGAATGCTCGATTTCATCGCCGACACCAACTGATCCCCTTACTACCTGACGGCGGCGCAGCAACCTGGCGCGAGGTTGCTGGGCCGCCGTCAGGTAGTAATTACGTGCGGAGGGTTCTTGCCAGCTCGCGGCGTTCCGCCTGCTCGACCGGGTCCGGGACTGGGAGCGAGGCGATGAGGCGCTTCGTGTAGTCGTTGTCCGGTGACCCGAGCACCTGCTCACCCGTGCCTTCTTCGACCAGCTCGCCGTGGAAGAGCACCCCGATGCGGTCGGAGAGCATATCGACGACGGCGAGGTCGTGGCTGATGAACAGTGCCGCGAAGTCGAAGCGGTTCTGCAGCTCGACGAAGAGCTCGAGCACCTTCGCCTGCACGGACACATCGAGCGCGGAGGTCGGCTCATCGGCGATGAGCAGCTCCGGATCGAGCGCCAGACCGCGCGCCAGCGACGCCCTCTGCCGCTGACCACCGGAGAGCTCATGCGGATACCGCGCCGAATACGCCTTCGGCAGCTGCACGGAATCGAGGAGTTCGAGCACTCGCTGCGATCGGTCGTTCGCACTCATCTCCCGCCGGTGGATCGCGAACGGTTCGGCGATGCACTCCCCGATCGACAGATGCGGGTTGAACGACGCCGCCGGGTCCTGGAACACGAACCCGATCCGTCGCCGGATCTTCGAGAACTCACGCTCCTTGAACCCAACCATCTCGTGCCCGAGCACTTCGAGGCTGCCGCCGCTGGCCCTGGTCAAGCCCGCGATCGCACGTCCGATCGTGGTCTTGCCCGACCCCGATTCACCGACGAGTCCGTAGACCTCGCCGGCCTTGATGTCGAAGCTGACCTTCTTCACCGCGTGGAAGTCCGACTTGCCGATGCCGCCCGGGTAGACGATGTCGAGACCGCGGGCGGTCACGATCGATTCGCGCGCGTCCCTCTCCTTCGCCGAGGCAGTCCCCGCCGAGGTCTCACCCGCCTCGGCGGCGGCCGCCTTGCGGCTGCCGGCCACGGTCGACCCGATCCGCGGCACAGCGGCGAGCAGTTCGCGTGTGTACTGCTCCTGCGGATCGCTGAAGAGCTGTTCGACCGACGAGACCTCGACGAGGTCGCCGCGCAGCATCACGGCCACTCGATCGGCGAGGTCGGCGACGACGCCCATATTGTGGGTGATGAGCACGATGGCTGTGCCCGTCTCGTCGCGCAGTTCGCGCAGCAGGTCGAGGATCTCCGCCTGCACGGTGACGTCGAGGGCGGTGGTCGGTTCGTCGGCGACGATGAGCTTCGCCCCCAGGGCCAAGGCCATCGCGATGACGATGCGCTGCTTCTGCCCGCCGGAGAACTGGTGCGGGTAGTAGTCGAAACGGCTTTCGGCATCGGGGATCCCGACCTGTCGCATGGCCTTGACGACGCGCGCCTTGAGGTCGGCTTTACTCGCCTTCCGATCATGCGCGCGCAGACCTTCGGCGATCTGCCACCCGACCGTGTAGACGGGATTGAGCGCGGTCGACGGTTCCTGGAAGACCATCGCCACATCGCGGCCGCGCATGGCTCGCAGCTCTTCGGCGGAGATGCTGAGCACGTTCGCACCGGAGATGACGACGGCGCCCGAGCGCTGCGCCGTCTCGGGCAGCAGGCCGAGGATGGACCGGGCTGTCACGGTCTTGCCGGACCCCGATTCGCCCACGATCGCCAGCACCTCACCGGGTGAGACGGACAGTGATACGTCCTTGACGGCGTGGACGTCCCCGCCGTCGGTGGAGAAGGTGACGTCGAGGCCGTCGACGTCGAGGATGCTGCCCGTCGCCGAGGCGGTCTGCTCGTGTTTCTGCTTGCTCATGCTGTGACCTCCGCGGGCTTGGTGTTCTTGACCTTGGCTTTGCGCCGTACGCGCAGACGCGGGTCGTTGAGGTCGTTCATCGACTCACCGACCAGGGTGATTCCCAGCACGGTGAGCACGATGGCCAGCCCCGGGTACACCGCCGTCCACCACACGCCGGAGGTGACGTCCGGCAGTGCCTTGTTGAGGTCGTATCCCCATTCCGACGCCGAGGTGGGTTCGATTCCGAAGCCCAGGAACCCGAGCCCGGCGAGAGTGAGAATCGCCTCGGAGGCGTTGAGCGTGAAGATCAGCGGCAGGGTCCGCGTTGCGTTGCGGAAGATGTGCTTGGAGATGATGCGCGTCTTCGAGGCACCGAGGACGATCGCCGATTCGACGAAGGGCTCGGCCTTCAGGCGCAGGGTCTCGGCCCTCACCACGCGGAAGTACTGCGGAATGAAGACGACCGTGATCGAGAACGCGGCCGCCGCGATTCCGCCCCAGGCACTCGATTGTCCGCCGGAGATGGCGATCGACATGACCAGTGCCAGCAGCAGGGTCGGGAATGCGTAGACGGCATCGGCGATGACGACGAGGATGCGGTCGAGCCAGCCTCCGATGTAGCCGGAGATGAGTCCGAGGATGACACCGGCGAACAGGGACATGACCACGGCCACGACGATGACGGCGACCGCGGTCTGCGCGCCCCAGACGACGCGGGAGAAGACGTCGTAGCCGCCGACCGTGGTGCCCCAGATATGGGTGCCGCCGGGAGGCAGCTTCGATCCGAAGTTGCCTTCGGAGGTGCCCAGCTGGTTGAAGCCGTAGGGGGCGATGAGAGGAGCGAAGATCGCGCAGATGATGACGATTCCGCTGAGGATGAGTCCGGTGATGAGCATTCCGCGCTGCAGGCCGACGGACTGGCGCAGATGGGAGACGATCGGCAGGCGGGACAACCAGGATTTCTTGGCTCTGTCGTCGAACGCCAGTGCCGGTGCTCCGGAGCCGGGAGCCGCCTCGGCGAAGGTCTGGGTCGGATCATCCGGCACGTTGTTCTGCGGGTTGTCTGGAGTGGACATCAGTACCTCACTCTCGGGTCGATGAACGCGGCGATGACGTCGACGAGGAAGTTCGTGACCGCGACGATGACGGCGAGGAACACGACGATTCCCTGGACGGCCACGAAGTCGCGGGCGGTGAGGTACTCGGCGAGTTTGAAGCCGAGCCCCTTCCATTCGAACGTCGTCTCGGTGAGCACGGCGCCGGCGAGCATGAGCGCGATCTGCATGCCCATGACCGTGATGATCGGGATCAGCGCCGGGCGGTAGGCGTGCTTGGTGACCAAACGGTATTCGGAGATCCCGCGGGAGCGGCCGGAGTCGATGTACTGCTGTTCGAGCGTGCCGATGAGGTTCGTGCGCACGAGCCTGAGGAACACTCCTGCGGTGAGCACGCCGAGGGCGATCGCCGGCAGCACCGCATGAGCGAGCACATCGGACAGGACGGAGAAGTTGCCGATGCGCAGGGCGTCGATGAGATAGAAGTGCGTGGGCCCGACGACACCGGACATGATGTACTCGGTCTCCGTGGTGCCGCGACCGGCCACGGGCAGGATCGGCAGGAAGACTCCGAAGATGAGTTTGAGGATCATGCCGGCGAAGAACACCGGGGTCGCGTAGCCGAGGATCGCGAGCACACGCAGCGCGGCGTCGGGAGCCTTGTCGCGATGGTAGGCGGCGAGCATGCCCAGCGGGATGCCGAGGATGAACGCGACGATGAGCGCGTAGAAGACGAGTTCGACGGTCGCTGCCCCGTAGTTGAGCAGGATCGACGACACCGGCTGCCCATCGGAGACCGCGGTGCCGAAGTCGCCCTTGAGCAGATTGCCCAGGTATTCGAAGTACTGGACGAGGATGGGCCGGTCGTAGCCGGCGGCGTGGACGCGCTCGGCCAGCTGCGCCTGCGTCAGGCGTCCGCCCAGCGCTGCGGTGATCGGGTCACCGGTGATGCGCATGAGGAAGAACACCAGAGTGGTGAGAATGAAGATGGTGGGAATGATGAGGAGGAAGCGGATGAGGACGTAACGTCCCAGTCCGCCCCCAGTGGGCTTCTTGACCGCGACCGAAGTCTCGGCGGCCTCAGCCCCTGGTTCGCTGATGGCAGCAGACATGTGTTCCTTATGGGATGTGTTTCGATGCGCTCGCGACCGAGGGACGGACAGTGGACACCTCGGTGAGGGTCACTGCAGGTGTACGGAGCTGACCGCGAACGCGCCACGAGGTGCAGGCGGCCTGACCGGCTCACCTGCACCTCGTGTGGGTGATCACTTGCTCAGCAGTGCCAGACGGAACTGGAAAGCGGGGTCGAGGGTGTCGTCGACGCCCTTGACGTCCTTGCCGGACACGGCGATCTGGTTGCCCTGGAGCAGCGGCAGAGTCGGCAGCTCGTCGGCCAGCTGGCCCTGGATCTTCTTCAGGGCCTCTTCGCGCTTGCCTTCATCGGCGATCGAGGACTGTGCGTTGAGCTCCTTGTTCATCGCCTCGTCACGGTAGTGGTTGGCGAGGAACGACGGGGTCTCGTCCGTGTCGTAGAAGAACGGCACGAGGTAGTTGTCGGCATCCGAGTAGTCCGGGAACCAGCCCAGCTGGTACATCGGGTAGACGTCGTCAGTGCGGTCCTTCGAGTACTGCACCCACTCGGTCGACTGCAGCTTGACATCGAACAGTCCGGTCTTGTCCAGCTGGTCCTTCACCAGGGCGTACTCGTCGCCCGAGGAGGGACCGTAGTGGTCCGGGTTGTACTGCAGCTTGAGTTCGACCGGGGTCTTGACTCCGGCGTCCTTGAGCGCCTTCTTCGCCTTCGCGACATCGGCGCCGCCCTTGCCGTCGCCGTATTCGGACTTCAGCGGCTCGTCGGAGCCGGGCAGCCCGTCGGGCACGTGCGAATACAGCGGGGTGAAGGTGTCCTTGTAGACCTGGCTGGCGATCGCCTGGCGGTCGACGGAGTCGGCCATGGCCTGACGAACGGCGAGCGCCTTCTTCTCATCGGCGTCATCGGTCTTCGCGCCGAAGGGCATCGTGTCGTAGTTGAACACGATGTAGCGGATCTCGCCGCCGGGGCCCTTGTGGACCTTGAGGTCCTCGTTCTTGCCGAGGTCCTCGACGTCGGTGGCTGACAGCGATCGCCATGCCACGTCGATGGTGTTCTCCTGGACGTCGAGCTTCATGTTGTTCGCGTCCGAGTAGTACTTCATCTGCACGGTCTCGGTCTTCGCGGGCTCGATGAAGCCCGTGTAGTCCGGGTTGGCCTTGTAGGTGATCAGCTCATTGAACTTGAAGCCGTCGATCGTGTACGGACCGGCGAAGGCCTTGCCGTCGACGATCTCCTGGTCCTTCGTGACCTTGTCGGCCGAGAACACGTCCTCATCGACGATCGGTCCGGCGGCGCTGGCCAGCACACCCGGCCAGGTCTGGTCGTTCTTGCGCTTGAGGTTGAAGATGACGGTCTTCTCATCCGGGGTCTCCACGGACTTCAGGCCGCCGAGCAGCGAGGAGGGCCCGTTGGGGTCCTGGATCTTCAGCTGCCGATCGAAGGAGAACTTCACGTCGGAGGAGGTCAGTTCGTTGCCGTTGGCATACTTGAGCCCGTCCTTGAGCTTGACCTCGTACTTCGTCGGCTCGGTGAAGTCAGCCGATTCGGCGATCGAGGGGTTGAGCTCGGCCGTGCCCGGCTTGTAGGCGAGGATGTACGGGTAGATCTGCTGTTCGACGAGGGAGCTTCCGTTGTCATACGCAGCAGCCGGGTCGAGCGCCACGACCTTGTCCGTGGTTCCGACCGTGAGCATTCCGCCTTCGTCGTCTCCGCCGCCGCCTCCGGTCGTCGAGGTCGAGCAGGCGGAGAGGAGCAGAGCGCCCGCCGCAGCGATGGCCACGGCCTTAGCGCCAGTTCGTCGTTTCATGGTGTTCCTGTCGTTACAGATGTGCTCTTCGTGTCGTCTTTGCTCGAAGAGATCCGCACCACATCATACGGTTCCCGTCCCAAATAGTGAACTGACGCACATGAAGTGATCCACTTCGCAATGACTTCGCAACAATTCGCCGAGGCGGTCCTGCCCGACACAGCGAAACCTCCCTTGCCGCAGCACGGGGACCAGCGAGGCGACCAGCAGAACCGCACATGGGGCGGCTCCCGGATTTCGATTTGCGCGACAGGTCACAATCGGTTTCACTTATGAGGTGCATCACAGAGAACGCTGGGGAAACTCTCGTGAATCCGGTCGCTCAATAGCTGGCCGGCGCTCTGGCACAGACGCTAGATAAGCAACACCGTGTCGGCGATCCCGGCACGGAAGAACGAATGGAGAAGCGTGTCCGCTTTCATCGACTGGCTCAACGGGGTCGTGTGGTCGTCCGCCCTCGTCTACCTGTGCCTCGGCGCGGGTGTCTATTTCACGATCCGCTCACGCGTCGTGCAGATCCGCCAGATCCCCGCCATCTTCAAGCAGATGTTCACCGGCAAGAGCTCCAATGAGGGCGTCTCGTCCTTCCAGGCTCTGGCGATCTCGCTCGCCGGTCGCGTCGGCGTCGGCAATATCGCAGGTGTCGCCACCGCCATCGGCTTCGGCGGCCCCGGTGCCGTCGTCTGGATGTGGATCTCGGCCCTCCTCGGCGCCTCGACGTCCTACGTCGAATCCACCCTGGGACAGATCTTCAAGGAGCAGGACCCCCGCACCGGCGAGTACCGCGGAGGCCCCGCCTTCTACATCGAGAAGGCCTACCGCCACACCAAGGCCCGTGGCCTGTTCAAGGTCTACGGCATGGTCTTCGCAGCCGTGACCGTGATCGCCATGTCGTTCATGCTGCCGGGCATCCAGTCCAATGCGATCTCCGGCGCCGTCGAGAACGCCTGGAGCATTCCGACCTGGGGCACCGCAATCGCTCTCGTCATCATCATGGGCTTCATCGTCGTCGGCGGCATCAAGCGCATCGCGCACTTCGCTTCACTGGCTGTGCCTTTCATGGCCGTCATCTACATCATTGCGGCCATCGCAGTGACCATCATCAATGCTGATCAGATCGTTCCGGTCCTCCAGCTGATGTTCAACTCGGCCTTCGGCATCGACGCCGGACCGGAAGCGGCCTTCGGCGGCATCATCGGCATGGCGGTCCAGTGGGGCGTCCAGCGCGGCATCTACTCGAACGAAGCCGGACAGGGCACCGGGCCTCACGCGGCATCGGCCGCCGAGGTCTCCCACCCGTCGAAGCAGGGACTCGTGCAGGCCGGATCGGTCTACATCGACACCCTCTTCGTGTGCTCGGCGACGGCGTTCATGATCCTCTCGACCGGCATGTACAAGGTCTTCGACGCCGACGGGACGACGATCATCGGCACCGGCCGCGGCCAGCTGGCCGAGGAGATCGCGGCGACCCCGGGCGAGAAGTGGCCGCAGGCGGGACTCGATTCGATGATCCACGGTCTCGGTGCCGGGTTCATCGCGATCTCGATCTTCCTCTTCGCGCTGACCACGATCGTCGCCTACTACTACATGGCCGAGACCAACCTCGTGTATCTGCTCGGCAAGGCCAAGAACACCATGGTGCTCGCGGTCGGCAAGCGCGTGCTGCAGCTGCTCATCCTCGTCGCCGTCGCCGTCGGTGCGATGTCGACGGCCGGCAGCGCCTGGGCGCTCGGTGACATCGGCGTGGGCCTCATGGCCTGGCTGAACATCATCGGCATCCTCATCCTGCAGCAGCCGGCGTTCAAGCTCCTGCGCGACTTCGAACGCCAGACCAAGCTCGGCTTGGACCCGGTGTTCGAGCCCGAGAAGATCGGCGTGCGCAACGCCGACTTCTGGGATCAGCGGGTGGCGCGGCTCAAGGCCGGCGAGGCGGTGCCGAAAGGCTGATGCGAAGCGCGATCGGGATGCAGGCCACTCGGCAGGCAGTCCGGTCGACAGACAACTCGTCCGCCGATCCGCGGGACGATACGAGGCCCGGGACAATGGCGTCCCGGGCCTCGTGCCATTCACAGTGGCATCTCGTCGAGAAACGGGCTGAATGTCGAGACACGGGTGTCCACGTGCGTTTCTCGACGCTTGGCCCGTTTCTCGACGGTTCAGCATGCGCAGCGGCCGTCGCCCGGAATCGGGCGACGGCCGCTGTCGGTGCGTGGGGCAGCCAGCAGCTGCCGCAGCTCAGATCACTTCTGCAGGCTGGTGCCGGCCGAGCCGAGGTTCTGGCAGGCTTCGACGATGCGCTCGGCCATGCCCTTCTCCGCTGCCTTGCCAAAGGAGCGCGGGTCGTAGAGCTTCTTGTCGCCGACCTCACCGTCGATCTTGAGCACTCCGTCGTAGTTGCGGAACATGTGCTCGACGACGGGGCGCGTGAAGGCGTACTGGGTGTCGGTGTCGATGTTCATCTTCACGACTCCGTGGCGGACCGCCTCGGCGATCTCTTCCGCACTCGATCCCGAACCGCCGTGGAAGACGAGATCGAACGGCGCTTTCTTGCCGACTTCGGCGCCGACCTTCTCCTGGATCTCACCGAGGAGTTCGGGGCGCAGCTTCACATTGCCGGGCTTGTACACGCCGTGGACGTTTCCGAAGGTCAGAGCCGTGAGGTAGCGGCCCTTCTCGCCGGTGCCCAGAGCACGCGCGGTGGCCAGCCCATCCTCGACGGTGGTGTAGAGCTTGTCGTTGATCTCGTTCTCGACGCCGTCCTCTTCGCCGCCGACGACGCCGACCTCGATCTCGAGGATCGAGTGCGCGGCCGCAGAGAGCTCGAGCAGCTCCTCGGCGAGGACGAGGTTCTCGTCGAGGGGAACGGCAGAACCGTCCCACATGTGCGACTGGAAGTAGGGCTCGCCGCCGTTCTTCACGCGTTCGGTCGATGCGGCCAGCAGGGGCTTGACCCAGGCTTCGACGGCGTCCTTCGGAGCGTGGTCGGTGTGCAGCGCGATGTTGACGTCGTAGCTCTTGGCCACCTCGGCGGCGAAGACGGAGAACGCGATGGCACCGCGCACGCGGTCCTTGACCGTCGGGCCGGACATGTATTCGGCGCCGCCCGTGGAGATCTGCACGATGCCGTCGGATCCGGCCTCGGCGAAGCCGCGGATGGCGGCGTTGATCGTCTGCGAGGAGGTGCAGTTGATCGCGGGGTAGGCGAAGCCCTGGGTCTTCGCACGGTCGATCATCTCGGCATACACTTCGGGGCTGGCGATGGGCATGTGCGCTCCTTGGTCGATGGGTCGGTGTACTCGTCCGCCACCAGCCTACTCGTTCCGCCTTGCGCCGCAGAAGCCGTCGACAGCGGCGTCCGCGATGTGCGACGAGATCTGGTACGACGAGGGCCCGTGTGACCGACTCGCAGTCGGTCACACGGGCCCTCGATCCGTCGGCGGCGCACCGGCCGTCGACGGTGCCGTATCAGTCCGCGGGGGTCGACGTCCCCCTGTCACGGCCGGGCTTGCGCGGCTCCCGAGTCCCCCCGGAGCGCGACTTCATCCGATCGCCGATGCCGCGGCTGCGCGTGAGTCGGTAGTCGATGCGCTCATCGACCTTGTCACCGAGGTACTCGTCGAAGTCATCGGCCAGATGCTCACCGACCTGACGGAACCGCGCCGCACGCTCGATCGCCGCCGTCCGCTGCGCCTCCTTGCCGAAGGCCTTGAGCGTGGACACGCAGACGAGGACGAGGATGATGCTGAACGGCAGCGCCGTGAGCAGCGACCCGGCCTGCAGCGCTCCGAGCCCACCGGCGATGAGCAGACCGATCGCCAGCGCACCCTCCATCAGCGCCCAGAGGACACGCGACCACAGCGGCGGGTTCGGGTGGCCGCCCGAGGCGAGCATGTCGACGACGAGCGAACCCGAATCCGACGAGGTGATGAAGAAGATCGCCACGAGGATGATGGCGATGACCGACAGCACCGCACCCAGCGGCAGGTCTCCGAGCACGTCAAAGAGGACACGTTCGGCCACGACGCCTTCCTCCGGGTCGACGAGGTCGCCGGCGCCGAAGATCTGACGGTGGATGCCGGTGCCGCCCATCACGGAGAACCAGAAGAAGCCGACGATCGACGGCACGAGGAGCACACCGGCGATGAATTCGCGCACGGTGCGGCCACGCGAGATGCGGGCGATGAAGACGCCGACGAAGGGTGCCCAGGAGATCCACCAGCCCCAGTAGAACAGAGTCCAGGAGGAGTTCCACTCCGCGCCTTCGTCACCGGTGTAGGCACCGATGTCGAACGTCATGTCGAAGACATTGGCCAGATACACGCCGATCGACTCGACGAAGTTCTGGAACAGGAACAGGGTCGGCCCGAGCACGAGAACCGTGATGAGGAGGATGCCGGCCATCGTGAGGTTGATGTTCGACAGCCACTTGATGCCGGCGCCCACGCCCGAGACCACCGAGGCGGTGGCGAGGAAGGTGATGATGACGATGAGGATGACGAGGAACATGTTGTCGTACTCGCCGACGACCCCGATGTGTTTGAGTCCGGCCGAGATCTGCTGCACGCCGAGCCCGAGAGAGGTAGCGATGCCGAAGACCGTGCCGCAGATCGCGATGACGTCGATGACGTCACCGGCCCACCCCTTGACGAAACGTCCCAGGAGCGGTTCGAGGGCCCAGCGGATGGACAGGGGGCGACCACGGCGGTGGATCGCATAGGCCAGTGCCATGCCGAGCACTGCGTAGAGCGCCCACGGGTGCAGACCCCAGTGGACGAAGGTCTGGGCCATGCCCAGCTTCGCGTCGTCGATCTCGCTGTCGGGCCATCCCGGCTTCGCCCCGGTCGTCGCGTAGGTCAGCGGTTCGGCGACACCGTAGAAGACGAGGCCGATGCCCATGCCCGCGGCGAAGAGCATCGCGAACCACGAGAAGATGTTGAATTCCGGTCGGTCGCCATCCTTGCCCAGCCGAATTCTGCCGTACTTGGAGAATCCGACGACGATGGCGAAGACGACGAACAGCCCGACGACCAGCATGTAGTACCAGCCGAGGTCGGCGACGACCCAGCCCTGCATCGCAGAGATCACGTCGCCGGTCGACGTTGGGAGCGCAATCGCCAATGCGGCGACTCCGACGATGATGATCAGCGCCGGCCAGAAGACGGCCGGGGCGATCATGCCCTTGCCGATGCGCACGCCTTGGCGGCGCAGCTTCTCGGTGATCTCCGCATCGGAGTCGCCTTCGCCGATATGCAGCTTCTCCGGAAGATGAAGCGCTACGGGGTCGGGTTCGCCGATGAGATAATGTTCGGTTTCGGACGGTGTGGAGGCGGTCGTATCGTCGGCACCGGTGGTTGGTGCCGAGTCCGCCTCGGCGGTCGCGCCGGCCTGCTGGCCGGTCGCGGAGCCGTCGTCCGCGTTGGGGTCGCTCATAATGCCCTTCGCTTCGAGTTCAGATCCGTCTATCTACTCTGCCGCAATTCACGGACTGCTTCAACGTCGCATTCAGCTTTACCCTGCTATTTTCGTAGTTTTCGTCCCGATCGGGCAGCGATTCAGTACAGTGACACCATGCCCGCATCCCCGCCGTCACCAGCAGCAACCCGTCTGCGCATATTCAATTGGGCGCTGTGGGACTGGGGTTCGGCGTCCTTCAATGCCGTGATCATCACCTTCGTGTTCGCTCCGTACCTGACGAAGTCCGTCGCCGCCACCGAGGAAGCCGGCTCCTCGGCATTGGGCTGGTCGATGGCCGCGGCCGGATTCGTCATCGCCGTCATCGCTCCGGCAGCCGGCACTCGGGCCGACGCCGGGGGTCGGCATCGCCTGTGGCTGGGTGTGCACACCGGAATCGTCGTGCTCACGATGTTCGGCCTGTTCTTCGTCCGCGACTCCCCCGACTATCTCTGGCTGGGTCTGCTGCTCTTGGCCGTGGGCAGCGTGTTCTTCGAATTCGCCGAGGTGTCCTACAACGGCATCATGGTCCGCATCACCACCCCCGACAATGTCGGCAAGGTCTCCGGATTCGGGTGGGGCATGGGCTACGTCGGAGGGCTGGTCCTTCTCGTCGTCCTCCTCGTCCTGGTCATCCAGCCCGAGGTCGGCATCCTCGGCGCCAGCGACGCCGACGGACTGAGGTTCCGCATCGTCGCTGTCCTCGCGGCGGTGTGGTTTGCGATCTTCGCGCTTCCCACACTGTTCTCGGCTCCCGGTGCGAAGGTCAAGGGCACCTCGGGCGGACACCCGATCCGCGCGTTCGTCTCCGATTATGCGGGCCTTGTGCGTCGTCTGGTCCGGATGTGGTCGACCGAGCATCAGACGCTGCGGTTCTTCATCGCCTCGGCGGTCTTCCGGGACGGTCTGGCCGCGATCTTCTCCTTCGCCGGCGTCCTTGCCGCCGGCAGTTATGGGTTCTCCGCCTCGGAGATCATCATCCTCGGTGTGGCAGCGAACGTCGCCGCCGGTGCCGGTGCGATGATTGCCGGGTGGTTCGACGATCGGCTCGGGCCGAAACCCGTCATCATCGCCGGTCTCATCGTCATCATCGCCGGTGGGCTGCCGATCCTCTTCAGCGCCGAGGCGGCCGTGTTCTGGGTCTGCGCCCTGATCTTGAGCTTCTGCGTCGGTCCGGTGCAGGCGTCGAGCCGGTCGTTCCTGGCCCGCATCACTCCGCCGGAGTCGGCCGGGGAGAACTTCGGCCTCTACGCCACGACCGGACGGGCCGTGAGCTTCCTCGGCCCGGCGATGTTCGCCTTGGCGATCACGATCTTCGGCTTCCAGCGGGCGGGAACGCTGGGCATCCTCATCGTTCTGGCGGTCGGTCTGGCGCTCATCATCCCCGTCCGCCCGGACACCCCGGCCCACTCCATGCAGGCCCGCGCGGAGGCTTAGCCCGACCCTGATGCGGAACTTGCGCGCCGTTCTCAGGGAGAAGAATGTTGATTTCAGCGGCGAGAATCAACATTCCTCTCCCGCGGAATCGCCCTATGCGAGCTCGCTCGGTTGCGAGTTCGCACGGTTGACGGTTCCGCTGCGAGCCAGCAGCCCGTCGATCTGGTTGATCGCCCCGGTCGAGCCTTCGATGACACCCATCTCCAGGACGGTGCGCAGTCCCTCCACCGAGTCGAAGACCGATTCATAGGTGGCACGTGTCCCGGTCTCGGTTGCCTCGAAGCGGTAGACGCAGCTGCTTCCGGGCATCGACTCGACAACCGTGAAGTCCTCATCGGCGAAGTAATCGCGGAACTCCAAACGTGTGGGACGATCGACGGCGGTCAGCTCCCACAGCCCGCAGAACTTCTCGCCCTCCGGGCTCGTCATGTAGTACGTGACTCTGCCGCCGGGTGCGAGCGAATGGTCGACGACCGTGGCCGGGTACGTCGGAGGTCCCCAGATCTGCTCGAGCTGTCGGGGGTCGGCGTAGACCTCCCACACTCGTTCGAGCGGCGCCGCGAATTCGGCGACGATCGTCAGCGTCAGTGTCTCTTCGTCATGAAATGTGTCGATGACCGGCATGGCTGCTCCTTAAGCATTGCGGTGGTTTTCCTCACGACCCGGCCTGTTCGTCCCCGGCCAGAAGGTCGTCGATTCTCTGCACTCGTTCGACCCACTGGTCTTCGAGTTCGGCGAGCATGCTCCTGATGGTGCGAAGCGGACCCACCTCTGCGTGGGCGATCTGCCGTTTGCCGACTCGGCGCTTCGTCACCAGTCCTGCACGTTCGAGGACAGCAACGTGCTTCTGCACTGCGGCGAAGCTCATGTCGTAGCCGGCTGCCAGATCGGACACCGAAAGTCCCTCTCCTGTGACTCGGCGCACGATATCGCGCCGGGTGCGGTCGGCCAATGCCTGGAACAGCGCATCGACTTCGTCGTCGAGAACGGCTTTCATACACCCAATCATACAACCGACTGGTTGTATGTAAATAGTGGAGGATGAACTTTCCGAGCCCGAATCATTGACATCGATGATTGAACACGCGTTTAATATTAAACATGCGTTCAACCTCTTCGGATTCGCGTGCGAACCGATCACCCAATTCGTCCCCGGAGACCGCGGTCCGGATCCGCTCCGCTGCGATCGAGACCTTCGCCGAACGTGGTTTCGCGAAGTCGACGATCCGTGCGATCGCCGCCGCCGCCGACGTCTCCCCCGGGCTCGTCATCCACCATTTCGGGTCGAAGGACGGACTGCGCCGCGCCTGCGATGACTTCGTCTTCTCGGCGATCGCGGACGCCAAGGCGGCCAATGCCGACTACGCGACGGAGGCGGTGCGAGAGATCTTCGCCAGCAGCGACATGTCGCTGAACATCGACTACCTCACCAAGTCGCTGCTCGATCCCTCGGATCATGGTCAGCGCTATTTCGATCACTACGTCGACCTCGTCGAGGGCTATATCCGACACGGCTTCGCCGGTTACGAATTCCGCACCAGCGACACCGACGTCCGTGGTCAGGCGGCGACGATCGCCGCCCTCGCGCTGGCCCCGTCGATCCTCGGATCCCGCCTGCAGAAGGCGCTGGGGACCGCGGACTTCCCCGAGACGATGTCCCGGCTCGCCCCCCACCTCTACGACCTCTACTTCCACGGCGTCATCACCGCCGCCCCCGACACAGCATCCGCGGACTCCGCGGCTCCCGACCGCACCGAGACACCGACAGCACACCGCACCGACGAAGGAGACGAGAAGCGATGAGAACGACGACAGCTCCGACGACCCACAGCCGTCGGACCGGGGAAGAGGCACCCGCGATCACCCTCGCCGAGGTGGTCAAATCCTTCGGTCGCGCACGTGCCCTCGACGGCCTCGACCTCGAGGTCGCCCGCGGGGAGGTCCACGGCTTCCTCGGCCCCAACGGTGCCGGCAAATCGACGACGATCCGCATCCTGCTGGGGATCCTCCGCGCCGATGCGGGACGGATCCGCCTCCTCGGCGAGGACCCGTGGTCGCATGCGGTCCCACTCCATCGGCGACTCGCCTACGTCCCGGGGGACGTGGAGCTGTGGCCGGGGCTGACCGGCGGTGAGGCGATCGACCTGTTCTCCCGGCTCCGCGGCGGAGTCGATGTCCGCAAGCGCGACGAACTCATCGAACGCTTCGACCTCGACCCCAGAAAGAAGGGCCGGACGTACTCGAAGGGCAATCGGCAGAAGGTCGCGCTCATCTCCGCACTGGCCTCGGATGTCGAGCTCCTGCTGCTCGACGAACCGACCGCGGGCCTCGACCCGCTCATGGAGGCCGTGTTCCAGGAGTGCATCCGCGAGGCGAAGGAGGACGGTCGCACGGTGCTGCTCTCGAGCCACATCCTCGCCCAGGTCGAGGCGCTGGCCGACCGGATCTCGATCATCCGGGCCGGCCGCATCGTCGAGACCGGTACTCTGTCGGATCTGCGCCACCTGTCGCGGACGACGATCACCGTTCAGGTCGAGCGGGACATCCCCGCTCTGACTCGGATGGCCGGAGTCCACGATCTCGTCCGCGAGGGTGCGCAGCTGCACTTCAGCGCCGACGCCGCTCACCTGCCGGACCTCATGCGCACCCTCGGCGAGCACGACGTCGAGTCGCTGACGGCCACGCCGCCGACGCTCGAGCAGCTGCTGCTGCGCCACTACGGCAAGGAGGTCGGATCATGAATCTGCTGGCATCGACCGAGGCGGGCCCGGGGGACGCGACCGCCGACCGACGTCAGGCGCACCGAAGGGCCCGTGCCCGCGGAGCCGACGGCCGCCTCGGCGGGGGTGGCCTCACCGGGTTGGGACACCTGCTGCTGTTCATGCTCAGGCGCGACCGGCTGCGAATGCCGATCTGGGTGCTGTCTCTGACCGCGCTCACGGCCTACTTCGCGAATGCGATCGCCCTGGTCATGGATGCGGACACCTTGCAGACGATGACCGTGTTCGCGAAGAATCCGGTGATGGGACTCATCACCGGACCCGGCTACGGGCTCGATGACATCACGGTGCCGCGATTCATCGTCGGCATGTACGCCGTGTTCCTCATGATCGGCATCGGCCTGATGTCGATCACCACCGTCACCCGTCACACCCGCGCCGAGGAGCAGACGGGCAGGGCTGAGCTCATCCGAGCGAATGTCACGGGACGACATGCCCAGCTGTTCGCTGCGGTCATCCTCACGGTGATCATGAACGTCGTGGCAGGGGCGCTCATGGCCGCGGCGCTTCAGTTCTCGGAGGCCGACCCCGACCCGGCGACCTCGAGTCTGCTCTTCGGCGCCGGGATGACGGCGGTCGGCTGTGTATTCGTCGGGGTCACGTCCGTGACGGTGCAGCTGACGGGGTTCTCGCGGGCGGCCTCGGGAATGGCCGGAGCCGTGCTGGCGCTGAGCTTCGTCGTCCGCGGGCTCGGTGACATGTCCGCCGTCGCCGGCGGCGACCTCGACTGGCTGTCCTGGCTGTCTCCTCTGGGATGGTCTCAGCAGACGGCTCCGTTCACTCTCGACCGCTGGTGGCCGCTGCTGTATTCAGTCGCCGCCCTCGTCGTCCTCCTGGTCATCGGTCTGGCCGTGCAGTCGCGCCGCGACCTCGGCGCGGGCATCACTGCGGAGCGGCCCGGACGGGCTCACGCAGGTCGTGGCCTGTCGACCGCGTTCGGACTCGCCTTCCGCCTGCAGCGTTCGACGCTGATCTGGTGGTCGCTGGGGATCCTCGTCATGGCTGCGATCTTCGGATCCTTCGCCGGAGCGATGGCCGAGGGCGCCGACGGCATGCCCGAACAGATCACGCAGCTCATGGGCGGACCGCGGGGAATCGTCGACGGCTATCTCGGCTATATGGCGCTCTACATGGCCATGATCGTCGCCGCCTTCGCGCTCATCACCGTCGGAGGACTGCGCTCCGAGGAACAGGACTTCCACACCGAGCCCGTCCTCGCGACCGCGGTCTCACGGGGCGGGTGGATGGCTTCCTGGGTGACGGTGACGCTGCTCGGATCCGGCTGGCTGATGCTGCTGGCCGGTATCGGTGAGGGCATCGGCGCGGCCGCCTCGCTGGACGATTGGGACCTGCTGGGCCCGACGGTGCTCGGCCATCTCGTGCAGTCGGCCGCCGTGTGGGTGCTGATCGGCCTCGCCTGCCTGCTGTACGGATTCGCGCCGCGACTGCTGGGTCTGACCTGGATCGTCTTCGCCGGTTCCGCGGTGCTCGCTCTGTTCGGCGGGCTCCTCCAGCTCGACGATGCCGTCCTCGACCTCTCCGTGTTCAACCACATCGGTCAGTACCCGGCCGAGGACATCTCCGCCGAGGCGGTGCTGACGTTCCTGGCGATCACGGTCGTCCTCGTCGGAGCTGGCATGGTCGGGTTCCGTAGACGGGATCTCGTGACGGCGTGAGGGATTCGCCTCGGCGATGGCGTTGGGGACCCTCGGCGATGGCCTCTTCCCTGCTTCGTGAGCGGCTTTGGATATCCGCTCGGTCGTGATTGCGCGCCGGGTTATGCGGTTGTGCCGCTAGGCGAGGTAACCGAAGGATCGGGCCCGGATGAGCACGTCCGCCCGGTTCGAGACTCCGAATTTGCGGTAGAGGGCAGAGAGACGGTTCTTCACTGTGCCCGTCACCTGATTGAGTTCCTCAGCGATCTCAGCGACGGACAGGCCCCGTGCCAGAAAATCGATGAGTTGGGCTTCGCCGGCATTGAGCTGTGGCGTTTCTGCTATGTCCACAGAAACCGGGCCGATACTGCGCAGCCGCTCCACAAGCTTCGCAGGCGAATCGAAGGTCGCGGAGAACTCGTTCGCAGCTTCCGCCCATACAGGCGAGTCAGTTGTGAGGTCGATGAGCCGACTGCGATCGGGCAGCGGCAGAAGTGCAAGCGGCAGCAGCGAGCTCACCCAGGTCGAGAGACTTACAGCCATCCTGAAATCACTCTGCGCTCCAGCCTCGTCCCCAGTGCGCAGCTTGGCTGCTGCTCTGATGGCGACGAGCTCAGCCCGGCTGCGCGGGCTCAGCGAGTGGTGATAGAACCAGGTATCTGCGCATGAGATCGCCTCATCGTTTCGACCGGCGACGAGCTTCGAACGAACGTCGAGAACAATACGGCCGTCGCAGGCGGGAGAGAGCCGATCGCGGTCGATCTCGGCCCACCGCAGCTGCCCCAGAGCAATGAAGACCGTGCTGCGCCCAAGTGCGATCAGGTCCTTCTCCGCGTCTGACAGGACACCGCTGTCCTGGAATCGCTCCGCATCATCGTTGACGAACAGCAGACCGGATTCCGCTTCCGCGGACAGCACCGCCAAGGTCCGGGCGATGAGGGGCAGATAGACCCACAGCGTCCGCATCTCAGGGTAGGCGGAGAGGGCGCCGAACTCTGCCTCGGCCCGCTCAAGATCGAGTCGGTCCAGAGCCCTGAGAGCCGAGGCGATGCGCAGGGGCGGAGTCACCAGTTCATCGATGATGACGGTTGGGGGCGCATCCGAAGATGCGGCTGCCGGATCCGCTTCGGAACCCGCGCGGCTGATCCCCGATGGGGCATCGGACTCCGCCAGGTGCGCATCGGCCCGCTCATGGTCACCACTGACCGCTGCGATGAGGGCGGTCCAAGCGATGATCGACGGCAGAAGAAAGTCACCGTCCACGTGACCGGCTCGGGCGGGGCCCTCGATTTCGTTGAGCACGGACAGAGCCCGCCGAGGTTCAGCTGCGTGGTGAAGTGCGATCGCGGTGAGGAGACGCACGACGGATCGTGCACGCGCACTGCGCATCTCTGCTGAGGCGCGAATGCCCAGTTCCGCAGCTTCGCCGTGACGCCCGGCATCGGCGAGCTCGATCAGCTGCCGGACAGTGCCGATGACATCGACCAGCATCGCACCCGGAAGCGCTCCTTCCTCTTCCACGTTAAATTCCGAATCGCCGAATTTCCCCAGTAGTCGTGACCTCAGCATTCCCGGGCCGGTATATCTGATCGCGGCGGCCCGAATCCGAGCCGGGGTGTCATCAACGGCATCGGCCGTGATGTCTTCGGCGAGAGATCCGAAGAACGCAAGGCCGGGTCGGCCGGTGCGCGCCTTGAGCGGCAGAACTCGGAGAACAGTGCAGGAGGTCCGCGGAGTGAGCAGGAACATCGGCATGCCCACTGCCTCGCACACCCGCTGGAGCTGGGACCAATGGCCGCCGTGCCTGGCCAGAAGCAGCACGTCGCTGAGGAGCTCGGGCTCGACCAGACCCGCGGATTCCATATGGTCGACGAGCACATCGAGCAGTGAAGCGACCACCGGTTCAGCACTGACTTCGGCCCTGAGGTCGTGTCGCAGCTTGGCCGCGATGAGAGTCGGAACCTTCAGCAGCGTCCCCCGCGTCGAATCTTCAAGGCGAGTGAGTATCCCGCTGGAGCGGAGTCGGATCAGCACCCCTTCGGGATCGTGGATCCCAATTCCGCCGAGGAGGTCATCGGCCACGGCGGTCAGCGCCCGAACAGCGGTCGTCTCTGACACAGCACTGAGCTGAGCAAGCACAGAAGCTGCCGCTGTGTCACCGGAGCCCAATGCAAGGGACAGTCGCGGACAGAGTTCGACGACCCAATCAGCGAAAGCAGTTGATTCGGGATCTACGGAAACCCCCGCGGCAGCAGCGGCACGGAGGACCGCCTCGGCGAATCGAGCACGGCCGGCGCATTCCGTCCAGAGCCGGTGGCAGAGCTCGGTATCTGCCGGGCCGGCTCCCGAGACTTCGAGCTCGACGATGAAGTCGCCCAGGCTGAGGCGAGGATCTTGCGCCGCCCCTTCAGCGTTCGAGCTCATGGTCGCCCATCCTTCATCTCGGCGGATCACACCCGCGTCACGCTCGTCGACGTACACGTGAGCTCCCCTCTTACGTCCGGCTGTCATCATGTGGACAACCAGCACGCAACTTGCTGGCCTGTCAGGACTCCCAATGTGCCTGCCATTCGTCGGCAATTGTCGACCAACCGGAACGATATGCGGTCATCCGCCATTGGAGTGCGGATGCACGAAAGCTGCATCGCGATCTACGGTTGCCCCCTTCCCCACATCCCTACTCTGATTCCATGCATACTGTTGAAAGCATTGAAAGCGCCGAGTATCAGCGGTTCCTCGAAAACTTTGGGACCGCAAGCTACCAGCAGACTCCGCAATGGGGGAACGCACGCAGCCAGATCTGGGATTATGAGGTATTGGGTATCCGAGACAGCACCGGAGCACTGGTCGCTGCAACGCTCGTCAAGTACAAGAGTCTGCCTGGGACTCGGCTCCGATTTGCATATATTCCGCAGGGCCCACTTATCGACTGGGCCGCCCCGGATGCGCTTGGGCAACTGCAGGCCCTGACTTCTCATCTTCGCGCGAAGCAAATCTTCGCCGTCAGGATTGCTCCGCCATTGAAGCTGCGAAGCTGGCATGCCGACACTGTGAAGAAGGGTCTCACGGATCCCGGCGTCGTACGATTCGACGATCTCGCCCCCGACGAAACCAATCCTGTCGGAAGTAACATCGCGCGACAGTTGTCACGACTCGGTTGGAAGGAAGTCCGCGACAACAAGGAAGCCGAAGCCAGCCAGCCCAGGTTTAATTTCCATCTTTCGCTGGAAGGCGGCTCAGAGCAGGCCGTCTCGTCACGAATGTCGAAGACGTGGCGAAAAAATATCCGCAAGGCCGAACGCGCGGGAGTGCAAGCGCAGACCGGCGAACTGGCAGATCTCGATGAAGTCCTCAGAATATTGGCGGAGACAGCCGACCGCAACCACTTCAATGCAAAGCCTCGAAGCTACATCGAGTCAGTCCTGACGACCTTGGCCGTAGACTTCCCTGGTCGAATCACGTTCGATGTCGCCACACACAATGGCGACGTGCTCGCTGCTGAGGCCACAGCGCAGATCGGCCGAAGGGTGCAGGGCATCTTTGCTGCAACGAGCACGCTTCGGCCCGAGGTGAGGCCGTCGAATGCCCTCTATTGGGAGATCATCCGACGTGCCGTCGCAGACGGAGTCGAAGTCATCGATATCGGCGGGGTCCAAGATACCTTGGACCCCGATGTTCCGACTGCGGGCCTGATTCACTTCAAGGCAGGTATGGGAGCCGACGCGCACGAATACATCGGCGTCTGGGATCTGCCGCTGCGGCCGCGAATCTACACCGCATTCTCTTCCCTGCTGATGCTGCGGGACCTAGCCCAATCGGATGCCACGCAGAAGATGCGCGGCCTCGTCACCCGCCTCGGCGAATACTCGCATCGGGGCATGAAAGCCGGCAGCTGAGAGCGACGTCATCTCAACCTCACCGAGCTCACGCTTGGGACCTCTTCGTCAGCCCGTGACGCGGATGCTCTCATATTTTGCAGAGACGACGTCCAGTTCGTACCGACTCCAGCTGTCACCGATGTCAACCCCAAGGGCCTGCGCAAGATAGTAGAGAGGCACATCTGCACCAGCAAGGTGGACGAACGGATATCCACCACCGAAACGAGGGTTGATGTCGATCACGAATCTCTCGCCGAAATCATCAACGAACACGTCAACGTCGATGAGCCCTGTCAGATCTGAAGCTCCGGCAATCTGCTCAGAGATTCGAGTGAAGGGTGCGGCGTCGACAGTCACAGCCTTATCCGTCTCTCCAGCCCTCATGCGAACTTTGCGGCGCGCTAGCACACCGCTGAGCATTCCGCTGTCTGTGAGGCTCCCAATGATGTCCACACCATATTCAGTTCCCGGGAGCTTCGGCTGCACTACAACATCATCCCGGGTTCCCGGATGCCCACTGGCTGCCGGGGCTGAAAGCGCAGCTTCTGTCACTGCCTGTCGGACTTGATCCGTTGAGACCACCCGCAAGCCCGAGGACCCGCTGCCGAATCTGTGCTTGACGACGAGCTCGTCGGTCTGAGCACTCAGCCCATCAATGCCTTGTTCATCCGCGCCGCTGACTGTCGCCGGTGTCGGAACCTCAATGGCACCGAGCATTTTTGCCATCTGCAGCTTGTCTGCGCAGCCGGCCTGCCATGCCGCCGATACTCCCGGCACCAGCACGCCACTCTCCCGAAGTGAGTTCGCAAGTCCGCTATTCACATGAACATGCATGAGTTCGTAATCATTCGCCGAAACGAAGATTTTGGCGTCGAATTCGGCAACCAGGCGCATAAGCTCTGGACCATAGTCCGGATCATCGTATTTCGGCAGACACCGGCCGACGTCGCCGTAGGAAGCGGAGGAGCTAGTCGGATCGTTTTCGGCAATGATCACTCGCCCTTCAATACCAAGAGCTTCGAAAGCCTCTCGAAACCAGTCAATGAGATACAAACGTCTCCCAGCTGAGCTGATGACGATCGTCTCTGGCTTCACTGTCACACTGTCCTCCTCGAGCTGGACCGAGTCTCGCCGGTTTGAAGGTGGCGGAGGTGCAGTCGGCTGCTCCTTCAGTCGGATACGGACAGAAGTCAGCTTCCGTTCCAACTGCGAATGAGACCACACTTATCAGCACGCTCATCGATCACATCAAACGATCTCTGTACGGATAGAATTCGCTCAGGCCGAATTCATGAACTACATGATTTACACATCAGGACCCAGGAGATTACTGCGAAACTGAGAATCAGATCTGCCTGAGTTAGCTTGATTCTATTTCTACCATCGGACAGCCCGATTACAGTTTGCGGTTCTCCGCAACATTCAGTGGAACGCACCCGCACCCCAGTTGCTCTACGTAGACTACTTGAATACACGAATTGAGATACAGAAGAGAGTGATTGAAGTGGCGCAGCATGGGACCCGGCAGCACGAGCCCCAAACGCCGGCTTTTGTCCTGGACTCATCGACCCTCGAAGAATTCATCGATAGATTTCGTCAAGCACTTTTGAATCACTGGCCGAATTCAGTTCTGTCATATTCATTCAAGACGAATGCACTGCCATGGCTTTTGTCTTTCATGAATACGCAAGGCGTCTGGGCAGAAGTGGTATCGGATGCCGAGTACCAACTTGCACTGTCCGTGGGATACCGCCCGGATCGCATAGTATTCAACGGCCCGGTCAAGAGCCGGCAGCGATTGCGCCAAGCACTCGCCCACGGGTCAGTCGTCAACCTGGATTCAAAACGAGAGGTCAGTTGGGCCGCCGAGTTTGCAGAGGAGCAGCCCGAGCTGGCGCTTTCAGTGGGATTGCGAGTCAATTGGAATCTCGAAGAGAGATGTCCCGGGGAAAGCACCACGTCAGGACAGCACAGTCGTTTCGGGTTCAATGCGGAGAACGGTGAACTCGGCGCAGCGATGTCCACACTGAAGTCGGCAGGGGTGGAGGTGGCCGGTCTCCATATGCATCGGAACTCGCTCACACAGAGTTTGGGTGTCTATAAGGCGTCGGCAGAACTCGCTGCCGAGCTCATCTCTGAATTCGACCTCGATCTCGATTGGATCGACATCGGTGGCGGATTCTTCGGCAGTCCTGCCGGAACTCCGACATTTGACCAATATGTGTCGACCATTCGCAGAGGACTCGAGGAAACGGTCGACATCGATAGAACTCAATTGATCGTCGAACCGGGCGGTTCGCTGATTGCAGTACCTGTGGAATTCCATTCACAAGTAGTCGACGTCAAAGACGTCGGAGATCTCCGGTACGTTGTCACTGATGCCAGCCGCACCAATATCGATCCTCTATTTCGGAGGCAGAGGGAGTTCGATGTGCGAATACACTCCGCTGCTGAGGAATCGATTCCCGAACAGGTGATCTGTGGCTTCACCTGCATGGAGGACGATCGTCTGACAGTCGTGAAAGACGCACCGCAGTTGTCGGAAGGTGACCGGATCGTATTCTACCGAGTTGGCGCCTACACGATGTCCTACCAGTCTTCCTTCATCGAATTCCCTCCAGCTGTCTTCGTCCGGAACAACGATTCTCTGAAATTGGTGAGACGGAGGGGCACAGTCGACGACTATCTGAACGGACATTCGTGGTTCGATGCCACGACGTCGGTATCCGCTTCGGTCGCAGCCGGTTCATGACAGAACCTCAGGCATGGCCCTGAATCTCCTCGGAGGCTCGTGCTGGCCGTTCGCTGGCGCTGGCCCGTAGAACGGAGAATTCATCTCTTCTCGCCGTTGTCACCCCGACTTCATAGTCCAACAGAGATCGAACATCGGCCAGTCCTGCCAATTCACGGACTATATAGGCGGGAACATCCGCTCCCGCAAGGTGGCAGAACGGGTACCCCCCACCGAATCTCGGATTGATATCGATGACCTGCGGTGAGCCTTCGGTGTCTTCTTTGAAGTCGACGTCAATCGGACCCACTGGTTTGAGGAGATCTCCGAGTTCGACCAGTACCTGGGTGAAGCCATTCGCCGCGACTGTTGTGGCGACATCAGTATCCCCTCCTCTCATCCGGTCTTTACGCCGCGCGAGTGCCCCATTCAGACCACCAGTTCCATCGAGGGAGAACACTCCATCGACGCCGAACTCCGCTCCAGGCAAGAGGGTCTGGATGATGACTGCGTCCTCGCCGAGAGTTGTCGGCTTTCCGCCGGCGTCTCTTGCCGCTTTCGCCGATTCCATGACCATTGCCTGCAGAGTTTCATCGGTGGCAGTGCGAACACCGTCTGATCCGCTTCCGAAACGATGTTTGACGATGAATCTGCCATCCGAGTTCGCTGCCTTCGCCATGTCAGTCTCACTGCCGAGCCAGGTTGCAGGTGTGGGAAGTCCTCGATCACGCAGCCTCGCAGCCATCTGATGTTTGTCGAGGACAATATTCTGCGCATCGGCGTCGAGTGCTGCGACTGTGCAACCGCCCTCGCGCAGCTCTTCTGCCAGGCCACCGGCCAACACCTGAAGCTCGTAGTCATTGACTGAGATAAACAGGTCGGGTGATTCCCTCCGGACCCAACTCACTACCTCATTGCGATACTCAGGAGAGTTGTATGCTGGCACCACCACGCCACGGTCTGCCATTGACAGGGTCGGGGCCGTATCTCGATATTCGAACGCGATGACTTCGCCGTAGATTCCCTCGGATCGCAAGGCCGCCTTGAACCACTCCACATAATGTGCCCGATGTGCGGCAGAGGCGATGACAACCTTCAGCCCGTTCGACTTCTTCATCCGAGATCCTCCTTCGCGTGCGTTTCGACATTCACACTGACCACTCGGATCACTGTAGCGAAACAGGCAGTACTGGCTTGGTACGAATACAGCACCAAGTGTCGACTCACATACACATTGCTCTTTTCAGCCGAAGTCGGGCCGCGATCGACAGTCATCGCGGTCCCGCGACGGTTGAGAATTTCACATATTGGACCTTTCGACGGCGTCGGCCGCCGAGGGAATCGGCAGAAGCGGATGTATAAAGTCGCGGGTATCGTTCTGCCCGATGCGGCTCTGCAGACTCGGCATAGTCCTCGGGTGCCGTAAGTGAGCTGTGGTTCCAGAATTTCCGGCGAATGCCCCACGTCTCTGGCCCCGATGGCGTTCCACCCCTGCGAGGTCGAATCTTCTTCACGGATGACTCTTCTCTGTCAGCAAGTGGATTCTCCTCCCCCTGCTGGAAGGAGACGAATTGAGGAATTATTCGCCGCGGAACGTAGAAGGTGAGCAGCCACAGGACGATGAGTGCTGCAATTCGTGCGTACATTCGCACGATCCATGTGTGGAATCCGGACCAGACTATGTCCCCGACTCCACCCAATAGGGCTGCGAAGAATACCAGGAACAGAAGGTCGCGTGGCCCCTTGACCGAACGTCGGTAGCTGCGGATAGTCCATGAGTCGATGCGATCGAGCATCACGGCGAGAAGCGGGACCCCGATCACCAAACCCAGCACTCCGAAATTCCACCAGAGATCGCCATAGACGGTTGCTACCGTGGAGAAGCCAGTACCGTACAGTTGCGGGTCGGTCAGAGCAGCTAGCTGATAGCCGATAGCGTCGGGTATCCAGTCCGGTGCAAGACCATCGGGCAGAGCTGCCCGCAACGGTGACAGAAGCGATGCTCCGAGAGTCGGGAGGCCTCCGAGGTCGAAGTCATGTATCAGAGACCCGAAGTTGCCGATGCCGACGAACATGGACGAGAGGCCAGTGTCGCTCCCGTGCTCGCCGCTCAATGAGGTTTCGTATTCCCTACGCCATACGCCCAACACCGCAAGAATCAGCGGGGCGAGGAAGACCCCGACGACCTTCAGCCATTGACGGCCGTACCGGAGAAACAAGATGTAGACAGCGGCCAAAATGAGCGCAATGGCCCGCAGCCGTCCGGTCCCGGAGATGATTGTAGTCGGATACACCAGAAGTGCACCTGCAATGGTCACGTTATTCCAGGGGTTCTTCAGACCGCGCGGGCTGAGCAGCATCGCAATGCAGATGAGCAAGATTGCCGAGGACCCGAATCCGTCCGACAGCACGCCCAGCCGATCTCCGAGAAAAACTGTGGCCGTGAGAGTCACGAATCCCGCGCCGAGGGCCCACCGGACGCAGTGGATCGGCAGCACCACCTCATCCGGACGTCCAGTCGTATCGGTTCTCAGGCAGAAAAGTCCGATCCCGACCTGCGTAAGCGTACTGCAGAATAGGGCCGTATTGAGGGAGGCCTCAGGGTGGGAGCCGACGATGAAAGACGGATCTGGGATGACGAGCAATCCGCTTACTCCGACTATTGCTGCACTCGATGCCATAAACAGTCCCGGCATGGTGATCCGATCACGACCGAGTATGACGAAAAGTGTCATGCCGTGGGCAAACGAAATTGCGGCGATGACCCCGCTTGAAGACGCGACTGCGTCGACTTCCGTAGAGAACCATATGCGAGCAGTGACGACGACCAGTGCACAGATTGCAGTCAGCGATGCCGCGAAGATCGGAGAATGAGCGGGGTCCTTGAGGGCACCTGTCCGGGACCCGGGCGGGTTCTGCTGAGGACGGGCAGACAGTGGCACAATCATTCACCTTCTGCAGGGCTGACCGAAATCATGATCGCGCGCAGAACAGGATTCTCAAACTTCCTGGGCAATTCACCACTTTGTGCGGTTAGGCCTCTTTGCAGGAGCTCAATCATTGCTGATCGCCCACTCCCCAGGGAACACAGATCTACGACGAAGATCCGGACGGAGAGCGCTATCAGAAGCTGAGAGGAGGATCTCACTGTCGGATTCAGGAGGAGTCGCCGTCTGCCGGAGCGCCAGCTGGTTCGAACAGTTGGTTTCCTGCTCTGCGCTGTGCGCCAAAGTACCGGGATCTTTCCGAGTCGAACGCGCGGCATAGCTGCTGCCATAGCTCTGCGAATATGTTGTGCCTGTGGTCCGGGGTATCCCATTGAGCACTATTCCGAGAAGGCGGGCCTGCACGAGTTGGATCTTTCGCAGCGCCTGAGTGACCTGCGTTCGACGTACAACCCCGTTGCGTGCGACGAAGACGGTTCCAGACACTCGAGTGGCCATCGCTATTGCGTCCGTCGCAGCAAGCACTGGCGCAGAGTCCAAGACAACGGCGTCGTACTGCTTGGTGGCTTCTTCGACGAATACCGTCATCTGCTCACTGTCCAGCAGTTCAGCTGGGTTCGGGGGTATTGGCCCGCTCGCAAGAACGGCGAGATTGGAGAGCTCCATAGGTTGGACGACGTCTTTCAACTCAGTATCCCCGATCAGCACTGTCGACAAGCCCGCACCCCCTTCTATTCCGAGATACCGATGCACCGAGGGATCGCGTAGGTCAGCGTCGACTAGAAGCACGCGGTCCCCGCCGCGGGCGAGGGCGGAAGCGAGGTTGATCGCGGTCACCGATTTTCCTTCGCCTTTCACGGAAGACGTCACGAGCAGCGATCGGCTCCTGCCCCGCGGCTCGAGGAAGCGGAGATTCGACCGTAGCTCCCGATATGGTTCAGCCTGAACGTTCTGCGATCCGTGCTCTGAAACGAAGACACGGTTCTCTCCTGCAGTTATCAGCGGGACGGTGCCGATCACCGCAGCGTCGGTCAGCTGCTCAATGTCATCTGCTTTGCGCACCTTGTTGTCCAGCCGATCTCTGAGCACAGCCGCCAACATCCCTGCGAGTATCGCGGCGATCAGGCCGAGCACGAAGTTCTGTGTGAGGTTTGGCGCGGACGGCACTCTAGGCGCCGTGGCCGGAGTGACCACCGTCAGTTGAACTGTCGCCTTTCCGCTGGTGGTTTCGAGATCTGCGACCTGTTCTTGCAGGCTTTCGGCCACCGCATTCGCAAGTTTCGCCGACGTTTCGGAACCACCCGCTCGCGCGGTGATCGAGATGAGAAGAGTGTCTTCGGGGACATCTGCTGAGACCCTGCCAGCGAGCTGTTCGGCGTCGGTATCCAAGTCGAGGGACCTGATGGCGGGATCAAGCACAATAGGAGTAGTGACTAGGTCCGCATAGGTGTCGATCTGCTGCCGGGCATAGTCAGCCGCGGCCGAACGGTCGGTGACAGAATTGCCGGGATCGGTACGTACGAAGACGTTTGCAGACGACTCATACACAGGGGTCTGCAACGCCGTGACCCCTGCAACCGCAGCTATCACGACGAAGAAGGTCGACAATGCGTAGACCCACCGTTCGCGGAGGATCGTCAAATAGTGCTGAACAATCATGATCGTTCACTTCCTGCGCGGCAATGTGTGGTTGGCTGAGGGGTGCAAGAAGGGAGCGGTCGGCATCGCCCATGCCGTTGGGTATGTCCACCCGGTGACCATCCACGATCAGTGTGCATCGAGGACCACCCCGCTGAGTCGTTCGTATGTCACTGAACGGTCGAAATGATCTTCGGCCATTCGTCTGGATCCGAGGCCGCGTTCTGCTATTCGACGGTCATTGGCCATCTTCTTGAGGGCCTCTGCGAATGCGGCCGGAGTCGATTCGCAATTGATTCCCGCTTCATACTCGGTGAGAAGATCTTGGTACTCAGCACACTGCTGAGAGTTGACTACGGGCAGTCCTGCGGCTGCATAATCGCAGACCTTGTTGATGATGCTGGCCGCTGAGTTCGCAACTATGGGATTGATGGCGATATCGCAGCCCCGCAGACGAGAGACCATCTCCGGGTATTCGAGCTTGCCGTAGAACACCACTTCCTCATCCAGATCCCTTGCTTCTCTACGCCAACGATCTTCAAACGGCCCTGTGCCCATCACGTGCAGGCGCATGTGAACGCCTTCCGCTCTCAGTTCGCGAAGAGCCCCGAATACCGAAGGCAAGTCGTAGCTGTGTCCGAGAGTTCCGATATATGCGAGTTCGGCGATTCCTGCCCGGGAAGGACGCAGAACCGGATAGGTGTCGAATTTCGTCAGATCCGACCCGAGGTAGACGGTGAATACAGTCGACCCGTCCCTGCGTGCCGAACTCACTCGTTCTGAATAGGTTTCAGAGACGGTCACTACTGCATCCGCAGCTCGGTAGATCGCCTCGGCACGCCTACGGATGGGGATCAGAGCCTGGCGCACCATCCAGCGTGGTCGCAAAACCATTTCAAAGGCCTCTGGCCATAGGTCCTGCACATCGAGGATAAATCTCACATCGTTCTTCTCCGCGAATTCGGCTGCGGCATGCGCCACTTCGAGAGAGGGCATGGAGCAATAGATGATGTCCGGGACCTTCCTCTGTCGCAGGTATTCAGCAAGGTTCCTGCCGAGGGCTCGGTGGCTGCGCAGACGACTGGCAGAGACGTTGCTCCGATACGGCGGTTCATGCACATAGGTGGTCGAGTACAACGGGTTCCGTTCCACCGAAGTGTCGCGTTGTGTCTTGAACGCGTGCTGGAACGAGGACGTGACCAGCTCGACTTCTGCACCTCGGCGAGCAAGAATGCTCGCCAAACTATCGAAGCGATCGTTCGGCAGCCGTCCAGCTGCTGTGTAATGGGCGATCATCAATACGTCCATGACTTCACTTCCTTGTCTGGTCCGGATATCGGTTTATGAGGTCGACGTCAGTTCCCGCAGGCATTGCTGCCGTCGGTGCGATGTCTGACAGGTCCGTGCCACCGTCGGCTTCGGCATCACCCAGCTCATCTGCATGCGGCCGCCTTGCTTTGTGCCTGACCACCCGTGCGAGTGTGTAGGCACCAGCAGCGGCACAGACGGCATAACCGATGATGGACCCGTAGGCCGCGCCGAACATTCCGTAATGCGGAATCAGGGTGATGTATGCAATGAGCGAAGCCACGGTGCCGATGATTTCGACGACCGACACCGTTCCCGGGGAGTCCGCAGCGATGAGGAGGCCCTGTTGAACGCGTGTTACTCCGAAGATGACGGCGGATACAGCCAATGGGATGATAGCGGCCGCCGCTGGCGCATATGAGTCCGGCAGAACAATAGCGATCATGGCGTATGCTGCGGCTGCTAGTACTGTGGCAGAAGCTACCAGCAACAGAACGCTTCGGGCGACTATTCGCACCACCGGGAAAGAATGGGAAGAGAAGCCCTGCGACCAATTCCGCAATGAAGCATCAACCCACTGTTGCACTGGCCAGGTGGCCATCTCGAGAACAGTGGCAACAGTGACATAGAGGCCGAGTGCGGCCGAACTACTCAAGATCGGCAGAAGCAGACGATCGGATCGGAGCATGGCAGAGTTGCTGAATTCGGATGGGAGCAGCACCCAGCCCCGCCGGCGGAGTCCCCGCTTCTCAGTTCGGGTGGGTTCCAAGTGCTTCGAAGGGCGGGGTGCGACAAACAGGAGGACCGCTGTCGGTATCGCGGAGGCCGCATAGGCCCACATCCACACTACCGGGTCATTTACACCGATCAGCACCAGCAATACCGCTCCGACGACGATGATCAGTTGGGTGGCGATCGCATTGAAGGCAAACCATTTCCACTCACGGCTGCAGACATAGGCAACGCGCAGAGCATGCACCAATGAATTGAGCGCAACATAGGCGGCAACCGCGATTACACCCATCCACATCCATCTGGTGCTGAACGGTGACAGCGCGGCTGCGACGAAGGCGATGGGCAGCACGCAGAGAGTGCCGGGCGCCACCATTCGTGCAAAGACACGATATTCGGTGCCGAATCCTCCAGAACGCGAAGCGATGAAGGGTCGTTCGAGTCCCATGACTGCGAACACGGAAATGAAGTATGCCAATTGCAGTGCAAAAGCCAGGTCCCCGCGCCCCGCCGGGCTCAATACGACAGCGGCCAGCAGATTGACTGCGACTGCACCACCGGCAGCCAAGATCTGGGCCGCCACCAAAACTGCGGCGGCAAGCTTCGTGCCCCTCTGCCCCTCACTGATTGACATCACTGGAGTTCTCCCGTCCAGTGAAAACCGGCATCGTGTCGTGACCGTGTTTGCTGATTCCCCGCCGACCGACGACTGTTCGCACCGTCTGCAGAAGGATGGAGAAATCGAGTCGCAGACATCTGCCGTCGACGTAGTCCACGTCAAGGCGGAAACGGTCTGCCCACTCAAGATCATTACGACCCTTGACTTGAGCCAATCCGGTGATGCCAGGACGAACCTCATGCCGTCGAGCTTGCTCAGGCGTATAGAGATCGAGATATTCAATAATCAAAGGTCGCGGACCGACAAAGCTCATATCACCGCGCACGACGTTCCACAGCGAGGGGAGCTCGTCGAGACTCGAAGCGCGTAGGAAACGACCGAGTCGCGTCAGGCGCTGTCCGTCAGTCACACGCACTTCGTCGGGCTCCACCATGGTCCGGAACTTCAGAATGTCGAAGACCTTTCCACCCAGCCCTGGCCGAGGCTGCCGGAAGAGCACCGGTCGACCGTGCACTGCCAGAACGACAAGGGCCACTCCGGCGATCAGCGGCGATACTAAGATGAGCCCGACCATGCTGCAGCAGATATCGGCCGTCCGTTTCACGTTGTCATAAGGGGACTGTCCGTACGATGTGTGCACACGTCGAGTGCTCGTCACTGCTCGCTGTCGTCTGCCTTCCGACATCACTCCCCCTGACCGAGGTTCAGCGCTCTTTGGAAGAGAACCGATACCCCTTCGACGGCAGGGGCGAGCTGGAGGGCTGAAAGTGCGTAGATGTCTCGAGAGCAGCCGTAGGGGTCCACGACATCGTCGTACGCCGGAAGTTTGAGATTCCGCCTCCGACTCCGACGCCGACCAGCTGCTTCGACTGCGGCACGCAAGCGAGTTGCTCTGTCGGTTGCAGAAACTGCACCTTCAGCCATAATGTCCACGTCTCGGGTGACTGCCGCTAGACTCGAAAGCTCTCGTATTGTGAAGGTTCTGCGAACGATTCGAGGGTTGAGTTCGACGACCTCACGCCTTTGATCGCGTGTCATCGTGAGCACGAGATCAGCAGCCCCGAGCATATCTTCATCCACTTGCCGAGCATGTTCGGCCCGACCTTCGATGACCCCCATGAACCCGGCGATCTCCCATACTTCTTTCGGTGTCCGATGGCCCAGGGCCGCTCGTGTACCGGCCGAATGAACGCGGATTTCGCGGACTTCGGCGAATCGCTGCGCAAGCACGAGCTCTGCCAGAGTCGACCGGCAGAGATTACCCGTGCACACCGTGAGAACGTTGAATTCTTCTGACATCAGCTCTTGACCGTCCGCCTGCAACTTGCATACACAACCGCGGATTCGACCCGCTCGGTGTTCTCCATGTGTGTGCCCTCCTTGACTATGGTCTCCGTGCGACTGTTCCGAGCCGAAGAACGCGATTCCCTCGTAGCAGCCCATAGAACGACACCGCCGTGCCCGGCCGGTGACCGAAGTCTGGAAGCGAGTTCGATTTCACGCTAGCTTCGAAGACATTCGCCCGACTCACTCCGACCCTTGCCGTGCGGAGGTCCGCAGAGGGAGTGCGGATATCCACTCCCGCCATGCCGTCTCCCCCCCCCCCCCCCCCCAGGGCGTAGACCTTGAACTGCTGGCTCAGCAGTTCGACACCCATTGCCGTCATCGCGGGGCTCATTCAGTCACGAGACTTCTCAGCGGGGCGTCTCCGGTGGTTGATGCGACTCGCGCTTGGAGGAAAGCCGCTATGGTCGCGATGACCCGCTCGACATCTGCTTCGTTCATCGATGATCCGCTCGGCAGCGTCAGTCCTGTGCTGAAGAGCCTTTCGGAGACATCTCCCCCGTACATCCGCGCCCCCGCGAAGACCGGCTGCAGATGCATCGGCTTCCACAGCGGCCGCGTCTCAATGTTGTGTTCGGCCAACCATGCAGCGAGTTCGCCGGCGTTGAAACCCGTGCGACTCTCATCGACGAGGATCGCCGACAACCAAGCGTTGTCACCGTGTTCGTTGACGTCACCGAAAAGTGAGACCCCGTCAGTCGCCGCGACGATCGAGTCGCGATAACGGCCGCGGATCTCCCGACGCCGTTCGACCAGCCCCTCGAGTCGGGCCAGCTGTGCCCGCCCGAGTGCGGCAAGCAGATTACTCAGACGGTAGTTGAAGCCGACCTCTCTGTGTTCGTAATGCGCCACAGGCTCCCTGGCCTGAGTCGACAGATACCTGGCGTATTCCGCAAGATTCACATCGTCCGTGAGCAGAGCTCCTCCACCCGAGGTGGTCATGATCTTGTTGCCGTTGAATGACACCACCGCAGCCTCGCCGAGGCTGCCGCAGGCTTGGTCCCCATAGTGCGATCCCAGCGATTCCGCGGCATCGACGAGCACAGGAACGTCGAATTCGGCTGCGATCGGAAGGATCCGACCGTAGTCGGCAGGCCGTCCGAGCAGGTCGACCGGGACGATTGCTGCAGGCTTCGTTCCGCTCACGATCGAGTCCTTCAGTGCCCGATGGAGTTGGATCGGATCCATGTTCCCGTCGTCGACGCAGTCGACGAACACGGGTTCGGCCCCGCAGTAGGTGATCGCATTCGCCGTCGCTGCGAACGTCATCGTCGACGTGATCACTCGGTCTCCCGGTTTCACTCCGAGGCCCAGCAGTCCGAGATGCAGAGCTGCTGTACCAGACGAGAGTCCGACTGCGTATGCGACTCCCACCTTGTCTGCCAGTTCCCTCTCAAAGGCTTCGAGGTCGGGGCCGACAGGAGCGATCCATCCGCTGCGGAAAGCACGGAGCAGATATTCTTCTTCGAGATCTCCGACATCTGGTCCTGACAGCAGAATCCGCTTGGCAGCCGGGATGATCTGAGACGGAGCAGCCACCTGAGGCTTCGTCGGCACCGCATCCGAAATCGTCATGGCCTGACCTCATCCTTGACCAGCCTGACCGGCGCTGGCAGGTAGGCAGGTCCACCGACGGGTTCTCGGCGGTGCGCTTGATGACCGACTTCCTCTCGGGGAGCCCCTGGGTGGCCGATGTCCGGTTGAGTCCGGCAACTGCGACTGCAGAATTCGTCGATGACACTTCGCTCGGCCATGACGACGGGCAGATCGACAGAAGAGAGTTCTGGCGCCTCCACGCGGCTGATCTTGTCGTGGATGCGGATGACCGTACCCTCGTAGTCGCCGAAGAGCTCTTCGTCGAGCTTCTCGCCTTCGCGCAGTCCGGTGTAGACGATTTCGGTGTTCTGATTCGACATCGCCACGAGACTTCGGGCGATGTCGACGATGCGCACGGGCTCTCCCATGTCCAGGACCATGACGTAGCCGTCTTCGCCGATCGTCGCCGCCTGCAGCACCAGCTGGCAGGCCTCCGGGATCGTCATGAAGAAGCGCCGGACCTCAGGGTCGGTGACCGTGATCGGGCCGCCCTGTCTGATCTGCTCCTGGAACGACAGGAGAACCGATCCGCGGGAGCCCAGAACATTGCCGAAGCGGACAGAGAGGTAGGTTCCGGGCGATTTCGCTGCGAATCCGCTGACCAGTCGTTCGGCGATCCGCTTGCTCCGACCGAGTTCGCTCGTCGGGGCAGCGGCCTTATCCGTCGAGATGTTGACGAATGTTTCGACTCCGACAGCATGCGCGGCTTCGAGGACATTGAGGGTGCCGTGGACATTCGTCTTCCAGGCTTCCTCGGGGAACCGCTGCAGCATCGGCAGATGCTTGAGTGCCGCCGCGTGGAAGACGATCTGCGGCTGCGCCTCGGCGAAGATGTGGTCGAGGGCGCTCCTGTCACGGATATCGGCGAGCACCGTGTTCGGCGACATCAGCAGTGCAGAACCGTAGAGCGTGAGTTCGACTCCATGCAGCGCGGTCTCATCCCGGTCGAGCATGACGAGACTCTCTGGGTGGAGAGCGAACAGCTGTCGGCAGAGCTCGCTGCCGATCGATCCTCCGGCTCCGGTGACGAGCACCCTCTTGCCGGCCACCTTCTTCGCGATCTCCGCCAGATCGGTGTGCACCGGAGCACGACCGATGAGGTCTTCGACCTTGATATCGCGGATATCGCCGATCTCGACCTTCCGATTGACCATCTCTGCCAGGGGCGGGATCGTCCTCAGCCATTTCCCCGTCGGCTGCAGACGAGCACGGCAGGTCTGCAGGAAATCCGCTTCGGAATCGGCGATCGCAACGATGACTCCGGAGACATTGAGCCATCCGGCCACCTCGGCGATGTCCTCACTCGTGCCCCGAACACGGACCCCATGGATGCTGAGTTGCCGTTTGTGCGGATCGTCGTCGATGAGACCGACGGGAAGATACGCACCGTCGGGGTCGGAGAGCATCTGCCGGATGAGGGACTCAGCCGCGGCACCGGCGCCGACGACGAGCACTCGCTCCCCCTGCAAAGGACGAGTTGCGATTTGGTGGGACCAGCGGACGAGGTACCGGCTGCCGGTCATGAAGATGACGGCGGAGAACACGGTGAGCAGAACGAATGGGGAATCCCCCAAGGTGACAGCCATCAGACCGCACGCGATGATCAGGGCGATGATCGCGATGCCGCCGTATTCGGCGAAGCTGCCGTAGTGGTAGCGACTGCGATAGAGCCCGATGAGCAGACCGAGGAGCAGCTGCAGGACCACTGCGGTCGTTGCTGCGGAGGCAAGTTCAGCTGCGCCGACGACACCCGCACCCATGACCGCCGATGCGAGCAGTCCGGCAACAGCCCATGCTCCGACGTCGAAGACCAGCTGAAATCTGGTCTTGTTCCGCCAGATCCGCATCGCCAGCCGCGCCGACCGGGGTGCACCGGCGGACACCGGAGCCGGCGGAGCCGCGCCCACCGCGCCTGTCCGGGTGAGTGGATTCGGATGTTCTGACACAGTCATCGTGATCTCCCATGTTCGACTCTTCCGGCCCCGTCACTGTGGCGGCCGGGCATCGTCGGTGAGAGCCGGCGATGCTGCGTTTCCAACTGCGGAATGCGTCGACTTCACGCTAGGAGTGCGATGACTCTGTTCTGGTGGTTGCGGAGAGGAGACTGCGGTCATCCGCGATTGCGGTGCGGGTCTCCGCGGGGCGTTCTGGCGCAGACGGCGCGAACCGTCTGCGGCTCACGCTCCGCACGGACGCCAGCTCAGACCGCGGCGAGACGCGGGTTGCCCGCCAAACGAGACACGAGTTCTGTTCGCGACCCGACATCGAGCTTGCGGTAGACAGCCGTGAGGCGGAGTTCGACGGTGCGCAGGGAGACGAAGATCCGCTCGGAGATCTCCCGATTCTTCAGCCCGGCACGGACCAGCTCGACGACTTTGAGCTCCTCATCGCTGAGTTCGCCGAGGCGCGGAATCTCAGACATCGTCGGCGCCTCCGGCTCGTCGACGATCTGACCGGTGCGGAGATGGTCGGCAAAACGATCGGCCCCGACTTCGCGAAACAGCGCGGCAGCGGCGAGCCTCTGTTCGCGTGCTCTCAGCTTCGACCCGTTGTCGGTCAGTCTCGAGGCGAATGCCGCATGAGCGACCGCCTTCTCGAAGACGAATTCAGTGCTGCCGGACTGCCGCAGCACTCTCCCGAACAGTTCGGTGGCTGTCTCCCCGGCGGCCAGGAGAGCTTCGCTCCGACCGACGACCAGATCGGTCCACCGAGATGGGCACGCCTTCGCGCGGTCACGCAGCTTCTGCAGCAGAAGAGTCGCATGCTCGCGTCTGCCCACACCCACCAACGCTTCGATGAGGTCGCCGTCGATTCGACGCACGTTCGGGTTGGCCTCGTCCACGGACAGCTGTTCGCAGCGTCGAAGGTGCCCGAGCGCTTCGGCCAGACAGTCGGTGCGCAGCAGGTATCTGCCCTGAAGCGCATTGAGCTCGGCCAGCAGGCGGTGGTTGTTCGTCGCCGAAGCCCAGACCGCCGTCTGTTCCTCGACGAGCCCTGCTTCGCCGGTGCGTCCGGTCAGCAGCAGCTTCCAGGAGTGCAGCAGCAGGATCCGATCCTGCCGAACGACGACGAGTCCTCTGCGCTTGTCGGCCTCCGATTCCGCGATGACCTTGTCGATGACCTCGACGGCCTGACTGATCCGGCCGAGGCGCATGTTCAGATCAGCACGGACACAATCCACCTGCCGCTTCCAGACCCTGGTCGCTGCACAGGTCTCACCGATGTGATCGAGTACGGCGGTCGCGGCTTCATAGTGCTCGGTGAGAACCAGCCCCTGGGCCACGGCGAGTCCGAAGCTCGGTCTGATCGAATCCTGATGTTCCTGCAGGTTCGCGAATCCCGCGAGCGCCGACCTGTCCTCCCCACTGTTGCTGTCGAGCAGGATGCGCACGGCGCGGACAAGCTGCTGCTCGCGGTCGCGGACGTGCTCAACGACAGCTTCGGCAAGTGTCAGAAGCTCCTGCGCTCGGGCGAATTCGCCCCGTTCACAATGGCAGAGCGCCAGAGTCAGCTGCAGGCGCGCCACTTCGGCGGGCGCCTGCTCCGATTCGCGACTGCTCCACGATGTGAACAGCGGGGACGGCAGCGTCTGCGTCTCGAGGAAGACATTGCGGACCTCGAGCGTCCGAGCCCGGACGACGACCGCGGCCCGATTCGACCGGGAGGCGATCCTCACATAGCGGCGCGAGAAGGCGAACTGCCCGTGATCGGACAGTGTCTCGGCGATCTCGACCAACTGACCGCGCAGCTCCTCGATGTCGTCGCAGACTCGGATGGCCCGTTCGGCGAATTCGGCACCTCCGGCAGTGAGTCCGCGGCGCACCAGGCCGAGAGCGTGCGCCGCCAGCTGCTGCGCGGTCTCCTCACCCGGGTCGATGAACGAGACATGCCATGCCTCGATCTGCGGCCATGTGTCGGCACAGTCCTCGGCCAGGACGAGGTGGGTTCGGCGTCGCTCGCTCGCCCCCATCGACTGCTGCACCATGGCACGGACGAATCCGTGCGGTATCCGCAGAAACGCTCCCCGACGTTCGATCGTGCCGCGCGATTCCAACTCGTCGACGGCTTCCCAGAACCCGGGCAGCCTCCTGGCCAGGGGCCGCAGCGGAGTCAGCGGGGACAGCGACAGGCATCTGAGCAGCGCATCGGCGCCATCGCTCAGCCCCTCGACGTAGTCGGCGATCATCGGGCGGCTGGCCGGTCCCACTCGCACCGGGATCGACAGCGCGATCTCCCCGCGCATCTCACTGGGCGCCATCTCCTCGAGGATGTGACAGACGGCCAGGGGACGACCGGCTGCGGCGTGGGCGGCGACCTGGGCCGCCTCCTCGGCGATCCTCGTGTGTCCGAAACGGGACAAAGCGAGTTCACGGGCGAGCTCGATGAGCTCGGCGATGCTGAGATCCGCGAGTTCGATCTCCGGCACCGAGGCGAACGGACCGTCATCGTCGATCGACCGAACCGTGATGACGATGTGCAGACGTCCTGACTTCAACCGGCGCAGCGCCTGGCCGAGCACCCGCTGCGAGTCCATGTCCATGTCATCGGCATTGGGCACGAGGATGAGCGTGTCCTCCTCTCCGGGGATCGATCGGAGAGCCGCCATCATCCTCGGCACGATCTCATCGGCGGCGAGCTCCGCCGGATCGGAGGGTCCGTTCGCGGATGCGCTGACTGCGGCGAGCAGACCGCCTAACCCGGACAAGGGCGTGTCCTCGTCAAGCGGACTCGATGCGACCCTGATGACCGTCCCGTCCCACTCCGACTCGAGTGCTCGCAGGATCGAACGCCTTCCGGACCCGAAGCCGCCGGTGAGGGCAGCGGCACGGTGTCGGGAGAGGAGGGAGCGGAGGTCGCCGACTTCCTTGCGACGAATCACCTGACGCATGATCCGCCTCCCGTTGTCGGGTTCGGGAAGATCGTTCCGAGAGGGAGTCCCGGCCCGGGGACGGCCGCTGCCATTCGCACGGCGCGGGGATCGGTTCGCAGAGGAGGCTGAGGTGTGATGTCCATACTCAGATACTGCTCGCCGGCAGCCGCCTCGGACCAGGTGGTCGATACGGGAATACCCTTCAGGTCACTACTCAGTCACCGGCAGGTCACCACTGGAGCATCACTGCGAGTACTCACTCGTGTCCGAAATCCCGCAGTCGCGCATACTCGGTTCGAGCTCAGGCGCGCAGTCGACCTTCGGTATCCCGCACCGCCTCGGCAACCTGTTCGCGGCGCTCGATGCCGAGTTTTCGGAACAGCCGGTACGTGTGTCCTTCGACCGTTCGCACCCGCACCCCCAGCTCCGCAGCGATCTCCGCATTCGATCGGCCGGCGACGATGAGCACACTGATCTGCTTCTCCCGAGCAGTCAGACCCGTGACCTGCCCGCCCGGTCCGCGGCTCTGGCCGGCTCCGAACTGCGCAGACAATGCGACACATCTGCCCGCCAGGTCCGGCATCGACGGGCCGTATTCCTCCGCAAGCGACGTCAAAGCAGCACGATCATGATCGCGCAGAGCAGCGCCGAGGCGGCCGACGATGTCGAACTCACGCCCGCTTCCGTGCGCGGCCGCTTCACACATCGCCTCGGGTGCGATCTCGTCGAAGTGCAGGAAGAGATGCAGGCGGATGAGGACGACGATCGCCGCTGCCCCATCGGCTTCGGCTTCGTCCAACATGCGGCGCAGCTCGTGTTCGTACTTGGGCTCCCCTGTCCGAATCGCACGTGCAGTCGTCCGCAGCACGAGCGCCCGCCGATATTCATGGTAGGGAGCAGCCACGGGCAGCTCATCGAAGCGGGCATGCAGATCATCGGCCTCAGCCGCAGTTCCCACCCGAGACACCGCATATTCGGCCTCTGCCAATGCGATGGGAAGCTGCGTGCCCAAGTTCCAATAGGTCAGCGATTCGATCGCGGCTCGCAGCGCTTTCATCGCCCCCGGGAGGTTGCCCTCAAGCAGGTGGGTCTGCGCCCACAGCAGGTCAGTCGGTCCCGAACGGGCTGACAGATACGCGATGTCATGGGTCGGCAGCGCTGTCATCAGCTCCTTCGCTTCGGCTACCCGACCCAGCTGCAGCAGAGTGCGCCCCCGCAGCATGGCCACGTGGAGCACTGCCGTGCTTTCGAAGTGGAATTCGGCCTGCAGGGATTCGAGGAGGGCGAGCGCTTCCAAGGTGAGGCCCGAGTCGAGCATAAATGTTGCATGCAGCATCGTGTCGAGGAGGTGGAAGCTGCCTGGCGCGACGCTCTCGTGGGAGAGTCCTTCGAAGAAATCCACCGTGACCGGTCGTTCTTCGGCCATGACCGCAGCGACTCGGTCGAACAGCTTGAGCCCGAACTCTGCGTCCACTCCCCCTCCGGGGTGTCCGTCACCGTCGTCCTGCAGCCGTTCCAGTGCGGTGCGGAAATCCGCAAGCCGCAGAGCGGGCGACATGGAGCTGAGAGCGCGATTCATCCACACCACGAGTGAGTCCACGACCAGCTGGGCGCAGCATGCGGTGCGGACCGCGTGGGCCAAGAAGTCGAGGCCGAGCGGAGCTTTATTGCATCCGCAGTAGAGCAGAGCGACCGAGAGCAGCTCGTGCGGGCTCATCCGCTCTGTCGGGATCTGCCCGATCAGCCGCATGGCCCGATGCCAGTCTCCGAGGCGGGCGGCGGCCAGTGCGGCCTCGATGGTCTTCGACTCGCTGACCTCTGCTCCGCAGATCAGTCCCCATTCGGTCCTGACCACCTGCGACCACTCCGAAGGCGCATCTCCGCAAGCGTCGATGAATTCGAACCACTCTCTGCTCCGACCGGTCGGAGTTGTGAACCTGATCGTGTCCGAGGCGTGGTTCTCGACCGCCCTATAGATATGGGACCGCTGCGCGTCGATCTTCAGCTCGCCGGCGGCCACGAGCGCATCCGCGGCTTCCCCGAGTCCCGCCTCGAGCAGTGTCGCAAGTTCCACCTCTCCCGCAAGGACGACAAGCTCGAGGGCTTCCGTCTCCTGCGGCGAATGGTCGGCAAGACCGATCCGTGCATAGTCGCGGGCACGCGCATCGTAGTCGGTGTCGAGTCCGTCGAGGATCCACACTCCTCGGCGCATGAGGAAGCGCGAACGTCGTGAGGTGTATTCGAGGAGTTCGATGAGCTTGCCCGGATTGCGCTGCGAATGGAAGTCGACGATGTCGACCACGGCCTGGGACACGATGTGACCGAGGCGGTGTTCGATCATCGACCGATAGTCCTCAAGCGGCAGAGGGCCGAGGACGAGATGCTGGAGCACACGGTCTTCGACCAGAGTCGAGAACGGCATGACCCCGCTCTCGGGATTGGACCGCGACATCGCAACGAGCCTGATCGAACCGACGCTGGCCAAGTCGGCCAGGATCTCCTGCGAGCGGGAGTCCAGCAGGTGGGCATCGTCGACGAAGACCGCCTGGGGAGTTCGAGTCGAGGTGAGCCGGGACACGATTCGCCCCAGCAGCGCGGAAGGGTCGCCATCGAGGTCGACGAGCAGACCGAAGACGCCGAACTCGGTGTTCTGGTGCACCCGGTCCCCGCGGATCCAGATTCCGTCGCTCCCATCCGCGAAGGCCGTTCTCGCCAGGAGGGTCTTGCCGACGCCGATCTCACCTTCGATGAGGATGCCGGAGCATTCCGAACAGCGCAATGACTGACGGATCAGGTCGAGTTCGCCTCTGCGTCCGAAGATCTCTGTTCCGTCAGGAGCACTCGAGACGGCTGCTGTGGTCAGTTCCTCAGCCATTCCGTCACCACCTCTCGCAGCTCCTGCCGATTGGCCACGTGCACTCGGCGGTAGAGACGGCCGAGGTGCCATTCGACGGTTCGGGCCGACAGGTGCAGCTCCACTCCGATCCCGGCGCTCGTCCGGCCGTCGACGACACCGGTGATGATTGCTTCTTCGAGCTCGGTCAAGTTCTCATGGAACAGCTTTCCATCACTGCCGAAGTCGAGCTCGCGCCGACTCCGCCCCAGCAGGATCCGGGCTTCTTTGGTGGCTGCGGCATCGCCTTCGGCGACGGCGCGCTGTCGGGCCTCGCCGGACAGTTGGGCGCAGAGCACGACGGCGCCGAAGAGCAGCGCCTCACGGGCCGCGGTGATGAGCGCCTGCAGATCGCCTGTGCTGAAGGCATGAGACACAGCACGCAGCAGACGACCGAGGGCACCATCGACCCTGCCGGCCGACGCCGCCAGGCAGCCGATGGCCTGCTCATGTCCGAGCCGGCCGGCTTCGAGCCAGGCGAGGCAGGCAAGAGTGTGCGCGCCGTGCTCGTCCGCCCAGGCCCCGAGCTCGTACAGTTGCGGGCCTGCGGGCCCGGGCGACGTCTGCGCCAATGCCTGAAGGTCGAAGAGTCTGGCTTCGAAGGACGCCCACCACGAGTGCCGACTGGCGTCGGAGCCCTCGTCGACGGCGATCGGGACGACTTCGCTCCGCTGATGTGTCAGCACCGCGGAGAAAGACAGCGCCGACCTGGCCATTCCCGCTATATCGACGATGTCGCAGGGGTCGGCACCGAGGTTGAGTTCGCTGAAGATGCGGTGAGCCTTCGCCGCGTTGCCGGTACGCAGGTCGATGAGCGCGTTCGTCAGTCTGGTCAGCCGTCGGCTGGACGTCAGTTCATCCATTGCCGTTCGCGCCTCGGCCCAGTTGCCGGCGATGAAGTTCGCCACGAAGAACTGCGGGACGGCATCTTCCCGTTCGAACGATTCGGGCCCGGGAAGTCCGAACATGAGCCGGGCTTGGGCGATATAGCTCAGCCCCAGTTCGATGTGCCCGGCCATCACTTCTGCCACGCCGAGGAACGCACACGCCCTGAGACGGTGGCGCACCGAACACGCGTGGTTGAGATAGACGCTTTCGGCCAGAGCGCAGGCAGCGGCGATCCGACCCCCTTTGAGTTCGAATCGAGCACGCGTCGCGTCCAGGCGGCCGATGTCGATCGGCAGCGAAAGCGTGTCCCGGACCCAGTCCAGCCGCAGATCCTCGGGCCTCCGTGGGTCCACCAGCCTCAGTTCCATGGAGGCGAGTCGGGACAGGTACTCGTGCTTTGAGGCATCCGGATTCAGACATGCTTCGGAGACGAGCGGGTCCATGATCTCCCTGGCCTGCCTGAGACGGCCTGCTCCCCACTCGCAGCGGGCGAGCTCGAGGTCGATTTCGGAGCCGCGGTAGCCGCTGGTCCGGACGATCTCCGCGGCTTCGAGGTACCTGCCCTGTGCGTTCCCCCAGCCCGCGGCCTCCCGCACCTGTTCGGGAGGCGGCACTCGCCCCAAGGAGATCGACCACGCGGCGCAGCCGAAGAGCGCCCGACCATGGAGAGCCGAACGGTCGACCACGGAATCGAACCGAGTGAGCAGTTCGAGACTGCGAGAAGGCGGAACCGCGGCGCGGACATTCTCAGCCGTGACGGGTTCGTGCATGCTCACCTCTCCCCCTCGCCCTTTCGAGATCGAGAGCAGACCGTCCTCCGCCAGAGCGTCGATCGTCTGCGGACTGGTGAGTCCGACGAGCACGTCATAGGGCACCGCTTCGATGAGAGAGACGGTTTCGATGACCTCTCGACTGGACTGATCGACCCGGGCGATCGCGGTTTCGACCCCGCTGGTCCGGCTCCGTCCGAACAGCAGCCTCTCGAGCAGCCGCGGATTGCCATGGGCCAGGGCGGTCAGCTCCGAGACCGATCTCGTCTCGGTCTCCATGAGTCCGATGCTGGTGATCATCGCCACCGCATCCGCCTCGTCGATACCGTCCAGATCGATCCTGACGACGTTTCCGGCCAGCCACAGGCCGGCGATGAGATCGACCGGCGGGCGTGCGGATTCGGCGGCGATGACGAGCGTGATCCTGCGTGCATCCGTCAGCTGAGCCAGCACTGCGAGGGAATGATCGTCGACGAGATCGGCATTGTCGACGACGACCAGAGAGCGCCCGCCCGCGGCTCTGCGTTCGAACAGGTCACCGATCACCGACAGCGCTCGACCGGGTGGGAGGTCCGTGTCGATGCCCTCCCGTGACAGCAGGATTTCGAAGATTCCGAGGTTTCTGGCCCGCGCATTCTCCGAGCCGCGCAGACGGGTGACCGACAGATCGGGGTCGAGACGAGAGAGTGCGGTGTTGACCAACGCGGTCTTCCCGACGCCCGCCGCGCCGATGATGAGTGCGCCCAGATGCTTCTGCCCGGAGAGCGCGTCGACGACCGTCGAGAGTTCGGACTCGTATCCGAAGAGCCGGCGCGAGGGTGCGACCGGGGGGATGTGTGTGGTCCTGCCTGACACGTCACTCAGCTTTCCGTACCCCTGGGGATCTTCTGCGGCGGGGAATGCGGAGCCCAGCGGCACGGGGTTCGGTCCGGAGAGGCTCACGTCTCGGAATCAACGAAGAAATTCCACAAACAGTATTACCACTTGCGATAGCTGTAGTAATACATTTTTGAAATAAAGTTAGGCGATTGTGACATCAACGTCCGCCCCCACTGGGGGCCGCCTCGGCGAGGATATCCCTCATCGCCCACTTGTGAGCCCGAACACCGGACCGTACCATTGAAGGAAAGTTACTGAACGATCTATAAGGAGCTCGCATGGACACACTACTGAATGCAGAAGAGCGCGATTTCGCGCAGCAGATGCGTCAGTTCTACCGCACGGAGATCCCCGAGGAGCTCCGCTTCAAGGTCGCCACCGGCCAGGAGCTGAGCAAGGAAGACATGGTCACCTCGCAGCGGATCCTCAACGAGCACGGCTACGCCGTGCCGAACTGGCCGGTCGAATGGGGCGGCCAGGACTGGACCCCCGTGCAGCGTCACATCTGGCTCGAAGAGATGCAGCTGGCCTGCGTTCCGCAGCCGTTGCCGTTCAACGTCTCCATGGTCGGCCCCGTCATCGCCACCTTCGGCTCGCAGGAGATCAAGGAGCGCTTCCTGCCTGCCACCGCGAACATCGATATCTGGTGGTCGCAGGGATTCTCCGAGCCCAACGCCGGTTCGGACCTCGCCTCGCTCAAGACCACGGCGGTGCGCCAGGGCGACAAGTACATCGTCAACGGTCAGAAGACCTGGACGACCCTGGGTCAGTACGGCGACTGGATCTTCAACCTCGTGCGCACCGATCCGGATGTGAAGAAGCAGGCCGGCATCTCCTTCCTGCTCATCGACATGAAGACCCCCGGCGTCACCGTCCGTCCGATCCAGCTCATCGACGGCGGCCACGAGGTCAACGAGGTCTTCTTCGACAATGTCGAGGTGCCCGTCGAGAACCTCGTCGGCGAAGAGAACAAGGGTTGGACCTACGCGAAGTTCCTCCTCGGCAACGAGCGCACCGGAATCGCCCGCATCGGCGGTTCGAAGGTCAACCTCGCCCGTGCCAAGGCCTATGCCGCGGTGACGAAGACCGCTCGCGGCACTCTGCTCGACGACCCCCTGTTCTCTGCTCGCCTGACGAAGATCGAAGCCGAACTCACCGCGCTCGAGATGACCCAGCTGCGGATCCTCTCCACTCAGGCCGCCGGGTCCGACAAGCCGGATCCGCGCTCCTCGGTGCTCAAACTCAAGGGCTCCCAGCTGCAGGAGGACATCTCCGAACTCCTCGTCGACGTGCTCGGTCCGCAGGGTCTCGACTTCGTCTCCGACCGCGTGCAGGGCCAGGGTCTGTCCGACCTGCCCAACGGCGCCGTCGACGCATTGCCCGGCTACTTCAACACCCGCAAGGTCACCATCTACGGCGGTTCGTCCGAGGTGCAGCGCGGAATCATCTCGAAGGCACTGCTCGGTCTCTGAGATACCGACGCTCACCCGATCTCCCAAGAAGGACAACAATGGATCTTGAACTCAACGACATTCAGCAAGAACTCGCCAGCACACTGAACAAGTACCTGCGCAGCGAGTACGACATCGCCAAGCGCGAAGAGATCCTTCGCAGCGACGAGGGCATCTCCCGCGAGAAGTGGCAGGCCTTCGCCGAGATGGGACTGCTCGGGCTTGCGATCCCCGAGTCCTACGGCGGCGCGGACATGACCTTCAACGAGGTGGCCGTGGTCGCTGAGGCGTTCGGCCGCTCCCTCGTCCTCGAACCGTTCCTGGCAACCGCAGTCCTCGGCGCCAACGCCGTTCTGCTCGGCGGCAGCGAGGAGCAGAAGCAGGCCATCCTGCCCGGTGTTGCCGAGGGGCAGACCTTCCTCGCTCTCGCCGCACTCGAGCCCGGACTGCGCTACGCAGTCGACGCCCCGCAGACCCAGGTCTCCGGTGCAGACGGCAGCTTCACCCTCACCGGTGAGAAGACCAACGTGCTCGGCGGAGACGTCGCCGACCACTTCGTCGTCACCGCCACGCAGAACGGCGAACTCGGCCTCTACCTCGTCGCCGCTGATGCCGAGGGCCTGACCCGTGTGGCTCAGCGTCAGGCCGATGGCCTGGGCAGTGCGAACCTCAAGCTCGACGGTGCCGCCGCCCAGCGCCTCGACGCCGCCGACGCCAACGCCGTGCTCTCCGAGGTCCTCGACCTGGGCAACGCCGCGATCATGGCCGAGGCAGTCGGCGCACTCGAAGCCTCGCTGACGATGACCGCCGAGTATCTGAAGACCCGTGAGCAGTTCGGTGCTCCGATCGGTGCGAACCAGGCTCTGCAGCACCGCGCCGCAGACCTCTACGCCGAGCTCGAGTACGCACGCAGCATGGCCCTGTATTCGCGCCTGGCCGTCACTTCGGAGGTCCCCGGTGCCGAGAAGGACCGTCACCGCGACGTCATTGCCGCGAAGATCATCGTCGACCGGGCCGCTCGGAACATCAGCCAGGAGTCGATCCAGATGCACGGCGGCATCGGCATGACCATGGAATACCCCATCGGCCACTACGCCAAGCGCCTGACGGTCATGACCCGCACCTTCGACGACTCGGATTCGCTGACTGCAGAGCTCGCCGAACTCGGCGGACTCATCGAACCCAAGGCCGCCGACCTCAACTGAGGCAGCGGCACTTCAGCGCCGCACGTTCGACCCCGAGCGTGCGGCGCTGCGTCGTCGAGGCCCGCCGGCACCCACCGAGGCGGCCGGGTCCCGGCAGCACAGAAGCGCCGAGGCGGCACGACCAACGTCGTGCCGCCTCGGCGCTTCTTCGTCTCTGCGTCCCAGCCGGTTTCCGACAGACCATGCGGAGGACTCCGCTGCCGGCAGCGGTCTCAGTTCACGGGCTGGTCGTAGACGTGGCGGCGGATCCAGGAGTGCATGGTGATCGCGGCGGCGGCTGCGGCATTCATCGACCGCGTCGAACCGTACTGCGCGATCGAGAGCACGTCGCGACTGGCCTGATGCGCTTCCTCGCTCAGTCCCGGCCCTTCCTGACCGAACAGCAGCAGGCAGCGCCTGGGCAGATCATAGGTCTCCAGCGGCACGGAGTCCGGGAAGTTGTCGATGCCCAGCAGCGGCACGTTGTTCTCGGCGCACCAGCTGAGCAGGTCGTCCACGCTCGGATGGTGGATGACGTGCTGGTATTTGTCGGTGACCATCGCCCCGCGCCGGTTCCAACGGCGTCTGCCGACGATGTGCACGGCTGCGGCGTTGAAGGCGTTGGCGGTGCGCACGACCGAACCGATGTTGAGATCGTGCTGCCAGTTCTCGACGCCGACGTGGAAGTCGTGCCGCGAGGCGTCGAGGTCGGCGACGATCGCGTCGTGCTTCCAATACCGATACTGATCGACGACATTGCGCCGATCGCCTTCAGCCAGCAGCTCCGGATCGAAATGCTCTTCCACAGGCCAGGGGCCGGTCCACGGACCGACCCCCACCTGCGGTTCAGCGCGGTCGGTCACTTGCCGTCGCGGGAATCATCCGCCGACTTCGCGTCCTCGTCGTCCGCTGACTCTGCGGTCGAGCCCGAATTCTTCACATCGTCGTCCGAATGGTCCGAATCCTCCGCGGCGGCGGAGTCATCCGATTCGTCTGCGGTCGAATCCGACGTCTTCGCACTCTTCGCCGAGGCGGCGGCACCGACTTTCTGCGCGCGCTTGCTCATCTTCACGGTCTTGCCGCCGCGTCCGCCTCCGGACAGCACCGAGCGCACGTACGCACCCGAGGCCAGGGCATGGAGGATGACGGCGAGGACCAGAGCGATGCCGGCGGCGACGAGGCCCTCCCACCACTCGGCCTGACCGGCGAAGGAACGACCGGCGATGCCCAGCGGCGAGGTGAACGGCGTCCACGACAGCACCTTCGCAACAGTCCCGGTGGGTCCGATGATGACCGGGGCGAAGAAACCGGCCACGGTGATGACGCCGATGATCGTGACGAAGGTGGCGCGCGCCTTGTTTCCGACGACGGTCGATGCCCAGACGAGCAGCGCGAACACCGACCAGGCGGTGAGCAGCAGGGTCAGTGCGAACCAGCCGAGGCCCGGCAGCATGGCGAATGCCAGGGACGTCTTGCCCGACAGCGAGAGCCCGAGCTCGGTGACGACGGCGGCGGCCACGAGGTGGACAATGATCAGGGTCAGCATGCCCGTGATCCGGCCCGAGGCGGAGGCGCGCGGCGGAATCGTGGCCGCGATGATCTCGGTGATCCGGTTGCGCTTCTCCAGACGCAGGTTCTGGTACAGCGCAGTGCCCAGAGTGGCGACGACGAGAAGCGACAGTGCGACCATTCCCCACAGCAGCGGCGTGGCCACATCGCTCTCGACGGCCGGCGTCTCGAGCAGCGTCGCTTCGGTCTTCGGCGCGAGCTTCTCGAGCAGTGCGTCGGGCTGTTTGTCCAGCGCGATGATCGTCGGCTGTCCCTGACCGCTCGGGTCCTGGATGAATGCGGCGTCGACCTTGCCCTCACGCACGAGCTTCTCGGCGGCGGGGGCGTCCTCGGCGTCGGTGATCTTCACACCCAGCTGCTGTTCGTACATCTGAGCCTGCTCGCCGACTCCGACCATCGCCATGGTCGGGGTGCCCGAGTCCTTCTGCACATCGGCGACGATTCCGGAGATGATCGCGGCCAGCACGCCGAGGATGATCACAGCGGCGGTGACCAGGAAGTACGGGCTGCGCATGGCGGTGGTGGACTCACGGTTCGACACGAGCCACGCGGCCTGGCGGTTGCCGACGTCGACGAATTCCGAGACCAGTCCGGTCTCCGGCAGTTCGTCCGAGTCGGGGGTGTCCTCGGCGAGCTCGAAGGGAACGTCATCGAGGCCGGCAGTCGCGCCGGATTCGTCGGCGTCCTGCGCGTCGGTGGCTTTCTTCGTCGAGGCGGCCGATCCCTGGGTTGCACCAGTGACGGTCGCCTCGTCGTCCGAGTCGACCTCCTCGGCGGTGGTCTCGTCGTCGATCACATCGTCGTCGACGGGCAGACCGAGGTCGTCGATGCCTTCGCCGGCCGTGCCCTTGGACACGAGCGGTTCCGGGGACTCGTCATTCGCATCCTTGTCCTTGCGCGCCATTACAGAGCCTCCTTGTACTGCTCGGCCAGTGTCGGGCGGACACTTTCGAAGTTCTTCACATTCTTCAGCTCGGCCACGGCAGCGGCGGCTGTCCTCGCGTCATTCGCGCGGAAGCTCACGGCCTCACGTCCGGCGGTCGTCACGTCGCTGATTCCCGTCCGGGATGTCAGCGCCGAGGCGGCCGCCTCGGTGTCGGTCGTCTCGACTCGGTAGTGCGGGTCGCCGAGCAGCTTGTCGACGCTGCCCGAGGCGGTCACCTTGCCCTGGTTCAGAATGATGACGTCATCGGCGAAGGTCTGCGCGGCCTCCCAGTCATCGGTGGCCAGGATGACGGGCACTCCCGAGGATGCGTGGGCCCGCAGCAGGGACGTGACCAGGCGCAGCGAGGCGGCGTCGAGGCCGGCGAAGGCATCATCGATGACGACGACGTCGGGGTCGGCGGCCAGGGTTGCGGCGATGTCGACGCGGGCGATCTCGGCACCGGAGAGGTTCTTCAGCGGAGCGTAGCCGCGGTCGGCGAGCTCGAGGTGGCCGAGCAGGGTCAGCGCGTTCCGTTCGGCCGCGCCCAGGGTGATCCCGTGCAGGCGGGCGAGGTAGACGATCTGGTCGAGCACGCGCATGTTCGGGTATCCGCCGCGTTCGGCGGGCAGATAACCGAAGTTCTGTCGGTCCCCGAAGTCGAGTTCGAAGTCCTCGAGTTCGATGGCGCCCTCATCGGCGGCGATGAGGCCCATGATGATGCGCACCAGTTCGGTGCGGCCCGCCGATCGGGTTCCCACGATTGCGGTGATCCGGCCCGCCTCGGCGGTGAAACTCACCTCGTCCAGATATGTCCGCTTCCCTTTGCGCAGGGAAACCTCTTTCAGTGTGAGCACGCGTCATCCTTTGCATCGAACAGTTCTTGGGGAGTGTCTCATCTATCGTGTTGAAATCAGAGACTTGTTTCAAACCACGTCCTCGATTTCGACAGAATTGCCAGTCGAGTCCCAGGTCGTGATCGGTGAGCCGATTCCTCACCGAGGCAGCACCTCACAGGTCCACCTCGCCGAGGCGGGTCTCAGTCGAGTCCGAGATCCGCGGTCGTCAGCGCGGTCAGATACGGAATTCCCGTGGCTTCGACCCGTTCCTTGGCGCCGGTGTCGCGGTCCATGACCACGGCCACGGCGACCACCTCGGCGCCGGCTTCCTTGAGCGCGTCGACGGCGGTGAGCACGGAACCGCCCGTCGTCGAGGTGTCCTCGACGGCGATGACGCGCTTGCCGGCGACATCGGGGCCTTCGACCCGCCGGGACATGCCGTGCTTCTTCGCCTCCTTGCGGACGACGAAGGAGTCGAGCGGGGTGCCGCGCACGACCGAGCGGTGCATGACAGCGGTGCCGACAGGATCGGCACCCATGGTCAGACCGCCGACGGCGTCGACCTTGTCGAGCAGATCATGAGTCTCGAGCAGATCGAGGACGACATCGCCGACGAGCGGTGCCGAGCGGTGGTCGAGGGTGACCCGACGCAGATCGAGGTAGTAGTCAGCCTCCTTGCCGGAGGAGAGGGTCACTCTGCCGCGCACCACGGCGAGTTCGTCGATGAGGTCGAGCAGTTGTCGGCGAGTGTCAGCGCTGTCGGTCATGGACTCCAGTCTAATGGGCGGTCGGCGCGCGACCGTTCAGCACCGTCTCAGCGGCTGCCTCCGACGCAAATCGGCAACTCCGCGACCGAGGGCGCGCTGCGTGGAAGGAACCGAGGCGAAGCACTGCGTGAGGAACCCGTGCAGGGCTCGGCGTGAGGAACCCGTGCAGATCGCTGCATGAGGCTGCGTTCAGTGCTCCGCGTGAGGATCCGGTCGGCGCTGCGTCTGTAGAGATGTCATAAAGAATCAACGGGACTTGATGCTCACGGTGGGTCTCGGTTGTACAGTGGCAACAGCACCGTGCAACCCTGCCGGTCAACTGTCTCAGAAGGGACGTGAACAACATGGGTTTCATCGCATATCTCATCCTCGGACTCATCGCCGGAGCCATCGCCAAGGCGATCCTGCCCGGCAAACAGGGCGGCGGCTTCTTCGCCACGCTCATCCTCGGCGTCATCGGTGCCATGATCGGCGGCTGGCTCGGCGGCATGATCTTCGGCGCAGAGATGAATTCGTTCTTCTCGCTGTCGTCCTGGCTGTGTGCCATCGGCGGTTCGCTGATCGTACTCATCGTCTGGGGCCTCATCACCGGACGCTCGAAGTCCAAGGCCGCCTGAGCCGCGGCTCACTTCAGAGAACCGCTTCGGGCGGTGCCCCGGCTGCGCTCTGACACACCCGCAGCCGGCCCGTCGGCAACAGCACAGAAAAAGGTGGATAGCCCAGTTTCAAACATGGGCTATCCACCTTTTTCTGTGCCGTTCGCGTGCCGCGGCACGGACCGACCTCAGCGGCCGCGGCTGACGATGCGAACGTCGATGTCGATGTCCCCGACGGGCCCGTCCACCGCGGCCCGCAGGTCGACGGCGATGACGGCGAAGAGCTCATCGACGATCTCGGTCACAGGTCGGCTGTCATCGAGGTGCGCATCGATTCGGACATGGAAATCCTTGCCCGTTCGCCAGGCCTCGACCTGCAGCGGCTCCGACCCGGTCCGGCGCATCACTCGTGCGGCCGCATTGGCGATCATGTCGCGCAGCCCCGGCGCCAGCCCCGTGACGCCGTCGACTCCGGTGACGGATTCGGTCAGGCGGGCCGAGACGGCCGCCTCGTCGAACCCGGGGACGGTCTCGTTCTCAGCCATCGGCTTCTCAGTCATCGGCGGCCTCCTCGTCGACGAATACGTCCTCGACGGTGACGTCGATCCGCAGTGAGGGGATGCCCAGCTCGGCGGTCAGGGCACGGGCGACGCTGCGGCGGACCTCCTCGGCGGCGGGCACGAAGGCCGTCCCCGCACTCATCATCACGGTCAGGGTGACGTCGACGGCGCTGCCCTCCGGATCGCCGGTCGGGGTCGCGGTGACGCTGCGGGCGCGGATACCGGGCACGGCATCGACGGCCTCGCGGATGATGCCGCGCACCTCGGCCGTCGAGATCCGGAAGGGGTTGCCGCGTTCGGTCGTCAGCTTCGTGGCCGGCGCCAGAGCCGCGTCCTCGCGCACGATCTGGAGGATGCGTTCGCGCAGACCCACGGTTTCCTCGGGATCGGGTTCGAAGGCCTCCATGTATTCGTCGATGATGCCGCGCAGGTGGGCGTCCGTGGCGTCGACTGACTCGTCGCTCATACCCATCCTTCCATGCCCTCGGCGATGGCAGTCCGGGCGCGGTGGATGCGTCCGCGCACACTGCCTTCGCTGATACCCAAGGTCTCGGCGACCTCGGCGTAGCTGAGACCTTCCATCTGGTGGAGCACCCACGTTACACGCTGCTCCGATGACAGAGTCTGCAGGATCTCGGAGAAATGCTCGAGTGCCGTGCGCGCCTCGACGGACCGTTCGACCGAGGCGCTGCCATCGACGTGATGGCCGAGGTCCTCGGGGTCGGAGGCGTCGGCGGGCCGGGCGGAACGGCGGCGCAGCACATCGGTGCACCGGTTCGACGCCATCCGGTAGATCCACGTGCCGAAGGCCGCAGGATCGGCCAAGGCGTCCAATGATCTCCACGCCTTGACGAGGGTGTCCTGAACGACGTCCTCGGCATCCTGCCGGTCCCCCAGCGTGCGCCAGGCGAATCGCAGCAGCTTCCGCTCGTATTCGTCGACGAGGGCCTCGAAGGAGGCGATGTCGCCCTCGCGAGCGCGCACGACCAGGGTGACGATGTCGAAACGATCATCTCCCCTTGTCATATCACCATCGTAGGCCACGTGGGCCGCGGAACCGGCCACGTGAGCCGCGGAACCAGCCGGCCGCCTCGGCGAGGAATCCGCCTCGGCGAGGAATTTGCCTCGGCGACAAATTTTCTTCGAAACACCGCGTGAGGATTCGTCCGGGCCTGCGTCTGTACCTGTGTAAGCATCCTTCACACGAAGGACTTGCGAACCGCACACCCCTCCCACGAAAAGGAAGAACGATGCCGGAACCCAAGCAGACCGATTCGACCCAGAAGGCCCCGACCACCCAGAACGATGACGTGCGCAGTCCGCTCGTCACCGAGATGGGCACCACCACCATCGCCGAGAACGTCGTCGCCAAGCTCACCGGAATCGCCGCCCGCGAGGTCCCGGGCGTCTATGGAATGGGCAATGCCGCACGCCGTGCCTTCGATACGCTGACCGACCGCATCCCCGGTTCGCAGACCAACGTCTCCGGCGGAGTGTCCGTGGAGAAGGGCGAGAAGCAGACCGCCATCGACCTCACCATCGTCGTCGAGTACGGCACCTCCATCGTCGAGGTCGCCGAGGCGATCCGCCGCAACGTCATCCGCGCTGTCGAACAGGGCACCGGACTCCAGGTCGTCGAGGTCAACATCGACGTCACCGACGTCCACCTGCCCGAGGACGACGACGAGGCGCCGGCCAAGGACACTCCGGAACTCAACTGACCCTCATCCGCAGCACCACCTCGGCAGAAGGAATGCCATGTCGAAAACTCTCATCGGACTCATCGTCGGCCTGACGCTGGGAATCGTCGCCTACTTCGGCGGCTTCCTCGCGTTCCTCGTCGTCGCCATCTGCGGCGGACTCGGCCTGGTCGTCGGCCTCGTCCTCGACGGGCGGCTCGACCTGAGCGCACTGAGCTCACGCTCGACCACGCGGAGGTAGTGCCGTGGCCCCGATACTCGACGACGCTCCCGCTCGCCGAGGCGGCCTGACGATCGCGGACAAGGTCGTGGAGCGAACCGCCGGGCAGGTGCTGAAAGACCTGCCCGGCGTCGGCGGCACGAGCTCGGGCCTCTTCGGCATCGGTGCGAGTTCCAGCTTGGACACCCGCCCGTCCGTGGATGTCACCCTGTCCGGGCGCAGCTGCACGCTCGCCGTCCGGCTGGGCCTGGCCTACCCCACCCCCATCGCCGAGGCGACCGAACACGTCCGCTCCACGCTGAGCACCCAAGTCGAACGTCTCACCGGCGTCACCGTCCGTCAGGTCGACATCGACGTGCGGTGGCTCGCCCCGGAATCCTCCGGTGCGAATCGAGGAAGGAATCGCCTGCAATGAGCACACGCCTGCTGCGCAAGCGGCCCTCCCGCATCGGCCCGGCCGTCATCGTCGCACTCATTCTGCTGCTGCTGGCCGTGGGGCTCGGCTGGGCCGGCATCGCCGCATTCATCGCAACCGGCTCCGTGGCCGCCGCGCTGACCGGGACGACCGGGTTACCCGTCGCCGAGGCGGCCGGGAACCTGCACTGGAATTCCGCGGTCGTCATCGCGGTCGGCATCGTCCTGGCACTGCTCGGACTCATCGCCCTCATCCTCGGCGTCTCCCCCGGGGCACGTCGGATCCTCGGTGTTCGTGCTCAAGGCGCTGAGCACATCGGCGCCTTCGACGTCGCCATGCCCACCTCGGCGCTGTCGCAGATCGCGGCCGCGGCCGCCGATGGGGTCGACGGCGTCAGCGGGGTCAAGGCCTCGTCGAACGCGAAATCGACGATCGTGACCTTCTCGACGCCGATCCGTGACTGTGAGCCGATCCGCGCCGAGGTCGAAGCCGCCGTGACGGACCGCTTCGCCTCGATCTCGTTCGACCGCACCCCCACGGTGAAGGTCCAGGCCAGAAGGAGTCAGTCATGAGACGCACGGCCGCCGCTGCCAACCGAACCGGACTGATCATCATCGGCCTCATCGCCTTGTGCCTCGGGCTGGCGGTGCTTGCCGCCGGCTTCGGCTTCACCGGCTCGATCGACCCTGCCCTGGAGGCGGGAGCGGATCTCGGTCCGGTCGCCTCGGTGCTGGCGCTGCCCTATGCGGCGCTGATCGCCGTGGTCGCGGCCCTCATCTTCGCGATCATCGGGTTCCGCTGGCTGAGCGTGCAGATCCCGCGCAAGGACTTCGCGAAGCCCTTCCGGATGCAGGCCGACGCGCGGACGGGACTGACCACGGTGCATGCCGAAGTCATCGCCGAGGCGGTCGCCGCCGACCTCGAAACCACCGACGGAGTCTCGGATGCCCAGGTGATTCTGCGGGGCACCGCGCGACGTCCGGAGCTGCTCATCCATGTCGACGCCGATGAGCGCGCCGACATCGATGCCGTCATCGCCGAAGTCGCCGAGCGCGCCGCCGGCAATGCCTCGGTGGCACTCGGTGCCCCGCTGAGCGCGGTGGCCCTCGAAGTCGGCATCGCCCGCACGCGCTCGCGCCGCCAGCGCAGCGTCAGCGTGCAGTAGTCTCGCTGTCCAATAGCGCCGCATGAACCGGCCGGCCGCGCCGCATCAGCTGGTCGGAAGTGCATATGTGCTGATCTAGATCACTGCATCCACACTTTTGACCCGCTGGTGCAGTCCGCACGTCGGTGATCACTGAAAGTTGCTGTGAATGACAAGAACCCCGGGGCGCGTAATCGCGACATCCCGGGGTCCTCGCAGCACTCCCCTCGAGTACCCGGACGCATCCCCATACGTCCGTTATGTCCACCCGATCCCCACCGGGCGAACACATTAATTTGACCACACTTTCGTATCGCTTGTAAAGAATCTCACGCTCTGTCTTGAATCCTGTCGGGCCCTATAGCATAGAAGTGATCAGAATAAAACACCTGGTCACAGGCTCGGATCAAGGTAGTTCAATCCTCAACTCAGTTGTGCCGCGCTTGCCGAAAATTGCATATAGGTCACATTCTGCGGGTGCGGGCGAAGGAGAATCCGGACGATCCCCACCGCATGAGGGGACGCGGCACTGCAGGGGCGACGAGCGCAGCCAGACGATACCCCCACCCGGGAATCGAGACGACCTTTCCCACCCGCGCATCACGCAGCGACTCCCGCACCACCTGATCGACGCTGAGCCAGATCAGACCGGGTCCGGGACGCTCCACGCCGAGGCGGCTGTGGAACTCCGTCCGGATGAAACCGGGCAGGACGGCGGTCACCGTCACCGAGGAGTCCCTGAGCTCTCCGGCGAGCGCTTCGGTGAAGACGAGGGTCGAGACCTTCGAGGCCGCGTACTGTCCCATCGTCGTCACCGCCGCCAGCGAGGAGACATTGATGATTCCTCCGCGACCGCGGGCCTGCATGCGCCGAGCCGCTGCCAGCGACAGCTGCCTCACTGCCCCGGTCAGCACCCGATCGAGCGCATCGAGCTCAGCAGCGTCGGCATCCAACAGCGTCCCGCGCAGACCGAAACCGGCATTGTTGATGAGCACGTCGATCGGCTGCGCCGCGATGATCTCGTTGACCGCGTCGATACCGTCACGGGTCGACAGATCGGCCACGGCCGCCTCGGCGTGGATATTCTGCGTGGTTCGCAGCTGCGCAGCCAAGCTCTCCAGCCGGGCCTCGTTCCGGGCGACGAGGACGAGGTCGTAGCCCTCGGCGGCCAGGGTGCGGGCATAGCCGCGTCCCAGCCCAGAGCTCGCCCCGGTGATGAGGGCCCGCGGCCGCCGACTCATACCGCGCCTTGACCTCGGCGGACGGTCAGGGACTGCACGGCTGTGCCGATGGGACCGCCTGCGTCGCTGAGCACGCTCGTCGTCTGCCCCAAGCCGGTCGGCCCGAAGGCCACCTTGGTGTCGAAGCCGACCCAGCCGGCCTCGGGCACGCGGGTGAGGTGGATGGAGAGGTCGACGTTCGGGAAGAACGTCGTCTTCGGATCCTCGCGCACGGCCAGACCGTTGGCGGTGTCGACGAACTTCACGAAAGCCGCGGTCGGCGGATCGGCCTCACCGTCGACGAGAGGATAGGGGCTGCGCACCCAGGACTGGGCGCGACCAGGATGGGCGTCCGCTCCCTGATGTCCCTCGAGAGACGCGATGTAGCCACCGCCCCAACGGTTGGTGAAAGGGATCTCGGGCACTTCGGACACGGGCGGCATTGCCGACCATTCGTCGCCGGCGACCGCCTCGGTGTCGGAGGCCTGCAGTCGCCACACCCGAGCGGTCACGCTGGTGCGCTCACCGTGGCGCATCCGTGCCTCGATCAGTTCGATGGTCCGGCCCGGACGGATGACGTCGACGTCGATGGTGAACTCACCGGAGTGGATGACGCCGAGGACGTCGAACGTCACCCGGGAGATGAGCTTGTCGCTGGGCAGACGACGTTCGATCTCGGCGAGCACCATCCCCGAGGCGGGGGCGAGGTGCTGCTCGCCGGGCTGCCAAGCGCCCTGGCTGTGCAGAGTCGAGACGAGGCGGTCCTCGGACAGCCGCACATAGTAGGAATCCGGGTAGGCGGCACCGTCGTGGCCGAGGTGTTCGTTGGGAGCGTCAGGCATGGTCCCCATCCTATCGAGCCGTCGGCGCCCGAGCCGACGGCACCGCGCTTTCACCTCCGGCGCGGACGGCTTAGGGTGGGAGGGTGAGAATCGCTACGTGGAATGTGAACTCGATCCGTGCCCGCCACGACCGCATCGGGGCCTGGCTGGATCGTTCGGATGTCGATGTCCTGGCCATCCAGGAACTCAAGTGCAAGGACTCGCAGTTCCCCGAGGAGCTGTTCACCGAACGCGGCTACGAGGTCAGTTTCCACGGCCTCAACCAGTGGAACGGCGTGGCCATCGCCTCCCGTGTGGGACTGTCCGACCCCGAGATCGGGTTCCAGGACATCCCCGCCTTCGGCTCGGAAGAACCCGTCGTCGAAGCTCGGGCACTGTCGGTGACCTGCAACGATGTGCGCGTCTATTCGCTCTATGTGCCCAACGGCCGCGAACTCGACCACCCCCACTACGGCTACAAGCTGGACTGGTACAAGGCTCTGACGGCCGATATCGCCGCCCAGCTGAGCGCCGAACCGGAGAAGAAGCTCGTCCTCTGCGGTGACTTCAACGTCGCTCCGCTCGACGAGGACGTCTGGGATATGGCCGAATTCGACGGCGCCACCCACGTCTCCGAGGCTGAACGCGCCGCTTTCGACGATCTGCTCGACGCGGGCCTGACCGAGGTCACCCGCCAGTTCACCCCCGGACCCGGTGTCTACACCTTCTGGGACTATCAGAAGCTGCGCTTCCCGAAGAAGCAGGGCATGCGCATCGACTTCCAGCTCGCCTCGCAGGCGCTGGCGAATACAGCGACCGCAGGCGAGATCGACCGTGAGGAGCGCAAAGGCAAGGGCGCGTCCGACCACGCTCCCGTCATCGTCGACTTCGACGTCTGAGGCACCTTCGTCTCACCTTTCGGCACCCCGGCGCAACTTCAGCGTCGAAGCCATAGACATCTCCCCTCTCTTCTGGTGAAGTTGAATCAGGAGCTAGGAAGGTGACGAGGATGTCAGCAACTGTCCGTGAATTGGTCGACGAAGCCTACGACCGGCGTGAGTCCACCTGGAGAGCCGCGCTCGAGACGGTCAACGACTGGGTCGAGTCCGTCCGTGCTCCGTCCGCTCTGCTCTCCGGGGACCGAATCCGCGTCGTCGACGGTCGGATCAAGGATCGGCTGCGCACGGGCGAGAAGCTGCGCCGCAAGCTCGCCGATGCCAATGACGAGATCCACGAATCCGTCGAGGTCGAGAACCAGGTCATCGATGTCGTCGGCGCCCGTGTCATCTGCCGCACCGAACGCGAACAGTCCGCCCTGTGGGACCTGCTCACCGAGGTGAGTGACGACACCAACCTCTCCATCGCCGAGGTGCGCGACTACTCCGCGACCCCGAAACCCTCGGGATACCGCGGCCGCCACCTCATCGTCGAAGTCCCCTTCGACTCCGAACCCTCCGTCCTCGTCGAACTCCAGCTGCGCACGATCATGCAGGACGCGTGGTGCGTGCTGGCAGAGGAGCACCTGTTCAAACCCGGCCAGGCCCTGAAATCCGATGCCCAGCAGGAGCGGCTGTCGGTCATCCTCGCCGGTCTGATGGCGCAGGCCGATTCCGTGGCCGGCTTGATCGCCGATGACGTCGGCGCGTATCTGGGCATGGGCAATTCCGCGCCGCCGCGAGCCTTCGCCGAGGCGGACGAACCGACCGATCCGGCCATCGAGGTCACGATCCGGGAGCTCAACCACTCCTATGTCCTCGCCGCCGACGAGGTGGGCCGCCACGGCATCATCCGGCTCGAGACGCTCGGGCTGACTCCCGACAATCCGGAGCGCTCGGCCTTCCCCCACCCCGGCGACAAGCTGCAGGTGCGGATGGACGAATCGAACACCACGCGCTACTTCATCCCCGTCGGCCACGAGGGCTGAACGGCCGCGCATCAGCTCGGACAGACTGCGCTCAGTCGCGTTCGACGCATCTGACCCCGCCGCCGCAGACCCGCCTGCGAACCCAACAGCCCAGCATCCGCTCCACCGACTAGACTTGCGTCCCATGGGAAAGAAGTCGAAGCGCTCCAAGGAAGAACTCATCGCCAAACGCCTCGCCAGGGCGCAGGCCACGGCATTCGTCGCCCGTCCGTTCGCGGACCTGCCGTTCGAAGCCGACCTCATCTGCCTGCGTGAACTCGTGCCCGCGGCCACCGCGACCGCGAAGCTCACCGAGGAATACGGCGGCCACGAGGTGACCATCACGTCCCTGCTGCCCGCCGCATGGCAGGCCTGGCGTCGCGACGACGGTGCGATCCTGGCCGGAATGCAGGTGCCCGTGTCCTCGACCGACGCCTCGCGCGATGTCGCCCGCGGCCTCCTGGCCGCCGTCGCCGCCGAACCCGGCACCTCCATCGAAGCGACGACCGAATCCGGCGAGGGCCCACGCCTGCAGGACATCCTTGACACCTCTCACCCGTTCGACGTCCGCGTGCTCGAGAACTTCGACTACTGGGCCCTGCCCGAAGCCGAATCCGATGCCGACGTCGCCGCCGCCCTCCAGCAGGCCAACGACTCCGTGGCCCCGACCGAGAAGCTCGCCTCCGTCGACTCCGCCTACTGGACCGAGATGTCCGGACGCACCTACGTCCGCTGGGCCCGCCCCGAAGGCGAAGACCGCGTCGTCGATGCGATGGCCCGCCTGCAGGCCGAGAACGCCAACGACCTCGGCGGAATCGGCACCTTCCTCGGCTACTTCCGCGCCCACGGCATCATCGTCCCCGTCTGGGAACTCGAGTTCGGCACTCAGGTCGACGACGTCGAAGAGCCCATCACCGCGTTCGGCAAACGCCTCGACGACGCACTGAACACGACCGAGCCGATGAGCACCGAGGCCCGCCGCGTCCGCTCGGGCATCGTGTCCCGCCAGCTGACCATCCACTGATATCCGTCACCACCCCCATCACCGAGGCGGGACCCGGAAACGGTGCCCCGCCTCGGTGCCGGTGACGGACAGGAGAACCGACATGAGCGCACAGCCGCACCCCGCCCCCGAGGCGGTCGCCGCCATCATCCCCGCGATGAACGAATCCCAGCGGATCGGTGCCACCGTCACCGCGGCCAAGCAGATCCCCGGGGTCGACCTGGTCCTCGTCGTCGACGACGGATCGGCCGATGACACGGGAACTCGGGCCCGCCGGGCCGGCGCCGAGGTCATCACCCACCCGAAGAACAAAGGCAAGGCCGCGGCCATGATGACCGGGGCCTTCGCTGTGCGCAATCGGGAGATCTCCGATGCGGACCCGGGCGTCGACCCGCACCACCGGGCGCTGCTGTTCATCGACGGCGACCTCGAGGACTCCGCCATCAACACCGCCCCCCTGGCCGAGCCCGTGCTCGCCGGTCGGGCGGACATGACGATCGCGATCCTGCCCGCCCAGAAACACAAGGGCGGAGGCTTCGGCTTCGTCGTCGGACTGGCGAAGAAGGGCATCGCCGAACTCTCCGGATTCGACGCCACCCAGCCGCTGTCGGGAATGCGCTGCCTGTCGAGGGAGGCCTTCGACGCGGCCCTTCCCTTCGCCGCCGGATGGGGCGTCGAGGCCGCCATGACCATCGACGTCGTGGGCGCCGGTCTGCGCGTCGAAGAGGTCGAATGCGACCTCCACCACCGCGTCACCGGGCGCGATCTCAAGGCGCAGCTGCACCGTGCCGCGCAGTACCGCGACGTCGCCCGTGCGCTCCTCGTCCGCCGCCTCCGCGCGAAGCGGAATGGCGGGGCACCCGCCGGCGGCGCAGGGTCAGCCGGCGGCGCATCTTACGGCGAGAACCAGAAGGAGTCCGACAAGTGAGCCTCAACCGTTTCGCCTATCTCGGCCCGGAGGCCACCTTCACCGAGGCGGCCCTGCTCAGCTTCCTCGACTCCCGGAACCTGCGCGCCGAGGCCACGACGCATCCGATGCGCAACGCCCCCTCGGCACTCGGTGCGGTGCTCGAGGGTGACTGCGATGCCGCTGTCGTGCCGATCGAGAACTCGCTGGAAGGCGGGGTGCCCGCCACGATCGATGCGCTCACCGAGAACGGGCGTCTGCAGATCATCGCCGAGGTGGTCGTGCCCGTCCGCTTCGTCCTCGCCGTCAAACCCGGCACCACCAGGGAAGAGATCTCCTCCTTCGGTTCGCATCCGCACGGCGAAGCGCAGGTCCGGGCGTTCATGAACGAGAACTTCCCCGAAGCCGTCTACCTGCCGACGTCCTCGACTGCCGCGGCCGCCCGGGATCTGGCCAATGATGCCGGTGACCATATGGCCGCGGTCTGCCCGGCGCTGGCCGCCCATCGCTATGGACTCGAGGTCGTCGCCGAGGACATCGGCGACCGCAAAGATGCCGTCACCCGATTCGTCGTGGTCACCCGCCCGGGCCCTCTGCCCGCTCCGACCGGCGCCGATAAGACGACCATCGTCGCGGCCCTGCGCTCGGACCGGGCGGGTTCGCTGCTCGAACTGCTCGAACAGTTCTCCAGCCGCGGGGTGAATATGTCCCGCATCGAGTCCCGTCCCACCGGTGACGGGTTGGGCCTCTACCAGTTCTCGATCGATCTGCTCGGGCACATTCATGAAGCACGGATGGCCGAGGCTCTGCAGGGCGTTCACCGGGCGGCACTGACACTGCACTTCCTCGGCAGCTACCCGAGCTCCGACGGGGCCGTGGTGCCGGTCGACCCAACGACGACGGACGAGTCCTTCGCCGCAGCCGCCGACTGGCTGGGGCGCACCCTCGAAGGCTGATGGACTCCGACCGGTGGCCCCCGTCCCAATTCGCCGTTGAGTGCGACAGGCGACATGCTGTCCGTCGCGGCACGCGACGATTGCGCTCGACTTCGGACCGCCTGCGCCTCTGCTCGCCGGGAAAATCTGCAATACTGAAACCTACTGGTAGGTAAGTGGGTCCAGATTGTCAGATTCCGGCCCATTTCGGACAATCTGAACCCACTTAACGTCGGTTCACACACCGGCGGAGACGACAGAGGAGTCGATGATGGACACAGACAGCCGCACATCCCCCGATGCGATCGTCGTCGGGGCCGGACTCGCCGGACTCGTCGCCGCCCATGAACTCACGCAGGCCGGCAAGCGCGTGCTCATCCTCGACCAGGAGAACCGGGCGAACCTCGGCGGGCAGGCGTTCTGGTCCCTCGGCGGGCTCTTCCTCATCGACTCCCCCGAGCAGCGGCGGCTGCGCATCCACGATTCGCTCGAGCTCGCGAAGGACGACTGGGCCACCTCGGCGGGCTTCGACCGGGACGAGGATCATTGGCCCCGGAAGTGGGCGGAGGCCTACCTCGAGTTCGCCGCCGGGGAGAAGCGCCAGTACCTGCGTGACCTGGGCCTGCGGCTGACGCCGATCGTCGGGTGGGCCGAACGGGGAGGTTCCGGTGCGGGTGAGCACGGCAATTCCGTGCCGCGCTTCCACCTCACCTGGGGCACCGGCCCCGAGGTGGTCCGGGTCTTCCGCGAACCCGTCGAGACCGCGGAGGCGGACGGGCTCGTCGAGTTCGCCTTCCGTCATCGCGTCGACGAGCTCATCACCGAGGATGGGGCCGTCGTCGGCGTCCGCGGGCACTCACTCGCGCCCAGCCACACGGCCCGCGGAGTCGAATCGAACCGCGAGGAACTCACCGACTTCGAATTCCGGGCTCCCGCCGTCATCGTCACCACCGGCGGCATCGGACACAATTTCGAACTGATGAGGAAGTACTGGCCGGTCGACCGCCTCGGCGAGTTCCCGGACACGATGCTCGCCGGAGTGCCCGCTCATGTGGATGGGCGGATGCTGCAGATCGCCGAGGATGCCGGAGCCAGCCTCATCAACCGGGACCGGATCTGGGCGTACACGGAGGGAATCGAGAACTGGAATCCGATCTGGCCGGGGCACGGGATCCGGATCATTCCCGGTCCGTCGTCGATGTGGTTCGACGCCGAGGGCAACCGGTTCCCGGCGCCGAACTATCCCGGCTTCGATACGAATCGGACGATGCGCACGATCCTGGAGACCGGGCACGACTATTCGTGGTTCGTGCTCAACGAGTCGATCATCCGCAAGGAGTTCGCGCTGTCCGGTTCGGAGCAGAACCCGGACCTCACGGAGAAGGACATCCGGATCACGCTCGATCGGGTGCGCTCCTCCGACGCTCCGGGACCGATCGAAGCCTTCAAGAAGTACGGCTCCGACTTCGTCGTGGCAGACACCACCGAGGAACTGGTCGCGGGAATGAACGAACGCTCCCGCGGACCGGTCATCGATCACGACCACCTCGTTGAGCAGATCCGGCAGCGAGACCGGCAGACCGAGCATGCGTTTTCGAAAGACGCGCAGGTCCAGGCCATCCACAATGCCCGGTCCTACCTGGGCGACAAGATCGTGCGCGCGGTCAAGCCGCACAAGATCCTCGACCCGGCACACGGCCCGCTCATCGCTGTGCGCCTGAGCCTGCTCTCACGCAAGACCCTCGGCGGGCTGGAGACGAACCTCGACGGGCAGGTCTTGGCAGGATCCGTTACTGGTGACAGCGCAGGTGGCACAGACTCGAACACACCGATCCCTGGCCTGTACGCGGCCGGGGAGGTCACCGGGTTCGGGGGCGGCGGAATGCACGGGTACAACGCGCTCGAGGGAACGTTCCTCGGCGGGTGCATCTTCTCCGGCCTGCGTGCCGGGCGCGCTGCCGCAGAGGCGAGTCATGCGGTGACATCTGGGCGGCCGGAAAGCGGGTCTGCACGAGGCGAAGCAGCGCACTCGTGACCGGCAGCGCGCGTTCAGCCCTCACAGTCTTAGTCACCGGCGGCACTTCGGGAATCGGCAGAGCCGTCGCCGAGGCGCTCACGGCGAAAGGCTGCACAGTGCTGACGACAAGCCGGAACCCGGACCGCATCTCCCCTGCCGATCGGATCCCCGGCGTCCGTTATCTTCGGCTCGATCTCGCCGACCCGGACGGTCCGGACCGCTTGGCCGGAGAACTCGACGGGCTCGGTCTGCTCGAGAGCATCGATGTGCTCATCAACAACGCCGGGGAGAGCCAGTCGGGTCCGTTCGAAGAGCTGCCGGCCGAGGCGATCGAACGGCTCTTCCGCACGAACGTGTTCGGACCCGTTCGACTGAGCCAACTCGTCCTGCCCGGGATGCGTTCGAGGCGGGCGGGACGCATCATCATGGTCGGGTCGATGCTCGCCAGCTTCCCCTTAGCTCACCGCAGTTCGTATTCTGCGGCGAAAGCGGCTCTGCGCGCTTTCGCCTCGGCGGCACGGCAGGAGCTCTCACCTTTCGGCGTGTGGGTGAGCACCGTCGAACCGGGATCGATCGCCACGGGCATCGGGCTGCGGCGGACGAAGTACCTCGACGAGGGTTCGCCCTATACGCAGGACGTGACGACGATGCTCGAGCATCTCGACGCCAACGAACGCGGCGGCATTCCGGCCGCCAAGGTTGCGGCCACGATCGTCGATGCGATCATCGCTCCGAGGCCGCGGGAGTTCTACGCCGTCGGCAGCAGAGCGCCGCTGCCGTTCTTACTGAGGCGTGTGCTTCCACGCGAGCTCGTATCGAAGATCGTCGCCGCCCAGCATGGCCTCAAACGGTGAGCGTCTCAGTCGCCGGGTCCGGCGGCGGAGTGGCCATCTGACTACTGCAGGCGGGACGGAATGAGGTGCTGCGTGGTGGAGATGCCGAGCACCCGCTGCTGCCGCGACAGGTTGTAGGTCCGGTCCGACTGCAGGTACTTGACGAGGAAGAGCTTCGCTCGGTCCCCGCGCTTGAACACGCCCTTGATCTTGAGTCCGAGCTTCGCCGCGACCAGCGCCTTGTCCTTCGCCACGCCTTCGATGACGACCTGGTCGTAGCCCATCCGCGCGAAGTGCGTGACGATCGCCTCTTTGAGGCGGTACGGAATCGGGTCGCCGATATTGAAGGGTCCCGCCGCCGACGGCACGTCGAGGCAGGCGAGAGCGGCCCGCACCACATTGTCGACATGCGTCAGGGTGAGCTTCTGCCGACCGCCGCCGGGCAGCCGCAGCACACCCTTCTTCGCCAGCCTCGACAGGAACGGCATGAGCATCGTCTCCCCCGGACCGTAGACCGACGCGGGCCGCAGAATCGCGGCATCGGGGCGGATCCTCATGACAAGCTGCTCGGCGAGAGCGTGAGTGCGGGAGTAGGCGTCGGCGAATTCGCTGGGATCCTTCGGCCCGGCTTCCTCCCACAGCTCGGTGTGGGGTTCGGTCTCGGAGTACACCGTCGTCGAGGACAGGTGGACGATCCGGGCGACCGGGAAGGCATCGAGGACATGACGCGTGCCCGTCACCTTCACGGCGTAGAGATCGTCGTCATCGGCGCTGACCGAAGAGATTCCGGCACAGTGGAAGACCGAAGTCACGCTCTTGGCCAACGAGGTCACCGACGCGGGAGCGGGTTCCGTGATGTCCCAGTGCTGGAAGTTCACCCCGGGGATCTCGGGGTCTCTCCGGCACAGGGCATAGACCGTTTCGTCCCGATCGGCGAGCGCCCGTGCAATGGCACCACCGATGAAGCCGCTGGCTCCGGTCACTATCACCGACACGACGGTCCTCTTCTCATCGTCACACCCTCCGCCTCAGCGGCGGTGCTGCCACTGCGGTTCCCTCTTGTTCAGGAAGGCATCGATCCCCTCCTGCGCATCGGCTGCGACGGCGTTGTCCGCCATCACCTGCGACATCCGCGCATAGGCATCGGCCACAGGCAGTTCCCGCTGTTCGTAGAACGCAGCCTTTCCTAGGGCAACTGTAGCCGACGAGGCGGACGCGACCTTGCGAGCCAATTCCACGGTGGCCGACTCCAGATCGGCATCGGCGACGACATCCGAGACGAGACCGAACGTCAGCGCATCGTCAGCGGTCACGAAATCACCGGTCAGCAGCATCCGCATCGCCTGCTTCGCCGGCACCGCACGCGACAGCGCCACCATCGGAGTCGAACAGAACAGCCCGATCTTCACCCCGGGGGTCGCGAACCTGGCGGATTCGGCGGCGACGGCCAGATCGCAGGTCGCCGCCAACTGGCACCCGGCCGCCGTGGCCACGCCCTGGACCTGCGCGATCACCGGCTGCGGGATGGATCGGATCAGCTGCATCAGCCGCGCACAGGCATCGAACGTGACCTGCTGCGTCTCCAGATCCGCCCCGCGGATCTCGGTGAGGTCATGACCGGAACTGAAAACATGACCGGCGGTCGACAAGATGACTGCGCGCACATCGGTGCGGTCGGCCACCTCGGTGAGGGTGTCGATGAGGGATTCCATCACCTTAAGCGACAGCGCGTTGCGCGTGGATGGCCGATTGATCGTCACGGCCGCGACCCCGTCGTCGAGGTGGCCGAATACAATTGATTCCGACATAGCCTCATTCTGCCAAAGGCCGCCGGGTCCGGCGCGGAATCTGCGCCGACGATTTCCGCCCGCCTCCGGACCCATCCGCCCCGAGGGGAGCGGCACGGAAGGACTGGCATGACCACACTGCTGATGATCATCGGATTCGGTGCCGCCACCTCGGTGGTGGTCGGTCTGGGGCAGAAGCTCAAGCTTCCGTGGCCGGCGCTCATGGTCCTCATCGGCATCGCCGGCGCGTTCATCCCCACTTTCGCCGAGGTGGCCATCGATCCGGAGCTCGTCCTCCCCCTGTTCCTGCCGCCCCTGCTCTTCGCCGCCGCTCAGAAGACATCGTGGGCGCTGTTCGCGATCCGGTGGCGCACGATCCTCGGCATGTCCGTGGCCCTGGTCGGGGTGACCGTAGCCGCCGTCGCCGGGTCCGCGGTCTTCCTCATCCCCGGAATCACGATCGCCGCAGCCATCGCGCTCGGCGCAATGCTCGCCCCGCCCGATCCCGTCGCCGTCGAAGCCGTGGCCAGCACCGTGTCCATCCCCCGCCGCATCATGTCGACCCTGCAGAGCGAGGGCCTGTTCAACGATGCCGCCTCCCTGGTCATCTTCCAGACCGCAATGGCCGCGGTGTTGGCCGGCACCGAGGTGGACTTTGCAGACCTGGCCGTGTCGTTCGTCGTCTCCGCCGTCGTGGCGATCCTCGTCGGTCTGGTCCTGTCCTTCGCCGCCTGGTGGGTGATGGAGAAGATCGATCACACGATCGCTCGGTCCTCCCTCATGCTCGTCCTGCCCTTCGGCGTCTACCTCGTCGCCGAGCACTTCCACGCCAGCGGGGTCATCGCCGTCGTCGTTGCGGCCCTCGAGGTGCGGCGCCGCGATGTCGCGGGCAACTCGGCGGAGCGGGTGACACAGAATTCGACGTGGCAGGTCCTCGAGATGCTCGTCACGGGAATCGCCTTCGGACTCATCGGCCTCGACCTGCGCCTCATCGTCGAATCCGAGCATGCCGACCTCGGGCGAGCGCTGCTCGTCGGCGGCTTCATCGCCGTCGTGGTCGTCGCCGTCCGCTTCGTGTGGCTGCTGCTGGGCACACTCATCGAACGCAAGAGACGCGAGGAGGATCCCGACGCCGCACCCTTGAGCGTCCGCGATGCCACACTGATGACCTGGGGCGGGATGCGCGGCCTGGCCACCGTGGCACTCGCCCTGTCGATCCCGGCTACGACGGCCTCCGGAGCCCCTTTCCCGGGCCGGTCCTATGTCGTCGTCGCGGCGGCGGTGGTCCTGCTGGTCACTCTGGTGCTGGCGGGCCTGAGCTTTCCGACAGTCGTCGCTGTCCTCGGCATCGACGACGAAGCGGAGAAGGAACATCAGGCGACCAGGGACATCGCACTGCGCGCCTACAAGGCCGCGATGCGCGAGATCAAGAACGATGACAGCCTGCCCGACGACATCATCGAACCACTGCGCGCGAGGTTCAAAGTCCTGCACGATCAGCTCAGCGGAACCACCGATGACCAGGCGAGTTCGGAGCAGGCGATGGCGTTCAAGGAACACCGGGAGCAGATGCTGGCCGTGCAGAAGAAGGCCATGCAGTCCGCCCGCGCCGAGGTGCTCAAGGCCCGTCGTGAGCGCGGCACCGATCCGGAGGTTGCGGACAAGGTGCTCCACCGCTTCGACCTGCAGTCCGTCATCACCCGGTAGGAACGGGCCGCTCCCGGGCGGGTTTCCGGGCCGGTCCCGGTTGGGTCTCCGGGCCGGTCCCTGACCGGTGTGGCCACGGCCGGACGGTGACCCGCATCCGGGCGGGCCGCCTCGGCGAATTTCCTCTCGATTTTCAAAGTTGAGCGGAATAGACTCAACTTTGTCGGTGTTGTTCTTTTCGAGAGCTGAAATCAGCACAGAATTGCAAGAAGGAGATGCGTACATGGACGCACAGATGACAACCAAGTCCCGGGAGGCGCTGCAGGCCGCGGTCAACGACGTCGTCGCCCGGAAGAACAACCAGATCGAACCGGCCCACCTCGTCGCGGCCCTGCTCGGCCAGCCCGATTCGCTCGCCGCGACCCTGCTGACGAAGGTCGGCGCCGACCCGCAGACCGTGCTGCGGTCCGTCGAATCCGTGATCAGCGGACTCCCCACCGTCAGCGGTTCCACCGTCAGCCAGCCGGGACTCTCCCGCGCCGGCCTGGAGATGATGAACCTCGCACAGGAGGAGATGACCGCACTCGGCGATCAGTTCGTCTCGACCGAGCACCTGCTGCTGGCCGCCGCGGCCGGCAAGGACGGTGCCGGTGAGGCACTGCGCGCGAATGGAGCGAACAGGGAAGCACTGCTCGCGGCCCTGCCCGAGCTGCGCGCCGGAAAGAAGGTCACCTCGGAGAACCCCGAGGAGACGATGCAGTCGCTGGAGAAGTTCGGCATCGACCTCACCGCCGTCGCCCGGGAAGGCAAGCTCGACCCGGTGATCGGCCGCGATAAGGAAGTCCGCCGAGTCGTGCAGGTGCTCTCCCGCCGGACGAAGAACAACCCCGTCCTCATCGGTGAGCCCGGCGTCGGCAAGACTTCCGTCGTCGAAGGCCTGGCCCAGCGGATCGTGGCCGGTGACGTGCCCGAATCGCTGCGCGACAAGACGCTCATCAGCCTCGATCTGTCTGCCATGGTCGCCGGCGCAAAGTACCGCGGCGAGTTCGAGGAGCGTTTCAAGGCCGTGCTCGAGGAGATCAAGAACGCCGACGGCCGGATCATCACCTTCATCGACGAGCTCCATACGATCGTCGGTGCCGGTGCCGGCGGGGACTCCTCGATGGACGCAGGCAATATGCTCAAGCCGATGCTCGCCCGCGGTGAGCTGCGGATGATCGGCGCCACCACGCTCGACGAATACCGCGAGAACATCGAGAAGGATCCCGCCCTCGAGCGGCGGTTCCAGCAGGTGTTCGTCGGTGAGCCCAGCGTCGAGGACACGATCGCCATCCTGCGCGGGCTCAAGGAACGCTACGAAGCCCATCACAAGGTCTCGATCAACGACGGCGCCCTGGTCGCGGCCGCGACGATGTCGAATCGGTACATCACCGGCAGGCAGCTGCCGGACAAGGCCATCGACCTCGTCGACGAGGCGGCGTCCCGCCTGCGGATGGAGATCGATTCGGCTCCGGTCGAGATCGATGAGCTCCGCCGTGCCGTGGACCGCCTGAAGATGGAGGACATGGCCCTGGCGAAGGAGACCGATTCCGCCTCGATCGAGAGGTTGAGTGCCCTGCGTGCCGATCTCGCCGACAAGGAGGAGGCGCTGCGCGGACTCGAGGCCACCTGGGAGTCCCAGCGTGCCGGTCTCAACCGGGTCGGTGAGCTGAAGACGAAGCTCGACGAGCTGCGTTCGGCCGCCGAGAAGGCTCAGCGCGACACGGACCTCGAGACCGCGTCCCGTCTGCTCTACGGCGAGATCCCCGCCGTGCAGAAGGAGATCGCCGATGCCGAAGCCGCCGAAGCCCAGGCCGAGGCGGGAACGGAATCGGATCAGATGGTCTCGGACAAGGTCTCGAGCAATGACATCGCCGAGGTGGTCTCCTCGTGGACGGGCATCCCCGCCGGACGCCTCGTCCAGGGTGAGGTCGAGAAGCTGCTGGGAGCCGAGGGCATCCTCGGTGAGCGTCTCATCGGGCAGAAGAACGCCGTCGCCGCGGTCTCCGATGCCATCCGCCGTTCACGTGCCGGTGTCGCCGATCCGGATCGTCCGACCGGTTCGTTCCTGTTCCTCGGCCCCACCGGTGTCGGCAAGACGGAGCTCGCGAAGTCTCTCGCGGACTTCCTCTTCGACGACGAGAAGGCCCTGATCAGGATCGATATGAGCGAGTACGGTGAGAAGCACACCGTGTCCCGCCTCGTCGGCGCCCCTCCGGGCTACGTCGGATACGACGAGGGCGGCCAACTCACCGAGGCGGTCCGCCGTCGCCCGTACTCCGTCGTCCTGCTCGACGAGGTGGAGAAGGCGCACCCCAGTGTCTTCGACATCCTGCTGCAGGTCCTCGATGACGGTCGGCTCACCGATGGTCAGGGACGCACGGTCGACTTCAGGAACACCATCCTGATCCTGACCTCGAACCTCGGCTCGCAGTTCCTCGTCGACAAGAGCCTGTCGACCGAGGAGCAGAGGTCCAAGGTGCTCGATGTCGTGCATTTGACGTTCAAGCCCGAGTTCCTCAACCGCCTCGACGACATCGTGCTCTTCGATGCGCTCAGCCAGACCGAGCTCGCGTCGATCGTCGATCTGCAGATCGCGCACATGTCCCGCCGGCTCTCCGACCGTCGGGTCTCGCTCGAGGTCACTCAGGGCGCCGAGGACTGGTTGGCCCTCGAAGGCTACGATCCGGCGTTCGGTGCTCGGCCGCTGCGCAGGCTGGTCCAGCGCGAGATCGGCGACAAACTGGCCCGCGCGCTGCTGGCCGGCGACATCGTCGACGGGGACACCGTGGTCGTCGACCTGCCCGAGGATCCCGAGGCCACCGGCCTGGAGCTGCGCCCCAAGCGCTGAGGCTCCCGGTCACGCGGGTTCAGCCCAGTCTGAGTTGGAAAGCACATGTTTGAACATGGGCTATCCAACTCAAACTGGGCTGTTCTGCCTACCGATGTCGGCCGAACGCGGGAACTGCAAATGTCTGCGCCGACAGGAGGAGTGGCCGACAGTCGTTGCGGCGCAGTTCCCTCAGGCGGCACAGAACGAGGGCACTGAACCGGAGCACAGAGTCGAATGGGACATGTTCTTACCAATCGCTCACTTTCCTCGGTGAGCATTTCAGAGAAACGTGTCCCATTCTGCGTCTGCTGAACGCCGAGCCCCGTGGGCTGGAGGCTGTGCGCGCGGTCTACTTGCCGCGGGAGCCTGCGGCGTCGAAGCGCACGCGGACTACTTCTTGCGTGGCCCGGCAGAAGCTTTCGGCTTGGCACTCCCGCCGGCCTTCGCAACAGTGTCTTTGGAACCGCGGCCACCGGCCACTCGACCGGCCGAACCGCCGCGGCCACCAGCCGAACCGCCCGAAGCCCCACCAGCATCCCGCGGCGCCGACGACGTCCACCAGTGCCGCAGGTAGGCGCTGACCTTCGCGAACGAACGGTCGCGGATGAAGATCGCATCGACGGCGATCATCGTCAGCGAGAACCACGGCAGGCCCATGAGCAGCGCGATGCCCAAATGGAAGGACAGGATGCCCAGCAGCGCGATGATGCGGGTGTAGCGGTTGAAGAGCATGAACGGGAAGGCGCACTGGAAGAGGATCGATCCCCACGAGATCGCCACGACCATCGGCCCCCACGCCGTCATCAGGTCCGACAGCACCGGCCACGTGCCGAACTGCTGAGTGTGCAGCGGGTTGTACACGGCGAAACCGTGCTGCCAGGCTTCACCTCCGGCCTTGTACAGACCACCCGACATGTAGATCGCACACACTTGGAAGGCGAGCACGACGATCGCCAGATTGTTGGCCATGATGAGCGCCCAGCGCCACTGACCGCCGTCGTTGTCCGGGAACTCCGGGTTCCGCGCCCGCCGCCTGGCATCGAGGGACCACCGGCGGGTCGTATCGGCGAAGAGCAGAGCGATCATGAACATCCGATAGGCATTGTCGCCCTGATCCCCCGCCCCGTCGTTGAGCTCGATGAAGCTCACCCACAGCACGAGGTAGATCGGCAGGACGATGCGCGTGCGCCAGCCGAGGATGATGACGATCGCCAGCAGCGCGAGTCCGATCATCATCGCGGTGAACAGCGGCGGCACAGTCACCGCCCGATGGAAGAGGGAGAACAGCCAGATGTTCGGGAAGTCGCTCTTCGGTTCGGCGATCTCGCCGTTCCAGGCTGATCCCACACCGAAGGCGTAGTGCCGGGCGCTGAAGTTCGTGAGGATGAGGCCGAGCCCGGTGAGGCCGATGAGGATCCGCGTCACCGCCAGCCCGTAGGTCGCGTGGTAGCGGCCGGTGAGCATCTCCTCGAGCCAGTTCCACCCCTGCGCGAGCTTCGTCCGCACGAGGGTCGTCACCGGGACGAGCCCGAATTCGGGTGCGGGGTCCTGCGCCGAGGCGGTCGTGCCGGTCCGCTGGTCCGTGACCTGGGCGTCACGATCGTCCCTGCGGGTCGTGTTGTCACTGTTCACCGACGCACCTCACTTCGTCCGAGGCGCAGAAGTACTTCGTGAATTCCTCCTGGGACTGATGGTCTTCGACGACGAGGGCGCGCCAGCCCACGGGCACGGGCTGGATGTTCGGACGTTTCGCGCCTTTGTCGTTGCGGTCGGCGAAAGGCACGACGTTCTGACGGGCGGCCTGGTATTGGACGCGCTGGACATCGTCGCCCCAGATGGCCTTCGCCACCTGTGTCGCATAGGCCGTGGCCAGGTGTTCGCTCTCCAGGTAGGCCGGGATCGCGTTCTCCGGGTCGTCGTACTCCTTCAGCTTCGTCTCCAGACGGTCGACGGAGTCATCGCCCTTGAAGTAGTCGAGTTTGACGATCGCCTTCTGGTCGTCGGGCAGATCCTCCCACGAGCCCTTGATGTCCGAGGCCACTCCGATGCCCAGTCCCGCCGACCGCGGCGGGAAGAGCTTGTAGGTGGAGTGGTCGAGTTCGACGTCGGTGGCCCGCACCCACTGAGTGATCTCTTCGCCGCTGTCGGTTGTGATCACCGCGCGCACATCGAAGTAGTAGTCTCCGTTGATCGGTTCGGGGGCGAACACGCTCCACGACTGTCCCCACAGCGGGATCATGTATTTGGAGAGCAGATCACCGGGAATCACCTCCCGCATCGTCGACGCAGGGGCGATCCACAGGAAGCTGGCGAAGATATGGAACCCCGTGATCGCCATCGCGATGACCATCAGGGTCCGTTTCACCGCCGAACGTCGCCGAGGTGTGACCTCGGTCGGCTCATTGTCCATCTCGGTTCCGGAATTCTCTTGGGGTTACGACTGTCGTCACTGCAGGTGCCGCGCCTCGTTGGTCGTTTCGCAGTTCCCTCGGTGACAACGCACAGTCAATAGCGTACTTCAGCTGTGGCGCTGCCCGCCCGGGTGCCGGCAGAATCATTCGCGGTCATCAGACGCACGATGACCCATCATCCGCGACCACCGCACGCACGATGACCCACCAGTCGCGGTCGCAGGCACGGCCGCCTCGCAGGACGGCAGCCGGCCCACGTCAGCCGGACCACGGCGGACGGCCCACGTCAGAGCGCCGCAGCCTATTCGCCGGCCCGCAGCCACGCCTTGACCGCTTCGGTGGAATCGCCGAGCATCGGCGGGGCCAGTTCGTAGCTGGGCGGGGTCTCGGACAGCCGAATCGGGTTGCGGACCGTGGGGATGACGCGATCTCCCTGACCCGCCTCGGCGACGGGTTCGAGTCCCAGCGACGATGCCAGGTCCACGCCCTGAGCGATCGAGTTGATCGGTGCACAGGGCAGCCCCGCCTCGGTGAGGATGTCGAACCATTCCTGATTCGTCTTCTCACTCAGCGCGGCGATGAGCTCGGGTTCGAGGTCATCGCGGTTGACGTTGCGGTCGGCGAAGTTCGCGAACCGCTCATCATGAGCCCATTCGGGGTGCCCGAGCACCTCGGCGAGCCGGGCGAACTGTTTGTCGTTGCCGCACGCGATGATGATCTGCCCCTCGGCCGTGGGCATCGGCTGGTACGGGTAGAGGCTCGGATGCTTGTTGCCCATCGCCTGCGGAACCACACCGCCGGCCACATACGCCGAGGTCTGGTTCGCCAGACCTGACAGCGCCGAGGACAGCAGATTCGTCTCCACCAGCTGACCGACCCCGGTGTCCTTGCGGTGATTGAGCGCACCGAGGATGCCCACGGCCGTGTGCAGCCCCGTGATCACGTCGACGACGGCGACACCGGCCTTGACCGGGCCCGATTCCTCCGAGCCTGTGACCGACATGAATCCGGACAAGCCCTGGATGAGCAGATCGTAGCCGGGCTGCGGGTTGTCGCGGCCGAAACCCGTCACCGAGGCGTAGACGATTCCGGGATTGACCGCGCTGACCGTGTCATAGTCGAGGCCGTACTTCGCCAGACCCCCGGCCTTGAAGTTCTCCACGAGCACGTCCGCGCGCGCGGCCAGCTGCTGCGCGAAGGCGAGATCGTCCTCGTCCTTGAAATCGAGGACGACGGAGTGCTTGTTCCGGTTCGCCGTGAGGAAATACGTCGCATCGTCCCCTCGCCGAGGCGGCGCCCAGTGACGGGTATCGTCCCCGGTCTTCCCCTCCACCTTGATGACCGTGGCGCCCAGGTCCGCAAGCATCATCGTCGCGTAGGGGCCGGCGAGGACTCGCGAGAAGTCGGCCACGACGGTTCCGGCCAGCGGCCCCGTCCCCTGCCGACCGAATGCTGCGTCTGCGTCCGCTGCTGACAACTGATGCCTCCCTTGGCACGTTCGACTTGTCTGTTCTCCGCCTGACTATACGGAATCGACATGGCTGCCCCGGACTGTGGGTTGCGCGAGAGCGGAAACGAGCCGAGAGCCGGGCGGGTCGACAACGAAATCCGTCGACCGCCTCGGCGAGATTCTGGCTACACTCGGGCTCAGTGACCGGCCAAGCGAAGGGACGAACGATGACGTTGCACATGCCGGCGGAGACCGCCGCCCAGGATCGAGTCTGGATGGCGTTCCCGTCGTCGGGCTACGCCCTCGGCGATACGGAAGCAGAGGCCGAGGCCGCACGCGCCACCTGGGCGGCCGTCGCCCGCGCCACCAGCGAATTCACCCCTGTCACGGTCGTGGTGACCAGGGCACAGACCGATCATGCCAAGCGCCACCTCGGCGAGGGGATCACCCATGGGATCACGATCGTCAACGCCGACCTCGACGATGCGTGGATGCGCGATATCGGGCCGAGCTTCGTCATCGACGATGCGGGCACGCTGCGCGCGGTGGACTGGGTGTTCAACGGGTGGGGTGCGCAGGAATGGGCTAGCTGGGATCACGACGAGCACATCGGGAAATTCGTCGCGGACCTCGCCGGGACTCCCGTGGTGTCCTCGGATCTGCGCAACGAAGGCGGCGGAATCCACGTCGACGGTGCGGGCACCGTGCTCGCCACGCGCAGCGTCCAACTCGATCCCGGGCGCAACCCGGGGCTGACGGAGGCCGATGTGGAGGCCGAATTCGCGCGGACGATCGGGGCGAAGAAGGTCATCTGGCTCGACCGCGGACTCCACCGGGACAACCAGACCTTCGGCACCCGAGGACACGTCGACATCGTCGCCGCGATGCCCAGCCCAGGCGTCGTGCTCGTCCACGATCAGCGCAATCCCGAGCATCCGGACTACGAATTCAGTCGCGGACTCAAGGAGCAGTTCGCGGCCGAGACCACGGCCGACGGCACACCGTTCGAGGTCGTGCCGATCCCGGCTCCCGAGGTGCTGCGCGACGAGGAGGGATGGGTCGACTACTCGTACGTCAATCATCTCGTCACCAACGGCGGGGTCATCGCGTGCACTTTCGATGATCCGATGGACACCGAGGCGGCTGCCGTGCTCGAACGCGTCTACCCGGTCAGGAAGGTCGTCGGGGTCGATGCTCGCGAACTCTTCGCCCGCGGCGGCGGAATCCACTGCATCACTCAGCAGCAGCCGAGTCTCGGCTGAGCCGGACAGGGCACAATCGCAATCACCGCGTGCCGGCCCGACTCCCGCTGACGCAGCGTGCAGGCCCGGTGGCCGTGGGGAATCCGCTTTGGCGGCGCAATCCATACCCGTACGGGCCCCACTCGGTATAAGGTGGTTCCAGAGGGCACAGTGCCCGTGCGCGGCCACATCGTTGCCCGGACCTGTGTCGCACAGCAGAGCCGAATACGGTGACGTCGAGTTGCGAAGAGGAGCAAGACCATGAAGAAGAGATTGATTCTCCTGGCCGGTCTCGGAGTCGGATTCATCCTGGGATCACGCACCGGGCGCCAGAGCTACGAACGGCTGAAGGCCCAGGCTCAGGAACTGTGGACCGACCCGCGCGTCCAGGACACCGTGGAAAAAGCCAACCAGTCGATCCGCGAGAAGTCGCCGGCCGTCGCCGATGCCGTGCAGACCGCGGCCGACAAGGTCAATGCCGCCGCAGCCACGAATACTCCGGTCTCCGAATTCGACGGTGACGAGGATTCGGCCGGCACGAAGGCATCGGGCGGTGCCGCCAAGCACTCGCCGTCACCGAAGGCCAAGGACACGATTGCCGATCCCGAGCGTCACCTCGACGACGAAGGCCCGGCCGGAGTCGCCGACGACGACTGAGAGGCGCCCGACTGGCTGAGTCAGTCGGCAACAGCCCAGAAAAAGGTGAACAGCCCATGTTGGAAACTGGGCTGTTCACCTTTTTCTGTGCCGTTCGCGGATTCCACCCGCGTCCACCAGCGCGTCCACCCGCGTCCATTAGCTGCCGCGGCAGGCCGCCCTTCGGCGTCTACAGCAGTGAGCTCGTCAGGCGGGCCACGTTCTCCACATACTTCTTCAGCAGCGGTCGCGCCTCCCATTCCTCGGCATTGAGTTCGACCGAATTCGGCGCGTAGCGTTCGGCTTCGAGGTCATACATGCGCTGCGTGAATTCCTTGTTGACGATGAAGAGGGTGACCTCGAGGTTCATCGCGAATGACCGTTCATCCATATTCGACGAACCGATGATCGAGACGTCGTCGTCGATGATGAGGAACTTCGAGTGCAGCACCGTCGGAGCGTGGTACATGAAGATCCGCACCCCGGCCCGCACCAGCTCGTCATAGTAGGACTGCTGCGCCTTGTGGGTCAGCCAATGGTCGCTCGTCTCACCGACGTACAGGCGCACATCGACCCCGGATCTGGCCTCCGTCGTCAGCGCGTGCAGCAGCGATTCGTCGGGCACGAAATACGGTGAGCAGACGACGACCCGGTGATTCGCGTTGTAGATGAGGTGGTTGAACAGGCGCAGATTGTTCTCGTCTTCGAACCCCGGACCCGACGGCACGATCTGAGCCTGGATGCCGCCGAACTCGGGGGCCTCGAGTTCGAAGCTGTCGGGTTCGTCGAGGATCTCATCGGTCTCCGAATACCAGTCTGCGATGAACACGGCATCGAGCTCTTCGACGACCGGCCCCCGGCATTCCACCGACAGGTCCTTCCACTGGAAGCCCTTCCGACGGTTGCGGGCCTTGTTGTACGTGCGGTCGATGATGTTCTGCGAACCGGTGAACGCGACCTGCCCGTCGACGACGAGGATCTTGCGGTGATTGCGCAGGTCGGGCCTCTGGTATTCGCCCTTCCACGGTCGGATCGGCAGGGCCCGGCGCCAGCTGACGCCCGAGCCGTCGAGCTTCTTCACCAGTTCCGAATACCCCGGGTAGCCCAGCGAACCCACATGATCGATCAGGATCCGCACACTCACTCCGCGCCGGTGCGCGTTCAACAGCGATTCGAGCAGCCGCCTCGTCGTGTCATCGATGGCGACGATGTAGAACTCGAAGTGGACGAATCGCTGTGCTCGGTCGACGGCGTCGGCCATCGCCTCCATGCAGGCATGGTTGTCGACGTGGAGGTCGAAGGAGTTGCCGTGCGTCATCGGCAGAGCACCGAGGTCGAAGTTGAGCTGCGCCGCGGTGCGCAGCGGCTCGGGCATATGGTCGCTGCGCCCGACGATCGCCTGGTAGCGGATCTGATCGCGGAAGAGATCGTTCATCTTCGACTGTTTGTCCCGCCGTCGCTTCGGCAGCTTCGCCGAACCCAGCAGCAGGAACGCCGCGATGCCCACATAGGGGATGAGGAAGATCGCGAGCAGCCAGCCGAGCGCGACCGACGGCCTGCGGTTGTGCGGAATCCAGCCGAGCGCGATGATGCGGATGATCAGGTCGATCAACAGCAGGATGATGATCAGCCAGTTCGGCCACGCCTGGTCGATCGTGAAGAACGGATAGATCCCGAAACTGCTCATATAGTGCCCGTTCAGCTCCGCCCTGTTCGTCACAGCTTGGGTTTTCGGCCTCCGCTGGAGGATGTCAGATTGTCCCCCATCGTATCCTGCCCGCCCCGGGCCCACCCGGCCCACCCCGCCGTCGGCCGTCTGACCGATCCCGGGCATACTGGACGGTGACATCAATTGCTGAGAGCGAAGGTGCTGAACGTGATTCGAGACATCAACCCCGAGGGTTCCGACCGTTCGGATACCGCCGACAGCGCGAGCCGCGGTCCCGATATCGCCGACGCCGAGGCGGTCCCCATCAAACCCGCCGTCAGCGTGCTCATGCTCCGCGACGGGGACGAAGGACTCGAGGTGTTCGTCCAGCACCGGGTGTCGACGATGGATTTCGCCGCCGGCGTCGTCGTCTTCCCCGGCGGTCGCGTCGACCCCATCGATCACACGATCGCACCGACCATCACCGTCCCCGATCCCCAGGTGCACACCTCCGCATGGTCGGCATCGACCATCGCCGAGGATGCCGAGGGGTGGCGCGTACTGCTGGCCACCGCTGTGCGCGAGGTCGAAGAGGAGACGGGCGCGGTCCTCGACCCGGCCGGACTCAGACCGTGGGCGAACTGGGTGACTCCGGTTGGTCGGCCCAGGCGCTTCGACACGTACTTCTATACGATCGCGGCTCCCGAGCTCGCCGCCGCCCAGCATCAGACGACGGAGGCACACACGAGCGAGTGGCGCTCCGTGACCGGGATCCTCACCGATGAGGGGGCCGGACGGCTGAAGCTCATGCGTCCGACGTTCGTGCTCCTGCGTGAACTCGCGGGGTTCTCCACCGTCGCCGAGGTGGTTGCCGCCGAGAGGATCATCGACCCCGTCCGCCCGGAGTTCCCCTCCAACCGCGGTTCCTGAGTTCGGCTCTTCGCCCGAGTCCTGCTGCCCGCGTCTGAGTCCCGCATCCCGCAGCTCTCAGCAGGACGCGGGAGTTCCCGACATCATGCCTTCGCGCGAGCCTTCATCGCGGCCAGGCGAGCGGCAACGACCTGCTTCTGCTCGTCGGTGCCCAGCAGTTCGGCCAGCGCTTCCTGTTCGGCATCGAGTCCGGTGCTGAGGTCGGAGTCATAGGACAGGTCGACGAGACGCTTCGCCCACACCAGCGCCGACCGAGACTGGCCGGCGATCTGCCCGGCCAGCTCGAGAGCACGAGCCAGAGGGTCCTCGACGACCTCGTCGACGAGGCCGATGCGCAGAGCCTCCTCGGCACCGATCGTGTCGGCGGTGATGATGAGCTTCTTCGCCTGAGCCGGTCCGACGAGGCGCGGCAGCAACTGGGTGCCGCACATATCGGGGATGATGCCCCAGTTGAGTTCCATGAGCGAGAGCTTCGCATCGGGCCCGGCCACGCGCATGTCCGCGCCCAGGGCGATCTGCAGTCCACCGCCGAGCGCCGGTCCGCGCACCGCCGCGATGACCGGAACCTCGACGAGCGACCACACGTGCACGGCCTTCTGTGCCAGCGCCCGGGCCGACCCGAGTCGCTGCCCGAGATCGACGGCGGTGGCCACCGAGTCCGACTCCCCGCCGCCGGCGGCCGCTTCCCCGGCGGCCGCTTCCCCGGCGGCCGCTTCCCCGGCGGCCGCTTCCTCAGCGGATGAGCGGGTCGCGGCTCCCGCCTCGGCGATCCGGGCGAGCTCGGTGAAGTCGAGGCCGGCGCTGAAGGCACGACCGCGACCGGACAGGACCACGGCCTTGACCTCGCTCGAACCCGTAAGCGCCAGCCCCGCCTCGACGAGGTCTTCGAAGACCGCGCGGGTGAGCGAATTGAGTGTGTCGGCACGGTCGATCTCGACGTGGGCGACGCCGTCGGTGATCGCATAGACGACGGTCGAGTTGGTGGTCTCGGACATGGAGGAACCTTTCGAAGACGTGACCGGCGCGACAGCAGCCGGCGGAGGCGGAACACGCTGCGACCGCAGGCTCCGCGGTACCGGCCCCGGCGACGCTGAACGAGCGATCAGCTGCGTTTCCTGAACCCTATCGGAGCTCCCGTCAACGTCAAGACCAACACGGCGATCAGCGACGCCGCGCACATGCCCACGACCCCGGGCCAGGCGAAGTCGGAGAAGAGGACCGCAGACAGCCAAGCTCCGAGGCTCGTGCCCAGGTAGTAGACGGTGAGGTAGATGGCCGCGGATCGGGTCGAGTCGACCCCCGGCCGAGCCGCGCTGGCTGCCGCGGAGGCACCCGTATGGCCGAGGAAGAATCCGGCGGTGAGCAGCGACATGCCGATGACGATCACCACAAGCGAATCGACGAGCGTGAGTCCCGCGCCGACGAGCGCGATGACCATTCCGGCCAAGGTGATCCGGGCGCGCGGGTACTGCGTGGCCAGGCGGCCGTAGTACGTGGTGACGACGGTGCCGACGAGGTAGATGAGGAAGAACAGGGCGACCGCACCCTCGCTCAGATGCCACGGATCCTGCTGCAGGCGGGTGCCGAGCATCGTGAACGATCCGCCGAAGACGATCATGCACAGGAACCCGGTGAGATAGATCCGCCACAGTCCCCCGCGCAGCGGAATCGCTCGCCGAGGCGGCCGTGCACTCCCGGCCCCACCGTCGTCGGCGGCGTTGCCGGCAGAGCGGGAACCGTCGTCGACGGTGGAAGCATCGGCGGTGTCACCTGCGGTGACAGCGCCGGGGTCGACCGCCTCGGTGAAGGTGGGATCCGCATCGGACGGATCGGCATCGTCCGTGTCGAGGACGGCGCGGCTGCGGGCGGTGGAGAAGAGGTCGTGGCGCAGCAGCCAGACGACGATGAGGCCGAAGACCAGCGACACGACCGCGGTGAACGCGAGTCCGCCGTGCCAGCCGAGGAGCTCGGAGGCCAGCCCGGTGAGCAGCCTCGAGCACAGTCCGCCGATCGTGTTGCCGGCGATGTAGACCCCGATCGCCCCGGGCAGCGCGGCCGGCGGCAGGCGCAGGGACAGGTAGGCCATGGCCGTGGCCGGCACCGAGGCGATCGCCAGTCCCTGGAGGAACCGGACGGCGATGAGCAGCTCCGGGGTCGGGGTGAAGGGAAGGACGAGCGCGAGGATCGCCGCAACGATCACTCCCGCACCGATCTGGCGAGCGTGGCCGATGCGCGGGGCGAGCATCGAGAACGGGATGAGGAAGCAGGCCATGGCCACATTCGTCGCGGACACGGTCAGGCTCGCCGTCGGACCGTCGATTCCGTAGGCGTCTCGGATCGCCGGCAGCAGCCCTTGAGTCTCGTAGAGGACGAGGAAGACGGCGATTCCCGCGAGGAATACTGCAGCGACGGTTCGCCGAGTGCTCGTCGGACTCGGCTCACCTGTGCTCATGAGTCCAACGCTATGCCTCCGAGAAGCACCCGCTCAAACGATTCCGAGTCCCGGACCGTGTGAGTCCGGACAGCGCGGGTGTCTGTGGGCGCTCGCTGCCGGTGCTCCCGCACGATCGCACGGCACCGCGGATTCGACGGCGCGGCGGATGTGGAGGATAACCCCATCGCCGAGGCGGCCCGACGTTTCATAGGCTGAAACCAGAAGTTCGACGAGCAGTGAATGGACGTGCCAGCGATGACGGCGACCAGCGAGATTCCCGCACTCAGCGCAGACCCCGCAAACCGCCCTGCCGCGCCCTCCCCCGGTGTCCCCACCTCGTCCCTGGAATCGCTCGCGCCGACCGACGGTCGGCACACGGACGTTCCCGGCAACCGCTCCTTCGTCATCACCTGGTTGTTGTCGATGCTCTTCGGCGTCCTCGGTCTTGACCGGTTCTACACCGGCAGGTACCTCACGGGCGCGCTCAAGCTGCTCAGCCTCGGCGGGTTGGGGATCTGGTGGATCATCGATCTCGGCATCGTTCTGGCCGGCGGTCTGCGCTGTGGGAGAGCTCCGCTGCGCGGCTACGCTCAGGACAAGGAGATCGCGTGGATCGCCACCGGCTTCACCCTCATCGTCGCCTATTCGATGCAGGTCGACGAGCTGGTCACGGCGCTGCTGAGCGGTCTGGTCGCAGGCGGCTGAGCTCCCTGTTCTGACGCATTTCCCACGCCTGTTCCGATGCGCTTCGCCGACTGTTCACAACCGTCTCAGGTCTGCCTTTCCTGAAATCTGCGTCTCCCGGGTCTAGGCTCGAAGTCAGAACAGTTCAAGGAGGCACAATGAAACGGCAATTCCCCATTGTCAGGATGGTCACCGGCGACTCGGCAGGCAAACAGATCGCGGGAGCGGCGGCGGCCGCCTCGGCGCTCGGGCTCGGCGCACTCGCCGCATGGGATCTCACGCAGAAGAAGCACTCGATCCTGCGCAACTATCCGATCGCCGGGCACGCCCGATTCCTGCTCGAGTCGATCCGGCCGGAGATCCAGCAGTACTTCATCGAACGCAACTGGGACGGTCGCCCATTCAGCCGCGACACTCGCACCACCATCTACGAACGGGCCAAGGGCACCCACTCCGAGCACGCGTTCGGCACCCAGCGCGATGTCGACCGTGCCGGCTACGAGTCGCTCATGCACTCGAATATGCCGATCCCCAATCCGCCGCGGCCGCCGCGAGTGCGCATCGGCGGTGACGACTGCACTCGGCCCTACGACATCTCGCTGCTCAATGTCTCGGCAATGAGCTTCGGCTCGCTGAGCAACAACGCCATTCGAGCCCTGAACAAAGGCGCGGCACTGGGCGGATTCGCCCACGACACCGGTGAGGGATCGATCTCGCCGTATCACCGCGAAAACGGCGGCGACCTCATCTGGGAACTCGGCACCGGATACTTCGGCGCCCGCACCCCGGAAGGAGAATTCTCCCCCGAGATCTTCGCCGAGAAGGCTCGGGACCCGCAGGTGAAGATGGTCTCGCTCAAACTCTCTCAGGGAGCGAAGCCGGGCATCGGCGGGGTGCTGCCCGGGGCCAAGGTGACCGAGGAGATCGCGCAGATCCGCGGCATCCCCGTCGGCCAGACGTGCATCAGCCCGCCCGGACACACGGTGTTCTCGACCCCGATCGAGCTGCTCGAGTTCATCCGACAGATGCGTGAGCTCTCCGGCGGCAAGCCCGCCGGTTTCAAACTGTGCATCGGTTCGCGCACGGAGTTCCTCTCGATCGTCAAGGCCATGGTGGAGACGAACATCCTGCCGGACTTCATCATCGTCGACGGTTCCGAAGGCGGCACCGGTGCGGCACCGCTGGAGTTCGAGGACAATGTCGGTCTGCCGCTGACCCAGGGGCTGATGATCGTGCACAACGCGCTCGTCGGCGCGGGGTTGCGGAAGAAGATCAGGGTCGGCGCCTCGGGCAAGATCGCCACCGGCACCGATATCGTCAAACGCCTCATCCAGGGTGCGGACTTCACGAATTCGGCCCGCGCGATGATGATGGCCGTCGGCTGCATCCAGGCCCAGGCCTGCCACACAGGCAAGTGTCCCGTCGGCGTCGCCACTCAGGATCCGCGGCGAGCCCGCGCCATCGACGTGCCCACCAAGGCCGAACGCGTGCGCAACTATCACGACGGAGTCGTCGCCGAGGCGGTCCGGCTCATGGCGTCGATGGGTGCGGCCGCACCGGATGAGCTCGAACCGACGATGCTGCGTCGCAATGTCTCGGCCTCCGAGTCCTGGTCCTATGCCCGCCTCTACGACTGGCTGAAGCCCGGCGAACTCCTCGACGACACCCCCTCGGAGTGGGCCGACGACTGGTCCACGGCTCGCGCCGACACGTTCTCGATCCCCCGCGGACACAGCCGCTGATCCGCCGAGACGGTCACTCGGATCCAGCCTCCCCGGCTACCGGACGCTTGACGCTGACCTGACCATTCGGCTCCGGCCGCACGGTCGGTCGCTCGGCTCCAGCCGATTGCCGTCGACCATTCGGTTCCAAGCGCCTTGTCGACTTCACCGATCCTCCGAAAGGAACTCGATGACCACCCTTGTCCTTCTCCACTCGGCTCTGGGACGGACGTCCGGAATGGACGCCGTCGCCGAACGCTTCGCACTGGCCGGATATGCCGTCCACACTCCCGACGTCTACGCGGGCAGAACCTTCGACACCGCCGAAGAGGGAGTCGCCCACTCCCAGGAGGTCGGGTTCTCGGGCCTCGTGGATCGGGTGAAGGAGGAGTGCGAGGATCTCGGCGATGACCTCGTCTTCGGCGGGTTGTCGCTGGGAGCCGCACTCGCACAGCAGATGGGCAAGAACGATCCGCGCGCCCGCGGCGTCCTGCTCTTCCACGGCGGCGGATTCCCGAAGCCGACGCGCTGGCAGGCCGGTGTGCCGGTCCAGGCGCATTTCGCCGTCGACGATTCGTGGCGCAGCCCGGGCACGATCGAGACCCTGATGGAATCCGCTGCGAGGGCCGGCGCGCAGGCAGAGTACTTCCTCTACCCGGGCAACACTCACCTGTTCAGCGACCCGACGACACCGGATTACCGAGAGGACAGCGCCGAACTGCTCTTTGAGAGGGCCCTGGCCTTCCTCGACCGCTTCTGAGGTCCTCCAATCACCATCGGGCCACCCCGCAGGCAGGTTGCCTCGCGGTGGAAGCGCCGACCGCTCACGTCAGCGCCGAGCGCTCATGCTGCCGTCGACCGATCACCTCAGCACTCCACCTCCTTGCCGACCGCTCGAGTCAGCGCCGAGCGCTTAACGCATACCTTGGTACAGCGGCGTTGAGTCGAGCGGTCGGCGAAATCAGTCCCTTGCAGATCAGAGCTGACCACCCCCATATGCATTCGTTTGATTCCATTTGCTGAATTCTATTGCCCTTTGACTTATATGAAGGCACACTGTTGTCATGGTGACCATCTTCAGCACCAAGAGACTTCGCAGCCTCGGCTTCGCGCACAAGGACATCGTCAAGGCCCTGCAGTGCTGTCTGCAGAGGGTCCGACGTGGCCAATTCGTCCTCACCCGGCCTTGTGATCAGCAGGCTTACGCCGTGCTGCAGGACGTACACTCGGCATCCTCGACCTCGTACCCTCGGACCTACGGGGACATCAGAGACACAGCCGAAGACCTCAAGTCCCTGATCCGGTCGTACGCTGATGACCGGTTGCCCGACGCTGTCTTCTCCCATGTGTCAGCGGCCTTGTTATATGGTCTCGATCCACCGTTCCCCGCAGTCGACAAGTGCGAGATGATCCGGACCGGAACTCGCCGGAGCAGCGACACTCTCCACATTCGTGATCGGCACCTGCCTCCAAATGACGTCGGTTCGATCGGAGGACTCCCCGTCACGACATTGCTCAGGACCCTCGTGGACATTGCTCGCGAATACGACCCAGAGTTCTCGGTCCCATTGCTCTCGGACGCACTTCGCCGGCGGTTGGTCACCAAAGCAGCACTGCGAACCGCCCTTCCACCGGTCCACCGAGGCTGTCGCACCGCCGCTCTTGCCATCAGCCTCGCGGACGCGAACCACGAGTCAGCAGCAGAATCGATCACTGCCGTCAAGTTCTATCGCTTCGGCATCACCGGAATGATCCCCCAAGTCGAGACCTGCGACGCGGCTGGAAATCTCCTCGGCCGCAATGACTTCCGCCATGAGAAGTACGGCCTGATCGTCGAATGCCACGGTGTCGGAAAGTATTTCATGGGGCGCAACAGCCCCGACGAAGCCAGCAAGAAGAACCATGAACGGCACATCAAGCTGCTCAACGCGGGGTTCCGCATCTTCAATCTCGTCTGGGCGGACCTGTTCCGACCCCATGAGTTCATCAAGATCAAAGCTGAACTGGACACGCTGGCGAAGAGCGAACTCACCCAGCGCAGCGAATGACCTCGACTCCCCTGCCGACCGCTCATCTCAGCGTCGCTGTATCAAGTTATACGCCGCGCGTTCGACGCGGAGTCGAGCGGTCGGCGAGCTGAGCTGCTCTCTCGGCGACAACACGCGCGGTCGAGGCTAGGACGCGCGGTGGGCACTGAGTCGAGCGGTCGGCGAAGTGACTGTGAGCTGAGTTGGTTCGCTCTACGTTGCGGGGGACCGGTCACCCCATGACGAGGCCGTTGTCGACGATGAGGTTCTGGCCGGTCACCGCACGCGAAGCGGGAGAGGCGAAGAACACCACCGCCGAGGCGAAGTCCTCCGGAGTCGTCACCCGTCGCAGTGCGCTGGAGGCGGCGATCTGGTCGAAGACCGCTTCGGGTGTCGCCGAGGAGGCATCCGTGGTGCGCAGCAGTCCGCCGGAGACCATGTTCACCCGCACCCCGGCCGGTCCGAGATCCTTCGCGAACGTCCTCGTCAGCGACAGCAGCGCCGCCTTCCCGGCCGTGTAGTCGTGGTACGGCACGACCGGATCCTGGAACAGGTTGGTGCCGATGTTGATGACGCGGCCGGAACCGAGCTCGCGGAAGCCGTGCATCGCGGCCTGGATCGTGTTGACCGCACCTTCGACCGAACCGCGGAACTGGTCGGCGAAGTCCGAGTAGTCGATCTCGTCGGCCGGCTGGCGCTCGTCGCCGTTGAACGAGAAGTCGGCGAGCGCGTTGTTGACCACAGTGGATACCGGAGCTCCGAACTCGGCGGCCGCAGTGTCGAACATGGCGTCGACGGCGCGGGAGTCGGTGACGTCGGCCTCGATGGCCACGGCGCGCCCACCTCGAGCGCGGACCGCCTCGGCGAGCTCTTCCGCGGCCTCGGCCGAGTATCGGTAGTTGATGACCAGCGCCGCACCCTCCGGTGCGAAGGCCTTCGCGATCGCAGCGCCCAGGCCGCGTCCGGATCCGGTGACGAGCACGACCTGCTCGTCGAGAGGCAGGGCCTCGGAGGTGAATGCCTGGGGGTTGCTCATCGCGTGTCTCCTTCGGACGTCGGTGGGCGGATCCTGACCCCACCATACCCAGGAACCGCACGAGGGAACCGCACGCGCCGGGACGGAGCTGCGCCAGGACGGAGTCGTGCGCGAAGGCAATGTTCGCACCCCCTTCAGCACGGAGCAGATCGCTCCGAGCCGCGCGCATATGCCCCGCGAAACGTGCTCTGAGCGGCATGAGTCCATAGACTGACAAGAAGACCACCGTTGTCCATCCCCAGGAAGTCACCCTTATGAACGAGCTCGGCGCCGGCATCTCCATCGGAGTCCTCGCGGCTCTCGTCGTCTTCGTCATCTACTTCATCGGAGCGAAGCTCGGACGATGGCAGCCCCGGAATCCCAACGGCGGAGCCGGTGCTCAGGGCGGCTACCCGCAGGCACAGTATGGTCAGAACCCCTACGACCAGTCCGGCTACTCCCAGTCCGGTCGCCCGTGGAGCAGCGAGGATGAGACCCGTGTGCTTCCCAACAACGCACAGGGCTACGACGCCCAAGGCTACGACGACGTCGACGCCGATCAGCCGCGGGCCACGAAGAGAGAACTCGCCGCCAACATCCAGCACTCCGGTCAGATGATCGAGGCCAACCGGCGGGCCGCCACCGCGGCCAACGGCGACACCGTCGCAGTGTTCACCTACATCCTCGGCGCCGCACTCATCGCCGTCGTCGCCTTCGTGTTCTTCAACAATCTGCTGCTGCCGGCCACGATCGGTGCGCTGACGGGCGCGATCATCTGCGTCGCCCTGTCGGCGACCTACACGATCAAGCATCTGGACTTCTGGCCGGACAATGCCACGATCTCGATCATCAACCTGCTCGTCGCCCTGGCCGCGTCGATCTTCATGTACATCGGGTCCGTGCAGACGGTGCGCGACAATATCAGCCTGTCCACGATCACCGATTCGTTCGACGCACTGCCCTTCAGCGACGGATTCTCGGCCTTCGCCGTGGCCATCGGCGACCGGGTGGTGACGTTCTTCAAGGACTTCGGCTTCCTCGGCTTCGTGTTCCTGCTGTTCATGGGCATCGGCTGCATCATCGTGTTCACCCTGGCCGCGAAGTCGCTCGTCGACGTCATGGACTGGCGGATCTTCGCCCAGTTCGGCCACAACGTCACCGATCGTCCGATGTCGCATTCGCGTGCCGTGCGCTTTCAGACCTCGAAGGTCTCGCACACCGTGACCTCGCTCGTTCTCGCCGTCATCGCCGTGCTCGCGGCCACAGGATTGCTCTATGACGGCTTCACCTGGTTCACACGCTGAGGAACATCTCAGACACCGGGCGGTAAGATAGGTCCGGAATTCCCCGTCGTGACGCGTCACGCGCGCGCCTCTGCGGCCGATATCGACACCGACGAACGACCCGAAAAGGGATGAGTTACTCAATTGGCGAATGGCAACGCAACATTCCGGCACTCGAACGTGGCCCTGCTCGGCCTGACCGAGACCCTGGCCCCGAACGAAGTGACCTCCCAGGAATTCGACGAACGCCTCGCAGATACGCTGTCATCGCTCAAACTGCCGCAGGGTCTGCTACAACGAGTCGCCGGCGTGTACGCCCGCCGCAACTGGGATGAGCCCCACCAGTTCGCCGCGGGTGCGATCGCGGCCGGAAAGCAGGCCCTCGCCGAGGCGGGTGTCCCTCCCGATGCCATCGGACTGATGGTCAACACCTCCGTGACCCGTGAGCACTTGGAACCGTCCGTGGCCGTCGGCGTCCACGCCGGCATCGGGCTCGGCCCGCAGGCGATGAACTTCGACATCGCCAACGCCTGCCTGGGATTCGTCAACGGGATGACCCTGGCCGCGAACATGATCGACGCCGGGCAGATCGAATACGCCCTCATCGTCGCCGGCGAAGACGCCTCCCGCGTCCAAGACGCGACGCTGCGCCGCCTCAACCGTCCGGAGATCACTCGCGAGGAGTACCTCAACGAATTCGCGTCCCTGACCCTGGGTTCCGGCGCTGCCGCGGCCGTCCTCGGGCCGGCCGACAAGCATCCGGAGGGCCACCGCATCCTCGGCGGGATCACCCGTGCGGCCACCCAGCATCATGAACTGTGCGTCGGCGACCACAACGGCATGTTCACCGACACGAAAGGGCTGCTCTCCGGCGGCATGGAGCTCGTCGTCGCCGCGTGGGAGGAAGCCCACGAGACCGGCTGGAACTGGCGGGAGATGGACCGCTACGTCATGCACCAGGTCTCAGATGTGCACACGAATTCGATCACAAGGGCCGCGAACCTCGACCCCGACCGGATCCCGGTGACCTACCCGGAGCTGGGCAACGTCGGCCCCGCCTCACTGCCCATCACCCTGTCCCGTGAGGCCGAGAACCTCAGACCCGGCGACCGCATCCTGTGCATGGGCGTCGGCTCCGGCCTCAACACCGCCATGACCGAGATCGAGTGGTAGAGACCTTCATGAGATTTCCTGCACGGCCGGCCACGCTTCCCCCGCAGCTGCCCGAGTGGGACCCCGCCTGGTCCCGGATCGTCGAGGCCGCGACCCCTGATGGGACACACGAGTTCCACGTCCTCGACACCCTGCCTGCCCTGACCGCGGCCGGTGTCGAGCCGGCGGGCACGATCGTCGCCCTCCACGGCAACCCGACCTGGTCGTACCTGTGGCGTCGGCTGGCACAGGCCACCGTTGATGCCGCTCGGTCGGGCGGCCGCGCTTGGCGGCTCATCGCCCCCGACCAGCTCGAAATGGGCTTCTCCGAACGGCTCGCCCACTCCTCGATGCCGGCCCCGAAATCCGCCGAGGTCCGGCGGATCGCCGATCGCCTCAATGATTTCGACGCCGTCGTCTCCGATCTGTTCGCCGAGGTGGCCGCCACCGGATCCGCCACCCACCCGATCGTGACGATCGGTCACGACTGGGGCGGAGTCCTCTCGCTCGGTTGGGCAGCCCGGAACACCGATCGTGTGTCTGCGGCCATCAGCCTCAACACTGCGGTCCACCAGCCCGAGGACACCCCGGTGCCTGCACCGCTGCGTGCGACCCTGGCCGGGCCGATGCTGCCGACGGCCACCGTGCTCACCGACGGGTTCCTGCGCGTGACTTTGGGACTCGGCGATCTCGATGCCGAGACCAAGGACGCATTCCGCGCCCCATACCGCACACCTGCGGACCGGTGGGCGATCGGCAATTTCGTCGCCGATATCCCCGTCGATGACACGCATGCCTCCGATCCCGAGCTCCAGCGCATCGGCCGGGACATCGCCGCCTTCGACAAACCGGCGCTGCTCGTCTGGGGTCCGAAGGATCCGGTGTTCCTCGAACGCTATCTGCGGGACCTGCGCCGGCGTCTGCCGCAGGCCGATGTGCATCGATTCGAGACGGCGTCCCACCTCGTCAGCGAAGATCACGATGTGCCCGGTCTCGTCCTCGACTGGCTGGACGCGCAGTTCGATGCGCAGGAAACCACAACCACCCCCACCGAGGCGGCCCCCGCGAAGGGAACGTCCGCGCGGTCGGGCACAGCCGCCTCGGCGAAGGGATCGACTTCCGATGTCGCGGATGACTCCGCCGCCGGCGACGGATCCGCAGATGTCCGCTCGGTGACGGCGATCCTCGATGCGCGCCGTGACGACGAGGCGATCGCCTCGGTCGACTTCGCGCAGAATCCGGCGCAGCAGATCAGCTGGCGCCACCTGTGGCACGTGACGACGTCGATCGCGAGCGGGCTGCTCGACCTCGGCGTACAGCCCGGGGATCGGGTCTCCATGCTCGTCCCGCCCGGCAACAATCTCACCGCCGCGCTCTACGCATGCCTGAAGATCGGCGCGGTCGCCGTCGTCGCCGATGCCGGTCTCGGCCCGAAAGGGATGACCCGGGCGGTCACCTCGGCGGACCCGCAGTGGATCATCGGGGAACTGCCCGGACTCACTCTGGCACGGGCCTTCGGCTGGCCGGGGCGACGGATCTCGGTGAGTCCGCTCGGACCCGTGCGCTCGCGCCTGTTCAAGGCAGAGACGAGCCTGACCGAACTCTCCCGCACCCCGCACCGGGCCGAGCTGCCGACCCCGGCCCCGGATGCCGATGCGGCGATCCTCTTCACCTCCGGTTCGACCGGACCGGCGAAAGGCGTGCGCTATACGCATGCGGACATCTCCGCTCTGGCGGCCGTGCTGACCAGGGTCTTCGACGTCACGGAGGGCACCGGTCTGGTCGCCGGGTTCCCACCGTTCGCCCTGTTGGGCCCGGCCATCGGCGCCACCTCGGTGACACCGGACATGTCGGTGACGAAACCGAAGACGCTCACGGCCTCAGCGATCGCCGATGCGATCATCGCCGGACGGGCGACCATGGTCTTCGCCTCCCCCGCGGCGTACACGAACGTGGCCGCGACCGTCGGCGAGCTCGACGACCAGCAGAGGGCAGCGTGTGCGGGCGTCGAGCTCGTGCTCTCGGCGGGTGCGCCTGTGCCTCTCGAACTCATGGATGCCATCGCCGGAGTGTTCCCGAACGCGTCCATCCACTCTCCTTACGGCATGACCGAGGGGCTCCTGCTCACCGATATCGACCGCGACGGGGTGGCTGCCGCCGCTGCCACCGGCGGTCACGGGGTGTGCGTGGGGCAGCCGATCGACGGGGTCGAACTCGCACTGGCGCCCATCGATGAGTCCGGACGATCGACCGATGAGCTGATACAGGGCGAAGACGCGCGGGGCCGCCTCGGCGAATTCGTCGTCAGTGCCGCCCACATCAAGTCCGGCTACGACAATCTGTGGCGCACCACCGCGGATTCGGCCCGTGATGATCTGCATGGTCTGACCTGGCACCGAACGAACGACATCGGGCATATCGACGATGCCGGTCGGGTGTGGCTCGAGGGGCGGCTGCAGCACGTCGTCACGACGCCGCGCGGGCCGGTGGGGCCCGGTGGGCTCGAGGCGCTCATCGACGCTGACACCCAGGTCAGCCGCAGTTCCGTCGTCGGAATCGGACCCGTCGGCACCCAGGCGCTGGTGGCTGTGCTCGATGCCGAGGGCACAACGCTGTCGCCCGGCCTGGCGCCTTTGGATCTGACTGCACGGCTGCGGGAGAAGATCGCCGAGGCGGTCGGTCATGACCTGACCGCGGTCCTCGTGGCACCCGAATTCCCCACCGATATCCGCCACAATTCGAAGATCGACCGCTCCCGTCTCGCCGCCTGGGCCGACAGCGTCCTGGCTGGTGGGCCGGTGCGGGGAAACGTCTGAGGATGAAATGAGAATCACCGTCACCGGAGCCTCCGGGCTGCTCGGTTCGTCCGTCGCGCGTGCGCTCGTCACCGCCGGTCACGAGGTCACGACCCTGCAGCGTCGCCCCTCGGGGGTCGACGGGGCCACCGATGTGGTGGGTTCGGTGACCGATGCGGCTGCCGTCGATGAGGCCGTCACCGGCGCCGAGGCGGTCGTGCACTTGGCCGCGAAGGTGTCCATGATGGGCAATCCCAAGGATTTCGAGGCCGTGAATATCGGCGGCACCCGCACTCTCGTCGATGCGGCTCGGGCCGCCGGCGTGCAGCGCCTGGTCCATATCTCATCGCCGTCGGTCGCGCACACCGGTGAGTCGATCATCGGCGACGGTGCCGAACCGGCGTCTCCGGAGTTCGCACGCGGCGAGTATGCGCGGACGAAGGGGGCCGGTGAGCGGATTGCCCTGGGCGCGGATTCGCCCGATTTCCGGGTACTCGTCCTGCGCCCCCACCTCATGTGGGGTCCGGGTGACACTCAGCTCACGGAGCGGGTCATCGATCGTGCCCGATCGGGTCGGATGCCGGTGCTCGGATCGGGCGCGGCGCTGGTCGACACCCTGTTCGTCGACAATGCGGTTGAGGCGATCGTCGCTGCGGTGACCGCGGTCGATTCCACCCATGGTGAGGCGCTGGTGGTGACGAACGGTCAGCCGCGACCCATCGGTGAGCTGATGTCACGCATCGCGATCGCCGGCGGAGCGGCAGAACCCAAGCTGCGCATCCCGGTGGCCCCGGCTCTGGCAGCAGGGTCTGTGGTCGAAAAGGTGTGGGAGCTCGGAGACCATGACGACGAACCGCCGTTGACGAGGTTCCTCGCCGAACAGCTGTCGACCGCGCATTGGTTCGATCAGCGGCGGACGCAGGACGTCCTCGGTTGGACTCCCCGCGTCAGCGTCGAAGAGGGTCTGGAGATCCTCGCCGCACACTACGCCTGAGGGTTCCTCCGGAACAGGGGCGATATCACCGGATCAGAGCCGGTACTGCCGGGCTCAGAGCCGGTACTGGTTGTTCTCCTCGGCTGAGGGCCCCTTGCGTTCGGGAGTCTGGGCTTCCTCGCCGTCGTCATCGGCGGGCTCGTCGTCGGCTGTGCCGGCAGACTCATCGGCCTCGTCCGGCATCTTGCCGGAGAGCGCGTCGGCCGACATTCCGGGTTCGCCCGTCGGCGGTGCCTCGAGCGAGGATCCGCTGGCGGATTCGTCGAACTCCTCCGGGTCGAGCGTCGCCGGATCATCGGCCGGTCCTTCGAGCCCCGGGTCGGACGCCGAGGCGGAGCCGCTGTCTCCGGCATCGTCCTGATTGAGCGACGGAGCCGCGGACTCGTCATCGTTCGTCGCGTCGGCGACATCGGCCTGCGGTGCCTCGGTGGCATCGGCCTGCGGGGCGGCGGTGGGTCGGGCGGGGAACGACGGCGGCATCGGCGGAGGCGGCGGCAGTTCGGACGAATCCCCTGTCTGGACGGTCGGCTTCTCAACGGGCCGAGAGGGTTCATCAGCGTCAGCGCCGGTGTCTCCGGATTCGGTGTCACCGCCGGCGTGGGCCTTGGCGGCGTCGGTGTCGCCCGGCTGTGCGGATTCGGCGGAGTCTGTCGGCTCTGCGGGTGCGGCCGGCTGCGGGGAAGCCGCGGGCGCGGCCGGCTCCGCGGTCTTCACGACCACTGCAGGCTTCGCCGACTCGACGGATCGTGCCTCATCCCTCGGGTCCTCGTCACCTTCGGCTCCGTCGGATTCCAGGGAGGAATCTGACTCATTGTTCTGCTCGGCTGCATCGTCATTCGCGTTACGACCGGCTGTGTCGTCGGCCTGCGCGGATGCCTCATCTTCCGTCGTCGCAGCAGACACTGCCGAATCCTCTGCTCCGGACGCCTCGCCCTCGGCGGAATCATCCTCAGCGGCTTCGCCCTCTGCGACCTCCCCCTCGGCAGGAGACGCTGCGGCGGACTCACCGCCTGCCGCTTCTTCCTCGGCGGTTGCCTCCTCTGCATCGGCCCCCTCGAAGCGAGACATCTCCGCGTCGGCGCCCTCCGTGGAAGCCGCCTCAGCATCGGCGCCCTCGGTGGGGGCCGCCTCAGCGGTCTCCGTCTCATCGGACGAGGTCGCCTCGGCGGACTGGGCGGTCGATCCCGGCAGGGCGCCGTCGATGCCTTCGAGGCTCACTCCCGCCTCGGCGGCGAGTCGGGCACGTCGTTCGGCACGAGCCTTCGCCCTCTCGTCTTCGCTCTTCTGCGCCTTCGCCTTGGCCTTCGCAGATTCGCCCTTCGGCTGGGTCGGGCGCACGGCCTCCCAGATGAGCAGGACGACGAGCATGGTCAGGCCGACGATGACGCCCATGAGGATCGAACCCCACGGTCGCGCCATCGCGAAGAAGTCGAAGATGGCGTTCAGGCCGAACATGACGGCCAGGCCGAGGATCAGTGCAACCAGGAATCTCATATCCCCATTGTGCCCTCTCCCGATCCGAGTGCAGGGAAATGGGTGCACTTTCGTGCCGCCGACGCTCCCCCGAGGATGCGCCCCACCTCGGCACAATACTGTGCCATGCGTCACAATGGGCATATGGATACGCAACCCGACACCGCCGCCCCCAGCTACGACGACATCGTCGCCCGCATCGCCGACGATGCCGACGGATTCTGGCTCGAGCAGGCCACGAGCCTCATCGACTGGGTCACCGAACCGACGAAGGCCGTCGACGATTCGAATGCGCCGATCTACCGCTGGTTCCCCGATGGCGAGCTCAACGTCTGCTACAACGCGATCGACCGACATGTCGAGGGTGGCCGCGGCGACCAGGCCGCCATCATCTACGATTCGCCGGTCACCGACACCGTCCGTTCGATCACCTACGCCGAACTGCTCGATGAGGTCTCCCGCTTCGCCCGTGCCCTGGCCGACAAGGGCGTGGCCAAGGGCGATCGCGTCGTCATCTACATGCCGATGATCCCCGAGGCGGCCGTGGCCATGCTCGCGTGCGCCCGCCTCGGCGCGATCCACTCGGTCGTCTTCGGCGGCTTCGCCCCGAACGAGCTCGCCGTGCGCATCGACGACACGGCACCGAAGGCCGTCATCTCCACCTCCTGCGGAGTCGAGAAGAGCCGAGTCCTCGAATACAAGCCGATGCTCGATGAGGCGATCGAGATCGCTGAGAACAAACCGGACTTCACCGTCATCGTCCAACGCGACGAACATCGCTGCGAACTCGGCGAGAACGACCTCGACTACGCCGAACTGCTCGACCAGACACCTGAGGGCATCGACCCGGTGACCGTCAAAGCCACCGACGAACTCTACGTCCTCTACACCTCGGGCACCACCGGCAAACCGAAGGGAATCGTCCGCGACTCCGGCGGCTACGCGGTGGCCGGCGCGTTCTCGATGCCGACCGTCTTCGGGCTGAACCCGGGCGACACGATGTTCACCGCCTCCGACGTCGGCTGGGTCGTCGGGCACACCTACATCGTCTACGCACCCCTGCTCGCCGGCGTCACCTCGGTGCTCTACGAGGGAAAGCCCGTGGGCACACCCGATGCCGGGGCTTTCTTCCGCGCCATCGAGCAGCACAAGGTCAACGTCCACTTCACCGCCCCGACCGCCATGCGCGTGGTGCGCAAGGAGGATCCGAACGGCGAGCTGATCAAGAAGTACGACCTCTCACACCTGCGCGCGGAATTCCTCGCCGGCGAACGACTCGATCCCGATACGTACGAGTGGACGACGACGATCCTCGCCGAGGCGACCGGCCGCGACGTCCCCGTCGTCGACAATTGGTGGCAGACGGAGACCGGTTGGCCGATCACGGCGAACCCGCTGGGACTGACCCGGTTCCCGCTCAAGGCGGGGTCGTCGACGAAGCCGACTCCCGGCTTCCAGGTCGAGGTCGTCGACCCCGGCGGTCAGCCCGTTCCGGCCGGTGAGGAGGGGCTCATCGTCATCCGGCTGCCGCTGCCGCCGGGCACCATGTCCACGGTGTGGGGCGACGACGAGCGGTTCATCTCCTCCTACCTCGCCGCCTTCGACGGCTATTACCTCACCGGTGACTCCGGCTATCTCGATGAGGATGGGTACGTCTTCGTCATGGGTCGCACCGACGATGTCATCAACGTCGCCGGCCACCGCCTGTCCACCGGCATCATCGAGGCGGTCGTCGCCTCCCACCCGGCCGTGGCCGAGGCCGCTGTCATCGGCGTCCACGATGACATGAAGGGACAGATCCCGCGTGCCCTCGTCGTGCTCGGGGATTCCGTCGAGGCGGCCGACCCGGACACCGTCATCGACGAACTCGTGGCGCTCGTGCGCAAGGAGATCGGGCCGGTCGCCGCATTCAAGCGCGTCGACATCGTCGCGGGCTTGCCGAAGACCCGGTCGGGCAAGATCCTGCGCAAGACGATGCGGCAGATCGCCGATGGCGTCGCCGATCCGGCGGTGCCATCGACGATCGAAGACCGCAGCGTGCTCGATGACCTCGGGGCGGTGCTCTCCCGCGGCTGAGCGGTCTCAGGCTTCAGCACGCAGACGCGATTCGGTTACGCGCCGCGCCCCTGTTCGAAGCCCGCGGCGAATCCGCGCTCGAAGGCCTCTTGGACCTCCTGCTCGCGGCTGCGGCGCTCATCGGCCCAACCGAAGGGGTCGAATCCTCGTCGGCCAGGTCCGAAGCCGGGTCCGAAGTTCGGGCCGAACCCGCGTCGTCCGCGGCTTCCCCCGCGACGGCGATCGCGGTCGCCGTGCCCGCCATGAGGGCCGTGATCCCCGTGACGGTCAGGGCCGCCTCGGTGATCATCATGCTCGTGAGGGTGTTCGCGGTCGTGCGGTCCGTCGCGGCGATCCGAGTCGTCTCCGCAGCGCTCGGGTCCGAAGTTCTCGACGATCTTCGACAGCGAGGCCTTGAGGTTCTCGAATTCTTCGGAGGTGAGCACCTCTTCGATGCGATCGCCGACTCCGTCGCGCATATCGCGGAAGCGCTGGCGCAGCTCGTCGGGATCGATGTTCTTCGACGGTCCCCATCCGCCTCGGCCACGCGGAGGGCCGTAGGTCACCGGTTCCTCCGGGTAGGCGGCACCGTCGGCGACGACCTCATCGGAATCCCAGCGGCGACGTCCTCGCCGCATACGCCCGAAGTCGCGAGGATCGAAGCCGGAGTCGGCCGCGGCCGAGCGGAATTCGCGGCGCAGCACGTGGCTGAACTCGCGCAGCAGCTGCGGCAGATCGGTGTCGGTGTCATCGCCCTTGCCGTCGCCGGAATCGGCGCCGTCTGCAGGCTCGTCGCTCACGGGCTCGGCGCGCGCGGAGGAATCACTCTCCGCCGCATCGGCCTTGTCCGCTTCGCCCGGCCGTACGCGATCGGAGCCGAGGCTCGAGGCGTCGCCCGCGACAGTGTTCTCGTCGGTGTTCGGCGAGTCCTCCCAGTCATCGGCACCTGCTGCGCCGGCTCCTCCGGTCGGGGTGGTGAAGTCGTCGTTGTCATCATTGAAGTCATTGTGTGCAGTCATGTCATCTCCTTAGTTGTCATCTGACATGTACATGCAGACTGACATGCAATTAGATTGCATGTCAAGTGGCATGTAAAATCGAATCATGAGCACGAACGATGACATTCAGGCGATCGCCGAGGCGCTCACCCGCCTGCAGTGGCGGCGCGGACCCGGTGGTCCGCGCGGTTTCGGACCTTTCGGCGGGTTCGGTGAGCACGGCAGTCCCGGCGAGCACGGGGTCCCCGGTGAACGCGGCGGATTCGGTGAACGCGGAGGATTCGGTGGCGGTCGGAGCTCAGATGACTTCCCCTTCGGCGGCAAGCGTCATCCCGGCGGACCGTTCGCCGCACACGGTCGCGGGCGTGCGCTCATCCGTCTGCTCGTCTCCCTCGTCCAGGCGGGCACGGCGCTGGGAGTCAGCGCACTCGGCGATGCGATCGGCGTCGATCAGCCGCGCGCGTCCAGGCTCGTGTCCCAAGGCGTCGAGCTCGGCTTCCTGCGTCGCGAGGCAGACCCGGACGATGCCCGGCGCACCCTCATCGCACTGACGGACAAGGGTCGCGCGATCACCAACAGGTTCCGCGGCGCTCAACGCGAGAACGTCGATCAGGCACTGAGCGCATTCACCGAGGACGAGAGAGCACAGTTGGCATCGCTGCTCACCCGCCTCGCCGATGCCTGGCCGAAGTGAGCGCCTCTATCCGTCTGTTCTGACCGGACTGCTGTCCCGGCAGGACGGGCACTCGGATGCGGTGAGCAGTCAGACCTCGGACGCGGCTGTCTGCCAGGCGCCGGATCTCAGCCCTCAGCGAGCTGCTTGAGTCGTTTGAGGGAGGCGAGCAGATTCGCCGTCGTCGTCGACTGTGCGCGCGACAGGCGCTTCGGATCGCGCAGCTCGGTCCAGTCATAGGTGTGACGGACCAGAACCGAGTCGTCCCCGACCGGTTCGATCTCCCACACCCACTTCTGCCCGAAGGGCTCTCCGCCGACCTCAGAGGGCTTCCAGGCGATGAGCCTGCCCTCGGCGAAGTCGACGATGTGGTTCTCGCGTTCCACGCCTTTGGTCAGGGTCGTGATGAAGGAACCGCCGGCCCCCTGCACTCGCTGACCGTCGACGGCCGAGCCGAGGTTGTCGTTGCCGTCCCATTCCGGCTGTCTCTGCGGATCCGCGATGAGTTCGAAGACCGCCTCGGCGGCAGCTGAGATCTCGATCTCGGCAGTGACGACCTTGAGAGCCGGATCGATCGAATCGAAGACGGAAGCGTCAGGGGTCTGGTCGGTCATAGAGTCCTGCCTTCGTGTGTGGTCCAGCCTCGGCGTCGAGTGGACGTGCGGGGTGAATCGGACACGGTCAGAATACACGGCCCGCCGCCTCGGCCCTCGCGGGCGGGAATCCTCGCGTCGGCCCTCGAGGGTGGGAATCCGCCACCTCAGTCCTCGAGGGCGCGGTCCTGCCGTTCGGCGCGCAGCGCGGCCGTGCTGAAGCGGGTGAACATCCGGGAGGAGTCGCTCGACAGCGCCAGCAGCACCGCCACCTGCATGGCGATGGTCGTCAGAGCATACATGTTCGTCGCCAGGTCGCGATCGCCGGTGAAGTAGTTCGTCATCGACACGATCACGGAGATCGTCGAGAGAGTGAGGATCCACAGCCTCGCTCGGTTGCTGCCGCGGAACACCGACGTCGAGGCGATGACCTGCAGACACCCGATGAGGAGGCTGAGACCGACGAGGAATCCCGCGACGATACGCGTTGCCGTGTCGTCGCTGACTGCCGCGATGTCCGAGCTGTAGTCGACGACTTCAGACCGCAGCCCGTTCCAGTCGAGGAGCATGCTGATCACATCCCACGCCTGGAAGAGCAGCAGAACGAGCACAAGGGCGGCCCCGACGACCGTCTGCAGGGGGCGCTGCCGCCACAGCGTCTTCGTCACTTCGGACACGCTGTGTGAATCGGAGTAGATGCGGGTGGCGTCGAGGGCCAGCTCCAAGCGTTCGGGGTGGTCGGCTTCGTCGGCGACCACCTCGGTGACGTCGACGATCGGCAGGTGCCCGTCGGTGATGATCGCATCGCCGCCGCCGTTGCGGGAGTGGTATCCAGTGGAGAAGTCCTTGATCCGATCGACCGAGATCACCTCGTCGGCACCGGTGACCGTATCGACGATGTGGTCGCGTTCGACGTCGGTGTTCTCTTCGATCTTGTGGGTGAACTGGAGAGTGAACAGGGAGATGCCGACGGCTTTGTCGTAGGTTCCTGCGGCCAGCCAATCGGCCTGGTGCCCGCCGGGCAGCAGCCATCCGTGCGGGCATTTCCAGAACCGGACATGGTGACGTTGGCCCGGATCGCCGTCGACTTCCTGCTGGTAGGCGAAGTCCTGACGGCGGCCGAACAGCAGCAGCGGAGAGACCGGCGCTTGCGGGTAGCTGCGCTTCGTCACCGTCGAGCGGATGATCTCCCACGTCGACGCGGGAGTGATGCTGTCGGCAAGGATCCACCCTGCTTCGCGCATCGCATGGTGGATCTGCGCCTCCTCACCACGCCAGGCGAGGTTGACCGGATCGCCGAGCAGACCGTCGGAGGTGCGGGTGCGGCCGATGAAGTAGTTCGGCACATAGATCTGGGACAGGATGCGGTGCAGCCTGGGCAGAGCCAGATAGGACACGACTCCCCAAAACACGAGCAGCGTGAGCACCTGCCACCAGCCGAGGCTGAATCCCTTGAGCAGGATGAGCAGCGCCAACCAGGTCGAGGCCGCGCCGGCGAACAGGAAGAACAGGTAGTCGAGCACCCCGGTGGGCGTGAAGTGGTGTCGTCGATAGACGAACGGCTGCCTCAGCCGCCGCTTCTGCCCGACCGCCGCACCGGCCGCATCCGTTCCGTCCGTAGTCCCGCCCGAAGTCATGGGCGTCAGTTTAGCCAACCGCTTCCAGCGCCCGGAATGCGGATTCCCGTCGTCCTCGGCCGAGGCGGCCCGACCGAAAACGATCAAGCTCGCCCCCTCCCTGCGAGTCGGACTTCACCGAGGCGGCCCGGCCGGAATCGGTCAGGTTCGCCCGGTGCGGGGCGGCTGTTCCCGGCGGCGTCTGAGTGCAGCACGTGCGGTGGCCGCGAGTTCCGGACTGTCGTCATTGCTGAGTTCGGTGATGAAGTCATCACTGTGCTCGCCGGGGATCTCGAGAAGGACTTGGAGCACCCTGAATCGTGCCGTCGTGTCGCTGGAGTCCGCGTGCCGGTGCAGTTCGGTCATTATCCGTTCGCTCATAGCGGCCCTCGGCCCGGCCGCGTCGGCGATGAAGCCGAGGGCCTCGGCCGCCTCGATGTCCCTCGGTCCGTTCATCGCCATGTCGAGCAGCACGGGCACGGCCTTCTCGTCACCTGAACGGCCGAGGGTGAGCGCGGCGATGCTGCGGATATCAGAGTCGACATCGTCGAGTCCCTTGTCCAGTGCCTGACGGATCATCGATGTCGAGCGTGAGTCGAGTTTCTCATCCGGTGTGGTTCTGCGGATCTCGTCGAGGGCGAGCAGTGCATTGCGACGCACTTGGGCCGATGCGTCGTCCATTCCGACTACCACATGGGGCACGGCCTCGGCGCCGGCTTGGGCAAGTGCCCACCGCATGGCCCCAGCCGCGTTGAGCACGGTCTCCTGCAGGACCGCCTGCGAAAGGGCCTCGATCGGCATTCCTCCGTCGACTCCGCTGCCGAGTGCGGCCTTGTGCCGTTGGATGACATCGCCGGATTCGAGAGAGCGCATGAGATCGATGGTGTACAGGAGAGACTCGCCGTCGGCTCGACCGAGCCGAGCGACGGACTGGAGGTGGTCGAGCAGACGCTGCTCGGCCGCGATCCGCTCACGTGCCTGGTCGATGAGGTCCCCGAGCACACTGCCGGGGTCGAAGTCGGGTTCGGACAGCACCCGACCGACTTCGGTCAGAGACATCCCGAGTTTGCGCAGACCTTCGATGTGGAAGATGCGCCCGATGTCGGCATCGGAGTACTCCCGGTAGCCGCCAGGCGTCCGCTGGCTGGGCGAGACGAGGCCCAATGATTCGTAGTGGCGCAGCATGCGTGCGCTCACACCGGAGCGCCGGGCCACTTCGCCGATGAGCATTGCCACCTCTTCTCCGCTGTCAGCCACTCTATGCCGCAATAGTGGCCCTCCGGGTGCAGTGTTCCGAAGTTCTTCGATGCCTGGGACCTTTCGGACGTCGCTCAACGGCCGCAGGCGGACTTCGCGCAGGTGCTGGAACAGCGCCCTGAAGGAAGGGATCCGAGACCTCGGCCGTGTGCCGGCGGGCTTGCCCCACCCGTCGGCACACGCACGATCGGACCTTCCCTGTGCCGATCTAGACCGTGGCCTCGGACCCCAGTGCGACCACCCGCTTGGCTGCGTCCAAGGCGTGGGCGAAGCCGGCATCCGGGTCATCGAACATGTCCCGAGTCGCCATGGCGTGAGCCCGCACTGTGTCGTCCTCTGCATGAAGCCTCTCATCGACCACTGACACGAGATCCTCGCCGAGGGACACAATCGCTCGGCTGAGGCTCTTCTGCATCTCGAGATCTCCTCGCCCCAACTGCGACATCAGGGCGGATGCCAGTTCTCCGCGATTGTCACCGGGCACAAGGGCAACGGCGGCTCTCCACGCACTGCGGGCCACCTCGGTATCGGCATGGGCGATGAGGGCGGTGCCGATCCGGGCCGGGTCCATGGCCGGCCAGGCGCGGACGTCACCGATCTTCGACAGGGTGTGCAGGGATTGGCTGATCGCCTGCGGCAGCGGCGAGTCGAGTTCAGCGATGAGGCGGGGAACTGTGTCGTCGGCGGGCAGCCGAGTGAGCGCCCAGGTGAGCATGTCGCGGACGAAGAAGTCCGGTTCGATGCGGCACCGGGCGATGAGCACGTCGAGGTCACGGGGTTCGGCCCGTGTGCCGATGGCCATCGCCGCTTGCAGGCGCTGCTGCGGGGTCGACGCACTCAGCGCGTCGATCATGGGGTCGCCGGTGCCGCCCCGAAGATTTCCGGTGTCGCTCCGAACGCCGCCGCCGGTCTGTTGGTCAGCCTCGGTCGGGAGTTCCGGTCCGCGAGCCTGGTGGTGCCCAAGTGGATGTGTCATGGTCTCCACCTCCTTGTCACCCAGTGAAGACCCTGACATCGTGTCAAGGTCAAGGAGGCTGGACTCGCTTCCTTCTCATCCTCAGCGCGGAGTCTCAGCCTCCGCTCGACCAGCCTCCGCTGACTGGAGCAGTGGTGCTCGGACCGGGGCCGCCGTCCGAGTCGGAAGCGGAGGATGAGGATCCGATCGACGAGGAGTCCGAGGTCGGCGATGAGCCCGTCGACGATGATTCCGCAGAGAGGAAGATGACGGCGACGAGGATGCCGGCAATGGTCAGGATGCCGACGGCGACGAAGGAGAAGACCACGATGAGGCAGGTCATCAGAGGTGGGCGGTTGCTGCGCCGAACGATTCTCACCATGGTTCAAGCCTAAGCTGTGCGGAGCCATCCGAGACGAGTCCACGCTCGGCTCCGCTCGCACCCTCACCGCCGCCCGTCCGTGACCTTTCTGTGACAAAAACCTCGGCATGGTCTCATGCGTCCTTAAGTTTGTTGCATTATCGTTATATTCATGCCTCGTCTGACCTCATCTCGCAAGGGCCGCCGGTCCGTGCTCACTGGTGCCCTGATCGGGCTCGGGGCAGCAGTGATGGCATTGATCGTGGGCGCCGTCATCATCCTCAATTCCCCCATCTCGTTCGGTTCCACGAAGATCAGGCAGATGCAGATGGCCTCGGTCAGTCAGCTCAGTCAGCAGCAGATCGACAACGCTCGACTCATCATCGGCGTCGGCCGCGGCGGCAACTTCGATGACCACGCGATCCGCATCGCCCTCATGACGGCCTTGCAGGAGTCCTCGCTGCGCAATCTGGATTCCGGCGACCGTGATTCGGTGGGCCTGTTCCAGCAGCGCCCCTCCCAGGGATGGGGCGAGCCCCATCAGCTCACCGATCCCATCTACGCGACGAAAGCCTTCTACGGGATCAACCCCGAGGTCGAGAACCCCGGTCTCAACCAGATCGACGGTTGGGATGCGATGTCACCGACCGAGGCGGCACAGTCCGTGCAGCGCTCAGCTCTCCCCGACGCCTATGGGCAGTGGGAATCCTTGGCCGATGACCTCCTCGGCACTCAGGCCGACGTCGAAGCCCTCGACTGACGCGCCGGCAGTCCGGGGCCGAAGCCGAGGCGGCCGCGGCTGCCTCACGGTGCCCGATATCGCATGACCACGCCCGGTTGTCCGGTAATCTGCACTCATGGCTTCCATTCCCGATTCCGTTCCCGTCAATGACGAGGTCGAGCAGCTCCTGCTCAATCCCGAGGACCATCTCGAAGCCATCACCGAGACCGCCGACCTCTTCAAGGCACTCGCCACACCCTCCCGACTGAAGATGCTGCTCGTCCTCACCCACGGCGAGGCCACGGTCACGCACATCGTCGAGGCGACCGGACTGTCCCAGCCGCTGGTGTCCCAGCACTTGAAGTTCCTCCGCGGGCTCCACCTCGTCGGCGTCAATCGAATCGGCCGCGAAGCCTACTATTCGCTCAAGGACGACCACGTCGCCCACATCATCGTCGACGCCATCGCCCACACGATCGAGGCCCACGAACACTGAGTTCCACCCGGGGCGCTGCTTCCGCAGCGATTCCCTCGCCGAGGCGGCCCGCCGTTCCCCGGCTCGCCGACGCGGCCCGCGACACCGGTTCGAGTCCGACGGCTCTGCGCTACCGACGTCGACGACGTGTCAGGGCCTCCGGTCCCCCGCCGACGATCCATACGATGAGGGCCACGAGCACGGCGCCGATCCACTGTCCCGACTGCAGCCGTTCCCCGGCGATGAGGGATCCGAGCACCACCGCCGACAGCGGCTGCAGCAGCATGAGCGCCGCGGTCATCGGCACGGGCACCAGCGGGCTGGAAATGCTCAGCAGCACCCACGACAGCGCCTGACCGCAGACGGCCAGGGCGATCATCCAACCCCAACCGGCCCAGCCGAGGTCGAAGTCGAGTCCGCCGAGAGTCAGCCCGGCCACGGCGGTCATCACACCGGCGGCGATCGTGCCCACCTGGACCGGGGCGACGACGAAGTCTCCGGCGACCTTCCGACTGTGGTGGATGCCGAAGATGTACACGCCGTAGAGCACACCGGACAGCACCCCGAAAATCGCTCCCCGCGTCGGATTCGCCGCCGTCTCATCGGCACCGAACACTCCTCCGGTCAGCAGCATGCCGATGATCATGACCGGCACGCAGCCGATGAACAGCCAGCCCGGCCGATCTCCCCCGAAGGCCCACACCAGTGCAGGGAACACGATGACTTGGACACTGATGAGGACCGTGGACACACCCAGACCGGCGTCGAGCACGCTCTGGGCCCACAGCACATAGTCGATGCCGAGCGCCGCACCGGATACCGCCGCGATGAGGATCGCCTTCGGCGGAAACCGTCCGTGTCGACGCAGCTCGAGCACCGCCAACGGAGCGAGCACAACGACCGCGATCCAACACCGCAGGAAAGCGGCAGTGGGGGCGGTCGCCTCGGCGAGGATGACGAAGAGCCCGGCCGACCCGAGCAGAACGGCCGCGAGGATGACGCCGAGCACCGGCAGGGCCTTCGGGGGCGGAGGCGGCCCGCCCGCTCGCACATCCTCGGCGCTCATCGGTCCACCATAGCGGGACTCATCTCACGACATTCAGGGCTCATCCCATGAAGTCGAGGATGCGGTCGATGGCTTCGGCCGTCCGGTCCGCTCCGACGGCCAGCGACAGGCGCACCGACCTGGATCCCTCGACGGAGTCGAAATCGTCACCGGGGGCGAGCGCAACGCCGGTGGCCTCGAGCACCTGCTCACACCACCGGCCGGAGGTGGCCAGACCCGCGCGGTCGAGGATGTTGTCGACGCGGGCGTACATGTAGAAGGCGCCGTCGGGTGGGGCCATCTCGCCGAAGCCGAGGTCGGCAGCGGCGTTCAGCACATGCTCGCGGGCCCCGGCGAATGAGGCCACGGCCGCTTCGCATTCGGCATAGGACTCATCGGCGAAGGCCGCAACCGCCGCGTACTGTGCCGGAACCGGGGCGCACAGGGAGAGATTTCCCGTGACGTTCTGGGCCGGGGCGACGAGCGCTTCGGGCAGGATCGCCCAGCCGAGGCGCCACCCGGTCATGCCCCAGTATTTGGAGAACGAGGAGATGACGATGGCAGTGTCGTCGTGGGCGAGTGCGCATTCGCCGCGGGTGCCGATGTAGCTGATGCCGTGGTAGATCTCATCGGAGATCACCTGCACCCCGTTGTCTCGGCACCAGTCGACGATCTGCCCGAGTGCCTCGGGGCCGATCATCGTGCCCGTCGGGTTCGCGGGTGAGGCGAGCATGAGCCCCTTGAGCGGGGCCTTCGCATGGGCGGCGGCCAAGAGGTCGACGGTGGGCTGGAACCCTTCGTCGGCACCGCAGTCGAGTTCGACGACCTCGCAGCCCAATGCAGCGAGGATGTTCTTGTACGCGCCGTACCCGGGCCGGGCCAGAGCCACCCGATCTCCGACGTCGAAGCAGGTGAGGAACGTCGTCTGGAACGCTCCCGACGACCCGGTCGTCACGGCGATGCGGTCGGGCGCGATGTCGAGTCCGTACCAGTCGCGGTAGTGGGAGGCGATGGCCTCGCGCAGTTCGGGGATGCCGAAGATCGGCGAGTATCCGAGTCCCGTACCGTCGTTCATGACTTCGGCGGCGCGGGTGAGCACTGGGCTGGGCGCGCCCTGGGTCGGTTCGCCCAGGCACATGGCGATGGTGTCGCGGCCGGACCGCTGCATCTGACCGACGGTGGCGACGATGCCCATCGCTGCGAAGGGCTTGACGAGCCCGGAACGGGCGGAGGCGGCCGGGATGGTTTTGGCGGAGGCGGCCGGACCGGAAACGGCGGAGGCACGGGTGGTGAGGTCCGCCTCGGTGGGGGTGGATGAGGTCATCGGTTCACTTCTTCTCACGCGGGAGGCGGCCGAGGGTGTAGAACTCCGGGTTCGGGAGCATTCCGGAGATGTGGGCCATGCGGTTGGACAGCCCGAAGAAGCCGGTGATCGCGGCGATGTCCCAGGCGTCTTCGGCGTCGAATCCGTGGTCGGCAAGCCTCTGGTGGTCGGCGTCTCCTACGGCCCACGGCTCTTCGCAGACCTTCACGGCGAAGTCGAGCATAGCCATCTGACGTGGGCTGATATCAGCCTGGCGGTAGTTCGTGGCGACGACATCGGCGATGAGCGCGTCCTTCTGGAAGATCCGCAGCATCGCCCCGTGCGCGACGACGCAGTAGAGGCAGTGATTGATCGCCGAGGTGGCCACGACGATCATCTCCCGATCGGCTTTGGTCAGGTTCCCCGTCTCCTTCTCCATGAGCGCGTCATAGTAGGCGAAGAAGGCGCGGAATTCGTCCGGTCGGCGGGCCAGGGCGAGGAAGACGTTGGGCACGAAGCCCGACTTCTCGGCGACCTCGAGGATCTGGGTGCGGATGTCATCGTCGACGTCGTCGATGTCAGCAAGTGGGTATCGCATATCACTCATGCTAGCCCGGGTGGCTCGGGCTGCGTCGAGCCCTCTCGCCGTGAGGGCAGGTGGCGGTGTGCGCCCGTGAGATGCCCAGACGGAGCGGTGCGAGCGATACAGTGAAGGCGTCAGGTCCGTCCCGGCTTCCGCCGCAGGCCGTTCGCGCATCGAAGGAGATCACCATGACCGCAGACAATGCAGCAGACACCGGTTCGACCGGCGAGGTCCAGCTCGACAACGGCGTATTCCGGGTGACCAAGTGGACGATCCGGCCCGACGGCGTCATCCCGATGCACAAACATGAGTATGAGTACGTCGTGGTGCCGATGGTCACGGACACGATGCTCGTGCGCAATTCGGATGGCACCGAGATCCGTGCCGAACTCGAGGCCGGAGTCTCCTACACACGCCCGGCAGGGTCCGAGCACGAGGTCTCGAATCCCGGAGGCAGCGCCGACGTCGTCTTCGTCGAGGTCGAACGCCTCTGAGGCGGCGGGCGGGCACTCCGTGAGGAGGAATCAGCCTCAGCGAGTGGGGATCTCCCACGTATGGACGGGCTTGCCGGTCGCCTGGTTCGCCACATAGGCGTCCATCATCGCCGTGATGCCCTCAACGCGTTCGGGTGAGTCCTGTCGGCTTCCGGGAGCGAGGCTCTCGAGGGCTTTCAGCTGCCAGGTCGCACCGTTGATGCGGCGCTCGGCGCGGCCCTCGATGATGGACATGTATTCGTCGATGACGTCCTTGTCGATGTTCAGTCGCGCCAGTCCGCGCCTGGCCTGAGGCGCAAGCACATCGGTGACGAGGTCGGCCACGCCGATGCGCCCGATCTTCGGCCACGTCACGCGCGCCTCGATCCCGTCCTTGGCACAGGCGTTGAAGTTCTCCTCCGCCTCGGCGAACGACATCCGCGACCACACGGGACGGTTCTCACCGACGAGGAACTCGGCCAGTCCGTAGTAGAATGCCGCATCGGCAACCATGTCGACCGGGGTCGGGCCGGCCGGCAGCAGCCGGTTCTCGACACGGATATGGGCGCCGCCGTCACCGGAGTTGTAGATGGGCCGGTTCCACCGCCACACGGTGCCGTTGTGCAGATTGAGTTCGAAGAGCTTCGGAGCGTCGGCGGCACGGAATTCGACGAAGTCCTTGATCTCCGGCAGCAGCGGCGGGAAGTAGCGGACGTTCTCCTCGAAGAGGTCGAAGACGCTGGTGATCCACCGTTCGCCGAACCATACGCGGGGTCGCACACCCTGGTTGACCAGTTCGGGTGTGCGGGTGTCGATGGACTGCGCGAAGATCGGGATCCGGGATTCGTGCCACAGCTTGCGGCCGACGAACAGCGGCGAGTTCGCTGCCATCGCGACCTGCGCCCCGGCGATCGCCTGCGAGGCGTTCCACGCATCGGCGAACCGGTTCGGCGCCACCTGCAGGTGCAGCTGCATCGACGTGCAGGAGGACTCCGGAGCGATATCGGCGAACTCCGCCTTGTACCGCTCTTCGCGACCGAGTTCGATGCGGACGTACTCGCCGCGGGCGTCGATGACCGAGTTGCTCAGCGCCTCGTACCGGTTCTCCTCGGTCATCCACTTCTCGTCGGTGAGGAACTCGGTGGTCAGGGTCGGCAGGGTACCGATCGACACCGCCTTGAGTCCGTCCTCCTCGGCGGCCTTCTGCGCTTTCTCCAGGCGGTGGGCGACACCGGCTTCAAGTGTTTTGAGGCCACGGCCCGCGACCTGAAGCACCGGGTGGTTGAGTTCGAGGTTGAACGCGCCGATCTCGGATTGGTACTCGTCATCGAGTCGGGCGAGCACTTCCTTGTTCCGCAGGCTCGGCTGATTGCCGTCGCCGACGAGATTGAGCTCGAGTTCGAGCCCGATCGTGCCCGCCGATTTGAAATCCGCATGGCGAAGGTAGGTATCGAAGAGCTCGAGATTCTCTGCGAGCTTCTCTCGATACAGTGTGCGTTCTTCCGGCGTGTACCGCTTCGAGCTGACTGCCTCACCCATAGGACAAGCAAACCACAGACGGCTGGGTTTGTGCGCGGTGATCTCCGTCCCGCATCCAGGCACACATCTGGTGCCGTCACCGGTCATGCATCGATCGCACCATCCGGACACCGCGGGAGACGGCAACCGGCCTTCCGTAGACTCGCACCATGACTTCCACCACATCGCCGTCGCCCCAGCCCGCTGACTTCGTCGAACAGGCGAAGCGACGCCTGCCCGACATGCTCGCCGACATCGAACGGGTCATCTCCCTCGAGACCCCCTCCCACGACAAGGCGGCCGTGGCCGCAGGCGCTCGGGACTTCGCCGCGCTCCTGGGGGACCGCCTCGGCGCCGAGGCGGAGCTGCTCGATGTCGACGGCACCACCCACGTGCGCCTGCGCTTCGGCACCGGCCCCGCCCGCGTCGTCCTGCTCAACCATCAGGACACGGTGTGGCCGCACGGCACGCTCGAACGTCTCCCCTTCTCCACCGAGGACGGCATCCTGCGCGGTCCCGGCAGCTTCGACATGCTCACCGGGGCGATCATGAGCGTTCACGCGACCGCGATCGTGGCCGACCACCTCGGCGCGGGCGGACTGGACGGTCTGTCGATCCTCGTCACCGGTGACGAGGAGATCGCGTCGCTGACCTCCTCGGATCTCATTCGCGCCGAGGCGGCCGAGGCGAAGGCCGTGTTCGTCATGGAGGCGAGCGCCGGCGGCGCGCTCAAACTCGAGCGCAAGGGCACGAGCAACTACGTGCTGAAGTTCACCGGCAGAGCCTCGCACGCCGGCCTCGAACCGGAGAAGGGCATCAACGCAGGCATGGCCCTGGCCCTGACGCTTCCGTTGATGGCGGGTCTCGCCGACGCCGAGGCGGGGACGACGGTGGTGCCGACCGTGATCAGCGCGGGGACGACGTCGAACACTGTGCCGGCCGAAGCCCGGGTGGACATCGATGTGCGCGCCCGGACGGCGGCCGAGCTCGAACGCGTGGATGTGCAGATCCGTGAGTTGGCTGCGAAGCCGCAGGTGGAGGGCTCGACGACGGAGGTGCTCGGCGGGATCAACCGGCCTCCGTTCGAACGGGAGCAGTCGGCTGCGCTCTTCGACCGGGCGACGGCCCTTGCGGGCGAACTCGGGCTGCCCGCGCCGCAGGGAGTGTCGGTGGGCGGAGCCTCGGATGGGAACTTCACCGCCGGTGACGGCATCGCCACCCTCGACGGGCTGGGCGCCGTCGGCGATGGGGCGCACGCCGAACACGAACACGCCGTCATCGACGAGATCGCCCCGCGCACCGCTCTGCTGGCCGCCCTCATCGCCGATCAGCTGCAGGGCTGAGGCGGATCGGTTGCCTTTCGCTGCCGCCGACCAGTCCCGCTGCCGACAGTGCGCCGGGGGCGGCCCTCTCCGCAGTTAAGTGGGGCCAGATTGCCGGATTCGAGCCGAAAATGTGCAATCTGCGCCGACTTAACCGGTGGTAGCCGCGGTTCGGCCGGCGGTAACCGTGGTCGCGCACACCGCGGTTCGGCCAGTGGTAACCGCGGTCGCGCTCGGCGGCTAGTCGACCGGGTAGCCGCTGGCACGCATCTGATCCGGCGACTTCAGCGTGAACAGCCAGTCGCGCAGGTGCGCATCGGGCCGGATCACCGTCCGTGCGTACAGTCGGTCTTCGCCGACGAGATAGTAGTGGTAGCCGTGCTCGCCGAGGTGACTCATGAGTTCTCGTGGCTTCGCGCGGTCGAAGAGGACTTCGCACAGAATGTCCGGACGGAAGGTCGAGAGGAATTCCCGCCCGTGGGCGAGGACGTCGTTCTCCCCGCCTTCGACGTCGATCTTCACCGTCACGCGCGGCGTCTCGCCCCGTCCCGAACCGTCGGGGAGGCCCTCCCCTGGCTGCGACTGCGTGTCTCGGTCCGGCACTTCGGCCAGCACCTCGGGCAGGAGGGCGTCGAGGGAGGTGAAGCGCACCTCGGCGTCGGAGTCGAAGTGCATGTCCGAGGAGTAGAACGACGGCAGCGCCGATCCCCCGTCCCCGATGGGCACCTTCATCCAGGTTTCGGGACTGCCGACACCGGTCGGGTGGACGGTCACGCGGGTGTTGAAGCCGTTGCGGTCGATGTTCTTCTCCGCGCCGGCGACGACAGCCGGGATGATCTCGAAGAGGTGGGCGCGCACATTCTCGTTCGCCGCGAGGACGGCCATGGTGAAGACCCCGGTGTAAGCGCCGATGTCGAGGAAGACGTCCGCATCCGCACTGAGCGTGACCATGAGATCGAGGGCGAACGCGTCTTCGGGTTCGGTGCGTCGGCCCTTGCCCCAGTAGAACTCCTTGGCGATTTCGCAGCGGAAGGGTTCGACGAGGACGAAGTCCGCTCCGCCCGCTCGTCCGCCGGCTCGTCCGCGCACCTCGGTGAGTTCGATGGGTGCTGGGAGGCGACCGATCTTCAGCCCTCTGATCCGGGGCGCGATCGTTCGCAGCAGCGGGTGGAACGCCGGTTGAGCGAGGGCGGTTTTGACCGGCAGCTTGAGGCCGAACCAGGACTGTCTGCGTGCGGTGAGAGTGCGCAGGTGGTCGTTCACGACGGTGGCCCCCTTGCTGACAGGAAGACTTTTGTTCACATTATCAATCCCCGGACCGCCGCTCCAGGGTTTCTTTCCCGGAGGTATTGCAATGAGGCTCCAGAGTCCTTCCCGACCTGAATCGCGATACTCGCCTCCTCATTGCGGACCGCTGGCATAAGGTGGAAGCGAAGACCCATCCGCCCCGTTGCGAAGCAGGAGCCCGGCACATGAAGCTCAAGTCATTCACTCTCCACCAAGTCTCAATTCCTCTCGTCACCCCGTTCGAGACCTCGTTCATGCGGGAGACGGAGAAGGACTGCTACCTCGTCGAGGCGGTGTTCGACACTCCGAAGGGCGAGATCACCGGGTGGGGTGAGTCCGTCGCGATGATCTCCCCGCTCTACTCCTCCGAATACGTGGCCGCCGGCATCGACGTCACCCGCCGCTGGCTGGCACCGCTGCTCTTCGACGTCGAGGACCTCACCGCGGAGACCGTCGGGTGGCATCTCCGCCACGTCATCGGCCACCCGATGGCGAAGTCCGCACTCGAGATGGCCGTCATCGAAGCTCAGCTGAAGCTCAACGACCAGTCGTTCAAGGACTACTTGGGCGGAGTCGTCGATACGGTTCCCTCGGGCGTATCGGTGGGCATCCAGGATTCCGTCGAGGAGACCGTCAAGGTCATCGGCGACTACCTCGACGAGGGGTACGCCCGGATCAAGCTGAAGATCAAACCCGGCAAGGACATCGCCCCCGTGGCCGCCGTGCGCAAGGCCTTCGGCGACGACTTCGGATTCCAGGTCGATGCCAACGCCGCCTACACCCTCGTCGACGCTGCTCATCTGCGGCGCCTCGACGAATATGGGCTGCTCCTCATCGAACAGCCCCTCGGCGAAGCCGATATCCGCCAGCATGCGGAGCTCGCGAAGCTCATGGACACCCCGATGTGCCTTGATGAGTCGATCGTCTCCGCCGAGGCGGCCGCGGACGCGATCATGTTGGGAGCCACCTCGGTGATCAACATCAAACCCGGACGAGTCGGAGGGTTCATCGAGGCAAAGAAGATCCACGATCTCGCCGCCGCCCACGGCGTCGCCGTGTGGCACGGCGGAATGGTCGAAACCGGCCTGGGGAGGGCGGCGAATGCGGCGCTGGCATCGCTGCCGGGCTTCACCCTGCCCGGCGACATCTCCGGCTCGAACCGCTTCTTCCATGAGGACATCACCGAGGAGATCCTCATGTACGACGGCAAGGTCGATGTGCCCACCGGCGTCGGCTTCGGCGTCTCCATCGACCCGGCCAAGCTCGAACGCTTCCGCACCGAATCAGTGGAGATTCTGCCCGGGCAGTGATCGGAGTCCCGCCGAGGCGACCCGCCCCTCACCGGCCACCGACCGAGGAAGGGCGGGCCGCCTCAGTCGTGGGTGTGGGTCTCCTCGGCGGCGTCCTTCGCCCGGTCGAACTGGAACGTCGAGTGTTCGATCGCGATCTTGTGGTGTTCCGTCAGGCACTCCTGCAGAGCCTTGAGGATGCGCGGAGCATGCCCGTCATAGAAGCATTCATCGGCGAGAACGACATGAGCGGTGAGCACCGGCAAGTTCGAGTCGATGCGGGTGATGTGGAGGTCGTGGACTTCCTGCACATGCTCGACCGCCTCGAGATGCTCGCGGACCTTGTCCAGATCGAGCTCCTTCGGTGCCTCTTCGAGCAGGATCGACCCGGTCTCGCGCAGGATGGCGAACGCCCGCGGGACGATGAGCGCCGCAATGACCAGGGCAGCCACCGCGTCGGCGCGCTCCCACCCGAAGAGCCAGATCGCCAGAGCTGCGAGAATCACAGCCACGGAGCCGAGCGCGTCGGCGATGACCTCGAGGAACGCCGCCTTGAGATTGAGGGAGTCTTCCTTCGATGAGCTGAGGATGACGATGGAGACGAGATTGCCCGCGAGACCGATGGCGCCGAAGAGCAGCAGGCCCGGCCCGGGCACCTCCGGCGGGACGAAGAATCGCCGGATGCCTTCGATGAGACTGTAGACGCCGAGCCCCAGCAGCAAGGTCGCTTGGGCGCCGGCCGCGAGCACTTCCGCCCGACGGAACCCCCAGGTCTTCTGTCCGCCCGTCGGTTTGCTGACCAAGCTCGCCGCGAAGAGCGCGATGCCGATGCCGATGAGATCGACAGCGTTGTGACCGGTGTCGATGAGCAGCGCCAGGCTGCCCGTGACGACGGACCCGATGAGTTGGAAGACGAAGATCGTCGCGACGATGCCGAAGACGATCCTCAGCTGCCGCCGTGAACCCGAACCATGCGCGTGATCATGAGCCATAGATACCTCCTCGACTCAACACATTAACATATGCACATTTATTTATGCATCTGATCGGCCCCGACGAAGAATCGGAGCCACCCGACCCCGCCTGTGTCTCCTGCGGGTGGATCCACCTCGAAATCGTTCGGGAAATCGAGGTGGATCCACCCGCGGGACACATCACCGCCCGGCCAGTCGGCACCGTCGCGCTCCATGCACGAAACGGCCGCCGAGGAAGTCCTCGGCGGCCGCTGTCTGCGTGATGCGGGCGCCCCGGCACCCGCTGCTGTCAGCTCTGAGTGTCCTGACTGTCGTCGTCCTGACCGCGGGTACCCTGATCGTCGGTGCCCTGATCGTCACCGGGTCCGTCGCCGCCGGGCGAGGCTTCGCCCGAGCCGGCCCCGGCCTGACCGGTCCCCGCCGCGCTTGAACCGCCCTCGTCGAGGCGGCGCTTCGCCTCGTCGATATAGGCCTGGACATCGAAGCCGGTGGCCTTCTTCACCTCGTCGCCGATCCGGTCGAGATCGACCCCGCTGTCGTCGAGGAAGGCCTTCGGGTCGAAGCCGGAGCGGTTCGATCGGGGGCCGGAGGCCGCGCCGTCTGCCACGACCCCGTCGACGACCTTGCCTGTACTCGCATCCGCGGCAGAGGCTCCGTCCGGTGCCCCGCTGTCGGATCCGCCGGACCCACCAGGCCCTCCCGGCTTTCCGGACCCGTCCGACCCAGCACCACTCGAACCAGCCTCGCCGGAGCCCTTCGCCTTGGCCACGAGGTCGGTGAGGTCGACTCCGGTCGTTCCGCGCACAACTTCGAGGACCTGCGAGAGGTTGTTCGATACGGAGTTCGCGAGCTTCGACTCGCCATCGGTGGACACGATCGAGAGATCCTTGATGTTCGCGTACGGTGCGACGAGCTCGCCTGCCACGCTCGGCAGCACTTCGAGCACCTTCGACAGCACGGCCGCATCGTTGAACTGCTTGTAGGCCTCGGCCTGGGCCCGCAGCGCCTCGGCTTCCGCCTCACCGCGCGCCCTGATCGCATCGGCTTCGGCTTCGCCTTCGAGCCGGATCGCCTCGGCGTCCTTCGAGCGGCGATGCAGTTCGGCGGCGGCCTCGGCTCGGCCCTGCGCTTCGATCTCATACGCACGGGCATCGGCCGCGGCCTGCTGCCGGTAGCGTTCGGCGTCGGCCGGGCGCCTGACCTCGGCGTCGAGCTGTTCGGCACGCAGCTCCGCGGCCTCCTTCGCCACGATCCGGTCTTTCTCCAGCAGCTTCTGCTTCTCGGCTGCCGCCGCCAGGGGACCGGCATTGTCGGCCGTCGCCTGACGCTGATCGGCCTCTTCCTTCAGCGCGGCCCGCCGCAGAGCCAGCTGCTGCTGCTGTTCGGCGATGGCCTGGTCGGTCAGCGCCTGCTGCTTCTGGGTCTCCTCGTTCTGCTGCGCCTGCTCGACGGCCGATGCGCGGCCGGCGTTCGCCTCGGCGATGGCGGCGTTCTTCGCCACCTCGGCGGCCTGCGGTCGGCCCCAGTCGCGCAGGTAGCTGCCCTCGTCCTCGACCGCCGAGATCTGGAACGTGTCGATGATGAGGCCCTGATTGTTCATCGAGTGCGCGGACTCCTCCTGCACCTGCGCGGCGAAGGAAGCGCGATCCTGGATGATCTGCTCGACGGTGAGCGTGCCGACCACGGCGCGCAGGGTGCCCGAGAGGATCTCCTTCGAGTAGTGGTCGATCTGGTCCTGCTGGTCGAGGAAGCGCTGCGCGGCCTTGCGCACATCATCCTCGGTGCCGCCGACCTTGACCTGGGCGACTCCGCGCAGACGCAGGGCGATGCCGTTGATGGAGATGCCGTCGATCTCGACGGAGATCTGCCGCGAGGACAGCGACAGGATGAACGCCTTCTGCACGATCGGATAGACGACCGAGCGACCGCCGATGACGATGCGACCGGTGCCGGACGATCCCGAAGCGTTCCGGCCGGTGATGATGAGCGCCTCGGACGGTGAGGCGATCTTGTAGGACCTGAGGATCACGAGCAGGGCAATGAGAATGATGACGACGAGGATGCCGATTCCTCCGACGCCGAAGAGCAGGTCCATCGGTGGGCCTTTCATCGCGGTTGGGCGGCCGTTTTCCGGCCCGTCCCATTCATCCTATGCGAGGCCACGGACACAGGACAGGGAGGATGTCCGCCGAGGCGGCTCTTCACGCCCGCCGTCCGTCCAGATCCGCAGCTGCCGCCCCTCGCCGAGGCGGCCCACCCCGACCGTTGATCGCGCGGTGAAAGCCCGCCCTCACCCCACCGAGGCGGTGTTCAAGTTCACTTGCCCCATTCCCAGGGTGGTCCGGCGATGAGCAGACCCGAGAAGACTGCGATGACGAAGATGATGCCGATTCCGATGGCCGCCCACGGGAAACGAATGCACCAGGAGGTGAGCTTCTCGAACCAGGTCTGCGGGGTGCGGCCGTTGCGGCCCAGTCCCCAGTCGCCTTCGAGGGACCCGGTCTTCTCCACCGAGCGTTCGAAGGGAATCGTGGCATAGGGAATGATCGCCGACCCGAAGCCAGTGGCGATACGACGCTTGCTCCACTGCTGCGAGGTGCCGACGCCGATGACGGCGATGACGAAGCAGATGAAGATGAAGCCGTGGATGCCTCCGCCGATCCGCACCCCCACCTCGGTGGTGTGGGTGACGTATTTGAGGAACATGCCGATCAGCAGCAGAGTCCAGGTCACGGTCTCGGCGATGGCGAAGAAGGTGAAGAAGCGTTTGGGAGTCACGGAAGACCATTGTGCCCGGACAAGGTGAACGACCCCTGAACCTTGATCCACCGATCTGCTTGATGTCCGGGGGCTCGCTCGGATTCGAGCGCGGAATCGGTGAGCGGGCAGGAGACATTGCCCCGGTCTCTCACCAGTCTCTTCCACAAAAGTTTCCGAAAGTCTCCTCCAGACCTCGCGGCATCGCGCTCGAAGCAGGAGCGAATCGGTCAGGACAATTCTGTCCTTGGTGGGCTCAACGCTGCTTGCCAGAGTCGTGAGAATTCTTCTGCCCACGGCCACTTCGTCGGCAGATGCAGGATCAGTTTCCTGGCCCGGTGAGCTATTCGAGCCGGAATGCTGATGATGCGTGCCCGCAGCGTCGGGGCGCGGACTTTGCTCATCCGTCCACCGATGAGTCCGGCAGCGGCTCGCAGCAGGTTGTGAGTGATCGCTGCGATCGTCACCCACGCCGCGTTGGCGTTGAACACTCCGGAAGGCATATGCGCCAAGGCCCCGTTCTTCAGCTCTGCATTGATCTGCTCGATGATCGCGTGCTTGCGGTGCATGTGATCAGCAGCAACAGTGTCGAATCGATCTTGGTCGACGGTGGTGAAGAATGCGTGATACCGGAACAAGTCGAACAATGGGTCTTGCCCACTCATGCGTTTGGTTTCGTTGAGTTCAGGGATACGGCGGACCACCAAACGCCCCGTCGTTTGCAGTGCCTTTTTCTTCGAGGTGAACGCGGTGAACGGGACCTCGGCGACTTCAGCCTTGCTGATCCAGGCCCCGGAGTCCTCGTCGTAGATCGCTTCGGGGTATTCGATGCCAGTCCATGCGTCGTCGCCGATCGCCCCGATCGCTGCCTTGACCCTTTTGTCCATGCGCACGGTGATCGACACATCAGCCCCGGCATCCCGAGCGGCCTTGGTCACGGACGAGGAATAGTACGCCGAATCAGCACGCACCAGCACCGAAGCACCAGAGTTGATTCGGATTGTGGTCGCCACGGCATCGGAGACGAATTTGTCAGCACCCCGGGCTGACGAGGTCGAACCCTTGCGCAGGCGTTGACCGACGATGATCTGGCTGGAGTTGTCGGTTGAGGCTGTCGCCAACAGTGCGTTGAGTCCGCGGCTGCCTTGGTAGCCGAACCCGGCTCCCTGCTTCGACGCGGAGTGAACGTCGATGACTGTGTCATCGACATCGACGACGATCATCGACGCCTGCGCGTTGCCCCGGTCGGTGGGTAGCAGTGGTGTGTGCGCGTTGAGGTTGGTCAGGAAGCGGGAGGAGATCGCGTCGAGTTGCCTCACGTGGCCGAAGGCGAACGAACGCAGAAACGACCCCAGAGTCGAGGGAGCGTAGACACGGTCAAAGAGGTGTTTCATGCCGCCGTGGCGGAGAATGTTCATATCATCGATCGAGTCAGCCCCAGCAGCCATTCCCGCGACCAGTGTGGCCAGCTTCGGTGCCGGGTTCGCGCCCTTATCAGCCCCGGTCGTCGTCACGGTCAGACGGTCTTCGGCGAGGTCTGGCAGCCCGGCCTTCTGGGCAAGGCCCATGATTGGGACCAGCCCGGTGGTCGCGGTGAGATTCGCGTCGTCGAAGGAATGGGACACAGACGCGGGTGTGTGATTGAATAGCACCTGAGAGGTGCCCCTTTCTGGGCGGGATTGGTTGACTTAGAACATCACCATTTTCCCAGTTCAGGAGGGGCATTTCCATTTCATGCGCGGCTTGATCCGACTACTCGCATCGGTGGATCAAGGCTGAAGGGTGCCGACAGATGAGCCCATCGGTCTCAGCTCCGCATCAGGGCAGGCTCAGCTGCGTCATCCGTCCGCCGTCGACCGTGTAGACCTGACCTGTGACGAAGCCGGCTTCCTCGGCAGCGAGGAATGCCACTACGGCCGCGACCTCTTCGGCCCGGCCTGTCCTGCCGATCGGGTGGATTCCTCCGATGTCATCGCGGAAGCGGGTCGGATCAGGCGAAGCCGCGATGAACCGGTCATTGAGTTCGGTGTCGATCCACCCGGGTGCGACGGCATTGCATCTGATTCCCTCGTGTCCGTGGTCGACGGCGACGGCCCGGGTGAGTCCGTGCAGTCCGGCCTTCGAGGCGGAGTAGGCCGCGTGGCCGGGATTTGCTCCGAGGCCCTCGATCGATCCCACGTTGACGATGGAGCCGCGCGCCTTCCGCAGAAATGGGAGCGCCGATTTGATGGTGAGAAATGGCCCGGTGAGATTCACGTCGAGGTTTGTCTTCCAGTCCTCGACCGACATGTCTTCGATTCTCGACTCCTGCATCATCCCGGCGCAGTTGACGAGAACGTCAAGGGCGCCCGAACGCTCGACCACCTCAGCGACGGCGGACTCCGCGGAGGCCGGATCGGTGAGGTCTGCGACAACCGACGGGAACTCCTCGTCGCAGCCGCGCTGCGCCGTGTAGACCTCAGCCCCTTCGCCACGCAGTCTGTGGGCGATGGCCCGACCGATGCCCGACCGTCCCCCGGTGACCAGGGCGACTTTCCGACTGAACCTGCTCATGCCTTCGCCTTTCCTTCGTCTGCTCTGTCGCCGACATTGTCGGTGGTGGTCTCGTTGGCGGTCGGGCGCATGGCTCCTCCTCGGTTGGCGGATGTCTGTCGGCAGGTGTTCGCGGAATCGTCAGAATGAGGCGATCGGATCGCCGAAGATGCCCGTCTCGGGGACGACGCCCAGCCCGTCGCCGGTCGGCAGAGTGATGTGCCCGTCGCGGATGTCGATGCCGTTCTCCGGGTCGAAATGCCCCTCGACATGAGGGGCCGCGATCCAGGCTCCCTCGTTGAGCTCGGGTCGGATCGTCGCCCCGAGGTGGACACACGCCGCGGCGACGATGTCGCCTCCCCAGGAGTCGTCACTCGAGTGCGGCAGACGCCTGGCTTCGCACATGTCACGGAACGCACGCATGGGATGGAGGCCGCCGAGGCGGGTGACCTTCATTGCGAATCCGTCGACGAGACCGGTGCCCGCTGCGGAGATTGCCGCATTGAGGCTGGTCCCACTCTCGTCCATGTAGAGAGGATGACGAAGCTGGGGACGGATCCGAGTGAGCTCCTCAACCGTGTCGCAGGGCTGCTCGAGGACGAGCGGAATGTCGCAACAGGCCGCACTCAGACGCAGCACATCGCGGGTCGTCCATCCCCTGTTGCCGTCCGCAGCCAGACGCATTCCCGAACCGCCGATGACCTCCCATACCTTGTGCAGAGTCTCGATATCGGTCTCCACCTCGCGTCCGCCGAGCTTGACCTGGATCCGCGGGTACCCTTCGGCCATTCGCTCCCCGGCGATACGCGCCGTCTCGTCAGGTTCGCCCACCCCTGTCGAGCAGTATGTGGGCACCCGCTCCATGGCGCCTCCTCCGAGGAGGTCGCAGACTCGAACCCCGAAGCGCTTGCCGAGGGCGTCGTGGGCGGCTATGTCGATCGCAGCTTTCGCATAGCCGTGACCGTTGAGCAGCTGGTCCATGCTCCTGTGCAGTCCGGCCGGCCACAGCTCTGCGCCGATGAGCCCCGGAGCCATCTCGATGAGTGCGGCCCGAGCACCGGCCGCATGAGCGGGTGCGTAGGTGGCGACGAGGGGACAGGTCTCACCCCACCCCTCGATCCCACCGTCGGTCACGAGTCTGACGAGGACTGACTCCAGCGACCAGACCGCGCCACTCGATATCACGAAGGGCGGGTCCTTCACCGGCAGTTCGTGGCTGTAGATGTGCAGTTCGCGGATCTTCATGCTTCACCGCCGGAAGCAGCAACGGAGTCGCGCGCAGCGGAGGCGTCGCCGTCTGCGTCCACTGCGAGGCCCTCGACAGCGAGTATCACCCGGGCGGTGCGCAGCGCCGTCCGCATGGCTCTCTCCCGACCCCACAGCTGAGCATTCTGCGTCATCCCCTCGTGGAGCATGAACAGCTCGTCTGCCAGTGCCCGGTTGTCCTCATCCGGCCGCACACGATCGAGGCGGGTGAGGAACTCTGCGGCCAGGCGTTCCTTGTGCGAATGGACGATCGTGCTGATGGGATCGCTCTCCGGGTACTCGGAGAGCGCATGGGAGAAGAGACATCCCGTATTCGCCACTTCTCTCAGCCAATCGCCCAGGCGTCGGAGCGGGTGAAGGAGGTGTTCGGCACCCCTGTCGGGCCCGCCTTCCAGCCACGCGAAGTAGGTCCGATCACGGTGCTCGAGCGCGCCGACGATCATCGCCTCGCGGCTGGGGAAGTACTTGTACAGAGTCCGCAGCGAGACATCGGCCTCGGAACGCAGCGCCTCAACGCCCTGTTCGGCGAATCCCAGTTCCGCAAAAGCACGCTCCATACTGCGCGCTATTCGCTGACTCGTCACTGTTGTCATACGGCGATAGTAGAGCGACCACTCTACCGAAGTGAAGTGATCGCTCTGCATGAATTCTCACTCGCTCACGTTCCACCCAGAAATATCCTTGGATGGTGCCGGCCTGCCGCAGCCGACAGGACCGTGAATGGCCGGGCGGGCCGGTGACGAGTTTCGTCACCGGCCCGCCCGGTTCGTGAGCCTCACCCAGACGGGACTCCATCGTCGATCAGATCTCGACGAAGCCCCGCCTCGGCGAAGGTGCTGCCGCTCAGCTGCGGCGGCGGCGTGAACCCAGCGTCATCGCCAGACCGAGCGCGATGAGCGCTCCGGCCGAGAGAATCAGCGGCAGGGCTTCGTTACCGGTGCGCGGCAGGTCTCCCCCACCGCCGCCGTTGCCACCGTCACCGGCTCCCGGCCCGTCACCTTCGGCGACGACCTCGAAGGATCCGGTCAGCGGGTCTCCGCCTTCGCAGTCGACGGTGACATCGTAGGTGCCGATGTAGCTGTCGACCATCGACGCGTCGAGTCCGCGGACTCCGAATCGGGCAGTGCCGTCGGCTCCGACCTCGGCGGTCTGCTCGAACGTCTCGATCTTCCCGTTGTTCGGGGTCACCGTCATCGTCGCCGTGGTGTCGGCGGCGCAGCCGGTGGCCGCGACCTGGACGCCCTTCTCACTGACGAAGTCCGGCGCTTCGATCGTCTTCGGATCGATGCTCAGTGCTCGTTCATCAGGGGCCTCGGTCGGTGTCTCCGTGGGCGGATCGGTGGGGTCCGTGGGCGGAGTCGTCGGATCGGTCGGCGGATCCGTCGGCGCGTCGGCCAGCTCATAGGCCAGCGTGTGGACGGCGAAGCCGATGGCGGGAGCGAAGATGTCGATGGACTCCTTGCTCACGTTCTCGATCGTGTCCGTGGGCTGGTGGTAGTTCGTGTCGTGCTTCTCGCCGACGGTGCCGCCGAACATCTCAGCCTCTTCAGCCGTCTTCGTGCCGTCTGCTCCGGAGAACAGGCCGCTGGCCGGGATGCCGTTGTCGATGAACGCCTGGTAGTCCGAACGTCCGGAGAAGTCGGTGCCGACGTTGGGCTGGTCGATGTCGGCGAAGTAGTCGGTGAAGATCTTCTCGAGCTCGGCCGAACCTTCGGGGACGTTGACGCCGTCGGGGATCGGCACATCGGAGCCGTCGGAGTCGAGCGTGCCGACGATGTAGTTGTCGGAGCCGATCATGTCGAAGTTCATGTAGGACTTGATCTTGCCCAGCTCGGCATCGTCGAGGCTCGCGACGTACTCCGTCGAACCGACGAGTCCGACCTCTTCCGCGCCCCACCAGCCGAAGCGGATGGCGTTGTCGACTTCGGTCGGCTGCTCGGCAAGCGCTTCGGCCGAAGCGAGGAGCGCCGCGGTTCCCGAACCGTTGTCGTTGACGCCGGGGCCTTCTTCGACGCCGTCGAGGTGTGCGCCGAACATCTGGACGTTGTCATGGTCGCCGGCCTTGGTCTCGGCGATGACGTTCCAGGTCGTCTCGGTGACGAACTCGGTCTCGAGCGTGAAGTCGGCGGTCAGGGCCGCGGCTTCGGCCGCCGCGTCGTCATCGGCGGCTTCCTCGGTCTCGTCGGCGCCCTGCCCGAGGCCCGCCTCGGCGTCAGTCTGGCTGCCGGCTTCTGTGCCGGCCTCGGCACCTGCGGCTTCGACCTTCTCGAGGAGGTCGGTGCCGACGTTGTAGGTGACCGTCACCGTCGGGGCACTGCCTTCCATCCGCTCACCCAGGGTGGCGTTGAGCTCCTCGTCCGGATTGTCCTTGTCGTTGTTGTAGATGATGACCGCTGCGGCACCGGCTTCGGTGGCGGCCTTGGTCTTCTCACCGAAGGCGCATTCTCCGCGGGATACGAGCACAAGCGCACCTTCGGCGCTGGCGTCGAAGTCACTGGCCTGACAGCCGAGCTGTCCGCCGGCCAGGTCGCTGTTGTCGTCATCGACCGGCAGCACCACCGGCAGATCGGTCAGCGGCTCCGTGGTTCCCTCTGTGTATGAGGCGGTCGCGACCTTGACCGCCTCCCCGTCGACCTTGACGTCGACGGTGCCGAAGTCCTGGCTCTCGACGTCGAAGGCCTGACGTTTCACATCGAAGGCTCCGGTCGCCTCGAGGGTGGATTCGACGTATTCCACGGCTTCTTCGTAGCCGGGGGTGCCCAGCGCACGGTGTCCTTCATCCGCGTGCGAGGTGGAGATGTCGGAGATCTTCTGCAGATGCTCCATCACGGCGTCGCCGCTGACGCCCATATCGGTGTGTTCGGTCGGTCCCGCGGTGCCCGCTGCCAGCGCCGGGCTCACCCCGCCGAGGACCAGTCCGGCTGTGGCGGTGACTGCCAGCCAGCTCTTCGTGCGCAACTTCATGGAGTTCCTTTCGCTCCTTTGTCTGTGTCCAGAGGAATCGCACATGACGGCGCACCGGAAATGACCGCCACGGCATGACTGCTCGTCCATACCTGTGTCGGCCCATCGACGGCTGCACTTGCGGGGAAGCTCGATTCTGACGCTTCGCCATGATTCGTCATTGGTAACGAATCACATGCTTCTATAACGAAACGGTGACACAACTCACATTGGTCATTAATCTAACGCACACCAGCCGGCTTTTATATTACGAATTGATAACAACCGGTCACTGATCGATTTCGCACACGCGGACGGTCTGCGGTCGCGATGCGGATTCTCTGCGGTCATTGCCTCCGCGCCGACGGTCGCTCCCGCGGCACCCCAGCCGCACCGGAAACGCGCCCACACGCGCCAGACCGAGCAGCACCGTCCCAACGCCACACCGAGCGGAGCCCGACCGAGCAGCGCCGTCCCAGCGTCACCGCCACTCGGCCGAACCCGCCCGACCGCTCGCCGCCCACCCAGTGCCGGAATCAGACCGCACGACTAGACTCGGACCAGTGACGACCGATGACTCCGCAGGAGCGACTCCGCCTGCCTCCCCCGACAGACGAACCATTCGCCGCTGGCAGCGCTACCTCGCCAACGAACGGCTCGAGGAACGGGTGTACCGCAACCTCGCCGAACGCCGCAGCGGAGAGGACCGTGAGATCCTGCTCAGCCTGGCCGCCGCGGAATCCCGGCACCAGGAGCATTGGATCTCGCTGCTCGGCGAGCATGCCGAGAAGCGCCGTTCCGCCGATCTCCTCACCCGCTGCCTGGCCTTCCTCGGCGGTCTGTTCGGCTCCGTGTTCGTCCTCGCTCTTGCTCAGCAGTCGGAGACGAGCTCGCCGTACGACGAAGACGAAGCCGCCTCGGCCGAGATGGCCGCCGACGAACGCATCCACGCCGAGGTGGTCCGCGCTCTGGCTGCCCGTTCCCGCGCCCGCCTGTCGGGAAACTTCCGTGCCGCCGTCTTCGGCGCCAACGACGGACTGGTCTCGAACCTCGCCCTCGTCCTCGGCGTCGGCGCGGCGGGAGTCTCGAACACCGTCATCCTGCTCACCGGCGTCTCCGGGCTGCTGGCCGGCGCCTTGTCGATGGGAGCCGGCGAGTACATCTCGGTGCGCTCCCAGCGCGAACTCCTCGACGCCTCCACCCCGGACCCCGAGTCCCGGCACGCCCTGGCCGACCTCAACATCGACGCCAACGAGCTCGCCCTCGTCTTCCGCGCCCGCGGCATGGAGGCCCGCGAAGCCGAGGCCCGCGCCAACCGCACGATCGCGGCGGCGAAGAACAGACAGGCGCCGCGCCTGCCGAACCTCGACTCCGAGGTCGACCGTGACGAACTGGGCACCGGCATCGGCGCTGCCCTCTCAAGCTTCTGCTTCTTCTCCTCCGGCGCGCTCATCCCGATCCTGCCGTATATCTTCGGCATGTCCGGACTGCCCGCCGTGTTCCTCTCCGCCGGACTCGTCGGCATCGCGCTGCTGTTCACCGGCGGCATCGTCGGCCTGCTCTCGGGCAAATCACCCGGCCCCCGCGCCCTGCGCCAACTCGGCATCGGCTTCGGTGCCGCCGCCGTGACCTACGTCCTCGGCCTGCTCTTCGGAGGTACCGCATGACCGATCCGCTCATCCTCGTCGACCCCACCGCGGCTGAGTTCGAGCTCACCGATCTCGGTGCCGCTCAGCTGCCCGTCACGGATCTCTCCGCTCATCGCGGGGACGGCATCTTCGAAACCGTGCTGGTCAGCGTGGGGGCGCACGGAGCCACCGTGGTGTCGCGGGAACGGCACTTCACCCGCTTCCGCGCGTCCGCCTCGGCGCTGGATCTTCCCGATCCGGACCAAGGGCTGTGGGATCGGGTCATCGATTCCCTCATCGCCGAGGTGGCCGCCGCCGATCCCCAGAACGTCGAGTTCGGGATCCGCTACGCCCTCTCGCGCGGGGAGCAGGACGCGAACGGTCGGTTCCGGGGCCGCGGATGGGCCTTCCCCGTGCCCGTGGACGACCATATCCTTACAGCCCGGAGCCAGGGAGTCACCGCCGTCAGCCTCGACCGCGGATTCGACGCCTATATCGGCAGCAAGGCCCCGTGGCTGCTCATCGGTGCGAAGACGCTGTCCTATGCGGTCAATCAGGCGGCCGGCCGCTATGCCGCGGCGAACGACGCCGATGAGGCGCTGTTCGTCTCCCACGACGGAATCGTGCTGGAGGGCCCGACCGCAAACCTCATCATCCGCCGAGGCGACCGCCTCCTCACTCCGAACCCGGAGGCTGGTCTGCTGTCCGGAACGACGCAGCGTCTGATCTTCGATCATGCGGAGGATCTGGGGCTGCGCGCCGAATACGCCGACCTCGGACTCGACGACGTCAAGGACGCGGACGGGGCCTGGTTCGTCTCGTCGATGCGCACGGCAGCCGCTCTGCGCGAACTCGACGGGAACGCCATCGCTGTTGATCAGAATCTCACCGACCGATTCCAGGCGATCGTCCGCGGCCGGTGACGCACCGAGGAGTTTGTGGGGATGACCTGCCCTCGACCGTCCAGTCTCCGGGTGCTGTCGGGGATGCGCTGCCCCGAGCTCTTCAGGCTCGGGGCAGAGCGTCGGCGGGTTTCGCCGAGGGGAGAGTGAAGGCGAGAACGAGCCCGAGGATGCAGGCGGCGCAGCTGATCAGCCACACCGGCCAGAAGACGCCGGAGAGTCCCGGCAGCAGCGCAAGCAGGAATCCGAGGGCGCCACAGACGAACAGTCCGGTGACGACACGCGTCTTCCACTTCCTCAGCATCGTGTGCCTTTCTCTTCACGTTTCGGTTCAGACCTTCCCTTTGCCCGACCGAAGCGTGCTCTCACGCTATCTGCCCCGGTCTCTCCGGCACATCCCCCAAAAGTATGAAATGAGGGAACTTTCTCGGCCTCGTTCGATCGGGGGTGGCCTCGGGCGCATCGTCCTGCGTTAGTGTTGTCTTCGACGGAATACGTTCCCGCGACTCCCCAGAGGCACGGGATCCAAGGTTCAAAGGAAAGGACACGAGCATGGGAAAGCTCGCTTGGCAGATCATCGGCGTGGGAGCGCCCATCGCAGCCGCGTTCGTCGCTCGCAAGACCCTGACCTTCGCATGGGAGAAGTCGACGAAGCGGCCGGCGCCGTCGAACCCTGTCGATGACGAGATCTCGATGTCCGAGGCTCTGGCCTGGACGATCGTCTCCGGCGTCGGCGTGGCCGTGGCTCAGCTCGTCGTTCAGCGCATCGCCGCGAACACCGTGCGCAACAACTTCGGCGAGGAAGCCCTGCCGAAGAAGTTCCGCAAGCAGATCGAAGAGATGACCGACTGATCCCCTGTCGGATTCTGCCGGCTCTGCAGCAGAGAAACGGCCCGCGAAGCTCATGCTTCGCGGGCCGTCTGCTTCCCTGGCGAAATCTGCCGGTTGAGCCCGGCCCGCCAGCAAACGCGTCAGCAAACGCGTCAGCAAACGCGAGTCAGAAATTCGTACGCCCTGATCAAGATCACCGCGTACGAACTTTGAGGCCGCTCATGCACACCAACACCCGACGCGGTCGAGGATCTCGGCGAGGACCGATGCCTCGATCTGCCCCGGGGCCGAGGCCCGACCGATCTGCGCAAATGTGGCGCAGCTGCCGAAGTCGGCGCCCATGATCCGGCTCGTCCGGCCCAAGAGTCCCATCGCGATTCCGAGCACGGGAACCGGCAGCGAGGCATCCGCCGCGGCCGTCGCCTCCAGGAGACGCAGAACATCGGCCGGCGTCTGCGGCATCATCGCCACCTTGGCCACGTCTGCACCGGCCTCGCTCATTACAGCGAACGTCTTCAGCAGGCGCTCGGAAGAGTCCGTGGACTCGAAATTGTGGTGCGAAGCGACGACGGGTACGCCCGCTTCCCGCGCCGAGGCGATAAGGGAGCCCGCCTCGGCCCGATCGATCTCGACGTCGATGGCCGCGGGAACGCCCGATGATGCGCTGCCGGGAACTCCCGAGGAGGCGGTGCCGCTGGGACCGGTGCCGCTGGGACCGGTGCCGCTGAGACCGGTGCCGCTGGGACCGGTGCCGGCAGCGGTTCCAGCGTCCGCCTCGACATCAGCGACCCCGGCGATGAGTTCCCGCACCACCTCGGCGTAGGCGTCCTCCGTGATCTCCACCTGCCCGCCTTCGAAACCGGTGCGCACGGTCAGGAGGATCGGCAGCTCGGCTGTGAGCGCATGCGGAAGCAGACGAAGGGCCGCCTCGGCGAGGCCGTGCATACCACTGTGCGCCCCACCCTGCGCCCCACCTTGTGCGGAACCGGACGCGGCGGCGAGCAGCGGATCGATGCGCCATTCGACGGCGTCGACGATCCCGGCCGCGGCGGCTGCAGCGCATTCGGCTGCGAGGTCCTCGGCGTCGAGCGCCTGCGTGGGCACGATGATGGCCGGTCGGCCGGGATTGCGCACGGCGGGCGATCCTGCGGCAGGATTGAGGAACGGCAATGATTTCATGTCTCAAGCGTAGGCGGTGATCAGGCGCGCGCGGGCAGGAGGACACGGGTGGGAACGATGCAGGTGGACAGGATCAGCGCACGCGATGGCTTCCCCCTCGAAGTCCAGGTCAGCGGGCCGGCGGACGCCCCAGCACTGCTCCTGCTGCAAGGTCAGTCGAATTCGCACGAGTGGTGGGACGATCTGCGCGGGGACTTCGAAGCGGATTTCCGCACGATCACGTTCGACTATCGCGGCACGGGCGGCAGCCGGGGTGAGCTCGGCGAACTGTCGACGGCAAGCTTCGCCGACGACGCCGCGGACGTGCTCGACCACCTCGGCGTGCATCGGGCTGCGGTGTACGGCACCTCCATGGGCGGGCGCATCACGCAGATGCTGGCGCTCAACCACCCGGAGCGGGTGAGCGCGCTCGTCCTCGGGTGCACCTCCCCGGGCGGTCCGCACGCGGTCAAGCGTCCGCGCGAGGTCGGCCAGGCATTGGCGCGGCTGCGCGGTGATGAGCACACTCAGTACCTCTTCGACCTCTTCTACACCCCCGAATGGACGGTGTCGGCGAAGTACAGCAAGATGCTCGGCGACGACACGATGACGGCCGCCGAGTCGTCCGCCCATCTGCGGATCAGCGCCAATCATGACGCGTGGGAGCGGCTGCCGGAGATCACCGCACCGACGCTGATCATGCACGGCGACGCCGACAGGATGAACCCGGTCGGAAATGCCCGCATCCTCCACGAACGCATCCCCGGTTCTCAGCTGCGCATCCTGCCGGAGGGGCGCCACGGATTCTTCGAAGAATTCGCCGAGGTAGTCACTCCGGCCGTGATCCGCTTCCTCTCGGATTCGCTGCAGAAATCCTGAAGACAAGGCCGCCTACTGCATCAAAATCCCATATCCGGCACCAAATCCATTAACGGCATATCTACATGCTCCAATCGATGATTATAACAATCAAGTAACGCGCCAACCTGTGTTTGCCCAGGTCAGAGCGGCAGTCAAGGCTGACGCGCCGGATACGTGCGATAAATTCTCTACCGAAAACCCTGAACAAAACTACAATGGTGGATCAGATATCCGTGTGCGGTGAGGCGCGTGCGCAATTGAGCTATTCGGATCTGTTCTGCGAGCACCGAACCGTGCAAACGGGGGTGAAGCCTCTCGTTCTTGCGGACTGCCAAGAATGCAAGGAGGAAGCACGTGAGCGTTGTCAAAGCGTCACACGTCTACAAAGTCTTCGGAAAGCGCGAAGACGAAGTCGTCAAACGACTCGAATCCGGCGCCGACCGTGATGATCTGACGAAACTCGGAACGGCCGCCGTCATCGACGCGAGCTTCGAAGTCGAGGCCGGCGAGATCTTCGTCGTCATGGGCCTGTCGGGCTCGGGCAAGTCGACCCTGATCCGCACCCTCAACGGGCTCTGGGCACCCACTGCCGGGTCCGTCGAGGTGCTGGGCACTGATATCGCAAAAGTCGACGCGGCCACACTGCGCAAGGTCCGCAGCGAACACATCTCGATGGTGTTCCAGCACTTCGCACTGCTCCCCCACCGCACTGTCCGGGACAACGCCGCCTATGCGCTCGAGATCCGCGGAGTTGCGAAGGCGGAGCGGGACGCGACCGCCGACCGCTGGCTCAAGACCGTCGGCCTCGATGGCTGGGGCGACAAATTCCCAGAGCAGCTCTCCGGCGGCATGCAGCAGCGCGTCGGCCTGGCCCGCGCGCTTGCGGCCGAGACCGACATCCTCCTCATGGACGAAGCCTTCTCCGCTCTCGACCCGCTCATCCGGCGCGAAATGCAGGAACAGCTCGTCGAGCTGCAGAGGGAGCTGAAGAAGACGATCATCTTCATCACCCACGACCTCAATGAGGCGATGTTCCTCGGTGACCGGATCGCGGTGATGCGCAATGGACGCATCGTCCAGGTCGGCACCCCGGAGGACATCCTCACCGACCCGGCCAACGACTACGTCGCGCAGTTCGTCCACGACGTCGACCGGGCACGCGTCCTCACCGCGAACAACGTCATGGAGAAGGCACGTCAGACCGTGACCAATCAGAACGGCCCCCGCGTCGCTCTGCGCACCATGCGTGAGAACAACGCCTCGGGCGTGTACGTCACGGACAAGGACCGGAAGTTCCTCGGACTCGTCAGCGACCGCGCCTGCATCGAGCACATCCGGACAGGCGCCACGACTCTCGACGAGATCATCAGACCGGTCGCCCACCCGGCGTCTCCGGACGACCTGCTCATCGATCTCTTCCTTCCGACCGCGGAGATGCCCCTGCCGGTGCCCGTCACCGATGCGGACGGCGAACTCGTCGGCGTCGTGCCCCGGGCCACCCTGCTGGCCGCGCTCGGCAACCAGACCGGCAATGACGAGCAGGCCCCGGACGCCGCTGTCGAAGACTGGCCGGAGCCGGTCGACACCGGGATCATCGACCAGGTGCTGGCCGAAGGCGATGATGCCGTCGCACCGCAGGCTGCCGGCGAAAGGGGTGAGCGCTGATGGAGAACATCAGAATTCCGATCGGAGCCTGGGTCGACACTGCCTTCGACTGGCTCAAAGACAACGTCGCGTGGTTCTTCGACGCCGTCACCTGGCTGTTCAACTTCCTCATCGACATCCTCACCGACGTGCTCGTCGACCTCCACCCGCTCGTCATCATCATCCTGCTGGCGCTCATCGGTTGGATCTTCCGCTCGTGGCAGATGGCCGTGGGCACCCTCATCACTCTGTTCTTCATCATGACGATGGACCAGTGGGTGGCCGCGATGCAGACCCTGGCGCTGATCATCATCGCTGCTGTCATCGCCATCATCATCGCCATTCCGGTCGGCATTCTGGCCGCACGCAGCGACAAAGCCTCAGCGGTCATCAAACCGATCCTCGACTTCATGCAGACGATGCCGGCATTCGTCTACCTCATCCCTGCTGTCACCTTCTTCGGCATCGGCGTCGTTCCAGGCCTGGTGGCAACGGTGATCTTCGCGCTGCCCCCAGGTGTGCGGTTCACTGAGCTCGGCATCCGTGGAGTCGATTCGGAGACGGTCGAAGCCGGACAGTCCTTCGGTGCGACTCCCGGCCAGATCCTCCGCGGAGTCCAGCTGCCCTTGGCCACGCCCACGATCATGGCCGGCATCAACCAGGTCATCATGCTCGCACTGGCCATGGCCGTCATCGCCGGCATGGTCGGCGCCGACGGACTCGGAAAGAACGTCGTCGAAGCGATCGCCACCCAGAACCTGCCGCTCGGTGTCGAAGCCGGAATCGGCGTGGTGATCATCGCGGTCTACCTCGATCGCGTCACCGCAGCCCTGGGCAATGCCAAGGACTATCCGCGCTCGCTCGTGGCAGGGATGCGCCGTCGCGGCGCGAAGAACAAGGCGGCTGCCGCAGCAGCCTGAATCGATGGACCACACAGTCTGAATTGTCGAACACTAGAGAAAAGGAACACACAATGAAGAGAAGATTCCTCACCCCGTTCGTCGCTGCAGCCGCAGCCCTCGGTCTTGCTCTTACAGGCTGCTCGCAGGAAGCGGCACAGGACGACGGCGGAGGCGGCGACAAGGGCGACATCAAGCTCGGCTACGTCACCGGCTGGACCGACGGCCAGAGCATCTCGCTCCTGCTCGAGAACCAGCTGAGCAAGATGGGCTACAACGTCGAGACCGAAACCTTCAACGACGCCGCCGTCCTGTACGCCGGTGTCGCCAACGGCGATATCGACATGTATCCGTCCTCATGGCCCGAGGTCACGCACAAGCAGTACATCGATGAATACGGTGACGATCTCGAAGATCTCGGCGCCTACTACGACAACGCCGTCCTCACGATCGCCGTCCCGAAGTACATGGACGACGTCAACTCGATCGAGGACCTCAAAGGCAAGGGCGAGGACTTCGGCGGCGAGATCATCGGAATCGAGCCCGGTGCCGGTCTGACGAAGGCCACCAAGGAGATGATTCCCGAATACGGTCTCGACGACGAGTACGAGCTCGTCACCTCGTCGACGGCTGCCATGCTCACCGAGCTCGGCAACGCGACCGACGCCGAGAAGGACATCGTCGTTACCCTGTGGCGTCCGTTCTGGGCGAACAACGAGTACCCGGTCAAGGACCTGGAGGATCCGAAGGGCGCGATGGGCGATCCCGAGAAGCTCCACTTCACCGCGACCAAGGGCTTCAGCGATGAGTTCGCCGATGCGGCCGACTACATCGGCAACATCAAGCTCGATGACAAGCAGTACGGAGACCTCGAGGACCTGGTCGTCAACGAATACAAGGATGATGGCAAGAAGGCCATCACCGAGTGGCTGAAGGCCAACCCTGACGCCTACGAAGGTGAGCTGCCTGACGAGGAGTGATCTCGTCGCCGCGGCAGCAGCTGCCCTGAGGTCGACGTCCTCTGCTCAGCTGCTGACTTCCCCACAGCGCGGCGTGCAGTCATGAATATGCTGTGCCCTCCCGACTCGGAAGAGTCGGGAGGGCACAGCTGTGTGAGTAGACTCGATGGGGCAGCGCCGTTGACACCGCGTTCGGTGCGCGGAACCCGAACGGAGGGCACCCCATGGCGACTCATTCGGCAGCCGTCGACACCTTCGTCGGCCCCCTGACAGTCTTCAGCGACGGCCGGTCGGTCGTCCGGCTCGAATGGTGCACATCCGCCGAGGCGGCTGTGTCCGCCGAAACGATCCCCGCCGAGGCAGCCGGACAGTCGGACCCGATCCTCGCCGAGGCGGCCGCCCAGTTGCGGGCGTATTTCGACGGCCTCCTCGGTGACGTCGATCTCCCCGTGGACTTCGGTCAGGTATCGGACATCGCGAGGATCGTGCTGACGACCTTGGCCGACGAGGTTCCGGCGGGGACCACGGTCACCTACGGGCAACTCGCCGAAGCCAGCGGCACCGGGATTCCGGCGCGGGCCGTCGGCGGGATCATGGGGCTCAATCCGATCCCGATCATCGTCCCCTGCCATCGTGTCGTCGCCGGTGACGGGCTCGGCGGGTACTCGGGCGGACTGCCCGGGCACGAGCTCGAAACCAAGCGGCGCCTCCTCGAGTTCGAAGGCGCCCTGCCGCAGCCGCTGTTCTGACGCTCCCGAAGCGGTCCGGGCCCGCGCCGGGCTTGCTTCCGGCCTGCTTCGGTCCCGTTCCGTGCCGCCGCTGTGCTGCACGCAGCTGTCCACCGGGCGGAGCTCTCCGAACACGGGTCGGGACCACGGCAGATCAGGAGGACGCCACTGGAAGTTGCGCGAATAATGTGATTACATTGCCGTACCAACTTTTGTGATCACAAATGATCCTGCATTCACATGTTCCTGCTCGGACGACCGGAATTGCCAGAGTCGGCGGTTTCACCGCGCTCGAGCAGCCACCACGAAGAGGAAACTGATGAAGTCACGCACACTCACCTCCGTTGTCGCCGCCTGTGCGACGCTGGGCCTCGCCCTGACCGGATGCTCCCAGGAAGCCGGCAAGGACGCCGGTTCCGACGGCGACAAGGGCACGATCACCATCGGCTACATCTCGTCGTGGTCCGACAGCCGCAGCACCGCGTTCCTGCTCGAGGACCAGCTGGAGAAACTCGGATACGAGCCCGAGCTGGAGACGATCTCCGAAGCTGCGATCCTCTATGCGGGAGTAGCGAACGGCGACATCGACATCTACCCCTCCGCCTGGCCGGAGAAGACCCACAAGCAGTACATGGATGAGTACGGCGACAAGATCGAGGACATCAGCACCTACTACGACAAGGCGCAGAACACGATCGTCGTGCCCGACTACGTCGACATCGATTCGCTGGATGAGCTCAAGGACAACGCTGACGAGTTCGACGGCAAGATCGTCGGCATCGAACCCGGAGCCGGTCTGACCAAGGTGACGAAGGATTCGATGATGCCTGCGTACGGCTTGGAGAAGGACTTCGAACTCGTCACCTCCTCGACCCCGGCCATGCTCACCGAGCTGGGCAATGCCATCGACGCGAAGGACGACATCGTCGTCACCCTGTGGCGGCCGTTCTGGGCGAACAACGCCTTCGACGTCAAGGAACTCGAGGACCCGAAGAACGCCATGGGCGATCCGGAGAAGATGCACTTCCTCGGCACCGACGGCTTCAGCGACAAGTTCCCCGAAGCGTCCGAGCTCATCAAGGGAATCAAGCTCGACGACAAGACGTACGGAGAGCTCGAAGACCTCATCGTCAACGAATACGAAGAGGGTCAGGAAGGTGACGCCGTCGACCAGTGGGTCAAGGACAACCCGAAGGCCTTCGACTCCGAGATCACCGACTGAGCATCCGGGCGCTCACACGATGCGGCCGCCGCACCCGCGACTGCGGGGACGGCGGCCGCTGCCAGTGCAGTGAGGATGCGGCCGTGGCGGCTGGCCCGGCGGCCGCGCCGCTTCCTCACCCGTCGAACAGCTCCTGCCCGACGTAGCCGCCCTCGGCCGCTCCGGGCGGTATCGCCCACACAGTCGACCCGATCGGGGTCGTCCATTCGTTGAGCAGGTCCACCTCGGCGAGGCGGCGTTGGATCGGCAGGAACTGCCGCTCGATATCGGCCTGGAACGACGCGAACAGCAGCCCCGAATCCCCACCCGCACCGGTCTCGTAGTTGAACGTGCGCCGGTGGATCTGCGCCGCCGGACCCAGCCCGTCGCGGGCACGAGCGATATGCGCGACCTGCGAGATCTTCGTCAGCCCGCGCCCATCGACGGCGGTGAAGTCCGGGACGTCGAACTCGTACTTGCCCGACAGCGGTGCCCCGGTGTCCATGGTCCGCCCGACCGCGAACTCCCGTGCCGGACGATCGGCCTGGTCCCAGGTGTCGAGGTTCATCGCAATATCACGCAGCACCAGCGTCGTTCCCCCACGCATCCACACAGGCAGATGCGCGCCGAGATCGGCCGGCGGCTCCCCGCGAGCGGAGAACACCGGGTCCGCAGTCTCGGTGCCCTGGCCCCAGATGATCCGCGCGAAGTCCTCGGATCCGGGCCCCGGATTCGCCGTGCCGTCGAGCTGACCGAAGAGGTTCCGCTGGGTCGTCCCCTCCCCCGAGCTGCCGTAGGCACGTCGGAATCCGTCCCGCTGCCAGGCCACCTCGGCGAACGATCGCGAGTCCTTGAACAGCATGCGCCTGGCATGTGCCAAGGTCAGCGGGTCGTCGCCGCAGATCTGCAGGAGCAGGTCACCCCTGCACCGGTCCTGATCGAGGCGATCGATCGAGAACGCCTCCAGTGGCCTCAGCCAGTCCGGGACGTGGTCCTGTCCGGCCAATGCCACCAGTGCGGCGCCGAACCCGAAGGTCACCGTCAGCCGGGCGGGGTCGACGGCGAGTTCCGATTCGGAGTCGGCCAGCGGCGCCCGCCCCTGCGTCAGCGCCGCCGCATCCGCGGTGAGCAGCCGCAGCCAGCGCACCGCCTCGGCGGCCGTGATCCCGGGCCCCAGCGTGAACGCGATGAAGTGCGCATACGCCTGCGCCGGGGTTTCGACACCGGATTGATGAGTGCCGTAGAACGGCTCGGTCTGCGGCCCGTTCGCCCCGCCCAGATCTCGCCGAGGCGGCCCTCCGTCACCGGCGCTCGTGCCCTGCGACCCGGAGCCGCGGCCGAGTGCGAATCCGCCCGTGGCGCCGACGATTCCGACGCCGCCGGCCGCGGCCGCCGAGGTCAGGAGACCGCGGCGGCTGAAGCCGGGGCGACCGGGCTCAGTGGTCACCGTGGTCTCCGTGGTCGGAATCCTCGCGACCGCCGTGGTCGGCGTGGTCGGCGTGGTCGGCATTCTCGCCGTCGCTGGAGCCTTCGGCCTCACCGGGCGCGTAGTCTTCCTGGGCTCCGGAGTACTCCTTCGCCACGGCTGTGACCTCGACGGTCTCGCCGTCGGCGGTGACGAGGTCGAGGCTGATCTGCTCGCCCGGCTTGATGGCCTTCTTCAGGCCCATGATCATGATGTGATCGCCCCCGGGCTCGAGGTCGAGACTCTCCCCGGCCGGGATGGTGAAGCCGCCCTTCTTCTCCCGCATGGACATTCCGCCGGGACCGTCGCCTTCGGTTTCGTGGAGTTGGACCATCTTCGCGTCCGCGTACTTCGCTTCGACGAGGTTGATGTCCTGGTCGGTGTTGTTCTTCAGCTCGCCGAAGACTGCGGTCATTCCGTCGTCGGCGGCCTTGACCCAGGCGCCGTCGAGGCTGAGCGCCTCGGCGTCGACTTTGCTGTCCGCAGTGTCCGCTGAGGCGGAGCTGCTGCGGCCGTCGGTCTGTGTCGGCCCGGCTGCCGTGCTGTCGTCGTGGCCGCAGCCTGCCAGGCCGATGGCGACGGCGAGGGGCAGGGCAACGGCTAGGCTGATGTTCTTTCGCATGGTGTCTGCACTTTCGTCATTCAGGTGCAGTCGAGCACGGGTCGACCTGCGCTGCGGTCTGCGCGGACGTGTTCGACTGTCACCGAGGGGCGAGCCGCTGCTGTTTCGGCGGTCGCCCGAAGATGGATGGTCACCCGGGAAATCGGGTGTGGGTCGGCGGTGGATCCGCCGAATGGGATGTCAGACGAGTGCGGGTGGTCCGCGCCGATAGTTCGGACCGACGACCGCCGAAGTGACCGGCTGCGGCAGCCGGAACGAAGCGCAGAACTTGCGGAACGGTTCGTCGGCCAGGACTCCGGCCGCCTCGGCGAGGGCACGCAGTGCACCGATCACCGGGCCCAGGGCCAGCTGCAGAATGCTGAGGACGATGTCCTCACCGCGCTTGAGGATCACGGCGGTGACGAGGACGGCGACGAGGTGGGCGATGATCATCCCCACCGAGGTGGCACCGTGGTTGGCATGTCCGAGCGCGGATGCGGCCGGACCGAGATCAAGGGAGCCCGGGGCCGGGACGATGTGTCCGGCGTGGGCGTGGAGGGCCGCCTCGGCGGAGGTCGAACCGGTACTCGCGGACTCGGTCTGGCCGGTTCCAGAATGGGCGGTTCCCGTGTGAGCCCCCGCATGGGCGAGGGTGTGGGCGGACCAGCTCATCGTCAGGTGCATGAGCACCTGCCCGAGGCCGAGCAGACCGGCCAGAGTGAGGTAGCCCAGGCGCCTGCCGGCGACGATCATCGCCGCCCAGAGGACGAGGACGAAGACGACCACAGTGCCGGGAACCGAGATTCCGCCACCGGCGGCGAGGTGCATGAGCAGGGCGAGAAGGGTCGTGAAGAGAGCGGCGAAGAGCGCGCGTACGGATTTCGTCCATCCGGTCATGGGCCCTCCTCTCAGCTCGCTCCCACATTCTACTCAATGTAGAACACTTTCGGGAAGGCGGCTGAGCCTACATCCGCAGCCAGGTATCAGCGGTCTTCTTGACCATAGCGCCGGCCCCAACGGCAGCATCGCCCCAGGTGACAAGCTTTCCGTCGGGATCTGTGGTGGAGTCGGAGAGGACGACGACGTCGAAGTTGCACACGAGCCCCGCCATCGCCGAGGCGTAGACGGCTCCGGGGGTGCTCGCCGAGGAGGTGCCGGCGTCGACATCGCCCTCTGCCTGGGCGGCGGGGTCAGTGGCATCGCCGCCAGTTCCGGCGTCGGGCTCCGCCACGGTGGCGTCGGCCCCGGGCGTGGCCGCGGTGGCGTCGGCGCCGGCGATGATGATCCGGTCGACGGAGAGGTCATGCAGACCTGCGGCCAGATCGTCGACGCCCTCGAACACATCCGGGCTCTCGGAGCGAAGCACGAGATCCTCCTCATCGGGGACGAAGATGCTCAGCTCCTCATCGGGAGTGTCGACGAGGTCGGCCTTCGTCGACGCGAAGATGAGCACACCGCCAACCGCGCGGGTCCGGGTGACGATATCGCCGAGGGTCTCCATGGCGTCATCGCTGGGGTAGCTGGCGTCGTCGGTATCAATGAGGAGCAGGGCATCCATACTCCAATCGTGCCACGACCGCCTGACACTTTCTAAGCCGGAACGCTGCCACGGAGGCCTCGGCGGAACGGGCCGGATGCAGCACGAGTCATCGGCATGCGCTTCCGCAATAATCTGGCAAGCGTCCATGCTTCTATGATCGAACATCTGCGAACACGCCATATTTGTTCGAACTTTTTTTCGATTCTCTATGGCATTCTATTTCCTTCGAGAGTAAACTGGATGCCAACAACAACGATGTTGGTGAACGGAAATCATCCCCATGACCCTCACTCCCGAACGCAGTTCCGATCATTCCGCTCGGACCGCCGGCAACTCCCCGCAGACCAGCGGTCATCCGCTGCTGGCCGACGAGGAGTGGGCGGATCTCAGCCGTTTTGCGCCCGAGGTCACCTCTTCGATCACTCAGCTGATGAGCCTCAAAGATGAGCTGCGCACGTTCGATCGCCCCATGGGACCGGATCAGGCCATTATGCTCGCCGATGGGGTCGAGGCGATCACACGCATCAACGACGCATTGTCGACGCTCGCACTCTCCGTCTGCGAACGCGTCGGAACACCCAGCGATTTCGGCGCCAAGTCGACGAAATCGCTCATCGAGAACCGGTTCAACCTCACCGGCGCGGAGGCGAACCGCCGGACCGATATGGCCAAGAACCTCGGCGGACGCGTCGATATGGCCGGACAGGCTCTGCCGCCTCTCTACCCGGTCGTCGCGGATGCGCTCCATGCCGGCACGATCTCCGCCGCCCAGGCATCTGTCATCGAAGACTGCATGCGCAAGCTGCCCACGTGGGTCAGTCAGGCGGTCCGCACCGACGTCGAGACGCGCTTGGTCGACAACGCACCCAAGGTCCGCCTCAAGGACCTGCGGGAGATCTTCGGCAAGCTCATGGGTTACATCGACCCGGACGGAGAAGAACCGAAAGACTCAGGCGACCGCTCGGCTTACAACATGTCCATGCGTGCCAGGGCCAACGGCGACTGGGAGCTGCGTGGACTGCTCGACCCCGTCACCGGGGGCACTCTCAACGGACTGCTGACCTCACGAATCCAAGCTGCGGGAGAAGACGACAGTGCCGATGCCGACAAGACCGGTGCCGACTCGGCGACCGGCGCCTCTGGGATCGCGGCCGTGGGCAATCCCGTCACCGTAACCGCTGCTTCCGAGGCATCGAGCTCGCCGCTTCCTGACAAAGAGCTGCTTGAGATCGTCGATGCGGTGCTCTCCGGTGACCGATATGACGCGAAGCGAGTTCCGGAACCCGATCTCGACGCAGCTCGCACGAGCGGGAATTCGGCTGCCGTCCCCGGCGTCGGCGTTCGTGAGGACGGCGGTTTCGTCGACGTCAGCGCCGAACAGCCCTCGGCGCGCGAATGGATCTACGAACGATTCGCCGGCCTCGTCACCACGATCGACAAGCAGCGGACGGCTGCAGGAGCGCCTTATGCTCTCGTCATCAACGCCACCGCCGAAGATCTGGCCAAGGGCACGGGACACGGCACCACGGGTGCCGACAATCCCGTTCCCATCAAGGAACTGATGAGAAACGGCCTCAACGGCTCGCTGTTCTTCCACCTCATGAGCGACAAGGCCAAGACGATGCAGGTGGCCACAGAACAGCGCTTCGCCAATCGCAAGCAGCTGGCAGTGATCACCGCCCGCGACCGAGGCTGCACCTTCCCCGGCTGTGACGCCCCTCCCGGTTGGTGCGATGCCAACCATGTGTTTCCATGGTCGCTCGGCGGCAAGACGGAGATCAACAATCTCGCGCTGCTCTGCAGCTATCATCACCACCTGCTTGACCGCACCGACTGGGACACGGTGATGCTCTTCGACGGGCGACCCGCCTACATTCCGCCCGCCGCAAAGGATCCTGCTCGAACTCCGATCCTCCACGCCCGCTTCATCGCGGATGACATCATCGACTCCCTGTTCGACAAATAGCCGCCTCAACTTTCAGGGGACAGCTGTGCCCACTTTCCAAGTTCAGCCGGATTCAGCCCGATCCGGCCGGATTCAACCGGGTTCGGCCCGCCTCGGCCGGCTTCAGCCGCCGAACCGCGAGTCTCGGATGCTCATGTCCTCATCGAGGAGCAGGAGGTCAGCCGGCATTCCGCGAGCCAACAGGCTGCCGGAATCAACGGCACCACCCACCGCACGCACAGAATCACCCGACCCCGGCACACCACCCACCGCACGCAGCGGAACAAGTCCCGCGGACTGCACAGCATCGAACGGGCTGAGCCCCACCTCGGCGACGGCTCGCTTCACGGCGTCGTCCATCGTCAAAGTGGACCCCGCGATGGCACCCTGAGTGCCGTCGGCGGTGACCAGGCGCGCCACCGCATCCTTGACTTCGACCGGGAGCGAACCGAGGTGATATCTCCCGTCGTGCAGGCCCGTCGCCGCCATGGCATCGGTGATGAGCGCGAGGCGTCCGGGCACGAGTTCATGGAGCATGCGCACGACCGGGGCGACGACGTGGACACCGTCATTGATGAGTTCGACGGTGACATGCTCAGCCTCAGCCGCAGCGAGGACCGGCCCCGGAGCACGGTGATGGATGCCCGGCATCGCATTGAATGCGTGGGTGAGGATGCTTGCTCCCTCCTCGAACGCCTGCGCGGTCAGCTCGAAGTCGGCGGCCGTATGACCGACGGCCACACGCACGCCCGCCGCAGAGAACCGCGCGATCGCATCGAGCGCACCGGGCAGCTCGGGTGCGATGGTGATCTGCGCGAGAGATCCATCTGCGGCTTCGAGGATCGCCTCGACGGCCTCCGGGGTCGGCGACGTGAGCACCTCAGGGGCATGCGCACCCTTGAAATCCGGGGACAGGAACGGCCCTTCGGCATGGAGACCCATGACCATGGCCCGATCGCGGACGAGCCCGGCACCGGCACGCAGTGACCGGCACAGACCCTCGATCGTGTCCGAGACGTAGGACAGCGCGAGCCGGCTGGTGCCGTGAGACCGATGCACGTCGAGGATCGCATCGATCGACTCGATCCCGTCTTCGGCGCTCGCACCGCCCGCACCGTGACAGTGGATATCGACGAACGCGGGAGCCACGTATCCGCCGGCAGCGTCGATGACCTCGATCCGCCCCGAGGCGGCTCCGTCCCTCCAGCCGTCCCCGCGGCCCCGTGCCGTGACCGTTCCGTCGGCGATCGCAATCCACGTGTCTGCGGTCTCCTCGGAGAACGTCGCCCGATCACCGTCGAGGATGCACGCATTGTGGATGACCGCCTCGGCGGGGATCTGTTCGGTCTGTGTCATCAGGGTCCTTCCATCGCTCTGCGAACACCACATTCAGGGTACGGAATCGGGCGGTGAAATTCCCCCTCCGCAGGAAGCGGACGGATCGACTGCCGACTCACCCCAGTGTGCGGACTCGGTTCGCGTCGATGCCGAGCACGTGCGAGTCGAGGAACGCGAGCACGGTGCGGTACCAGACCTCGGCGTTCCCACGGCCGAGGATCCAATGCCCCTCGTCGGGGAAATAGAGGAACCGGTGCTGAGTGTCGCCATCGGCGTCGAGCGGAGTCTTCGCCCGGGTGAGCAGGTCCAGCCACAGTTCCTGGCCCTGCCCGATCGGGACCCGGTAGTCCTTGTCACCGTGGATGACGAGCATCGGCACCTCGATGTCATCGGCGAACAGGTGCGGCGAATACTGCGCCGACTGTTCCCGCATCGCCTGATCCCAGGACGAGTTGTCCGTCGTCCGCCCCATCGACGTGGTGTTCCACAGGGAGGCGTGGGTGACGATGCACTTGAACGCGCTGCCGGTGTGCCCGGCCACCCAGTTGGCCATGTACCCGCCGTAGGATCCGCCGGCCAGGCCGATGCGTTCGGCATCGATGTCCGTCCTCTCCCCTGCGGCCTCGGTCAGCGCCATGATGTCGGTGAACGGGGTGCCGCCGAGCTGCTGCTGCCCGCGATCGATCATCGCCTGCCCGTATCCGGTGGAGATCGCCGGATCCGGCAGCAGCACAGCATAGCCGGCGGCCGCAAAAGGACCCGGATTCCACCGGTAGGTCCACGCATTCCATGACCCCCACGGTCCGCCGTGGGCGAAGACGACGAGCGGATGCGGCCCCTCCCCCTCCGGCAGGACCAGCCACGCACGGATCGGCGTGCCGTCCTCGGCACGGACCTCCACCTCGGTGAGGGTGCCTTCCTCGTCGAGGACCGTCGCCGGGTTCGCGAGTTCGCTGATCACTCCGGTGGCGAGGTCGACGGAGATCGGCAGGGGCGCGACATCGATCGCCGAGGCGGTCGCCACGACCGTGTCCTCGCGCAGTGCCAGCCCCGAGAACGAATACTTCTGATCGGTTCCCCCGACGAGCCGCCTGGGCTGCGCATCATTGACACCACCGATGAAGATGCTGCCGCGGCCGTGGTCATCGGCGGTGGCCACAATGGTCGAATCGTCCGCCCAGATCGGGGAGAACCAGAAATCGGCATCCGGCCACACGGACTTCAGTTCTGCGGTCTCCAGGTCGAGGACCTTGAGTTCGGCCGCGAGGTTGGTCTGCGGAGTCCAGGCTTGTACGCGGGTGACCAGTGCTTTCGTTCCGTCCGGGCTGATGGCTTCGATGTCGAAGCTGTGATCGGCTGCCGGTTTCGTCAGACGGTGCAGTTCGGGTTCCCCGTCGAGATCCACGCGCCAGATCTCACTGGCCTCGAGTTGGCCGGGGATCGGCTTCTCGAGCTGGACGAGGACGAAGCGAGCCTCATCGTCGACGGCCCAGTCGACCAGTCGACCGGACGGCAGAGACAGGTATCGGAAGTCCAGGCCCGCCGGGGCACTCAGCTCGTCGCTGGCTTCGGGGAAGTCGGCGGCCGCTTCGTTGAGCGTGGCCACGGCCAGGGTCTGTCGGCCCGGCCCCAGATCATGATCCCAGCGGCGGATCGGGAACCCGGTGTGGAGGATCCCGCTGACCTTCGCATCGCTGCGTTCGGAGCTGAATTCCTGATGGTCGTTCTCGTCGGCGGCCCAGGTATGGACGGGAAACTCGACGACGATGGTCTCACCCTTGACCTCGATGCGGGAGAAACCGCCCGCGTGATCAGCGAGTTTGCGGGCCTCACCATTGTCTGGAAGTGCCCACAGGCTCGGTGACTCCGCATCCTTGCCGTCCTCGCCCTTGCGCTTGGAGGCGAAGACGATCGTGCCGTTCTCACTCAGCGCGGCCGGACCCACGGACTGGTCGCCGCGGGTGATCCGCCGCGGCCTCTCCCCGCTGATATCGGCGAGGTGGCTGAGAGAGGAATTGCCCTCGGAGTTGAGGAACGAGTACTGGGCGATGACGCGGCCGCTCTGATTCGTCAAGAGGCCTTGCAGGCGGCGGGCGTCGAGGAGTCGGGTCACTGCGTCGTGGGTCGTCATCTTCCCATCCTAGGTCCCAATGTCGACTCCCGGGTGAGATCCAAGGAAACTCCAGTTCACGGAGGTGGTCGGTCGGGGTCACGGTCGGGGGTCGCGGTCACGTGATCGCCGCGTCGTTCGACACTCCGCGGAAAGTCAGCGGAAGCTCGGTGCCGGGACCCTCTCACCATCGATCGTCACCGTCGGCAGCATCTTCTTGAAGTCCTCCGCCACTTCGGTGTTCGTCTTCGGTGTGCGCATCTCGATGGACAGATTCACCAGGCGTCCGTTGATCTTGTAACCCGTCTGCACGCCGAACGCATAGGTGGGTTTGCTGTTGAGAGCGAGGATCTCTGTGGGACCGAGTTCACCCTGATAGCTCCAGAACTCTCCCGCGGCCAGAGATCCCGTCTGCTCGGCCAACACCTGTGAGTCCTGTTCGGAGAAGTTATAGCGTCGCTTACTGTCGACGACTTCCTGCGCACTGTCACCATATTCGTCATTGCAGTTGACGAGGATGATATCGGCGCGAGAACTGTCATCGCCGTGAGTGAAGACATGGAACTGATCGGTGTTGCCGCTGCTGTCCCTCCAGTCATCGCCGAGCGCGAAGCTGAGTTCGACCGGGCAGCTGCTGCCGAATGTCACCGACGTCTTCGTCATCCCCTCGGGGATTCCGGCCTCGGTGGGTGTGCCTGTGGGCTCGGGGCCGGCGGTCTCCTGCACACCGACCCGCATGGGACCAGACGATTTGTCTTCGGTGCGGACCTGGAAGACCGAACAACCGCTGAGCAGGACGGTCAGCGCGAGTGTGCCGGCCGCCGCGGCTCGCCGCACCGAGGCGGGTCTGCCCGAGGCGACCCTGCCCATTGCGGATCTCGACGATGGGAGGCCCTTCGACGCGAAGCTCCCCGCGGAGGAGGAGGTGGGCGATGGCGTTCGTCCAGTCACTGATCTCACTGCTGGTCACCGTGCCGACGACGTTCCGGGTACCCCGCTTCCGGGCCGCTCTGGTTCGGCTGGGCCTGTCCGTACTGCTGCTGAGACGGCTGCGGACCTGAATTGGGCTGACTGCCGACAGGTGGTTGTCCGGCGGGCTGACTGCCTGCAGGCGGCTGACCGTTGTACGGGCCACCGGGCTGGCTGCCGACGGGCTGGCTGCCGACGGGCTGCTGTCCGAAGTTCTGCGGGCCCGAATTCGGCTGACCTCCCGCGTAGGGCCGGCCGAAGTTCTGCGGGCCGGAGTGCGGTTGGCTGCCGACTGGCGGCTGCCCGTAACCCGGGTTCTGTCCGCCGACGTTCGGTGCCTGCCGCGGTGGCTTGAACTGCGAATGCTGGCCGGAATCGGGTGGGAATCCACCGGAGACGGATTCGCCCGTCCGACGGTTGACCAGGTTTCCGTCGACTCTCTCGAGGCGACGCTTCGACGTCCGCCTGGGAGTGCCGAGGATCCGTCCCTGCAGTTCGGCCTCATTCGGCTGCCGGGGAGGCAGGAATCCGGGTGCCCGCCGCGAATCCGCCTGCTGTACCGGCTGCACCGCATGCGAACCGGCGGCGACCCGATCCATATGATCGGACATCTGCGGAACGGTCACGGGTGCGGCATCGGCGAGGACCGGGAGGACCATACGCACCGAGGTGCCCACGCCCTCCTGGCTGAAGAGCTGCACGGAACCGCCGTGCCTGGTGACGATGGCACGCACGAGCGAGAGCCCCATTCCCGAACCGGCCACCGCCCGCACACGAGAACCGCGAGAGAGCTCGTCCCACACGTTCTCCTGTTCGGCCAGCGGGATGCCGCTGCCCGTGTCGGCGACCTCCACGACGACCCAGCGGTGGCCGTCGATGATCTGCTCATTGGCGCGCAGCTCGACGACCTCGGCCTGAGACGAGTATTTGAGGGCATTGCCCAGCAGGTTGAGGATCGCGGTGAGCAGCAGATCCTCCTCACCGGCGACATCGGGCAGCCGCCACGGAGCACGGGCGACAGTCGCCACGATCATCCGATCTTCGGCGCCCGGCGCAGTCGAGGCATCTTCGACGGCCTGATGGATGAGCGCGTCGAGATCGACGCGGGCGTATTCGATGATGCGCGTCTCGACATCGGCGAGCTTGCGCAGATCGGCCAGCAGTCGGGCGACCCGGCGTGAGGACACGTCGACCTGCTTCGCTGCCGGCTCCACCTCGCTCAGAGTACCGCCGTCACGGACGACCTCGCGGATGCTCGCCGCCGAGGTGCGCAGCGCCGTCAGCGGATTCTTCAGCTCATGGTCGAGTCGGATGAGCATCCGATTGCGCTTCGTCATCGAATCCTCGGCCGCGGCCGTCTCGATGGATTCCCGCAGCGCGGCCTCACGCTTCTTCAGATGCCGCCAGCCGAACCAGGCGCCGACGGCCAGACCGCCGAGCACGATGACGAGCAGCAGCAGGAACAGCCAGACTTGGATCTCGAAGACAAGGAAGTTCGTCATAGACGGCTCTGTCCGTCCTCGCCGCGAACCTCACCGACGAACCGGTAGCCGCGCCCCTGCACGGTGGCGATCCACCTGGGCTCTGCGGCATCTTCGCCGAGCACGCGACGCAGTTCGGCGACACGGGAGTCCACGGCACGGGTGCCCACGGCCTCTTCGAATCCCCACAGCACTTCGAGCAGGCGGGAACGTTCGATGAGTTCGTCCTTGTGCACCATGAGGTACTCGAGCAGGGTGAAGCCCTTCGGCGTGATGACGAGTTCACGCTGCCCCAACCAGGCCCGGCGTCCGACTCGGTCGACGCGCAGACCGAAGCTGGACACGAGCACCGGTGCTGTGGCCAGGGGCGGCCCGTCATTGCGGGTGCGACGCAGCACGGCACGGATGCGAGCGACGAGCTCGTGCGGGTCGAAGGGCTTGTTGAGGTAGTCGTCGGCGCCCTCTTCGAGTGCCATCGCCCGCTCGACGCCTTCGCCGACCTGAGTCAGCAGCAGCACCGGAACCCAGTTCTCCTCCTGGCGCAGTCGACGCAGCACCTGCCGTCCGTCGGCTCCGGGCATGAGCACGTCGAGGACGCACACATCGGGTCGGTGGCGGTGGATCTCATCGAGGGCGAGCAGTCCGTCGCTGGCGGGCAGCACCCGGAATCCGGAGCGTTCGAGGAACGGCACGACCGCTCCGAGGACGTCCGGCTCATCATCGGCGACCAAGACGAGTGGTTGGGGCTCGGTGTGATTGTCAGCCGTCATGGTGGTCAGTTCCGGTTCCTCTCTGGCGTTCCCAGGCGATCTCTCTCGCCTCGGCACGATCGACCGCCTCGGCGAGTTCATCTCGGTACAGCATAGATCGACGCAGGTGCTTGGTGCGATATCCGGCGCGGCCGACCATATGCGTGGCGACGGGGATCGTCACCAGTTGGAAGGAGATGATGATCGCCAACGTCGTCACCGTCGCCCAGGTCGGGAACTGGATCGCGATCGCCACAGCGACGAGCACCAGGCCCAACACCTGGGGTTTCGCACTCGCATGCATACGCGAGAGAAGGTCGGCGAAGCGGACGAGACCGACCGCTGCGGCCAGGGACAGGACCGCGCCGAGGAAGATGAGCACGGCCGAGATGATGTCAAGAACCACGACTGTTCTCCTCTCCGTCGCCACCCGATCCGTCGCCACCCGACATGTGCTCGGCGTCTTCAGGTCCCGGGTCGGGCCCGGTGCCCTCGCCCTCTCCGTCGCTGTCGGCGTGGGCGTCGTAGGTGGGATCCGTGATCTCGGTGACCTCCGGCTCCCCGACCTCCGTCGCTTCGGCGCTCTGCTCCCCCGCACCACGCGGCATATGCCAATCCGTGCTGGTGAAGTCCGACAGTGCCCCCGCCTCGGCGCCCAGGGTCATCGAATCGGACTTCGACACGTACCTCGACACGCTCACCGAACCGACGAAGCCGAGCATCGCGAGCACGATGAGCACGGGCAGCAGATCCGTGCGGTCGGACAGAGCCATATACCCGCCGAGGCCGCACATGATCGAAGCGAGCACGACGTCGGTGCCGATCATGCGATCGAGGATCGACGGACCCCGGACGATCCGGAAGAGCGCGATGACCACCGAGGCGGCCAGCAGCACCGAACCGGCGATGACGAGGGTGTGGAGGACGATCTCACTCATCAGCGACCTCCCTCGGTCTCGCCCAGCGGATCCGGCCTGGCCCGCAGGGAGGCGAGGTCACGGTGCGAACCGAGAGTGCGGATGAGCAGCTCTTCGATGAAGTAGACCTGCGCCTTGGCCTTACGCAGCTTCTCCTCGGAATCGCAGTCGAGGAAGTGCAGATAGAGGATGCCCATGGCCCGGTCGCTGTCGATGATGATCGACCCGGGGATGAGGCTGGCGGTATCGGCGATGAGGGTGAGCACGAGGTCCGAGCTCGTGCGCAGATCGCAGGCGATGACGGACCCGGCTCCGACCGCCTTGCGGCGGAACGCATACCAGGCGACTTCGACGGAGGCGTGGAGGACCGAGTAGAGGAACCACAGGCCGAACACCGTGGCATGCCAGACGTTGAACCGTCCGGACAGCACGACGGGCGGCAGGTAGAACACGCGGGTGACGATGAACGCCAGCACGATTCCGGTGACCACGGTGACCACCGTGATGGCGTCCCACAGCATCAGCCACAGCAGAACCAGCGAGATCAGCAGCACGAGCTGCTGGATGATTCCGCGGCCCCGGCTCATCCGCGCCCGGTTGGGAACCGGTGCACGGTTCTGTCCTTGGTCGCTGGCCCGGCCCTGGTCGCGGACCTGTCGCTGAGCTCGGGCCCGGCCCTGCGCATCGTCCCGGCCCTGAGCTCGCGGCCGTCCGTGCTCGCGATCGGGGCTCATCAGTCATCACCTCCAAGCACGTTCGTGACGTAGTCGATCGGAGTCGAGAGGTTCTCGGCCGCCCGGTTCGACATGTCCCACAGGGGTTCGGCGGCGATCGTGAGCACGATGGAGGCGATCACCACCACCGAGGTGGCCGCCACCATGGCAGGGGGCACTCCGATCTGAGATTTCCACGTCTTCCCCGCCAGCAGCGTCTTCTTCCGCTCCGTGAACTCCTCGACGAGGTCCTCGTTCGGCTCTTCCACGTCGGCCGGATCACGCCAGAACGCGAGGTTGAAGGTACGGCCGATGACGTAGAGAGTGAGCAGGCTCGTCACGGTGCCGGCGACGATGAGGACCGTGGGCAGCCACGCCTGATCGTCGAAGCCGGCGAGGAAGAGCGCGACCTTGCCGATGAACCCGGAGAACGGCGGAATGCCGGAGAGATTGAGCGCCGGGATGAAGAAGATGATCGTGATCACCGGAGACAGCACCATGAGACCGCCCAGCGACCTCGTCGAGGTGGACCCGCCGCGCATTTCGACGAGTCCGATGGCCAGGAACAGCGCGGTCTGGACGATGATGTGGTGAACCGTGTAGTAGATCGCCGCGGACAGGCCCACACTCGTCCCCAAGGCGACGCCGAAGAGCATGTAGCCGATGTGGGAGACCAGGGTGAAGGACACGATCCGCTTGATCTCCGACTGCGCGATGGCACCGAAGATGCCCACGAGCATCGTCAGTCCCGCCGCGATGAGCAGCGGCACTCGCAGGGACGATTCGGAGAACAGCAGAGTTTCGGTGCGGATGATCGCATAGATGCCGACCTTCGTCAGCAGTCCCGCGAAGACCGCAGTCACCGGGGCCGGTGCCGTCGGGTAGGAGTCGGGAAGCCAGAAGGACAGCGGGAAGATCGCGGCTTTGATGCCGAAGCCCAGCAGCAGGAGGACGTGGAGGATCATCTGCACATCGGCCGGAAGATCCGAGATCCTCCCCGCCAGCTGCGCCATGTTCACGGTGCCGCACGCGGCGTAGATGATGCCGATGGCGGCGAGGAAGATCACCGAGGACACCAGCGAGATGATCACATAGGTGACTCCCGCCCGAATCCGCTCCGCTGTGGCACCGAGCGTGAGCAGCACATACGAGGCGACGAGGAACATCTCGAAGCCGACGTAGAGGTTGAACAGGTCTCCGGCGAGGAACGAATTCGCAATGCCCGCGCACAGCACCAGGTAGCTGGGGTTGAACACGGAGATCGGTGTCTCGTTCGAGTCGTCGTTGGCGTCCTGACTCAGTGCGTAGACGAGCACGCACAGGGTGACCAGCGCGGACACGATGAGCATGAGCGAGGACAGCCTGTCGGCGACGAGCACGATGCCGGCCGGTGGCTGCCAGCCGCCGATCGCCACAACCTGCGGTCCGTGCGCATCGACCCCGAAGAGGATCAGCGTGGCGATGACCATGACCGCGACCAGGATCGCGATCGACACGAGGTTCTGCGCCCGCGTGTGCTTGGACAGGATCAGCGCGATGCCGGCACCGATGAGCGGCAGCAGAACCGGCAGGGGAACGAGTACGGGCAGAAGATCGATCATGCGTCGTCTCCCTGCGGTTTCGCGTCCTTGGCCTCTTCGGCGACTTCGGCCTCCTCGGCGCTGTGGGCCTCCGTCTGCGAGTCCGCGGCCGCCTCGGCGATGGCATCGGCCTCGGCCGGAGTCGACGCATCCTCGATATCGTCGACGAGTTCCTCCCGCTCCGCAGGAGTGCCGTCGTCGTCGAGGTCGATGGCGCCGGTGATCGGGGACTCCGCCTCGTCGCCGAACTCGGTGTCGTCGTAGTCGGTGCTCGCCTCCGCCTCGGAGTCGATGAGCTTCGTGATCGCCACCTGGAGGTCGGTGTCGTCGTCCTGCAGCGAATCGGCGCGCATGAGCCTCCAGGAACGGTAGATCATCGCCAGCAGGAATGCCGTCACGGAGAAGGTGATGACGATGGCCGTGAGGACGAGGGCATGCGGCAGCGGATCGGACATGCCCTCGGTCGACAGGTTCTCTCCGTCGGTCAGGGGCGGGGAACCGCGCCCGGCGGTGAGGATGATGAGCAGGTTCACTCCGTTGCCGAGCAGGATGAAGCCGAGCAGAACGCGCGTCAGAGAGCGTTCGAGCATGAGGTAGATGCCGGCGGCGAAGAGGACGCCCATGGCCAGGACCATGACGAAGGAGACGCTCACAGTCGGCCTCCTTCCGCGCCGTTGTCGACGTCGAGTTCGTTGACCCGGTCGATGATCTCGGACACGGCTCGGTGTTCGGCGGTGGCGCCCATGCCGTCGGAGAAGTTCACATTGTCGTGGATGCGAGTGGTCAGCATCGCCTCGTCGCGCTCCTGGTGCAGGTCGACCTCGGCCCCCAGCGAACGGAGGATGTCGAGCATGAGGCCGACGACGATGAGGTAGACGCCGATGTCGAAGAACGTCGACGTGCCGAAGGACACGTGGCCCAGCAGCGGCAGATCCCCCTCGAGGTAGACGGAGTCGAAGACCGTCTCGCCCCAGATCCACCCTCCGATGACGGTGAGGATCGCGGTGACCAGGCCGGTGCCCAGCATTCCCGAGGGGGTGAAGGGGGCCGCCTCGGCGAGTTCGTACTTGCCTCCGGCGAGGTAGCGCACGACGAGGGCGAGGCCGGCGACGAGGCCGCCGGCGAATCCGCCGCCCGGGTCGTTGTGGCCGGCGAAGAGCAGGTAGACGGAGAAGATGATGACGGCGTGGAAGATGAGGCGTGCGGTGACCTCGAGGATGATCGACCGGTTGCGTGGGGCCAGGGTGCGTCCGGCGATGAGCCAGGACGCTCGCTTCTGCGACAGACCCTCGCCACGGCCGGCGTGGTGGAGATCGACGACGTCCTCGGCCACGGGTTGGAAGCGGATGCGGCCGGCCGCCTCGGTGCCGTCCTTCTTCCTCTCGAACCGGTGCAGGTGACCTTCGCGACCGCGCACGAAGATGAGTCCGGCGATACCGGTCCCGGCGGCCACGAGCACCGAGATCTCGCCCATCGTGTCCCACGCGCGGATGTCGACGAGGGTGACGTTGACGATGTTCTTGCCGTGGCCGAGCTCGTAGGCGAGCTGTCCGAAGTCGGTGGAGATCGGATCGGCCACGCGCACACCGGTGGCGATGAGGACCACGAGCATGACGGTGATGCCGACGGCGCAGCCGATGATCGCCCGCCATGCGGGGGTGAGGCGACCGGTGGACTCACCGATGCGCGCCGGCAGCCGGCGGAGGACGAGGACGAAGACGACGATCGTGATGGTCTCGACGAGCACCTGGGTCAGGGCCAGGTCGGGAGCGCCGACGAAGGCGAAGTAGGCGACCATGGCGTAGCCGGAGATGCCGGTGACGACGACGGCGGTGAAGCGCTTCTTCGCGCGGGTGGCCCCGATCGCGACGACGACGAGCACGGCCGCGACGATGAGATCCAGCGGAGTGTCCCAGAGCCGGAAGGTGATGTTCCACGTGTCGTTGGCGATGATCGCCAGACCCAATCCGGCGACGAGGACGAAGTAGACCACGCCCTGGTAGAACGGCAGCGAACCCCGCTGGGTGCGGGCGGTGACCCACAGAGCCAGGGCCTCCGTCCAGCCGATGAGCATCCGGTAGAGCTCGTGGAAGTCCAGTCCCGACGGCAGTGTCGCCTGAACCTTCGCGAAGGGACGACGGACGATGAACAGGGCGAGGCCCGCAACGACGGTCACAGCGGTGAAGGCGAGCGCCGGTTCGAATCCGTGCCACAGCGCGAGGTGGTAGTGCCCGTCGCCCTCGGCCACAGCCGGCAGTCCGGTGGTCCAGGCGGAGAAGTAGCCGTCGAGCAGTCCGACTCCCGGGCCGAGCGCCAGCGTCAGGGCGGTGAGGATGAGCGGGGAGACGACGAGGGTGAGCTTCTCGTCGCGGCGGGCGATGTCATCGACTCCCGGCTTCGAGGAGAACGCGCCCCAGACGAAGCGGGCCGAGTAGGCGACGGTGAGGATCGAGCCGATCATGATCCCGATGAAGGCGATGACCGAGGTCTTGTCCGGCGAGGACAGCAGGGTCGAGTACGCGGCTTCCTTCGCGGCGAAGCCGAGCAGCGGCGGCAGCCCCGCCATTGAGGCGGCTGCGATCGTCGCGCACACGGCGACGAAGGGGAACGCCCTCCAACCGCCGGAGAGCTTCGTCAGGTCACGGGTGCCGGCACGGTGGTCGATGATGCCGACGCACAGGAACAGACACGACTTGAACAGGGCGTGGGCGATGAGCAGACCCAGGGCCGCCTTCGTGATGTCCGGAGTCCCGAACGAGGCCATGGTGGTGAGGAAGCCGAGCTGCGAGACCGTGCCGAAGGCCAGAAGCAGTTTGAGGTCGGTCTGCTTCAGCGCCTGCCACCCGCCGATGAACATCGTCAGCAGTCCCAGGGTGAGCAGCACCTCGGACCAGCCGGGGATGTTGTGGTAGCCCGGTGCCAGGCGCAGGACGAGGTAGATTCCCGCCTTGACCATCGCCGCGGCGTGCAGATAGGCACTCACCGGGGTGGGTGCGGCCATGGCGCCGGGCAGCCAGAAGTGGAAGGGCATGAGCGCGGACTTCGAGATCGCGCCGACGAGGATGAGGATGACGGCGGAGACGATGACTCCGCCCGTGTCCATTCCGGACTGGGCACGGTCGATCAGGGTCGAGATCTGCCCGGTGCCGGTGGCGGTGATGAGCAGGATCATGCCCACGAGCATGGCCAGGCCGCCGGCCGTGGTGACGATGAGCGCCTGCAGGGCCGCCTGCCGCGAGCGACGGCGGGACTGGCTGTGCCCGATGAGCAGGTACGAGAAGACTGTGGTGCCTTCCCAGAACAGGTAGAGCATGAGCAGTTCGTCGGCGACGACGAGCCCGTACATCATTCCGGCGAAGGCCATGAAGATTCCCGCGAACCGAGCCAGGCCCGGCTCGTCGGGCGGGAAATAGCGCGCGCAGTAGACGAAGACGAGAGCACCGACCCCGGTGACCAGCAGCGTCATGATCCAGGAGAGCACGTCGAGGCGGAAGACTCCGGAGAGGCCGAGCTCGGGCAGCCAGTCGAGATTCTCGACGATCGGCTGGGCCGCAGGGCCGAACAGATCGGAGATCGCCGACAGGCTCCACAGGAGTCCCGCGAAGGGAACGAGGGCGAGAAGGAAGAAGGCGTTGCGGCCGAGCAGGCGAACCAGAGGGTAGGCGATGACAGATGCCCCGAAGAAGGCTCCTGTCATGATCATCACCGGCGGCCACCTCCGTCATATGCCTGTTTGTGAGAAAGGTTCGTCAGGTCATTTTCGCACGGACAGGTGTCGTTTCCCGAATCGCAGGACGTCAGTTGAGACCGGTCCTGCCCCGGCATGGCACCGATCATGTACGCAGCTGTCGGCTGGTCACGAGGAAGCCGTTCTCGTCGAGTCCGATGCCTGCCGAGCCGACGAGCAGCTCGGCCCCGATCGCGTCGGTGAGCTCAGCAACCCGGCTGCGCATCCGCCGGAATCGGCGCCCCTGGTTCGGCTGATAGCGCTTCGACTCGGTGTCCATCCAGTGCACGTGGTATTCGATCTGCGGGGCGTCGGTGTGGGCGGCGATGATCGGCGGAACCCACTCGGCCTCCATCACCCGGATCTCGAGGCTGCCGGCGGATTCGTCGATCTCGCCGAGCGGGACGAGCAGGGCATAGCCGTCGAGGATGACCGGGGCGGACGGGTCGAAGAGCGGATCGTCGATGCTCGCTTGGGCCAGCACATCCTCGTCGGGAGTGGGCAGGGCCTGCTGGAAGGCCTGTGGGGCATGGCGGCGCACGAAGTCGAGGACGACGGGCGGTTCCATCCAGTACGAGGAGTAGATGTAGAGGTCGATCTTCGCCTCGGGATCGGGGATGATCACCCGCGTCGGCAGTCCGGACTCGTCGGCCAGGCGCACGCCCGTGTGGAGGCGGGAGGCGACGGAGAGCATGAGGCTGAGCATCCGCTCCTCCTCCCGGTCCGGCATCCCAGCGGGAAAGGCCTCGTGGAGTCCGTCGGCGTCAGCGAACCAGTCCGGCGGCGGGGTCGGCTGCCGGTCCCGGGGGCAGTCGATGACGATGGCGTGCTGAGCCCAGTCGGGGACCTCGAGCGCGGCGGCATCGGAGGGATCGAGGGCGACCCCCGAGCTCAGCCGGGAGTGCCGGCTCAGTCGCATCTGCCCGTGCTCGTCGAGCACCGGGCGAAGGTCGGGCAGCTTGTTGTGGATGAGCGCGAGGACGTCGGAGACCTCGACCGCGTCATCGAGGAGGATGAGGTGGAAACCCCGCAGATCCGCCGAGGTGGCCGTGTCCTCGGGTGCGGACGGGTCACTGCCGTAGCCGGGCCGCCCCGTCGACGGCATTCCGCTCCGTCGCCGGCTCGCGGCCTGATCTTCGGGCCCCCGGGGCTCGGAGGCAGGGGGCTCGGGGGCAAGGACCTCGGGGGCAAGGGCGGCCGGGGCCGCGGGGCCGACCGGATCTCCGGTTGCACTCGGGACGCCCGAAGCCTGGGCGTCCGTCGCCGGGACACCCGAAGCCTGGGCGTCAGGATTCTGGTAGCGCGCGGCGTCGGCCTGTTCCCGGGCGGCGCGTTCAGCGGCTTCGCGTTGCAGCCGCAGTTCGCGGCGCGTGATCACATGTCCCTCCGGTAGAAGTTGAGATGCGAACGGGAGGCGGTCGGGCCGCGCTGACCCTGATAGCGGTTGCCCGTGGCCTGGGAACCGTAGGGATTCTCCGCCTCCGAGCTGAGTCGGAAGAAGCAGAGCTGGCCGATCTTCATTCCCGGCCACAAGGTGATCGGCAGGGTCGCGACGTTCGACAGCTCCAGCGTGACGTGGCCGCTGAAGCCGGGGTCGATGAATCCGGCCGTCGAATGGGTCAGCAGACCCAGACGCCCGAGCGATGACTTGCCCTCGAGCCGAGCGGCGACATCAACGGGCAGAGTCACGAGCTCATGGGTGGAGGCGAGGACGAATTCGCCAGGGTGGAGGACGAACGGCTCCCCCGGAGCGGCTTCGACGAAGCGGGTGAGTTCGGGCTGCTCGAGGCTCGGATCGATGACCGCGTACTTGTGGTTGTCGAAGAGCCGGAAGTAGCGGTCGAGACACACGTCGACGCTGGCCGGCTGGATCAGCGACGGGTCGTAGGGGTCGAGGGCGATGCGGCCGGAGTCGAGCTCGGCGCGGATGTCGCGGTCTGAAAGCAGAGTCACGTTTCCGATGGTAGTCGTTCCGGGCTTCGCACGCTCGCGAATGCATGATCCAGGCACACCGGCTCCACGGAAGATTCCGACCGACACGCCGAAACTATGTCACAAACTGATAACGATTTGCGGGAATTCTCCTGATTTTTACCAGTGTGTCTCCCCATAGCGGCGGATGAATGCTTTAGGGTAATGAGTTGTACGGACCCGCGCACGATGGTGCCTTCCCCTTCTTAAGCCAAGGAATGCCGGGAGTCCATCGTCTTTCGTGGGTAGACAACAATCGAAAGGCATTACTGTGAAGACCTCGCGTCTTGTGCTTGCCCCCGCAGTAGCCGTTGCATTGACAGGTCTTGCTGGCGCCCCGGCGTTCGCAGCGACAGAGTCCACCGCTTCGGTCCCTCAGCAACCGCTGTGCGCCCAGGGTGATCAGCAGTCATCGAGCAGCTCCGAATCGGATTCCTCGGTTCCCGACGAGTCGGACCCGCAGGCGACCCTTGCGCAGGCGCAGGTGACCCGCGCCGACATCGCTGACGACAAAAAGGGAATCGGCTTCTCCGGCACCGGATTCAGCCCGGACCAGAAGGCCACGGTGACCGTCATCGGCACCGATGGCACCGAATACTCTCCGGACAAGAAGCTCACGGTCGATGAGAAGGGCAAGGTGTCCGGCACCTACTTCTTCACCGTCACCGATGGTGCCAAGGTTCCTGCCGGCGAATACTCCCTCTACCTCACCGATCTCAAGTCCGAGAAGAAGTCCTCGAAGGTGACCTTCGAGGTCGTCTCCAAGGCCTCCGAGGTCGACGAACCGGGCACAGGCGACGACGACAAGTGCGAGTCGGCCACCGGTCCGATCAAGACTCCGGACGAGACTCCCAGCGAAACGGAGACCCCGGAGCCTTCGGAGACGAAGACCGAGGAGCCGACGACCAAGGCACCGACGACCGAGGCGCCCAAGCCTTCGGAGACGAAGACCGAGGACCCCACCACAAAGGCCCCGGAACCGACGGAGACCAAGACCGAGGAGCCCACCACCGAGGCGCCCAAGCCGAGCCCGTCTGAGACCGAGGAGCCGACGACCAAGGCGCCGAAGCCGACACCATCGGAGACGGACAAGGCCGACGAAGGCTCGGAAGAGGCTTCGGCCGCCGACGATGGCTCGGAAGAGGCTGCGGCCGACGGAGTGCAGCCAGGACCGGCCGAGGCCCCGACTGGAGACGAAGACTCAGAGGGATCGGACGACGCCAAGGATTCGGAAGCCGATCAGGCCGATGACGCCAAGGACGCCGACGCGGATGCATCTGATGACGCCAAGGACGCCGAGGACGAGGCTCCCGAGTCCACCGGTCCGGCCAGCCCCGGCACCGAGGACAAGAAGCCTGCCGCAGCCGCGCAGGCGTCCATGTTCATCAACCCGACCGAGGTCAGCTCCGAGGACTTCCTGAACGACGGCATCAAGATCGGCGTCAGCGGGGCTCAGCCCGGCGAGAAGGTCTCGATCACGGTCGAGCATGCCCAGGGCAAGGTCGACCGCTACACGATGACCAAGGAAGCCGATTCCGAAGGCAAGGTCACCTTCGGCGTCCAGGCCAAGGTCAAGGCCGTGCTCGGCACCTACAACGTGCGAGCCCAGGCCGAGAGCTTCGATGAGCCCCAGGGCGGAAGCTTCACCGTGCTCACCAACGGCACCGCCGTCGACGAAGGCGGAAACGGCAACGGCAGCGGCTCGAACGATTCGGGCAGCGACCTGCCTCGGACCGGTGCCGAGATGACCGGACTGGCACTCGGTGTCGGTCTCCTCGCCGTCGGTGCAGCAGCCGTCATCATCACCCGTCGGCGGATGAACGCCTCCGACGATCCCGCGGAGTTCTAAACCGCATTGAACGATGAATTGTCCCTCGCGGGGCTGCAGCTCGACGGACGCGAGATCGACCTCGGACGTCTGCGAGCAGGGACAATGCTCGGACTCATGGGCAGCCCGGACAGCACCACCTCTGTGGTGCTGTCCGCGGCGGCCCTGCCCCACGTCGCACCACCACCACGCTTCCCGACCGGACGCCGGTCGGGTCGCTTGCGTGTGCGCAACTGGATGAAGAGCTATCTTCGCGAAGCCGATGCCGGATCTGGGGAGGCGGCATCGGCAGCGGATCCATCAGCTGCGCTGACAGCATTCGGGCTGCGACCCGATGTTCTGCGCCGTCGCCTCGACGATCTTGATCCGACCGATCGTGCCCGCCTCGCCCTGGCTGCGGCCTGGGCGAGCGGCGCACAGTGGCTGACCCTCATCGACCCTTTCGGCACGGTCCCGGGCCATCTGCGCACCGGGCTGCGGAGTCGCTTCGCCGAACTCGTCGCCGGGGAGGGCCGCGGAGTCGTGTTCAGCTCGAATTCGCTGACCGACCACACCATCGCCGAGGCGGGGGTGGCGAACATCGAAAAGGACCAGCTCGTCGCGCTCGGTTCCCTGGAGCAGATCGTCACCGAACCGCGCGGTTCGCTGCCGGCCGAGCTCAGCGGGGTCAACGTCTATTCCGGGCTGGCCCGGAAGGGTTGGCTGTCCATCGGCCATTCGGCCGTGCGCGCCCGCACCGAACTCGACGGGAAGGTGTTCGTGACTCTTGGGTGGCGCGCCGCCCTCCTGTCACTGGACGAACACGACCCGGCGTTCACCTCGGCGACGGTGTTCGAAGCCATCGTCACCGGACTCCGTGATCGCGGTTCCTGCCTGCAGGCGAAGCTCTCACCGGTCGACACGGAGATGGGCCTCGCCCTCGACGTCGACCTGGCCGACCTCGCGGGCGCGCCGAGAACCCAGACGCCGGCCATCGGATTCGGGGTCCTGCATCCGGGACTCGGCACGACGATCACCGAACTGCGCACCAACGTCAAGGTCGGCACGCATGTCTTCGTCGAGGTCGACACCTCCGCCCTGCACGCCTACCCGGTTGAGTGACGGGCGGAAGATAGACTGAGAACTGCCCAGTCCCCCTTCAGTCCCCAACCGAATCAGGAGCGCCATGCGAACGTCGCGCAGACTTCTGATCTCAGCGCTGACGGTCATCGTCCTCACGGTCGCAGCGGTCCCCCTCCTCAACCTCACCGTCTACACGCCCGCCCGATCTGCCGAGGCCTACATCTCGGCGATCGAACACGGTAATGCGCAGAGTGCCTTCTCATACCTGTCCACGCCGACCCCGTCGTCGACCTTGGCGCTCAGCGACGACGTCCTCTCAGCGGCTCCCGATCTGCCGCGCGACCCCGAAGCCGAGACCGTCTCCGTCGACGGCGACCATGCGAAGGTCCGCCTCAGCTTCAACCTCTCCTCGCAGGAGCAGACCGTCGATCTCGATATGGTCCGCCTGCCTTCCAGCGCGGGACTCTTCAACCGATGGGCCATCGAACAGAATGAATGGCCGACGCTGACCCTGGACGTCTCCGGATCGTCGACGGCGACGGTCAACGGCTACGGAGTCAGCACGGGAAGTGTGCCGGTGCTGTTCCCGGCGAGCTACCTCGTCGGATTCGATGCGACGTATCTGAAGTCCAGATCCCAACGCGCCGAGGTGACCGCCCCCGGCGACTCCCACACCGTGAAGCTCTCGCCAGAGCCGACGGCCAAGCTCGAGCAGACCGTGGAAGAGCAGGTCACCGACCATCTGCAGGACTGCATGAAGTCGACGACCCTCATGCCGTCCGGCTGCGTCTTCGGCTACGACACGGACAACGAGATCATCGGTGATGTCTCGTGGTCGCTCGAGCGCAGTCCGCAGATCGGACTGACCTCGTCCGGCAATGATCTCGAACTCACCCCCTCGACGGTCGAGGTGAGGGTGAAGGGACGTTACCGGGACATCGTCACCGCTGCCGAACACGACTTCGACGAGAAGCTCTCCTTCGTCCTGGGCGGCTCAGTGGTCGTCAAGTCCTCACAGGTGAGCTTCGAGCCGCGCCGCCTCGGCGATGTCTCCATCGCCTGATCGACTGCGGCCCTCGCTCCGGTGGCCGAGCGCTCAGGCGCCCCGGAGGTCGAGGGTGAGTTCGTTCGGCGCCGAGTCCGCGAGCTCGACGGGGATTCCCCAGTCCTGCTGGTAGAGGTGGCAGGCCGCGTGCAGCGGGATCTCTCCCCCGGGCTCGCCATCGCAGGCGGCGGCCCGCGCAGTCACATGCAGCACTCCCTCGGCGAACTCGGGATCGATGACGATATCGCGGCTGAGCCCTTCGGCTCCGCCGGCTCCGGAGACGATGAGTTCCGGCGGCGTCGCAGACACCTGCAGGAACGTGGGGTCGCCCCAGCGGTCGTCGAGCTTCTGACCGGCCGGGACCGTGAAGCTCACGGTCAGCGACACCGGACCGGAGGCGATCTCGGTCGACGGGCGCTTCGTCGTCAGCGCGCCCTCGTCGACCTTCTGAGCGTCCTTGGGCAGCTTCACCCGAGTGAGCGCATGCGCCGCGGATTCGACGACGATGAGTTCGGCGTCGTCGGGGGTGCCCGCATTGTCGATGAGGACGATGTCCGAGGGTTCGCGCAGTCCGCGCGCCAGAGTCGTGACTTCCTCGGTCTTCGGGTCGAAGCGGCGGATCGCACCGTTGTAGGTGTCGGCGATCGCGACCGACCCGTCGGGCAGACTGCGCACGCCCAGCGGGTGCTGCAGGCGCGCCTCGGCGGCGGGCCCGTCACGGAAGCCGAAGTCGAAGAGACCGACGCCTACCAGTGAGGCCACCTCACCGGTTGCCGGGTCGAGGCGGCGGATCGCCGAGGTCTCGGAGTCGGCGACGAACACCTCGCCCTCGGGCCCGAGGTCGAGGCCGGAGGACTGAGCGAACCACGCAGACTCCCCATCGCCGTCGACCAGACCTTCGTTCATCGTGCCCGAGAGGATGCGGATCGTGCCGGCCTTCGGGTCGAAAGACCAGAGGGTGTGGTTGCCTGCCATCGCCACGACCACCTCGGCGGTGGAGGGGACGAAGAGGACATCCCACGGCGATGACAGCTTCACATCAAGGGCGGGCCCGTCATATCGTCCCAGCTCACCGGGCTTGCCGCGGACATTGTCGATGGCGCCGACCATGTGCTGCTCACCGGTGCCGGCGATCGTCGTGACCGTCTCGTTCGTCAGGTCGATTCCGCGCAGGGTGTGGTTGACGGTGTCGGCGACGACGAGCTGGTAGCCGACTTCGGCCGCCAGGTCGGCAGGCAGCACGGTGATGCCGCCGGGTTCGCTGAAGCTCGCCGAGGCGAAGTCGCCGTCGACGCGGCCGCGTTCACCGGTGCCGATGCGGCGGATGATCGTGGCCGCGTCGTCGTCGTATTCGACGAGGCTGTGGTGTCCGGAATCAGCGACGAAGAGGTGGCCCGAGGGCAGGCGAGTGGCCTTGCCCGGGTAGAACAGATCCGTCTCGGGGGCCGGCGGCGGAACGTAGGGGCCGTCGCCGGAATGGAGGGTGCCCTTGGCCGAGTGCTCCTCGATGAGGCTCTCGATGATCTCGGTGAGACCGGCTGCATGGCCCTCACCGGACATGGTCGCCACGAGGTAGCCTTCGGGGTCGATGACGGCCAAGGTCGGCCAGGCGCGAGCGGTGTACGCCTGCCAGGTGACGAGGTCGGGATCGTCCAGGACGAGGTGTTCGACCTGGTAGCGCTCCACGGCCTGGTCGACGGCTTCGACGGTGCGTTCGAACTCGAACTTCGGCGAGTGCACGCCGATGATGACGAGCTCCTTGGCGTACTTCTCCTCCAACGGGCGCAGTTCGTCGAGGACGTGGAGGCAGTTGATGCAGCAGAACGTCCAGAAGTCGAGGAGGACGACCTTTCCGCGCAGATCGGCCAGGGTCAGATCCTTGCCGCCGGAGTTCATCCACCGGCGACCGACGAGTTCGGGCGCACGGACCTTGACGTCCCGTGCCGAGGAGGTGGCTGACGCGGAGATATCTGGACTGCTGTTCATGGTTCTATGATCGCAGATCCTCCACCGAGGCGGCCTTCCCAACGTCATCAAGTGACGGTTCTCTCCCCCGCCCGGGAATGCGGCGGATGCCGAGTCGGCCCGTGCGGGTACGGAGGACCGGTCAGGAGTAGTCGCGGGCGCGGACGAGCGGTCAGGAGTAGTCGCGGGCGCCGAAGATGCTCGATCCGACGCGGACGATCGTCGCTCCTTCGGCGATGGCGAGTTCGAAGTCGCCGCTCATGCCCATCGACAGCTCGGTCGCCTCGGCGGGCATGACCCCTGATCCGCGCAGCGTCTCGCTGAGCTCGCGCAGGTCGGAGTAGCTGGGGCGGATCTCTTCGGGGCTGCTGCCGGGCAGTCCGATCGTCATGAGTCCGCGCAGCCGCATCCGGCCGAGTGCCCGGGTCGCGGTGATGAGCTCCTCGGCGTCTTCGGGTGCGACACCGAACTTCGAGTCCTCGCGGGAGGTGTTGACCTGGATGAAGTAGTCGACGGTCTCGTCGAGGACGTCGAGGCGGTTGTTGATCTTCTCGGCCAGCGGGAGGTTGTCGACGGACTGGATGCACTGAGCATGCCGCAGGGTGTGATTGACTTTGTTGCGCTGCAGCGGTCCGATGAGGTGGGTCTCGGGATCGAGGTCGGCGAGCGCCTCGGCCTTGCCGGTGATCTCCTGCACCTTGTTCTCGCCGATGAGCGTGAACCCGTGTTCGAGGGCGACGCGGATCTTCTCCGCCGGCTGCGTCTTCGTCGCCAGCAGCACGCGCACATCGTCCCCGCTGCGACCGCTCGCCTCGGCGGCGGCCCGGGCCCGATCAGCAACCTCGTCGAGGCTGCCGGTGATGGCGGCGATGTCGTCGGCGGACAGCGGGGAGGTGGAATCAGGCGTACTCATGACTCCAGTCTTGCATGAGCCGCACGAAGTTTCAGGTCGCCGAGGATGCTCCGGCGGCCGAGTCCCGCACCAGGTGTCGCGACGGGAACGGGCCCGCATCCGGGCCGGTCCACCTAGCCGGTCCACCGGGCCGGGAAACGAGTTGCGGACGATCCGTGTCGAAATCATTGTGGTTCTTCGACACGGATCGTCCGCAACTCGGTGCCGACTCGGCCCCGTTACAGTGCCTATTTCGGCAGACCCTCGGCGTTCGGGTCGATGTTCTTGATCAGGGCGGACGTGTCGAGTCCGCCGAGGTCTTCGTCGATGAGCTTCTGCAGCTGCGCGTGGACGAGGGCGGCGGCCGGGAGCTCGACACCCTGGGTCTCAGCACCGGCGAGGGCCAGGCCGACGTCCTTGTGCATGAGTGCGGTGGCGAAGCCGGGCTGGAACTCGTTGTTCGCTGCGGCCGTCGTCGTCACGCCCGGCACCGGGTACCACGTACGCAGCGGCCAGGAGTCACCGGAGGACACCTTCGCAATATCGTGGAAGACCTTCGGGTCGAGGCCGAAGCGATCGGCGAGCACGGCGCCTTCGACGACACCCTGGAGGCTGATCGACAGCATCATGTTGTTCACGATCTTCGCGGCCTGACCTGCGGCGTCACCACCGGCGTGGAAGATGTTGCCGGCCATCGCCTCGATGAAGGGGCGAGCCTCTTCGATGTCGGCGTCGGCACCGCCGAGCATGAACGTCAGGGTGCCGGCTTCGGCACCGGTGACTCCGCCGGAGACGGGTCCGTCGATGAGGCGGAAGCCTGCCTTCTTCGCCTCGGCATGGAGGAGACGAGCCGAATCGAAGTCGATCGTCGAGGAATCGACGAGGAGGGTCCTCTGGTCCGCGTTGGCCAGGACACCGTCGGGCTCGAGGTAGGCGGTGCGGGCGTGCTCACCTTTGGGCAGCATCGTGAAGACGATATCGGCACCGGCGACCGCCTCGGCGATGGAGTTCACGGGGTTCACCCCGTTCTTCGCGGCTGCGTCCACGGCTTCGGGGACGAGATCGAAACCATTGACGGTGTGACCGGCCCTGACCAGGTTCGCAGTCATCGGGCGGCCCATATTCCCCAGGCCAACCCATCCAATCGTCGACATAATATGCCTCCTCGCATCATGTTCAGCAACTCTTAGGTGTTCCCTCTCACAGTACGCCAGTCGATGGACGGAAGCCCGGCGGGCCGCCTCACCTATTCCGCACCGGTTATGTGCGCGGACGCAGATAGAATGGAGCCACTATGGCTTCCTATGCACCTGGCAGTTCAGGTCTGCAGATCGCTCCCGAGGATCTGCTGACTCTGCTCGCCGTCGCCCGACTGGGGAAGTTCACGGCCGCCGCGCACAGCCTCGGCCTCAACCACACGACCGTGTCCAGGCGCATCGCCGCGCTCGAGAAAGCGTACGGCGATCGCGTGCTCGTGGCTTCCCCCGACGGGTGGGAGCTCAGCGCCGCCGGGCGCCAGCTGCTGCCGATCGCCGAGGATATCGAGGCCGCGCTGGGCCGCATCGATGCGCATTCGAACTCGGCTCTGTCCGGGACGATCCGGCTGGCCTGTCCGCAGGCCTTCGCCCTTGAGTATGCCGTTCCGGCGCTCACTACACTGCAGGCGCAGCATCCGGGACTGCAGATCGAACTGATCACTGCCACGCAGCGGGCCAGGCAGTACCGGTCGGGTGTCGATATCGAGATCGTCGTCGGGCGTCCCGATGCCCCGCGGTCGATTGCCAAGCACATCCGCGACTACCGGCTCCAGCTCTATGCCTCGCAGGACTACATCTCCTCGCATCCGATGCCGCAGACGCTGGATGATCTGGCCGACCACCGGATGGTCTACTACATCGAGAATTCGCTGCGGGTCGATGATCTCGACGAGGCGGCCGATGCCCTTCCCCGTGGGGCAGGCTTCTTCCGGTCCACCTCGGTGCATGCGCATGTGCTCGCGACCTCGCACGGGGCCGGGATCGGCATCCTGCCGGACTTCCTCGCCCACGGCAATTCGCGCCTCGTGCAGGTGCTGCCGGAGCTGTTCTCCAAGAAAGTGTCCTATTGGGCCTCGGTCCGTCACGAGTCCCTGCGCAACGCCGGAGTCCGCAAAGTCCTAGAATCCCTCTAATTGCTACCTGACGGCGGCCCAGCAACCTGGCGCGAGGTTGCTGGGCCGCCGTCGGGTAGTCCTGGGAGGGGAGGGTGTGCTCGAGCGAGTCAGGCGGCGACCCAACCGCCGTCAATGCTGTGAGCGCTGCCGTTGATGACCGCGGCATGCTCCCCGGCCAGGAAGAGCGCAATGGCCGCGACATCCTCGGGCTCGGCGAGCTTGGGCACCGCGGAATGGCCGAGGAACACCTGCTCGAGGACCTCGTCCTCGCTGATGCCGTGCGTCTTCGCCTGGTCGGCGATCTGTCCCTTGACCAGGGGTGTGAGCACATAGCCGGGGTTGATCGCATTGCACGTCACTCCGTGCGGTCCGGCTTCGAGTGCGGTCGTCTTCGTCAGCCCCATCAGTCCGTGTTTGGCCGCGACGTAGGCGGACTTGTTCGCCGAGGCGCGCAGCCCGTGGACGGACGAGAGGTTGATGATGCGTCCCCAGCCGCGCTCGCACATCTTCGGCAGCACCGCTTTCGTGAGCACGAACGGTGCTTCGAGCATGAGCGTGTTGATCAGCCGCCAGTCCTCGAGCGGGAATTCCGTGATCGGGTGGATCCGCTGGATGCCGGCGTTGTTGACGAGGATGTCGACGTCGAGCTCGGTGCCGTCCAGCGCCGAGGTGTCCGCCAGGTTGACTGCCCACGCTTCGCCGCCGATGTCGTCGGCAACGGCCTGTGCCGCGTCAGCGTCGACGTCGGCGACGACGACGGACGCTCCGGCCTGCGCGAATGACTGAACGATCGCCTTGCCGAGACCGGATCCGCCGCCGGTGACGAGTGCGCGTTTGCTGGTGAGGTCTCCCATGAGATGTCCCTTTCGTGGTTCGGGTCTGTGGTCCGTGTCCATCTTCCACCGTGCGGAGGGTGAAGATTCATCGAGGTGCGCCGCGCGGCAGGCGAAGAGGCGGTGCCGGTCTTCACCGACACCGCCCCCGTCAGACATTGAGCCCCGACTTCAGCTGGCAGTGGCGACTCCGCGTCGCACCTTGTCTGCATGGTCGAGCGAGCGCAGGTCGATGCCCTTGGTCTCGCGGGTGAACATCAGAGCGATGAACGAGATGATCGCAGCGGCCAGCAGGTAGAGCGCGATCGGAACCGAGGATCCGAAGGCGTCGAGGAGCGCAGTGGCGATGATCGGCGCAAAGGATCCCGCCACGATGGCTGTCACCTGGTAGCCGGTCGACACCCCCGAGTTGCGCATGCGAGTCGGGAACATCTCGGACATGATCGCCGGCTGACCCGCATACATCAGCGCATGGAAGACCAGGCCGATGAGGAGGGCGAGGAAGATCATGACGGCGTTGCCGGTGTCATACATCGGGAAGGCGAAGAAGCCCCACGTCGCTGTCAGGATGATGCCCAAGGCGTAGGGCATCTTGCGTCCGATCCGGTCGGTGGCGGCGCCGACGAGCGGGACGAGGACTGCGTGGATCGCGTGAGCTCCGAGCAGGAGCCCGAGGATCTCGGCCGCTTCGATCTTCACCTGCGTGGCGAGGTAGGTGATCGAGAAGGTCACCACGAGGTAGTAGTGGATGTTCTCGACGAAACGCAGGCCCATTGCGGCGAAGACCTCACGCGGGTAGCGCTTGAACACGGCCTTGACGCCGTAGTCGACGCCTTCCTCGATCTCCTCGGCCTGAACCTCGTCGAAGATCGGCGCATCGGAGACGCGGGTGCGGATGTAGTAGCCGATGAGAACGATGACGGCCGAGAGCCAGAACGATACACGCCAACCCCACGACAGGAAGTGCTCTTCGGTCAGCGTTGCGGTGAGGACGAACAGAACACCGGTGGCGAGCAGGTTGCCCAAGGGAACGCCGGACTGCGGGAATGACGCCCAGAAGCCGCGTTCCTTGTTCGGAGCGTGCTCGGCCACGAGAAGGACCGCGCCACCCCATTCGCCTCCGACGGCGAAGCCTTGGACCACGCGCAGCAGCACGAGCAGGATCGGGGCGAGATAGCCGATCTGGTCGAAGGTCGGCAGGCAGCCCATGAGGAAGGTGGCCACACCGACGAGGACGATCGACAGCTGCAGCAGCTTCTTGCGTCCGTATTTGTCGCCGAAGTGACCGAAGACGATGCCGCCGATGGGACGAGCGATGAAGCCGACCGCATAGGTGGCGAAGCCGGCCAGGATCGGAGTCAGCGGATTGTCGGACGGCGGGAACAGGATGTGGTTGAACACCAGTGTGGCGGCCGAACCGTAGAGGAAGAACTCGTACCATTCGACGACCGTTCCGGCCATCGAGGCAGCGACGACCTTGCGCAGCTGGGCGCGAATCGACTTCCTCTCAGCATTGTTCTGAGAACTCATGGGACTCCTTCGTTTCCACAATCCGCGTCACCGTTGAATGCGCGAATCGACTTGCTCTGGCGCCGATCGGCTGACAGCTCGGGGCACTCAGACCGCATCGGCGCGGCCGGCGCCCCCCCCCTGCTTCAGCCCAGTGTTTCGGGCGCTTGGATATTTCTCATCCAAGGATCAGTGTGCGCCACGTTACAGAGTTTTTGGTCACGACCTGGCCATAATCCGAGAATTTCCGGTGCATATTCGTGCACAGCGGATGTGCAACTGATGTGCAGCCGGCAGATGCTGCTGCGGTCCGACCGCAAGGCCCATTGCGGCACGATCGGCTCTGCGTGACAAGCCGCCTCACACCCGCGACGAGTCCCCGCACCGAGGCGGCCCCGCAGGGCCGTGGTCCCCGCACCGTGGCGGCCCCTACCGCATCCGTGCCCCCGCACCGACCAACCAGAGAGGCCCCGAACTCACCGCCGGCGCGGAGGCGCCTTTGCGTCTCGCTCGGCCATCGAGGCGAGCATCGCATTGTAGGCACGCAGTTCGGCGTCGTCGGTGCGATCTTCGCTGCGGTCGATGCGCTTGGCTTCCCGGTCCGAGGACTTCGCCCACTGGACGCAGACCATGATCGCGATGAACAGGGTCGGGAACTCGCCGATGCCCCACGCGATGGAACCGCCGAGCTGCTGGTCATCGATCGCCGTATAGCCCCAACCTGCGCCGACGTTGCCGAACCAGTCTCCGGCGATCAGCACGTTCGAGCTCATGATCGAGATGCCGAAGAAGGCGTGGAAGGCCATCGTCACCAGCAGCATCACGAGCCGCATCGGGAAGACGGGGCGCTTGACGCCAGGGTCGATGCCGATGAGGGCCTGGGCGAACAGGTACCCGGCGCCGAGGAAGTGCGCGATCATCAGCTCGTGCCCGAGATGCGTATCGAGCGCGTAGTACATGATTCCCGAGTAGTAGAAGACGATCAGCGAACCCGCGAAGTTCACGCTCGCCACGATCGGGTGGGCGAAGAAGCGCAGATACGGGGTGTGGACGAGCCAGAGCACCCATTCGCGCAGGCCGACGGACCCGTCCGTGCGCGCCTTCGTCCCGCGCATGAGCATGGTGATCGGCGCGCCGAGCACGAGCGGCAGGGGTACGACCATGACCAGAAGCATGTGCTCGATCATGTGCGCGGAGAACTGCACCTCACCGTAGACGCGGGGTCCGCCCGAGGTGACGTAGACGAGGAAGACCATGCCCACCAGCCAGCTGACGAGGCGCAGCACCGGCCACCTGTCGCCGCGGCGGCGAAGGTTGATGAACGCCACGACGTAGGCGATCGAGAAGCCCACAGCGACCGCGATCCACAGCGGATCCATCGACCATTCGCTGAAATAGCGGGACAGGTCTGGCTTCGGCGGCAGCGGATCACCGGTGAGGATCTCGGCCGGGGTGGGGTCGCCCACCGGTTCCTGCGGCACCGGCGGCTGCGACCGGGCCAAAGCTACGGCCATGCCCATCGTGATTCCGAACAGGATGAATTCGACGGTGATGAGGCGCCAGAATTCCACCGTCGCCGAGGCGGCAGAGCCCAAACGCGAGATGACGAACTGACGGTGCCAGAATCCGATCAGACCGAGCAGTACGGTCGCGAACGCCTTCGCGAGGATGACCTGCCCGTAGGGGGTCATCAGGTCGTCGACGCCTTTCACGCGCAGGAGCGAATTGACGACTCCGGAGAAGACGATGAGACCGAAGGAGATGAGTGCGATCGTCGAATACCGTTCGATGATCGGCTTGAGGTTCTTCGAGGCGGCCAGGCGTGTTCCCAGCAGCGCAATGACGAAGAGCCCACCGAGCCAGAGGACCGCGCCGAGGATGTGCAGGCCGAGGCTGTTGACGGCCTGAGTGTGCCCGGAGGCCTCCGAGGAGTGGCCCATCAGGGCCAAGGGCAGGATCACGGCGACGCTGAGCACTCCGGCAACGGCGATGCCGACATGGGAGCGAGTGCCGAAGCACAGGGTCGAGGCGACGGCGATGAGGACGACGATGAGCACCCACAGCTGCCCGTAGGCGATCTGAGTGACGAAGACGCCGAGCTGATTCGAGAAATCGAGGTAGGCCTGGGCACCGACGGTGTCGACGAATGAGAAGACGAGCACGGCGACCGCGGACAGCGTCCACACGACCGACGAGTATTCGGCGATCCGAACCGCCCTCGTCCACAGCGGGTCGAGAGGCAGGTCGGCCACCGGGCCCTTGTGTCGGCGACCGCGACCGCCGGCTGTGCGCGGGAGGATGAGGACGGCGAACATGAGGGCACCGATGGTCAGCGACATCGCAGTGTTGAAGACGAACTTGGCTGCGGGAAGACCGAAGCGGACGACGGAGCCGGGGTCATTGAGCAGAGTGGGGTTGGCTGCTCCGGTGAAGAAGAGTGCGGCCAGACCGGCGATGAGTCCCAGGAAGACGACGATGGGGACCGCGGCACGTTGTACGAACCGTGTGATCGGCTCGAAAACTGAAGAACTCACTGCGCGCGGACCGCCCCTTCTGACATGACCCCAGGATATCGTTCGGCGTCGCCGCACTGCCAACCGGGAGATCCCTTCGTGGTCGAGATCTCGGGGAGCCGCCTCGGCGAGGGTGGACTTCGTCGTCGGGGACGACGATTCCTCCAGTTCGCCGGCGTTCTGAGACAGCAAATGGCCCGGATCAGACGATCCGGGCCATTTGATGCTGCTGCGTCGATCAGTTCGGGCTGCCTGCGGCGCCCTTAAGCTTCGAACCAGCGGACAGCTTCACGGAGTAGCCGGCCTTGATCTGGATCTCTTCACCGGTCTGCGGATTGCGACCCTTGCGAGCGGCACGCTCGGTGCGCTCAACGGAGAGCCAGCCGGGGATGGTGAGCTTTTCGCCCTTGGCCACGACGTCGGAGAAGACATCGAAGACACCATCGAGCACGTCCGAGACCTGCTTCTGGGTCAGGCCGGACTTCTCGGCGACTTCTGCAACGAGCTCACTGCGGTTCTTAGCCATAAAAGTGTCCTCCTTAGGACAAGTCGGTAGGTCACCGGTCCGTTTTTCCGATGACGAACTTCCTCGAGATTACCAGCTTGACTTAGTAACGCCGGGCAACTCGCCGTTGTGAGCCATTTCGCGGAAACGAACTCGGGAGAGTCCGAACTTCCGGAGGTAGCCACGCGGACGACCGTCGACCTGGTCACGGTTGCGAAGGCGAACCGGCGAAGCATCGCGGGGAAGCTTCTGCAGGGCGAGGCGTGCCTCTTCGCGCTGCTCGTCGGTGGAATCGGGGTGGGTCAGCTGACGCTTGAGAGTCGCGCGGCGCTCTGCATAACGTTCAACGATGACGCGACGCTGCTTGTCTTTTGCGATCTTTGACTTCTTAGCCATGTGCGCTCAGCGCTCCTCTCGGAAATCGACGTGCTTGCGGACTACGGGATCGTACTTCTTGAGCACGATGCGGTCCGGAGTGTTGCGGCGGTTCTTGCGGGTCACGTAGGTGTACCCGGTGCCGGCCGTCGACTTGAGCTTGATGATGGGACGAACATCCTGTGCCTTAGCCATCAGAGCTTCACTCCCTTGGCGATGAGTTCGTTGACCACAGCGTCGATTCCGCGAGCGTCGATGACCTTGATGCCCTTAGCGGACAAGGTCAGCGTGACGTTGCGGCGCAGCGACGGAACGTAGTAGCGCTTTTTCTGAATGTTCGGGTTGAAGCGGCGCTTCGTGCGGCGCTTCGAGTGGGACACGTTGTGTCCGAAACCGGGGACGGCCCCGGTTACCTGGCAGGTTGCTGCCATGTCTCTCCTCCAGTTCACAAGTTACCGACTCTCGAAACAAGCTCCTGCGGAATCACACGTGAGTGTTCTCCCCGCTCGCTTGCGCCGATGTCGGAAGACATCAACAAATTTTCTCGACTGTCACCGTGAAAATTGTGTACGCCGAAACAGGTCTGCCCGTTCGGGCGAGATGTCTCACCAGCGCTGAAGCCGTAGCCTGTGAGAGATGGCCGAAGCTGGAGTGCAGCGGTGGGTGAGCACCATGCGTGTCCTAACAGATCGATCGGTGACCTGCCTGCTACGACACAACAGAAATCAATCTTACTGAGACAGCGGGCCGGAGGGCAAATTCATCGCGGCTTCTGCAGCGGGGCCTTCATCACGGACTTCAGCCGCTCCGAGGTGGTTTCTGCGGCCTCCACCGACGCCGGGAGGGACTTTCACAGCTGAGGCCAAGCCAACTCGGTGATTTCCGCAGTAGGCTTTCGTCGGCAACGCGTCCTGTCGGCGATCCTGTTGAACGCCTGCTCGACTCGTGCCAAGGTTAGTAGATGATTGCCACCACATCTGGCATTCGGGAGGACTGATGAGCGACGTTCCACAGAGGCCGCGCATTCGTCCGGCGACGAGCGACGACTGGCACAAGGATTCTGGTGAATCCGCTGGTCAGAACCCGACGTACGGGAATGGAGCGGACCGATCGTCTGCCGATTTCGACAACTCGACCTACTACGAGTACCTCGAACGGCACACGGGGGAACAGTCGATCTCGAAAGCCCGCAGCGGCAATGTCTTCGCGCCTGCCGGACACTCACCATTCGATGATTCTCACCCTGCCGGCCCACATCAGTATGGAAATTCTCGGCAGGCTCAGTGGTCTGCCGGCAGTGGCGGCAGCGGCGCCGGCGACGACGTCGGCGGCTCGGCACAGAACGGACCGCAGACTCCTCCTCCACCGCAGTTTCCGCCCACCGCCCACAGCGAATCGTCGTCGGGCAATGGGCTGAAGATCACCGTCGTCATCATCGCCATCCTCATGATTCTGGCTCTGGTGGGATTCTTCGGCATCCGGTGGCTCGCTCCCTCGTCGGGAACCGTCCCCGTCGATGTCGGATCCAGTGAGCCGGAGAGCCCGTCACCCAGCCCGTCCGACGATCTGGTCCAACCGACGAAGAGCCCCGAACAGCAGCTCGACGCCTATACGGAGCAAGGCACGAAGAAGGCCGCTGACCTCGAAGGTCAGTGGGTGACCCAGGTGAGCGCGAAGAACGTCGGCCTCAAGGCCGACGGGAAGACATGGTCGGCGCAGGACATCCTCAACGAGTACGAAGCAAATAAGATCAAGTATCCGGGCGCGATCCTCATCCACAGCGGCGATTGGGCCTCGTACAAGGACGGCAGCTACTGGGTCACGGTCGTCGACACCGGCTACAGCGACCCGGAACAGGCGCTCGACCAGTGCCGTTCGTGGGGCCTCGACCGCAACCACTGCATCGCCAAGCGCCTCGTCAAGGACGGCAGCCCCAAGGACAACAGCGCCTACCTCGACGGATAGACCCGCCAGTCGGGTTCGCCCCGCGCATGCAGATCGGCTCCGCCAATGCGCATGGAGATCCTCACCGTTCTGCCATTCGCTCACGGCCCAGTCTGAGGCAGATAGCCCAGATTTGAAGTTGGGCTGTCTGACTCAGACTGGGCTGCGGCCAGAACTAGGGACAGAAAGAACGCCCCGGCCCCGCACCATGCGAGACCGGGACGCTCAGGCCAGCAGCGCCGACGGACAGCCGACACCAGGGTGTAACCTCAGGCCAACATCAGGGTCGGGTCCTCCAGACCCCGTCCGACGTCGGCGAGGAACTTCGAGATGATCTCGCCATCGACGACACGGTGATCGGCGCTGACCGACAGCGTGGTGATCTCACGCGGAACGATCTCGTCGCCCACCACCCACGGCTTCTTCCGCACCTGCCCGAACGCGAGGATCGCGGCCTCACCCGGATTGATGATCGGCGTACCCGCATCGACTCCGAAGACGCCGACGTTCGTGATCGTGATCGTGCCCCCGGCCTGATCAGCCGGCGGTGTCTTGCCCGACCGCGCCAGAGCGGTGAGATCCTGAATGCCCTGTGCCAGTTCGCTCAGACCCATAGCCTGCGCGTTCTTGATGTTCGGCACGATGAGTCCGCGCGGGGTGGCGGCCGCGATGCCGAGATTGACGTACTTCTTCACGACGATCTCGTCGCCTTCGAGGCACGAGTTGATCCGCGGATTGCGTCCCACGGCCCACGCCACGGCCTTGGCGACGATGAGCAGCGGCGAGACCTTCACATCCTCGCCGAGGAATTTCGTCGACTTCAGCCGGCGGACCATCGCCATCGTCTCGGTGACGTCGACGTCGAGGAACTCGGTGACGTGCGGCATGGTGAATGCCGAATCGACCATGGCCTTGGCCATCATCTTCGTCACGCCCTTGAACGGGATCCGCTCTTCGAGCGCTGCCTGATCACTCGCCGAGGCGGCCGCTGGTGCCGTGGCACCCGTGGTCGGCGCGGCCGTCCGGTTGGCGGCGGCGTGCACATCGTCGCGCGTGACGTCTCCGCGGGGACCGGTCGGGGTCACCTGGGACAGGTCGACACCGAGATCTTTCGCAAGCTTCCGCACGGGCGGCTTCGCCAGCGGCTTGCCCGGTGAGGCAGGAGCCGATGCGGGCTGTGCTTGAGCCGCCGAAGCCGCAGCAGGAGCCGCTGCCGGTGCAGGCGGCGCAGCAGGTGCAGGCGGCGCGGCCGGTGCAGGTGCCGAAGCCGCTGGTGCCGGTGCGTCCGCGACCGGGGCCTGCGCAGCCGACGCTGCGGGAGCAGCGCCTGCGGCAGGGGCTGGGACGGGAGCGCCCTTGCGCGGACGACGCTTCGACGACGCCTCCTTCGCTCCGTAACCGACGAGGGTGGCTCCGCCGTCGGCATCACCGGAGGCATCGGCCGATTCCTCGGCCGAACCGGAAGTCGGCGCACTGGCGGAGGCGGGAGCCGCCTCGGCGCCGGAATCATCTCCGCCGAAGCGGATGATCGGGGTGCCGACCTCGATGGTCTGGCCCTCATCGACCAGGAGGGCACCGACGGTGCCGGCCTGCGGGCTGGGCAGCTCGACGAGCGACTTCGCGGTCTCGATCTCGACGAGGATCTGGTTGACGGTGACGGTGTCGCCGGGGGCGACCTTCCACGCGACGATGTCGGCCTCGGTCAGGCCCTCACCGACGTCGGGAAGAGGAAATTCGAATGACATTCTTGACTCTCCTCGAAATCAGTAGGACAGGGCCCGATCGACACCATCGAAGATGCGATCGAGGTCGGGCAGGTAGTGCTCTTCCATCCGCGAACCGGGGTACGGGGTGTGGTAGCCGCCGACCCGGATGACCGGGGCTTCGAGGTTGAAGAAGCAGCGTTCGGTGATGCGCGCGGCGATCTCCGAACCCAGCCCCAAGAAGGTCGGTGCCTCGTGGGCGACGACCAGTCGGCCGGTCTTCGTCACGGACTTCTCGATCGCGGTGAAGTCGATCGGGTTGAGACTGCGCAGGTCGATGAGTTCGACGCTCTTGCCCTCCTCGGCGGCCGCAGTGACCACGTCCTGCGCCGTCGGGACCAACGGCCCGTAGGCGACGAGGGTGACATCGGTGCCTTCGGACACGACGCGGGCGTCGTGCATGCCCAGCTCGCCGCGAACGGAGGTGTCGACGTCCCCGCGCATCCAGTAGCGACGCTTGGGTTCGAAGAACATCACCGGATCTTCGCTCTTGATCGCGTCCTGGATCATCCAGTACGCGTCATGAGCGTTCGCCGGGGAGACGAGCCGCAGTCCCGCGTGGTGGGCGAACACCGTCTCGGGGCTCTCCGAGTGGTGCTCGGGTGAACCGATGCCGCCGCCGTAGGGCACGCGGATGACCAGGGGGATGTTCTCCTTGCCCAGGGTGCGGTTGTACAGCTTCGCCACCTGAGTGACGATCTGGTCGTATGCCGGGAAGATGAACGCGTCGAACTGGATCTCGATGACGGGACGGTAGCCGCGGATGGCCATGCCGATCGAGGTGCCGACGATGCCGGACTCGGCCAGCGGGGCATCGATGACGCGCTGCGGGCCGAAGTCCTTCTGCAGACCTTCGGTGACGCGGAAGACACCGCCGAGTTTGCCGATGTCCTCACCGATGAGGACGACCTTCGGGTCGTCCTCCATGGCCTTGCGCATTCCGGCGGTGATCGCCTTCGAGAGGGGAAGTTTCTCCATCAGGCCTCACCCGCATCGGCGAACGAGGCCTGGTATGCCAGGAATTCGGCACGTTCCTCGTCGACGAGGGAGTGGGGTTCCGCGGTGACGTGCGCGAACATCTCGACGCCGTCGGGGTTCTCCATGGTCATGCAGTTGTGGCGGATGCGGGCGGCCAGGGTGTCGGCCTCGGCGTCCACCTCGGCGAAGAACTCGTCGCTGGTCTCGGTGTGCTTGTCCAGGTACGCCTTGAGGCGGGTGATCGGGTCGCGGTCCTCCCAGATCTCCTCTTCGGCCTTGTCCCGGTACTTCGTCGGATCATCGGCCGTGGTGTGGGCGCCGCGACGGTAGGTGAAGGCTTCGATGAGCATCGGACCGTGGCCCGCGCGCACGGAATCGAGGCTGGCACGGGCGACGGAGTACATCGCGATGATGTCGTTGCCGTCGACGCGGATGCCAGGGACTCCGAATCCTTCGCCGCGGGTCGACAGCGGGGCTGCGGACTGGACGTGAGTCGGTTCGGAGATGGCCCACTGGTTGTTCTGGCAGAAGAACAGGACCGGGGCGTGGAAGGCCCCGGCGAAGGTCAGCGCCTCGGAGACATCGCCCTGCGAGGTCGCACCGTCGCCGAAGCAGGCGATGGAGACGGTGTCGCGTTCGATGTCGCCGGTGCCGACGTCACCGTCCATGGAGATGCCCATGGCGTAGCCGGTGGCGTGCAGGGCCTGCGAGCCGATGACGATGGTGTAGGTGTGGAACCGGTGCTCCTGCGGATCCCAGCCGCCGTGGTTCTGACCGCGGAAGATCGACAGCAGGGTTTCGGGTTCGACGCCGCGGGTGTAGGCGAGGCCGTGTTCGCGGTAGGTGGGGAAGACGAAGTCTTGGGGGCGAGCGGCTCGTCCCATGCCGATCTGGGCCGCTTCCTGCCCGAACAGAGGTGCCCACAGGCCCAACTGTCCCTGACGCTGCAGGGCAGCTCCTTCGGCATCGATGCGGCGAACCAGGACCATATCCCGGTAGAAGCCGCGCAGATCCTCATCGGTGAGTTCTGCGGCGAAGGCGTCGTACTCACCGGACTCGACGCGATTTCCGTCTTCGGTGAGCATCTGGATCATTCTGGGCTCCGAGGACTGACTGTGGGCAGCACCGGTTCCCACTGAAATGTTGGAGGTCATTTCAGTTCTCCTTTGTTCGAGGTCCATCTTCACCGGAGGTGACCAGTGGTGGACCGTGTCCGTCGGGCAGGCCCTCGGATGTGAGAACTCGCCCTCGAGTGATCTGATTCACAGGTGGTATCACAATACCGAATCCACTCACTGCTTGCCACTCTCCCCATGCGGTTCGAGTATCAAAAGTGCAGGTCAGGAACAGACTATGGCCCGAGCTCGACACATGTGGCCGAGTTCCAAAGCGCTGAGTGGACAATTGTCGATCTCGGCAGAGATGCTCCATCGTCCGACCAATGCACATCCGAGCACCGAGGCAGCACTTCGCCGGGAGGTCGAGTGCTGGTTTCGTCGGGTTCGTTCCCGCACCGAGGCGGCCCTCCGGCACGCAGTCGGTTTCGGGTTCGGTCGGGTCCGTTCGCGCACCGAGGCGGCCCATCGTGTCGATGCCGAGCGCCGCACCCGTCCGACCGAGTTCAGTGTCGCTTTCGCTTGCCCTGGTAGTCGCGAGTATTGGCGAGGTCCCCGGTGAAGAAGCCCGAATTCTTCGACGTGAAGCGGTCGAAGGCGGGATTCCCGGCTCTGAGCAGAAGCCCGATCGAAGCAGAGTAGGCAACGGAGGAATGCGCCGCCCCGGCCGAGGCGAACATCTCATCGAGTTCGGCATCGGTCTTGTCCGCGAGCTCGGGGACTCTGCGCAATTCATCGGGGTCATAGTCGACGGTGACCGTCGACCAGTTCTTCGTCGCCGGGTTCTCGTTGCCGTCGAGATCGGGCACGAGGTCCTGTTCGTGTTCGATCGAGAGCACGTCGATTCCCTCATCGATGGCGAAGTCGGAGACCGGAGCCCCCACCGTCATCAGTGCCGTGACGTTGACATCGTCGAGGAAGGCCGGGTCCGCGGCCAGAGAACCTGCGGTGATCCCTCCCTGCGAGTAGCCGACGAGCATGACCTCGGCGTCGGGCCCGATACCGGCGTCGGCGATCGCCTGGCGCACCATTTCGCGCATCACGGTGTCGTTGCCGGCCATCCCCTGCACGTTCGTCGTCAGGTCGGTCGTATTGTCTCCCGACTTCGGCGACCAATCCGTGGTGGCCGGCACGTAGACGATATAGCAGGTCGTCCCACCGGGTCCGACGATCTCCTCGATGCGGACCTGTCCGGAGTCGGCTCCGCGGTGGCAGTTCGCTTCGCGGATGAAGAGGTCGTCGACATCACGGGGCGGCTCTTCGTGCGGCGGCGTCAGCCCTTTCGCCCTCCACACCTCGACATCGGAGGGCAGCAGCAGTCCGAACGCATTCGCACCGGCCAGGACCCAGATCGTCATCGACGTCGAATCGTGCGGCCAGAACGCGTGGTCGCCTTCGGAGTCGAGGACGAACGGAGGCAGCCCGAGGAATCCGACGACGAAGCCCGGCAGCACGTGCTCGATGACGGCTCCCGTGACATCGGACTGTTCGAACACGAACGTGATCAGCGCTTCCTTCGCTTTCGCCTTCGTCTTGCCCAGGTCGATGCCGAACTGTTTGGTGATGACATCATCGAGTCCGGTCACGTCGAGGATCTTGGTGACGACGACGACCTGAGCCCCGACCACGAGTGCGACGGGAATGATGACAGGCAGGCTGAGAGCGATGACGCGGCCGGTCGCGTAGCCGAGAGCGTCGAGCAGTCCGCCGAAGACTTCGCTGAGGCCCTTCTCCGCCTGACGGTAGGCGAAGGCGGCGGTCCGAACGGCGAGCAGTGTCGCCTCGAGCTCGAGCACCGAGGCGGTCAGCTGGCTGTGGAATCGGATCCGGCAGGCATCGAGGTTGAGCGCTGTCACGGGAGCCGGGACCTGGGTGAGCAGGGTCGCGAGATCGAAGTCTCCGACAGCTGCTTCGACGGACAGATCGCCGATGTCCGTGATGACGGTCTGCAGTGCGTCCGCGTTGCCATCGGCGCGTTCGTCGACGGTGATCCGCCCGCCGCCGCGCGTCATCGAATCGATCATTGCGGGCCTTTCGCAACCCCTGCCGTCAGTGTCCGTGTGAGCACGGCGCTCAGCAGCGTCCGCACCGCCGCATCTCCTGCAGCGACGTCGTCATCGACGGTGACGGAATCGCCGTCGCGCTCGATGACCGGCCGGAACCACGTCCCGCCCTTTCGGCGGAGGAATTCCAGCCCCGTGGCTCCCTGTCCGCACGCCCAGCTGAGCGTGAGCACGCAGTCCTGTTCGACGAGCTCGGCGAGATCCTCGACGACGTGCCCGATCCGTCCCGGTTCGATCCGGCGCAGCAGCTGGTGCTGCGCGAAATCCTCAAGTCCCTCCCCCTGCAGTGCCAAGATCGCGTGACCGACACCCGGCCCGAGGCACAGCGCCAGGTGAACGGTTTCGGTTCCCGATGACACGACAACGCTGATGCGCGTGCTCACCCGATTGAGTTCGGAGGCGAATCCTCGCAGCCAGGCGGTGAGCACATCGAGATCCCGTTTCGCGCCTCCACCGCCCTCGGCCTTTCCCGGGGCCGCGGCGAGAGTTCCCGTACCTGCGCCGACCGATTCCGGGGCGCCGCTGCCCCGCCCCACCTCCGCCGAGGCGGAAGGACAGTCCCGTTCGATCCGGCGCGGGAGCAGGTCGGGCGGCCAGAGCCGACGCAGCCGTTCGGGCAGCCGGGTGATCCGGTCGAGGTCGACGACGATCCAACTGTCGATCCCTGCTGTCTCACGTGCGGCGGGGCGGGCGTTCACAGTTGGATCCGCCCGCCTGCCGACACGACCTGCAGGTGGAGGTCGTACGCCTCGGCGAGCTTCTCCGCCCGCTCACCCAGCCGGTCGATCGATTCCGCGCATGAGGCCACCCGGTCATCGAACAGCTTTCCTGCTGGGGAATCCCATCCGTCGATCCGGCGGCAGCTCTGCGCCAGGGAGTGCAGCACCTCCGCTCGCCGTCTCCACTGCTCGCGATTGCGCTCCAACTCATCCGTGATCATGCCTCAGCCCTCCCGCCTGTCCGTCCGGCATCCGTGCCCGAATCCCTCGACCGTAGGAGGCCCCAGCACGGGAGAGGAAGCCTCGATTTCGGGCCTGGGGAAGAGCCTCGAGCGTCCACAGGGCCGTGATGTCGAAGTCACCACGGAATCCACAGGGGACGATGCTCGAGTCCCGTCCGCCTCCCGCGCCTACCGGCCGGTAGTCCCGGACGGGTGCCGACCCGATTCGCCGCTCATGAGAAAATGAGGGCATGCCGACTGTTTCCCTTGCCGAAATCTCGCCCGCCATCGCTCTCGGACCGCTTGATGGTCGCTATCGCAAAGACACCGCTGACCTCGTCGATCACCTCTCCGAGGCGGCTCTCAACCGCAATCGCATCACGGTGGAGATCGAATGGTTCATCCACCTCGCACAGAACTCGGTGATCGAGGGTGTACGCACCCTCACCCCCGATGAGGTCGACGGACTGCGCGCTTTCGCCGCCGACTTCGACGCCGACACCATCGCCACGCTGGCCGCTCATGAAGCCGTCACCGTCCATGACGTCAAGGCCGTCGAATACACAATCAAAGAAGCACTAGTGACGATCGGTGCCGAGGATCTCGGCGAGCTCGTCCACTTCTGCTGCACGTCCGAAGACATCAACAACCTGTCCTGGGCGCTCGGCATCAAGGGTGCCACCGAACAGGTGTGGTTGCCGCGGGCCAAGGCTCTCATCGACGCTCTCGCCGAGTCCGCCACGGAACTGGCCGAGGTTCCGATGCTCGCCCACACTCATGGTCAGCCGGCCACACCGACGACGATGGGCAAGGAACTCGCGGTCTTCGTCCACCGACTCCGCCGCCAGTACGAACGCATCGCCGCCACCGAGTTCCTCGGCAAGATCAACGGCGCCACGGGCACCTATTCGGCGCATCTGGCGGCTGTGCCGGGAGCCGACTGGCCGCAGATCGCCCGCACCTTCGTCGAAGACCGTCTCGGGCTGACCTTCAACCCTCTGACGACTCAGATCGAGTCCCACGACTGGAACGCCGAACTGTTCGCCGATCTCGCTCGGTTCAATCGGATCGCCCACAATCTGGCCACCGATATGTGGACCTACATCTCGATGAACTACTTCAAGCAGATCCCCGTCGCCGGTGCGACCGGTTCGTCGACGATGCCGCACAAGGTCAATCCGATCCGGTTCGAGAACGCCGAAGCCAACCTCGAACTCTCCTGTGCTCTTCTCGATTCCCTGGGCTCGACGCTGGTCACTTCTCGGATGCAGCGCGACCTCACCGACTCGACCTCACAGCGCAACATCGGTGTCGCATTCGGCCACTCGGTTCTCGCGCTCAACAATCTGGTCAAAGGCCTCGGAGCCCTCGCCATCAACGAGGAGGCACTGGCCGCCGACCTCGACGGCAACTGGGAGGTCCTCGGTGAAGCCGTTCAGTCGGTCATGCGCGCCGCCGGACTGCAGGGTGTGCCGGGAATGGACAATCCGTACGAAACGCTCAAGGAACTCACTCGCGGCAAGCGCATCAACCAGGCCGATCTGCAGACGTTCGTCGACGGTCTCGGGCTGCCCGAGGAGCGCGCCGAACTGCTCAAGGCTCTGACACCTGCCACCTACACCGGTGTCGCGGCTCAGCTCGCTGAGTCCGAGGTCGCGGACTGGAAGGCCGTCAGCGAGGGCTGAACCACGACGCTGACGACGCATCGAAGCCGGTCGTCCGAATTCGGAAGACCGGCCTCGCTTCTCGAGGGTCAGACGGACGGGATGTCGAAGGTCGTCGTGAACTCGGGGACCTTCTCGTCGGTTCCCATCACCTTCCCGGCGCCGCGTTCGTAGCGGATCGTGTAGGTGTCCTGCTTCTCATTCGGAACATAGGCGAGCCAGCCTTGGTGGGTTCCGCCGTCGCGGCGAGACACATCTTCGAAGGGTTCGAATCCGGCGGCCCGCATCTCGGCTTCGAGGCCGTCGGTCTGGTCGTAGCGGAAATCCGCACCCCCGTCTTCGGAGATCTTGAACGCTCCGGACTGGATGAGTCCGCTGTATTTCTTGCCCGGGGTGATCTTGACTTCGAGAAGGACGACTTCGCCGCCGAGTTCGATCGCCGAGGCCCTCTTGGACGACTCGAAGTTCCGCACCGCCGAGAGCACCTCGATCTTGTCCTGCATCTCCGGGTCCTCGAAGCTTTCACCGATACTGACCTGGCCCTGACTGCCGGACGACGACCCCGAATCCGACCCGGTGGACCCGTCGGCGGACGAGGTCGACGACGACGAGGAGTTCGAGGCCGACTGATCGGAACTCGAGTCCTGCCCGCCGGCCTGGTCCTCGCTGTTCTTGTCGGCACTCGGCTCCTGCCCGTTCTCATCGCCCTGATCCTGACCATTCTGGTCCTGACCGCCGTTCTGGTCCTGACCGTCCTGGCCCTGACCGTCGGCGTTCGACTGCTCGCCGGTCTGGCCCTGGTCGGGCTGGACGACCTGGCTGATGAGCGAGCAGCCCGAGAAGGCGAGGGTACAGCTGAGCAGGGCCGCAGCGGTGAAGGTGGCACGCTTCATGCGTTTCATGGTGACTCCTTGATCGGTCTCTCGCATTCGGAAGCAGGTCGCCCGAATGCGTGTTCTGAAACCAATCTATGAGCTCGTCGCGGCCGAGATGTGTGCAGCGTGTGGCAGAACGGCAACGTCTGTCACCGATCCGCCGCAGCCCCCGAACAGCCGCCCGGCCACGTCCTCAAGCGGGCACGAGATGCCTGTCCGCGTCCACCTCGGCGAGGGTCTTCTTGCCCATGCTGCGGGCGAGGATGAGGGTCGGGACTCCGGCGACGATGATGACGACGGTGGCGTAGATCGCCGGTGCCAGCGTGATGCCCGTCGACGACATGAGTGCCGTGGCGATGAGCGGTGAGAGCCCGCCGAACAGAACGGTGGCGACGTTGTAGCCGATCGCCATGCCGGAGAAGCGGCTCGTGCCGGTGAACTGCTCGGGGACCATGGCGGCCGCCACAGCGCTCCACCCGGCCGCCGGGATCGCGAGGAACGCCGATCCTGCGATCGCGATGCCCGCGGACTGGTTTGACAGCAGCACATACGCGGGAATCGTCGTGAAGACGAAGACGACCATGAGTGCCGCCAAGGCAGGTTTGCGCCCGAACTTGTCCGAGGCGAGGCCGAAGAACGGGGTGACGACGATGGCGACGACGGCCGCAACCGTGCCCAGTGCCAGGGAACCGGAGTTCGGGACCTTCGCCACCTCCTCGATGTAGGTGGGCACATAGGTGATGTTGAGGAAGTAGCTGACCGAGCCGATCGACGAGATGAGGAAGGCGACGAGGATCGCCCGCGGCTGCTCGAGGATCGCGGTGATGAGCGGGGAGCGTTCGAGACCGACGTCCTTCTTGCCCTTGTTGTCCTTCTCCGCCTGCTGCAGCCGTTTGAAGGTCTCGGTCTCCTCCATCATCGACCGAAGCGGAACCATGATGATGGCAAGCACGGCGCCGAGGACGAACAGCAGCCGCCAGCCCCAGGAATCCATCGCCTCGGGACTGAGCGTATTCGCCAGCAGCGCACCGGATCCCACGGCCAGAAGCGCGCCGACCTCGCTGTTGGCCGCGGCCCAGCTGGCAGCCAATCCGCGCTTTCCCGGTCCCGCCGATTCCATGAGGAAGACCATGATGCCGGTGTACTCGGCACCGACGGAGAATCCGGACAGGCAGCGAAGGGCGACCATGAGGACGCCGGCCCAGATGCCGATCGTGTCGTAGTTCGGGATCACCGCGATCCCGAGCATGGAGATCGCCATGAGGACCGCGGAGATGATGAGCGTCGAACGACGTCCGATCCGATCGCCGAGGTGGCCGAAGACCATCGCACCCAAGGGCCGGAAGAGGAATCCCGCCGCACCGACTCCGAGGGTCAGCAGCAGGGAATCCGTCTGGTCGCCGAAGAATTCCTTGGTCAGGGTCGTGGCGACATAGAAGAAGATCGAGAAGTCGTACCATTCGACGACGGTGCCGAAGGCGGCGACGAACATCGACCTGCGCCGGCCTCTCTCCCGCTCTCGACTGCCTGCCTGGGCGGGTGATGCGGGATGGTTCCGATCCGACGCTGTCATTCCCCGAGCGTACCAGCACGCTCGGACATGGAATACCGCCGAGGATGTCGGCAGTGATTGCGCCGCGCATGTCGGCAGTCGACGCCAACCGGAATTATATTACTGACTGGTAGCATATTGGGGCAGTGGTGATTACCCTGAAAGATATGGACTCACTTCTCAAGCAGGACGTGCGCATCCCGGTGTCGAGCCGGTCCGGTGCCGGCGATCTCGAGGGACATCTCTTCCTCCCCTCTGCCGACCCGCACGCGATGCTGACGATCCACCCGGCCACCGCGACTCCCGAACGCTTCTACTTCTCCTTCGCCGAGGCGGCGGCTGCCCGTGGGTTCGCTGTGGTCACCTACGGCTTCCGCGGTGTCGGTGACCGGAGGGCGGCTCGCGCCCATCGGCATCTGCGCATGCGCGACTGGATCTGCGAAGATGTGGCGGCCGCGGGCGCCTGGGCCGAGGAGAGGTTCCCTGATCTGCCGCATACGGCGTTGGGCCACAGCCTCGGCGGGCACGCTCTGCTCCTGGGCAGCGGCGGACAGCGGCTATGCGGAATCGTCACAATCGCCACAGCGATGGTGGCGGCCCGCAGCATCGCGCCCCGCAGCGAGCGCTGGCGAGTGGAAGTCGGCCTCGGAGTCTTCGGCAGGGTGGCCACACGAGTGTTCGGGTATATGCCCGGCAGCCGAGTGGGACTCGGCGAGGACATCCCCGCCGCCGCCCTCTACGAGTGGACGAACTGGCTGCGCCGCACCCACTTCTTCTTCGACGACCCGAGTTTCGACGCCGAGGCACGCGCCGCCCGACTGCGCACACCTGTTCTCGCCGTCGGCACCTCCGACGATCCGTGGGCGACCGGTGCGTTCATCGATGCGCTCACCGACCGCCTGCGGCTGGCTCCGGTGACTCGTCGCACCTTCGTCCCGGAGGAGCTCGGCACCGACCACATCGGCCATCACGGTCTCATGCGCCGATCCATCGCCGACGACGCCTGGCCGGAGATCCTCGACTGGCTCGAGACGAGAGCAGCCGAAGAATAGGTCGCCATCGGAGACTTTTCGCGCCCAGAAGTATCCGTTCGCGACCACTTCTCGACCGACGCGCGGCCAAAAGTGTCCGTTTGCGACCACTTCTCGGCTGGCACTCCGCCCTCAGCTGCGGCTGAGACCGAACAGTGAGTCGGTGAAGCGGTTGCCGAACACGGCCTCCGGATCCAGACGGGCCCGCAGCTCGCAGAAGTCCGCGAATCGCGGATAGAGCTCGTTCAGGTCCGCGGCCGTGCGGGTGTGGATCTTGCCCCAGTGCGGTCGGCCGCCGTGCCGGCTCAGGATCGCCTCGACGACGCGGAAGTACTCAGCGAAGTCCTCCTTGATGAAGCGGTGGACGGCGATGTACATCGTCTCCCGCCCCGTCGCCGTCGACAGCGGCACATCATCGGCGGCGGCGCACCTGACCTCGAGGGGGAATGAGATCGCCCACCCCTTGGCCTCGATGACGTCTCGGATCTCCCGGATCGCCTCGGGTCCGGAGTCGAAGGGCAGCGCGTACTCCATCTCGTTGAACCGCACCCGCCGAGGGGTGACGAACACATCATGGCCCGGTGCCCGGTACGTCCGGTCTGCCACGACGGACTGGGCGATGCGATTGATCGAGGGCACCACGCCCGGGACCTTCGCCCCGAGCTCGACGGCCAATCGCAGTGCCCCGTTCTCCACCACCTCTTTGTCGAGGAGGTTGAGCCACCGGTTGCGCACCCCCGCCTCGGCGAGGTGGCCCGGCCCGGCCTGCCCCGGTTCCACTCGGGTGTTCGTCTTCGTCAGCACCGAATCGGTGTGCGGGAACCAGTAGAACTCGAAATGGTCGGTCCCACGCATCCGGTCGGTCAGCCCGTCGAGGAGTTCGTCGAATCCGGCGACCTTCTCCTCGGCGATGAGGTCGAAGGCCGGCACGCACTGGAGTTCGACTTCGGTGATGACGCCGAGAACGCCGAGGCTGACCCGTGCAAGGTCGAAGACCTCCGGTTCCGCTTCGGCCGACAGCTCCCGCACCCGCCCGTCGGGGCCCATCAGGCTCAGCCCGGTGACGGTCCCGGCGAACCCGGTGAACCCGATTCCGGTGCCGTGCGTGCTCGTCGAGATCGCACCGGCCAGGGCCTGCGGATTGACATCGCCCTGATTCTCCAGGGCCAGACCGTAGGGTGCGAGCAGCGCGGGAATGTCCCGCAGCCGGGTGCCGGCGGCAAAGCGCACCCGCTCGCGCTCCTCGTCGACGCCGATGATGCCGGAGAGTCCGTCGAGATTGACCATGACATCGTCGCCGGCGGCCATCGGGGTGAAGGAATGCCCGGCCCCGACCACGCGCAGACGGTCCCCCGCTGCCGCAGCGGCCGTGACGATTCCCGATAGTTCCTCCGCCGAGGCGGGGCGTGCGAATGTGTGCGGATGTGCATGGACGTGACCGGCCCAGTTCCGGAATCTCTGCCGACCGGATCGGTCGCCTCGTCGCGGCTGCACGTCTCTCACAGCACGAGCCCCTCTCCTCGATAGGTGGTCCAGGCATCGCTGATGCGGCCCTGGGACACGATCTGGACGTCGTTGAAGTGTTCGGCCAGCTCACCGGCCTTCGCATGCCGGAACCACACGAGGTCGCCGATGCGCAGCGAGTCCGTACCGGGCCCGGTCAGCGGCGTCTGCACCTCTCCGGGCCCCTCGAGACCGGAGTACTCGAGCCCCGGCGGCCAGGCGATCGTCGGCAGACGGTCGGGGCCGGGGACTCCCGAGGCGATGAACCCGCCCTTGAAGACCGTCACCCAGCCGGGCCCGGGCCTGCGCACGACGGGAGTGACGAAGTATGCGGCCGGCCGATGCCGGAAGTGCGTATAGCCGTCGAAGAGTCCCGGGGAGTAGAGGCCGGATCCGGCGGCGAGTTCGGTCAGAGTGCCTTCGCCGGAGCTGGATTCGAACGAGCCGGTTCCCCCGCCGTTGACGAATTCGAGGTCGGCGACCTCTCTGACGGCGGCGATGACGGCGGCTCGTCGTTCGGCGAGTTCGGCGATCGAGGCTCTCTGCATGGCGCGCACGATCGCCTGCTTGACCGTTCGTCCGGCGTCGGCGGTGCCGGCGATCTGCCCCTCGTAGAACATCATCCCGACGAGGTCGAACCCGGGCCGGGCCGCGACCTGTCGGGCGAGCGCGACGGCTGCTCGCCCGTCACGGATCGGTGATCGCCTGGCCCCGATATGGACCCGGTCTCCCAACCAGGATTCGGCCGGGCGATAGGAGGAGTCGACGTCGATGCACACCCGCACCGAGGCGGCTCCCGCCTCGGCGAGGTTCCTCGCCTCCCCCTCCGGACCAGTCCCATTCGGCGCAGCGACGTCCGGACCGGTCCTTTCCGGGCCGGAACCCCGCCCCGCCTCGGCGAGGGATCTGCGGACGTCGTCGATGATGTCGAGGTGGTCCACGGAGTCGATCATCACGGTCATGTTCGACCGCGCTCCCGCCTCGGCGACCATCCGGGTCAGGGCCGGCCGGTCGAGGCTGGGATAGCCGATGACGATGTCGCGGACGCCGCGAACGTGGAGGAACAGCGCCTCGGGAACGGAGAATGCGAGCACGCCGGAATAGGCGGGGTGGGCGAGCGCTCGGTCGATGGCCTCGGGCACGCGCAGGGATTTCGTGGCCAGCCGGATCGGCAGTCCGCGAGCGCGCTGGGCCAGGGCATCGAGGTTCTCATCGAACGCGTCGAGGTCGAGGACGGCGGTGGGTGCACAGGTCCCTTTCAGCGCACGCCGGAGTCCACTCGAAACCATATTCGGTAGTCTAGCCTGCGATGACCTACGTCACATGGTTAGGAAGCCGATGAGAACAGAGACCACCGCCCGCACCTCCGAAGCAGGCACTGCACAGACCGCGTCCACGCATGTCACCGCGGCACTGCGGGACTTCCTCGACACCGATCCGTACGCTGATGCCTCCGGTTCGGGCGAGGTGATGCGCGGCGTCGAACCGTTCACCGGCGAGGAGGTCGACCGGTTCGCCCGGAACACTCCTGACGACATCGAGGCCGCCTACGCCACGGCCCGCATCGCAGGCGAAGCATGGGCCGCTCAGTCGGTTCAGCACCGGGCGAAGGTGCTCACTCGACTGCATTCCGCACTGGTCCGGAACGAGGATCTGCTCCTCGACATCATCCAGTACGAGACCGGCAAGGCCCGCATCCACGCCTATGACGAGATCCTCGATACCTTCAATGTGCTCCGCCACTACGGGGTGATGGCCGCCCGGTATCTGCGTCCCGAACGTCGGCGCGGGGCGATCCCCGTGCTCACCCGCACCGAGGTCACGCGCACCCCGTTGGGCGTGATCGGCTTCATCACACCGTGGAACTACCCGCTGACCTTGGGTGCGACCGACCTGTTCGCGGCCCTGACGGCCGGCAATGCCGTCGTCCACAAACCCGATTCGACGACGACGCTGACCTCGGTGTTCATGCGCAGGCTGGCGATCGCCGCGGGTCTGCCCGCCGAGGTCTGGCAGCTCGTGCCCGGGCCGTCGTCCGAGGTCGGGCCCGCGCTCATGGCCGGTGCCGACGGAATCTCGTTCACCGGGTCGACGGCTGCTGGGCGGTCGATCGCCGCCGAGGCGGGGCAGCGCCTGCTGCCCGCCGCGCTCGAGCTGGGAGGCAAGAATCCCCTGATCGTGGCCGCCGATGCGGATCTGGAGAAGGCCGTCGAGGGTGCCGTGCGCGGATCGTTCTCCTCGGCCGGGCAGCTGTGCATCTCGATCGAGCGCATCTACGTCCATGAAGACCTCTATGAGACCTTCTGCGCCCATTTCGCCGAGGCGGCCCGTGCCTACCGTCTCAGCGCGGAGTTCGAGTACGGCCCGGACATGGGCACCCTGGCGGGGCCGAAGCAGCTCGAGACGATCACCAAGCATGTCGAACAGGCCCGCAGTGCCGGTGCCACGGTGCTCGCCGGCGGACACCCGGTGCCCGATCTCGGCCCCTACTTCTACGCCCCGACCGTGCTCACGGATGTTCCCGCGACGGCGGAGCTGCATCGGGAGGAGACCTTCGGCCCCGTCGTCTCCGTCTATTCGGTGCCGTCCGATGCCGCGGCGATCGCTGCGGCCAATGACAGCGACTACGGGCTCTCGGCGTCTGTGTACTCGCGTTCCCATGGGCGTGAGATCGCGCGGCTGGTCGAGGCCGGCATGGTCAATGTCAATGAGGTCTACCCGGCCAGCTGGGGGTCCATCGACGCACCGGCCGGCGGAGTCAAGGCCTCAGGCATGGGACACCGGCACGGACCCGAGGGCCTCCACCAGTTCACGGCCACGCACACGATCGCGCAGCAGCGCCTCCACCCGATCGCACCGGCCGGTCCTCTCGATCAGAAGACGTTCGCCAAGGCCATGACCGGGGCGCTTCAGGTGATGCGGTCCCTGCGCATGAAGTGAGGGGCACGTCGCCGCAGCCGCCTCGGTGGAAGCTCAGTTGACGGAATCGAAGAATTCGTGCGCCACCGGCACGGCCGCCTCGGCGCCGAATCCGCCGTCTTCGACGAGGACGGCCACGGCCAGATCTCCCTGGAATCCGGCGAACCATGAATGTGTGCGCGGCGGGGTCTCCTCGCCGTATTCGGCCGTTCCGGTCTTGCCGTGGACGGGGTCGCCGGGAACGTCCTTGAGTGCAGTCGCAGTGCCTTCGGTGACGACCTTGGCCATCATCGTCGAGATCTCCTTCGCCGCGTCCGCGTCGAGCGACGGGGCATCGTCGTCGTTGCCGGTGCCCTTACCCGCACCCTGGCCACTGTCGCCGCTCTTCGCCTCGTCGAGCGCCGCACCGACGACGAGCTGCGGGGTGATCGTCTCCCCCGCCTCCACCGAGGCGGCCATCGTCGCCACGGCCAGCGGGCTCGACTGCACCTTGCCCTGCCCGATCATCTGCGCGGCGTGGGTGACCTCGTCATCGTCGGCCGGCACCGAGGCCATCTTCGCGCCGATGGCCGAGGTGTCACCGAGCATGCCGAGCTGGGCGGCGGCGTCGGCCACATCGTCGCCGGTGACCTTGTCGGCGGAGGAGACGAAGGCGGTGTTGCAGGAGTGTGCGAAGTCGTCGGCGAAGCTGACTGTGCCGAGCACTTCGTCTTCGGCGTTCTTGAAGCTCTTGCCGCCGATGTTCACGGTCTTCGGGCAGTCGATGTCGTCGTCCGGTTTCACCCCGGCGTCGAGGAGTGCCAGCCCCGAGGCGATCTTGAACACCGAGCCGGGAGGGTACTGACCGCTCAGCGCTCGGTCCCAGGCTGCTCCTGCCGGGTCGTGGTTGGCCACGGCCAGCACGTGGCCGTCGCTGGGACGGATCGCGACGACGGCGGCCGGTTTCTTCGCGGTCGCCGCCGCGTCGTCCGCGGCGGTCTGGATATCGACGTCGAGGGTGGTCTCGAGATCCTCACCGTCCTGCGACTCGAAGGCGTGGAGGCTCGTCAGCTTCGTCTTTCCGCCCTTGTCGTCGGTTGGATCCCCTTTGGCGAAGACTTCGACGCTGCCGGGTCCGCTGAGGCGGGAATCGAAGGTCTTCTGCAGGCCGGTGCGGCCGACGATGTCACCGGCGATGATCTCGCCCTCGGACTTCTCGATGTCTTCGGCGCTGGCGGGTCCGGCCGAACCGAGCGTGGCCTGCGCGAACCCGCGAGACCGGGTCAGCGTCTGGGTGTCCTCGGAAAAGAGGACTCCCGGCAGATCGTGGATGGCGCTCTTGACCGATCTGTAGTCGTCTTCGCGCAGGGTCACGACGGGGACGAGCTGGTTGCCTGCGGCGTCGTCGACGGACTTCTCGAGGTCAGCGGCGTCGAGGTCGAGCGAGTCGACGCCGTCGTTGAGCCCATTGACGAGTCGGCCGATGGTGTCGGGCTCCAGGCGATTCGGGTGGACGCCGATGTCGATGACCTTCCCCTCTGCCATGAGCACTTCGCCATCGGCACCGAGGATCTTCCCGCGTCCGCCCGGATTCGCGCGCAGTGCGAAGCTGCCGCCCGTGCCGAGCTTCGGATGGATGGCCTTCTCCGTAAGATCCGCCCACCAGAAGAGTCCGTTCTTCTCCAGGGGCAGCTGGGAACTGTATTCCCAGGACTCTCCGTCATTGTTCGCCCAGCTCCAGTCGAGGGTGGCCACGGTCCGCCCCTCGGCCTCGGTGATGTCGTCGACGGTGACCGACCGCAGGTCGACTCGCTTGCCCAATGCCTTCGTGACGCGGTCGAACAGGCCCTGAGCGAGGTCCTTCTGGTGCCAGATGTCCGAGCTCAGCTGCTCTTCGGCGAGGTCGTGGGCGGCTGCCTCGGCGGCCGACGACTTCGTCATCGGAAGCCGGAAGAGTGCGAAGACTCCGGCGCCGAGCAGCAGAACGAGGACGAGTGCGACGGCCAGCCAGACCCGGGACTTCTTCGACATGGGACCATCCTCTACCGAGGGGTGTCCGATGTCCATTGCTCTGTGCCGAGACCGCCGGTCAGCCTGCGTCGGGGACGACGGTGTATTCGAGGACGGGTCGGCCGGCCGAACCGTACCGGGGACGGCGTTCGAGCATGCCGGCGTCGGCCATGGATTCGAGGTAGCGGCGCGCGGTGACTCGGGAGACGCCGAGGCCCTCGGCCAGCTCAGCGGCGGACTGGCCCGGATTCTCATCGAGCAGGTTCTTCACCTCGGACTGGACCGCATCGGGCACACCTTTCGCGGTCGCGGCCACGGTGTGGGTGCGCAGGGCCGAGATCGCCTTGTCGACCTCGGTCTGGGTGACCTCCCCGTCGTTCGAATCTCCGCCGAGGCGGTTGCGGAAGGACGAATACGCCTCGAGTTTGGATTTGAAGACGGGGAAGGTGAAGGGCTTGATGATGTACTGGGCGACGCCGTAGGACAATGCCTCCTGCACGATCTGCATGTCCCGGGCGGCGGTGACGGCGATGATGTCGACGTCGACGCGCTGGCCGCGGATGGCGCGACAGACCTGGAGTCCGTGCCCGTCGGGCAGATTCATGTCGAGGAGGACGAGGTGGATGCCGGAGGAATCGAGGCCGTAGATCTGACCGGTGAGGGCAGCCATCGCCTGAGTCGCATTCTTCGCCACCCCTGCGACGTGATAGCCGTCGATGCGGTCGATGTACTTCGCGTGAGCACGGGCGGCGACCACCTCATCCTCGACGACGAGCACACCGATGCTCGATTCAGGCACAGTTGAGTCCGACATGCCGCCAGTCTATCTGCACCCGTTTGACAGCGTGCCTGATCGTGTTGCAGTCCCGTCACATCGAGCTGTGGCCCGATTGACCTGCACCGGCCGGGTCCGGCAGCCACACCGTGAGCACCGCACCCTTGAACCGGTCGCAGTCCTCCCCGTGGCCCTGCACGTCGACGGCTCCCCCGAGGCGGCGGATCGCCTGCACGACCAGGGACAGCCCGACCCCGCGGGTGCCCGTCTGCTGGCGCCCCTGCCCCTGGTCGGTCTCGACACCGTCGTGCTTCGTCGACCAGCCGCGTTCGAAGATCGCGTCGAGGTGCTCCTCGTCGATGCCCGGACCGTCGTCGCTGACCTCGATCGTGAATCCGCCGGGACCGCCGGAACCGGAGAGCTCGACGTGGACTCTCTTGTCTTCAGGCAGGACATCCTGCCTGCTCAGAGCGTCGAAAGCATTGTCGACGAGGTTGCCGAGGATCGTCGCGAGATCCCGATCATCCCCGCCGAGGCTGCCCGTGAGATCCGCGGTGTCCACCGTCATCTCGATGCCCACCTCGGCGGCTTGGGCGATCTTCGACAGCAGCAGGGCCGACAGCACGGGGTGGTCGAAGGTCATCGACCCGTCCCCGTTGACCCGGTTGAGGTCGTCGATGTCCCTGGCCGCGAAGTCGATGGCCTCATCGACATGACCGGTCTCGAGCAGGGACACGACCATGTGCAGCCGGTTCGCGTATTCGTGGGTCTGTGCGCGCAGGGAATCGGAGAACGATCGCACGGACACGAGCTCGCCGGAGAGCTCGGCCAGCTCCGTGTGATCGCGCATGGTCACGACCCACGTATCGCTGGCCGCCTCGGTGGGCTGCTGATTGACGACGAGGACGCGGTCGTCGGTGTAGTGGATCTCGTCGCGGGCCCACCGGCCGGAGGCGAGCAGATCGTGCAGCGCCTCCGGCAGGTCGAGTTCACGCAGCGGCATCTCCTCCGCCGAGGTGGGGCCCGAGTCCTCGTCGTCTCCGGCGGCCGACATGCCCAGCAGTTCCCGGGCTTCGGTGTTGATGAGCACGATTCCGCGGGCGCGGTCGACGAGCAGCAGACCTTCGGAGACGGCCGTGAGCACGGAGGAGTAGAAGTCGAGCATGCTGCGCAGCTCCTCGGCGCCGTAGTCGCCGGTGACCCTGCGCAGGCCCCGCGATGTCACCCAGGAGGAGCCGATGCCGAGGACGAGAGTGAGGACGGCGATGCCGATGAGCCATTTGCCCTGCGCCAGGAAGCCTTCGCGGACCGAATCGGCGGAGCTGCCGACGATGACGGCGCCGACGACGGTGTCGGACCTCATGCCGTCGACGCCGACGTGTTCGGCATAGACCGGGGTGACGACGTACATGGTGCCGTCGGACGGGCCTCCGTCGTCGATGAAGCGCACGGTCGACCGGCCCTCCTGCAGAGCCTGCCCGTCGACCGCCTGGGCCAGCTGGTCGATCGAATCCTCGGGGATCTTCCCGGAATCCGCCGAGGCGGTCTTCGCCTCCAGCGCCTGCTGGCGTCCGGGCGAGCCCAGCGTCGGCGGGGTGAGCAGGAAGTCGATGGGCACGACCGCGGCGACGTCGAAGCCGTACTGGCTGATGACATTGTCCAGCAGCGTCTGGACATCGTCGCGGGATTCGGAGTCGAGGTAGTCGTCTTGACCGACTTCACCGGTGGCGACGAGACCCAGTGACATCGAGATGTTGTCCGCGGCCGACCGCAGCAGGTCCTGTTCGCGTTTCGTGTTGAGCTGGGAGAGCTGGAGGTAGAGCAGACTCGTCGTGAGCACCATGACGCCCACGAGCATGATCGAGTTCGCGAACATGATCCGCCCGGCCGCGGACAGGCGCACCCACCGACTCAGGCGGCCCACCGGTCCGGCGGGCCCCTGCGGCAGCACGGTGCGCTTCTTCTTCGGCATGGAAACCATTGTGCCACCCGCTCAGGGGCCGCCTGCCGGGTCGGTCTGCCGCGTCAGGCTGCCAAGTCATCCTGCCGGGTTCCGGCGGCGGGGTCAGCCTGCCGCCTCGGCCCGCCGGGGTCAGAGCGCCAGACTGATGGGCCCGGCGGGGACCGCAGAGCACACGAGCACCTCGTCGCTCTCGACTCGGGCGGCGGGTTCGATCGGGTAGAGCACGGACCCGGCGGCCAGGGAGACCGAACAGGTTCCGCAGGATCCGCCGCGGCAGGAGCTCGGCGACCGGAATCCGCGCGCTTCCAAGGATTCGAGCAGAGTGCCTTCCTGCGGCTGCCAGACGAAGCTCGTCCCCGAGTTCTCCAGGGTCACCTCGGCGGGCGAACACGCGGCGATGGCCTCGCTCATGCCCGTGTTCGGAGAGGCGAAGGTCTCCTGGTGGACCGCGGGAACGCCGGCTTCGTCCGCGGCGGCGAGCACGGCCGCCGTGAAGTCGCGGGGTCCGCAGACCATGACGTTGTCGCAGCCGGCCACCCAGTCGACGAGGTCCCGGTGACCCGGTCGACCGGCCGTCGCGGTATCGCGGTGGTGAGTCTCGACGGGCACTGAGCCGGAGCGGGCGCGGTCCTGCAGCCGGTTCCACAGGCATGCGGTGCGGTGGTCGCGGTCGACGTGGACGAGTCGGATCCGATCGGTATCAGGCAGCTCGGCCAGACCGTCGCTGCGCAGCAGCCCGAGGCTCGGGGTGATGCCGATTCCGGCGGTGATCAGGGCCGTTGTGCCGCCGAAGACGCGCGAGGCGGTCATGGTTCCGTGCGGACCGGAGGTCAGTATCCGCTGCCCTTCGTCCAGCGATGCCACGGCGCGCGAGCCCTTGCCCTGGGTGCGCACGGCGATGCGGACGATGTCGTCGTCGACGTCGGTGATCGTATAGGTCCGCCAGAACGGTGCGCCGAGGTCGAGGTGGACGCGCAGATTGGTGCCCGGTTCGTCGAATTCGCGGATCCAGCCGAGGTCGTCGCGCAGCGCCACCTCGACGATGTCGTTGCAGATCTGCCGGCGGCCGACGACGGTCATGAAGCGCGGAGTCCGCGCGACCTTGATCAGTTCGCGCGGGGCCGGACCCTCGACGGTGATCTCGTCGCCGACCGTGACGTCGCCGGTCTCGAGGATCTGTCCGTAGATTCCGCAGTGCAGGTGCCCGCAGGCGGAGTTGAGCAGCCTTGGGACGTTGACGTCGACCTCGGTCGTCGTCGGGTTGACGGTCGTCGCCGGGCAGCGTTCGATCGTCGAGCGGATCGCCAGCCGCACACCGCCGAGGCGGATGACCGAACCGACGAGCGCGAACTCCTCGAACGAAGCGAGTCCCTCGACGAGGATGTTGCCGCGGAACCGCAGCGGGTCGAGCTCGACTGCGGGAGTGGCCGGGTCGTCCGTGTCCGCCGGATCGACCGCCGTACGACCGGCAGCTTCCGCGCTCAGGCCGAGGGCCGCGCGGCCCTCGTCCGTTTCGGCGATCGCGGCGACCGTGGCAGGGTTGATGAGAGAGATTCCCGAGCGCTGCGAGTCGAACATCCCCTGATCCGCGACGGCCAGGCTGCGCGGGAATGTACCCTGAGGGGGTATCCGTTCGGAGAGGAAGCTCGCCGAGGCGGCCCTGCCGTCGGCGTCATCCGTGGAGAAGGTCGTCGACTCCCCCGTCGGGGCCGTGAGGGTCACGGTTGCGGAGATATCGTCGACCGCCTCGGCGGTGGCACTCCGGTCATCCGGCTCAGGCGCGGGCGTGGATTCGGCTCCGGCCACCCCGGGGAGGGCCACGGCGACCTGCCATTTCTGCAGGTCGGTGTCGTTTTTCAGCACCGTGAAGGCGGAATACGAGTGCCAGGCGTCGGCGGGAACGTCGAGGCTGCCGTTCGTGAACGCCGCGATCCGGTCGCCGCGGATCCCGCGGTCCTTGACCGCCCTGGCCTCGGTGAGTTCCTCGGCGGGGAATCCCTTGACCGGGAACCGGAACAGTCTGGCAACATGCATAATTCGATTGTAGGAGCCGGAGAACTCGGAACGGTCGGGATGAGAGCAAACGCACAGCCGCCTCGGCGAGGGTCGGTCTTGATTTATACCCTATAGGGGTATACGGTGTGTTCATGACTGAGCAACATGGATACACCCCGCAGAAGGACGCTCTCGCGCGGAGGATGAAGCGGATCGAAGGTCAGGTCCGCGGCATCGGGAAGATGATCGATGAGGACAAGTACTGCATCGACATCCTCACCCAGGTCTCCGCCGCGACAGCCGCGCTGCACGCGGTCTCCATCAACCTCCTCGAGGAGCACATCGCTCACTGCGTGGTCGACGCCGCCTCATCCGGCGACGACGAGGAAGCACGGAAGAAGGTCGAGGAGGCATCAGCCGCCATCTCCCGACTCATCAAGAGCTGAAGCCGCAGGCCGCGTCCACCCCACCGGGGTGCGACGACGCCTGCGGCCCGGACGTCGGGACAATTTCACAGCTGATAGGAGAGCACGATGACGACCACCACCATCACCGTTTCTGGAATGACCTGCGGACACTGCGAAGCCGCTGTCAAGGAAGAGCTCGGGGCACTCGCGGGCGTCTCGGAGGTCGCGGTCGACCTCAACGCCGGGGGCGATTCCCCGGTCACGATCACCTCATCGACCGAACTCGACGATGCGGCGATCCGCGCCGCCGTCGATGAAGCCGGCTATGAGGTGAAGTGATGCCTCGCGAGCTCGAGCTCGACATCACGGGCATGACCTGCGCGTCGTGTTCGGCGCGGATCGAGAAGAAGCTCACCCGCCTCGACGGGGTCACGGCGGAGGTCAACCTGCCGCTGGAGACCGCGCATGTGGTCATCGATTCCGAACTCAGCGACGACGACATCACCGGCGCCGTCGCGAAGGCCGGCTACGGTGCCACGGTGCGCCGCCCCGGCGCGGGCGGTGCTGGAGGCGCCGGTCCGGAGATCGTCGACTACGATCCCCGCCATCTGCGGCCGCGCTTCATCGGCTCGCTCAGCCTGGCCGTCCCGATCGTCGCGATCTCGATGGTGATGGGCTGGCATTTCGCCGGGTGGCAGTGGGTCGTGGCGATCCTCGCCCTGCCGGTCGTGACCTGGGGTGCGTGGCCGTTCCACTCGGCGGCGTACAAGGCCGCCCGCGGTGGGTCGACGACCATGGACACCCTGGTCAGCGTCGGCATCACCGTCGCGAGCCTGTATTCCTACTTCACGCTGGGCCGGGCCGTCGCCGACGGTCACGGCTGGTCGATTCCCGCCGAATACCATGTGTGGTTCGAAGCTGCCGCGGCGATCACGGTGTTCCTGCTCATCGGCAAGCTCACCGAGGACCGGGCGAAGAACCGGGCGACGGCCGCGCTCAAGGCGCTCCTCGACCTCGGCGCGAAGTCCGCAACCGTGCTGCGTGAGGGTGGTGCCGCTGAGGGCGCCGCGGATGCGACTGCGGCCGATGCTGCTTCCGACGCTGCCGTCGCGACTGGCGGCCGCGTCGAAGTGCAGGTGCCGATCGACGAGCTGACCGTCGGTGATGTCTTCCTCGTCCGTCCCGGTGAGAAGATCGCCACCGACGGTGAGGTGCTGACCGGTCATTCGGCCGTCGACGAGGCGATGCTCACAGGCGAATCCGTTCCGATCGAGGTCGGCCCCGGCGATTCCGTCACCGGAGCCACGATCAACACCTCGGGTGTGCTCGAGGTCCGCACCACCCGAGTGGGTGCCGATACTACCTTGGCGGCCATGGCCGATCTCGTCTCTCGCGCGCAGAGCGGGAAACCTGCCGTGCAGCGGCTGGCCGACCGGATCTCGGCGGTGTTCGTGCCGATCGTCTTCGGCATCGCGATCCTCACCCTGCTCATCTGGGGGTTCGTCACCGGAGACTGGGCGACGGGGCTGCATGCGGCGCTCACCGTGCTCATCATCGCCTGCCCCTGTGCCTTGGGCTTGGCTACGCCGACGGCACTGGCGGTATCTTCGGGGCGCGGATCCCAGCTGGGCATCCTCGTCTCCGGGCCTGAGGCGCTGGAGTCGACGCGGTCGATCGATACGGTCGTGCTCGACAAAACCGGCACCCTGACCACCGGCGTGATGAGCCTGACCGGAACCGAGCTCTCACCGGCGGACTTCGCTGTGCTCGCTCATCTGGAGGCGCGCAGCGAACACCCGATCGCCCGCGCCATCGTCGACGCCGCACCAGAGATCGTCGGGGCGGGTTCCGCAGGGGCAGGCTCCGCCGGGACAGCGGTCGCGGATTTCGAGAACATCGCCGGCGGCGGGCTGCGGGCCACGATCGACGGCGCCGAGGTGCTCGCCGGTCGCCCGGACCTGCTCCGGGAACGCGGGATCGCGGTCGACTATGCGACCGACTCGGTGCCGCGCGGAGCCACGATCGTCGCGCTGGCGATCGACGGGGTCTTCCGCGGGCTGAGCTTCGTCTCCGATGAGGCTAAGCCGACCGCTCGGGCCGCGATCGGCGAACTGCATTCGCTGGGACTGAGCACCGTCCTGCTGACCGGGGACAATGCCCAAGCCGCCGAAGTGGTCGCCGAGGCTCTCGGGATCACCGAGGTCCGCGCGGATGTCCGCCCGGAGGGCAAGGTCTCCGTGGTCAGCGAACTGCAGGAGCAGGGCCGGGCCGTTGCCATGGTCGGCGACGGGGTCAACGACGCCGCCGCTCTGGCCGGTGCGGACCTCGGCATCGCGATGGGGTCGGGCACGGACGCGGCGATGGCGGCATCGGACATCACCATGGTCAAGTCCGATCCGCAGCAGATCCCGCAGGCGATCCGGCTCTCGCGCCGGACCTTGGGACTCATCAAGGGCAACCTGTTCTGGGCCTTCGCCTACAACACCGCGGCGATCCCGATCGCGGCGTTCGGACTGCTCGACCCGATGATCGCCGGTGCCGCAATGGCGTTCTCGTCGGTGTTCGTCATCCTCAACAGCCTCCGCCTGCTGCGCTTCACGTAAGCGCGGCGGGGACTCCGGCGACGGAGGTGCGGCGAGACCGGGCAAGTTCACGTAAGCGACGAGTTCACGTAAGCGCGGCGGAGCAGCACGAGCCGTCGCCCCTCGGCCGCGAGCACCCCTCACCGTAAGTGCCATAACCCCCTGCAGGAGCAGGGGGTTATGGCACTTACGGTGTCTGATGCCTCTGCAGCTGTAGGACATGACAGCTATGCGAGGGTGTGCCGGCAACGAGACGTCATGCCGACGGAGCGCGTGACAATGCCGCGGAAAGTGAGGCCGGTGCCCCCGTCTCAGCACGGGGCCCGGGGCGTCTTATCGCATGACCGGGTAGGACTGGTTCTGATTCTGCGTGTCCTTGCGCATCACCCAGTTGAGGTAGCTCGTGAAGCCCGACACCAGCACAAATGCCGCTCCGGCGTAGACGAATGCATAGCCGAAGGCGCGACCGTCCTGCCACGCTCGGGTGACGATGATCGCGAGGACCAGTGTGACGATTCCGCAGACGGCGCCGACCCTGATCGCATCCTTGTAGGACACCGTGCTGGTGGGCTTGCCGCCTGTGGACTTCTTCTTCGGGGTGTTCGAGGGCGCCATGTCCTCCATTCTACCGGCCCGACCTGAGAGCCGACTTGCCCCCACACGCTCACCGAGGCGGCGCCAAGTCCCCTTGCGGCCGAACTCTGACGCCGGAACCTTGACCGGTGTGGGCGGATCCGACGAAGGCGCTGAGCCTCCTGCGCCGATGATCAGGTGGACTACAGGCTCGGAACAGGCAAAAATGAGGATGTGCCCGTCACTGTCAGACGCGCCTCCGGGGAGGCGCTGTGCTCAACTCTCTCCAGCCAGGCCCCGCCTGGCCGTGAATCATGCGCGGACACCACTGCACCGACGACCACCGCCGCAGGTGTCGCAGCCGTCGGCCCCGGCCCCCTCGATATTCCCCACTCGGCATCCCCCCGTCGCACCCTCCGTACCTTCACCGCACTCCTCCTAGCGGCAGTCATGACTCTCACCGTCACCGCGTGCGGCCCCGATCGCGGCCTCAAGGTCTCACCCGAGGGCAATCCCTCCCCTTCCCTCTTCGCCCCCAACACCGAGGCCGCAGGCGAAGCGAACGAACCGTTCTCCCTCGACGAGGTCCGCAAGGCCATCGAATCGTCGTCGGGAATCGCGGTCACCGGCAGCGCCACGGAGACGGCCAAGGTCGTCGCCGACTGCAAGGACTGCCTGAAGTTCGCGTCGCCGTTCCTCAGCGGTGAACAGAAGTTCCAGCTGGTCACGGTGGCCAACCCCAAACAGCGGAACGAGATCATCGCCGGTGCGGTCATCAGCGAGCACAGGGGCGAGCCCCGCCTCGAACTCATCGCCACCGGCAATCAGCTCAAGGTCAGCCCCGGCAGAAATGGGACACTGGTGGTTCAGGAGGCCATGTTCGCCGACGGGGACAAAGCATGCTGCCCCTCCGGCTGGTCGGTGCAGGTGTTCCGCCTGCACGACGGTAGGTTTGAACCAGGTCAACGCTTCACGCGGCTAAATGGAGAAACGTAATGCACATAGTTCTGGTCGAGGATGACGAAGTCATCCGCGAAACGACGCAGATCGGACTCGAACGCTTCGATTACACGGTCTCGGCATTTGCCGACGGCCGCGAAGGGTACGAGTTCGTCTCCGCCAACGGCGCCGACGTCCTGCTTCTCGATCTCATGCTGCCGACGATGAACGGCGCCTCCATCTGCCGCGCCGTGCGCGAGCGCTCGACGATCCCGATCATCATCATCTCCGCCCGCTCCGATGCCATCGACATCGTCCAGGCGCTCGAGGCCGGAGCCGACGACTACCTGACCAAGCCCTTCGACATGCAGGTGCTCAACGCCCGCATCCGCGCGGTCGTCCGTCGGTTCATCACCACCGGCACCGACCGGTTCGGCTACTCCCCCGCCCCCGAAGCGGATGAGCATCACGACACCGTGATCGGCCCCGGCGGCATGGTCACCGGCGACGGCATCCCCGAGGTCCTCGGCGCCAGCCCCGGCATGGACACCCGGGATCGACTGCGAGCGCAGCTCGAATCCGATGACACCTACCTCGGTGCCGGTGGGAAATTCACCACCGCCCCCGAGGCGGACGACGACGAAGAGGCGATCGGCGGAGTTCCCCCGCGCCCGAGCGGCTCCCCCACGGTGGCCGCGGAGACGTCCGATTCCGACGGCGGGCTCGGCCAGTTCCGCACGCGGCTGGGGTCCCTGGTCCTCGACACCGGCCGGCTGACGGTCGAGGTCGACGGGGAGGAAGTCCACCTCACCCCGACCGAGCTGCGGGTCCTCCTGCTGCTGACCGAGCAGCCCGAGCACGTGTATTCGCGGGAGAAGATCGCGTTCACGGTGTGGGGCTACGAATGGGCCGGCGACTCCCGCGTCGTCGACGTCCACATCCAGCGCCTGCGGAAGAAGATCGGGGCGAGCATGATCGAAACCGTTCGCGGATTCGGTTACCGCTTCGCAGGCTGATCGCATGTCGCTGCGCTGGAAGATCTCTCTGCTCATCGTCGCCTCGGTGATCATCGCCGTCCTGTCGTGTTCGATCGTGCTGCGGCAATCCGCGGCCCGGGCCGAAGATGACCGGATGCGCTCGACCGTGACCGAGCAGCTGACGAATGCGACGGCCATCTTCTCCGAGACCGGGGTGCTCACCCTCAATGCCCGCATCGATGATCCGGAGCTGCCCAAGGAGGCTCGCAGGTCCGCGCTCAAGGGCCAGAGCGTGACGATCCGGTCCGAGGTCGACGGTGAGGAGATCGTGTGGGCCGCGGCCCCCATCGAGGTCGGCTCGCACACCCAGGTGATCTCCGTGCGCGCCTCGACGAAGGACAGCCAGGAGCTCATCGGCCGCATCGACCAGGCGCTGCTGGTGGGTATGATCGGCTCCGCCCTCGTCGTCGGCGGCGTCGGATCGATCGTCGCCGGCCGCATCTCCCGACGGCTCACGCTCGGCGCGCAGGCCGCCAGGAAGATCGCCGCCGGCGACACGACGACGCGCATCGCCGATGTCATCGACGAATCCGATCAGGAGGTGTGGGCCTTCGCCACGGCCGTCGACACCGCCGTGGCCCGCCTGACCGAACGCATCGACTCCGAGCAGCGCTTCACCGCCGATCTCGCGCATGAGATGCGCACCCCGCTGACCGGGCTGGTCAACGCCGCAAACCTGCTCGAAGAGGATTCCCGCCCCGCCGAGCTCGTCAAGGACCGGGTCGTGCGCATGCAGGTTCTCGTCGAAGACCTCCTCGAGGTCTCCCGACTCGATGCCGGACGCGCCAATCCCGAGTTCACCCGCGTCGACATCGATCAGGCGATCCGTTCTCTGCTGGGCACGATGGAAGCTTCGGGCGCCCTCGCCGGCCACCAGATCGACACCCATCTGGCGGCACTGAATTCGAACCTGGTCACCGATGTCCGGCGCTTCGAACGCATCGTGTCGAACCTGCTCGTCAACGCGATCAAGCACGGTGGCGATCCCATCCGGCTGGAGACGAGCACGCGCAGCATCGTCGTCACCGACTCCGGCTCGGGCTATCCGCCGGACATCGTCAACACCGGCCCGACCCGCTTCGTCTCCGCCGGCGGCGGCGGAATGGGGCTCGGTCTCGTCATCGCGCAGGGGCAGGCCCGCCTGCTCGGAATCACACTGATCTTCAGTAACGATCCCGTAACAGGCGGTGCGCGGACCGAAGTGATCTTCCCCGAGGAAGACGCCCAGGAGCGCGCCCTCCGACAGTACATCGAGAGCCGATCCGAATAATCCTCGCCGAGGCGGCCCTCACCTTGGTTCAGGGCGCTGACCTGGAATGACGGCAGGAATTCGAGGTTCCGCTGAAATCGACCTGGGTGCCGGCCGACCGCCCGCGAGTGCGACTCGTCACTAAAATATGACAGGTTCGATATATTCCCGTTACACTTTTGTGATGTAGTTTTGGAGTCGTCGGAACGTCGACGGTCTTCGAGGAGTCACAGCCATACGGAGAGTTATGCCAGAGTCATCATCGACCACAGAGTCACCGGTGCGTCGACGGGATCTGCACAGGCGACGCTCATCGTCCCCGTTCTCTCGCACCCGCACCTCGACTCGCAGCACCGGGGCACCGACCGCGCCTGCGTCCGCTGACTCCGAAACCGAGAACCTGTCGCCCAGGCGCGCAGCGATGGCCGCCGAGGCGCGAGCGACTCAGTCGTCCCCGCGTCGGACCGCAATGGCTCGAGAAGCCGCCGCGGTTCCCACGACCTTCGGCTCAGCGTCTGCCTCGTCCGCCCGTCGGGTCAGCGCAGGAGCCGCCGAGAGCCGCGGGTCCGATGGTGCGCTGCTCAAGTCCGTGCGCAAGAAGAAGGTGCGGACCGTTTCGACTCTGGCTGCCGTCTCAGTGGCGGGTGCCGCCACTGCAGTGACGATGCTGGTCAACAACCTCGGCGGAGGCGCGGAGGTCAAGACCGACCCGACCGCCGCGGGTGAGCCCGCCGCCATCAATGCTGAGAAGGTCAACGCGGACGTCCCCGAGGTCAAGGGGAAGTCGTCGATGGAGATCGGCGTGCCGAGCGCCAAGCAGAAGAAGGTCGAAGCCGCGTCCCGCGCGGTCGAGAAGAGTGCCCTGCCCGGCTGCGATGAGAAGCAGAACTTCGATCAGTCCGCCGGCAACGGCGAGCTGCCCGATGAGTGGCTGTGCGACCTCGGCAAGGAAGACCACCGACTCCGTGCCGATGCCGCCGTCTCCTTCGCGAAGATGAATGCCGCCTACAAGAAGGACACCGGCAAGGAACTCGAGATCACGGATTCCTACCGCGACATGGCCGGACAGGTCTCTGTGGCCGGCCGGAAGCCGGGTTTGGCCGCCAAGCCGGGCACCTCACTGCATGGTTGGGGCATCGCCCTCGACCTCGGCGGTGGAGTCGCCTCGAAGTCCGGAGCCTGGAGCTGGCTCGTCGAGCACGGGGACGAATACGGCTGGGAGAACCCCGACTGGGCCAAGTCGAGCATGTACGAGCCCTGGCACTGGGAATACACTCCCGCCCGCGACTCGATTCCCGGCAAGTGATCGATCAGCTGCGCAGTGCCCGTCCGTAGCGGCGGCGGTAGACGATCTGAGCGAGCCGAACGAACGGTTCGCCGAGTCTCCAGATGCCCTGCCCCGCCCGCGAGACCGACCTCAGGACGAGGAAGACTCGGTCGTCGGCGGTGCGGATGAGAATGAATGACTCCTCTCCGGTGATCGGATGTCCCGGCTTCGTGCCGTAGGTGAAGCCGCACCGGTCCTCCCCGTCGACGACGTCGATGACGCGTGAGGGCTCAGGCAGCCGGAAGGGGCCGAGGCGCACGCGGATCGTCGGCTCCTGCCCCGGCTCCACCCGAGGCGGCCGACTGGCACTCTCACCGCCCGAGCGAGCGTCGGCATCAGCCGTCGTCTCCCCTCGACCCGCTCGATCGGCTCCGCCCGCGCTCCCGGCGAGGACGGCGTCGACGTTCACCTCGATGTCGAATCCGCTGCGGATCTTGACCTTCCAGTGCAGGAGCTCCTCGGCGCAGCGGTCGAACGTCTCTTTCCCGTGGCCGACGAAGTACGCGGATTCGAAGTGACGGTAGCCGTCGGGACGCTCCAGCCACCTCGGCGAGAGGGGATGTGTCAGCGTCACGGGACGGTCGTCGGAATGGTCGGCCATGTCTCCAACCTAACGGACTCGGGCCGTCAGCCTAACGGACGCGGCCCGTCAACTCTACGGACTCGAACCGTGGGACTCACAGTCCGGACGACGGGGTGGCGTCGACCGGACGGCCACGTATGATGCCAAGAACAGCGGACCTCAATCGAATGTCCGCTCAGCATCTGAGCCAGGATCAAAGGAGAACCACGTGCGCACAATCAACGGCATCGACGAGATCGAATCGCTCATCGGCCAGGGGCTCGGCTCCTCCGAGTGGATGACGATGGATCAGGACGCGATCAACACCTTCGCCGACGTCACCGGCGACCACCAGTGGATCCACGTCGACGAAGCACGCGCTGCCGAGGGGCCCTACGGCGCGACGATCGTCCACGGATTCTTCACCCTCTCGCTCATCCCGAAGTTCTCCACCGAGGTCTTCACCATCGAGGGCGTGTCGATCCGCGTCAACTACGGCCTCAACAAGGTCCGCTTCCTCCAGCCCGTCGTCGTCGGCTCCCGACTGCGCGGGACCATCAGGGTCAAGGACGTCATCCGCGGCGACAAGGGCACTCAGGTCATCCTCGAGCACACGATCGAGATCGAAGGCCAGGACCGCCCCGCCTGCTTCGCCGAGGTGGTCACCCTCCTCGTCGAGTGAGCTGAGCGCCGCCTTCTGTCGGCGGGTTAAGTGGGGTCAGATTGCCATTTTCGAGCCGGAAATGAGCATTCTGGCCCCACATAACCCACCCCGAGCGGTGCGATGAACGAGTCCGTGCGGCGGCTGGTCGACCACGTTGCCTCGTCGCGTTCTCAGATCAGACCGCCGGCACGCAGCTTGTGGGCGATCAGGCGGCAGACCTCCGCCATGTCCGAGTCTTTCGACACTCGGATGACTGTCCATCCCTCAGCCTGAAGTGCTGAGATACGGCGATTGTCCTCAGCGAACTGAGCAGGCGAGCTGCGGTGGTGATCGCCCTCGTACTCGATGGCGAGTCTGATCGACGGATATCCCATGTCCGGATGGAGCTGCGCATCGATGAGTGAACACACGACGGCCGGATGGACCACGGGTTCAGGCAGACCTGCGTTGATGAGACAGAGCCGCAGCCGCGTCTCCGCGGGAGAATCGACATCGTCGCGCACCAGACCGAGCGCATGCTCAGCTGTGCGACGTCCTTTCACTCGGCGGCGGGAAGCAAGTTCAGCGCGGATCTCGTCGAGGGTCGTCAGCGGCCCACCGTGCCACCGGCCGACGGCGGCATCACCGAACTCCACGAGCTGCCCGACCGTCAGCACCCGCGCAAGTTCGATGAACAGCTGTGGTGGGGTGATGAGCGGCAGACCGTAGAAGTTCTGCGACTGCAGCCATTCGTACCGGTGGAAGACAACATTCTTCCGTCGCCTGGACAGACCTTTGTCCTCGCGGGCCACATGCATCCGCGTGTCGGCATTCCACGGCACCGGCAGTCCATACAACCGTGCCGCAGTGACGTTGCAGGCGACGACATCAGGGTCGACGCAGACCATGCCCGACAGCTTCACTCGTTCGTCGATCCACTCGGAATCCGCCCAGCGCGGAGCGACGACCCGAGTCGTGGGATCAGATTCGATCCACACGCCGTAGCCGATCTGCTTGTACTTTCGCTCATCGTCCAGCGCGCGACGGGTGATTCCCCGCGATACGCCCTGTGCCCGAGTGAACGGAATCGCGGCGGTCATGAGCTGGCGGGGCTTCTCAGTCCAGGTGCGAACCCGCAGCTTCCGCGGTTTCGGCCCGTCGCGCGGCGGCTGCGGCATCGGCGCCTGATAGTCCATAGGCAGAGGTTGCCTCACCCGCGGCGAAGAATGCCAGGGGTGGTGACACGCCTGTGGACAGAGCTGCGCTATCCACAAGTCGACCGCGGTTGAGTCACCGGTCTCGCCGCCGGAAACCGGAGTTAAGTGGGGTCAGATTGCACATTTCCGCGTCGAAAATGGCAATCTGACCCCACTTAACTCGATGGAGAGGTTCTGCCCTCAGCTCGGGCGGTGGGCGTCGAGCTGCTGGGCGACGCGGATGTAGCCGAGGTGCGAGTACGCCTGCGGGTGGTTGCCCAGGTGCATCTCGGCAACAGGGTCGTATTCCTCGGACAGCAGCCCGGTGGGCCCGAGCAGATCGTCGACCTGCCGGAACAGATCCCAGGCATCGTCGATGCGGCCGACCTTGATGAAGGCTTCGATCAGCCACGTCGTGCAGATGTGGAACCCGCCCTCGAGTCCGGGCAGGCCGTCATCGTAGCGGTAGCGGAACACCGTCGGACCGACCCGCAGCTCGCGTTCGATCGCGTCGACGGTGGACACGAACCTCGGGTCGTCGGCGTCGAGCAGTCCCGAGAGTCCGACGAACAGGGCCGCCGAATCCAGGTCCGTCTCACCGTAGGCGACGGTGAACGCTCCGACTTCCTCGTTGTAGCCGTGGGTGAGCACGTCGTGGGCGATCTCCTCGCGCAGCTGTCGCCACGCACCGGGCGGCTCCCGATCGAACCGGTCCGCGATCCGCAGCGCCCGATCGACCGTCACCCAGCACATCACGCGTGTGTACACATTGTGCTTCGGTGCGCGCCGGGCCTCCCAGATCCCGTGATCGGCCTCGAACCACCGTTTGCCCACGGCTTCGACCATCTGACAGGTGAGCATCCAATAATCCTCGGGCAGCTCGCCGAGGTGGTCGCTGAGTTCGTCGAGGAGCTCCGTGACCGGGCCGAACACGTCCAGTTGGACCTGATGTTCGGCGGCGTTGCCGACCCGCACCGGCCGTGATCCGGCATATCCGGGCAGGTGGTTGAGCACCGCCTCGGTCGTCAGGGCCGAACCGTCGACGGCGTAGAGCGGGTGGAGCTGCTCGGGTGAGACCGTGCGCTCGAGGATGCCCGACAGCCAGGAGAGGAAACCTTCGGCCTCGCCCGTGGAACCGAGGGCGAGCAGGGCGCGGACGGTCATCGACCCGTCGCGCAGCCACGTGTACCGGTAGTCCCAGTTGCGGACGCCGCCGATGCCTTCGGGCAGAGAGGTCGTGGGGGCGGCGAGGACTCCGCCGGTGGGCTCGTGGCACAGAGCGCGCAGGGTGATCGCGGAGCGGATGACCTCGTCGCGGTGGTGGCTCGGCAGGGCGAGCGAGTCGACCCAATTCGTCCAGAAGTTCAGGGCGCGTTCGCGCACATGGTGCTCTCCGCCGGTGGCCATGTATCCGGCGTCGCCCGTGCCCGTCCCGCAGGCGAGGACGAGGACGATGGATCCGCCGGGCTGCTGCGAGGGGATGACGGTCGCCTCGGCGGTGTGGGAGTCGCCGTTCTCGACGATGTCGAAGTCGATTCCGGGGGCGTGGAGTTCGATCGGCTCCGCAGTGCCGAGCACCGCCACACCGTCATCGGTCCTGGTCATGCGGGTGTGCACCGTGGCGTAGTCGAGCCTGGGTGCGAACCGGATGCGGGTCGGGGTGTCGCCGGTGAGCACGCGGACGACGATCGTGTCGTCGCTGTGCCCGTCGACGGGTGCGAGGTAGTCGACACAGCTCAGTCCGGCCCACCGGGTCTCGAGCAGGGTCGAGTTCCCGAGGTAGCGCTGCGTCAGCGGAGCGGCTCCGTTGGCCGGTGCTACGGCGAAGAATCCGGCCGCCTCGGAGCCGAGGATCTCGGAGAACATCGACGCCGAGTGCGGCAGCGGGTGCGGCATCCAGCAGATGCTGCCGGTCGGGTCGATGAGCGCGGTCGATTGTCCGTTGCCGATGAGGCTGTGCCGCTGGATCGGGGTGGCGCGACGGCCGAAGAGCCAGGACTTGCGCAGTTCGAACAGGGCGCCGAGGACGGTGGAGACCTCGTCCGGTGAGTCGAGGCGGAAGTCGGCGTGTGTGGGCGTGTTCCCAGTTCCGACCTTGAGCCCGAGGTCATCGGCGCCGAGGGTTTCGAGAGCGAATTCGTCGGCGGTGTCATCGCCGATGAACACGACGGCTTCCGCTCCGGTCTGGCTGCGCAGTCGAGTCAGCGCATCGGCCTTCGACGACGGGACGACGGAGAGGTCGATGACCTGTTTGCCGCGGGTGGGGTGGATCGGGTGGGCGGCCGCGAGCTTGTCGACGGCGGCTTCGATCTCCCGCCGGTCGGTCTCGTCGAGTCCGCGCAGGTGCACGGCCACACCTGTGGTCTTGTGCTCGATGACGTCGCGCGGCAGGGCGCGGGTGAGGTCGGCGCGGAAGTCGGCGAGGACCGCCCGCTGCGAATCGGTGAGCGTATCGATGGTGAATGTGTCGGTCTCGCCGCCGTGAGACCCGAAGAGGTGGACCTCCCTGGGCAGGCGCGACATCGCCGCGAGGTCGCGCAGGCTGCGACCGGAGATCACCCCCGCCGAGGTGGACGGCAGGAGGGCGAGCGCGCGCAGCGAGTCGACCGAGCTCTCCAGGGGAAAGGCTTGGCTGGGGACGTCGACGATGGGGGCGATCGTCCCGTCGTAGTCGGTGGCCACCAGCAGCGATGGAGAGCGGGAGAGTGCGAAGAGGCGCCGGAAGAGGACGGGGTCGAGTGCTCGGCTGGCTTCGGCAAGGTCGCCCAATAATTCGGAGGACCTCACCGAGGCGGCGATGGTGGCCAATCGGGATTCGGTTGCGCTCTCGTGCTCGACAGTGCTCATCTCACCTCTGGTGTCTCGGTTGGCTCGGGTGCCGGTCAGGGCTCTTTCTTCACTGGGGTGTCGCTGTCCGGATCGTCAGGAGATTCGGGATCGGCCGTGCGATCGGCTTCGCCGGCAGATCCGGTGGACTCGGTCGATTCGACCGTGGCGGTGCCGGTGGGGCCCGCGGCATCGGACGAGTTCGTATCGTCGGCGGCGTCAGCGGCACCCGAGGGGGCAGCGTCGGCGGGCTCGGCCGCCTCGGCGGGGGTGTCGATCTCCTCGGGGAGGGCACCGCGCTTCGCCAGCTGGCGGCCCTTGCTCAGGCGGGAGTAGCCGCCGATGATGAAGATCACGCCGGCGATGAGGGTCGCCGCTCCGGTGAAGCCGAGGATCGACAGGGCTTCCATGCCGTCGCCGAAGACGAGGATGATGCCGAGCAGGACGTGGACTCCCGAGGCGATGAGGAAGTCCGAGGCCATGGGCTGGGAGCGCAGCTGCCGGTGGGCCCAGAATTCGAGGGCACCGTGCAGCAGGGCCCAGATGCTCAGGGCGGCGCGCAGTTCGGCCGGTTGGTCGGCGAGGAAGAGGAAGACGATGGCCGGGATCGCGATGACGGCCTGGCCGAAGATCGCGGTGCGCACGTTCAACGGCGAGCGCACGGCCTGGAAGACCAAGGCCAGGGCGAAGAGGATGAGGTAGCCGATGGCCAGGTGGTCGACGACGTCGGTCGGCAGGCTCAGCTGCGCGGGGTTGACGGCGTCGCGGGGCCAGAAGACGGTGACGATGCCGAAGGCGACGCCGAGGATTCCACGCACGACCATGGGCCAGCCGAGCCGACTCGCTGCGGCAATGGCCTGCGGGGCGGCTTCGTTACGCGGGGGCGTGGATTCGGTGCGCGGTTCTTCGGTACTCATCACGGCACCAGTCTAGGTCGCCTGCCTGAGTCTGTCCGGTCAGTGTCGACTCAGGCGCGGGTGGGCGGCGCTTCTTTGCGTCTCATGTTTTTACGTAATTACGTATTAGTTGTATTATCGAAGCATGGAATCGACACCGTCGGCAGACGATCGCCTCTCCGCCCTCGAACGACGAGTCGCCGAACTTGAGGCTGCGGCCGCCTCCATCGCGCCACCGCGGCCCGCCGCAGGCGAAGCGGCGACCGCCCTGCCGGGCGACGCGGAGACCTTCTGGGCGCTGCATGGGCTCGTCGACCACCTCGGCGAGGCGGGCGGGGTGACCTACACCGGGTACACGACTCCCCCGGGCGGCAGCGGTCCCGTGGCGTGGCAGATGGGCCTGAGCAGCGCGGGCCTGGCGCAGATCGACTTCGCCGAGGCGGCCGGATCCCTGGCAGCCCTCGGCCACCCGGTCCGCCTGCAGCTGCTCCAGGCGATCTATGAGGGCACGAGCACCGTGGCCGAGCTGGGCAAGGACGAACGCTTCGGCACATCCGGGCAGATCTATCACCATGTGCATGCCCTCGCCGGGGCCGGCTGGTTAGAGAGCGCCCGCCGCGGACATTGGCGTGTGCCCGCTCAGCGGGTCGTTCCGCTGCTCACCCTCGTCCTCATCGGAACGCACTGACAACCCCTCTCGCCTGCGGGCCGCTCGCCCACCGCGCGACCCGGACCCGACCACCACCCATTCCACCCTGCTGACCAGGAGGAACGATGACCGTCACCGACGACCACCGCACATCTGCGGCTGTGGGACGGCCGCCTCGGCGAGTGTTGATTGCCGTGATCGCGGCAACCGTCACGGCTGCTGTGCTCGCGGCGATCACCCCGTGGCCGCGCGGTTTCCAGGGCGCGCCGACCGGGGATCCCGAGCTCATGGCTGAGCTCGAGGACGCACTCGGCAGCCGGCATTGGCAGCACGTGGCGGCCGCCCACATCGACGGCGACGAGGTGACTTTCACGGGCACCGGAGCCGATGAGCACACCGAGTTCGAGATCGGATCGATCACGAAGACGTTCACGGCTGCTCTCTTCGCCGAGGCGATCGACCGGGGCGAGGTGGAGGCGGAGACCCGCCTCGGCGAGGTCTGGCCGGACCTGGACGGGAAGGTCGCCGAGGTGACGCTCGAGTCGATTGCGATGCAGCGGTCGGGGCTGCCACCGCAGAAGCCGTGGTCAGGATGGGGCGAGGGCATCTCCGGGATTCTTGCGAACTACATCCACACGGACCCGTACCGCGGGGACGCCGGGGACATCGTGGCGAGCCTCAGCGACGTGGAGGTCGGCGAGCCGGAGCCCGAATACTCGAACTATGGGTTCGCCGTCCTCGGCCAAGCCCTCGCCGCGGTGGCTGGGCAGGACTATTCGGAACTCGTCCGGGACCGCCTCACCGAACCCTTGGGGATGAAGGAGACGTTCGTCCCCGACTCCGCCGACGGACTGTCCCACGGGTTCACGGCATCGGGGCTGCCGGCCGCTCCGTGGACTCTCGGCGGCTCGGCTCCGGCGGGGGCGATCCGGTCGACGACCCATGATCTGTCGCTCTGGCTGCGGGCCGTCCGAGACGGAACCGCGCCCGGCGCCGAGGCGGCGAAACCGCGCGCCGATTTCGAGGATGATCGCATCGGTTGGGCGTGGTTCACGACGGCCCACGGTGGCTCGACCATCACCTGGCACAACGGCGGCACCGGCGGCTTTCGGTCGTTCCTCGGCTTCGACAGGCAGACCGGAAAGGGCGTCATCGTGCTGAACGATTCGGCGAACAGTGTCGATGCGGCCGCGGCGCTCATCGTTGCCGCTACCGGCGCGGATTCCGGCACCACGACCGAAACCGAAACCGCGTCCGAAACCGGGACAGCATCCGGGAACGAAAGCTCGGCGGAGGGAGAACGCTCATGAGTCCCGAACTCGTCTCAACGGTCATCGGGGCCCTCATCGTGGCCTGGGGCGCATTCACCGCGTGGCGAGCTCCCCGCGCGGCGTCCCGGATCGGGCTGCTCTCTGGGATGGTCACGGCGGTCGTATTCGTCCTGCTCATCCGCCTCATCACACCGTTCGGAGGCTGGGAGAGCTGGTTCATCTACGTCTGGCTGGCCGGAACGCTCGTCATCGTCGTCTCCGTCTTCCGGGCTGCGCTCGTCTGGGCGGACCTGCCGTGGCGATCCGACGAGGCGAAGGCACGCCGGAACGAAGCGAGCGGGCTCGGCTTCTCCGCCCTGCTCGCGCTCCTCATCGCCGGCGCCCTCGTCGTACCCGGGCTCTTCTTCTGAGCTCAGCCGCCCTTGACGGTGAGTGTCCCGTCGCTCTCGGAGACCTCGTAGCTCTGCAGCGGCTCCTCGGCCGGCCCGCTGATCACCTCACCGGTGGAGACCGAGAACTGCGAGGCGTGGCATGGGCAGATGATGGCCTCGGAGGTGACCTCCCTGACCTGGCACCCCTGATGCGTGCACACCGAGGTGAAGGCGAAGAACTCGCCCTCCTGCGGCTGAGTGACGACGTAGCTCTCGTCGATGACCGTGCCCGATCCGACGGGAACGTCGGCCACGGCCACGGTCGCCTCCTGCGCCGGAGTCGACTCCTGCCCCTGCGCACCGCCTTCATCCGAGGAACACGCCGAGGTGACCGCCGCCGACGATCCGATGACCGCCGCCGTTCCGGCCACCCCGGCCGTGCGCATCAGACGACGTCGGCTCGGGTTCGCGGGTCCGGTCGCCGCGGAATCAGATGCAGCGGACTCGGCTTCTGCGGGCGGGGCGTGATCTGTCGTGACGGGGCCGTGCGTGCTCGTGTTCATCGAAACCTGCTCCCTCTTGCGTATGCATACCGACACTGCGGCATGGGCGTCCGGGTTCCAGCGTACAATCGCTCACGGTTCGATGTCGGTGGTTCACCTGGGCGTATCCTCGGAGGTTCCGGTCAGGGGGCCGCAGGGGCCGGTCGACGGTAATGGACGTCCGCTCGGCGAGGGGAAGCGTCCGCTCGGACACTCACCTCGGTGCCGATGGTCGGGATCGACCGCCTCGGCGGAGGACGATTGCGGACGGGACCAGCAGACGGAAGGCGGTGGGGCGATGCCCGAGGAGACGGTGTCCGATGGACAGGGGTCACGGCTGCGGGCCGCGAGCGTGTGGGGTCTGGCCGCGGCGGTGTACGTCTTCACCGTCGTCATGATGGGCACCACCCTGCCCACACCGCTCTACCCGCTCTACGAGGAGCGGTTCGGGTTCGGCACCGCATTCACCACTCAGCTCTTCGCGATCTATGCGGTCGGGGTCATCGGCGCGCTCGTCGTCTTCGGGCGCCTCTCAGATGGACTGGGGCGTCGGCCGGTGCTCAGCCTCGGGGTGGTCTTCTCGATCGCCTCGGCGGTGCTCTTCCTCATCGGGTCTCACATCGGCCTGCTGCTGGCCGGCCGGGTCCTGTCCGGGCTGGCCGCGGGGATCTTCACCTCCACGGCCACCGTCACCGTGCTCGAGAACGCGCCGGCCGGCCGCGAACGGCTCGCCGGGTCCTTGGCGACGGCGGCGAATATGGGCGGGCTCGGTCTCGGGATCCTGTCGTCCGGGCTGCTCGCCCGCTTCGCTCCCGCTCCCCTGCTCACGCCGTTCCTCGTCAATGCGATCATGCTCGTCATCGCCGGGGTCGCGCTCATCCTCGTGCGAGATCGGACGCGGGGCGGGGCGAGCGACGTCAGGTTGCAGCTGCCGGGGATTCCCGCCTCGGCGAAACGGATGTTTCTGGCCGCCTCACCCGGGGCGATCACCGGTTTCGCGGTGTGCGGACTGTATTCGGCGATCGCGCCGAGTTTCATCGGGCAGACCCTGCACGTGAGGTCGACCGCGGTCACCGGCGTGGTCGTGTTCCTCCTCTTCGGCGCCTCGGCGACTGCGCAGGTGCTGTTGCGCGGGCTCAGCGACCGCCGGCTCATCATCGGCGGAACCGTGACCATGATCGTGAGCATGGGTGCGCTCGTGTGCGCGCTCATGGCGGGGTCCCTGCCGGTGCTCATCGTCTCCGCTGTGCTGGCCGGGGCCGGGCAGGGGCTCGTGTTCATGACCGGGATGCGTGCGATCACCGCAGTGACCGCACCGGAACGCCGCACCGAGGCGACCACCTCGTACTTCATCCTCGCCTACGTATTCATGTCGGTGCCGGCGATCGGTGCCGGATTCCTCGCAGCCGAGGTGGGACTGGCGAATGCGACAGTCGTCTTCGCCGTCGCGGTGGCCTCCGTGTGCGTGGCCGGGCTGGCGGGAGCCCGGAGGTTCGCGGGCCTGTAGGTGTGGGGCTGCCGGGGTCGTACGGCGGGGTGCCGAGGCCGGACGGCGCTGAGACTCGGGTCAGTGACGTGAACTAGGGTGGGTGCCATGACCTCCGCAGCCACGACCTCCGCCCTCGATGTCCTTCACGATGTCTTCGGCTATGAGGAGTTCCGGGGTCAGCAGGCGGCCATCGTCGACCAGGTCGTCGGCGGCGGGGATGCGGTCGTGCTCATGCCCACCGGCGGCGGCAAATCCCTGTGCTATCAGATCCCTGCGCTGGTCAGGCCCGGTACGGGTGTGGTCATCTCCCCGCTCATCGCACTCATGGCCGATCAGGTCGCGGCTCTGGAGAACCTCGGTGTGCGGGCGGCCTATCTCAACTCGTCCCTCGATTTCGACACCGCCCAGCAGGTCGAACAGCAGCTGCTCGCCGGAGAGATCGACCTGCTCTACCTCGCGCCCGAGCGTCTCGTCCTGCCGCGGACGATGCGACTGCTCGGGCAGGCACAGATCTCGCTGTTCGCCATCGACGAAGCCCACTGCGTGTCCCAATGGGGACATGACTTCCGCAGCGACTACCTGGGGCTCGGCGTGTTGGCCGAACGGTTCCCCAATGTTCCGCGCATCGCTCTGACGGCCACGGCCACTCCTGCCACCCATGCCGAACTCACCGAGCGCCTGCACCTGCAGGATGCCGAGCATTTCGTGGCGAGCTTCGACCGACCCAACATCACCTACCGGATCGAGCCGAAGGCCTCGGCACGGTCGCAGCTGCTGAACTTCATCACCACCGAACATCCCGGGGATTCGGGCATCGTCTACTGTCTGTCCCGGCGCGGGGTCGATCAGCTGGCCGAAGCACTCGTCGCCCGCGGTCTCACGGCCCTGCCGTACCACGCAGGGCTTCCCGCCGAGGTGCGCGCGGAGAACCAGGCGAGGTTCCTCCGCGAGGACGGCATCGTCATGGTCGCCACCATCGCTTTCGGCATGGGCATCGACAAACCCGATGTCCGCTTCGTCGCCCACCTCGACCTGCCCCGGTCGGTCGAAGGCTACTACCAGGAGACCGGACGCGCCGGCCGTGACGGACTGCCCGCGGATGCGTGGATGGTCTACGGGCTCGGCGACGTCGTCTCCCAACGCCGACTCATCGAATCCGGTGAGGGCGACCAGGTGTTCAAGCGCCGTCAGATGAGTCACCTCGATTCGATGCTCGCCCTCTGCGAGACCGTCGACTGCCGCCGTGTCCAGCTGCTGCGCTACTTCGATGAGGAATCCGCACCGTGCGGCAACTGCGACACCTGCATGACACCCCCGGTGACCTGGGACGCGACCGTCGCCGTGCAGAAGCTGCTGTCGGCCGTCATCCGGCTCGACCGGGAACGCGGGCAGCGTTTCGGATCGGGCCAGGTCATCGATGTGCTGCGTGGCAACGACAACGACCGTTCCCGGGCCTCGGACCATGCGAGCCTGAGCGTCTGGGGCGTCGGCGACGACCTGTCCGAGAGCCAATGGAAGACCGTCATCCGCCAGGTGCTCGCCCGTGGACTCCTCGAATCCCATGGCGACTACGGAGTGCTCGTGGTCGGTGAGGCGGCCGGTCCCGTCCTGCGGGGAGAAGAGGAGATCTCACTGCGCGTCGACCCGGTGAGGAAAGCCGGAGCGAAGAAGGCCGGATCAAGTCGCCGGGGCGGCCCCGAGGTCGAACTCGACCCCGCCGATGCCTCCCTGTTCGAGGCCCTGCGCTCCTGGCGCGGCGAGCAGGCGAAGGAGCAGGGCGTGCCCGCCTATGTCGTGTTCCCCGATGCCACGCTCTACGGCATCGTCGAGGTCAAGCCGACGACGATCAGCGAACTCGGTCAGGTCAGCGGAGTGGGTCTGAAGAAGCTCGACCGCTACGGCGATTCCGTGCTCGAGGTGCTCACCGCACACGCAGACTAGACGTCGTCCGACCTCCTCACCTCCCATTTGCTACCCGACGGCGGCCCAGCAACCTCGCGCGAGGTTGCTGGGCCGCCGTCGGGTAGTTCGGGACCCCGGCTGGTCCCCGGCACTGCCTCGGACTGCTGCAGCTCAGCCCTGCTCGGCGAAGGCTTCGGGCCCCTGTTCGGCGGCTACCGGGTCCATCCACATGAACTCGAGGATGTTGCCGTCGGGGTCGGTCATGCTGATGCCGTACATGAACCCGAGATCCTGCGGTTCCTTGTTCTCCCCGCCGCCGGCATCGAGGATCGAGGCGCGCATCGCGTCGACGTCGTCACGGGATTCGCGGCTCATAGCGGTCAGCGCCTGGGCCGCGGTGTGCGGGTCGACGATGGGTTTGTCCGTGAAGGTGGCGAGAAAGTCCCGGGTGAGGATCATGAAGAAGATGTCATCGGTCCATTTGATGCACGATGCATTGTCATCGGTGAACTCGGGCACCACCTCGGCGCCGATGGCTTGGTAGAAGGTCTTGGCACGCTCGAGGTCGGTGGTCGGTAGGTTGACGAAGATCTGGGTCATGACTGCTCCCTTGCAGTATGCGGCATCGCGCCTATGGGTGTCTGATTCTTTACCCACCATGTCCCCAAGTCAACACCCTTTTGCTACCCGACGGCGGCCCAGCAACCTGGCGCGAGGTTGCTGGGCCGCCGTCGGGTAGTTCTGAGGCGGTAGCCTGGAATGCAGACGAACCCACCGGTTCCCTCACCACGTGGAAGGCGACGATGACGACCCCTGACCGGACAGCCACCTCGGCGAATCCAACTGCAATCACCCGTGCGGACTGTGAACGACGCGATGCGAACGATCCCCTGCACGGCTTCCGCGAAGAGTTCCTGCTCCCGGAAGGCACGATCTACCTCGACGGAAACTCTCTCGGCCCCCGCACAAAGGGAGCCGCAGAACGCGCCCAGGACGTCATCACCGACGAATGGGGCACCGGCCTCATCGGGTCGTGGAACACCGCCGGCTGGTGGGACCTGCCGGCAAAGTTGGGTGAGAAGGTCGCCGGGTTAGTCGGCGGCGGGGCCGGGTCGACCGTCGTCACGGACACCACGTCGATCAATCTGTTCAAGGCCGCCTCTGCGGCGCTGAAGATGCAGGCCGAGGATTCCCCGAACCGGCGGATCATCCTCACCCAGCGGGAGAACTTCCCCTCCGATATCTACATGCTTCAAGGTTTGGCTAAGCAGCTCGGCGACGGCTACGAAGTCCGCCTCGTCGACGATGAGGAGGTCACCGAAGGATTCCCGACCACTATGTCCGACGAGGTGGCCCTCGTCGTCCTCACCCATGTGAACTACCGGACCGGTCGGCTCTTCGATATGGGAGCGACCACCTCGGCGATCCATGCCGGCGGAGCCCTGGTCATCTGGGACCTGTGCCACTCGGCTGGTGCTCTGCCCATCGACCTTGCTGGGACGGGTGCGGACATGGCGATCGGCTGCACGTACAAATTCCTCAACGGCGGGCCCGGCTCTCCGGCGTTCATCTGGGTCGCAGAAGCCCTGCAGAACCGATTCAGCCAACCTCTGTCGGGGTGGTGGTCGCATGCGCAGCCCTTCGAAATGGCTCCGGACTACCGGCCGGCCGACGGCATCCGCCGGTACCTCACGGGCACGCAGGGAATCCTGTCGATGTCCGTGGCGGAGCTCGGCCTCGACATCCACTCGCGGGTGGACATGGGACAAGTCCGGGAGAAATCCCTGGCACTGTCGGACCTGTTCATCGACCTCGTCGATGAGCGTTTGGCCGATCATCCGGTCGAGGTCGTCACCCCACGTGAGCACGCCCATCGCGGATCCCAGGTCTCGATCCGGCATCCGGAGGGGTTCGCGGTGATGAGCGCGCTCATCGAACGCGGAATCATCGGCGACTACCGGGAGCCGGAGGTGCTGCGCTTCGGTCTGACCCCGCTCTACATCGGTTTCACCGAGGTCTGGGACACCGTCGAGGCACTGCGCGACATCCTCGACAACCGGCTCTGGGACACTCCCGCTCACAAGGTCCGCGGCGCCGTCACCTGATTGCTACCCGACGGCGGCGCAGCAACCTGGCGCCAGGTATCTGGGCCGCCGTCACCGGCGTTGGGACATGGCCGCTCAGGTGTCCGGGGCCGCAGAGGTTTCGATGACCTCGGCGTTGACGCCGAAGTACGGTTCACCCGCTTCATTTCGCGGGCGGCTGGCGGTAAGCGTCTTGAGCAGATTGCTGCCCCGCTCCCCAGTGATCGGGTCGAGGTCGAGGATGGCACACCGCGCAATCGGATCCCCGATCCGCACACGCAGAGCGCCGACGTCCGGCACGTTCACCATCACCTCCCGGCCTCGCCATGTCTCTTCGATGAAGGGTTCGTCCGTGTCGAGGACGAGGGTGGCACGAAAGCGGGCAGCCTCATCAAGCAACTCGTGGTGACCGGATCGATCGGCGAGTTCCCTCATCGAAGCAGTCGTCACGATCGACAGGCCAGCTCCGTAGATCACGTCTCCACGAAGTGCCCGGGCCAGCCGCACCGGCTTTCCCAGCCACTCGGAGGCGAGCTCCGAATGCGGACCGTCAGTGAGCTCGAGGTCGACCGGTCGCTTCCAGTAATAGCAGGTCAGGCGCTCACCCTGCCCGACTGGCACCCCAGAGGCAGAACGCCCGTCGGGCAGGGTGATCGTCAGTGTGTCGTCGACGAGTGAAGTGGTCATGCGGATGAGCCGAGGATGCTGCACGGTTTTGAGGACCTGCCGTCGCTCGACATCGACGAAGCAGAACTCACGATCGCCGATCGGGCCGTGACCGTCGACGGCTGCTCCCGGTCGGGCCTCATGTCGTGTGCCTTTGACGTGGGCGAACCCGATCGATGGCACACCGAATTCCCGCGCTGGAGCAGGTGACGGCGGCGCAGATACCTGGCGCCAGGTTGCTGCGCCGCCGTCAGGTAGTAATTGCATGGGGGTTGCGGCCTCCTGTGATGGCGTAGGTGCCGATGGCCACCGCACCGATGGCCAGGACCGTACCGCCGATGATAACGGCTCCGGGGATCGTGGCGATCGTGCCGAGCACTCCCACGGTGACGCCGGAGAAGGTCTGCATGCCGGGGCCGAACGTCGCATAGGAGCCGATGACGCGACCGCGGATCTCCGGCGGCGCCTCGAGTTGGATGATGGCCATCTCTGTCGACTCGGCGGTGATCTTCGAGACCCCGGCGATCACCAACAGGATGACCGCCAGCCACAGGTGCGAGGTCAGGGCGAAGAGCAGCGCACTCAGGCCCATCGCCGAGGCGGCCAGTGCCGCCGCAGCCGGGACGGCCTTGATCCACCCGGTCGCCTCGAGCCCGAACCCGCCGAGCACTCCGCCCGCGCCCATGGCGAAGAGCAGCACACCGTAGGTGAAGTCGCTGTCTCCACCGACCGGATTGAGGATTTCGCCGAACACCGGCATCGCCGTCTGCAGCACCGCCCCGATCGTCGTCGAGGCGAGCGCCGCCAGCAGCAGCATGCCGACGATCGCACGATTGTGGCGGACATCGATGAGCACCCGCAGCGACTGGATGAGGGTCGTCCGCGCGGTGCGCACACCTCCGCTGCGCAGATGTCCGGTGAAAGGGGTGCGGATGAGGAAGATCGTCAGCGGCAGGTAGAAGATGATGTTGATGAAGATGCCCCATGTGGCGCCGACCCCGAGCAGCAGGGCGGAACCGACGACGGGACCGAAGAGGATGCCGAGGCTGCGGAAGGTCGCATTGAGGCGGACCGCGCTCGGCAGCTCTTTCCGATCGACGAAGTCATGGAGCATCATCTGTTCGGCCGGGCCCCACAGACAACCGGCAAGTCCGTGGATGACGAGCAGCACGCAGGCCTGCCACAGCTGCAAGGAGTCGGTGAGGAAGAGGATCCCCCAGCACAGGGACACGACCATGAACATGATCTGCCCGATCTGGATGAGGCGGCGGCAGTCGAATCGTTCGGCCAGGGATCCCGCATAGACGGACAGCAGCAGGAACGGCAGCCAATGGCTGATGAGCTGGAACCCGACGAGAGCTGGAGATTCGAATTTCTGCCACAGCACCCAGTAGGTGATGACGTGCTCGATGTTGTCGCCCATCATCGCCGTACCCGATCCGACCAGGTAGGGCGCGGTCTTCCAGCTGCGCAGGACGCTGAAACGGCGCGGGGCGACGGCACTGCTGTCGCCCGCTTTGCCCGCGGCCGCACTGCCCGCGCCCGCGCCGACTTTGCCGGCACCCGCCTCGTCGCCGGAGATCTGGGAGGAATCGCTCACTCGCCTATTCTCACACCCGCAGAACCGACTGGCGTCGACCTCTTGCCTGCTGGGATCGGAGCGAGGACAATGATCCTTGATCAAGGAGGATCATATGCCCACCGCTCAGCCGCCGTCGTCCACTCGTCCGAATTCCGCCCTCGTCGTCATCGACGTCCAGAACGGGGTGATGCAGGCCAGTTGGAACTCCGATCAAGTCATCTCCACGATCTCGGATCTCGTCGACCGCGCCCGAAACACCGGCACCGAGGTGGTCTGGGTCCGGCACAGCTCAGGTGAGCTTCCGCTCGATTCCCCGCAATGGCAGATCGTCGACACGCTCTCCCCCGCCGACGGCGAGTCCATCATCGAGAAGACCCACGGCAACACCTTCGAGGACACGGACTTCGAGGAGGTGCTCGCCGGAAAGGCCGTCGGCCATCTCGTCGTCACCGGCGCCCAATCGGACGCCTGTGTGCGCTCGACGATCCACGGCGGCTTCGCCCGCGGTTATGACGTCACCCTCGTCACCGACGCCCACACCACCGAGGATCTCACCGAGTGGGGCGCTCCCCCACCGGAGCAGGTCGTCTCCCACACGAACCTGTACTGGCAGTTCGAATCCGGTCCCGGACGGCAGGCACGGGTCCAGGAGTCGAGCGAGGTCGACTTCGCCAGACCGTGATCGACCCCGCTCCTGCAACCCCGCTCCTGCAGCCCCGCAAGTCTGCCATCATTGAGGCATGAGTGAAGACATCCGCAGCATCGAACTGACCCGCATCGCCGAAAACCACTACCGCGCCACCGCCCCAAGCGGAACAAGCATCGAATTCGGTCGCGGCGAGGGCCTCATGACCCCCGTCGAACTGCTCCTGGCCGCCGTCGCCGGCTGCTCGTCGATCGACGTCGACACCGTGACCAGCCGTCACACCGAACCGACGAAGTTCGACGTCACCGCGACCGCGGACAAGATCGGCGAAGACGGGGCCTCCCGTGTGGACAACGTCCACCTCGACTTCGATCTCGCATTCCCCGACGACGAGGAGGGCCGGAAGGCCGATGCCCGCATCGAACGCCTCGTCGGGCTCTCCCACGACAAGTACTGCACGGTCTCGCGCACCGTCGAACACCCCACGAAAGTCGACTTCAGCATCCGTCGCGACTGACGTCCCGATTCCTCGCGGCAGATCCTTCGCCGAGGCGGCCCGCCGTTCCGTGCAGACGTGATCGTCAGCTGTCGGCGAGCCGCTTCTTCTCGACCTCGACGTCGAAATCGGCGGCGGGCCACTGCGGGTCGATGTCGACCAGGGCGTCGAGCAGCAGACGCTGCACGGCCAGCCGGGCAAACCATTTCCTGTTCGCCGGTACGACGAACCATGGGGCCGCCTCGGTGGAAGTGCGGTCGAAGGCTGCCTGGTAGGCGTCCATGTAATCCGGCCACAGGATTCTCTCATCGACGTCTCCGGGGTTGTACTTCCAGTACTTGTCCGGCCGGTCGAGGCGTTCGGCCAGGCGCTCTTTCTGCTCGTCCGGGGAGATGTGGAGCATGACCTTGACGATCCGCACTCCTGCCGCGACCAGTTCGGCTTCGAAGTCGTTGATCGCTGTGTAGCGGCGCTCGATCTCGGCCTCGTCGGCGAGTTCGCGGACGCGGCCGATGAGCACATCCTCGTAGTGGGAGCGGTCGAAGACTCCGATCATTCCGGGCCCGGGCACGCGCGGACGGATGCGCCAGAGGAAGTCGTGGGCGAGCTCCTCCTCGGTCGGCTTCTTGAAGGCGGCGAGTTCGACGCCCTGCGGGTCGACGGCGCCGACGACGTGACGAACGATTCCGCCCTTGCCGGCGGTGTCCATGGCTTGGAGAACAAGGAGAACGGCAGGCCCGGAGTCCTCGTCATGGTGCGCGGCGAAGAGGCGCTCCTGCAGATCGCTCAGCTCGGTCGACAGCGCCTCGAGATCCTTCTTCCCGCTCTTCTTGTCCCCGTCGTAGCCGGGCGTCGACTGCTGGTCGACCTCGCCGAGGCGGAATCCCTCCCCCACGCGCAGCAGTGGTGCGGGGTCGGTCGTCCAGTTGCTTCTCAGCTCACTCATGCGTTCATCTTTCCAGGTGGGAATGGCCGCGTCTATACCGATGAGTCACCGTTGGACGTCCGGCGGCTCACCTCTGCGGACCTTGCGGCGGCTTCGGCGGAAAAGGCGGCCGTTGGGGTGGGCGCTGCTGGATCGGCGGGCCGAGCCGGTGACCTGGAGGAGGGCCCTGCGGCGGCTGCTGTGGCCCGTCGATGCCCGGCAGAGGATTCTCGTTTGTCAATCCGCGCCGGCGTCGGTCCGTCAGGTACCTCTGATAGGCCGCATCACGTTCGGCCGCGGTCATCTGGACCTTCGGCTTGTCGATGACATTCCGAAGCATCGCCAGAACGGTCAGCACTGCCAGACCAGACAGCGCCACGGCCACCCAGATCATCGTGGTGAGCAGGCTCGGCTGATTGTCGAAGACCCTCACACCAGCGAAGAGGATGAGGAAGACGAATCCGAGGTACGGCAGCAGGAGCCACAGCGCGACCTTATAGCCGCCGATCATCATCGGCATCATCATGCTGGCGCTCCAGGCCATTCCCCCGATGAAGAAGAGCAGGATGAGGAAGAAGCTCGCAGGATCGGTGTTGAGTTCCGCCGCAACCGTTCCGGGAACGGCCCGCTCGCCGAGAAAGAACGGCCAGACCAACGCCACCAGAGTGACGATCACGGCGGAGGCGACCATGCTGAGAAGGATCAGCGGGATGAGACCGTCACGCCGGAACCCGTCGTCTGAGCGTTTGTACTCCATGAACAGGAACGGGAAGAGAAAGGCCATCCCGCCGGCACAGACCCCCATCCATACCGCGTCGGCCTCGATGACCTCGAAGTTCTGCTGCAGCATCAGCCCGGTCGAGGCGAGCCAGATGAGGAAGGTGAAGAAGAGCGCACCGAAGAATGCGATGCCCACGACCCGCAGAAAGTCACGCGTCCATGTCGGGACCGGCTCCATCTCGTGCAATGGAAGCGGCCCTGGCGGGGGCGGTCCGGTCGGTGTCTCGCTCATGGTGTCATCGTCGCACAAGCACGGGCGACCGAAGCCGGTATCGATGTTTCAGATCCGCCATCGCGGACCTCAACCGGTCAGACACCGTCCCACAAGCCACACCCTCAGTCCGGTTTCCGGAACACCGACGGCAGCTTCTTCTTCACTCGACGGCTGGTGTCCCGGTACGACCATTGCCGCATCGGCTGCGGCACCCGCCACTGCAGCTTCCAGGCGAGCATGCGGAAGCCGAAGGCGGCGGCCGCGATGATGAGTGAGGCGATGGCACCCAACAGCCCCGTCACCTCGGCGATGATCGTCAGTCCCGAACCGAACAGGGCGGGGATGAGGTAGAGGTCGGTGCCGCGGAAGATCGCCGGGTCCTCACTGGCCACGGCGTCGCGCATGAGCCCGCCGCCGCACGCGGTCAGCGCCCCCATGAGCAGCGCCGCCGGATAGTTCGTCCCGGCGGCCAGCGCGATCGTCGTCCCGGTGACGCTGAAGAGGCCGAGGCCCATCGCGTCGAAGGCGACGATCCAGATCCGTGCCCGGGAGATGTGGGATCCGATGATGTAGATGAGCAGTGTCGCGATCACCGGCGGGGCGAGGTAGATGGGTTGGCCGATGGCGTTGGGCACCCGGTCGAGGAGCACATCGCGGATCATTCCGCCGCCGATTCCCGTCATCGTGCCCAGCACCAGCCCGCCCGTGATGTCGAAATCGCGGCGCGCGGCCAGCAGCACTCCGGAGACCGCAAAGACGAAGGTGCCGGTGAGGTCGAGGGCGAGGAACAGGAACTCCTGCAGGTTCATCTCCACCTCGGCTCCTCTCGTCGATCCGTGCCCGGCCCGGTGCCGAACGTCCTACCAGCCACTGTAATCCGCTTCGAACTCCGATGACCGATTGTCTGGTGTTCCGTTCCCCCTCGCCGAGGCGGCCGCTAGGCTGAGGAGATGACGCAGCCGACGCTCATCCTCGTCCACGGCGCTTTCGCCACTTCCTTCTCCTTCGCCCCGCTGCAGGCCGAACTCTCCTTCCACGGAGTGCGCTCGGCTGCGGTCGACCTGCCGGGTCACGGTTTCGCCGCCACCTTCCCGCTCGGATATCAGGCGCCTCAGGACCTCGCCCGGTTCACCTCGGAGCCGGGATCGATCAGGGGTGTGACCGTCGACGACAATGTCAAGGCTCTCGCCGAGGCGGCCGCCCGTGCCAAGGAGCACGGACCGGTGGTCATCGTCGCCCACAGCCGCGGCGGGGCCACATTGACCGCCTTGGCGAATGCGCATCCGGAGCTCATCGACCACATGGTCTATGTCTCCGCATGGGCACCGGTGGACCTCCCGGCCGCCGAATACAATGCCGAACCCGAAATGAAGACCGTCGACAATGCGGCTCTCGCCCGGGCCCTGGCCGGCGATCCCGGACAGTTGGGCCTGCTGCGCTGCAACTTCCGCCAGGCGGACCCGGAGGTCCTCGACGGCCTGAAAGCACTCTTCTGCACCGACGTCAGCGATGACGAATTCCGCATCTTCCTCAATTCACTGCAGCCGGACGAGAACCTCGACGCGGGCGGCCCGAATGATCGTGCGCAGGCGGGCACATGGGGCACGATCCCGCGCACGTTCGTCCGCCTCGGCGAGGATCGGAGCGTGCCGCCCGCCATGCAGGACCGTCTCATCCGCGAAGGCGATGCGCTCACCCCGGACAATCCCTACCGGGTGCGCACGCTGGCGTCGTCCCACGTGGGATGGCTGATCCGCCCCGCCGAGGCGGCCGTGCAGTTGGCGCAGATCGCCGCCGAGGTGGGTGGAGAGTTCAGCTGAGCTGAAAGTTGTCCGGATTCTTGTAGGGTTCGATCTCGACGACCGGGGTGCCCTTGCCCATGAGCAGTTTGGAGATCGGGCAGCGAGCGTGGGCGCGGGCAGCGTACTTCTCGGCGTCGGTGTCCGAGACCCCTTCGATGGAGATGAACGCCTTCGGTGCGAAGTAGAAGCCGCTGCCGGAGGGTTCGTTGTGCAGCTCGACCTCGACGCGCACGCGTGAGAGCGCTTCGATGTCATTGACCGCGAGGACGACCTTGAGCGTTTCGCCGAGGCAGGTCGACCAGGCCATGGCGAGGAACTGTTCCGGGTTGTTGCCTTCTTCGACCCGTGAGGTCGGGGCGGTGGGCAGGGTCTGGCCGTCTTCGACGCGCACCTCGCCCGAGGTGCCGCCGAGGTTCTCGACCTTCGCGGTGTAGATCGGCGCACTCGGGCTCTTCGGCTCATCCGCATCTCCGGTCGGAGCCTGCGGCTGGGCGTATCCGGGGTTCTCAGTCATTGCACCATGCTACGACAGGCGCGCAACAAGGTCACTGGCGTTTCGGTGAATGGTCAGTAACGAAAGCGCACAGACCCATCCACCGCGCCCGCGGCTCCGAATGATCACTATGAATCGGACAACCCGTGCAACCCACCGTTTCCGCGGCGCAGTGGCAGGCATCGTCGCCACCGTCATGATGTTCGGTCTCGCGGACCTCATCGCGCGTGCCTTCACCCCGAGTGCGGCACCCCTGCTCACCCTCGGTCAGGCGATCATCCCCCTGGCTCCCCCGGCAGCGATCAAACCCGTCATCGCCCTCTTCGGCGACAACGACAAGCTCGTCCTCGTCCTCTCCACCGGGCTCGGTGCGATCGTCCTCGCCGGTCTCATCGGAGCCCTGGCCGCCTCCCGCCGCCGTCTGGCCACGACGCTGCTGATCGTCGCCGGGCTCGTCCCGGTCATCGTCATCATCATCCGCCCCGAGGCGGGTGCCCTCGACCTCGTTCCCGCGCTCATCGGCTTCGCGGTCGGCATCACGGCGTTCATCCTGCTGCTGCGTCTCGGCCTACCGGCACCCCCCGCTGAGGCGGCCGACCGTGCCGATGTCACGCGCGGTTCGCGGACGTCGGATCCATTGAGCCGCCGCCGTTTCTTCGGCCTGGCCGGAGCCGTCGGTGCTATCGGGGCCGTCAGCATCGCCGCTGGTCAGACCATCGTCTCACTCACACAGGACGCCGGCGCCGCAGTGGCCAAGCTGGTCCTGCCCACCCCCGCGAAGAAGGCGTCCGCGATCCCCGCGGCCGCGAGTACCGACCTCGATGGCACGGTCCCCTTCGTCACCGAGGCGAAGGACTTCTACCGCATCGACACAGTGCTCTCACCACCGGTCATCGACCCGCAGCAGTGGTCCCTGCGCATCCACGGCATGGTCGATCAGGAGGTGACCCTGACGATGGACGACGTCCTCGACCTGCCGCTCGAAGAGCACCACATCACGCTCACCTGCGTGTCCAACCCCGTCGGCGGGGAGCTCGTCGGCAACGCGACCTGGCTCGGATATCCGGTGCGCGAACTCCTCGCACGAGCCCGCCCGAGCTCGCAGGCCGATATGGTCCTCTCCCATTCCTTCGACGGATTCACCGCCTCGACTCCGCTCGGTGCGCTGACCGATGACCGCGCGGCCCTGCTGGCGGTGGGGATGAACGGCGAACCGCTCACCCCGATCCACGGTTTCCCCGCTCGCCTCGTCGTTCCCGGGCTCTACGGTTTCGTCTCCGCGACGAAATGGGTGACCGAACTCGAGGTCACCCGCTTCGATGAGAAGACCGCCTATTGGACCGACCGTGGGTGGGATGCGAAGGCGCCCATCCTCGTCGCCTCCCGCATCGAGGTGCCGGGGCCCTTGGCCACGGTCCCGGCCGGAGACATCCAGGTCGGCGGCACCGCCTGGGCGCAGCGATCAGGGATCGACCGTGTCGAGGTCAAGCTCGACGACGGTGACTGGACGCAGGCGGATCTGGCCGAGGAGGTCACGATCGACACCTGGCGGCAGTGGCGGGCCGAATTCGCCGAGGTGGCTGCGGGCTCCCATACCCTCACCGTGCGTGCCACGGACAAGGACGGCACGGTGCAGACGGGGAAACGTCGGGAGTCGATCCCGAACTCGGCCACCGGGCACCACCACATCCAGTTCCGCGTCGAATGAGCCCGCAGCCGCCTCGGCGAAGAAATTCTCACAATTTCTTCCCATCCACCCATCCGAACCCGAAACCGCACCGAATACCCAGTACACAGCGAGCAATGGAGACCACTTCACTGCTGTGGGATCATCCGCATCACTGTTTCTAAGGAGAAGAACAATGAAGACTCTGCTTCGCACACGCACCGCCACCATCCTCTCGGCCGGCGCCATCGGCCTGTTGGCCCTCAGCGGCTGCGGAATGGATTCCGGATCCGGCAGCGACGACTCCGGCTCGGATTCCGGCAGCTCCGAATCCCAACCGGCTGACTCGAGCGAGTCCGAGATGCCCGACGAGTCCGGCGACTCCTCCATGGCCGATGCCGACCTCGTCGGCAAGGGCTGCTCGGCCTACGCCGAGGCGAACCCGGACGGGGCCGGATCCGTCGAGGGCATGGGCCAGGACCCGGTGGCCACTGCCGCGTCGAACAATCCGATGCTGACGACCCTGACCAAGGCGGTCTCGGGCGAACTCAACCCCGATGTCGACCTCGTCGACACCCTCAACGGTGACGAGTTCACGGTCATCGCCCCGGTCGACGACGCCTTCGCCGATGTGCCCAAGGACGACCTCGACGCCCTGGCCAAGGACTCGGACCAGCTGACGAAGGTCCTGACCTACCACGTCATCCCCGGACAGCTCTCCCCCGATGAGATCGCCGGTGAGCACGAGACCGTCGAAGGTTCGAAGGTGACCGTGACCGGTGAGGGCGAGGACATGAAGTTCGACGATGCCGGACTGGTCTGCGGCGGTGTCAAGACCGCCAACGCCACGGTCTACATGGTCGATGCCGTGATGATGCCGGAGAAGTGACCGGAACCTCCACAGTGAGAGAGCATCACGATGCAGCGGCCGGGAATCGATCAGCAGCACCAGGATCGGCTCCCGGCCGCCTTCGCTTCCTCGACGGTCCCGAAGGCTTCGTACGAACGCCGGCTGACCGTTTCGGCAGCGCACGGCCCGACCGCTGCGCGCACCTCGTTCGACTCGCTCACCTGGGAAAGGTGTGATCGGTTTCTGCATGCATGGCATGATTGGGCAATGAGCTCTGATCACCAGCCGGCGGATACCGCCGACCCCTGCGGAGCCCTGCTGATCCGCATCGCCGAGGGTGACCGGTCCGCATTCGAAGAGCTGTTCACCACGCACTCCCGCATCCTCATGGCCGTGATCGTCCGGATCGTCAAGAGCCGAACACTGGCCGAGGAGGTCCTCCAGGACTGCTTCACCGAGGTGTGGACGCGGTGTTCGGGATTCGACCCGACCCGAGGGACGGGCAGGGCATGGCTGATCACTCTGTGCCGCAGACGCGCCATCGACTGCGTGCGCAGCGTTCAGTCCCAGCAGGACCGTGACCTCGCCGACGGGCTGCGCACCTCCACCGAGGCGGTGGAAGGAGTCGAGCAGACCGTGATCGACCGGGCGGAGTCGGATCGCACGGTCTCCGCGTTGAAGATCCTCCCCGAAGATCAGAGCCGGCCCATCGTCATGGCCTTCTACCAGGGCATGACCCACACCCAGATCTCGGAGAATCTCCAGGTGCCCCTGGGTACCATCAAGTCACGGATCAGAGACGGAATGAAGAAGCTGCGAGAAGAGTTGGAGGCAAGCCGATGAGCGCAGATCGTGACTATCTGGCTGCCGGGCTGGCCCTCGGCGGGCTCAGCGACTCCGAACTCGCCGAGGCTCAGGCGCTGGCCGATGCCGACGCCGAATTCCGTGCCGAAGTCGCCGCCTATGCCGACGTCATGGCCGACGCGGCCGAATCCGATGAGCCGGTTGACGTCAGCTCGGCGACTCGAGAGGCGATTCTGTCGATCCCTGAGAGCCACCAGCAGGAGTCGGCGCAGGAAACGTCCCCCGTTGCCGAGCCTGAGACCTCCGCGGTTGCTGCGGATGCCGACAGGGATGCACTGACCGCACCGACATCGCTGAGCGAACATCGGGAGGCCCGCCGATCCGACGCGCGCGCTGAGGACAGCGATGAGCTGCGGTCCGGCCGCGGTCCCTGGCTGCCCTGGGTGGCGGCCGCGGCGGCGATCGTCGTCGCCGCAGGTCTCGGTGCGACCGTCTGGCAGCAGAATCAGCGGCAGAACGAGCTGGAAGAAGACCTGGCCGCGACTCAGCAGCAGCTGGATGATTCCGCTCGTCTCATGGAGGCCAGCGATCTGCAGACGAACACCGCGGACATGCCGGACGGCGGAAGCGTGACTGTGCTCTCCTCCGAGAGCGAGCAGCTCATCCGTCTCAGTCCCAAAGACATCGGTCAGCCTCCGGCCGGAAAGTCGATGCAGATGTGGGTCATCGGTGCCGACGGCCCGGAGAGCGCCGGTCTGATGTCGGGCGAGCCGGTGACCATCGCCGGGGAGAAGTTCTCCGCCGGCAGCGTCTTCGGCATCACCGTCGAACCCAAGGGCGGCTCGAAGCAGCCGACCACGGATCCGATCGTCGCCATCGACCTCTGACCTCGGCGGCAGCGCGGGTTCGTGCTGCCATCCGGATTCGATCGGCCCCTCCACCTCCGGCGGGAGAAGCACATCGCGATTTCCCCACTGCGGTGGATACCGGCAGTGCTCGGCACTGTCTAAGCTGGAAGGATGACGGAGGACGAGGCAGCCATCAGAACCACCAAGGGCGATGTCTACATCGTCATCGGCCTGGCCGTGTCTTCCATGCTCTTCGCGGTGCTCTACAGCGCCTCCAGCATTCAGGTGCTCAAGGCTCCTCTGTGGGTCTGTTGCCTTGCATCCGTTCTCCTCACCGTCCCCTTGCTGTATCGGCGCAGGTATCCGAGCCAGAGCGCATTCGTCATCTGCCTCGTCTACTCGGTGGCTTTGGTCAACAGTGCCATGGAGATCGGTGTCTCTCAGATCGTCCTGTTCATGGGCATCTATTCGATCGGTCCGTGGCAGCGCAGCCGCAGAGTCGCCTTCTGGTCGCGCCTGCTGCTGTGCATCGGCATGGCGGTGCTCTTCGCGGTGTCCCTGACCGTCCAGTATAGGGCTCTCGGCGATTTCACGATTCTCCAGTTCGCCGCCTCCGGCGGTGTCTCCTTCTTGACGAACGTCGCCTTCTTCGGCGGAGCGTGGATCTTCGGCAACCGCGCCTGGAAGCAGCAGAGACTCATGGCCGACCTTCGAGCTGCCAATGACGAAGTCCGCGAACAGGAACAGCGGCTGACTCGGCAGGCCCTCGACCTCGAACGAGTCCGTATCGCCCGCGAACTCCACGATGGAGTCGCCCACCATATCGCCGGGGTCGGCATCCACGCTGCCGCGGCACGTCGCAGCCTCGATCGGAATCCCGACAAAGCCAAGGAATCGCTCCAGGTCATCGAATCCTCGACCCGCGAGACCGTCGACGAACTCCGCGCCCTCGTCTACACGCTGCGCGATACGGATTCCCCGGTCGAGCCATCGACGACGTCGACGACGGACGGCAACCCCAGCCTCGGCGACCTTCCGGAACTCATCGAATCGGCCCGACGATTCGGCCAAACCGTCGAGTACGCAACGATCGGGGACCCTCGCCCGCTCACTCCGATCACCGAGATGTCGATCTATCGTGTCATCCAGGAATCCCTGACCAACTGTTCCCGCTACGCGGGCACCGGCGCCGAGGTGGCTGTGCGGCTGCGTTATGGCAGCACTGATCTTGAGGTCGAGATCAGCGATTCCCGCCCGGCAGGTGCGACCGCGCCGGCGCAGTCCACAGATTCCCGATCTGTCACCGAGGGGCGCCCCATGAGCGAAGGGCTCGGCCTCGGCATCGTCGGCATGAGGGAACGCATGACCGCTCTCGGCGGAAGCCTCGAAGCCGGCCCGAAGTCCCGCGGTGGATGGATCGTGCGCGCCCGCATCCCCTATCCGCGCAGCACCGCTGATCACTCGTCCCCCGATACTCCAGCGAAGGCATCCACATGATCCGAGTCCTCCTCGTCGACGACCAGTCCATGGTCCGCACCGGCTTCCGCACGATCCTCGAAAGCGAGGACGGCATCGCCGTCGTCGGCGAGGCCGAGAATGGGCAGATCGCCATCGATCAGGCGCTCGAGCTGTCGCCGGATGTCATCTGTATGGATGTGCAGATGCCGGTCCTGGACGGGCTCGAAGCGACAGAGGAGATCGTCCGCCGCGGCGCTGCCGGAGCCGTGCTCATGCTCACCACCTTCGACCGCGACGACTTCCTGTTCCGGGCTCTCGCCGCAGGCGCCAGCGGATTCCTCCTCAAGACCGCCGAGGCCGAACAGCTCATCGACGCGGTCACCGCTCTGGCTGCCGGAGACGGACTGCTCTCCCCCGAGGTCACCCGCCGGGTCATCGAGCGTTCCGTGTCCACCCCGGAACCTGCGGCACCGAGCGCGCCCGAACTCGAGCAGCTCACCGACCGCGAGCTCGAGGTGCTGCGGCTGGTCGCGACCGGAGCGAGCAATTCCGAAATCGCCGGCGGCCTGTTCGTCGGCGAAGCGACCGTGAAGACTCACGTGTCGAATCTGCTGTCGAAGCTCGGCATCCGCGATCGCATCCATGCGGTGATCTGGGCGTATGAAAACGGGGTCGCAAAGGTCGGGCAGTGAGCCCAACCTGACCCCACCACTGCGTTCACGGTCGACCTGACGCATCACAGCTTTCCCCCTTTGGCTGTGTCACTGCGACGACCGGAATACCGACCGAAGACGCGCGCCGAGCAGTCAGTCGCCGACGCTGCGATCGATCATCTCGCGCACGATGTCCGCGTGTCCCGCGTGTCGGCTGGTCTCCAGGATCACGTGCAGGTACACCCACCGCAATGTCAGCACCCCGCCCGGCGGTACGTAGTCGAGGCTGTGCTGGGCGGCGATCTCTCGGGAGCGGTCGCACTCCGCCTGATAGGCACCGATGACATCGTCCAGCTTCTCGTCCGGCTCCAGCCGCAAGTCGGCCTCCGGCTCTGAGTCGGTCCACGGCGGCGTGGGCAGCTCCGCGGCGGGGATCTGCCCGATCTGCTCAGCGAACGCTCCCAATTCCACCCAACGCAGGTGTTTGATCAAGCCGCCGAGGTTGGTGCCGGTCGGCACTGGGCTGCACCGAGCATCCTCCTCCGACACGCCGCTGACTTTGCGCACGACGGCGTCGCGCAGATAGTCGAGGAACGTCTCAAGCTGCTCGCGCTCGCTGGCGGAGACTACGCTGCCGAGGATCTCACTCGGTCTGGTCATGGGCTGAATGATACACGCGTGCCGACCCCCGCAACAGGGGAAATTCGGACTCTTCGGAGGCGCCAACCGGCCCCGATTGCACCTTCGATTGCGAGGAGCCGCGGTCCCCCTCACGCAGGGTACGGAATTCACCCGTTCGGCTGATCCGCTCGCACCGGTCTCCACATAGCGTTGAGACATGATCATCTTGGAGAACATCAACCGCAGCTTCGGCGACAAGCAGGTGCTGCACGACCTCAGCTTCGACATCGGCGACGGCCGGATGACCGGCTTCGTCGGGTCGAACGGCTCCGGCAAGACCACCACCATGCGGATCCTCCTTGGGGTGCTGGCCGCAGACTCCGGACACGTCCTCGTCGACGGCGTCCCCATCTCCGCCGGCCACCGCAGCGCGATCGGCTACATGCCCGAAGAACGCGGCCTCTACCCCAAGATGCCGATCATCGACCAGCTCGTCTACCTAGCCCGCTTCCACGGACTCACTCGACAGGAGGCGAAGAAGCGCGGTCTCGATCTACTCGAGCAGCTCGACCTCAAAGGCGAACCCACCGACACCCTCGAATCGGTCAGCCTCGGCAATCAGCAGAAGGTTCAGATCGCCGCGGCCCTCATCCACGACCCGCAGGCCCTCGTCCTCGATGAACCGTTCTCCGGTCTCGACCCCGCCGCCGTCGAGCGCACCCTCGGCGTCCTCACCTCGTTCGCCTCCTCCGGCGCCCCGGTGCTCTTCTCCAGTCACCAGCTCGACCTCGTCGAACGCCTCGTCGACGATCTCGTCATCATCAATGACGGCCGCCTCGTCGCAGCCGGAACCACCACGGAACTGCGCCGCCAACGCAGCCTGCCCGAGTGGACGCTGCAGACCGATGCCGACCTCGGGTGGGTGCGCGGCCTGCCCGATGTCTCCGTCGTCGAACTCGACGGCAGTTGGGCCCGGTTCACAGCCCCGACTGCCGATGCCGCCGAGGCGGTTCTGCGCCAAGCGCTGACCGTGTCCTCGGTGAGGTCGTTCGGCCCGCACGACGTTGCCCTCAACCGTCTCTTCCAGGAGGTCACGCAGTCATGAGCAGCACCGATACGTCCACCGCAGCCGACAGCACCACCACAGCCGGCACCGCCACGAGCCGTGCCGGCTTCACCACCGCCATGGGGCTCGTCATCGAACGCGAGATCATGGTCCGTCTCAAGTCGAAGGCCTTCATGGTCTCGACGATCCTGTCCATCGTCATCTTCGGCGTCCTCGTCGGGGTGTCCGGTTCGCTGCCCTCACTGTTCTCCTCCACGGACAAGGTGGCGGTCACCTCGGCGGGGGCAAAGGCAGTCGAGGGGATCGATGACATCGACACGGTCGCCGTCGATGACGCGGATGAGGCAAAAGCTCTAGTCATCTCCGAGGAGGTCGACGCGGCCGTCGTCGAATCGCAGGATTCGCCGACCGGGGTCGCCGTCTACTCGCTGCGTTCGGCACCGGAGTCGCTCATCGGGGCACTCAGCCTCACCCCCGAGGTCGAACTCCTCGACCCAGACGCCCCGGACCCGGCGCTCACCTATTTCATCGGGCTCGGGCTCGGTCTGGTGTTCTTCATGGCCGCGATGACATTCGGGAACACGATCGCCTCGTCCGTGGTGGAGGAGAAGCAGTCGCGGATCGTGGAGATCCTGCTCGCGTCCACCTCGGCGCGGGTGCTCATGTTCGGCAAGGTCATCGCGTGCACGATCCTCGCCTTCGCACAGATCGGACTCACCGCGATCGCGGTCCTCGCCGGGGCCGCCATCAGCGGAAACGATCTGGTGCTGGGCAAGGTCGCCGAACCGATCGCCTGGTTCGTCCCACTCTTCGTCATCGGCTTCGTCATGGTCGCCGCCCTCTATGCGGCAGCCGCGTCGATGGTCTCGCGCACCGAGGACCTGCCCTCGACGAGCACGCCGATTATGATGCTCATCTTCCTGCCCTATATGGGCGTCATCATCTTCTCGTCGAACGAAACGGTCATGGCAGTGCTGTCCTACATTCCGTTCTCGGCAGCGGTGGCGGTGCCGATGCGCGTCTTCCTCGGCACGATCGCCTGGTGGGAGCCGCTGGTCTCCCTGCTCATTCTCGCTGTCACCACTCTGTTGGCACTGCTGCTGGCGACAAGGATCTTCGAGCGCTCGATCCTCAAGTCGGGACCGAAGCTGACGTGGGGGCAGGCGCTCAAGCGGTAATGGGGCTGACCCTCACAGCCAACCGTTCTCCGCGGCGATCCGCGCGGCATCGGCACGGTTGCGGGCGTTCGTCTTCCCGATCGCCGAGGACAGTCGATTTCGCACGGTTCCTGCGGATAGAAACAGCTGAGCGGCCACCTCATCGACGCTCGACCCGTCCGCGGCTGCGCGCAGCACATCGGTCTCGCGGGTAGTCAGCGGTGACGCCCCGTGCATCGTCGATTCGACGACGAGTTCGGGGTCGATGACCGACATCCCGGCCATGACCCGGCGGATCCCCTCGGCGAGGTGATCGACCGGAGCGTCCTTGACCATGAACCCGCTGACCCCGGCGTCCAGGGCGCGCTTGACCCAGCCGGGCCGCCCGTAGGTCGTGACGATGATGACCTTGACCTCGGGAAAATCGTGCTTCAGCATGGCCGCGACGGTGAGCCCATCGGGTTCGGGCATATCCACGTCAAGCAGCGCCACATCCGGCCGGATCGCAGTGATCGCCGGCACGACCTCGGAACCGCGGGCACACTGGGCGACGACCTCGAAGTCGGATTCCATGCCGAGCAGGGCGGCGAGCGCCTCACGGACCATGGTCTGGTCGTCAGCGATGAGCAGCGTCGTCACCGGCCCCACCTCTCTCTGCGTTGAGTTCGGCATCGCCCGCGTCGAGTCCGTCGACGTCTGCGTCCCCGCGGGGACGCGCGAGGTCCGCATCCGGACCTTCGACGATGAGTTCGAAACCAGCGTCGGTCTGCTGCGTACGCAGGCTCCCGCCGAGTGCGCGGGCCCGACTCCGCAGTCCCTGCAGTCCCGATCCGGCACCCACCTCGCCGAGGTTGAGCTCCGTGACCGGGTGCGCGGGGTCATCGCTGCGATCGTTGTCGTTGCTGATGGTCATTCGGTTCCTCTCGAGAACGATGGTGGCCCGTCGGGCTCGGGCATGCCGGAGGATGTTCGTGCTGCCTTCGCGCAGGCTCCAGGCGAAGAGCTCTCGCAGCCGCGGGTCGACGACATCGACCGAGGTGGGGGCCTCGATCGTGATGTCAGCGGCGCGCAGAGCCCTGGTCGCCTCGACGAGCTCCTCGGCCAGCGAAATCGTCCGTGTCCCCTGCACCGTGGTCCGCACGTCGGCGAGCGCTCCACGGGCGAGTTCTTCGATTTCGGCGATATGCCGAGCCGCATCAGGTGACCCGGCCGCTTCGAGCTTCGCTGCCAACTGTGCCTTGAGTGCGATGACGGTGAGCGAATGCCCGAGCACGTCGTGGACGACCTGAGACACTCGCAGCCGCTCGGCCTCCCGCTCGAGCCGCCGGTTCTCCTCTTCTGCCGCTCGTGCCGCGCGAGCTCGGTCGCCTGCCATGAGCGCCATGACCATGGCGAACCCGGAGATCGAGATCCCGAAGGTCGACGACCAATCGTGACTCCACCCGGGCACGAGACGTTGGGCCGCCTCGGCGACGATGAGCGTTGATGCCGCAATGATGAGCCCGGGAATCACCCGGCGAATCGCGACGACGGAGAGGACGGAGATGTAGGCGAGGAGGGCCAGCGCCTGCTCCCCGACAATGGGCACGGCCACGGCGGTGATGACGATCATGCCGGCAATGGAGGCGTTGACGATGACGAGCGCCTGGCGGGTGCGGCGGGCGTGGGGGTCGCGCATCGTGCGGGCGAACGTGCCGAGACCCACCCCGCCGGCGATCATTCCGCCGTAGAAGACGAGGGCGAATGCGATGGTCAGGCTCACGCCCCAGATCCGCTGTGCTCCGCCGAGCTGGAACGATGCGCTCAGGGGGTAGACGAGGAAGACGAGCCAGAAGAACGGAAAGAACCAACTCATGAAGTTCAGCGAACGCAGCCCGGCAGGCGAGGTCTCTGCCCTCGCCTCGCCGGTGGTGTCGTGAGTGGTCACTGTGGTCCTTCCTCGGTCACTGTGCCCTGGTCGTCGTGTTCGCGTCGTTGACGTATGCGGCATCGCGACCGGTCTGCAGCCGCTGGACTCACACCCGTTTGGTGTCGCGACGCAGGGCCCAGGCCGAACCTGCCACGAAGATCCCCAGCCACACGATGACGCTGACGATCGCCCAATGATCGTAACCCCCGCCCAGTGGTGCGCGGGCGATTTCGCCGACTCCGTACGCCGGGGTGAAGCGTGCGATGGTCTGCAGGGTGTCGGGCCAGATCTCGAGCGGAACGAAGAGTCCGCCGATGAGCGAGAGGATGCCGAGGACCATGCTCGCGACCTGGATCGCGTTCTCGGCCGGCAGCAGATAGCCGAGCATGACGCCGAAGGCCGCGAAGACCCCGGAGGTGAGGACGACGAGGAGGCCGGAGGCGATGAGGGTGCCCAGCGGGGCGTGGACGCCGGTGACGGCGGCGAGGACGAAGACGACGATGACGGACACCGCGCCGAGCGCCATGGACACGATCACCTTGATGAGGATGTAGGCCGCCGGGTGCAAGGGGGTCAGCGCGAGCTGGCGGCTCCAGCCCAGTGCCCGTTCGATGGCGACCTGGGCTCCGCCCGTGGTCGTGGCGATCATCGCCCCGTACGTGGCCAGGGACACCGAGATGTAGAGCGCGGCGTCCGTGCTCCCGAGCATCTCGCCTTTGTTCGTCAGCCCGAAGATGAGGTAGAAGACCGCGGGCATGATCATCGTGAAGATCATGGTGCGCCGATTGCGCAGCTTCCGCAGCAGTTCGAGCCGCAGGAGGGTGGCAGAGAATCCGCCGAGGCGGGGCACCCGTCGGTTCTCCAATGACGTGAGGAACGTCGCCGAGGCGGCCGTGCGGTCGGTGGGCATCGTCGTGGGACGGGCCGGCCGGGTTGCGGAGTCAGGGGTTCGGGTGGGGTTGGTGGAAGGCTGAGCGGACATGTCAGGCTCCTTTCGAGGTGAGGCTGATGAAGGCGTCTTCCAGGGAATGGGAGGTGATCTCGAGATCGGTGCACGCATTGTCGAAGAGCATCTTCGCTGCGGCATCCGAGTCGGTGGTGCGCATCTTCAGACGTCTGGCAGCGACGTCGATGGATTCGACTCCGGCCAGGCCGCCGAGGCGGTCGAGGAGTTCGCTGACGCCCGCCTCGGCGGCGGTGTCGTCGGTCATCGGCAGGGTTGCACTCACGGTCTTCGCGGCGGTCATGCCGCGGATCTCGTGGGCGGGTCCGTCGGCGACGATCCGCCCGTCGGCGACGAGGACGACACGGTCGGCGAATTCGTCGGCCTCTTCGAGGTAGTGGGTGGCGAAGAGGATCGTCTTGCCCGTCAGCGCGTCGGCGCGCATCTGGTGCCAGAAGTCGCGGCGGCCGGTGACGTCCATTCCGGTGGTCGGTTCGTCGAGGACGATGAGTGCGGGGTCCGGCAGCAGAGCCATGGCGAAGCGCAGGCGCTGCTTCTGTCCACCCGAGCATTTCTTCACCACGGAGTCGGCGATGTCGGTGATTCCGGCGCGTTCGAGGACGAGGTCCGTGCTGAGGGAGGAAGCGAAGATCGTCGAGGTGTAGTCGACGGTTTCGCGGACGGTGAGGTCATCGAGCAGACCGCCGGTCTGCATCACGGAGCTGACGAGCCCAAGGGCGACCGCTCGCCGAGGCGGCATTCCGAAGATCTCGACCGAGCCGTCATCGGGTCGGCTGAGGCCGAGGAGCATGTCGATCGTCGTCGTCTTGCCGGCCCCGTTGGGTCCGAGGAAGGCGACGACTTCTCCGGGGCGAATGTCGAGGTCGAGGCCGTCGACTGCTGTCAGGTCGCCGAAGCTCTTGGTCAGGCTGGTGAGGGTGACCGCTGATGGGGTGTCGGCTGTCGTCCGGGTCGGAGGGGCTGTGTGAGTCGCTGTGTGTGAGGTCATAGCCACAGACTAGAAATCAGCGGACGTGTGAGCAGATGCCATTTGTCATCGAGGCGGGGGTGCCATTTGTCATCACCTGGCACTCGCCGTTCGTCCAGGTTCGACTGTCAGAGTGTGTCCATGGACCCGCTGGATCTGCCCCTGACCACCGATCGACTGCGGCTGCGTACATATCGCGAGTCCGACGCCGAGACGCACCTTCCGATCTATTCCCGCGACGACGTCTCCCGATTCCTCCTCGAGGATCCCTGGACCGCCGAGGAGGCCCGGGCGCAGGTCGCCGAACGGATGTACCGCACGGGGCTCGAGACCGAATCCCGCGCCCTCGCCCTGGTCATCGAGACCGCCGACGGCCTCGATTCGCTCGCAGGGTCACTCGTCATCGGCGATATCGCGATCTGGCTCGAAGCGGGAAGTGATGAGAAGGCGGAGATCGGCTGGATCCTCGATCCCGCAGCCGGCGGTCACGGCTTCGCCACCGAGGCGGCCATCGCCGTGCTCAACGTCGCCTTCGACCATTACGGACTCCACCGAGTGTTTGCGCAGATGGATGCCCGGAACACCGCCTCGGCGAAATTGGCTCGCAGGATCGGGATGCGGGAGGAAGCGCACCTGCGCAAGGACTGGTGGTCGAAAGGCGAATGGACCGACACCCTCATCTTCGGGATGCTCGCCAGCGATCGGCAGACAGCCTGACTGCTCCGTTCCAGACGCCGGTCCGACCCGATTTTGTGAGATCTCGGACTCTTTGCCCCAGCTTCCGTCTTCGCTCGCCCTGCCGGTGTGAGAATCTGAGATGGCCGTGGAGCCGGGTCCGTCGATCACGTGGGCCAGCGTGGCCATGGGCAGCAGAGAGAAGAGGACGACAGACACCGATGGCTCCAGCCGGCAGCGACCGCAACGAGGCGTTCCCCAGAGACGAAACCGCGAACGGACGTGAAGAGAACGCCGGCCTCAAAAGAGCCCTGACCGCCCGACACATCCGCTTCATGGCCCTCGGATCGGCCATCGGCACCGGCCTCTTCATGGGCTCCTCCGAGTCGATCCAAGCCGCCGGACCGGCAGTGCTGCTCGCCTATATCATCGGCGGCGCCGCCGTATTCATGGTCATGCGCGCCCTCGGCGAACTCGTCGTCCGCCACCCCGTCTCCGGGTCCTTCGGCCAGTATGCCTCCCGCTACATCCACCCCTTCGCCGGCTTCCTCGTCGGCTGGACGTTCGCCTTCGAAATGGTCCTCGTCGCCGTCTTCGATGCCACCGCGATCGGTGTCTACATGGGCTTCTGGTTCCCGGACGTGCCCCGCTGGATCTGGGTGCTCGCCGTCGTATTCTTCATCGCCGCGATCAACATGCTCGGAGTCAAGGTCTTCGGTGAGCTGGAATTCTGGTTCGCGCTCATCAAGATCGCCGCGATCATCGTCCTCATCGTCGCGGGCGTCGCCATCATCATCGTCGGCTTCGGCATCGCCGACCACGACCAGATGGGGCCGCAGGCACTGTTCGACCACGGAGGCTTCTTCCCCAACGGACTCTGGGGGCTGCTGTCCTCCTTCACCATCGTCATGTTCGCCTTCGGCGGCGTCGAAATCATCGGCGTCACCGCCGGTGAGGCGCAGAACCCGAAGCAGGTGATCCCCGCCGCCATCAACTCGGTGCCGGTGCGCATCCTCCTCTTCTACGTCCTCACCCTCGGCGTGATCATGTGCATCCTGCCGTGGAATCAGATCACCTCCGAGATCAGCCCCTTCGTTGCGATCTTCGACTCCGTCGGCTTCACTGCGGCCGCCGCGATCCTCCAAGTCGTCCTCATCACAGCAGCTCTGTCAGCCATGAACGCTGACATCTTCGGCGCCGGTCGGATGCTCCACGGTCTTGCCGAACAGGGACAAGCTCCGCGGTCTTTCGCCCGCACCTCAAGCAACGGCGTGCCCGTGATGACCGTGGTCACGATGATCATCGCCCTCCTGGCCGGCGTCGTCCTCAACTACCTCTACCCCGATCAGGCGCTGTTCCTCCTCGGCGCGCTGGCGACCTTCGCCACGGTGCTCGTGTGGCTGATCATCCTCGCGTCCCATATCCGGATGAAGAAGGTGATCGCCGAGGAGGCCCGCCTTCCCAGCGAATTCCCCGTTCCGCTGTGGCCGGTGGGTTCCTGGATCACGCTGGCGTTCATCGTCTTCATCGTCGTCATGGTCGGCGTCGTCCCCGGCTCACGACCCGCCCTATGGGTCGGTCTGCTGTGGGTCGTCGCGCTGTGGCTGTGCTACCTCGCCTTCGTTCGCGATCAGGGCCGCCGACCTATTGACCTCACTGATCGCACCGATCCCATCAATTCGGGCAAGTAGCAGCCAACTGGTTCACCGTCACCCGCGATACCTCTGTCCTCACGGCGTCCGACGACGCAGGGTGAGCGAGCCGACGATGATGGCGCCGATGATCCAGCAGGCGATGAAGAGCACCCGCAGCCAGATGTAGCTGTCATCTTCAGCACCCGTCGACACCGCACCCAATGCATCGATCGCGTGTGAGAGCGGCAGCCAGTCGCCGATCACTTCGAGCACATCCGGCAACTGGTCGCGCGGAAGGAAGATCCCGCCGAGCAGGATCTGCGGGAACACGAATACCGGCATGAACTGCACGACTTGGAATTCGGTGCGCGCAAAAGCGCTGGCCAGCAGGCCCAGAGCCGTACCGAGCAGGGCATCGGCGATCGCCACGACGAAGAGGAGGACCACCGATCCTTCGATCTCCAGACCGCACACCAGAGTCGCGTAGCCGACGGCCACAGCCGTCTGAATGACGGCGAGCAGCCCGAAGGCCAGGGTGTAGCCGAGGATGAAGTCGCCGCGGCCCAACGGCATCGACAGCAGCCGCTCCAGCGTTCTGCTGCGGCGTTCGCGCAGGGTCGCGATGCTCGTGACGAGGAACATGACGATGAAGGGGAAGAGCGCGAGCATCGCCGGCCCGATGTCAGCGAACACCTCGGTCTCGTCGAAGATCCATGCCACCAGACCGATCAGCAGGCTGGGCACGATGAGAAGCAGGGCGATCGTACGCGGGTCGTTGCGGATCTGGACGAGCACTCGTCCCGTCGTCGCCAGGGTGCGCATCGGGTTCATCGCCGGCCTCCCTCCCTCGTCCCGCGGCCCCGCCGATCGTGGCTTGGCCGACCGGCACCGTTCACGTCCCGGGAGAGCAGATGGGTCCCCGACCGGCGTCCGTGCCCGGCAGATCCCCCAACGGCCGTGTCCTTCGCGATGATGTCGAGGAACGCCTCCTCCGCCGAGGCGGCCCCCGTGCCGGCGAGCAGATCGTGCGGTGTCGTGTCCGCGATGATCGCGCCCTCCCGCATGAGCAGCAGTCGGTCACAGCGGGTGGCCTCATCCATGACGTGGCTCGAGACCAGCAGCGTGGTCCCCTCCTCGGCGAGCCCACGGAAGAGATTCCACAGATCGTTGCGCAGCACAGGGTCGAGTCCCACCGTCGGCTCGTCGAGGACGAGCAGGTCCGGGGAACCGATCATCGCCGCAGCCAGCGACACCCGATTCGCCTGACCGCCCGAAAGCGTCCGAGCCAGCTGATCGGCCTGGTCGATGAGATCCGTGCGCTCGAGCACCCGGTCGACATCGGTCTTCGGAGCTCCCTGCACCCGCGCGAAGTAGCGCAGATTCGCTCGCACGCTGAGGTCGTCGTAGATGCTCGCCGACTGGGTCATATACCCGACCCGATGCCGCAGATCCGCCGATCCGGCAGGCCGGCCGATCACCTGCACACGTCCGCCCGCGACGATCTGCACTCCGACGACGGCCCGCATCAGCGTCGTCTTCCCGCTGCCACTGGGACCCAGCAGCCCGACGATCGCCCCGCGGGGCACATCAAGATCCAGTGAGTCGATGACGGTCCGACGACCCCGCCGAATCGTGAGACCCCGCACCTCGACTGAATTGTTCTTCATAAGGTGAATGAGACATCCGTGAACGCCAGCCGTCAATGGCTCCGCATATGCGACGCCGTCACCGAAATCGCCCAGATTTCTCTGAATTACCGGGAGTAAGGTGAACCCGGCATCCCAAAGGTCTGCACAACGGTCCGCCCGACCGAGCAAAGGTCTGGGAAACGGGCCTCTGTTTGGTCAGAACCACCTCGGCGGGGGTCCTAGCGTGGATGTAGCAGCAGTCGTATGAAAGGTTTTCCGGTTCACATGTTCAGGCAGTCGTCGAAGTTGGCCAATGTCCTCTATGACATTCGAGGACCCGTCCTCGAAGAGGCCCAGGCGATGGAAGCCGCCGGGCACACGATCCTCAAGCTCAACATCGGCAACCCTGCCCCCTTCGGATTCGAAGCCCCCGAGGCGATCGTCCAGGACATCGCCGCGAACCTTCCCGTGACGCAGGGGTATTCGGACTCGCGGGGGATCCTGTCGGCCCGCCGTGCCGTCGTCCAGTACTACGAGACCCGCGGCATCCACAATCTCGGCACCGACGAGGTCTACCTCGGTAACGGAGTCAGCGAACTCATCACCTTGAGCCTGCAGGCCCTGTGCAACCCGGACGACGAGATCCTCGTGCCCGGCCCGGACTATCCGCTGTGGACCGCCTCGGTGGCGTTGTCCGGCGGCACCCCGGTCCACTACCGCTGCGCGGAAGAGGACGCCTGGCAGCCGGACCTCGACGACCTCGAATCCCGGATCACCGAACGCACCCGCGGAATCGTCGTCATCAACCCGAACAACCCGACCGGTGCGGTGTACTCGCAGGAGACGCTGCAGAAGATCGCCGACATCGCCCGCCGGCACGGCCTCATCGTCTTCTCCGACGAGATCTACGAGAAGATCACCTACAACGGCGTCGAACTGGTCAACATGGCCACGCTCACCGGCGACGATGTTCTGTGCCTGACCTTCTCCGGGTTGTCGAAGGCCTACCGGGTCGCAGGCTACCGTTCCGGCTGGTTGGCGATCACCGGACCGCTGGACGAGGCGCACAGCTACCTCGAGGGCATCAAGCTGCTCGCGAATATGCGCATGTGCTCGAACGTTCCGGCCCAGCACGCGATCCAAGCGGCCCTGGGCGGGAAGCAGTCGATCGATGATCTCGTTCTGCCGACGGGCCGCCTCGGCGCGCAGATGCAGGTCGCCTATGAAGGGCTCAATTCGATCGACGGCGTCTCGGCCCACCGCGCCGACGGTGCGCTGTACATGTTCGCGAAGCTCGATGTCGAGAAGTTCGGCATCACCGACGACGAGCAGTTCGCCCTCGATCTGCTGCGCGAACAGAAGATCCTCGTCTCCCACGGCACGGCCTTCAACTGGCCGAAGCCCGACCATTTCCGACTCGTCACCCTGCCGTCGGTCGAGGTGCTCACCGAGGCGATCGAACGCCTCGACACGTTCCTCTCCGGCTACCGGCAGGTCGCTCCGACGACGTGCGAGCTGCCCGTGGTGCGCGAAACCGAGCACGCGGCATCGCCCGCAGCCGGCTGACGGGCCGAACCGACGAGACCGCGTCATCAAAAAGGGCGAGCGCCTCATTGAGAATCATGTGGTGCCGGGCGGACATCGAACCGTCCGGCACCACGGCTTCCGTCCGGCACCGTCTCTGAGGTGGGTATCCTGACTCAGTAACAATCACCATCGAGCCGAAGGCGGGTAGGGATGCCGCACCTCATCGAAGTGTGGAACGACACCGTCGACTCCCGCCACCTCACCGGCGGCATCGCCATCTCCGTCGGCATCGCAGTCACCGCCTATCTCGTCGCCGACCATCTCTTCGCCGCGGCCGGGCAGACGGAACTCGGCCACTCCTATGCTCTGCTCTTCGGCATTCTCGGGTGCATCCTCGGCGCCGTGATCACTGGCTTCCTGTTCAAGCCCAAACGCGTGATCACGAGCCCGACGACCGACACGCGCAGCCGGCAGGAGATCATCGACGAGATCGTCGAGGAGTACGGCGACCTCGGCGACCCGCGCGAACTCCCCGAGGCGGTGCAGGCCGAAGTGCGGGCGCTCGGTCTCTTCGACGCCCTCCTCGAGAACCATCGGCACCACGTTGCCGATGACGGCGGCAGCGCTCGGGAGACGGACGAACAGCAGTGAGCGCAGACCTCCTCGAGCCCATCCTCTGGGCGATCGGCATGGCCGTGCTCGCCGCCGTGCTGTTCACCGGCATCGGCCTGATCTCCGGCACGGATGAGACGGCAACAGTCGCCCCCATCGCTCTGCTCGTCATCCTCCTCGGCGTCCCGCCCGCCGGCGTCATCGCCTTCTTCCTCGCCGCGGTCATCGCCAAACACATTTCCCACGCCGTGCCGACGACCCTGCTCGGCATCCCCGGTGACACCACCGCGGTGCCGATGCTGCGCGAGGCCCAACTGCTGCGCGCCCTGGGAGTGCCTCACCTGGCACTGCAGAAGGCGATCTCCGGCGGTGTCATCGCTGTGATCATCGCGATCCCGCTGTCCATCCTCTTCGCTCTCGTCCTCACCCCGTTCGCCGAAAGCATCGAGTCCGCGGCTCCGTGGATCTTCGTGGCGGCAGCCGTTCTTGTCGCGTACACCTCGAAGGGAAAGCTCGCCGCCGTCGTTGCGCTCACCGCCTTCGTCCTGCTCATCAGCGGCCTGCAGGCGTTCATCCTGGACCAGAAGGACGCGACGTTCACGACGTCGTTCTTCCTCGGCATCGCCACCGGCCCGCTCATCTTCGACCTGTTCGCGGGACTGTCCCCCGCGGGCAGGAAGGCGATGCGGCAGGAGGGCAAGCGCGAATTCGCCCTCGCCCCCGACGTTCCGCGCTCCGGTGGCCGGATCCCGAACCCCTTCACGGTCCTCGACCGCACCCAGCTGACGTACACGACCGGATCTGCGGTGATCACCTCGGCGACCTTCGTCTTCTCACCCGTGGCCATGGCCGTGCTCATGGGCGAGATCGCCGGCAGCCGGATCAAGAACGGCTTCCACCGGCTGACGACGGTGGCCACGGTGCGCAACGCGACCACCGAATCGACCTATATCGCCGAGACGCTCATTCCCCTCATCGCCATCGGCCTGCCGCTCTCACCCGTGGCCGCCGGTCCCGCGGCACCGCTGTTCAACGCTCCGCCGGTCTACACCCTCGATGCCGAGGCGGGAACGACGAACAACCTCCACGATCTGCTCACGACCGGGCAGTTCGCCCTCTTCGCCGTGATCGCGGCGGTCATCGCCATCGTCATCGCCTACCCGTTCGTGATGACGAACGCCCATCGGGCGGCGACCTGGGTGATGCGATCGGTCTCACACGAGGCGATCATCGCTGGGTTCGCGGCCCTCATCTGCGTCATCTGCCTCTACGAAGGAGGACTGCTGGCACTCGGTGTGACGATCACCGTCGGCCTCGTCGGGGGACTGTTCAACCGGATGATCGGCATGCACGCCGGCGTCCAGTTCATGGGCTATTACGTCGCCGTGCTCACCGTGCCTGCGATCCTTGCCCTGTAAGGCACGCGTCCTGCGGCGTGCACAGTGCTCAGGCCATGAACTTCTGCATGTCGTCGAGCACCCGGTTCGCCGCGACGACCGAAGCGTTGAGGAACCACGGGTCGACGTCGACGGGGAACGCGTGCCCCGCCTCGACGACGTCCAGCTCCTTCCACAGGTCTGACTCGGTGGGACTGGCCTTGCCCTCGGGGAAGGCATGGAAGAGCCAGTCGGCGTCGAGCAGCTCGACCTTCTCCAGCGAGAGCTCATGGCTGGGCCTGTCGTCGAAGCGCTGGGATTCGGGGCGGATCAGCCCGGAGTCCTCGGCGACGATGCTCGCCAGGGAGTGCTTGCCGAAGTAGAGGTACTGATCCCCCTTCGACCGCACAAGCGAGACGCTCTCCTGCGTTCCGCGCTTCCTCCCCCACTCCCGCGCCCGCTTCTCATAGTCCTCGAGCAGCGTTCGGCCCTTCGCCTCTTCGCCGAGTGCCTCGGCGACGATCCCCAGATCGTCTTTGAAGTTCTCCGACCCGCCGTTCGTCTTGACCACCTCGGCGATGCCCGTCAGCTCCTGTTCGAGCTGCGTCTCAGCACGCTTGTTCGACAGGATGAGGTCGGGTTCGAGCTCGGCGATCTTCTCGAGGTCGGGGTTCGCTCGTTCCCCGACGATTTCGATCGCATCGAGGTCGAAGTCCGCACCGAACTCGCCCTTGAGGAAGTCGGGGATCCCGCTGCTGTTCGTCGCCGCGGCCACGGCGACCGTCATGCCCACCGGCATGATCCCCAGAGCCAGGCAGTGGTCGAGGTGGCCGGTCGAGGTCGCGACGATGCGGCTCGGTGCCCCGTCCTTCCTCGCCGAGGCGGAGGACTCAGGCGAGGACGAACCGCCGCTCGAGCAGGCGGAGAGGAGGAGCGCGGATCCGAGTCCGGCCACCCCTCCGAGGAGGGAACGACGGGTGGGCATGGGCGTGCGGACGGCATTCGGAGAGATTGTCACATTGGTGAGCCTACCCTAACCATCCGCGTCGACTTCTCAGCTTCGCGTCAGCAATCGCCGTTTGCGATCACCGCCACTGCGCCGTGACCGTGCGGATGTCGGCGACCACCTCGGCGACGGCGGAATCATGGGCGGCCACGATCGGATCGTGCCGGGCCCGCGACCCCGCCGAGGCGGCCGACCGAGACCGGGACACGAGCAGCACATCGCGCCGGCAGGCACTCAACGGCATCGGGATGACCTCGATGTCGGGGTCGGTCGACAGGGAGGACTCGGGGATCATCGCGACCGCCAGACCGGCCGAGATCATCCGGTTGATGGCCGCGTAATCGTCCATCCGCATCCCCACCCGCGGTTCGAAGCCCGCGGACAGGCAGAAGGATCTGACCACCTCGTCGATGGCATCCCCGGGATCGATGCTGAACGCCCACGTCTGGGACACGAGCACGGCGAGGTCGGGCATGCCGTGGGAGTCACGCTCGATCGGGCCGATCGAGCGCGGCACGCACAGGTGCAGCTGTTCCGAATAGAGGTGAGCGGCATTGAGGGTCGCGGGGATCCACGTTCGGTCGATGTCAGTCGAGACCAGCAGCGCGAGGTCGAGGTCGCCGGATTCGAGCCGGGACACGAGCTTCGCGTGCTCGTCCATCGTCACGTCCAAGGCCGCGGTGAACACCTCGGTCCGCTCGCCCGCGACCGCCTCGTCGCGGGTCTGCCACCGCGGCCGGACCTGCAGCTGATCGTGCAACCGGGGGATCACGCGGGCTCCGACGGTGGGCACCGCCCCGATTCGCACCGGAACGGCCTGGGATTCCCGCCACAGCGCCACCTCGGCGCCGAGGCGGTCGCACAGCCCCAGAATCTCCGTGGCCCGTGCGACGACGAGGCTGCCCACCGAAGTCGGGTGCGATCCGCGTGGTGAGCGGTCGATGAGCGTAGCCCCGAGCCTGCGCTCGAGGTTGCGCAGATGATGATTGACCGTCGGCTGGCTCCACGACAGCGCCGTCGCCGCGGCGGCCACGGATCCGGCCTCGGCGACGGCGCGCAGGGCGACGAGTCCGCGAGTGTCCAGAGGTTCCATTGCTCTCCTCCATCGAGTTCAATACTGACTATAGAGCAAGGGAGGAAAGTTGCTATTCTCCCATACCCGCTCACCTCTCTACTCTGGACACATGACCGTGCACCAGGACTCCCCCATGCCCCCGGCCCCGCACTCCTCCTCGGGGTCGGCGACGCATCCTGCCCTCACGCAGTCCCGCGCACCCTATGCCGAAGCTCTGGCGTATGCGGCCGACCGCAATTCGCTGTTCCTGTCCACTCCCGGACACGGCGGCACGACCGAGGGCATCTCCGCAGGTCAGGCCGAATTCTTCGGCGAGCACACCCTCTCCCTGGACATCCCCCCGCTCTTCGACGGAATCGACCTCGGCGTCGATACCCCGAAGGACGAAGCTCTGCGCCTGGCCGCCGAGGCCTGGGGCGCCCGCCGCACCTGGTTCCTCACCAACGGCTCCTCTCAGGGCAACCGCATGGCCGCCCTGGCCGTCGGCACCCTCGGTTCCGGCGTCGTCGCCCAGCGCAGCGCGCATTCGAGCTTCATCGACGGCATCGTGCTGGCCGGGCTCAACCCCGGCTTCGTCTACCCCAACGTCGACGAGGTCAACGGCATCGCCCACGGCGTCACCCCCGACGCACTGCGCCGGGCCATCCGCAATCACCCCGAGCCGGTGACCGCCGTCTACCTCGTGACCCCGAGCTACTTCGGTGCCGTCGCCGACGTCGAATCCCTCGCCGAGGTGGCCCACGAAGCAGGTGCGGCACTGATCATCGACGCCGCGTGGGGTGCCCATTTCGGCTTCCACCCGGACCTGCCGGCGTCCCCTGTCACCCAGGGCGCCGACATCGTCATCATGAGCACGCACAAGCTCGCCGGTTCGCTCACTCAGTCCGCACTGCTCCACCTCGGTGACACCGAGTTCGCCGATCGCCTCGAACCGGCGCTGGCACGCGCGTTCATGATGACCGCCTCGACGAGCGAGAACGCCCACCTCATGGCCTCGATCGACCTGGCCCGCCGCGCACTCATGACCTCGAAAGAGGCGATCACGGATTCGCTGGAGAACATCCGCCATATCCGTGCGCAGATCGAGGCCACCGACCGCTACCACCTGCTGTCCGGCGAGTTCCTCGGTCATGCCGACGTCGTCGATATCGACCCGTTCCGCCTGCCCATCGACATCACCGCCACCGGACTCGATGGCCACACAGTGCGCAAGCGTCTGGCCGAGGACTTCGACATCTTCCCCGAAATGTCGACGGCGACCACCCTCGTCGCCCTCATCGGCATCGGAAAGTCCCCGGACATCGGCCGCCTCGTCGACGCCCTGGAGACTCTGCGCCTCGAAACCGCAGACTCCGCCACCGCGACGACCCCTGCCGCCGGCCTCCCGCCGCTGCCCACGGCCGGCCGACTGGCGATGACCCCGCGCGAGGCGTACTTCGCCGATTCCGAACTCGTCACCGCCGCCGAGGCGGTCGGACGGGTGAGCGTGAGCTCACTGGCCGCGTACCCACCCGGAATCCCCAACGTCCTGCCCGGCGAGGAGATCACCGCCGACACCGTCGACTTCCTCCAGGCCGTGGCCGCGAGCCCGTCGGGACACGTCCGCGGCGCCGCCGATCCCGGGCTCGAGACCTATCGGGTCGTCAGGAACTGATCGGCGCGCAGTCACCGCCCCTGCCGCTCCCGGCGGCCTCGGTCGGCAACGCCACTGGACAAGTGAGACTGCCAATTAGACAACATCTTCATTGCGTATTTTCTGGACCACTGGGCGATTTCCAACGCAGGTAACTACCCTCGGGCGCATTCGTCGTGAACTGTGTCACAATTTTTATTGACACTCCCAGAGCACCACGCAAGGATGTTCTGCATTGTCGAAATCCGACAGCAACTGCCGCGCAGAGTCCGCACCATTCCGGCGACTCGGCCCTGCAACTTGCTTAGCAGCAGCTGAAACGAGGAACCACTGATGTCAGAAGGCCACGACAGATCCGCGCAGAAAGACAAGAAGCCGACCCGCAAGGAACGGCGTGCAATAAAGAAGCAGAAGCGGTTCGAGGCCGATGACTGCATCGTCGTCGAAACCAAATCGATCCGCACCGCCATCGGCGGCACCACCGTCGGCAACTTCATGGAATGGTTCGACTTCGGCGTCTACGGCTACTTGGCCGTGACGATGACGTCGGTGTTCACCGAAGGCATGGACCGACAGATGGGTCTGCTCGTGACCCTCCTCGGATTCGCCGTGTCCTTCCTCGTCCGCCCGCTCGGCGGCATGGTGCTCGGCCCGCTCGGTGACAAGATCGGCCGCCAGAAGGTCCTGTTCTTCACGATGGCCACGATGGCCACCGCCACCGCCCTCATCGGCGTCCTGCCCACCGCGGCCCAGGTCGGCCTGTGGGTGATCGTCCCCCTCTACCTGCTGAAGATGATCCAGGGCTTCTCCACCGGCGGCGAGTACGCCGGTGCCACCACCTACGTCTCGGAGTTCGCTCCGGACAAGTCCCGCGGCTACTGGGCCTCGTGGCTCGATGTCGGCTCCTACCTCGGCTTCGCCGCCGGTGCGGGAACCGTCGCCATCACGACCGTGATCACCACTTCCATCCACGGCGAGAACGCCATGCTCGACGGCGGCTGGAGGATCCCGTTCCTCATCGCCATCCCGCTCGGCGCCGTCGCCATCTGGTTCCGTCTGAAGATCCCGGAGACCCCGAGCTTCGAATCGAGCGAGGAAGCCGGCCGCGACATCAAGGTCAAGGACGACAAGTACGCCCGGCACGGCCTCCTCGGCGTCATCCGCCACTTCTGGAAAGAGATCCTCATCGGCATCGCCGTCGTCGCCGGCTCCCAGACGGTCGGCTACGCCCTGACGAGCTTCATGCCCACCTACCTGGAAGAGACCGTCAAGGTCTCGAACGTCCAGGCGGCTGCGGCCACGATCCCGGTCCTCGTCATCATGTCGCTGTGCCTGCCGCTCATCGGCAAGCTCTCGGACAAGCTGGGACGGAAATTCGTCTTCCTCACGGCCGCGATCATGACGATCATCCTCATCGTCCCCGCCTTCGCCGTCATGCAGATCGGTGAGATGTGGGCAGTGATGGTGGCTCTGTTCATGGTCGCCCTGCCCGCCGGGTTCTACATCGCCTGCCTGGCCTCGACACTGCCGGCGCTGTTCCCGACCGCGTCGCGCTACGGTGCGATGGGCCTGACGTTCAACCTCGGCGTCTCGCTGTTCGGCGGCACCACGCCGCTGTTCGCCCAGGCTCTCATCGATGTCACCGGCAACTCGTACATGCCCGCGTTCTACATCATGTTCTTCTCGGTCGTCGCACTCGTCGCAGTGCTGCTCATGAAGGAATCGGCGCACCGGCCGCTGCCGGGTTCGTTCCCGACGGTGAACACCCACGAAGAGGCCGAAGAGCTCGCTCGCACCCAGGCGGACAACCCGGACATGGACATCGAGTCCATGCCGATCGTCGACACCGACCCCGACAAGGCACCCGCCTGAACGAGGTCTGCACCTGAGCGGTGAGTGCATGAGCGGTGAGTGCATGCATGAGCGGGTTCAAGATTCATACGTGGTGATCTTGATCAGTGCGTATGAATTTTGAACCCGCGGGTACTGACACACCGCCGAGCGCGCCGCCGAGCGCGCCGGGGCTCAGCCGTCGGCGTCAGCCGGGACGCGCTTGAAGAAGTAGAGGTTCGACGTGACGAGGTCGGCCGCCTCGGCGGAGTTCCCTTCCTCGATGAGGTCGACGATCCGCGGCAGTTCGCGAGCGGAATCGACCGCGATGGCCCCGATCTGGTCCTGGTGCCGGTAGAGGCGCGACTGATCGCGCAGGCGCAGGCTGATCGCGGCGGCACGCCCGCCGAGTCCGTGCTCGAGCAGGGCCTCATGGAACCTGCGGTCCTGCGTATAGAACTTGGCCACGTCACCGTCCTCGGCCGCCGCGACGGTCGCCTCGGCGAGGCTGCGCAGTCGGGTGACCGCGTCCGCCTTGGTCGTCGATTCGCTCGTCGCGTCCGCATCGGCCCGCTGGCCGCGACCGACGATGTCATCACTGCCGGCCTCTGCCAGACTGCGGGCGGCGGGGACAGCGAGGAGGACGCGGATGGCGATGATCTCCTCGAGGTCCGCCTCGGTGACGGTGACCAGACGGAATCCGCGATTGGGGACGGCTTCCACGGTCCCTTCGGTCACGAGCGCCATCATCGCCTCGCGTACGGGACTGAGTGAGATGCCGAGCTGCTTGGCCAGGCCAGCAGCCGAATAGATCTTGTCTTCGGCGAGCTCACCGGCGGTGATGGCGTCGCGGATGATGCCCAGTGCCTGCTCGCGCAGCGATTCGGACTGTGTTCTCACTCGATCCATCTCACGCTCCCCTTCGATTCGTGGTCAGCAGTCCGAAACCGCACACCTCCTCCAGAGCGATGTGTGCGGCGACGATCTGCCGGTCGCCTATTGACAGCATAACCGTGAGATCGCACCATGGAAGCAGGTAGTCGGTAATCGATTACCCGCCCGGACTCCCACGCGGAGTCATACCCACAGTGACGTTCCTGCAATGAAGGAGGAACCCATGGCCGCCGACCCCGCATCCGGCACACCAGCATCAGACGCGTCCGGCACACCCGCACCGACGATGTCCGCGACGGACACGTCCACCGATCCGCTGCTCCAGCCCTTCTCGCTCGGCCGGCTCACGCTGCGCAATCGCATCGTCTCGACCTCGCATGAGCCCGCGTACACCGAGCTCGGCATGCCGAAGGACCGCTACCGCCTCTATCACCGGGAGAAGGCCCGCGGCGGTGTCGGTCTGACGATGATCGGCGGTTCGGCCATCGTGTCCAAGGACTCCCCCGCCGCGTTCGGCAATATCGACCTGTCCACCGACGAGGTGGTTCCGTGGCTGTCCGCGATCGCTGACGACTGCCACGACGAGGGTACGGCCATCATGATCCAGGCGACCCATCTGGGCCACAGGTCCTCGAACTTCGCCGGCGACTGGCTGCCGTTGGTCTCGGCCTCTCGGACCCGGGAGGCCGCGCATCGGTCCTTCACGAAGGCGCTCGAGGACTTCGACATGGATCGCATCGTCGCAGACTTCGCATCCGCTGCCGAACGCGTGGCGGCCGCTGGATTCGACGGGCTCGAGGTCATGCACGCCGGTCACCTGCTCGATTCTTTCCTCGCCCCGTGGCTCAATGACCGCGACGACGAGTTCTCCGGCGAACTGGACAATCTCATCAAGTTCCCGATGCGCATCATCGATGCCGTGCGCGCGGTCGTCCCGGATGATTTCGTCCTCGGCATCCGCATGGCCGTCGACGAGCGCCGCGAGGACGGAATGGACGAGGCGAGAGCCACCGAGATCCTGCGGACCTACACCGATCACGGCATCGACTTCCTCAACCTCAATGTCGGGATGATCAACTCGGACCGTCAGCTCGCCGAGGCGATCCCCGGCATGGGCACGCCCTCGGCACCCTGGCTCGAGACGTGCCGCCGTATCCGCGAGGCCATCGACATCCCTGTCCTCCACGCCGCGCGCATCTCCGATGCCGCGACCGCTCGGTTCGCGATCACCGACGGGTGCCTCGACCTGGTCGGGATGACCCGGGCGCAGCTGGCCGATCCGCACTTGGCGCGCAAGGTCGCCGAAGGACGTGAGGACGATATCCGCCCCTGTGTGGGCGCGAACATGTGCCTCGACTCGATCTACACCTCCGGTTCGGCCACCTGCATCCACAATCCCGCCACCGGGCGGGAGGCCGATCTGCCGCAGGAGGTTCCCCACGACGTCACGACCGGGCCCAAGCATGTCGTCATCATCGGCGCCGGTCCCGCCGGACTCGAAGCCGCCCGTGTCGCGGCCGTGCGCGGGCACCGGGTGACCGTGCTCGAGGCCGAGGACGCTCCCGGCGGGCAGGTCCGCATCGCCGCCCGCTCGCAGCGGCGCCGCGACCTCATCGGCATCATCGACTGGCGCGTCCAGCAGTGTAAGAAGCACGGTGTCGACCTGCGCCTGAACACCTTCGCCGAGGCGGCCGACATCCTCGGCCTCGGCCCCGACGTCGTCATCGTCGCCACCGGCGGGGTTCCCGATGCCGGGTATCCCTTCCGTGAGCAGGGTCCGAGCTTCGACGTCTGGGATGTCATGGACGACCGGCTGAAGTCGAAGCAGCGGGTGCTCGTCTTCGACGACCACGGGTTCTACCCGGCCCTCGACGCCGTCGAACGCCTGGCTCGGGCCGGTCAGCAGGTCACCTACGTCAGCCCCGAACGCACGATCGGCATCGACGTGGGGTCGATGAACTCCCCCGCGTATCTGCAGGTGTTCTCCGAATTCGGAGTCGGGGTCCGCCTCGGCGAGCGTCTGACGGCGAAGCCGCGGAACGAGGGCAAAGAGATCGTGGCGATGCTGCGCAACGACTATTCGGATCGGGAGACGGAGGTCGTCACCGATGCCGTGGTCGTCGACTTCGGGACGACGCCCAACGATGAGGTCTATTTCGAGCTCAAGTCGCAGTCGTCGAACCACGGGGCCACGGATCTCGAGGCGTGGGTCCACGGACGCCCGCAGCCGGAACCCGGTCCGGATCCCGAGGCCACCACCTCCGCCGCGACGGGGCACCCGTTCGCGCTGTACCGGATCGGTGATGCCGTCGCCTCCCGCAATGTGCATGCGGCGGTACTGGAAGGGCTGAGAGTGGGAATGGGGCTGTGAGCACAGGGGTGACGACGGTCTGCACGAGTGTCGACTTCCACACCGGCGGCGAACCCTTCCGGATCGTCGCCGAACCCCCGGTCGAGATCCCCGGTCGCAGTGTGGCGCAGCGTCGGGAACTGGCCGTACCCGGTTCGCCGGCCGATGATCTGCGCAAGCTGCTGTGCCTCGAACCGCGCGGGCATGCGGACATGTACGGCGGTTTCATCACCGAACCCGATGACGACGGTGCCGATTTCGGGGTCCTGTTCTGGCACAAGGACGGCTTCTCCACGGCATGCGGCCACGGGACGATGGCGCTGGGTGCCTGGGCGGTGTCGTCGGGAATCGTCGCCATCGATCCGTCCGGGACCACGGAGGTCACGATCGACGTGCCCTCGGGTCAAGTTCGCGCGCAGGTGCACACGGACGCCGAGGGACGGGCCGCCTCGGTGGACTTCGTCAACGTGCCCAGCCGGCTCGTCGCCTCGGGGATCACAGTGGACACCAGCCTGGGGCCGGTCACTGTCGATCTCGCGTGGGGCGGGGCGGTCTACGCGCTCGTCGATACCGCTCAGTTGGGTGCCGCCGCCGGTTCCTCTCAGGCCGACGAGGTGGGCCGCCTCGGTGAGGTGAGTTGCGAAGTCGTGCCCGAGAACCTCACCGCGCTCATCGCCGTGGGCCGGGAGATCAAGGCGGGTCTCGCCGGTCATCCGGACACCGCACACCCCGAGGATGACCGGCTCTCCGGTGTCTATGGCACGATCTTCGTCGACCGGTTCGGCTCGCTGCCCAGCGGTGAACTGCATCAGCGCAATGTCACAGTCTTCGCCGACGGTCAGGTCGACCGCTCACCGTGTGGATCGGGAACGGCGGCTCGGGTCGCCGCTCTCCATGCCACCGGTGAGCTCGGCGCGAGGCAGACGCTCGTCCATGAGTCGATCGTCGGCACGCGATTCCGGGCGCGAGTGCTCGAAGAGACCGCCGACGGCGTCATCCCGGTCGTCACCGGCAGCGCCCACCGGGTGGCCACCTCGACGTTCGAGGTCGACCCGCTCGATGATCTCGTGCCCGGCTTCGTGCTGCGGTGAGGTGGCGTGAACAACTACGTCATTTCGGAATCGAGAACGACCGCTGCTGATTATTGAGAGATTCCGCTGTTGGGCAAACTGCATTTCAGCAGAGCGTCTGCTTTTCCAAGACGAACACCCCGATTTCTCCGCACACATAACCGATAAAAACGATCGTCCGCATCGACGGGAACATCGATGCGGACGATCGAGTCGGGTCAGGCACTGAGCGACACGCTAGTATCCCCACACGCACCCCACATAACAAATGTTGACCCCCAGAGCGGAATCTATAACTGGGCCTATCCGAGTCGCCGTCGCGCCAAGAGCAACCCTGACCCGAAGACCACAGCAATACCGAATATCACCCAAGTGACCCAGACTCGCCCCGAAGAGGCATTATCGAACAGACCGGGCAACAATACAATGAAGACTCCTGCAGACACTGCCAGCCCAAATATCAGCCCTGCCAGCGCATATGGCTTCGACATTCCACTCTCGCTCTCGTTCAAAAGCAGTTGGCAACCGCTGTCACTGACGCACCACCGACAGTCGCGTACGCGCCGATGCACGCCACGCATACAGGAATGGTCACACCAGTTTCACCCGCCGCACAAGCACCAGCACATGCACCCACAATCAGATACCCAACTGTGCCAGACACGCCAAGGACGCTCGCAACGCAAGCTACTTTGTCTCCAGTGCTCTTCTGGGTAGAGAGCTCTCCCGAGACACCCTTCTTGCTCTCTGCGCTAATCTGAGAATCCGTCTTGTAAGAAATATCCGTGTTTCGATCCTCAGTAATTTTGCCATTCTCATACTTGGCTAGGTGAAATTTGCCATTATCGCCTTGGGTGTAGAGAACCTCACTATAATTGACTTTCTTACCATCGCCATCAAACAATACAGTCAAATTACTGGTGGTGGCGTATTTTCCCTCCACCGGAATCGTGACAGATGTGAATTGCTTATCGCCGGAAGTTACTTTGTAAACTTTACCCTTATTGAAATTCAACAGCGATGACTTTGCGTGACTATTGAAGGTTCCATTACCGACTCCCTCAGAGACGGTCTCGATAAGCCCCTCGGCACTCTTGCCAGTCATCTGTTTCATATCAGTACTGGTCTCGCTGGAGCCGGCTTGAGCACAATTTTCTTGCTTAGAGTTAGCGCCAGCCTTCGACGCCTGGGCAGGGCCAACCGCCGACCCAAGACCACCTGCAGCCAATCCCGCAACCAATACGGCAACGGCGAGCTTATTGCCAATAATACGCATCCTCACGTCCCCCCTCGAGGCAAATGTTGATCGATTCATTTGGACACGTTCACGCTACATCAAGTAACACCCCTTGCTGTATTCAAAGTATTACGATCAGGTAACTACAAATCAACATTGTTGTCATATTCGAGCACTTCCGCGTCTGCGATTGGGTTAAATTTCAACATCCGGAGCGCCTGCTAATAGAAACACCCGCCTGGCGGGCCGCCTAGATGCGATTTAAAATTCAAAATTGAGCTTACCCGACAGACTTCAAAACTTTTAAAGTATCGATTTGTAGCGGCGCAAGCTTTTCGGGTGTCGTTATCCAAGGTGCATTCACCAGAACATTCTTAGACCAAAGAGCCATCGCAAAAGTGCCGACTTGAGCAAACATCGGCGACCACGACCAACTTTGATACGTCTAGTAATACGTGATGGAGCTGCTTCCTGAGTCCGATATGGCTACGCGAATCCCAAGGTGGAGAAATGGGCGGAGGAGGCCGTGGCCGAAGAGGATCCGGAGAAGCAGAACGAGCTCTACGCCCAGATCCAGCAGCAGGTCGCCGACGAGGCCCCGATCGTACCGATCGCCTACCAGCGAGCACTGTACGGAATGAGCCGGGATGTCGTCGGCTTCGAACCCTACGTGCTGGGCACCTATGGGCTGAAGGAGACGAAGCTCAAGCACTGAGCAGGCAGCTCACCTGTCGACGACGATGTCGGTCACCGGAGTCGAGCAGCAGGGCAGGAACTTTCCTGCGGCGATCTCCTTCGGCCTGATTCCGCCCGCATGCTTCATCTCGACTTCGCCGCTGACGAGCACGGACTTGCAGGTTCCGCACGCGCCTTCCGAGCAGGATGAGGGCAAGGACAGTCCGGCGTCCAGAGCAGAATCGAGGACGGTCGTGGACTCATCGCAGTCGACCACGCGCCCGGAGGCCGCGAACTCGACGAGATGGCTCATTCCAGTGCCGCCGACGACGCCGACTCCGGCAGCTTTGGCTCTCGCACCGGCCTTGGCCAAACGATCAGCAGGTGAAGTGGCGAAGACGAACGACTCCTCATGCATCCGCGCCGATGCCACCCCCGCCTCGGCGAGCAGGGGCCGTACCGCATCCATATACGGACCCGGCCCGCACACGAAGGCTTCACGGTCGGCCGCGTCGGGGACCACCTCGGCGAGGGTGGACGCATCGATCCGACCCCGCCGACCGGCCCAGGGCTCGGCCCCGGAATCCCTGGAGCACAGAATGGTGACGCTGACTCCGGCGACCTCGGCGAGCTGTTCGAGCTCGGCACGGAAGATGATGTCGATCGGCGACGAGGCGCTGTGGACGAAGACGATGTCCGTGCCGAACCCTCCCTGTCTGGCCAACAGACTGCGCACCATCGACATGATCGGAGTGATTCCGGAGCCGGCTGAGAGGAAGAGGTGACGTTCGGCCTGATGGAAGCTCGTGCTGAACAGCCCGTACGGCCCGTCCACGTGCAGCCGATCGCCGACGCGCACATTGTCATGCAGATGGGTCGACACCACTCCCCCGGGAACGCGCTTGACCGTGATGGTGAAGATGTTCGTGCCGAAGGGCGCAGAGGAGATCGAGTAGCAGCGCTCGAGGCCGAGCTCGGGGATGCGCATCGTCACGTACTGACCCGGCGCGAAGTCAACCGCGTTCATCCATCCCGCCCGCAGCTCGAAGGTCTTCACGTCGTGGGTCACCTGGGTGATGCCGGTGACCTCGACGGGACCGGTGAGCAGTTCGGGATCGAGCTGAAGTTCGGCGAGCACGGGGCCAGCTGATTCAGCGGGCACCCGGTCGACCGGCGCGGCGAGCGCGGGCTCGACTGCCGTATCGAAGACCGGTGGGGCGGCGGCCGCGAGTGCGGGTCGCCCGCCCCGAGTGGGCACTCGGAACGTCGCCTTGCCCACGGGCACGGACGCGGCCGGGGCGAATGTCGAATGACGGTACCTCATCGCCTCTCAACTCCTTCCAACTGCCCATTGCCCAACTGCACGGTCCGCTGCTCTCGATGGGCCTTGAGACGTTCGATGTACCAGGTGACGAAGTCATCGACCTGCGATTCCGTCGGTGCGTAGGGGCCCGGCACATATGCCGGCGACGAGATTCCCAGGTGTCCGCGTTCGCAGAAGGTCGCGTCCTGTTCGTTCGTCTTCAGCCACACCGTCGTGAGGTTGTCGAGGTCGTAGTCGACGCCCTCCTCCGCATCGGCGTGGACGAGCCAGGTCGTGCGCACCAGCGTCTTGTCTTCGGCCAACGGCAGCAGGCTGAACGTCACCACATGGTCGCCCATCGCGTGGAACCACATATTCGGCTGCACGTGCAGCGATGCCCGGCCCAGGACGAAGGTGTCAAGATCGCCCAGCAATTTCGCCGAGGCGGCCGATCCGTCCATCGTGTACGACTCGCCCTGTCCGTCGAGCGCGGCTCGTTCGATCCGGAATCCGGTGGGTCGCCCGCTCAGCTCCTCGACGAGGGCGTAAGGCAGGCCGTTGCGGTCGCAGTTGGCGTGCAGCTGGTTCTCGGCGTCGAGGTAGCGCTGGTAGGCCGGCTGCAGGCGTTTGGGAATCTCTTCCGGTTCGTAGCCGTAGGTGGGGAAGAACGTGCAGGTCAGCTCCGGGTGCCCGGCTTCGCAGTGGTAGCACTCGCGGTTGTTCTCCATGACGAGCTTCCAATTCGAGTCCTCGATGAGGTCACTCTGCGCGGCGACCTTCGTCCCGGCGATGTCATGCCCTGCCAGGTAGGGTTCGATGACGTCGGCCACCTCGTCGATGTCATCGGGTGGAGTGGGGCTGAGGCAGATGAAGATCAGCCCGCCGATGACGCGGACATTCACCGGGCGCAGCGAGAAGCAGGTCCGATCGAAGTCGGGTGCTTGGACGCCCGCGGAGATGAGCTCGCCCGATGGGGTGTACGTCCACTGGTGGTAGCCGCAGACGATGTTGCCCACCGAACCGGACAGGTCGTTCAGCAGCCGAGTGCCCCGATGACGGCAGACGTTGTGGTGGGCACGGATCTCGCCGTCGTCATCGCGGATGACGATGACGGAGTAGGCGCCGATGTCGACCGTGAGATAGTCACCGGCCTCGGGCACTTCGGCAGCAGAGGCGACGAAGATCCACGTGGAGGCGAAGATCGCCTCGATATCGCGCGCGAAGAACTCCGGACTGATATAGAACGGTGCCGCCAGCGAATAGCCCGGCACGCGTTCGTCGATGAGCCGATCGATATCAGTCCTGCCGTGCCCGCCCGATCCGGCAGCCGCACCCGACCCGGCGGATCCGGCAGCCGCACCCGACCCGGCGGGTCCGCTCGTGCTGGAATCGGTCCGCTTCTGCTCTGGCGCCAGAGTCAATTCGTCCACCACCTCGTCGTGTCTCGGCCGCGCCTGCTGTCGGCCCCTTCGCCGACCGCGACCGTGGAGTTCGTGCTCCTGCCCCCAGTGTCCGCCAGAGGTTTGCTGAAGAAAAGCGAATCTTCTTCATCCGAAACGTGCAATACTATTGCATGATCGATCCGCGTCTCCACGTCCTTCGGGTCCTTGCCGAAGTCGGCACCCTCACCGAGGCGGCACACCGCCTCGGATACACCCCTTCGGCCGTATCGCACCAGCTCAGAGGCTTATCAAAGGATCTCGGTGTGCGTGTCGTCGAACCGCGCGGCCGCGGACTCGTCCTCACTCGTGCCGGTCAGCTCCTCCTCGAACGCTCGCAGGAGCTCTTCACCCGGTGGGAGGAGATCCGCGGTGAGCTCGACGGCCTCGGCACCGGTCTCGACACACGCACCAGGCGGCTGCGTCTGTGCGGATTCTCCACTGCCGCGGCCGCTCTGCTTCCCCCGACTGCCCTGACGGTGATGGAGCGGTTCCCGGGCGCCGAGGTCACGATCATCGAAGCCGATCCCGAGGAGTGCTTCGACCTCCTCGTCTCCGACCACGCCGATGTCGCCGTAGTCGTGGCCACCGACCCGCTGCCACCACGCAGCGATCCTCGTTTCGAGCAGTCGGCGCTATTCAGCGATCGCCTCGATCTGCTGGTTCCCGTGGGACACCGTCTGGCAGAGAAGTCGGCGGTGGCGTTGAGCGAGGCGGCCGAAGAATCCTGGATCCTCGATCGGGCGGGTTCGCCGTATCACCGCCTGGTGCGCACGGCGTGCGCGGCGGCCGGCTTCCAGCCGGAACAGGCACACCAGTCACGCGAGTGGGAGACGGGGGCATCGTTGGTCTCGGCGGGGCTCGGGGTCGCGCTCATTCCTCGCCTGGCACGCCTGCCGGACGGCTTCGATGTGGTGCGTGTGCCGTTGCGCGGTGATCCGGTGCCGTCGCGGAAGATCCTCTCGGGCATCCGCCGCGGTTCGGGCGCTCAGCCGATCATCGCCTCGGCATTGGAGGTCCTCCGGGAGTCTGCTGAAACGGCGGCCCGCCAGGGGGCCTGACCATCCAGACCTGCGGTCGCATTCGGCGTCGCTTCCTCGCGACGACTGTGGTGAGGACGATCCCGGCGATCAGCACCAGAACGGATACGCCGACCACAGCGAATCCGGTGGTGTAGAAACCGGAGGCGAAATCATCGAAGGCGTCGACGTTGCCGCCGCCTCCGAGGAGGAACAGGAACATCGGGATGACGAGGATGCACAGCCCCACGCCGAGTCCGAGGACTCCGGCGATGATGAGGAGGATTCCCGGCACGACGGACGGTTTCTTCGCAGGCACGCCCTGCGGCGGAAACCCACCGGGCTGGATCATCTGCGGGTGATACGTCATCCGGGCCTCCTTCGTCTCTTCCGATCCTATCGGGACTCGAAACCTCCGATCCTATCGGGGACTCGAAACCACGCCATGACCTGCGCGTAGAGTTGAAGCACAGACTTCGAAAGACGGGCACCACGATGGACGATATGACCGCCGACGATCGGTCCAACCAGGTCGACAACGAAACTCACACTTCCGCACCCGGGGGCACGGCCGCCTCGGCGCGAGGTGGGACGCTCAAACGGACGATCGGCCTGAGCGAACTCGTCTTCTTCGGTCTCGTCTTCATCGGCCCGGCGGCCGCCGTCGGGGTGTTCGGCACTCTCGATGCCCGGTCGGGCGGTGCGGTGGCGTTGGTCTATACCGTCGCCACGATCGTCATGGCCTTCACCGCGGTCAGCTATATGCGCATGTCACGGGAGGTCCCCCGCGCGGGCACGGTCTTCGCCTACGCCTCGGCGGGAATCGGGAAACCGGCCGGCTTCGTCGCCGGGTGGATGATCCTCCTCGACTATCTCTTCATCCCCTCGGTCGCCTATCTGTTCACCGGGATCGCGCTGAACTCGATCTTCCCGGCCCTGCCTGTCTGGGTGTTCGTGGCCGTCGCCGTCGTGCTGACCACCGGGCTCAATCTCGCCGGGGTCAAGGTCGCCTCCCGGGTGATCACCGGGGTCGTCCTCGCCGAGGTGGCCGTCCTCGCCCTGGTCCTCGTCCTCGGCATCGCATACCTCATCCAGCATGGGCCGACGCGGGGATGGCTGACCCCGCTGACCGGGGTCGATGCGTTCTCCGTGACTGCGGTGCTCGCGGCCGTGTCCGTAGCCGTGCTGTCGTATCTCGGCTTCGATTCGCTTGCGACGTTCTCCGAGGAGGCCAAGGGCGGGCCGCGAATCGTCGGCCGGGCCACGCTGATCTGCCTCGTATTGGCCGGCGTCTTCTTCGTCGCGCAGACCTGGGCGGGCAGTCTGCTCTCACCGTTGACCCCGGCGGAGCTGCAGGCCGATCCCGCACTCGAGGGAGCCGCTTACTACGAAGCCGTCGATTCGACGCTGGGATCGTGGCTGCACTGGCTGCTCGCCCTGGCGAAGGCCGTGGGCGCAGCGTTCTCCGCGATGATCGGTCAGGCCGCCGGCTCCCGCATCCTCATGGACATGGGACGGTCGCGTCAGGTGCCGAAATTCCTCGCCGAGGTGGCCCCGAAGACCGGTGTGCCGTGGAAGGGGATCCTCGTGGCCGCCGGCGGCAATGTCATCGTGGCCGGGTGGGCGGCGACCCGTGCCGATGGCCTCGACCAGCTGACCTCGATCGTCAACGTCGGCGCGCTGACGGCGTTCATCTTCCTTCAGGCCTCGGTGGTCGGCTACTTCCTCGTGAAGAAGCAGGGCAGCGAGACTCCGAACTGGGTCAATCACGGCGTCATTCCGATCATCGGCGCCGGACTGCTCATCGCCGTGCTCGTCAGCGCGAATCCTCTGGCCCTGGTCATCGGCGCGATCTGGCTCGTCATCGGCATTGCGGTGTTCTCGGTGAACAATCGGCGGCGAATCCACGGTTGAGCCGCCTCGGCGAGAGTCCGTCAGTCCTGCAGGCGGGTCGTTCCGTCGTGGCCGCCGGAGGTGTTGAGCTGTTTGGCGTAGCAGCTGTCGGGGCCGAGGCCATGCGATGAGCACCAGGACAGAGCATCATCAGGGTCGTCGTAGCCGATGCCGACGACGGTGACCCAGAAGTTGTCTTCTTTGAAGCTGCTGAAATCGCCGGACCAGATGAGCTTCACGCGGGGAAACTCTTCGCGCAGCCCTTCGAATTCTTCGAGGATCGCTTCTTCGTCCCAGGTCTTTCCCTCGGCTTCGAGGCCGACCTTCTTCGAACTCAGCTGCGGCACCCATTTGCCGTTGAGTTCGCTCTTCGCTGTCTGTCCATCGGAGTCGGCGAGCTGTTTGAGTGCCTCCTTCGGGTCGTCGGGCAGCGCCGATTCGGTCTCCGTGGGTTCGGGTGAATTGCTGGCCGCAGCCGAACCGTCATCGCTGGCAGCGTTTGTCGGTTCGTCGGTGGAGGCGACGGTGGCGGAGTCCTCGGGATCTTTCGAGAAGAATTTCGCCGCACCCCATCCGATGCCCACACCGAGAACGATCACGATGACGGCGAAGAGGGCAATCATTCCGCCGCGCTTCTTCTGCGCTGGCGGTCCGGCCTGCTGATACGGTCCCGGACCGTAGCCGTAGGGCTGTTGCTGGTATGCAGCTTGGCCGGACTGTGGAGGCATTCCATTGGCGGCCGCGCAGCCGCCGGGGAAAGGCTGGGCGCCCTGAGCCGGGGAGGGTCCGCTCTGCTGGTGAGGAGGCTGACCGCTGCGATGAGGCGGGCCGCTCTGCGAGTGCGGGGTCTGGATATAGGGGCGCTGCGGCTGAGGTGACTGTGGAGGCGGTGGAGGGGTGCCCCAACCGTTGCCCGCCTGAGGTCCTGACTGCGGATTCGGCAGGGATCCCGGCTGAGTTCCGGGCTGCGAGGACCATTGGCTTCCCGACCGGTCGTTGACGTCCCATTCGTTCTCATCCCCGCGCCCGGGAGGGTTCGTACTCATCCGCAACTCCAGATAGATCACGCCGTATTTCAGAAAAAGTCCTAATAGAGAACTTCTCTTGCATTAACAGCCTAATATAAGTTGTGAACTACACATGCTTGATCTGCTCAGTGGATTGTTTCAATTTGAATTACATTGCGGAGCTGTCGGGCAACTGCACTTGAGGACTGGGTATGCACGACGAATCCGACGAGACGACACCGACCGCCGCCGAGGATCCGAAGGATCAGACCGCCGAGGACCAGGAGAGCCCCGAAGACGAGGTTCCGGACGCTGCCGAGACCTCCGATGATCCCGCACCTCAGGATGATGAGGCCACCGGCGAGACTGCTCGCTGGGCGCCGCCGGAAGACGGCACGCCCACCACCGAGCAGACCGTCGACCCATACCGACAAGACCCCTACCAGCAGGTGCCCTATCAGCACGCCCCCGACCAGCACGCCCCTCACCAGCAGAGCCCCTTCCAATCCGGCCCTATGCCCTACCCTGCGCCGCCGGACTACCCGGCGAATGCCCCGAAGTCGAAGTTCGCCTCGGCGCTGGCAAAGGGAGCGACCTGGAAGACGGCGCTGATCCCGCCGGGGATCGCCCTCCTCGGCGGCATCATCGTCTCCATCATCCTCACCGTCATCCTCACGTCGATGTCGGAGTTCGGCTCTCTGACCGAGGAGACCGGCCTCAACCTCGACAGCCTCAACTACGCCCTGCCATTCATGCTCATGGCTCTGTCGCTGTTCGGTTCGGCCGCGCTGCGCCTGGACATCAATGCCCCTGACAGCTTCAACGCCCAATTGGGCATCTTCACGACCGGCGCACCCTTGGTGGTCACCATCGTCACCGTGGGTCTGCTGTGGTGGATGACGAAATTGAGCGAACGCCGCTCCCCCGCGCCCAACCGGGTGTCCACGTGGATCCGCATCGGGGTCGCGACCCTGGCGATGACGCTTGTGCTCTTCCTCCTCCAGGTCATCTTCGCCGCCCGCGCTTCCGCCTTCGAAGAGGAAGGATCGTTCACCTTCACCTTTTCGGCGGTCACCGCCCGATCGTTCTTCCTGCCCCTGCTCGTCATCCTCATCACGAGCATCGCCGGCCGTGTCGCCGGGCATTTCAAGGGCACCGAGGCGATCGGTGCACCATTCCTGCGCTGGGCAGTCCCACCTCTGCTGGTGACCTGGATCCACCTCGCCCTCACCGTGGCCGTGTTCTCGAACGTCGCGCTCTCCGTCCTGCCGCTGTCCGTCGAGATGCCGGGCCAGCTGGTGCCGCTGACGTTTATCAACATGGGCCTCATCCTCACGTCCCTGACCCACCTCGGCGGAATCAGCGCCACCGCCCAGGGCGACCTGGGCGCCTATTCTGACACCTTCTCCGAGAGCCTCACCCTGTTCAGCCGCGAGGCACCCGGTCTGCTGTGGCTGGGCCTGCTCGTCGTCGCGGCCGCGGTGCTGATCGCGACGATCGTCGCCACCGTCACCCGGCGTCCGGCCTGGACCGTGATCGAGCAGGACAAGCAGCAGTGGTCGAATGCGTGGAAGCTGCCGGTGGCGTTCTGCCTCGTCTGGGGTCTGTTGTCACTGCTGGCCATCCCCGCGAACCTGTCGATGTCCGGATCCGCCGAGGCGGCCATGTTCTTCGGCGGATCCGGTGCGGCCCGTGCCGGGATCGGCCCCCTGGCCTGGACGTTCCTCATCTTCGCCCTCTGGGGCGGGATCATCGAGGTGCTTTCGCGCACCCTCGGCCCGCGGCTCGCCCTCACCTTCCCCGCCGTGGCACGGATCGCCGCCGGACGGACCGTGCACCCGCACTGGGGACCGTACCTGGGCATGAGCGAACCGCAGTTCGCGTTCGTCCATCCCGATCTGGCTCGAGCCGCCGCTCCGACGCCACCGCCGGTCGCCCCCGGACCCGGCGAGGTCGGGCCATACGGGGCGGGCGGGTTCGGGCCACAGGGACCTGCCGGCTATCAGAGTCCGCCCGCATCGCCGAATACGTTCGACTCGCAGGGCCAACCGCCCCATCCACAGCAGGGTCCGCAGCAGTTCTCGGATCCGGTCGGTCCGCAGCAGCATCCGGCACCGTCCGACCAGCAGCCCTATGCCTATCCGCAGGGCGCCCCCGGTCAGCCGGCCTATTCGGCCCCGCAGGGTTCGGCCGGGCAGCAGTCACACTCGGCTCCGCAGGGAATGTACGCCGCGCAGCCGTATGCGGGCCCGGCCAAACCCTTCGACAAGAGGAAGACGACGCTCGTATCGGTCGTCGCCGGAGGTGCTGTCCTCCTCCTCGTGGCCGCACTCATCGTCGTCACCCAACTCAACGGACACATGTTCGGTCCCGAAGCGACGGTGGAGAAGTACTTCTCAGAGCTCTCGGACGGCGACGCCGAGGGTGCCCTCGAGGTCGCTGACGTCGACGTTCCACAGGAAGCACGAACCCTGCTGACCAACGATGTCCTCGGCGGCTCCAAGGCACTGCCCGACGATGTCACCGTCGAGGATGCCGAGATCTCCGGAGACACGGCGACGGTCGCGGTCACCTATGACGTCGGCGGCTCCAAGGGCAACAGCACTTTGACCCTGAACAAAGCCGGAAAGAAGGCGGTGTTCTTCGACGACTGGGCGCTCAAGAGTCCCGACCTGCTCACTCTCACCGTCGATACTCCCGGCCTCAAGAAGGTCAAGGTCAACGGAATCGACGTCGACAGCGACGGGTCGACACTGTCCCTGCCGGCCTTCCCCGGTCTCTACACGATCGACCTGGCCGAGAAGTCCGATCTCATCACCGCGGACGCGGTCGAGGTGCGGGCCTTCCTCGGCGATGACGCGAACATGGAGGGTGAGGACACGCCGCTGCTCGCCGCCCATCCCTCGGACGCGTTCCGCAGCGAGGTCGACAAACAGGTCAAGACCCTTATCGACAGCTGCGCGAAGAAGACGGTCGCCCAGCCCGACGGGTGTCCGTTCGGATCCTCTCTGGCCGACAGCTATGACGCCACCGGCCTCACCTGGTCGATCTCGTCATATCCGACGGTCACCGTCGCCGATGACTCCATGGGCGCCGACCAGTATTCGAACCCCGAGGACGCGACCGGTCCGAACGGCGGTCCGGCGTGGCTGATCTCCTCGAACACCTCCGGTGAGGCGCTCGTGACCGGCAGCTACGACATGTTCGACGAGTCCGAGCCCTTCGATGACACCGTGACCTTCGACCTCAACGGCACGGCAGAGATCGTCGACGGCAAGATCGTCATCACCGTCAGCGACGACCCCTGGGACTGGTGACCGAGGCAGCGTGACCCGGCCCAGGGCACGCCGTTCAGTCGATGAAGATCGTCGAGGCGGTGCTGCTGATCCGGTCCACGAGCCCCAGTCCTTCGTCGACGTAGGCGGCGCGTTCGTCGGCGGGGACCATCGCCCCACCGGTGAGCCACACGAGGTGGACGCCGGTCGGGGACTGAGCCGCCGCGTCACCCGTCCGCCACGGAATGGTCAGCCCGACGGTCGCAGAGGGTTCGACATCGATGCCTTCGGTCTCATGGAGCACGCCGACTCCTGCCCGGATGACCTCGTCGGGGACCGCGGCGAACCCGGAGATGAGCGGCCCGATCGTCGGTCCGATGAAGCGTGACGGGCGGGCGACCGCCAGTCCGTCGGCGGCAGTGGCTCCGGACAACCCGATGTCCTGCACGGAGATGTCGCTGTGCCGACCGGTGCGCACGCCGAGGAACATCGCCGGTGCCTGGCTCGGTTCGACGAAGACGCAGCGCACCGCAGTGCCGAACACCCGCTTGAGCCCGAAGGTCACTCCCCCGGGACCGCCGCCTATGCCGCACGGCAGATAGACGGTGAGCGGATTCTGCTCGTCGATGGTGACGCCTGCGGCCGCGAACTGGCGCTCCAGCCGCAGGGCAGCCACCGAATATCCGGCGAAGAGGCTCACCGAGTCCTCGTCGTCGACGAAGTGCGTGTTCTCGGCTGCCTCGGCCGAGGCACGGCCGGCCTCGACGGCCTCGACGAAGTCACCGGCATGTTCGATGACGTCGACCCCGTGGTCGCGCAGCATCGTCTTCTTCCATTCCCGGGCGTCGGCGGACATATGCACCGAGGCGGCGAAGCCGAGGCGAGCGCTCAGGATCCCGATCGACAGCCCGAGGTTCCCAGTCGAGCCCACGACGATGCGGTGGTTCGCGGCGATCTCACGAAACTCACGATTCGAATAGGTGGCGGGATCATGAGCGTCGAGTCCATGGTCGGCGGCGACCGCCTCGGCGAATTCGAGCACCTCGTGGAAGCCGCCGCGGGCCTTGATCGACCCGCTCACCGGCAGACAGTCGTCACGTTTGAGCCACAGCCGTCCGCCCAAGTCGGATCCGAACAGACCGCCGAGGCGGCGCTGCGCCGCAGGCGCCGGAACCAGAGCCGATTCGATCAACCCGCCGCCTGCCTCCGGGAACGCTGATGCGAGCTCGGCCGGAATGGTCGCCGTCTCCGGGAAGGTCTCGGCGAACCAGGGGGCGAAGCGGTCGAACCGGGCTGCCGCGCAATCCATCACGTCACCGAGGTCGGGCAGGGCCGCCTCGGTGCCGGTGGAGCGGAGCCACGTGGTCGGAGTACCCGAGGCCAGGGATCGGATGATCTCGTCGGTGCTGAGTTCGTCAGGCAGGTCGGTCATGCACCGATCGTAGCCCGGCGGGGTGCGGGCCTCAGCTCTTGACGATCTTCTTCGCGGGTTCGAGGACGTCGGCGAGTTCGTTCAGCCATTTCGCGTAGCCGTCATAAGTGTAGGCGCGTTTGTCGTCCCAGGTGCCGAGCTGGTCCTCCTTGACCGCGGGCAGGCTCTCGTACACCGGATTGTCCTCGTAGTCGGTCGAGGCGTCGTGGACGAGGACGACGTCGGCCGGGTAGTCCGACATCTTCTCCCAGGAGACTTCTGCCCAACTGCTCTCTCCCTTAGCGTCGGGGCCGACGAGGGTGAGCCCGTCCTCGTTGAGCATCTCGGCGACGCCCAGGGAGTTCGAGGTGTAGTTGATCTCCGCGGTGAAGTTCGCCAGCAACACTGTCAGCTGGTCCTGCTTCTTCGCCACGCTGCGGATGCGTGCCCGAGCGTCGTCGAAGGCCTTCCGCTTGTCCGCGATGGCGCCGGTGTCTGTGTCCTTGCCCAGCGCCTCGGCGATGGCCGCGTACTGAGCGAACATCGCGTCGGGGCCCTGCCCGCCGAGCTTGACCGGGACGAACGGCACGAGCTCGCTGACCTGGCTTTTCACCTTCTCGTCCCACCAGGTCCACCCGTCGCCGGCTTCATTGCCGTAGGCGACGAGGATGTCCGGCTCGGCAACCGCGAGGGCCTCGATATCGAGTTCCATATCGGTGCCGACGACCTCGACTCCTTCCGAGTCGAAGGACTTCCCCGGGGACTCGTTCTGTCCGAACCCGAAGACCGCGACCGGCGTGATTCCGTACTGCGCGAGACCGGCTGCCGAATAGAAGTCCGCGGCGATGCGCTTCGCCGGACGGTCGAGTTCGATCGTCAGCCCGTCATAGCCTTCGGGCGAATACGTGAAGTTCGAGTTGCTGCCCGCAGTGCCAGACGCGCCGTCACCCGCATCGCCATCGGCTTCGCCGCGGCAGCCGACGAGGGCGAACGGGGCGAGAACGGACAGGGCAAGGAGCTGACGACGACGCATCGAGAGCCTTTCGGTGGGCGTCCCCGCAGGGACGGAACTGGTGCGCCTGTAGTGACGCCGGGACCACCGTAGCACTATTTGGAAAGGCTAGCCTTACTAAATTAGAGTAGAGTAGCGTTGCGGATGTTGACGTATCCACGACAGCTGCACACACGAACACAACGCGTCCCCGCGGGGACGCCCTCACGACCGCGCGGTCGTGGGAGGCGAAGGAGAATCAGTGTCACGAGCCCCCATCGGTGCCTTCGAAGCAGAGGTCCTCGCCGTCGACAACCTCAGCCCGTCCTTCCGTCGGGTGACTTTCGGGGGTGCGGGACTCGGGGAATTCGGCCCGAACACCCACCCTCGTGACCTGCGGATCAAACTCGTCATCCCTCCTCAGCGTGCCGCTGCGCCGCAGTTCGATCTGCCGGGATTCCTCACCGAGCAGGAAGCCGCTGGAGTGTCCTGGTACCAGGCCTGGCTGCAGGTCAGCCCCGACGTGCGCGGAGCGATGCGCACCTACACCGTGCGCGAATGGAACGATGCCGAGCGCAGACTCGTCATCGACATGGTCCTCCACACCGATGAGCATGGTCATTCGGGCCCGGCAGCCGAGTGGGCCGAAGCCGCCGAGGTGGGGCACCGCCTCCATATCATCGGTCCCTCCCGTGCCTCGGAGACTCCGTGCGCCGGGATCGAGTTCGCCCCGGGAGATGCCCATCAGATCCTCCTCGCCGGCGACGAGACCGCTGTGCCCGCCATCGCCTCGATCCTCGATTCGCTCAAGGACAGCCAGGCGCAGGGCAAGGCCGTTCTCGAGGTCCCGAGCGCCGAGGACATCATCGACATGACCATTCCCACCGGCTTCGAGGTCGAATGGCTACCGCGCGGGCAGGCCGACTTCGGTCAGCTGCTCGAACCTGCCGTCCGCGAGGCGGTGCGTGCGGAGACCCGGACCCCCGTCGGGGCCGGAGCGGCGGGGTCGACCGGCGGTCTGAGTGGTCAGGTCCGGGATCTCGACGATGTCAACATCGACGAAGAGATCCTCTGGGATGTTCCCGCAGCCCTCACCGAGGCGGCTCAGGGCAGTTCGAGTGCCACGAACAAGGACGACCGCCCCTTCTATGCCTGGATCGCCGGAGAGGCCGGACCGGTCAAGCGTCTGCGCCGCTACCTCGTCCAGGAAGTCGGAGTCGACCGCAAGCAGATCGCGTTCATGGGCTACTGGCGTCAGGGCAAGGCCGAGGGCTGAGCCCTCAGACCCTGCCCGACTGAACTCTCAGACCCTGCTGGGCTGACCCGGCGAGCGTCGCAGAGCTCCGATGATCTGCGGCCCGATCGCGGCAGCCGCGCCGGCCAGGCACAGCACTCCGCCGACTGCGGCCAGCGGAGGCGGGACCTCTCCGAGAACGATCCACGCCATCACAACAACGATCGCGGGAACGAGGAGACTCGACGAGCTGAGCAGTCCCGCCGGCAGGTGCTTGAGCGCATATCCCCAGAGGTTGAAGGCAATGGCGGTCGGCACGACCCCCAGGTAGACGATCTGCAGCGTCATCTCGACGGGTGCTGCGGCCACCTCGTCGATGAGGCCGGGAGCGAAGACGAGACTGACGAGCGCGCCGATGAGGATTCCCATCCAGGTCACGGTCACCGAGTCCTCTCCGGACAGGAAGTGCTTCTGCAGCAGCACGCAGGAGGCGTAGAGCACTGCGGCGACGAGGCTGAGGACAAGGCCGCCGACAGTGAAGAAGCCGGTGAAGCTGGCGGCCGTGATCAGCCCGATTCCGAGCAGAGAGACGATGATGCCGATGAGCAGGCGCTTCGGCAGCCCTTCTCCGAAGACGAGACCGGCGAAGACGGCGATGATCAGCGGTGCGATATTGACGATCATCGAGGCGGTTCCGGCATCGATCGACCGTTCCGCCGCGTTGAGGACGACGACATAGGCAGAGAACCAGGCGATGCCCCAGAGGATGAGAATCAGCCATACGACCTTGCCGGAAGGGAACCGCGGACGACGGAAGAGCATCCAGGCGGAGAGCACCACGGCTGCGGACGCGCCCCGCAGCAGCGCCATCGGACCAGGAGAGAAGATTTCGCCGGCGTCGCGGATGACGACGAAGGACGACGCCCAGAAGGTCATGGTGAGCAGGGCGGCAATCCACGGGAGAAGACGAGGAGCTGTCGTCAGGCGGGGATTCGGACTCGCGACTCGCATGCTGAGGGCTGATCTGTTCATAGGCACGATTATTCGTCTCCTGACTGTGAAAGAAAAGCGCACACTATTGCACAACTGTCCACGAAGTGCGTACGGTTCGAATGTGTACACCGTTGCTCACCTGAAGTCGTTCAAATCGGTCGCCCTCACCGGGTCCGTCCGATCCGCCGCGCAGCATCTCGGGCTCTCCCCGTCCGCGGTCAGCCATCACCTCAAACTTCTCGAACAGGAGACGGGGCTGACTCTGTTTCAGCGACAGGGACGCGGTCTGTGCCTGACCGACACCGGATCGGCGATCATGCCCGACGTCGACTCCGTGCTCGAGAGCTCCGGACGCTTGGGCCAATGCATCGCCGACCTGCATGAGAATCGAATCGGGTACCTGTCGATCGGGTACTTCGCGACGGCGGGAACTCGGTGGCTGCCGGAACTCGTTGCCTACCTCGAGAACCGTCATCCCGATGTCACGGTGCAGCTCAATCTGGCTGAGGGCCCCTGGACCGAGTTCCCCTCCGATCTGCACGTGGTGATCTCGGAGAAGAAGAACCCTGAGTTTCCGCAGCAGGTGAAGAGTCATTTCCTCACCGAGGATCCCTATGTCGTCGCCGTTCCTGAGGACCACCCGCTGTCATCTCGTGAGGAAGTGAGTCTCGGCGAATTGGAGAGTCACTCCTGGATCGACAATGACACGGCGGACGGCCCGTGCCGAAAGATCCTCTTCGATGCCTGCTCCCGTGCAGGAGTGAGAGTGCACTTCAAACATGAAGCGCACAGCTTCGTCACGGCGCTGCACATGGTCAGCCGTGGCCTCGGGCTGACCATACTGCCCAGGCTCGGTGTCGAACCTCTGACTCCCGGAGTGACCATCATCCGGCTGACAGCGCCCGAACCGATCCGCTTCATCCACGCGATCTGCGATCCGGGCCACCCGCAGCAGGAACTCATCGAGGATGCGGTCACAGCCCTGCGCGAGCTCGCCACCAGCTGACGAGAGGACGGCTCTGCCCTGCCTTCCGGGCATGCCGAAGCGACGTGTGCACCCTTTGTCCGAGGGCTCGGCCTCCCTCAGATCTCGGCGAGCATCTTTCCGGGGTTGAGGATGCCCAGCGGGTCGAGCGCGTTCTTCACGGCCAGCTGGATTCGTCGTGATCCTTCGTCGAATTCGTTCGGCAGCCAAGCGCGCTTGAGGAACCCGACCCCGTGTTCGCCGGTGATCGTGCCGCCGAGTTCGAGGCCGACGCGCATGATCTCTGCGAACACCTCTTCGGCCTTCGCGGTCGCGGCGGCATCGCTTGAGTCGAAGAACACCGATGGGTGCATATTGCCGTCGCCGGCGTGGGCGACGAGGGCGATCTCGAGTCCGGATGATGACCGCAGTTCGGTGAGCCGGTCACAGAATTCGGGCACAGCCGTGCGCGGCAGGCAGACATCGTCGAGCAGCTGACCGCCGCCGTGGGCGCTCGCGAACTTCTCGTAGGCCGGTTGGATCATCCGCCGCGCGGTGATGAGAGCCGCCGAGTCGCTCGGATCGTCCGAGTACGCAACGTCGAGGGCGCCGCAGCGTTCGGCCACCTCGGTGAAGGTCGACATCGCGGCTTCCGCATCGGTCGGGTTGTCGTCGACCTGCATGATGAGCATCGACCCGGCATCGCCGTCGAGGCCGAAGTCGCCGTAGTCGTTGAGCATGCGCAGGCTGGCCCCGTCGAGGAATTCGAATAAGCTCGGCACCCCGCCGCCGGCCATGAAGTCGGCGACGGTCTGCAGTCCGCTGCGCTCATCCGGGAAGGTCGCGATCGCGGTGAACGGCTCGGGCAGGGCGGGCACGAGGCGCAGCGTCGCTTCGACGACGATGCCCAGGGTGCCTTCGGAGCCGATGAAGAGATGGCGCATATCGAGTCCGGCCACACCCTTGGCCGTCTGCGGGCCGAGCGTGGTGATGGTCCCGTCGGCGAGTACGACTGTGAGCGATCGGACATAGTCCCTGGTCACACCGTATTTGACGCAGCAGAGTCCGCCGGCATTCGTTGCGATGTTCCCGCCGATCGATGACAGTGCCACCGATCCGGGATCCGGCGGGTAGGACAGTCCGAACGGGGAGAGGTGGTCCTTGAGGTCCTGGTTGATGATGCCCGGTTGGACGGTGACGAGGCGCTCGGCCTCGTTGACGGCCACGACGTCGTTCATCTTCGACACATTGAGCAGGATCGCTCCCGGTGAGGCGTTCGCGCCTCCCGAGATCCCGGACCTCGCCCCCTGCGGGACGACCGGCACCCGATGTGCACTGGCGAAGGCCATGACCTCTTGGACGTCTTCCGCCGAGGTGGCCCTGACCAGGGCGATCGCCCCTTCCCTCGGACAGAACAGGGCTTCGTCGCTGGAGTGGGCGTCGATGACATCGGGATCCGTCGTCAGCGCTCCGTCGCTCAGTCGTGCGGCGAGTCCGTCGAGTGCCGCCGGGTCGAGGGCGGGAAAGTCGGGTGCTATGGACGTCGGGGTCGTCAATTCTGCTCCTCGGATCGGTTGGTCGAAGGCGGACGGAGGGCCGTCACTTCAGCTTCACGTCCAGGTTATCGGGGGCGGGCGCGGCCCGGAGGATGAGGGTGACGATGCCGGCGGCGACCATGGCCGCGTCGACGACCCACATGCCCGCGTTCTGAGTGCCGGTGAGGTCGGCCAGCCAGCCGGTGATGTAGGGGGCGAAGAAGCCCGCGGAGTTGCCGAGCGAGTTGATGAGTGCGAGTCCCGCGGCGGCACCGGCACCGGCGAGGAAGGTCTGCGGCAGCGGCCAGAACGTCGGCAGGGCGGCGCAGATCGCCATGCAGGTGATCGTCACGGCGATCATCGTTGTGAACGGTGAGGACAGGTAGAGGGCGATGGGAATCGCCACTCCCCCGACGAACAGCGGGACGGCCACGTGCCACACACGCTCGCCCGTGCGATCGCCGTGCCGGGACCAGAAGTACATGGCCAGGGCGCCGAAGACATAGGGGATGGCCGTGATCAGGCCGATCTCGACGATCGAGTACTCGACGCCGAAGGACTCCTGGAATCCGGCGATGATCGTCGAGAGGAAGAAGCTCATGGCGTAGAGGCCGTAGACCATGCCGAAGTAGACGAAGGACAGCGCCCACACGCGTGGCTGCAGCAGGGACCGGCGGACCGGGTAGTGGAAGGTCTCTTCCTTGCTCTTCTCCTCGGCGTCCATCGTCGAGTGCATTACGGCAACACATTACGACAGCGCTCCTGCTTCGCCTAGCAATCGGACATGAAGTGCCGAATAGCGGGACGCCGCGCCGAATCCGCGCCCACGTGCACACCAGCTGGTTCAACGTGCAAACGCTTAACGCAAATGCGGGGCGCACACACTTTGAAGCAGTTGTTGCGCTGTCCGGTTGCGAGTGCAGCTGCGGCGACACGGTTACGATGAGTGCAGACAACCCGATTGCGAAGGGGAGCCGCAGTGCAGCCGATGACCGAGCTCGAGGCCGAGACACTGCGCGACTACTACGGCACGTTCGCCCGCCTCGAAGCGGCCGGCACCTCCCCGATCTACGCCATGTGGGCCGAGGGAGTGGCCGCGGATGACGAGGTCATCTCGCTCCTGCTCGAACTGCCCCGACCGAAGCGCCAAGCCAATCTCCTCTTCGCAGCGGCGCGCCACCTCGGTGCGGGCGAGGGTTCCTATGTTCAGCTGCGATCGTGGCTGCTCGATCACTGGGACGACGTTCGGGAGCTCATGCTCGCTCGGTCCACGCAGACGAACGAGGCGGGCCGCTGCGCGACGCTGCTGCCGGTGCTCGCGCAGATCCCCGGTCCGATTGCGCTCATCGAGGTCGGAGCCTCGGCGGGTCTGTGCCTCTATCCCGACCGCTACAGCTACAGATTCACCGTCACCGAGGCGGCCGGACGCACCGCAGCCGACGATCGGACCGCTCGCGGAGGCGCAGTGACCACCGATCGTTCTGTTCCCGGGACGTCCGGTGCGAAGTTCGAGCAGTCGGTGACGCTCGACCCGGCCAATGGCCCCAGCCCGGTCGTGCTCGAATGCGAACTGGCGAACACCACGGCGCCGGAACACCTTCCCGAGGTGGCGTGGCGGGCCGGAATCGATCTCAATCCTCTCAATATCACCGATGCTGACCAGCGGGAATGGCTGACGTCGCTGATCTGGCCCGAGCATGAGTCGAGGCGGGAGCGCCTCCTCGCCGCCGCCTCGATTGCAGCTGCCGATCCCCCGCACCTCGTCCGCGGAGACCTGCTTGAGACCGTCGAATCCCTGCTCGCCGAAGTACCCTCCGGCACTCGGCCGGTCGTCTTCCACAGTGCGGTGCTCGCCTATGTCGATGCCGAGGCGCGTGCCCGCTTCGCCGCTCTCATGCAATCACGCGACGACGTCGTCTGGATCAGCAATGAGGGAGCCGGAGTCCTCCCTGACACTCGCGCGCAGCTCGAGACACTCGGGATTGAGCCCGACGGGCGATTCGTGCTCAGCGTCGACGGCCAGGCGGTCGCTCTGACCGGTCCCCACGGGCAGAGCTTCACCGGACTGCCACAGGCCCGCTGATTGGTCCCCCGCTTCGAACAAGTCACAACATGGTGCCGAATTCGCGCCCACGTGCACACCAGCTGGCTCAACGTGCAGGCGCATAACGCAAATGCTATGCGCACACACTTTGAAGCAGTTGTTGCGCTGGAACCCTGCGGCACTCACGCCCAACCGACGACGAGGCGGGCCGCCTCGGCGGGGATCATCGGGTCGACGCCGGTGAGGTCGGCGAAACGGCGCAGACGATTGGCCACAGTGTTGCGGTGGCAGAACAGCTGCTCAGCCGACGCACCGATGCTCCCCGTCGCCAGATAGACCTGCACCGCCTCGATGAGGCGCTCTCGCTCGACCGGACCGCAGGCGGCAAGCGCGGACTCGACATCGGCGAGGATCGGGTTGCCCGCGGCATTGAGTGACCGGGCGGCCAACCGCGCCCACCCGCTGCGCCAGGTCATCGCAGACGTCTCATCAGCGGCGATGACGTCGGCGAGGTCACGCGCGGTCAACGCCGACCGCCGCAGTGCCCCGATCCCTTCGGCACGCACATACCCCACCCTCGCCTCGGCGATCTTGCCGGCGAGCGCCCCCAGCGAATGACCGACTCCGCCCCCGCCGGGATCGGAAACATGGCCCGCGCCTTCTGGAACCTGCGTGAAGGCGATGAGCACCTCGCCGAGGTGGTGCGTGAACACGGTCCCGCCCGCGCGGACATGATCGGAGATGATGACCCGCAGGGCCCGGACGTCGTCGCCGGTGGCGGCGATGACGAGCAGCGGACAGTCGACGTCGAGACCGAGCCCGGTCGCGATCGTCGACAGTCGTTCGCCGGTCGGGTCCGGATCATCGAAGAGACTGGCGATGAGGCCGGCATGCACCGAGAACTCCTCGGCCCGCATTCGTGCGAGCTCGGCCGTGTAGGCCTGTTGGACCTGGGAGACGTATTCGTCGACCGTCGACAATACGATGCCCGTGTGTCGGATGACCAGCTCCGCATCGTCCTGGCTCGCCACCCGGGTGAGCACCTCCCAGAGCACGCTGAAGTCGTGTCGGATCGCCGTCATCAGGGCCTCGAGCGGGATCCCTGCCCGCGCCCGGGAGACCCCAACCTCCGTCGACACGGCCACAGGCCCGTCGAAACCACCGGCCCGCAGTCCCTCGATGAGGGTGGAGAAGGAGAGCCGTCCGGTTCGGCGCAGCTCCGAAACCGGAATCGGTGCGGGATCGTAGCCGGAGACCGTGACCACGCGGGTCATGAACCGCTCGGTCAGCTCGTCGAGATCGAGGGCGTCGAGGAGCTCGAGCCACCGCCGTTCATCTCCGGGCTGCGGCCGGTCCCGCAGCTGTCGTGTGCCCACAAATCCGTTATTCTCATCCATCACACCCTCAAGAATATGTGCATCTGCACAAGCACTGCCCGATTTTCGGTGACAAATGCGTCTGGATCGGGACACGTGGCACTCTGTAAGGTCGATACCTGCCGGTCGAACGCAGTGATCGACCGATGCACCACCCGCACCCGGACTCGGCCGACCAGGCCCAGGTCCCCGGACTCGACGGAGAGAACCATGAGCGAGCAGAACATCACGGCGTCCGCCGAGCTCAGCGCCACCACAGAGCTGAGCATCAAGGACGCGAACAAGGTCGCCGCCGGCGCCCTGATCGGCACCGCCCTCGAGTGGTACGACTTCTTCCTCTTCTCGGCCGCGGCCGCCCTGATCTTCAACGTCCAGTACTTCACCAGCGAGAACGCCACCGCAGCTGCGTTGGCCTCCTTCGCGACCTTCGGTGTGGGTCTGGCCGCTCGCCCCATCGGCGGTCTGATCTTCGGCCGCATGGGCGACAAGATCGGACGCCGCAAGGTCCTGCTCATCACGATCATCGGCATCGGCGTCGTCACCGGCCTCATCGGTGTGCTCCCGACCTATGCGGCGATCGGATTCGCCGCTCCCGCCCTCCTCGTCCTCCTGCGCATCCTCCAGGGCCTCTTCGTCGGCGGCGAATGGTCGGGCGCGATGACCCTCGTCGTCGAGAACGCCCCGCTCCACCTGCGCGCCCGCTATGCGGCGATCCCGCAGATCGGTTCGCCCATCGGCACGATCCTGTCCTCCGGCGGATTCTTCGTCATGACCCTGCTGTTCTCACAGGAGAACTTCAACTCCTTCGGCTGGAGGATCCCGTTCCTCATCGCCCTGCCGCTGCTCGTCGTCGCCGTCTACCTGCGTTCCCGCCTCGAGGAGTCACCGGTCTTCCGCCAGCTCGAAGAGTCCGGAGAGGTCGAGAAGAGCCCGATCAGCACGACCTTCCGAGACTCGTGGAAGCAGATCATCATCGGCATGGCCGCGGCCCTGCTCGGCGTCGGCGGCTTCTACCTCGTCACCGCCTTCTGCGTCTGGTACGGCGTCAACGTCCTCGGGTACACGAACTCCCTCCTCCTGCTCGGCAGCATGGTCGCCGCCGCCGTCGAGATCGGAGCCCTCATCTGGGGCGGCGCCCTGGGAACGAAATTCGGTGCCTCGAAGGTCATCCTCTGGGGCGGAATCGCCTCGGCAGTCGTCGCGGTGCCCGCATTCTTCATGTTCGAGTCCGGCAACCCGGTCCTCGTCGTCATCGCCATGACCCTGGCCGTGTCCACCCTGTCCCTGCCCTACGCGGCCTCGGGCACCGTGCTCACCGGCCTGTTCCCCGCCACCACCCGCTACACGGGTGTGGGCATGGCGCAGAACGCCGCAGGCATGCTCTCCGGGTTCATCCCGCTGCTGGCCACGAGCTTCGTCGCCTCCGCCGGAGACCACTGGTGGCCGGCCGCCGCGATGCTCGTCTTCCTCTCCCTGTTCACGGCCTTCGCCGGCTTCGTCGCACCCCGCATGAGCGTCGACCTGCCCGGCTTCAAACACTGAGAACCGCACAGCGCTGAGAACCCAGCGCAGCACCGGGCCGGGAGCCCCGGACCTCACACCGTTCGACCCTCGAAAGGACACCCAATGTCGCGTTCCGCCGGCCACCTCATCGTCGACACCCTGGAGAGCGCGGGCATCGAACGCGTCTACGCGGTCCCCGGCGAGTCCTACCTCGACGTCCTCGACGGACTGTATGACGCGAACATCGAGACCGTCGTGTGCCGGCAGGAGGGCGGTGCGGGGTTCATGGCGCTGGCCGAATCCCGGCTGACCGGCCGTCCCGGAATCGCCATGGTCACCCGTGGTCCCGGAGCGGCGAATGCGATGATCTCCGTCCACACCGCTTGGCAGGACGCGACCGCGCTCGTCCTCTTCGTCGGCCTCGTTCCTCTCAATGACCGCTCCCGAGAATCCTTCCAGGAGTTCAGCCTGACCGAATGGTTCTCCTCGACGGCAAAGCGCGTGCTCACCATCGATGACGAGGACCGTGCCGGTGAGATCACCGCCGACGCCCTGCGCATCGCCGCATCCGGTCGCCCCGGGCCCGTCGTCGTCGGCCTGCCCGAGGATGTCCTCGTCCGCCTCACCGAGGCCCCCACCCCGCCCCTCGCCGAGGTGGCCGCACCGATCCCCGCCCCCGCCGTCATCGACGGGCTGGCTTCACGGATCGCGGCCGCGAAGCGTCCCGTGTTCGTGCTCGGCGGGGATGGGTGGCACAACGGCTGCGGAGCTGAGTTGGCCCGACTGGCCGCCTCAGCGGGGATCCCGATCTTCTGCGATTGGCGCGCCTACGATGCGATTCCGCATTCCTCGCCGGCGTGGGCGGGGTGGCTCGGCTACGGTCGCGCCGATGCGGTGGCGGCCGGTTTCGCCGAGGCGGACCTCGTCGTCTTCGTCGGCTGCGCCCGGTCCGATGTCTTGAGCGACGGGTACACGATCGGCTTCTACGCCGAAACCGAGCTCGTCTCCCTCGATATGGAGGCCGCCCAGCATGCAGGGCGCATCGATGAGCACATCATCGCCTCCCCGGAATCCTTCACGCAGGCCCTGACCAGGACCGATGCCGGTGCCGCTCGTGCTTCCGGGCAGCTGCGCGGTGATCGAACGGATGAGTGGATGCAGTCACGTGCCGACGTGCAGTCCCGGTTCGCCGCGCACCGCCCCGACGCCGAGGCGGCACCGGAGAATCCGGGCCGTGCCGGGGTCGATCTCGGGGTGGCGTTCGGGATTCTCGATGACCGCCTCGGCGGGGATGCGATCCTCACCTATGGAGCCGGCAATGCGACGATCTGGGGGCACCGGTTCATCCGGCATGAGCGCCCGGCCAGCCTCGTCGGAGCCCGCAACGGGGCAATGGGCCTCGCCGTTCCCGCCGCGGTGGCGGCTTCTCTGGCGTACCCGGAGCGTCGTGCGGTCGCGATCTGCGGCGATGGGGACTTCCTCATGAACGGGCAGGAGATCGCCACGGCCTTCGCCCACGGCGGTTCACCACTCATCATCGTCGTCGACAACGGCGTGTACGGCACGATCGTGTCCCACCAGGAGAACCACTATCCCGGGCGGCCCTCGGGCACGCGGATGGTCAACCCGAACTTCGCGGCGTGGATGTCGGCATTCGATCTCGGCAGCTCCGGGGCCGCCTCGGCGAGGATCTCCGGCTCAGTTTTACCGGGAGCAGACGGCACTGCAGTGGGAGCGGGAATGGTCGGTCACGGCGAGCGCGTCGAGGCCACCGAGGACTTCGCAGCCGCGCTCGACCGGGCCTTGGCCCACGACGGGCCCGCGCTCATCCATGTGCTCATCGACCCGGCGACGATGCCTCCGGCCGCCGATGAAACCGCCTGACCCATCCGTGGTGCCCGCCGCGGTGGGCACCTCTCTTCTGACACCGGCACCGCCGGCGCCGCACCCCTCCATCCCGCCGTCGCGGGTCACCCCGCCCGCGACACCGTCTCGAAAGGACCCCTCATGACCGTTTCAACCTCCCTGATCAGCGCCGATCACGAAGCCGAGTTCCTTGCCGATTGGGCCGTGCATTCACGATTCGGTGCGGTCGAAGGCACGAACGGAGTCGACCGGCAGGCGGCGAGCGCCGCCGATGGTCAGCAGCGGAAATGGTTCGAAGAGCTGCTCGTCAAGCACGGTTTCAGCGTGCACCGGGATGCGATCGGCAATCAGTTCGGGCTCCTCGAGCTCATTCCCGGGGCCCCGTATGTGCTCACGGGGTCGCATATGGACTCGCAGCCGACGGCCGGCCGTTTCGACGGTGCCTACGGGGTGATGGCTTCGGCGCATGCGTGTTTCGCGATCGCCGATGAGCTGCGGGCGGACCCGTCGAAGGCGAAGTTCAACCTCGCCGTGGTCAACTGGTTCAATGAAGAGGGCTCCCGGTTCAAGCCCTCGATGATGGGATCCAATGTCTTCACCGGCAAGGCCGAGCTGGAGGCGGCCCTGACCACCCGTGATGCTGCGGGAGTCACAGTCGCCGAGGCGCTCGATGCGTTGGGAGAACGCGGAGACTTCACGGTCCCGGAGATCGCCTCCTATGCGGAGATCCACGTCCAGCAGGGCCGCAGCATGGAAGAGGACGGTGTGACGATCGGGCTCGTCAATGCCACCTGGGCGGCGCACAAGTACGAGTTCAAGGTCACCGGCGCACAGGCCCACAGCGGGTCGACGCTCATGGCCGATCGACAGGATGCTCTGCTCGGTGCGGCGCGCCTGGTCGTGGCCGCGCGGGAGCTCGTCGACGACTTCGAGCCGGGTGCCCTGCACACCGCGTGCGGTCAGCTCACCGTCTACCCGAACTCACCGGTCGTCGTCGCCAGCGAAGTCAGCCTGCTGCTCGATCTGCGGTCCCCCAGCGCCGAGGTGATCGCCGCCGCCCATGAGACGCTCATGGCCACGATCGCCCAGGTCAGCACCGATGATCGTGTGGAGATCGAGATCGTCGCCGAACACAGCTGGGATCAGAACCCGTACTCCGAGGACGGAGTCGAGCTGGCACGCACCGCGGCCGATGACTTGGGACTCACCTCGGCGACGGTGATGACCGTGGCCGGGCACGATTCGACGAACATGAAGGACGAGGTGCCCACCGTCATGCTCTTCATTCCCAGCGTCGACGGGGTCTCGCACAGTCTTGCCGAGTTCACGAAGGACGAGGACCTCGTCTCGGGTCTCCATCACCTCACCGAGGTGGTTCGCCGGCTCGCCTCGGGTGCGCTGGCAGAGTGACCGCGAAGGGGGTCAGTCCTCCCAGGGATTGAGCAGTCTGACTCCGATATTCGCGAAGTCAGCGACGTTCCTCGTCACCAGGGTCAGAGAGTGTGCGAGTGCGGTCCCTGCGATCAGGCTGTCCATGTCGGGCATCGGGTCAGGGGCGTGCAATTGCGATGCCTGCACAGCCACTTCGGCATCGACGGCAAGAATTCTTCTGTCGAAGACCTCAGAGACCTGTTCGTCGAACCACTGCCGAAGGACCGATCCAGCGCGTGCGTCCCGCCGCTCTTTCCGTCGGACTCCGACGTCGAGTTCGAGGACCGTAATGGCGCTGATGGCCAGATCGTCGATCCGCTGTGCGGCGATCCAGGATCCGACGGGAGTCCGGTTGCCGCGGCGAGCGTCACTGATGATGTTGGTGTCGAGCAGATATCTCACAGTTCGGGCACCCGCAGCGATCGCTGAGAACGGTGCGGCAGATCGAGGTCCGAATCATCGTCGTGGATAACGAGGGCATCACCGACGAGGTCCGATCTGCCGCTGAGTTGATCGAACTCATCGGCAGTCAGCAGAACGTGCGCGCGACGACCATGTTCGGTGATGGTGACCGGTCCGTGTGTGGCCGCACGCTTGGCCGCCGATACGTCCCGGTTGAATTCCCGACTCGACATCGTGGTCATCATCCACCTCCCGAAATGTCACTACTGTAGGTACATTCTACGTCTGGGTTGTGGACGAATCCATCACCAGATGCCGAGTGGACAGGACTCTCGGACCCGCGGACATCAGTCGATGGAGTCGACGTCCTGGTTCTCGTCGACGAGCTTCTTCGCCAGCGGCTCCCACTTGTCGTAGGCGTCGGGGTAGGCCGAGCGCTGCACTTCCTGTGCGGCGTCACCGGGGTCGATGTTCTCCCAGTCGGCGATCTGGGTCAGTCCCGGGTTGGCGGTTCCGGAGTCGACCCCGTAGAAGGCTTTCGACGCGTACACGGTGTCGGTGACTTCGTCGGCTGATCCCCAGTTCATCGAGGGACGCTGTTGGAAGGCACCGGCGGAATCGCGGTCTCCGCCGTCGAGGTCGTTGAGGCTCGATTCCTGCAGTGCGGTCATCACGGCGATCGTCTGTGCCTGCTCCGACAGGTCCGCGCCCTTGCCGACGCCGATGATGGTGCGCGCATTGTCGATCTGCTCCTCGCTCAGCTCATCCGGGTCGTCGATCCCTCCGGTCGAGCCGGCGTCGGACTGGGCTGCTTCACCCTCCTGGCTGACGCCTCCGGAGATCGGGTCGGCCGAGGCCGAGGTCGCCGTGGCCAGGGAGACTCCCCCGGCGAGGACGGCGGCGGACAGTGCAGTCACCGCAAGTGTGCGCGCACGTTTCATCTGTTCTCACTTTCTCTTGATCGGGTCCTCGACCCGGTCGGCGACTCCTGGTGCGCGGCACACGTGGTGGGTTCTGCGGCATCTGCCCTGTGGTCGGCACAGGAACACCAATGCAGAACGTGCCGTGGAATCGCCCCACACAACACTGACGGACCGATCGGCCCCGTTCAATGCAGAGAGACTTCGAGATGACTCATTCTCGCCGCAACGAATCGTCACGGATCCGTGTGTAAGCGATCAGAGTTCGCTGAACGCCGCGCGGTGACCAGCGGTGCTCTCACCCGCCCGTGACCGGGGTCTCGATCGGCTCGTCGGGCGGTTCGCAGGCGCGGACCAGGGAAAGTTCAGACGCAACGAGGCGACCGCACTGCTGCCGGCGAGCGCTGCGGACGCACCGGTGGGGCGGGATCCTGGGTAACCTGGCCGCATGCGCTCACAGCTGCCGCCGGACGTCGCATCCGCCATCAGGTCCTATCTGCGTGTTGCCGATCGGGTCCTGCCCGGCGGCATCATCGCCTGCGCTGTCACTGGGTCGATCGCTCTCGGCGCCTATCGTCCGGGCCGCAGCGACATCGACCTCGTCGCGGTCATCGCCGATGAGTGCCGGACACGGCCAGATCTCCTCCGCCGCCTGCGGCTGCTCCACCTCTCGCAGGTGCCCCGCTTGGTGGTCGGGGCGGCGCGCGGGCGAGGTGTGAGCGCCTGTTGCAATACGGTCTTCATCGCCGAATCCGAGGTCCGTCGCCCTGTCACCGAGATTCCGCCGATCGCCTCCCACACCGGGGAGATCTTCGACCCGAAAGGCGCATTCGACGTCAATCCGGTGATCTGGAAGGAGCTCGTCGACGGCGGGATCACGGTGCGGGGTCGGCCGATCGCCGAGTGGGAGGTCAACGCGCAGCCGGAGACGCTTCGCCCGTGGGTCAGTACGAATCTGCGCGAGTACTGGACTCCGTTGGCCGCACAGCTGCGCGTCCGTCCGTCGAGCACCCCGGGAACGCTGCTTCGTCGGCTCGTGACGTCCCCGCGGGGACTTTCAGCCGGCACCGTCGCGTGGTGTGTGCTCGGTCCCGCGCGGATGCATCATACGCTCATCACCGGTGAGATCATCAGCAAGGAGGAAGCGGGACGCCGCGCGCTGACCGCATTTCCTCAGCACGCCCCCATCACCGAGGTGGCCCTGGCCAAAGTGCGCGGCGCGCGGATTCCGTCCGCACCGTCACGACGGCAGTGGCGGGGGCTGACCGCCTCGGCGATGGAGGACATCATCGCTGCCGCCCTCGGCTGAGGTCGACTGCGCGAGGAGGCTGAGTCCTGCTGGGCGAACTCTACTTCGCGATGAAGTGGAGGCGCTTATTGACGAACTCGCCCATCCCGATCGGACCCATCTCACGACCGAAACCAGACCGCTTCACCCCGCCGAAGGGAATCTCCGCGGCCTCCGCAGCGATCGTATTCACATGCGTCATCCCCACGTCGAGGCGCGCGGCCACACGATCGGCACGCCCCTCATCAGTGGAGAACACGGACCCACCCAAACCAAGGGCACAATCGTTCGCAAGCTCGAGGGCCTCCTCATCGCTGGAGACCCTATACACGGTGGCCACCGGCCCGAAGATCTCTTCGCCATACGACTGCGAGTCCCTGGGCACATCGACGAGCACGGTCGGGGCATAATACGCCGCCGGGCCCTCACCCAGCTCACCACCGATGAGCACACGGGCACCCTCAGCCACGGCCTTGGTCACCTGTGCGTCAACGGTCTCGGCGGCAGCACGGCTCGACAGAGGCACATACTCGCCCTCACCCAGGCTCAGCGGATCCCCGGGCTTCAACCCGGTGCCCAACTTCACGAGCTCAGCAACGAACTCGTCATAGATGTCGTCCATGACGATCAGCCGCTTATTCGAGTTGCATACCTGTCCGGCGTTATACGTCCTGAACTCCCACGCTTCACGAGCCACAGCAGCAACATCAGAGGCGTCGAGGACGACCATCGGGTCGATGCCACCGAGCTCCAACACGGCTTTCTTCAGGTTCTGCCCCGCCTGAGCGCCGATGATCGCTCCGGCCCGCTCCGACCCGGTCAGGGAGACTCCCTGAACCCGGGGGTCGGCAATCATCGACGCGATCTGATCATGGTTGGCGAAAAGGTGTGAGTACCCACCCTCGGGTACGCCGGCGGCGTGGAAGATCTCCTCGATCAACAGTGCCGACCGTCCACAGATGTCAGCGTGTTTGAGCATGATCGTGTTGCCCAGCACAAGATTCGGGGCAGCGAACCGAGCGACCTGATAGTAGGGGAAGTTCCACGGCATCACACCCAACAGGGCGCCGATCGGCAGCGCTTCGATCCGGGCAGTGCCGGGGATGGTCGACGGGATCTGATAATCCGTGGCCAGACTGGGTCCGTGGACGCCGTAGTAGTCGATGATGTCGGCGGCGAACTCGACCTCATCGACGGACTCGGCATACGACTTGCCCATCTCCACCGAGATCGTCCTGGCGAGTTCGTCCTTGCGTTCATGGAAGATCTCCGCCGCCCTGCGCACAATCGACGCCCGTTCCTGAATGTCGGTGTCCTTCCACGTCAGGTACGTAGTGTGGGCGCCAGCGACGGTGGATTCGATCTCGGCGTCGGTCGCCTCGGCGAAGGTCTCGACGATTTCGCCGGTGGCGGGATTCTCAACACGATAGTTCGACATGTTTGCTCCTGTGATGGTTCCGAAATTGCAGAGGGATGAGGGAAAAATGGTGTGCTGCGGCCCCATCACCGCAGTCAGTTATCACCCATACCATCGACGGAAGCGCCCGAATCGGCGCGAACGATCATTCCGACTTGATCGTAATACAGGTCACGGAGTTTCGCCGAGGCGACCGCCCAGTGACGAGGAGATCGATTCGTCGCCGTGCCCACCCGACCGATGGTGCCGTGACCGTCCTCAGCGCACGACTTCGCGGTGTGTGGTGTCGAGTCGGCGCGTCCAGCCTCGGCCGTCGAGGTGTTCGAGCAGGGGGATGACGACGCGTCGGGTCGTCCCCAGCGCCTGCCGCGCCTGGCTTGTGGTGAAGGGCTGGTCGAGACCGGCGAGGATCCGCATCGCCTGCGCGGGGGTGCGCGGGGACACGATGATTCCGTCGCCGAGGCGCAGGATCCGTCCCGCCTTCTCGGCGACCGCGAGCTCCCGCGCTCCGAGACCGAGTTCGCGCAGGTCATCGGCTTCCGGTGCGGCGAACGGGTCGGATGCGAGTCGACGTTCGATCTCGGCGATACCGGATTCGGCGGCACCGAGTCCCGCGGTATGCCCGGGCGGGCGGACCATTCCGTCGACGGCTTCGAGTCCGGCGCGGACGATGATCGCGTCCAGCAGTGCCCGATTTGCGGTCCCCGTACCGTCGGGCAGGGTCGGCTGATCGTTCGCTATCGACAGGGCATCGCGCCTGGTCTCGCCACCATGTCTGCGGCTCGTGTCAGGGCTCCTGCGCAGTGCCTCGGCGACGGCTTTGACGGGGACTCCCGCGGCCATCGGTGTGGCCGCGAGTTCGCGACTGACCAAGCATTTCGTCGCCTCGACCCAGGCGGTCAGCGTCGGTGAGTGAACGAGCCAGCCGCCCACACTCTCGACGTCGGCGGGCAGACCCTCGTCACCGGGCACCTGCAGACCGAACCGGGTGAGGACGGAGCGTTCGACGGCTCCGCGGCGGGCCACCTCGGCGAGGATATCGCCTGCGATGGGTCGTTCGGCGAGCTCTCGGCCGCGCCTGGCACCGTCGCCTCTCCGGGACAGTTCGGGCGGGTCGACGTCGAGGACGAGGAGGCCTGCGAAGACGTTGCGGCTGCCCGGGGCGCGCAGCACGATCCGGTCGCTGACCTGCAGGGGAAGCGGCCGGTCGAGGGTGAGTCGAGCGTGATCGGCATCGAAGTCCCGCAGCCTGGCGGGCACGGCGGCGGTGCCGATATGGGCCATGAGTTCGTGGATGCCGGAGTCGAGGGCCTCGCCCATGGTGCGGCGCACGTCGATCGTGTCGACGATCGGCCAGGCCCCGCTCGTGAGCAGAGCGTCGCCGCGGTGGAGGTCGTCGGCGGGGACGTCGCGGAGGTTGACGGCCACGCGGGCCTGCGGGACCACCTCGGTGGTGGTGGAATTCCGGGACTGCAGGCCGCGGATTCCCACGGTCCGGTCGATGGTCTCCCCGCGCAGTTCGACGGCATCACCGGCGGTCAGGGTGCCTGAGGTGAGGGTGCCGGTGATGACGGTGCCGGCTCCCTTGATGGTGAAGGCCCGATCGACCCACAGTCGCACCCTCCCCGAGGTGGTCGGAGGCTCGGCTGAGGCCGTGACCTCGTCGAGGACGCTGATGAGTTCGGGCAGACCCTGCCCGGTCGTCGCCGAGACTGTGACGATCGGAGCGAGTTCGAGGGTTGTTCCCCGCAGTTGAGCGCTGACCTGGGCGTGTGTGGTCTCGACGGAGTCGGGGGCGAGGTCGGCGCGGGTGATGACGACGAGGCCGTGGGTGATGCCGAGCGCATTGATCGCGTCGCGATGGTCGCTCGATTGGGCTTGCCAGCCCTTGTCGGCGGCGATGACGAAGCAGGCGATGGGGGCGGGGCCGAGCCCGGCGAGCATGTTCGCGAGGAATTTCTCGTGTCCGGGAACGTCGACGAAGGCGAGTTCGCGTCCCGAGGGCAGGGTGGTCCAGGCGAAACCGAGGTCGATGGTCAGTCCGCGTTTCTTCTCCTCGGCCCAGCGGTCGGGTTCCATTCCGGTCAGGGAGCTCACCAGCGTCGACTTCCCGTGGTCGACGTGCCCGGCGGTGGCGATGACGAAGGTACCCGGGGTCGCGTGCGCGGAGCCGTGCGGTGTTTCAGACATGGCTGCCACGGACTCGGGCGATGGCCTCGGCGACGCGTCGATCATCGCTTTCGGACACGCAGCGCAGGTCGACGAGGCATCGTCCCTGGTGGACGCGGGCGACGATCGCGGGATCGCCGAGGCGCAGCGGTTCGGCACAGTCTTCGGGCAGCTCGATGGCCCAGCCGGGCAGGGACACGCCGGGGGCTCCCCCGCCGCCGACCCGGCCATCGTGGTCGACGACCGTGGCACCGACCGCCTCGGCGAGTTCTTCGGTGCGTTTCCGCAGGTGATCCGCGTCGATGTGGAGGGCGTCGTGGATCGGGTTCGCGGTGTGGGTGACCGTCGCGTCCAGCGCGGCGAGGGTGAGTTTGTCGGTGCGCAGTGCTCTGGCCAGGGGGTGTTTTGCCAGTGTCTGCACTGCTTCGGTGCGGCCGAGGATGAGGCCGGCTTGCGGGCCACCGAGGAGTTTGTCGCCGGAGACGATGACGAGGTCGGCACCGGCGCGTAGGGCGCTGTCGATGTCGGGTTCGTCGGGCAGGGCCGGGTCGGGGGTGAAGAGTCCGGAGCCGAGGTCGACGATGAGCGGCAGGTCGTGCTCCTCGGCGAGTCTGTGCAGGTCAGCGGCCTCGACGGAGGAGGTGAATCCTTCGACGCGGAAGTTGCTCGTATGGACCTTGAGCAGGCAGGACGTGTCGTCGCTGATGGCGTCGGCGTAGTCGGCCAGGTGCGTGCGGTTCGTCGTGCCGACTTCACGCAGCCTGGCGCCGGTGGTGGTCATGAGGTCGGTGAGGCGGAAGCCGGCGCCGATTTCGATGAGTTCGCCGCGGCTGATGATGATCTCGCCGGGATCGCCGGGGACGGAACTCGAACGAGGGCTGCGGCCGCGCAGCGCAGTGACGGCCAGCAGCAGGGCGGCCGCACCGTTGTTGACGACAAGGGCGTCCTCGGCTGCCGGGCAGGCCCGCAAGAGTGCGGCTTTCGCTCCGGTTCCCCGCTTGCTGCGTTTGCCGGTGCCGAGGTCCATTTCGACGTCGACGTAGCCGGCCGCCTCGGTGATTGCCTGTGTTGCCGCAGGTGAGAGCGGTGCTCGGCCGAGGTTCGTGTGGACGAGGATGCCGGTGGCGTTGAGCACCGGAGTCAGGGAGGAGGCCGAACGGGAACCGAGCTCGGCGGTGATGGTGGGGGCCACCTCGGCGACGGGGATCTCACCGGCTCGGGCGGCGGTCTGCACTTCGGAGATGATCGCTTTGATGGTCGCCTGCTTGAGGTGCTCACCTGCGGCGATGACCTCGGGAAGGGCGAGGAGGTGATCCGTGCGCGGAATGGATCGACGCGGGTCGGGATCGACCATGGGGCGGCCTCCTCGGTGCAGGGTCACGGCGGCGCCGCTTGGTCGGCGGGACCGCGAAACGGTTGGCGGAGGCGGACGGGAATCGAACCCGCCAGACCGAGATACTCGGTCTCACTGGTTTTGAAGACCAGGGCGCCCACCAGGACACGGACGCCTCCGTCGGTCATCCTATCGCGGGCGTGGGCGAGTGCTCACAGCTGGCAGCGGAGCACGTCGCTCTTCTCGATGTGCACGCCCATCGGACCTGGTGACGGTCTCGTCACGTGAGTGTTAGTCTCCGGGTATGACTGAGATGCAGGACCGTCTGACCTCGTTCGCCCACGGTGGAGGATGTGCGTGCAAGATCCCGCCGGGTGAACTCGAGGACGCGGTGCGCGGGCTGGTCGGTCAGTCCGGTCCAGATGTCCTCGTCGGCCTCGATGACGGTGATGATGCCTCGGCGGTGCGGGTCCGAGACGACCTTGCGGTGCTCTCGACGGCGGACTTCTTCACTCCCGTCGTCGACGATGCTTACGACTGGGGTCGGATCGCTGCGGCCAACGCGCTCTCCGACATCTACGCGATGGGCGGGGCCCCGGTGACGGCGATCAACCTCGTCGGGTGGCCGCGGGAGAAGTTGCCGATGGAGCTGCTCACCGAGGTTCTTCGCGGCGGACTCGACGTGGCGGCGCAGGCGAACTGTCCCGTCGCCGGCGGACATTCGATCGACGATCCCGAGCCGAAGTACGGCATGGCCGTGACCGGCGTGGCCCACCCGGATGAGCTCATGCGCAATGACGCCGCCGAGGCGGGGCTCCCCCTGACATTGACCAAGCCGATCGGGGTGGGGGTCCTCAACAACCGGCACAAGGTCACGGGTGATCGATTCGACGAGGCCATCGCCACGATGACCGCGCTCAATGCCGAAGCGTCACGAGCGGCCGTGGCTGCTGGTGTGCGGGCGGCCACGGATGTCACCGGCTTCGGTCTGCTCGGGCATCTGTTCAAGATGGCCCGAGCCTCAGGAGTCGGAGCCGTCATCGACGCGGCCGCAGTGCCCCGCCTCGACGGCGTCGATGAGTCGATCGTTGACGGTTTTGTGTCCGGTGGGACCAGGCGAAACCTCGACTGGGTGCGGCCGCATCTGACCGCGGATGACGGCGTGAGCGAGGACGACCTGCTGCTTCTGGCCGATGCGCAGACTTCGGGCGGCCTGCTCGTCGTCGGCGAGCTGCCCGGACACCCGGTCATCGGTGAGATCGTCGCCGGCTCGGGCGTGCACGTGCGGTGAGGTCGGAGATCTCAAACTGACACCACCGGATCATCTGGTCTGATACCGACGGCAGTTCTGCTGTCTTCTGCCGATATGGTCGTTTCGTCATGGACTGCACGCCACTTCGATCAGGCCCAGTTGTACTCCTTTCGCAGACGCATGCGCCCGAGACTTCGACTTCATCTACAGCAGCATGTGCTCTACGTGAGTTGCTGCGGTACGTCGCGAAATGCTCAGAGCCCCCCCTTAGATCAGCGTTGACTGCTCCCTCGCCGATCAATTTCAGTACGCTGATCTCGCGGGGGCTGAGACGGAGATCCGTGGCAGTGACCTCGTCGCCGACAGCATGCGCGCATCTGCTCGCAAAATCGACCAGCCCGGTCGCCCTTGCTGCTCATTCGCGGATCGCTGGCGCAGACTCTTCGCTGTGCCGCTTCTGACCGTTCAAGGTCAGAAGCGCCACGACCGCTGTGACAAGGAGAACAGCGGCACCGAACATCAATGCCGATCCATAGCCGTCGACAAGCCGCTGCGGAACGGTCACACCCGCGCTCACGTACGCCGCGACCCCGGCGAGACTCGCCAGCCCGAGCGCCACCCCCACTTGCTGAGCCGAGTTGAGCAGAGCCGAGGCGATCCCTGCGCGGTCGGAGGCTACGCCGTAGACCGCCGCTTGTGTGAGCGCAATGGTGCCCAGCCCGAATCCGACGGCAATGAGCACCATCGCCGGAGCCATCAGCGTCCAATAGCTGGCCTCCACCTCGATCCAAGAGAACCAGAACACGCCCCCGGCTCCGAGCAATGCGCCGAGCGTGGCGACGTATCGAGGTGCGGTTCTGATCAACAGCTTCGGTGCGATGCCAGCTCCGAGGACGATGCCGAATGCAAAAGGGAGCCAGGCCAGTCCGGCATGCAAAGGACTGAATCCGGCGACTTCCTGCATGTAGAGGGTGATCACGTAGAAGGTTCCCATCGGCCCGATCGCCAAGCCCAGCATTGTCAGATACGAACCGGATCGGTTGCGGCTACCGAACAATGTCAGAGGCACCAGGGGGCTTCGGCTTGAACGCTGATTGAAGATGAAGAGAACCAGCAAACCGACAGCCGCAGCCACCAGAGCATATGCAATGATGTCGCCGAACCCGTCTTCCCCGAAGCGGGTGATCGCATAGACCAGCGCAACCATGCCGACCGTGCCCAGAGAAGCACCGAGGGCACCCATACGACCTGTCTGGCGGCCCGTCGACGCCAGAGTACGCGTACCCGTCAGCACAAGCAGTCCGATCGGCACATTGACGAAGAACACCCATCGCCAGTCCAGCAGGTGAGTCAGAGCGCCACCGAGGAGTAGGCCGAGAACGATGCCGAGGCCGGACATCGCCCCGTATAGCGAAAGCGCCTGGTCTCGCATCTTCGTGTCGGAGAAAGTCGTTGCAATGAGCGCCAAAGCGTTCGGAGCGATCATAGCGGCCCCAATGCCCTGCAGAGCGCGTGCCGCAATGAGCATCGCGACGTTCACGCCAAGCCCTCCCGCCAGTGAGGCGAGGACGAACGTTGCTATTCCTGTTTGCAGTGTGCGCCTGCGGCCCCACAGATCGCCGAACCGTCCACCGAGCAGGAGGAGAGCACCGAACGCGAGAATGTAGGCATTGACCACCCACGGAAGCAGCGAAGGTGCAATTTCCAGCTCTCGCTGAATGCTCGGCAAGGCGATATTCACGATTGAGTCATCCAGGACGACCATCAACTGGGCCGAGGCGATCACCAATAACGGAATGAGTCCGCTACCTGTCTGGTTCTTCGTCGTCATCGAAATCTCTTCCTTCGTTCGCGCGACAGTGATGCGATTCTTTTGCGATCGGACCCGAATGGCGAAAATAACGATGTATATACCCCACGGGGGTACTTACCCTATACCCAATGGGGGTATCTATCGCAAATGCTTCTGTCCAGCATCGGCCGCACGAAGTCGACGGCATGTGGAAGGATGAGAGGAGTGGTGGAGTTCTGTCAGGCAACGAGAGCCTGCGCCACAGAAGCAACCTCGAGGCCGAAGGCGTCGGCGACGTTGTCGTTGGTGACATGCCCGTTGTGGATGTTGAGGCCGCGGGCCAGGGCCGAATCGTTCGACAGCGCCTTATGCCACCCCTGATCGGCGATCTTCACGGCAAACGGCAGAGTCGCGTTCGTCAGCGCCGCCGTGGCCGTGTTCGGCACGGCACCGGGCATGTTCGCCACGCAGTAGTAGACAGAGTTGTGCACGGTGAACGTCGGATCATCGTGCGTCGTCGGTCGCGAGTTCTCGAAGCAGCCGCCCTGATCGATGGCGATATCAACGAGGACGGAGCCCGGCTTCATCCCGGAAACCATGTCATCGGTGACGAGCTTCGGCGCCTTCTTGCCCGGGATCAGCACCGAACCGATCACGAGATCGGCCGAGGCCAGAGACTTCGTGATCTCGTACTTGTTCGACACCTTCGTGCCGATGGCACCGGCGAAGGTCTCATCGATCTGCCGCAGACGCGGAATGTTGATATCGATGACTTCGACGGTCGCTCCGAGACCGAGGGCCATGCGGGCGGCGTTCGTCCCGGCCACACCGGCACCGATGACGACGACATTCGCCCGTTCGACGCCGGGGACCCCGGAGAGCAGGATGCCGCGACCACCATTGGCTTTGAGCAGGCTGTGCGCGCCGACCTGAGTCGACAGGCGTCCGGCGATCTCACTCATCGGCGCCAGCAGCGGAAGACCGCCGCCGTCGGGCTGGACGGTCTCGTAGGCGATGGCCGTGGTCCCGGCCTCCATCAGAGCCTTCGTGAGTGCCTCATCGGCGGCGAGGTGGAGGTAGGTGAAGAGGATGAGATCCTTGCGCAGGAACCCGTATTCCTGGGCGATCGGCTCTTTGACCTTGAGCACGAGATCGCCGGCGGCCCAGGTGGAGGCCGCGTCGGGGGCGATCGTCGCTCCGGCTGCCTCGTATTCGGCATCGATGATGAAGGAGCCTTCGCCGGCTCCCGCTTGGACGGTGACCTCATGGCCGTGGGCGACGAGTTCGTTGACGCCGGCAGCGGTGATGGCGACTCGGAACTCGTTGTTCTTGACCTCGGTGGGCACTGAAATGCGCATTGTGTGTCCTTCTCTCCTTTGAGTGCGCCCTTGAGGGCATGCCGAGACTGAACGTACCGCCATGCGTGCTGAGAGCGATGTGCAGTTGGCACAGGACAGGTCGGACGGATGGACTGGCCACACATTCGTGTCGGGAATTGATGGTAGATGATGGGGTTTCACTCATCTGTCACCTCGGCGAAGGAGCCACATATGACGAGTATGCCGATAGCGGCTGCAATTCTCAGGCAGCCCGGAGCCGATCTCTCCATCGAAACCGTGCACATAGATTCGCCCTTGCCGACTGAAGTTCGTCTGCGAACTCTCGCCGTCGGCCTGTGCCACAGCGACCTCCATTATGTGAATGGAAATCTGCCGATCGATGTGCCTGCTGTCCTCGGCCATGAGGTCTGTGGTGAGGTCGAAGCTGTCGGCGATTCCTGCAATGGTATCCGCGTCGGGGACAGAGTGGTCGCCACGATCACACCGAACTGCGGTAAATGCTCTGCCTGTGTTCGGGGTCGGGCCGCGCTCTGTCTGCGGTCTTCCGTCGAGCGGAGACGACACCGCCCCAAACTCACCGATGCCGACGGCACTCCGATCAATCAGCTCGGTGGGATCGGCGCCTTCGCAGAAGCAGTCCTGGTCTCAGATAGCGCGGTTGTGCCAGTGGATCCGGGTGTTCCTTCATCCGAGGCATGTCTGTTGGGGTGCTGTGTGGCGACCGGCTACGGCGCCGTTGTCCATGGAGCAGAGGTCTCACCATCGGACACTGTTGCCGTCATCGGCTGCGGAGGAGTGGGCATTGCCGCCATCCAGGCCGCCCGTATCGCTGGAGCCAGTCGAGTGATCGCCATCGATCTCCATGATGAGAAGCTCGATCGTGCCCACTCATTCGGTGCAACCGACGTGGTCCGCGCCGATGATCGGCTGGTCGCCGCGGTGCACGAGATAGTGCCCGGAGGAGTCGACAAGAGCTTCGAAGCGGTCGGTTCTCCGGCGACGGCTTCCGCCGCGTTCAACATACTGGCTGCAGATGGCACCGCCACCATACTCGGCCTGCAACCGGCTGGAAACACGATCACAATCGATGCCGAGATGCTCATCGAAGGGGATCGGCAGATCACCGGGGCCTACATGGGGGCGAATCGGTTGGCGCAGGATGTACGGTCGTTTTCGGATCACAGGCGTCGGGGCACGCTCGACCTCGCCTCGATGGTGACATCGACATGGTCTTTCGATGAGATCAATGCCGGATTGAAGACGATGACCGACCCGGATTCGGTTCGTGCCGTAGTGACTTTCTGAGCACTATCGGCGTCGCACCGACGCGAGTCGGAACAGCTGAAGCGTTGTGGGTGAATCCGAGACCAGGCGTCTCGGATCCACCCGAATTTTGTTACAGGTCGACTCAGAACGTTGAGAGCGTCGTCGGAGTCGCTGCCGCTCGCCACTTTTCAATCACCGGTTCGAAGCTGGATAGGGCGTCGTCGAGCAGCTCCAGCAACTCGCGAATCTCGTCAGCAGTGATTGTCAGCGGAGGTGCCACGATAACGGCATTGTTCAACGGCGCAATGCCGGCAGGGTAGACGACGAGCCCCTTCGCAAAACAGATCTCGGTGAAGCTCGTCGAGGCGTTGCATTCAGCCTTCGGCGGTTGCCTGTTGGTTCGGTCGAGGACGAACTCGAAGCCCCAGAGCAGACCCCGTCCACGCACATCATCGATGAAGTCGTATCGCTTCTGCAGGCTCTGCAGACCGTCTTCGAGTTGCCGCCCACGAGCTCTGACGTTCCCAAGGACATGAGAGTTGTCCATCACGTCTAAGACGGCAAGGCATGCCGCCGCGCCGAGTGGGTTCCCCGAGAACGTATGTCCGAATGGAGCCGTCCCCGTTCCGCTGCGGAACACGTCGACGATATGCTCCCTCAGCAGAGCCCCTGCAACCGGAGTGTAGCCCGCGCTGAGTCCCTTGCCCAGAAGGAGAATGTCAGGAACGATTCCCTCATCGTGGCAGGCGAACCACTCGCCGGTTCTCCCCATCCCGGTGATCACTTCGTCCACGATGAAGAGGACCTCATGACGATCACAGATCTCTCTGAGCCGCCGAAGATAGCCGCGAGGTGGAACGAGCACTCCACCGGCTGCGCCGACGATGGGTTCGACGATGATGCCTGCCACCGAGGCGGCTCCGAATTCTTCGATTGCCGACTCGAACTCGTAGGCGGCACGGTCCGCATATTCGGCCTCGGTTTCGCCTGGCTTGGCAAAGCGGTAAGCATGTGCGGCCGGGGCATTCGGAAATCGATGAAGCAGATCTCCGTAGTCGGGTCGTCGCGCGTTATGTCCGGACATGGAAAGAGCACCCATCGACATCCCGTGGTAGCTCACGTGCCGGCTGACGATCGTAGTCTTGTCGTGCCTTTGCTGTCTCTGCCAGTAACTCACCGCTGTCCGAATGGCATACTCGGAAGCTTCGGAACCGCTGTTGACGAAGAATGCGTAATTGAGATCTCCCGGCGCCAGTGCGGTGATCCTATGAGCGAGCTCCTCTGCTGGCACGTTGGTGAACTGCGAACGGTAAGAGAATGCCAGCTGCTTGGCCTGCGCCTGGAGTGCAGCAGCAATCTCGGGGCGTCCGTGGCCGATGTTGGCTGTCATCGCTCCGCTGGAGCCGTCGAGATACGAATTGCCCTCATCGTCAAAGAGCCTGACTCCACGTCCCCTGGTCGCACGCCGGTACCGTCCGTCGACTACCGGTTTGAGTAGGGCACTTCCGCTCTTGCCGTCCATGGTTGCTCCTGTTCTCTGAACTTGGTCATCGGTACCGCCGACTTGTCGATCAGAGCGGTGCAGAGGCACTGTCCACGCCGATGACTCGCTGGCCGAGGAAGAACTTCACTCCGCTTTCGGCAGTATGCCCTCCGATTCCGCTGTCCGCCCAGAACGTCTGCTGCGACCCCGGAGCCAAATCACTCATAAAGGTTCCGTTGACCCGCACTTCCCCCGCTCGAATGCGTGCCGCGACGTCGAGCGCCTTTTCGGAATCACTGCCGAAGACAAACGCGTCGAGCCCTGTCCGCGGACCATTCGCCAGGCGTATCGCCTCGTCTGTCGACGCGACAGGGTGAATCGTCACAAGAGGACCGAACAGTTCGTCCACTGCTTGATCGGCCGTGCACCCAGTGATGATTCCGGGCGAGAGGAACCATCCGTCCAACGGTGGGAGATCGGCCCCGGCAGTCACAGTACCGCCGAGGTGCTTCAGCCGCTCCACCGCGTTCTGGAGTCCTTGGTAATGGCGCTCGAAGGCCATCGGCCCCACTTCGGTTGTCGTATCAAGCCCATGCCCGACAACGAGCGCAGCGATCTCCGCCGCCATCGCCTCCACCAGCTCATCGTGTCTGGCGCTGGGCACCAAGACCTTCCCCGGAGCTTCGCACCACTGACCGTTGAGGCGCGTCATACCCCGCACGATGGATCGGGCAGTCACATCCAGGTCGGCATCGTCGAGAACGATCACCGGATTGTTCGAACCGAGCTCCATCTGCATGACGGCCAGATTGCCGGCGGCCGCTTGCGCCACCGATCGTCCGGCAACGTCCCCTCCCGTGAACGAAACTGCTTCTATTCGTTCATCAGCCGACAACCACGAACCGACTTCACCTGACCCGTGCACCAATTGAATAGCAGTCAGCGGATACCCCATGGACTCCATCGCCTCAACGAAACACTCGACGAGGATCTGGCAACCATTCGGAGCGTTTTCCGATGGCTTGAGAATCACGGGACAGCCGGCGGCTACCGCAGCAGCGATTTTGCCGACGGCGGTGAATGTCGGCGCATTCCATGGAGCGATGATGAGTGCTGGCCCCAGCGGCTTGCGCATGATCACGACGTTTCTGCCGTCGTGGTCCAAGACCTCGTGCTGACCCAGCGATTCCGCTTCATCGGCTGCGGATCGCACTCTGTCGCCGAGTGCGCTCGAGATGGTGCGGGTTGTCGAGATCGGGACTCCAGTGTCCATTGAGTCCTGAATCGCGATTTCGGCCTGCCGTCGATCGATGCGATCGGCTGTCTGTCGAAGCAGCTCGATCCTCTTCTCCCACGGGAAAGCGTCGATCGTTTCCGCATCATGAGCAGCGGCGGCTGTTGCCAGTGCACGTTCCACCTGGGCCCGAGAGGCGTACCGAACGGGCTGCCGAACTTCTCCAGTGTTCGGATCGTTCAGCGAACGTTCGCCCGCCGGCAGCCTCACCCATTCTCCGGCGATGTAAGCGCGCTGCTCGATGGCCGGAGCGGAGGGTCTTGAGGATTCACTGATGTTGGGCGATGCGGTCATCGGGCAATCCTTGTCTCTGGGAGTCTCGTGAAATGGCGATTGAGGAGTCATAGCGAATCTGGTTCGAGTGATCCCGACCTCATCCGCTCATCCCTGTGTCAGCTGGAGCTAGTGCGGCTGTTGGCAACCGCATGGTCAGAGGCGCAAGTTGCTCTCCCGCGCTGTATGAACCGCCGAAGAGCTCAGCGCCCTCTTCCGACAGAGTGGCTGGAGCCTCCGCCCACATGGTCACTGCCCCCTCATTGATCGGTTCGGGAAGGCTGAGATGAGCAAGATGAAGCCAGCCTCCGTCGCCATCCTCGACAGCCAGCTCGGCGGTTTCCCGCCTCATGACGATTCTCGGATTCCTGAGGTCGATGGATAGGAAGCCCAGGTGAGCGCGGAAACGAACTTCGCCATTGAAAGCGAACTGACCGAGGCTTCGGTCCGCACCTACTGATTCCAGTTCGAAATGGAATTCGGAGGAGGGTGTGATCGCTGCACCATCGTCGATCTCAATGCTCCCGTCGTGCGAGCTTCTGATGTAGTTGACGAAGCTGGACTTCACCGCCCAGGCGAATCCAACATCGGCACGTCGGTGTGCTGAAGGAGTGGACACGTAGACCTCCGCAATCTCGGTTCACGGCGCTTCTCCGCCACAGAATGTGCGAAGGGTCCGCAACTTCTCTTCTGCTTTGAAGTGGTTGATACCCAGCTTCTCGGATTCTGCATATTGAACTATGGCGTTCCAATACATACTGATGAGGTGGGCTGTGCGCGCTGCACATCACTTTGCGCTTCGAACGTGTGACTCTGATGATGAGAACACTTATTTGTGATGCACAGCGTTGCGTCTGCAACCACCGCCCGATGGCGAAGACACAGATCGGGCATCTGCAGTCAGATATCGACCACAAGCAGAGGAGAATGATCAGTGACTGAAAACGATCGGTTGAGAAGCAGGGAGGCCTCTCTGCTCGTCATCGAATGTGACGAGAAATGTGATCTCGACCGATTCTCCGGCTGGCTCGCCGACGCGGCCGTGCAGGTTGAGGTCTTCAGACCTCACCGAGGTCAGAAGCTTCCGACGAAGTTGGATCACGATGGTCTCATCGTTCTCGGCGGCGAGCTCAGTGCCCTGGACGATGAGCACCACCCGTGGCTGGCAGACATCCGTTCGCTGCAGCGAAGCGCTCATCACGACAGTATTCCGAGCTTAGGAATCTGTCTCGGGGCACAACTGCTTGCACAGGCGATGGGAGGCACGGTCGAACCCGGGGAAGACGGTTTTGAGATCGGTCTCATCTCCGTCCAACTTCGTCACGATGCCGAACGGGATCCACTCTTCAATGATGTGGATACGTCTTTCCTCGCTCCGTCCTTTCACATGGACGCCATCACCCGCCTGCCCCCTGAAGCACAGTGGTTGGCCGATGGCGAAACCTATCTGCACCAAGCCTTTCGGACAGGCACGTCATGGGGAGTTCAGTTCCACCCGGAAATCACGCCGAGTCGCCTGCGCAGATGGAATCGGATCGCCGAGTCTCTCGGCGCAGCGACCAAAGAAGATCTGGAAGCGATAGCGCAGAGGTTTGACGATGAGGATTCGCGTGTCGAACTCAGCAGCAACCGCATAGCAGCCAACTTCATCTCCCTGCTGAGAAGCTCAGCAATGACAATCGAGCAGGCGAAGGAGGCTCTGTGACCTCAGATTCCGCAGTCCATATCCTCATCATCGAACCCGACCCTATGGGCCCGCCCGAACGATTTGCCGAATGGTTCCGGGCTGCCGGCGCCGACGTGAGAGTGCTGCGGCCTCATCTCGGCGAACCGATTCCTCACCAGGTCGATGTCGACGCCTTGGTCGTCATGGGCGGGCAGATGAATGCTCTAGCGGACGACGATCATCCTTGGCTCGAAGATATTCGCCGGCTCTATCGGACTTGCGTCGGCTCGGGACTGCCGGTCCTCGGGATCTGTCTCGGCGCACAGCTGCTGGCAACGGCGTTCGGCGGGGAAGTCGAGATTTCGAGTGACCGCGGCCCTGAACATGGCTTGGTCGAAGTCGACTGGACCGAACACGCGGATACAGACCCGGTCATTTCTGGACTCGCGTCACCGTTCACTGCTTGCGGATCTCACTCCGACGGCGTTTCTGCACTTCCCGCAGACTCGGTGCTCCTGGGCAAGGGCCGAACCTATCCCCATCAAGTGTTCCGCATCGGTTCGGCCGTCGGTGTCCAGTTCCACCCGGAAACCACTCCTACACGATTCCGGCAGTGGTGTCGACTCGAAGCTCGAAACGACGACGAGAACCAGATGCTCGCGGACAAGATCCGCGAGTTCGAAGAACGCGACAGCGAAATTGCGCAATCGACGAAGATGCTCGCAGACCACTTCCTCGCCACTGTGAACGACACGACATCACACTGACATCCCGGCGACGGACAATTCTCAGACTCGGTTCCGATCCAATTGCCGTTGGAACGTGTGCACTATCAGACCCATAAATGTGTTCACGATGACCACTGTGATGCAGCTCTCCGAGGAATAGGTTGTCGACACGCATCATGCTCCTGTTCAAACAGCGCCAGGGAATGAGCCACTGAACTTCCTGCGCCGGCTAGATGCGACATTCTCAACGGAGAGGCAATTCGCTATGTCACAGCTGAAAAAGTCAACGACGACTCTGCCGCCGACTGACGGCAGAGCCGCATCAACGAATCTGATGAAGGGGTCGATCCGATTCGTCACAATCGTCCTCATGGTGACAGCAGCGGCGGCGCCGCTTGTCGTCGTATCGACCTACATCCCTATCTCTTTCGCGTTCGGAGCTGGAATCACCGCACCGATCACGTATTTGGCGGCAACGCTCATCCTCCTGCTGTTCGCGATCGGTTTCGCGCAGATGGCCAAACGGATCACAGCAGCGGGTGCATTCTACAATTTCAGCACCCAAGGCTTGGGACGCCCCGTCGGACTCGGGACCGGCTGGACCATCATGCTGGCTTACGCCATGATCGCTCCCGCCATCAGCGGCGGGTTCGGATACTTCACATCATCGATGCTGGCCAAGTATCTTTCACTCGAAATACCCTGGTGGATCTGCAGCATCGCCGGACTGGCACTGATGTTCGTGATCTCGTACTTCAAGGTCACAGTCACCGGCCGTGTTCTCGGAATCGCCCTCGGCCTCGAAGTCCTCATCGTCTTCATACTGGCGACGGCAATCATCATCAGCGGTGGAACAGACGGCCAGGTGCCCCAGGCCTTCAATCCTGCTGGATGGCTGACCGCCCCCGCAGTCGGCATCGGGTTCTTCTTCGCCTTCTGGTCATGGATCGGCTTTGAAACCACGGCAATTTATGGGGAAGAGACCACAGATCCCAAGGAGTCGGTACCCCGGGCGACCTATATCGCCGTCATCACCCTGGGCCTGTTCTATGCTTTCGCGGCCTATTCGGGAGTCGTCGGATTCGGTGATGAAACGCAGACTCAGGCCGGCAATCTCGTCGGCGAGTACTTCTTCGTCCTCGCCGATATGTACACCTGGCCCATTGTCGGAGTGCTCATGGACTTCCTCGTCATCACAGGCTTCTTCGCCTGCTCTTTCGCGTTCCACAACAACGCCTCGCGCTACCTGTTCTCAATGGGACGTGACGGTATCCTTCCGAGCCGTCTCGGACGTACTCACCCAAGCCACAAATCTCCCTATATCGCCAATGGTGTTCAGGCAGGCATCGCGATCATCACAGTGGCAATCTTTGCATCTCTTGGGGCTGACCCCCTGCTGCACCTTGGCACATGGCTGCCGATCTTCTGCACAGCTGCCGTCGTGTTCGTTCAGATGACAGTCTCGATCGCAGTGATCGGCTACTTCTTCAAGATCGGCAGACGAGGCATCGGAGACTACTGGAAGACGCTCATTGCACCGGCTCTCGGCGCAATCGCACAAGCAGTTGTACTCGTTCTCCTGACGATCTATATCCCGTTCCTCGCCGAACACGACATCTTGGCACTCAACCTGATTCCCCTCTATGTCGGAATCATTTTCGTAGGAGGCATCATCTATGCCCTCTATCTCCGAGCGAAGAAGCCTCAGATCTACCTTCAGATCGGCCGAGTCTATGACGATGAGGAAGAGGAATCTATGGCCGAAGAGCCGATTCCAGGTAGCACCGCGACCACGCTCTGACCAGCGCAACGCACCCCTCTCATTCCGAACAGAGGCAGTATGCACGCTGTCGAAGTAGAGCGTGTGCTCACCGCACATAACACTCACTCAGCCGACCGATACGGTCAGAACACATCAGAATCAATGAAGACGATGAAAGAAGGAAACACCGTGAACAACGAGGTTCAGACTCTCGAGCCCAGTGCCGAAGAGATCAACGCAGCAGAGCGTCCTGAAGAAGCCCAGAAATTTGTCGAAGACTTCATCCGCGACAACGACATCAATGTGGTCAAGATGGGCTCGGTCGACCTCGACGGCGTTTGGCGAGGCAAACGTGTTTCTGCTGACTACTTCCTCTCGGCCGCACATAAAGCAGGATCCAATATCTGCAACATCCTCTTCGGCTGGGATCTCCTCGACGAGCCGATTCCCGATCTGACCTACACGGGAATGCACACCGGATACCCGGACATCAATCTTCGCCCCGAGCTGTCCACCCTGCGTTTGGCAGCTGACGAACCCGGCGCTGCTGTCGTCATCGGCGACTTCTACGACAAAACCGGTCAGCCGCTGTCAATCGCACCGAGAACCATCCTGAAGAAGCTGGTAGAGAGGGCCCGCTCGATCGGCTATGAGCCGATTGCCGCTTATGAGTTCGAATTCTATCTGTTCGAAGGCACTCCGCGTGAGAACGCCCGTAAGGGCTGGCGCGACCTCGAGCCCTATTCTGTCGGCTGCCACACCTACAGCGTGTACCGCGATACCGGATCGGAATTCCTCCTCGGCAAAATCCGTCGCCGTCTCGCTGAGATGGGTGTCTTCATCGAAGCGAGCAACAGCGAAAACGGACCTGGCCAGTTCGAAGTGAACATCCATTACAGCGACGCCGTCAATGCCGCAGACAGTGCGCTCATTCTCAAGCACACAGTCAAGGAAGTCGCGGCCGAGCATGGCTACACCGCTTCTTTCATGGCCAAAATCAACAACGAGCATGCTGGGTCGTCCGGCCACGTTCACCAGAGCCTCAACCGCTTGGACGGCTCTCCAGCATTCGCCAACGAAGCTGACCCTTCGTCCTTGTCCGCAGTCGGAATGAACTATCTGGCGGGCATAGTCGATGCCGCGAAGGACTTCACGGCCCTCTACCTGCCGACAGTCAATTCCTACAAGCGAATCGAAGGCGGCCAGTGGGCTGGCTCGAGCGCCACGTGGGGTTTCGACAACCGAACTGTTGCGGTTCGGTCAATTCCCGCCGCGGGATCGGCAGCGCGCGTCGAGAACCGTGTTCCCGGAGCCGACGCTAACCCCTACCTGGCGATCGCCGGCGGCCTTGCAGCGGGACTCAACGGCGTCGAGAAGGGATTGACCGCCCCCTCACCGGTAGAAGGCAATGCCTACGCTATCCAAGGTGAAGACAACGTGAGTCTGCCCGAAACTCTGACCAAGGCCGTTGATCTCTTCGAGACCAGCACTGTTGCCAGAGAACTCTTCGGAGACGAGTTCGTCAACCACTTCACCGAAACACGGCGGTGGGAGATCAAAGGATACGAAACCACCGTCACCGACTGGGAAATCCAGCGCTACATCGAGCACATCTGAGCACCTGTACGAATTCTCCTGCTCATACTCATCATCACCCCACTCACTGAAGGACAGAGTTACTCATGACCAATCGACTCGAAAACCGCTTCGCAGCTGTCACCGGCGCAGCATCCGGCAATGGACGTGCAATCGCTGAGAAGCTGCTGCAAGAAGGCGCGAAGGTCGCAGCAATCGACCTCAACAAGGACGCACTCGACAAGGTCTTCGGTGACCATGATGATGTGCTTCGCATAGAAGCCAACGTCACCGACGAAGCTTCGCTCCACGACGGGTTCGGCATCGTGAAGCGAGAATTCGGTCGACTCGATGCTCTGGTGAACAATGCCGGAATCGTGAAGTTCGGCACCTTCGAGAACTTGTCGAAGGACGAATGGGACCAAGTGTTCGCTGTCAACTCCACTGGGCCCTTCCTCGTGTCACGAGAAGCGAGGGAACTGCTCAACGTCGACCAGGGTGATCACACCAGGTCAATCGTCAACATCACCTCCGTGGAGGCCCACATCGTCATCTCGAGCAGCGGGCATCCGCAGATCCACTACAACGCTTCCAAGGGAGCACTGCTGCAGCTCACTCGAGCGCTCGCAGTCGAAGGTGCAGCAACAGGTATCCGTGTCAATGCCGTCGCGCCCGGGTACATCGAAACGCCATTCACCGCCGAGGCACTCAAAGACGACTCGGTCAAGAACTGGCTGCTCGAACGCACGCCTCTCGGCCGGATCGGAAAACCCGAAGACGTTGCCAACGGTGTTGCATTCCTGTCCTCGGAGGAAGCAAGTTGGATCACTGGCACAACGCTCTTCATCGATGGCGGATGGACGGTGTACTGATGGCGTCCCCGCTCATCGCTGTCTCCGCCGAACGAAGCGAACAGAAATCCGCTTTCGGCCCTCGTGACTCAACCTTGCAGGTTATGGAATACGCCGAAGCGATTGCAGTCGCCGGCGGTCGCCCCGCACTTCTTCCCGCAACCGAGCGTATTCCTGATGATCCACTCAGGGGATTCGACGCCCTTGTCCTCACGGGAGGGGGCGACCTTTCACCAGAGATGTACGGGATGAAGCCCGACTCGACCAGCTATGGGATGAGTCCGATCCGGGATCGTTTCGAGACTGCCCTCGTCGCTGCGGCCGAAGCCCGTGGTATCCCGATATTGGCGATCTGCCGGGGAATGCAGCTCATCAATGTCCTCAGAGGAGGGCAGCTGCACAACCACCTCGACGGGCATTGGCAGACAGTGGCATCCGATGCATTTCATCACGCAGTCGATGTCGAGCCGGGCAGCAAACTGTCCCAGGTTGTGGGTGCGACAGAGATCGAAGTCAACAGCTACCACCATCAGGCGATCTCAACTCTCGGCAAGGGACTCCGCGTAACGGCTCGGGCCGACGATCTGATCGAAGCATTCGAGGACCCCGCGAAGGACATCCTGGCCGTGCAATGGCACCCCGAGCACCTTGCCCGCACTTCAGCCACCCATCGCGCTCTGTTCGAGGACATCGTGGAGCGCGGCATCAGCAGAAACAACACGAGAGGAGCAATCAGCTATGTCTGAACAGCAGACCGCAGCACCGGACTTCGGCTTTCACGGAGAAGCACTGGACAACATCTTCGATGACTACGAAACGATGCTGGAGTCAGCGCCCGTAGGTTACTCGTCCAACTATGGCGGATTCTGGTACATCGCCAAGAGCGAGGACATCTTTGACGCTGAGCAGGACCCCGACACCTGGTCGGTGGGCCCTTCGATGCTGCTCCCTTCCTTCGGAACCCACACACCGTTGATTCCGATCGATATCGATCCCCCGGCTCATAAGGCGTATCGGAAGCTTCTCCTGCCGAAGTTCACACCGATGGCTGTCGGCAAGCTGGAACCCGGCATGCATGAGACTGCGCAGCAGCTTGCTGATGACGTCATGGAAGCCGCTTCGGCTGACCCGGTGGTCAATGCCTCAGCGCTGTTCGCCCGCCCGATGCCGACGATCATCTTCTCCCGAATCGCAGGCTACCCCGAAGAGGACTGGCCGCAATTCGATCGCTGGATCGACGAGATCATCTACGATCGAACTACTGATCCCGAGCGCGCACACGCAGCCGGCGACGAGCTCTACGAATACATGGCTCGCCTGATCGATGATCGCCGGAAGAACCCCGGCGAGTACGACGACATCATGAACCAGTTGATGAACTCGAAAGTCGATGGTCGGGAGCTCTCCGACGATGAGCTCCTCTCCTATGGCTACCTGCTCTTCGTAGCGGGCCTCGACACCACCGCTTGGGCGATTCGCTCCTCGCTGTGGTATCTCGCGCAGAATCCGGAAAGTCAGCAGAAGCTCAGGGACAACCCGGACCTCATCGTTACGGCAGCCGAAGAGTTCCTGCGCACACTCTCGCCTGTCCAGGCGATGGCTCGTACTGCCCTCAAAGACACCGAAGTGCAGGGGCAGCCGATCAAGGCAGGCGAACGGGCCGTACTCGTCTTCGGTGCTGGAAACCGCGACCCCCAGATCTTCGACAAGCCAAACGAGATCGACATCGAACGCGAGGACAACCGGCATCTTGCCTTCGGAGGAGGTGTGCACCGGTGCCTCGGCTCGAACTTGGGACGTAAGGAACTGGTGATCGCTTTGGAGCACTTCCTGTCGACAGTGCCGGACTTCGAACTTGCAGAAGACGTTCCGTGGCATGGGGTCGGTCCCCTGCCCCTGCGTATCAAGAAAGGACAGTGACATGGGTGAACTGTATGTCGACCAGACACGGTGCCAGGGCCACGCCCGCTGCTACATGTTGGCACCTGAGACGTTCGAAATCGACGAAGAAGAGGGCTACGCACGTGTCGTAGAAGGGCGAGAACAGTCCTATACGGAAGAAAAGGTGCGCAAGGCGATCCGCAACTGCCCCGAGCGGGCCATCAAGGTCCGAGGCGCGGACGGTAAGGATGAGGACATCTCATGAGTGACGGGATCGTCATTGTCGGGGCTTCAGTTGCGGCCACTGCGTTCCTTGAGCGGGCTCGGGAGTGCAGCTACAGCGGAACCGTGACTGTCATCGATCACGACCTCGACGCGCCTTATGACCGTCCACCATTGTCAAAGGCCTATCTTGATGATGGAGAGGTCGAGTCGATCTCTGTTGATTGGGACGACTTCAGTGTCCGGTTCATCAGAGCCGAGGCCACTGGAGTCGATCTCATCGCACGCGAGGTCGAAGCCCGCGAGGTCGGAGATGGAGCAACGCTGCGTGTTCCGTTCGACAACCTCGTCATTGCAAGTGGCGCGCAGCCAGCACGGCTGCCGTTCGAACCGCAGGGCACAGTCGTGCTCAGGAGTGCTGCTGATGCACGGGCACTGCGCGGCTGTGTGGGCGAAGGAAATACCGTCACCATCATCGGTGCTGGAGCCATCGGAGTCGAACTTGCGTCATCTCTGTCCCGCAACGGAGTCAAAGTCACAGTGCTCGACCGGGCTTCGGGCCCGCTCGAGAGACTTCTCGGAGGACACCTCAAAGAGGAGATCACGACTTGGCTCATCGAAGCCGGAGTGGTCCCGAGGTGGGATGTCGGCATCGAATCCGTTCGTGAAACCGACAATGGTTGGGAGGTCGCTCTCGACGACGGCGAAGTGATCAGCTCTGACATCGTCATCAGCGCCGTCGGTGCGCGACCGGCAGTCGGTTGGCTGACCGAGAGCGGACTGCTCAGTGACGGGATGCTGATCGTCGACGAGCTCGGTGCCGTAGTAACGGACGGACAGGCACAACGCGGCGTATACGCCATCGGCGATGTTGCCACGAGATTCGACGAATCCGGTCGTCCATCCCGCACCGAGAGCTGGAGTGCAGCACGCGAGCAGGGAATCGGGCTCGCCAACCACCTATTCGACTCGGAGGCTGAACCCACCGGCGCCTCGTACTTCTGGACCGAAGTCGCCGGCAGAAAGGTCCAGGTCGTCGGTCAGGTGAGTCCAACAGGCGTTGTCGCACTGGATTCGACTAATCCCGACCGCAACAGAGCCCTGTACCGCGTTTCTGATGCCAGCACAGATGACAGTTGGATCGGCGTCAATGCCCAACCGCAGATCGCTCGACTGCTGATGGCGTCGATGACCGCTCCCCAATCGGACACCCTCTCATGACGCTCAGCGTCGAGCTCGGACCTATGAAGATCGAGGACTCATGCCAGTCAACACATTTGCCGTAACCAACCCAGCCACTGAGGAACACCTCGACGACGTCAGGATCTTCACACCTGATGAAGTCACCGAGGCTGTCGTTCGGGCAAAAGATGCACAGAGGACATGGGCGAAACTGACGCTGGCTGCCCGACAGTCGGCGCTGTACGCAATGGCCGAAGCTGTGGGCGAGCACGTCGAAGAACTTGCCCAGCTCGAATCTCGCGACGTCGGCAAGCCCATCAGCTCCGCACGCGCGGAGGCACAGAGCGTTGCCGAGGTGTTCCGCTACTACGCAGGCGCCATCGACAAGCTCTCGGGCGACTCGATACCCCTCGACGGAGGGATGACGATCACCATCCACGAGCCTGTCGGCGTCGTGGCGGTAGTCACTCCTTGGAACTTCCCGCTGCCGATCGCGTCGTGGAACGTCGCCCCAGCGCTGGCCGCCGGCAACTCCGTCGTGCTGAAACCGGCAAGTCTCACCCCGCTGTCGAGCCTGCGTTTGGGCCGAATCATCGAAGAGGTCTCACCCGTTCCCGGACTGCTTCAAGTAGTGACCGGTGGCGGAGGCACCGTCGGTGAAGCCCTTCTCAATCATCCACAGGTGGACAAGATCAGCTTCACCGGCTCCACAGAAGTCGGCCGATCAGTGCTCAATGCAAGTGCTCACGACATCAAACGTGTCACTCTCGAACTCGGCGGAAAGTCAGCCAATATCGTCTTCGCCGACGCAGATATCTCCCAGGCCGCTCGATCGGCTCCCGGCGCGGTCTTCGACAACACCGGGCAGGACTGCTGTGCCCGCAGCCGGATTCTCGTCCAAAGGGACGTGCTCGACGAGTTCCTCGAGGAATTCATAGCCGCGACCAAGGCGCTGCAGGTCGGCGATCCGGCCGACGAAAATACTGATCTCGGCCCTCTCGTCTCGTCTTCCCACAGGGACGCTGTAGCGAAATTCCTCGACGACGACGGCGTTGAGTTCATCTACCAAGGGGATGCACCTAAGGGGCCGGGAAACTGGCTTGCTCCGCACATCGGCATCGACCACACGGCGGACAGCCGCTGCAGCCGTGAGGAGATCTTCGGGCCTATTGCAGTCGTCATTCCGTTCGACACCGAAGATGACGCCGTACGCTTGGCCAACGACACCATCTACGGCCTCAGCGGATCGATCTGGACGGGAGATCTGGGACGAGCCATGCGAGTCGCACGCGCGGTCGATTCCGGCACTCTCGCGGTCAACTCCAACTCCTCCGTGAGGGTTCAAACCCCGTTCGGCGGGTTCAAACAGTCAGGTCTCGGCCGCGAACTGGGCATGAACGGGCTGCGTGGATACACCGAACTCAAGTCAGTCTTCCTCAGTTCGGAGTGATGACAATGAAGACAACAGAAGCAACGCCGAGTATGAAGGAGGCCACCGTGGACGAGACGTCAGCGACTACTTCCGACCTCACGATCCTCTTCGGCAGCGAGACAGGAAACGCAGAGTTTCTGGCCAGCCAGATCCTCGATGCGGCGGAAAAGGCCGGAACCAGCGCGGACCTTTTGAGTCTCGACGACTGGGCACAGATGGAGACCCACAAGGTCGAGCGACTCCTGGTCGTGACTTCCACGTACGACAATGGTCATATGCCGTCGAACGCTGGAAGCTTCTGGGCGTGGCTCCAACGACTCGAACCGGATTCGCTCGAGGGACTCCCCTATGCCGTACTGGCAATCGGAGACTCCATGTACGAGGACTTCTGCAAAGCAGCACATGACATCGACGACCAGCTCATGGAGCTCGGAGCCATGCAGGTCATCGAAACGATTGACTGCGACGTCGACTTCGAGTTCACAGCAGCGGAATGGTACCCCGAAGCACTTGAAGCACTCGGCGAAGCAGACGCCTGGGAACAGGGCGAACTCACGACCGACATTCGACCCGAGCCGACCGATGACTCCGAAGGCGACCGGGTCTTCACAACTCGCGTCAGTGCTTCGCGCCGACTCTCCGGCCCCGGCTCCAGTAAGAGTGTGACTCACTACGAGCTCAGCTTTGACGAAGACTTCGAGTATCAGCCCGGAGACTCGATCGCCGTGTTCCCCGAAAACTCAGAGGAACTTGTCGCCGAGTGGATGGAAGCTTTCGACGCCGCAGAGTCAGAGACCATTGAAATCGGTGGAGAGGACAAGGCGTTGAGGGCGGCCCTGCGCGAGGATTTCGAACTGTCCCTGCCGCTTCCCGGGCTGGTTCTCGCCCTGGCCCAGCTGCGTCCTGAGAATGAAACAGCGAAGGACGCAGTCGATGTCATTCAACGTGGTGACAGAGACATTCTGGAGAACTGGATGTGGGATCGAGACGTCCTCGACATCATCCGAGAACTCGGTTGCCTGGATGTCCCGCTGAAGACTGTGCTTGCTGAACTCCGCACGATTCAGCATCGGGCCTATTCGATCTCATCGAGTCCGTCCCAAGATGCGAATTCAGTGCATATCACGGTCTCCGGCGTGGAGTACGCTGCTCACGGTCGTACCCACTCCGGCGTCGCCAGCGCCTTCCTCGAACGCATGGCTCGAACCGGGGAGCCATTCCGGACCAAGCTGCTCGAAGCACACGATTTTCGACTGCCGCACGACGATGCTCCTGTGATCATGATCGGGCCCGGCGTCGGCGTCGCTCCGTTTCGAGGCTTCCTACGGCACCGTGAGGCCGCACCGGCGAAGGGACAGAACTGGCTGTTCTTCGGCGATCGTGAGAGAGAGCATGATTTTCTCTATCAAGATGAATTCGAAGAGTGGCACGGTGCAGGTCTTCTCAGCCAGATCAGTCTCGCGTTCTCACGAGATCAGGAGAACAAGCATTACGTCCACCACGAGATGGTCGAACGGGCGGACGAAATACGGGAATGGCTCGACGAAGGCGCGTACATCTTCGTCTGCGGTGACAAGAACCGTATGGCCCGCGACGTCGACCGGGCGCTCATGGACATCATCGCCAACGGTGCGAATGCGATCTATGCCGGCACCGAGATAGCCAAACTCAAGGCTGCTGGGCGGTACGTCAAAGACGTGTACTGAAAAGGAACCGTCCGGTTTTCGGTGGGGCCCCGCTCTGTGAAATGACTGTATAGAGCGGGGCCCACCGTTGTCATCCGTTCTCGAGTCGAGACTCGACGACACGGGCAGCGATGGCCAGGGATACCCAGTCGGTTGTCGTCGTCATATCGCGGCCCAACAGCTGCTCGATACGCTGGAGACGCTGACGAAGAGTATTTCGATGAACGACGAGCTGCGAGGCCGTGTGATGCACCTGCCCTCCACATCGTGAGAACGTGCTCAAGGTCTTGAGCAGTTGGGTTCCGTGACTGCCGTCATAGTCAGCCAGAGGCTCCAAGGAATCGCATAGAGAAGTGACGTCGTCAGTCAATTCCGACCATATTGTCGGCAAAGCGATGACACGTTCGATGTCATCGAAGCACGCAACGGGGTTCTGTGATCTCCGATTCGCTACAACGGCCCAGTTGAGCGTCTTCTTTGCCTTCTCCATCTCGGAACGGAACTTCACCCGCGACTCGACCAGGGGGCCGATGCCGACCGCCACACGGGACTCGAATTCGCCACTCAGCTGGCGGAGAACCTCATTGATCTTTGCTTTCAGATCACGCGACTGGGCTACCAGATCGGATTCGACAAGCATCACTCCGGAGATCGAATCGAAGAGAACCACCGCACGAGGCCCCACCGCCTGCGTCAGCAGCTCCTTCAGCCGACGCCTCCCCACGTCCCAGTTGTCAGGAACTTCGAGGAATCGAAGGACTATCGGCCACAGGGGTTCCTGTGTTCTCAGGTCTTCAAGCAACGCTGTGGCACGCATCTGACTGCGCCCATAGAAGAGTTCCATCGTTTGGGAAGAATTCACAGCCGTGAGATCGACTGCTTCCAGAATGACGCTGAGCTGCGCAGCAACTGCATTGACCTGGTTGAGGTCCCGAGCACGAAACGGTGCTCGCCGGTAAAGCGTCATCACACCTCTCAATGAGGTCATCCCCAAGGATACTGTGGTGCTTTCCAGCCCGGCTCCGTGCTGTTCCAATACCCGCTGGACCGACGTCCGTGAGTGAGTGGACCATACTCTGTGGTCCCCGCCGTTTTCGCCTCGAGCTGCGAACGTCACCGGCAGGTTGGTCCGGTCATCCTTGCTCATATAGTCAATCGCAAAGAAATCCACCGCACACAGGTCGACGATTCTCGACGCAGCATAGTTGAGCGCAGGAACGAGCGATGTGGTTGAGCCGACGGGAAAATCGAGAAGGAAACGCGCGTTCTGCGATTGCAGACTGAGTTCGGAAACAGTCTCGGCATGGACCAGGCCCACCGCCAATAGACATCCCACCTCAACTGCGATATCGCTTTCTCCAACTCCGAACGCGTCTTCTGCCTCGGAGTACAACGCAAAGACTCCTCGGAGTGAATCACCTTCGTCAGCGATCGGCACCGCCAACATGGAGTGAAATTCGTCTTCCGGGACCGGAGCAACATATTTGAATCGGGGATCGTCTCTCGGCGCCGAGCGGATGTTCACCTTCTGACGATGAAGCGCAGCCCATCCCGCGATACCTTCGCCAAGCCGCAGACGCACCTCATCTACTGCAGTGCTCTGTCGCCCCTTGGAAGCTACTTTGAGGATCAATCGTTCCTCGTCTTCGTCCCACAGGTAGACGAAGACACCTCTTGCATCGGTAGCTTCAGCCACAAGATGGACTGCTTCTTCAGCGAGGGCGGTGGGTTCCATCCCCTGCGAGAACAGACGGATCAATTTGGACAGGACGCCCGCTCGATGCGCCTCGAATGCCATCATGTCGGCATCAGTCTCAGCCATTGAGCCCCTTTCATTACCAGTGTGACCTCGACGGCACACCTCGATTCAGAGTAGTCGCTCCCTTAGACAGCAACCTGTGCGAAGCGGTGACCCGCAGAGGGAGATCTGTGCGGCGTGCACACTGCGCGGCGACGTTAAGAGACAGTCTGCCGAAAACGTAAAGGAATTGCGCTCCGCATATGGGTACAAATTGTGCACTAGTCCCCGGTACTTTCTTCCCGAAAACTGGTGTGCAGCGGCCCATCCGCCCAAGGAAAGAACCAACCTGCGAAAGGAGAACGCAATGTCGCGTTCGTCGAAAGTCGAAGCCGTCGACTTCAAGCTGCTTTTCGAGAGTCTGCCCGACATGTACATCGTGGTCCGACCGGACCGCACCATCGTCGCCGCAACCGATTCGTTCTTGGAATCCACAGGAAAGGACCGTGAGACAGTCCTTGATATGGATATTCTCGAAGCCTATCCCGACAATCCAGACGACCCGGAGGCCAAGGGAACTCAGATCCTCCGCGGTTCAATCGAACGTGTGCTCAGCTCAAAGAAGACAGATGTGCTGCCCCCAGTTCGCTACGATCTCGCGAATCGTGAGGGTGAGTTCGAAGTCCGCTGGTTCCAGCCTCTCAATGCCCCGGCTTTCGATGACTCCGGTGAGATCGCCTATGTCCTCCACGGGGCTGTGGACATCACCGAACAGATGGAGAAGGCAGACTGATCCATCAGCCCACCAAACCCAGACAGATCTGACAAATGGGCAGATCACCAATGACTCAAGAGGAGAGACGCAGAATGGATACAGTGAAATTCACCCTCGTCGGGGGCCCGACCCTCATTGTCGATGTCGGCGGAAGCCGAATCGTCACAGATCCCACTTTCGACGCGCCACAGGTCTATCATCATCCCATCGCTGGTCCGGTGACAAAGAAGGCAGGCCCAGCGTTCACGCCGGAGGAACTGGGAGAAGTCGATCTGGTCCTGGCCTCGCATGAACACATCGACAATCTCGATGTCTCCGGCCGGGGCTTCCTCACCATGGTGCCACTCGCGTTGACGACGTCGGAAGCTGCCAGAGCCTTCGGAACCAATGTCGAGGGAATGGGCGACTACGACCAAAGAACTTGCGAACTTCGTGACGGACGCGCCCTCACCATCACCGCTGTCCCCGCACACCACGGTCCGGAAGGAGTGTGGGACGCATTGGGGCCGGTGATCGGCTTCGTCCTCGAAGCGGAGGGGATGCCGACGATCTACATCAGCGGCGACAATTCGGAACTCGACATCGTCGAGGACATCGCGAACAAGTTCCCCGCAATCGATATCGCTGTTCTCTTCGTCGGCGGAGCGAAATTCGACGCGATCGCAGACGGGGCTTACATCACCTTGAGCAACGAGCGAGCTCTCGAAGCCGCAGAAAAGCTCAGCGCCTCGAAGGTCATCCCGGTCCACGAAGACTCCTGGCAGCACTTCAGTCAGAATGTCAACGAAATCAGGGCCGTCTTCTCGGCTGCAGGCAAGTCAGATGTGCTTGTCGGACTCTCGCCCGGCGAGTCGGCAGAGGTACAGGTCTGACGCGCCGACCTACGCGCCGTGTGCCCCTACAACCGTGACGGGCACACGGTGCCGATCGTCGTTGGCACAGTCATCGGCGAACCTTGTGCAAGACGTACATACTCTGCCGGGGAGACTATGCTGTATTGGGCTGTAACGAAGCAACGACGCGAGCCGGAGGCACCCACACATGACTGCAATCACCGCGGACAGAGAATACAGCCGTGAGTACCGCGCCTCAGCGCCGGACTATTGGTCAGTCTCATTCGGGTTGAGAATGCTCGGGGACCGATGGTCCATGCTCATCGTGCGCGAACTCCTCACCGGTGAAGCAGGATTCAACGCGCTGTCACGATCGCTCGCCGAGTGCTCACGAACCCTGCTCTCGAACCGGCTGAAACATCTCCAGTATCACGGAATCATCGAACAAGATGTCGGGACGGGCCCTCATGGCAGCCGCCTTTACCGTTTGACGCAGGTCGGAAAGGGTCTGCAGGCGACCCTCGAAGCACTGGGCGGGTGGTCAAAAAATTGGTACGCGCCGTATGAGAACGATGTGCGGTCCGGTCTGAAAACACTCGTCGGTCAGATGGGACGTTCACTTGTGCCCGAGAAACTTCCGAAGGCGACTTTCCGCATCGAATTCGAGTTCAAGGAAAAGAGCCGGGTCCACCACGCGCACATCATGACGAGCCGCGGCCGCACGGTTTCACACCTCGGACAGCCGAATGACTCCGCCGATCTTCTCGTCCACGTCGAACCGTCGATGCTTCACGATCTCTGGTGGGGCATCAAGAACTGTGAAACTGCGCGACAGCGGGGCGACATCGGATTCACAGGGATCGACACCTACTCTGATGAGTTCTCTTCGTGGTTTAACGCACCTGCACCTGCACCTGAATTCTGACAGTCGGGCTGTTCCGCCGAAAGGGCTCACCGAGTGTGCAGATCAATTTGTGGTCGAGCCGTCAGCGGCGTCGCAGACACGCCGCACTTCGGCTCGAGTTTCTGATTCGTCATGCGACATGGTGATTCTTATCGTTCGGGTGACCGTTTGTCGGCCCACTTTCCCTTCCGTTGGGTGACGTCCTCGTCGCGGAACTGTCGGAAGCTGGACATGAAGAACCAGAAGACGGCACCTTGGACGAGTCCGAACAGCAGTGTCTGCCACCAGCTGAACATCCCATTGCTCCAACCGAGGAAACTCATCCCGAAGTAGATCAGCGGGAAGGCTACTGCCACAAACACACCGAGCTGGATGCTCTGGCGATCCCTGAGTAGCTTCTTCATAGGTTTCTCACGCTACCCGACGCACTTAGTTTCGCAAGTATGTTTGCTGAATATGCTGTCTCGTGAGGCACGTTTCGGCACCAATCGGCGTTCGCAGGAGAAGTTCGCGCAGCGAGTTCGAGCGTCCCTCACCGGTCCTCGCACACCATCGCGTTGCGGAGGGGTGTTTCGACACGAACGGTGACTGATGCCCAGCGGACTGTAGGACGTGCCACCAACGGGAGGCGGTGGCACGAACGGTGAGAGCTGCTCACGGTGAGCGACGCCCAGCGACTCGAGCGGTGAAGGACAACCTCCGCTCGCCTACCGGCCTGTGGTGATCGAGTCGTCGGTGATGCCGCGAGCCCGACGTTCCTCGAGGCGAGCTCGCTGCGGCTCAACGACGTGCCTGGGGTCCTTCGTCGATTCGATGCCGGCTTCCAACACGCCGAAACGCGTGTACGCCGAGGCGGCCGCCAAGGCTGCACCGGAAACGACGGACAGCCCCCGCAGCACAGCCCGAGTCTTCCAGCCGCCACCGAGCTTCTTCGCGAACACCCGCGCGCCCACCTCGGCGACGGCGGTGCCGATGGTTCCGGCGATGAGCAGCTTCTCGGCGCGGTGGAGCTTGTGACCCGGTTCGCCGTCGTCCATCGGATCGACCTCGGCCGGGTGCATGCGCTTCTTCATCGCCGACATCGCATAAGCCTCTCCGGCGGTCCCGGCGAGCGCGAGCAGCCGGGCCGGGCCGGTCTGACCCACCGGAGCCAACGCCATTGCGGCACCACCGGCGGCCATCGACGCCGAGGACACGAACACATACGGCAGACCGTTGCGACCGGCGGCGTTCCAGGTCGGAACCGCCGTCGCGCCCAGAAGCACAGCGGTATATGCGGCCAACGGTGTGGCGAAGAACGCGGACTCAACCGCAGCCGGCGTCTCCAGACCATGGAGCACCTTCCGCAGAGGTCCCAGAGGCAGCAGCTTCTCGCCGGTGATCCGGTCGAGTTCGATCGCGAAGGTCACGCCCGATCCGACGCCGAAGCCCGAGAGGATCCACACCCCCAAGCTCATCGGCGAGGAGACCTTGACGACACGCATCATGTTGAGGAATCGTTCGGGCCTGCCGAGGTCGGCCACGAGAGCGACACCGCCGATGCCGGTCGCCGCAATGGCGGTCATCCGGGAGGCAATGCGCAGGCCCGGCCGATCGGTCAGCTGCGCACCGTAGCCCAACAGAGACGATCCCCCGGCCAGACCGCCGAGGAACAGGTACGCACTGATCTCATCGCCCCACGGCGGAGCCTTGACAATCGGTCGACCGTAGTAGGACGTGAACTCAACATCCTCGACCATCGGCATCTCACGGTTGCCGTCGGCACCGCGGTTCTTCCACCCGCCGCCGCGACCGCCCCTTCGACCACGGGGACCGTCAGGTCCGCTGGGACCGCCACGGCCGCCTCGGCGACGTTTCTTCCGTCCGCCTTCCGGCTCGGGTGGGCGGTAGGAATCGTATTCTGATGTGCTCATGAACGGCGGCTCCCGAGGAACGCGAGCCCGGCCGCGGCGACCATGCCCAACGCCGCGATCCCGGCGTTGGCGTACATCTTCGGCAGGTCCTTCGTCGCGACTCGCGGGTCCGGCGGCAGGCCGTAGACCTCGGGTTCGTCGAGGAGGAGGAACACGGACCCTGTGCCGCCGACCCCGTCGTTCGGGTTCGCTCCGTAGAGGCGGGCCTCGGTCAGGCCCTTCTCGTGCAATGTGGCCACACGGTCATGTGCCTGGGCGACCATGTCGTCACGGTCGCCGAACTTGATCGACTGGGTCGGGCAGGTCTGGGCGCATGCCGGTTCCTGGCCCTCGACGAGGCGGTCATAGCAGAGGGTGCATTTGTTCGCCGTGCCCGCATCCGGCACGTCCATGTCCGCGGCTTTGCGATCGTCCCGGTCGGTGGGGGTGTTGATCGTGCCGTCGTCGCGGCGTTCGATGACGCCGAACGGACAGCCTGCCACACAGGTGCCGCAGCCGTTGCAGACGTCGTTCTGGACGACGACGGTGTCGAACTCGGTACGGAAGAGCGCGCCGGTCGGACACACGTCGAGGCAGCCGGCGTGGGTGCAGTGTTTGCACACGTCCGAGGACATCAGCCACCGGAAGTCCGCGGTGTCCGGCGGTGTCGTATCGACGCCGGTGAAGTCATCGGGGTCGCTCGGCTCCAAGGCACCGGGGGCCAGCAGGTCGACTCCGAGCTCAGGAGTCGTCGGCAGTCCGGCGGAGGTTCGACCTTCGGCCGCCGCACCCAAGGCCCCATCGAGCGGCTGCGCGGCAGCAGACTCATCGGTGCGCGGGCGGATCGTGGGCATGCCGAGATTGACGAGCTTGCGCCCGGATTCGCGAGCCTTCTCGATGCGGTCGGAATCCTGTTCGATGAACGCGACGTGCCGCCACGTGTTCGCCCCGAGGCTGCCCGTGTTGTCATACGAGGAACCGAGCAGTTCGAAGGTGCCGTCCTGCGGGTTGCGGTTCCACTCTTTGCACGCGACTTCGCAGGCCTTGCAGCCGATGCAGATCGAGGTGTCGGTGAAGAATCCCTTGCGGCTGTGCGCGGAATCGTGCCAGTGCCCGTCCGCGAGCGTGCCTCCATCGATCGTCGGTGTCGACATCAGTCCTCCTCCTCGTTCTCCTGCCGGTCCCGGGCCGCGCGGGCGCGAGCTTCGGCCTCGGCCACCTCGGTGTCGGCGATCGCACTGCCGTCGGCGTGCCGTCCGTGGTCGGGGTCGCCGTCGCTGGGGTCCCCGTCGTCGGCGCGGTTCGCCACAGCCGTCTCGGTAGGTTCGGTGGGCTCGGCGGGTTCGGCCGCCTCGGTGGGTTCGATGGTGATCCTACCGCTGCGATCATCGGCACTGTCGACCGTCGCCGAGGCATCGGCGTCGCCCTCGCCGGATCCACTCGCCGAGGCGGTCGTGCCGTCCCGATCGGAGGCTCCATCCCGTCCCCCGTCCAAGGTCCTGCCCGGGGTGACGCCGACGGCCGAGTCGCCGCCTCGGTGAGCGTGCCCACCGGCGCTGCGGCCCTGCCCGGTGCCATGGGCGGCCGCGACATCCTCGGCGGACACCGTGACCTGCTGGTTTCCGGATTCGGGACTGAGCCCGGCCTCGCGTTGGTACTTCTCGACGAAATCGACGAGTTCGGGTCCGCGGGGTCGGCGGCCGGGCATGATCGTTCCGGCCACGTACTTGCTGTTCTGGATGTAGACGTTGGGGTCCATCGTCACTCCGAGCAGGTCGTTGGCGGAATCGCCTTCGACGACGGCGCCCTGACCGCCCACGCCCCAGTGGTAAGGCAGACCGATCTGGTGGACGGTCTTCCCCCCGATGGTCAGCGGGGTCATCCGCTTCGTCACGAGCACACGGGCCTCGATGGCCGCCCGCGGGGAGACCAGGGTGGCCCAGCCGTAGGGCTCGAGTCCCACCTCGGCGGCGAGTTCCGGTGAGATCTCGCAGAACATCTCCGGCTGCAGCTCCGACAGGTACGGCAGCCACCGGGACATGCCTCCGGCGGTGTGGTGCTCGGTGAGCCGGTAGGTCGTGAACACGTAGGGGAAGACCTCGGATCCGGGCACTCCGGCACCGGGTGCGGACAGGTTGTCCTCACGGCGCATGACCATCCGGGTCGGGCTGTTCTGCTGCGCATACAGCGGGTTCGACACCGTCGATTCCTGCGGCTCGTAGTGAGTGGGCATCGGACCGTCGACCATGCCGCTGGGCGCGAACAGCCACCCCTTGCCGTCGGCCTGCATGATGAACGGATCGTCGCCGTCGAGGTGGGCGGGCCCGCCGTAGGCCTGGTCCGACCGCGCCGCCGGGGCCCGGTCGATCGGGAAGTCGGGCACGTCCTTGCCCGTCCACTTCCCGGCCTCGTCGTCCCACCACACGAACTTCTTCCGCCCCGACCAGGGAGTTCCGTCGGGTGCGGCCGAGGCACGGTTGTACAGGATGCGCCGGTTCGCCGGCCAGGCCCACGCCCATTCGGCGGCGGTCTCGTCCTGCTCATCCCGCGGTTTGCGGCGGGCGGCCATGTTCTGGCCACCGGCATAGACGCCGGCGTAGATCCAGCAGCCTCCGGCGGTGGTCCCGTCGTCGGTCATCTGGTTGAAGTTGTCCAGGGGCTCGCCGTCGCGGTCGCCGCCGATGAAGTAGCCGTTGATCTCCTTGACGACCGCCTCGGCGTCGACTTCGCCTTCGTCGTCGACCGGGTAGTCCCAGGTCAGGTCGAGCAGCGGTCGATCGCGGGGGTCATCGGAGTTCTTCAGCTTCTCGCGCACGGCTTGGCCGAGTTCGTAGAAGAAGTCGAGTTCGCTCTGCGCGTCCCCGGGCGGGTTGACGGCCTTGTGGCGCCACTGCACGAGACGCTGGGTCTGCGTGAAGGTGCCGGCCTTCTCCGTGTGATTGGCCGCCGGCAGGAAGAACATCTCGGTGTCGATGTCCTCGGTCTTCAGCTCCCCGGTCTCGATCTCGGGACCGTCCTTCCACCAGGTGGCGGATTCGATGAGGCTGAAGTCGCGCACGACCATCCACTTCAGGTGACTCATCGCCATCCGCTGCATCCGGCCGTTGGCCGATCCCACGGCCGGGTTCTGACCGAGCAGGAAGTACCCGTCGACGCCGTCATTGAGCATGCGCACCTGCGTCTGGTAGGTGCCGTGGGCGCCGTTGATGCGCGGCAGATAGTCGAAGGCGAAGTCGTTGTCCGCAGTCGCCGCATCGCCCCACCAGGCCTTGAGCAGGCTGGTGGTGTAGGCACGACCGTTGGCCCAGTAGCCCTTGTGGGTCTCCGGGGTGCCGACGGCGGCGACATAGTCGTCGAAGGTGTCGTGGACTCCGGCGCTGGGCATCGGCAGGTAGCCGGGCAGCAGGTTGAACAGGGTCGGGATATCGGTCGATCCCTGGATCGTCGCGTGCCCGCGCAGCGCCATGATTCCGCCGCCCGGGCGACCCATGTTGCCCAGCAGGAGCTGGAGGATCGAGGCGGTGCGGATGAATTGCGCGCCGAGGCTGTGCTGGGTCCAGCCGACCGCGTACGCGAAGCACGTGGTCCGCTCCCGGCCCGAGTTCTCGGTCACCGATTCGTAGAGGTAGTCGAAGTCTGCGGGTCTGATTCCGCAGTTCTCCTCGACCATCTCAGGCGTGTAGCGCGAATAGTGGCGGCGGAGGATCTGGAAGACCGTCTTCGGGTCTTCCAGGCTCGGGTCCGTCAGCGGAGCGCCGTGCTCATCCGTCTGGTACGACCAGGTCGAGTTCTCGTACGAGTTCGTGTCCGGGTCGAACCCGGAGAACAGCCCGTCGAGATCCTCGGTGTCGACGTAGTCGTCGCTAATGAGGTTCGCGGCGTTCGTGTAGGCACGCACATACTCGTCGAAGTGCCTGCCTTCGCTCAGCAGTCGGTTGATGAGCGCACCGAGCAGCACGATGTCGGAGCCGGCCCGGATGGGCACGTGCTTATCGGCGATCGCGGTGGTGCGCGTGAAACGAGGATCGACGTGGATGATGCGGGCACCCCGGGCCTTGGCCTCACTCACCCATTGGAAGCCCACCGGGTGGCACTCGGCCATATTGGAACCCTGGATGATGATGCAGTCCGCATTCGCCATATCCTGGACGGGTTGAGTGGCGCCGCCGCGCCCGAACGAAGTTCCCAGACTGGGAACGGTGGCGGAGTGTCAAATGCGCGCCTGGTTCTCGATCTGTATCGCCCCGGCCGCGGTGTAGAGCTTCTTCGCGAGGTAGTTCTCCTCGTTGTCGATCGTCGCCCCGCCGAGGCTGGCGATGCCCATCGTCCGCCGCAGCGGGTGGCCTTTGTCGTCGACGTCTTCCCAGTGGTTGCGGCGGGCTTCGATGAATCGGTCGGCGATCATGTCGATCGCGGTCGACAGGTCGATCTTCGTCCAGTCCTTGGCCTTCGGGGCCCGGTAGAGGACGTCGGTGACACGGCCGGGAGCGTTGACGAGCTGTTCGCTGGCTGCGCCCTTCGGACACAGGCGACCGCGTGAGATCGGTGAGTCCGGGTCGCCTTCGATCTGCACGACCTTGTCGTCCTTGACGAAGATCTTCTGCCCGCAGCCGACGGCGCAGTAGGGGCACACGGATTGGACGACCTTGTCGGCCGTGACCGTGCGTGGGGTGGTGTCCCGGGTCTGCTGGGACACGACGGATTCGCCGCGTCCCGTCTTATCCGACGTGCGCAGCTGCCGGAGTACCGGCCACTCGAGGAAGCTGAACCGAGCCATGGCACCACCTTAGCCCCTCACGGGGCGGAAATGCACCAGGTGAGACCGGGTTTTCGATTGGGTCTCAGGAGCTGGGAATGCCCGGTTCGCCGAGGCGGCTGCGCGGTCGATCATGACCGCGCAGCCGCCTCGGTGCTGGGTGCCGGGTTCGGGTCGCTGGGTTCGCTGAGTTCAGACCCGGCGGGCCAGGAGGATTGCGTCCTCGAGTTCGGCGGGCTCGCCCGACGGGGAGGTCGCCTGCCTGGTGCGGGTGTCGGCGAGTTCGATCTCCCACCGGTGCGGGCTGGCGCCGATGAGGAGGGCGAAGTCTCCGTTCGGGCTGACCAGTTCATGGTGGTGGTCCATGCCGTGCTCGAACTTCTCGCTGTGTTCGGCGGCCCACGGCGGCATCGTCGCGTGGGAGACGAGGAGGAGTGCCCCACCCGGTGCCACGTGCGCGGCGACGCGGGTCAGCAGTTCCTCTCGGGTGTCCGGCAACCGGGTGTGGAGGAAGGATCCGGTGACGAGGTCGAAGCCGCCTCGGCGATCGGGGTCCTCCGGTTCCCAGCTGGAGACGTCGGCGACGACGAATTCGGCGGAGATTCCGCGGGATTCGGCGGCCCGGCGGGCACGGTCGATGGCCGTGGTCGACAGGTCGATGCCGGTGGCGTCCCAGCCGTTCTCGGCCATCCAGACGATGTCGGCGCCTTCACCGCAGCCGACGTCGAGGACGCGGCCGGGGGTCATCTCGGAGACGACGGCGACGAGGGATTCGTTCGGGTTTCCGGACCAGATGGCGTCGTCGGCCTCGGCGTAGCGCTCTTCCCACGCGGCCACGGAATCGGGCGCGCCGGTATTGCCTGCGTCGGTTCTGTCTGAGTGGGTGTGGTCGTTGTGGCTGCTGGTCGCGGTCACTTGTCGACGCCCGGGTCGGCAGGGATCGAATCGGGTGCGGCACCGTCCGCGCTGTCGGTCTCTGCGGCAGCGGCGGCTTCCTGCTTGGCCAGTTCGGCACGGACTTCGTCCATGTCGAGTCCCTTGACCGCGGTGATGACCTGTTCGAGCTGCGGGGCGGCGAGCGCGCCGGGCTGGGCGAAGACGACGATGCCCTGGCGGAAGGCGACGAGGGTCGGGATCGAGGAGATCGCGAAGAGTCCGGCCAGCTGCTGCTGGGCTTCGGTGTCGATCTTGCCGAAGACGATGTCGGGGTTGGCCTCGGCGGCCTGTTCGTAGACCGGGGCGAACTGTTTGCAGGGGCCGCACCAATCGGCCCAGAAGTCGAGGAGGATGATCTCGTTGTCGTTGATGGTCGACTCGAAGTTGTCTTGCGTGATTTCGATCGTAGACATGCGGCCCAGTCTAGGAGCCGCGGATGAATATCGCCTGGACGGGAGGTCATTGACGGCTCCCTGCCGGCTTCGGCCGGGGCAACCAGCGCTGCCGCAGCCGGGGACGGCCCGAGCCGATTCAGCCGACGAGGTCCGCGATCGGTTCGTCGTCGATGATGGCGGTGAACACGGCATCCGCCTCGGCGGATTTGACCACTCGGTTGGGGTCCTCCGGCGCCGCGGTCCAGGGCATGATCTCGAAGGTGATGTCGTCCTCGGGCACGGAAGCCACCGTCGTGGCCAGGGAGGCCAGCGAACGCATCGAGTCGAGTTCGTCGTCGACGCCGATCGTCGAGGTCACGGCGTCGAGGAATCCGTAGAGGCGGTCGGGCCGGGTGAGGACTTGGCCGCTCTTGGCGCGGTCGATGATGGCCTCCATGACCATCTGCTGGTTGCCCATCCGGGAGATGTCGCTGCCATCGCCCACGGCGTGCCGCGTCCGGGCCAGGGCGAGGGCGTCGTCACCGCCGATCGTCTGGTGGCCGGCGGGCAGGTCGAGGTTCGCCTTCGGGTCGGTGAGAGGTTCGTCGAGGTCGACGGTGATCCCGTCGAGCGCGTCGACGATCGCTGAGAATCCGTCGAAGTCGACGTTGATGAAGTGGTCGACGCGCACCCCGGTGAGTTCCTCCGCCGCTGACACGGAGCAGGCCGGCCCCGCATTGAGAGCCGAGTTGATCATCCCGTGCGTGGACGCTGACGCGCCGTGGCCGGTGTCGTCGCAGGCGGGTATGTCCATGATCGTGTCACGTGGGATCTGCACGGCGTCGATGCGACCGCCGTCCGCGGCGACGTGAGCGAGGATCATCGCATCGCTGCGGGCACCTTCAGCGCCGCCGAATCCTTGCGCCGAGGCGGCCCCGGAGGTCGCGGCGGAACCCGAGTCAGAGCCATCGGAGGCCTCCTTCGCCGAGTCGAGATCGCGGGTGTCGGATCCGATGATGAGGACGTTCGTCTCATCGGTGAGCTTCTCCGGTACGTCGCCGCCGTGGGCGCGCAGCGGGGACGAGGTGAGATTCGCGCCGAGGTTGTGCACCGCCACCGCGATCGTCACCGGGGCGCCGATGATGAGGACCGCAACCACGGCGACGAAGGTGCGCCGGCGCCGGTACTTCGCGGCAAGACGTCGCTGTCGGCGGGGTCCTGGCGGCGGTGTTTCTCGGTTGTCCACGGTTCGGGTGCTCCTGCGTCCGGGGTCACGGCGGATTGCATACAAAACGGAATGTATACAATCCTAAACACCTGTCCGGTCGAGTGCACATCGCTGTGTGCCATCTCTCGACTGAAATCATTCGACCGAAATCACCCGCAGAGCGATCACTCTGTTATGCTGGAACTGTTCTCGCACAGAAATGTGCGGAGCAGATGGTGTCTCAAGAGCAGGTAGATTCGCTCGTCACCATGTGTTTGCCCGTCGGCGCGTGTCTGCCTTCCGCGCCCCTCATGATTTTTCCCAATTCAGTCGTTTGACGACTTCCGTCCGCACTTTCGAGTGCATGATCGAAACCGAGTATCCCCGCGATTTCGTCCGAGACAGAGACCTCACATCAGAGCCCTCATCCTCACCAGCGATTCCGAGTCCTCGGTTCACCCACAGATTTTCGTTGGATCTGCGTCTGAAGATCCAGTCCAGCCAGCGGGAAAGCCGGATCCAGCATTGGGTTCGACCATCACGATCGCAGCAGCGGTCATCAGTTAAAAAATAAGGATACAAAGATTATGGCAACAGGTACCGTGAAATGGTTCAACGCGGAAAAGGGTTTCGGATTCATCCAGCCTGACGACGGTTCGGCTGACGTGTTCACCCACTTCTCCGCGATCGAAGCCACCGGCTACCGCGAGCTCACCGAGGGTCAGAACGTCGAGTTCGACTCGGAGATGGGCTCCAAGGGCCTGCAGGCGACCCGCGTCCGCGGCCTCTGAGACTCTTTGAGAGTCTCACCTAGAGACTTCTGAGATTCACCAGCGACCCTGCGTTCACCCACTTGGTGTGAACGCAGGGTCGCTGTCATCTCCTCCCCAATTACTACCCGACGGGGGCCCAGATACCTCGCGCGAGGTTGCTGAGCCGCCGTCACCGGCGTTGACAGGCACCCTTGCTCTATTTAGAGTCGGTGCCAACGACCGTGAACCCTGACTATGGAGGAGCGATGAAGCACTCGGTACTCACCGGTTGGATCGTCGCATTCACCCTGCTCGCCGCCGCCTGCATACTGAGTTCCCAGATGGCCCCGTTCCATGACTTTGCCGCGTTTCTGTGGTTCTTCGCCCTCGTACTCATGATCACAGCCACGACACTCGCGGTCATCCGTGACCGTCGGCGACGCCGATCTGGCTGAACACTCCGGCAGCTCCAGGCACATCGCCCCGCCCGGTTATCCTGAACTCATGCCGCCCCGCAATACTCCTCGTCTGCACCTGCGGGAGATGACCGACGACGATCTCGACGAGATGGCCGCCCTCCTCGGCGATCCGCGAGTGATGGAGTATTACCCTCACTCCAAAGACCGCACCGAGGCGGCTGAGTGGATCCGCTGGAGCCGGCGCAATTACGCCGAGCACGGGTTCGGATTGTGGCTCGTCGAAACCCGGACCGGAGAATTCATCGGCGACTGCGGCCTCACCTGGCAGACCGTCAATGGCATCCCTCACCTCGAGGTCGGTTTTCAGGTGAAACCGTCCGCCCAAGGTAATGGGTTCGCCACCGAGGCGGCTCTGGCCTGCGTCGATCACGCTCGAGAACTCGCCGTCAGTCCCGTCCTCGTCGCCATCATCCACCGAGACAATCGACCCTCGCAACGAGTGGCCGAGAAGCTCGGAATGCACCGCAATCCCGAACTCAGACACAAGTCCCCGGTCCATGACGTGTTCTCACTGGACCTGTGATCTCCCTAATTACTACCCGACGGGGCCCCAGATACCTCGCGCGAGGTTGCTGAGCCGCCGTCGGGTAGCAATTAATGGTTGTTTAGGAGGGCGAGGAAGTCGTCGACTCCGCTGAGGTCGATGTCGTTTCGCCGTCTGGTTTCCCACGCTTCGCGGGTCAGGCGCCAGCGTTGGATGAGGCCCGGCTCGCCTCGGCGGATGTCCCATTCGACGCCGTTGTGCTCATAACCCAGGTTCTCGGATACACGGTTCGACCCGACGTTGTCGACGAAGGCATCGGAACCGGCCTCTCTCGCCCCGAGTCCGGCGAAGGCGAGATGCAGCAGAGCACTGCGCATCTCCGTGCCGAGGCCGCGACCACGCACATCCGTCGACAGCCAGGAGAAGGTGGCGAAGGTGCCGCAGGTATCGAACTTCTCGGCAATGAGGTCCTGCATCCCCACGGGCTCACCGTCGACGATCACGGCGAACGCCAACCGGAACTCGGCGGGAGAGAAACGCCCGCGTCCGCGCCACACACTCTGGAGCCATCTGCTCACCCGCACGTCCGGGTCGGATTCGTAGAACGACATCGGATCATCGTAGGGAGCGGGTTCCGCGAAGACCTTGCCATCGCGGACCAGCGGAGCAAGTTCCGCCAACCTCTCATCACTGGCACCGACGAGCTCGAGTCGGGGCGTCCTCACCCTAATCTGCAGTGGCGGGTAGCCGATCATGCAACCAACCTAAGCCAGCCGGCCCGAATCCACAATGGTCAGGCGACTGCGGGTAGCGTAGGGATCGACTCCCAGATGCCGATGACAGGTGGTGGCCCATGACCGAACTCGATCGCCCGACCCCGACGACCGTCCTCTTCGACCTCGGCAATGTGCTCATCGGCTGGGACCAGACAGGACCTCTGGCCGATCGCATGAGTGCCGAGGACTGGCTGTCCTTCGCCGAGGCGGCCGACTTCCCCGCGCTCAACACCGCAGCTGATTCCGGGGTTCCGATCACCGAGATCATCGAACGCGCCGCCGAGGCGGATCCCCACCACGGTGAGATCGTCGCCGGCTACTACGAGCACTTCGAAAAGTCGCTGACTGGTCCGATCGACGGCATGGCCGAGATCGTCGCGCAGCTGCGCGACTCCGGCATCCGCCTGCTCGGACTCTCGAACTGGTCGGCCGAGACCATTCATCACGCTCCCGCCGTCGCCCCGGCGATCAGTGAACTCGAAGACATCGTCGTCTCGGGCCGAGTCGGCCTCGTCAAACCCGATCCGGCGATCTTCGAACTGACCCGAGACCGTTTCGGCCTCGACCCGGCCCGAACGGTCTTCGTCGATGATCTGCCCGCCAACGTGGAGGCAGCCGAAAGCCTCGGCTTCATCGGCCATGTGTTCTCAGGAGCCGCCGAGCTGCGGACGGATCTTGCCGAACGAGGGCTGCTCACTCCCTAGGACGGTCACTTCGCACCGTCGGATCAGCGCCCCTGAACGGGCCCCTCCCCGCTGATACCGTGAACTCATCCGCGCCTGGAGACTCCACCCGCCGCCTGAACAGGAGACACGATGACGACACCCGCATTCCTCGACTCCATCGATTCCCAGCTGGACTGGCAGCGTGAGGTCTACAAAGACCTTCACCGCCACCCTGAAGTCAGCCTCGACGAGCACAGGACCGCCGAGCGCCTCGCCGCAGAGCTCAACGAACTCGGCCTCGAAGTCACCCGGATCTCGGATACCGGGCTGGTGGCCGTCATCGACAACGGCACCGGGCCCACCGTTCTCGCACGAGCCGATATCGATGCCCTCCCCGTCACCGAAGACACCGGCCTCGACTTCGCGTCCGAGGTCGACGGAGTCATGCACGCCTGCGGTCACGATATGCATGCCGCCGCTCTCCTCGGCGCGGTCCGACTGCTCAAAGAGAACCAAGATGCCTGGTCAGGCACGTATATCGCGCTCTTCCAGCCGGCAGAGGAGAACGCGGCCGGGGCGAAGGCGATGATCGGCGACGGGCTGACGGACAGGGTTCCGACCCCCGATGTGGCCCTGGCCCAGCATGTCATGCCGCTGCCGGCCGGCACGATCTTCACCGCCTCCGGTCCGGTAATGTCGGCCGGTGATTCGGTGAAGATCACGGTCTTCGGCCGCGGCGCCCACGGGTCGATGCCGCACCTGTCCGTCGACCCCGTGGTGCTCGCGGCCTCGATCGTGCTGCGCCTGCAGACCATCGTGTCCCGGGAGACCGAACCGGGTGAGTTCGCCGTCGTCACCGTCGGTGCGTCGAACGCCGGATCGAAGTCGAACATCATCCCAGATCGCGCCGAGCTGCTGCTCAATGTCCGCACCTACGACACCGCGGTGCGGGCGAGGGTCATCGCGTCGATCGAGCGCATCGTCCGCGGCGAATGCGAGGCCGCCGGGACCCCGAAGGAACCGACGTTCGAGTACTTCGACCAGTTCCCGCTGACGGACAACAGTGAGGCCGTCAATGACACCGTCACCGAGGCGCTCACCGAGTACTTCGGCGCCGAGGCGGTGCTCGAGGCGACACCTGCGACCGCGTCCGAGGACTTCAGCGAGCTGCCGAATGCCTTCGGCATCCCCTATGCCTATTGGTTCGTCGGGTCCTTCGATGCCGAGAAGTACCAGGCCGCCGAGGAGGCCGGAACCGTGCTCACGGATATTCCGGCCAATCATTCGCCGTTCTTCGCCCCCGAACTCGACCCGACACTCGAGATTGCGACGAAGGCACAGGTCGTCGGCGCCTTGGCCTACCTCGGCGGCTGAGCTCGCCTGGCCTGCCCGCGGCCCGGGAGCGGTCGCGCGGAGACAGCAGGCTCACTGATCGGTTGTCTCACTCGTCGATCGTGCGCACGACGTGTGCCGGTGATCCGACGACGACGGCCCGGGCCGGCTCCATCTCATGGTTGAGGGTGGCCAGCATCGTGTTGTGCCCGATGAGCGTGTCATCGCCGATCGTGACGCCGCCCTGGTCCTGGAAGCTGCACCCGGAATTGATGAAGATCCGCTGCCCCAGGGTGATGTTCTTCCCGAAGTCCGAGCGGAACGGGGGAAACATCGTCACGGACGGATCGATCGGGCGGCCCGTCAGTTCGGCCAGCAGCGCTCGAACCTCATCGGGTTCGTGATAGCTGCCGTTGATCTCGGCCGTGATGCGCAGCGCTTCCTGGCTGGTGCGGTGCATGACCTCGTGCAATGGTGAACCGACTGTGATCGTCTCTCCGGCGTTGAGCGCTGTGAGCAGATCGTTCAGTTCCACCGTGTCACCTTCTCCCGCCGACACCTGATGACGTACTTATGGTTTGAGCAGGACCTTGACGGCTTCGCGACTGTCCATCGCCGCATAGGCGGTCGCGGCGTCGTCGAGGCTCATCGTCTGGTCGAAGACCTTGCCCGGGTCGATCGTTCTGTTCCAGATGAGGTCGATGAGGTCCGGCAGGAAACGGCGAACCGGTGCCGGCCCGCCGTGCAGGTGAACGAGGCCGAAGAACAGCTCCCCTCCGGGCAGTTCGACGTCGTGTGAGACGCCGACATAGCCGACGTGACCGCCCGGTCGGGTCGACTGGATCGCCTGCATCATCGATTCCTGTGAGCCGACCGCCTCGATGGCGCTGTGGACGCCGAGCCCGTCGGTGAGTTCCCTGATCTTCGCCACTCCGGCGTCGCCGCGTTCTTCGACGATATGGGTGGCACCGAATTCGCGGGCGAGGTTCTGCCTGTCGGCGTGACGGCTCATGGCGATGATCGTCTCCGCCCCCATCTGCTTGGCCGCGAGGACTCCCATCAGTCCGACCGCGCCATCACCGATGACGGCGACCGATTTCCCGGGTCCCACCTCGGCGGCGTCCGCGGCGAACCACCCGGTGCCGAGCACATCGGATGCGGCCAGCAGGGACGGGATGAGGTCGTCATCGGGATGTCCCGGCGTGGCGACCAGGGTGCCGTCGGCATGGGGGATGCGGGCGAATTCGGCCTGGGTGCCGATCCCACCGTCGACGAACATGCCGTTGACGCAGCGTGACTGGTAGCCGGCGGCGCAGATCTGGCAGGTGTTGTCCGAGATGACGAATGATCCGACGACGAAGTCACCGGGTTTGACGGTGCGCACCTCGTCGCCGACCTGATCGACGATGCCGACGTATTCGTGGCCCATCAGCTGCTGGTCCGGTGCGTCCGCACCACGGTAGGGCCACAGGTCCGATCCGCAGACACAAGCGGCCACAACACGAATGACCGCATCGGTGGGTGCCTCGATGGTCGGATCGGGTCGTTCTTCGACCCGGACGTCGCCGGGCCCGTGCATGATCACTCCGCGCATTGTTCTCTCCTTGAAACGTTCGGTTCTTCGGTTCTGTTTGTCAGGCTCAGCCCCGCGGACGATTCACGTCCGCTTCGGCGTCGGTCTGGGTTCGGTCTCCCGCGAGACCGAAATCGGGGTGGTGGTTGGTGTCCGATGCCGCCCAGGAAGCGAGCAGACGCACCCGCTGCTCCGAATCCGACCCCGGTTCCGGGGTGTAGATGATCAGCGCGAGTCCGTCTTCGGCGGTGATTCGCAGCTCTTCGAAGGCGAGGTCGAGTTCACCGACGACGGGATGGTTGAAGCGCTTCATTCCCGTCCCGTGTGTGCGGACGTCGTGCTGGGCCCACAGCGTTCTGAACGTCTCGCTCTGGGTCGACAGCTCACCGACGAGGTCCTGGATCCCGCGATTGTGCGGATCCTTCCCTGCCGCACTCCGGATGATCGCCACGCACATCTGGGCGAAGAGGTCCCAATCCGGATAGAAGTCCCTCGAGGCGGGGTCGAGGAATTGGAATCGCGCCAGGTTCGGTGTCCGGCCGCCATCTCCGATGATCGGTGAATAGAATGCGCGGCCGAGGTCGTTGACGGCGACCATGTCCTGCATATCGTTGCGGACGAAGGCGATCGAGTCCGTGATCGAATCGAGCATCCAGAACAGCGTCTCGTGCGGGGGACGCTGGACGGTCACTGGTCGGCGCCTGCGACCCGAGGTCGGGATGCCGTCGGCGGCGCGGGCAAGATCGACGAGGTGGCTCCGCTCGGTGTCGTCGAGCATGAGGGCCTCGGACAGTGCTTCGAGGACTGCCGCGGATGCCCCTGCGATGGCGCCGCGTTCGAGCTTCGAATAGTACTCGACGCTCAGTCCTGCCAGCGCCGCGACCTCGCTGCGACGCAGTCCCGGAACCCGTCTCGTGCCGTGTGAGGGAAGGCCCACGCGATCGGGGGTGATCTTCGCCCGCCGCGACATGAGGAATTCGCGTACTTCGGCTCGGTTGTCCATGTTTCCAGGTTAGACGTGTTCTCGCCTGTGAGGGATACCCTGTCAGGGAACCTCTGAGCCGCATCGAGGGTCTCTCCTACGACATCGTTCCCTGCGGTTCGGGCATCCGATCCCGGTCATAGGTGATCGTCGAATACCCATGGGGAATCGGGGTGCCGTCCGCATCGACCCCGACGAACACGATCTTGTCGATGCTGAGGATGGATCTGCGCGTGATCATATTGCGCACCCGGGCCCTCATCGTCAGTGAGGTTCGCCCGAAATGCGTGGCGATGAGTCCCATCTCGATGAGATCGCCCTCCCTCGCCGAAGCCTGGAAGTCGATCTCCGAGATCAGTTTCGTCACGACCCGGTGATTGCCGAGCTGGATGATCGCATAGATCGCAGCCTCCTCGTCGATCCATCGCAGCAGGCTGCCGCCGAAGAGGGAACCGTTGGCGTTGAGGTCTTCGGGCCGGACCCATTTGCGGGTGTAGAAGTTCATGCTTTCCGCATGGTGGGCGGGACTCGCGGGCTGGCCGACGGGACTTTCGGTGAACTGTGCCGTGTCTGTCATGAGATCAGGCTAGCGAGGCGATGTTTCGCCCTCGTTTCGATCGCGTCACCGCTTTTCGACGTCGTCCTTCAACGCCGTGAGAGTCCGCCGGATATTCAGTCGCTGGAAGTCCGCGAAGCTCCTCCCGCGTGTGACGATGTGGTCGAAGACCCAGGCCAGAGGGTCGGGCCAGCCTCGGCGGTCATCGGTCCACGTCTCGGTCACTCGAGTCGCCTCACCGAGGTCCTCGAAGTCGTATGCCCAACTGGCGTTCGCTCCTTCGAGGCTCGGAGTGCGGGGGCCGATCCGGCGCACCGTGAAGGCGAACCGCTTGCCCGGTACGGAGTCGGTGACGACGCATTCGGTCACCCAGGTCGCCGGCCCGCGTCGGTTCGTCCCTTCGAAGACGTCGCCCGCTGTCAGGGGACCTGCGGATGACTGAGTGCTGGCTCCGGTGTTCTCCGGACTCCATCGGGCCATCTGGGTCGGGTCGGCGATCTGCTCCCAGAGCGCGGTGGCGTCGACTCCGATCACCATACTGTCGCTGACCTGCATCGTTCGCGTCATCGTCGTCCCTTCTCATTGTGGTCGTGCACGCACCAGAAGACGGCCGAGCACGTGGCCCCATTCAAACATGGGTCCTGAGCTAGCCTGGGCACATGGCCGACTCCGCGACGAACGACGAGATCATCGCCTTCCGCCTCCGCGCCCATCACCTCGATGAGCGACTCAGCCACAACTCACTCCTTGACGCCGCGGGAGCCTGCGGCATCCAGAACAGCCCACCGGGATCCGCGCTGACTTCGCTCCATGCACGAGTCGAGGGCATGAGTGCGACGGCGTTAGATTCGGCCGTCGAAGAGGAGAAGTCTCTGCTCCAGAGCTGGTGCATGCGAGGGGCACCCCATTTCTTTCCCGCTGCCGATCTCCCGGTCTTCACCACCGGGGTCGAACCGACGAGTGAGAAGGCGATGCGCCATTTCGTCCTCGGAGTCGAACAGTCGGTCGATTCGCTCGGGATCCCGCTGAGCCAGATCCTCGATCGGGTCGAGCAGGAGATCGCCGGGGTGCTCAGAGGGCGGAGGATGACGATCACCGAGCTCGGCGAGGAACTCGCCGACGTGCTCGCAAACTCCCTGACGACGAAACAGCGACGCACATGGGAATCTCAGGGCCCGTATGCGAGGGGCCAGAGCCTCGGTGCCGGAGTGATCCACTTCTGCATTCGACTGCTCACTCTGCGGCAGATCCTCTGCTTCGCCCCGCGCGAGGGAAACACGGCTCCATTCGTTCTGCTCGACGAATGGATCGACGATCCTTCGATCGCCTCCTCGACCGCATCCGACGAGAGCGAACGCGACCGGGCCCGGTCCGAACTGCTGCGACGCTATCTTCACTGCTATGGACCGTCGACGCGGGCCGACTTCGCCGCATGGATCGGAATCCGGTCCACGGAGGCGAAACCATGGTGGGACCTGATCGCCGGAGAGATCACCGAAATCGATCGCGGGCGACGGACCTGGATGCTCGCCGAGGATGTCGATCAGCTGCATCGCGCGCAGCTTCCGCACGGCGTCCGTCTGCTTCCCCCACACGATCCCTATACGCAGATGCGGGATCGGGAGACGATCGCGTCCAAGGACTTCCATCGGGAGATCTGGAAGACCGTGGGCGATCCAGGAGCGCTGCTGGTCGACGGCCGGATCGCGGGGACCTGGAGGGCGCGGAAGCGGAATCGACGACTGAGCATGACGATCGCACCGTTCGGCACCGTCCCGAAGTCGGTGAAGAGCGCGCTGACCGCTGAGGCAGAGGCGATCGGCGCACTGCGCGAGGCAGACGCCGTCGACATCGAGTTCACGTCAGACTGAGATCATTCGGCGAGTTCACTGATCAGCAGACGGGCGAGGGCTCCGAGCCGGAATCGCTCGGGGATCACGGTTCTGATTCCCTGTTCATGCAGCGGTGCTGCTGTGACGTCGCCGACTGCTGCCGCCACCACCGATTCGTTGAACGCCTCGATCACGGCCGGCAGCAGTGCCTGCTCGTCGGCTGCGGTGAGGAATGCTGCCGCCCCGGGTGCTGAGGTGAAGGCCACGGCGTCGCACCTGCGCTGCGCGACGAGGCCGACCGCGTCGATCACGGCAGCCGGATCGGGCGCCGGGCCCCACCGGTAGATGACGAGGGAGCGGACGTCGGCGCCTGCCGCGACGAAGGCCTCATCGAGTCCGTCGGCTCCGGCACCGTGATGCTGTACGGCGATCCGCTGACCATCCACGCCCTCGCCGAGGAGGACCTGCTGGATCTCTGCGCTCGTCTCGGAGTCCGCGATCCAGTGAGGGCTCAGTCCGGCCGCCTGAATCGCTCCACGTGCCTTGGGACCGCGGGCGTAGATCCGAGCTCCGGCGAGCATCGCGTGCCATTCCTCGCGCAGACCCGCGGCTTCAGCCACGTCGCCCCAGCCGGTGAATCCGACTCCGGTCGTGACCACGACGATGTCCGGCCGGTCCGCGATGAGTTCACGGGTGCGTGTCACAAGCTCGGGGTCATCGCTGTGCGGGATGACGGACAGGGTCGGGGCGTGCACGATCTTGGCACCATGACGCTCGAGGGCGGCGGCGAGCTGCTCCGCGCGCCGCTGAGCGGTGAGCACGATGCGACGCCCGGCCAGCTCGTCGCCTAAGTCAGTACGGGGCTGGTTCATGCTCACATCCTGGTCGCGCCGCCTCACCGGGGCAACTTTCGTCCTTCGAGAGCAGCCTGGTGGGCGAGCATCTCATCCTTGAGCCCCTGCACGACGGCGGCGATGGCCGGCCGGCGCATCGAATCGGGCCTGAGCACCATCCAGTAGGGCAGGCGCTCGGCCACCGAATCGGAAAAGAGTCGCACGAGGTCGGGGTGCCGGTCGGCCATGAAACACGGGAGGAATCCGATGCCGGCTCCCGCCCGGGTCGCTTCGACGTGGACGAAGACGTTCGTCGAGGTCAGCGCATCCTTCATCTCGGGAAACAGCCGCCTCGGCGCGTCGAGGTCGTCGACCTGGAGCATCGAATCGACGAAATAGACGAGTCGATGGTCGCTCACGTCCTCCACCGAGGCGGGGGTGCCCTCGGACGCCAGATAGTCGCGTGAGGCGTAGAGGCCGAGTTCGTAGTCACCGAGCCTGATCGCCTCCGCCCGGTGCACGCGCGGTTCCCCGACGACGACCTCGATGTCGAGACCGGACCGCTGCTGCAGGGCCTGTCTGGTGACGGTGACGATCTCGACGCTCAGCCCGGAATGTCGACGTCGCAGCTTCGCGACCGCCGGGGAGGCGATATAGGCGCTGAACCCGTCCGTTGCGGTCATCCTCACCACTCCGGACACCGTGTCCGGACCCTGACCGGGACTCTCGAGTTCGGCGACCGCGGTCTCCATCTGTTCGGCCACCGCGACGGCTCGTTCCCCGAGGTCGGTCAGCTCCCATCCGTCGTCCGAGCGGGCCAGCACGCGTCCGCCCAAGGACTTCTCCAAGGCGGCGATGCGGCGGGAGACCGTCGAGTGGGTGAGACCGAGGTTGTGTGCCGCCGTCGTGAACTTGGCGGTGCGGGAGACGGCCAGCAGCACGAGCAGATCGTTGGGAGTGGTGTCCATGTCAGCCATGGTGGCACACCCTCACGACCGACACCGGGTCCTCGGTGCCCTGTCTTCGGGTCGTCAGCGCACGTGCTGCTGCGACAGCGAGCGCGTCCAGCGCAGCAGCACGACGATCAGACAGATGAGGAACACGATCCCCGAGGTGACCAGCCCAGTGACGAGGATGCCGATATCGGTGGGCAGATCCACGTCGTCGGCCGGTTTGGTCAGTGCCTTCCCCTCGGGGTCGATGAGGACGGAGATCGTGTCGCCTTCATCGAAGTCGTCGTATCCGTCCTTGCCGCGGTAGATCAGCGGTTCGGCGACGGGGGTGCCGTCGGTGCGTTCGAGGCTGTAGGTATGAACATAGACCTGCCGCGATCTGGGCGGATTGGAACTGTGCACGGTCTTCTGCTCGACTTGATGATCGGCGACGACCACCTCGGTGAGTTCGCCCGCTTGAGACAAAGCGAGATCCTCGCCGAGCATCACAGTGCCGATGAGCGCAATGGCCACGAATGGTCCGGTGTACCAATATGCCGGCGTGTGTCCCATGAACCTGCGCATCGCCAGAGTGACGCCGAGGAACACGAAGCATCCGAGGATGATGGTAAGCACCAGCTGGTCCGGATACAGGTATCCGATCGTGAAGACCGCACCCGTGCCGACGAAGAAGACAGCACCGGTGATGATAATGGTCAGCGGATTCCGAGTGCCTTGGTTCCAGCGGCGCTCACTCTTTCCGCCGTCATCCCACTTGCCGCGCATCCAGTAGGCGTCCATTCAAGCCCCGCTCGTCACTGCGGCATGTTGACGAACCGGGACTTCGCACCCTGGAACGCCACGGGAATGTCCATCGTCGGACCGGCACGGTGCTTGGCGACGATGATGTCGGCCTCACCGGCACGTTCGTGTTCCTTGTCGTACATGTCCTCACGGTGGATGAGGAGAACCATATCCGCGTCCTGCTCGATCGAACCTGACTCACGCAGATCGGAGATCATCGGCCGTTTGTCCGTGCGCTGCTCACTGCCGCGGTTGAGCTGGGACAAAGCGATGACCGGCACTTCGAGCTCTTTGGCCAGCAGCTTGAGCGAACGCGAGAACTCCGAGACCTCCTGCTGGCGGGATTCGACGCGTTTGCCCGAGGACATCAGCTGCAGGTAGTCGACGCAGACCATCTGCAGATTGTGCTGCTGTTTGAGCCGTCGGCACTTCGCGCGGATCTCGGTCAGCGCCATGTTCGGCGAATCGTCGACGAACAGCGGCGCATTGTTGATCCGGGCCTCGGTCGCGGCCAGGGTCGTCCAGTCGTGCGGGCTGAGTTCGCCGCGGCGCAGGTTCTGCAGCGGAATCTCCGACTCGGCCGAGAGCAGACGCATGACGAGTTCGTTCTTGCCCATCTCGAGCGAGAAGAACACGGCGGCCGCATCGTTGTGGATCGCAGCCGAACGGATGAAGTCGAGCGCCAGAGTCGACTTGCCGACACCGGGTCGGGCGGCGATGACGATCATCGTGCCCGGGTGCAGACCGTTGGTGAGGTTGTCGAACTCGGTGAAACCGGTGGGCACACCCGCGGTCTGCCCATCGGTGTTGCCGTTGCGTTCGATCTCCTGGGCCACCTCGCCGAGGATGTCGGAGAGGATGACGTAGTCCTCCGTCGTATGGCGTTCGGTGACCTTGTAGATCTCCGCCTGCGCGGAGTTCACGACGTCATCGGTGTCGCCTTCGGCGTCGTAGCCCATCTGGACGATGCGGGTGCCGGCCTCGACGAGGCGGCGCAGCACGGCCTGTTCGCTGACGATCGCGGCATAGTAGCCGGCGTTGGCGGCGGTCGGGACCGACGAGATGAGGGTGTGCAGGTAGGCGGCGCCGCCGACGCGGGCGAGGTCACCGGTCTTCGTCAGGTAGTTCGCCACCGTCACCGAGTCTGCGGGCTCACCTCGGGAATAGAGGTCGAGGACCGCCTCGTAGATGGTTTCGTGAGCGGGCTTGTAGAAGTCATCACCATTCATCGTCTCGACGCAGTCGGCGATGGCGTCCTTCGACAGAAGCATCGCACCGAGCACGCTCTGCTCGGCCTCGACGTCCTGCGGAGGGGTCCTCAGACCGTCATAGCCCTGCTCGTTGCTCACTCGATTTCCTCTTCCTCACAGCATCGGATCGCCCACCCTCATGTGGTGCGCTCCAACTGTACCCGGAGACCCGGGGAGGGTCCCATCGGCTCGACACCTGCCATCGTAGGATGCGGCACTGACACCGAATCTCAGTCCCGAGTCCTCCCGAATCTCAGTCCCGGGACCTCCCGGCCGTGGCCACGGAGTGCAGAATCGGCTTCGTCAGCTGCAGTCCACCACGGATGATTCCGATGCCGACGACCACGGTGAGCAGGATCGTGAGGAAGGTGACCGGCTTGAACACGAGCGCGGCTCCGGCCAGGGGCAGGACGAGCAGCAGCCCGAGCCCTCCGGCCAACAGGGACACCCAGATCGCCGGGGCCATGACGGCCCGGACCAGCGCACGGTGCAGAAGCCTGGGATCGGCACCGGCGGCATAGAGGTCGGAGAAGGTGTCGGCTCGGTCGTAGATGTCGGCGACCTGGTTGATCACTGCCGAGACACTGATGAGCACGATGGCGATGCCCATGACGAGCAGCACCCCGGTGAACATGTCGTGGAAGAGGTGGGTCTCGGCCTCACTCACTCCCACATCTGAGTCCTCGGCGGCATCGATTCCGAGCTGGGACAGGGCGACGCCGGACCCGCAGACGGCTGCGGTGAAGGCCGCCATCGCCAGGCCGGACACGCGTCGCCAGAACCGTTTGGGTTCGTCGGAGACCAAACGAGCCGCGATGAGGCGCTCCGGGGTGGCGGCCCGCCGACCGGACAGGTGAGCGAACCAGCGGATGAGGAGTCCGCCGACGAGGTCGACGACGACGAGTCCGAGGACCAGGAAGCCGACGGTCACGCCGAGGACGACTCCGAGACCGAGGTCGGCCTTCGTCAACGCGAAGACGATCGGCAGCGCGATGACGGCGGCGACGGCGACGATGACACGGCCGAGCGGGAACTTCCGCTCCAGGCTCTTCGTGCGCACGCCCAACGGGGAGACCGCGACCTTGCGCAGACCCAGCAGGGCCGAACCCGCGCAGACCAGGGCGAGGAAGACGACCACGACGAGGATGAGCCACGCGGGCATGAGCATGTTCTGGTACCCGATGGGTTCGCCCATGAAGTGGATGAAGCTGACCGGCAGCGCCAGTCCGAGATACCCGAGCATCCCGAGGATGATGCCGGCCAGGGCCGGGATCAGCGGTTCGGCCACGGCGAGCGCGGTGATCTGGGACCGTCTGGCCCCGAGCAGCGACATCGTCGACAGCCGTTCGTCCTGCCGACGTGCCGACAGGGTCGCCGAGGCCGATGCCAGGGTGGCCGCGGGGATGATCAGCAGAGCCGTGGCCAGGCCCGCGAGGGTCTTGTACATGATGTCGAGACCCGCGTCCGCGGGATCGGGGCTCGGTGGGATCTGGAAGAACATCCAGGCCCCGGCGGCCACGGTGAGGAACAGCGTGGCACACGCGAAGAACGCGGCGGCCACGAGCAGGGAACTCGCCGAGGTCAGCGATCTGCGTCCGAGGACGAGGGGAACGGCTGTCAACGACGTGGACATTGTGTCTCCTCTCAGGCCATGGTCGCCTCGGCGGTGGCCCGGTTCTCGGGTGCCGCCTCGGCGAGGATGCGGTTGTCGGGATCGATCTCGGTGACCCGGCGGACGAGCGGGCGGGTGACCTGCAGCCCCAGCCACACCATCGCAACCCCGGCCACGAGGACGGCGGCGACGGTTCCGATGGTCAGCGGATCGCCGAGGTCGCTCACCGAAGCCATCAGCCAGGCGAGGATCCCGCCGAGGAACAGGGAGACGACGGTGACCAGCAGGATCGGCGACATCACGGCGTTGACGGTCACCCGGTGCATCATCTGCTGGGTCATACCGGCGGCGTGGAGCTCACGGTAGGTCTGAGCCCGGTCGAGGATGTCAGCGGCTTGGTTGATCGTGGCCGAGACGATGACGAGGACGAACGCGATGACCAGGGTGAGGATGAGCCCGGTGAAGATATCGTCGCCGAGGTGGGCGTACGGACCCATGACCGCGCGGTCCTCGGCGGTGAGACCCTCCTGACCGCTGCGCATCATCGCCGTTCCCGCCCCGCCGACGACGGCGATGAAGGTGATCATCGCCAGCCCGGCGACCCGGCGCCAGTACTGTCCGGGGGCGTCGGCGATCATTCCTGCCGCCATCACCGAGGCGGGACCGCGGGCGATTCGGCCTGCGATGCCGGCGTGGATGCGGATGCACAGGACGCCGAGGACGCTGATGAGCAGGAGGGTGATGCCGATCGTTGCGATGCTGTACATGATCGTCACCGCCGTCGGCAGCTCCATCTGTGTGGAGACATAGGTCGCGACGGCCACGACGAGGACGAGCACGATGGCCGTGATGACGCGGGCCAGGGGGAACTTGCGCGCCAGCGACCGGGTGCGCACGCCCAGCGGGGATATCGTGATCTTGCGCAGGCCGATGAGCGAGGCGAGCAGGCAGACGGCCAGGAGGCCCGCGACGACTGCGGCGAGCAGCCAGACCGGCATGAGCAGAGCCTGATAGCCCAGGGGTTCGCCGACGAACGTGATGAAGCTCAGCGGCCAAGCCACCAGCAGGTAGCCGCCGATTCCGGCGAGGATGCCCGCCGAGGCGGGGATGAAGGGTTCGGCGACGGCGATGAGGCGGATGGTGCTGCGTTGCGCCCCGAGCAGGGACAGGGTGGAGAGTCGTTCGTCCTGGCGGCGGGCGCTCAATTTCGCCGAGGCGACCCCGAGGCTGGTCGCGGGGACGACGAGGAAGACCGTGGCGAGGACAGCGAGGAGCTGGTAGAGCTCGGCCACCTCGGCGTATCCGGTGACCTCGGGGCGGTCGATGAACGCCCAGGCGCCGGCGGCCACGGTGAGGAAGATCGTCGAGCAGGAGAAGAAGGCGATCCCGACGAGTCGTGACGTCGTCGAGGTCAGGGACGGCTTGGACAGGAGGAGGGGAAGGATATTCATCACTGTGCGGCTTCCCGTAGTGCGGAGTCGGCGACGATGCGGCCATCGGCGAGTCTGACGACCCGGGAGCAGCGGGCGGCGACGTTCTCATCGTGGGTGACGACGACGAGGGTGGAGCCGCGTCCGACGGTGGAGCCCAGCAGCTCGGTGAGGACTTCAGTCGAGGTTCGGGAGTCGAGGGCGCCGGTCGGTTCGTCGGCGAAGGTGACGACGGGTTGGGTGACCTGGGCACGGGCGATCGCCACTCTCTGTGCCTGTCCGCCGGAGAGCTGTCCGATCCGCTTGTTCACGTGCTCGCTCAGACCGAGACGGTCGAGCCAGGCCCGGGCGTGCTGGGTGGCGTCCGAGCGGCTCATACCGGCGAGCATGGCGGCGAGCGCGACATTGTCCACGGCGGTGAGTTCGGGCAGGAGCAGCCCCTGCTGGAAGACGAAGCCGAAGACCTCGCGGCGCAGGGCGGTGCGGCCGGATTCCTTGAGGGAGGTGATCTCGGCGGCCGCGCTGCGGTCGGTCGGCGAGAGTCGGATGTGACCGTCGTCGGGACTGATGATGCCGGCCAGGCAGTGCAGAAGGGTCGTCTTGCCGGAGCCGGAGGGTCCCATGATGGCCAGGGATTCGCCGAGGCCGATCGTCAGGTCGACTCCGGCGAGAGCGTAGGTCTGGTTGAAGTGCTTCGTGACGGTGCCGGCGGTGATGATGGCAGAGTGCTGGAGCGAAGAGTTCTGGGTCATCGGGTGCTGGGATGGTGACTGCTGCGCTGCGGCAGGATGCTGTGAAGAAGTCATGTCTCCATGGTTTCTCGCAGTCTGTGCTCCGGCCATGAAGTCAGCCCACAGGTGGGGAGAGGAAAACCCAACTTCTGTTGCGGGAAAGCCGAAGCCGGGCGCTGCGCTGAATCGGTTCGCCGTTGATGACTGTCGGGCCAGTGACGTGAGGCGGAGCAGCCTCGGCGTAGACTTCGGCTGTTGCCCCGAATCGACGGGACGGACCGCCGAGGCGGTGATCGACGGCACGGTCGGCAATCTCGTCGGACGCGCCCGCCAGGAGGAATGAGTTTGTTCCAGCGCACCACATACCGATCATGACCGGAGGACGACGGTCGATCGATGGGGCTGTGCAGGCGGTTGTCGGCTATATTCGCGGCACGCTGAGACTTGCGCCCGGCGACGGCGACCGCTGGGCACCGATCCGTGTGGGTCTCGGCGTCGCCATTCCGTCTCTCGCCCTCCTTGTGTTCGGTCACGAAGAGTTCATCATCTACGCGGTCTTCGGTGCTTTCGCCGGAATGTACGGCCGCGGAGAGACGCATCAGCTTCGGCTCATCCACCAATCGCAGGCCGCGGTGCTGCTCATTGCAGGAGTGTCCGTCGGTGTTGCGCTCTCAGACCTGAACACTCCCGAATGGGCGCTGATCACGGTCGAATCGCTGTTTGCCGCGGCCGGCTCGGTACTCGCCGACCGCGCCAGGCTTTGTCCGGGGGGTCCATTCTTCGGCATCTTCGCTCTGGGGGCGTGTGCATCTGTCGAGCCGCTGGCGCCGCCCTGGGTGCCCATCGGGGTCAGCATGCTGGCCGCGGTCTTCGCGATCACTCTCGGCTTCGCCGGTTGGGTGCGTCACCGCACTTGGCGAGCCGGGAGCCGACGCACGATCCGGCCGCTGCGGGGGCACCATGGTCTGCCGATGATGAGGCATGCGGCGACGTATATGGTGGCAGTCGCCTCGGCGGGAGTCTTCGGGATGCTCATCGGACTCGATCATGCGTACTGGGCGATGGCGTCGGCGGCGGTGCCGCTGGCCGCGGCCGAACTGCCAGGGCGCATCTCCCGCGGCGTCCACCGCGTGCTCGGGACGTTCTCCGGGCTCATTCTCACTGCACTCATCCTGTGGGCGGACCCGTCGGCGCTGTGGCTGGCGATCCCGGTCATCCTGCTGCAATTCCCCACTGAGTTCCTGATGATCCGCAACTACGGTTTCGCGCTGACGTTCTTCACTCCGATGATTCTGCTCATGACGCAGCTCGCGAATCCCATTCCCCGTTCGACGCTCCTCATCGACCGGGGCATTGAGACGCTGCTCGGCGCCGTCATCGGCATCACGGTGGTCATGCTCGTCGGGTATCTCGCTAAGCGGCGTGTCGCCCGGATGGGGCGTCGGGTGGGAGAGGTCGAGTCGGACTGAGCTCCTGTCGCGCCTCACCCCGGCAGAAGCACGATGACGGTGTGGATCGCGAGGCCGACGAGCGCCCCGATGACGGTGCCGTTGATGCGGATGTACTGGAGGTCGCGCCCGACGTAGAGCTCGATGCGCTCGGCGGCTTCCTTCGCGTCCCAGCGTTCGATGGTGTCGGAGATGACGCTGGCGATCTCGGGGCCGAAGCTCTCGGCCAGGTCACCGGCGGTGGTGGCGATCCGGTCATCGATGCGACGAGAGAAGTCCGAATCCGCCTGCAGCCGTTCGGCGAATTCGCCGATGAGCTGCCAGATGCGGGCACGGACTTCGCCGCCTTCGTCGATGATGGCTTCGCGCAGCAGCTGTTTGAGTGATCCCCAGATCTCGAGCACCGAATCGACAACCCCGTCCTGACTGAGCAGGTCGTTGATGATCTCCTCGGCCCGCTGGGACAGAGATGAGTCGGACTCGAGGTCGTCGGAGAGGTCGACGAGCCACGCATCCAGCGCCTGTCGCGCCTTGTGGTATTCGTTGTCGCGGACGTCGGCGACCCAGCCGAGCACTTCGCGCTGCAGTCGGTTGGCCAGCTGTTCGTTGACGAAATCGGGCACCCAGGACGGTGCCCGGTTGTGGACGATCTCGTCGATCACCTGCGGGTTGTCACCCAGCCAGGAATAAGCCTCGGCGACGATGAGGTCGACGAGTCTGTGGTGAGCACCGTCGAGCACGATCTGGCGCAGCAGCTGCGCGAGCACCGGTGTCTTTCGGGTGGCCACGAGCCGAGGAATGATGACGTTCCTGGTCAGCGCCTTGATGGAATCGTCATCGATCCGCGCGAGCACATATTCGAGGCCTCCTGCAGCACGGTCGACGACGGTGTCTCGGTTGGCGGGTTTGGCCAGCCATCTTCCGGCTCGATGGGAGATCTCAGCAGATCGGATCTTCGTCGACACCGCCTCGGCGTGGAGGAAATTCGCGGCCACGAAGGCCGACAGACTCGCACCGAGCGTGTCCTTCTTGCGCGGGATGATCGCGGTGTGCGGGATCGGCAGCCCGAGAGGGTGGCGGAAGAGGGCGGTGACAGCGAACCAGTCGGCGATCGCGCCGATCATCGCCGCCTCCGAGGCGCGGGAGACGAACCCCCAGACGCCGGTGTTGTCGGTGAAGAGGTGGGTGGAGAGGAAGATGAGTGTGGCGAGGATGAGCAGTGAGAGCGCGAGCGTGCGCATCTTCTTCAGCCCGCGAGCGCGTTCTTGATCCTCCGGCGTGAGCTCGGCCGGCCCGCCGGTTCCGCCGCCGGCGCCGAAGCGCGGCACGGATGGTGTCTTCTCGATCGACATCGTTACCCCCTGCTCCACGACTTTAGCGAAACCCGGCACTTCCACACGCATCCGCGGACGGGTTCGCGCCTGGGAATTCCGCGGAGAGCCCCTTCATTCGCGCCGCCCCATCGCCCCTACGCTCCTGCACCCGGGAGCATCCCTCACCGTTGCTCTCACTTCTCCGGGCTGCCCGCAATCCACCCCGTCCCTCTCATCACGCACCGGTGCACCGGGTGGAGATGCCACTACCCATGAGGAATGAACCTTTCGACCAGGTACTCGAGCTAGGATTTGACCATGATCCGCCCGCTCAACGCGCGGGAACACAGCGTCGCACTGCGCATGATCCGCTCGGCTACGACGTCTCCCGACGAAGCAGACTATGCCGACTTCACTCCTGAGCAGCGGCAGGGTTGGGATCCACCCGAGCCCATTTCGAACGAACGACGCGATATCTGGGAGTGCCGCCTCGGCGAAGTTATGGTTACCAGCCGTTGCGACTGTGGAACCTGTCCGAGCATCGGAATGCGCCCGCAGAATCGCCTCGACGATGAGCATCGCGATGATCAGGGCGGAGACGGGGACCACTCGGAGCGCGTCGTCCTCACAGCGGGTGTACCTGGTGCGATGCTGCTGCTTTTCATTGACGACGATTCACCCAGCTTTCTCGAGCTGGCACCGATCGACGAGGGTCAGAGTTTCACGGATTTCCCCGAACCGGAGACGATCTTGTTCTGATCTGCTCCGGTGCGGATGGATTTCCATCCTCTCGCCGAGGCGGCCCTGCCCGAACGTGGAACGTTAGGCTTCGTGGATGGAGTACTTCGAAAATCGTGAACGTGCGGAATCCTTCGGCGAGGTCGCCCAGGAGTACGATGCCTTTCGGCCGAAGTACCCTGCCGCGCTCATCTCAGCGATCATGCAAGCGGCCGAGACCATCACCGAGCCAGGCACGCGCGCCCCGCGCATCCTCGACGTCGGTTCCGGCACCGGCATACTCGCGTCCCAGCTCCGGTCAGCCGGCGCCGAGATCCTCGCCATCGAACCGGATGACGAGATGGCCGCAATCTCTCAAGCCAAAGGCCTCGATGTAGAAGTCTCGACGTTCGAGAACTGGGACCCCCGGGGCCGGATTTTCGATCTCGTCAGCTTCGGACAGTCCTTCCACTGGGTCGATCCTCTCGTTGCTCTGCCGAAGATCCGCACCATGCTCCGCCCGGGAGGAAGTCTGGCTCTGGCCTGGAATGACATCGAACCGCAGGGTGAGCTGAAGGACCGGCTCAATGCCGTTGTCGCACGCTTTCATGCCGACGGCAGGACCGCGAGTCTCGGTTCGCGAGCGAGCCGGGGAACCGAAGCGAACCAAGACACGACGGCGGGCCGCGGTACGACTGAGTCCGTGCCGGCAGTCGAACCCGTCGAACACCCGGCTCTCACGCAACTGAGGGACGCCGGTTTCACCCCGAATGAGACCACTGTCGTCGAAGACCTCCACTATTCGCGGCATGAGTGGCTGTCGATGGTCTTCACCTACTCGGCCCAGCTGACGATGGACCCGGTGAAGAGAGCGGTCATGCGCGAAGAGATGTCCGCCGAAATCCCCGAGGACGGGCTCGATGCGCGAAATGAGGCCCTTCTCATCCTCGCTGGGGCCTGAATATGGGACGCTCATGGTGCAAAGGCTGCGCGCCCGAGGCCGAGCAGTGCCCACCTGCTGGGCCGGTGGCACCCGGCATGAGCCCGACACGTAGAGTGAGAAGAGTCTGGTCACCGCTGTCCTGCACGGGGACCACGTCCCCGCTGGAACCGCCACCCCGCGGAGACGTCCGACCCCCCTGCTGGGACCACCGCGACCCCGGCCGCAGGCGCAGCGATCCGACCGAACCGAGACCACCCGTATCCGAAAGTCAGGAGCAGTCGTGCCAGCGACACCCGCCGAGGCCACCATCACCGAGATCACGAATCTCATCACCTTCGACACGACGAGCCGGGACACGAACCTCCCGCTCATCGACCACGTCGAGGCCCGCCTCGCCGCCGCCGGCATCGAGTCACGCCGGATCCCGAACCCGGAGGGAACGAAGGCGAATTTGCTCGCGACCATCCCCGCGGCCGACGGCTCGACGACCGGCGGCGTCGTCCTGTCCGGGCATACCGATGTCGTCCCCGTCGACGGTCAGGACTGGTCGTCGGACCCGTTCACTCCCGAGATCCGCGACGGAAAGTTCTTCGCCCGCGGCAGCGCCGACATGAAGTCCTTCATCGGCGTCATCCTCTCCCGCCTCGAAGCGCTCAAGTCCGCGAAGCTCCGCGAACCCATCCACCTCGCCTTCTCCTATGACGAGGAGATCGGCTGCGTGGGCGCCATCTCCCTCGTCGAGGCCATCACCGAGGAAGGTCTGGCACCCCGCGGCTGCGTCGTCGGCGAGCCCTCGAGCATGCGCGTCATCCGCGGCCACAAATCGATGAACGTCTTCCGCGTCGACTTCCACGGCGTCGCCGCCCACTCCTCGCTCACCCCCGAAGGCGTCAACGCCATCGCCTACGCCGCAGAGTTCGTCGCCTTCGTCCACGCCGTCGCCGCCGAATTCCGCACCGAGGGGCCTTTCGACGAGGCCTATGTCGTGCCCTTCACCTCGGTCACGGCGAACACGTTCAACGGCGGCATCGCCGTGAACACGATCCCCGCCGAGGCGACCGTGAAGTTCGAGTTCCGATCGCTCGGTTCGGTCGACCGAGAAGCCCTCATCGCCCGATTCCGCGCCGAAGCCGAACGCCTCGGTCGCGCCATGGCCGCCGAGAACGAGACCGCCGGAGTCGAGTTCACGATCGAAGCGGAAGCTCCCGGCTGCGAGACCCCGGCCGATGCCGACATCGTCTCGCTCGCGGCGAGCTGGGGCGGAATCGCCACCGATGACAAGGTCACCTACGGCACCGAGGCGGGACTGTTCTCCGAAGCCGGCATCCCGACCGTCGTCTGCGGTCCCGGTGACATCGCCCAGGCTCACGCCCCCGACGAGTTCATCGAACTCGACCAGATCGCCGCCTGCGAGTCCTTCATCGACGCCCTCATCGCCGACCTGTCCGAGAAGTAGGGAGCCGTCTGCGGCGACACAGCGGCGTGTGTCGCGACGATGTCGCGCGCACTGTGCCTCAGCCCGCGATGACACCGACGACGAGGTTGATCGCCGTGGCGAGGATGACGGCGTTGAATAGGTAGGACAGAATGCTGTGCCGCAGAACGACGGCCCGGATCCTCGTGGTCGAGACACTCGTGTCGGTGACGCCGAAGGTCATGCCCACCCCGAATCCGAAATAGAGGAAGTCCTGGTAGTTCGGCGCCGCCGCGGAGTTGAAGTCGATCCCACCGGGCTTCTCGCGGTCGAAGTACATGAACGCGTACCGCACCGAATAGAGCAGCTGGAGACCGGCCCAGGACATGAACACCCCGACCAGCGCGATCGCAGCCGGCCAGGGTCCGGCGTCGGAACCGCCCATCACGAGCAGCGACACGATTCCGCCGATCCCCAACAGCTGGGCGACAGTGACGATGACCTCGTCGACGAAGGGGCGGAAGTCCTCCCGCCTCACATTCGCACGAGTCGCCTCGGCGTCCATCGGCCACAGCACGATGGCGCCGAGGACGACGAAGACCGAGGTCACCACGGTGATCCCGACGAGCGCTCCCAGCGCGACGTCTGTCAGGATGCCGACGGCGAATCCGGCGATCAGGCCGACGGCGATCGCAGTGACCAACCGCCTCGTTGCGCTGATGAACACTCTGCTCATGGCCGTCCTCCGTTCGGGTCTTCGACCGACTCCACATCCCACACTGTTCCACACCTTGACCTCCGCAGCCGAGCCGCCGATGGTTCACCGCTCACACGTGGTCCGAAGCACCCCGAATCCGGATGTACACTGAATTAGCCGACATTAGGTTAGGCTAAATTCGTTCATCCATTTTCGAGACGGCCCGAACACCCGCCTCGACGAACTGACGAGAGTGAGTCAGATGTTCGTCGCCAACCTCCTCATCGCCTTGCGCGAGGGACTCGAGGCCACCTTGGTCATCGGCATCCTCGTGGGGTATCTGGTCAAAACCGACCGCCGGGACGTGCTGCCCAAACTCTGGCTGGGCGTCGGCCTGGCCGCGCTCATTCCCTTCGGCATCGGAGCCCTGCTCACCTGGGGGCCCACAACCCTGACGTACCAGGCGCAGGAGATCATCGGCGGGGTGCTCTCCATCATCACCGTCGCCCTGGTGACCGGAATGATCTTCTGGATGGGCAAGCATTCCCGCGCGCTCAAGGGCGAACTCGAAACCTCGATGGCCGCCTCCTTGGACAGACGTTCATCGGGGTGGGGAATCGTCGGTCTCGCCGTGCTCGCCGTCGGGCGCGAAGGCGCTGAATCCGCGCTGTTCATCTGGGCCACCGTCCGCTCCTCGGTCGAGAACAACGTCGTCGCCACCACTGCCGGAGTCGTCACCGGGCTGCTGCTCTCGCTCGTCCTCGGCTGGCTCATCTACCGAGGATCGCGGAAGATCAACATGAAGGCATTCTTCTCCGTCACCGGGTACTTCCTCATCCTCGTCGCCGCCGGAATCTTCTCCTACGGCATCAGCGATCTGCAGGAAGCCGGAGTCCTGCCCGGCATCATGAACCATGCCTGGGACCTCAGCCACCTGCTGCCCGATCCCACCTCCCCGGTCTACTGGCTCTACGTCCTCGGACAGGCGATCTTCCAGGTCAACGTCCAGCCCACGGTGCTCCAGACCATCGGCTGGATCGTCTACATCGTCCCCGTGGCGATCGTCTTCTTCCGCCAGATCCACGGGAAGAAGCCCGCAGCGAAGCCGGAGGGGAGCTCCGCACGAGCACAAGGACACACCTCCGCCGAGGCGGCCCCCACCTCGGCGTCGGCCGACCCGACATCATCGGCCCCCACACTCCACCCCTGAATCGCGCGCATCCGCCGCGCCCATCGCACCACCACCGTCAACGACCGATCCATCCCACGAGGACATCATGAAACGCCATTCCGCGCTCATCACTCTGCCCACTGCCACTCTGCTCGCTGTCTCGCTTGCTGCCTGCACCGACAATCCGGCGAAGGACGATGCGGCGGCAGCCGGCGACGCCGTCACGGTGACGATCACCGATGACACCTGCGAGGTCAGTCCCGCCACTCTGCCCTCGGGCAAGGTGAGCTTCTCCGTGACGAACAACGGCACGAAACCGAACGAGTTCGAGATCCTCGCGGAGAACAAGCTTCAGATCGAGTCCGAGAAGGAGAACATCGGACCGGGCACGACGACCACGGTGACCACGTCACTCGACGAAGGCACGTACTACACGGCATGCAAGCCGAACATGGTCGGCGACTTCGTCGGCTTGGCGGAGTTCGTGGTCACGAAGGGCGACGACGTCTCCGTCGACAGCGACACCCAGGCCGCCGAGGACAAGGCGATCACGAACTACACCGGCTACGTCAAGGACCAGGTCGGGCAGCTCGTCGATGCGACGAAGGACTTCACCGACGCTTACACCTCGGGCGACATGGAGAAGGCGAGGGCCCTCTACCCATTGGCGCGTCAGCATTACGAACGCATCGAGCCGACCGCCGAGTCCTTCGGCATCAAAGAAGCCGGTGACCTCGACGGATCGCTCGACGCACGGGTCCAGGACCTGTCGACCGATGCCGGGAAGAAGCCCAATGACCCCGAGGTGCTCGCCGACTGGACCGGCTGGCACCGGATCGAAGCCGACCTGTTCACGGATGAGGCCGAAGGCTACAAGTTCGCCTCCGAGGCGGACCGGAAGAAGGTCGCAGACAAGCTCAACGAGGATACGAAGACCCTCTACGATCTCGTCTACGGCAAGGTCGACGGTGCCGGTGGAACGTTCGAGCTCAAGCTCTCCGATGTCGCCACGGGTGCGTCCGCGCTGCTCGAAGAGGTCGCGCTGTCGAAGATCGGCGGCGAGGAGGAGACCTTCTCGCACACCGACCTCTATGACTTCCACGCGAACGTCGAAGGCGCCGAGGTCGCCTATGGCAATGTCGAGAAGCTCGTCGAAGCCCACGATCCCGAACTCGCGAAGAAGATCACAACGAACCTCGACGGTGTGAAGACGGTGCTCAAGAAGTACCAGAACGGCAAGGACGACGAGGGCAACATCCTCTACGAGGACTACTCGAAGGTCGCCGCCGTGCAGAAGGACGCCGGCGAAGCTCCGAAGGACACCGACTACACGCAGGCTCAGCAGGAGCTCTCGGACGCCGTCAACGCATTGAGTGAGCCGCTGTCCCAGGTCAGCGGTACCATTCTGCGCTGAATGGGGGGTCTTCGATGAGCACTGACGAGCACAGCTCTTCCGCCGCCGGCACTGTCCGCGGGATTCCGCGGCGACGGCTCTTCGCTCTCGGTGGTGCCGCCGGGGCGCTCGGCATCGCCGGTGTCGGCGGTGGTGCGGTCGGCTATGCGGTGCGCGGGGCGGAGGAGAAGAAGCAGTCCGCCGTCCATCTCAGCTATCCGTTTCGAGCCGAGAAGCAGCAGGGCATCCTCACTCCCGCTCAGGACAATATGTATACGGTGGCTTTCGATGTCACGACTGCGGACCGTCAGGCGCTCATCGGCCTCCTCGAGGATTGGACGGTCGCGGCCGAGCAGATGAGCGCCGGCGACCTCGTCGGGGGTGCTCCGGACGCGAATGCCGAACTGCCGCCGAAGGACTCCGGTGAGGTGTGGGGATATCCGGCCAGCGGACTGACGATCACCTTCGGCTTCGGTGCCACCCTGTTCGTCGACGAGGCAGGCAAGGACCGTTTCGGTCTGCAGAGCAAGATGCCGCAGGTGCTCAAGGACGGAGTCCCGAAGTTCGCGAACGAAGCCATCCATGCCTCCGAAAGCAACGGGGATCTGCTTGTCCAAGCCTGCGCCAATGATCCGCAGGTCGCCGTCCACGCGATCCGCAACCTCACCCGCATCGCTTTCGGCACTGCGAAGCTCAAGTGGGGGCAGATCGGCTACGGCCGCACCTCCTCGACGTCGACGAAGCAGGAGACGCCGCGCAACCTGTTCGGGTTCAAGGACGGGACGAACAACATCAAGAGCGAGGATGCCGACGGCGAACTCGACAAGCACCTGTGGGTGCAGTCCGGCGATGATCCGGCTTCTGATGGCTGGCTGGCCGGAGGAACGTATTTCATGGCCCGCAAGATCCACATGTACTTGGAGATCTGGGACCGAGTCTCCTTGGCCGAACAGGAGGACATCATCGGCCGCGACAAGCGCTATGGCGCCCCGCAGTCCGTGGCAGAACCTGCCGCGGACGAAGAGTTCACCCCCATCGACTTCGCAGCGAAGAACGCCGAGGGCGCTCCGGCGATCGACGCTCGGTCCCATGTCGCCATCGTCGCTCCTGAACACCACAAGGGGGCGAAGATGCTGCGCCGGGGATACAACTTCACCGATGGCAATGACTCGCTCGGCCGCCTCGACGCGGGGCTGTTCTTCATCGCCTTCGTGCGGGACCCGCGGACGAACTTCTATCCGATTCTCAAGACGATGGCACAGAAGGATCTGCTCACCGAGTACTTGCAGCATCGAGCCTCGGCGCTGTTCGCCATTCCGCCCGGCATCGGCACCGGGGACACGATGATCGGCCAGAAGCTCTTCACCTGACCCACCCTGCAGCTGCCGCGCACCGTTGCCCCGCCCCGCAACGTCCGGGCGGAATCACAGCACCCCACACCGCCGGTGACGTTGCGCACCGCAAGCGTCATGTCCTCCATCTGCGACCCACGAGCATCCGTCACCGCAAGAGGCACAACCTACGACTGCAAATGCATCTGTCACCGGCAGCCGCACAACGCACAGGTGCAACGGGATGTTATGCAGCTGTCGCGAGGTTCTAGGTGCGACACGTCGTTTTGCCGCGAACACACATGGATGCTCGACCGCCCTCCAGTGCAGACCGCAGCCCCCAACGTCGTCTGCAGCTCAGTGCCCACCGTGAGTCAGTGCCCACGGTGAGCAGGCACCAGCAGCGAGACATCGCCGGCCGCACCCTCACAGCTCCGACAGCCGAACCCCACCCATGAATAGCGCCGAGGCGGCACCTGGACTCAGGTGCCGCCTCGGCGGTGGTGTGGTGGGGTCGTTCAGACGCTCACCACGTCCGACTCAATCGGACAAGGGCATCCGGACTGAGACGTCCGGACAAGGCCGTCGATCAGGCCTTGCCGATGACCTCGAACTTGATCTTCGCGGTGATCTCGTCGCCGACGCGCACAACAGCGTTGTAGCTGCCGGGGGTCTTGACGTGACCGGTCAGGGCGACCTGACGGCGATCGAAGTCGCGTCCGGTCGCGGTCTGCAGGGCCTCGGCCACGAGGGCAGGGGTGACGGCGCCGAAGAGGCGACCGTTCTTGCCGGCCTTCATGTCGATGCGAGCCGTGGTCGACTCGAGTTCGCCCTTGACCTTGATGGCTTCGTCGTGATCGGCGATCTGCTTGGCCTGGCGGGCCTTGCGCAGAGACTCGATGTGCTTCTCAGCGCCGGCGGACCAGGCCGAAGCCCAGCCACGAGGCAGAAGCAGGTTGCGTGCGTATCCGGCACGAACCTCGACGACGTCGCCGGCGGCACCGAGGCCGTCGACTTCCTGGTTCAGAATCACTTTGCGGTTAGGCATGTCTGTCTCCCTCCGATCAGCGAGCTGAGCTCGAGTAGGGCAGAAGTGCCATCTCGCGGGCGTTCTTGACGGCCTTTGCGATGACGCGCTGTTCCTGCACGGTCACACCGGTGACGCGACGTGCACGGATCTTGCCGCGGTCGGAAATGAACTTACGGAGCGTAGCGGTGTCCTTGTAGTGGATGTTCGCCGCTTCGCCCTTCTTGAGCGGATTAGCCTTCTTCTTGATAGGCTTCCGGATCTCTGGCTTTGCCATGAGTATCTCCTGTTAACGAATGTCTCGAAATGTCGTGAAGACGTGGATCAGAACGGGGGTTCATCGGCGCCGGGGTTGCCCCAGCCGCCGTTGCCGCTCTGCGGGTTCGATGATGCCCACGGGTCATTGGCGGGTGCGTTGTTGCCGCCCTGGCTGTAACCGCCCTGGCGCTGTCCACCCTGCTGGCCGCCCTGCTGAGGGTTGTTGCCCCAACCGGAGGACTGCTGGTTGCCGAAGCCGCCCTGCTGGCCGCCTCCGCCCTGGCCTCCACCGAAGCCGCCGCCACCGCCGAAGTTTCCTCCGCCGCTGGGGTTGTTCTTCGTCACCTGGGCGGTGGCGCGTCGCAGGCTGGGGCCGACTTCGTCGACGTCCAGCTCCATGACTGTGCGCTTCTCGCCTTCCTTGGTTTCGAAGGACCGGGACTTCAGTCGGCCCTGAACGACGACCCGTGTACCGCGCTGCAGAGATTCGGCGACGTTCTCTCCCATTTCACGCCACACCGAGCAGCGCAGGAACAGGGTCTCCCCGTCCTTGAACTCGTTGGCCTGACGGTCGAAGATGCGCGGCGTCGAGGCCACGGTGAAGTTTGCGACTGCCGCACCGTTCGGTGTGAAGCGCAGTTCGGGATCGCTGGTGAGGTTCCCGACGACCGTGATGACTGTTTCGCCTGCCATTGAATCTCCTTGAAGCGAGGTAGCTTAAGATGCCTTACTTGGCGTCCGGGCGGAGGATCTTCGTGCGCAGAACGGACTCGTTGAGTCCGAGCTGACGATCGAGTTCCTTGGTCGTTGCAGGCTCGGCGTGGAAGTCAACCACGACGTAGTAGCCTTCGGACTTCTTCTGGATCTCGTACGCGAAGCGACGACGTCCCCAGATGTCCACGTTGTCGACGGTGCCGTTCTCAGCCGGGACAACCTTGATCAGGTTGTTCACGGTGTCAGCCAGCGTCCGCTCTTCGAGGTCGTTATCAAGAATGAGCATGAGCTCGTACTTACGCATATGTCACCCACCTCCTCTGGTCTTTGCGGCCATGGTCGGTCCATGGCAGGAGGGTATATGCACGCCCGCTCCCGGTCCCGTGATGGTCACGAAATGGGAACAGACCTCACTAGTCTAGTCGACCGGTGCGCTGACTGTCATGTCCGAATCCGTGCTCTTCCTTACGTGCCACGGCCTGATCATCCGCGTGCCCCGGATTGGACCCGTCCGTGGACGTGTTCCCGGGTTCGCCCCCTCGCCGAGGCGGCTGTCCCCGATCGTCGACAGCGCCGTCGTCGTCCCCTCGCCGAGGCGGCGCTGCAGTGACCGTAGCACCGCGGATACCGCGGCGGTAGAGGTTCTCGCCGGCCATGATCACGACGAGGACGAGGGCCAGCAGCCGCAGCAGGGTGAACAGGGCGACGAAAGTGGAGTCGAGTCCCTTGTCGGCTTCGAAGCCGGTCACATCGCCGAGTTGGATGGCGACGGCGAAGACCGCCTCGGCGAGAGTCCAGACGATGAGCACCCACCAGCGGCGGATGGACAGGGCGATGAAGGGCAGCAGCCACAGACTGTCCCAGGGCATGAGGCCCGGTGCCAGCAGCAGGCAGCCGCCGATGAGCAGGCAGGCGGCCACTGCCGGATCGAGGCCGGTGCGGCGGACCATGTAGAGGGAGACGGCGACGGCGAGGACCACTCCGGCGCTGACGATGATCCACAGCGGTGCCCAGACGGAGGCGTCGCCGAGTTCGGCCATGACCAGGATCGAGGCGAAGGATCCGCCGTCGACGGCATCGGAGTACCAATGGATGATCCGGTCGATCGCGGTCAGTTCGACGACGAGCAGCAGCGCCGAGGTGATCGTGGCCGCGGCGAGCATCATACGCGGATTGCGCGACTTCAGTCCCCGGGCCGGATTCGGTCCGGCCAGGGTCAGCGCCAGGAGGACGAGGAGGGCGAGCGGGTTGATGAACGTCGCGATGCCCAGCAGCACACCGGCCAACCACCCGCGCGGGCGCAGCGGAAGCGTTCCGAAGAAGAGGACCACAGCCCACACCGCCAACGCGAGGCCGACCAGGTCGAGAGTGGAGCCGAGCGTGAAGAGGATGAGCGGGGAGGCGAAGACCGCGACCAGCCACCCGCGGAAGCGGGCGAGGGTGAGGAGCCCGGCGCCGAGTGCCGCGATGCCTGCAGTGTTGAGCAGGAGCACGCCGACCATGAACAGGGAGACGTCGTCGGTGAAGAGGTGGAACAGGTCGACCAGGCGAGCTTCCAATGGGGCCAAGGCCGCCGCTCCGCCGTGTGACCGGCCGAGCACCTCGGGGTTGGTGTCACCGAGGAACGCCGTGGACAGGGGGCCCGCGCACATCCTCGCCGAGGCGGACGGCTGTTCGTATCCCGAGCTCAGACACGGGCCCTGCAGAGTCAGAGCGAGGAAGGTGGTGATGCCGAGGACCGCGGCCAGCGCGGTGGCCTGCGCACTGGCGAACCGGCGGCCGGCGACACCGAGGTGAATGCCGACCGGACCGCCGAGCAGAGGCTCGGCGATCCGGGTGCTGGACTTCGAGGGCATGACTCGAGGTTACTAGTCTCTGTTGTCGCGATTCCCATCGGCGACGCCATCGACGAGGCCCTTGTCATTTCCTCCGCCGTTGTCGCCGGGGTCATCCGGATTGTCCGGAGGCTCTACTGGAAGTGACGGCTCCGGCTTGTCGTCCGCGGAATCAGTCCCGTCCTTCGAGTCCTTTCCATCGGTGTCGTTCGAACCTTCGTCGCCGTCGGCCTCGGCGTCCTCTTCCTTGCCCTTGTCGGCTTCGTCGTCCGGTTCCTTGGTCGGCTCCTCGATCGGTGCCTTCGTCTCGGGAGACTCGTCCTCACCGTCGCTGCCGTCGTTGCTGCCCGACGGTGCCTTCGGTTCGGGCTTGGGTGCGACCGGCTCGTTCGTATTGGTCGGCTTGGGCTTGTCCGGCAGCTCGCCGCGGGCCGGGAACTGCTCGACCTTCTCACCTTGGAGGGCCTTCTGCATGTAGTCGGTCCAGACCTGCACAGGGAACGAACCGCCCGTGACTTCGCCGCGGCCGCCGTAAGCGCCGATGGACAGCTGTTTGCCGTCGACCTCTCGGTAGAGGACGACCGAGGTCGCGAGGTTCGGGGTGTAACCGGAGAACCAGGCGGCCTTGTTGCCGTTCGTCGTACCGGTCTTGCCGGCGGCAGGACGCCCGAGGTTCTGCGCGTAGCTGCCGGAACCGCCCTGGACGACCTGGCTCAACGCATACGAGGTCTCGGCGGCGACCGCCTTGTCGAAGACGCGCTTGCCCTTGGTGTCCGCCTTGTACACTTCCTTGTCCTCGGCGCCCTGCGTGACCGTCTTGATCGCATGGGTCTCGTGGTGAACACCATTGGAGGCGAAGGTCGCGTAGGCATTGGCCATGTCGAGGGGCTTGACGCTGGGCACACCGAGGACGGTGGACGGGTTCGCCTTGCTCATGTCCTGAGTGCACTGCCCGGTGTCGCCGGTCTCCAGCTGCTTTTCCGTACAAGCGGGGCTGACGCCCGCACGTTCGGCGACATCGATCGTCTTGTCCGTGCCCACCTGGACGTTGAGTGCGGCATAGGCGGTGTTGATCGACGACTGGGTGGCCTTGAGCAGGCTCACCGGTCCATAACTCGTGTTTCCGAAGTTCTTCACCAGCCACGGCTGGCCGTTGTTGTCGATCGACGTCGGGCTGGCACCCGGATAGGTGTCCGTCAACCGCACACCATTCTCCAGCCCTGCAACGAGGGCGAAGGGCTTGAAGGTCGAACCGGCCTGCACATGGCTCTGAGTCGAGGCATTGAACGCCTGGTCCAGGTAGTTCTTGCCCCCATAGAAGGCTTCGATTCCGCCGTCATCCGGGTCGATCGAGACGAGCCCGGCCTGCATGCCTTCGGGCTGGTCCTGCGGGAGGGTCTTGATGGCCTGCTCGGCCGCCTTCATCCGGTCCTTGTCGAAGGTGGTGACGATGTTGTAGCCACCGCGGTCGAGCTGAGCCTCATCGATGTCGAGCTTCGCCAGCGCCTCACGGCGGACGAAGTCCCACATGTAGCCCTTCTGGCCCGACAGCGAGGACTCCTTGTTCTGCTTCTGCACCTTCGGCATCTCGACCTTGGCGGCCTGTTCCTCGGTGATGAAGCCTTCGTCGACCATGTTCTTGACCACATAGTTGAAGCGGTCCTCATAGGCCTCAGGGTTGTCCGAGGGATCGGCGGCACCGGGGCGCTGGATCATCGCGGCAAGCAGAGCGGACTCGCTGACGTTGAGCTCCGAGGCCGGCTTGTCGAAGTAGTTCTGTGCGGCCACCTCGACGCCGTAGGAACGACGCCCGAGGTAGATCGTGTTGAGGTAGTTCGCGAGGATCTCATCCTTCGACTGCTGCTGGTCGATCTTGAGCGAGATGAACATCTCCTTGACCTTGCGATCAAGCGAGTGCTCGTTCGTGAGGTAGAAGTTCTTCACGTACTGCTGGGTGATCGTCGAACCGCCGCCCGCGTACTGGTTCGTCGCCACACCGACGACGGCGCGGGAGAGACCCTTGATCGAGATGCCGCGGTTCTCGTAGAACGAGGTGTCCTCGGCAGCGATCGCGGCCTTCTGCATGGGTTCGGAGATCTCGTCGATCTCCACGGACTTGCGATCCTCGACCTTGTACTGGCCGATCGGCGTCTTGCCGTCGCTGTAGTAGATCGTCGAGGTCTGACCGGTGGCCTCGAGGTTCGGCTCGGGGATATCCGTTGCGGCATACCCGACGGCGAATGCCACGCACAGGGCGATGACGAGGCTGAGCCCGCCGACGACGAGTATGCGAATGCTCGGCAGGAAGCGAGTCCATCCGCTCACACCCGCTCTGGGGTAGTTGAGCAGATTCTTCGTATTCTTGCCGATGTTCTTGGCTGTGTGTTGTCCCTTAGCCACCCAAGGTCCTCCAGGTCAGTCAGCCTGCCGCAATGCGTGGCGACGAGGTCCGAAAAAGGTCAAAGACGCCAATCAGTCTCGCACGCATTCATTAGTAGAGGATGAAAAAGTGCTGAGCCTGACGCCCTGCAGACTTGCCAGGTTACCGAATAGTTCTCAGAGTAACCCTGCATTCGGCATCTCACCAGGCATTTTAAGCCACGACTGGAGAATCAACTGTGACGGGTGCGTGTTTGCTCACATTCAAGCGCCCGCGCGCTCAGCTCTTGAGGTCGAAGTCCGTGTCGGCGTACTCGGTGCCCTCGACGGCGGGTTCGCCGCTGAACGGATGCAGCTGATCCTCGCGGGCCCGCAGCTCGACGCGACGGATCTTGCCGGAGATCGTCTTCGGCAGTTCGGCGAACTCGAGGCGGCGGATGCGCTTGTACGGTGCCAGGTGCTCCCGGCAGTAGGCGAGGATCGACCGCGCGGTCTCGGCATCGGCCTCGAACTTGCTCGAGACGACGACATACGCCTTGGGCACAGCCAGACGCACCGGATCCGGCGACGGCACGACAGCCGCCTCGGCGACGGCCTCGTGCTCGATGAGCACGCTTTCGAGCTCGAAGGGCGAGAGTCGGTAATCGCTGGCCTTGAACACATCGTCGGCGCGACCGACATAGGTGATGTAGCCGTCCTCATCCCGGGAGGCCACGTCACCGGTGTGGTAGACGCCGCCGTCGAAGGCCTCTGCGGTCTTCTCCGGGTTGCTCCAGTATCCGGTAGTCAGGCCGATGGGTCGGGGATCGAGGCGCAGGCAGATCTCGCCCTCGTCGCTTTCCTCACCGGTCGCCGGGTCGATGAGCACGACATCGAATCCGGGCAGGGCCTTGCCCATCGAACCGTATTTGAGCTCCTGATCGGGCGAGTTGCCGATCTGCAGAGTCGACTCGGTCTGGCCGAACCCGTCGCGGATGAGCACGCCCCATTCGCTGTGGACGCGATCGATGATCTCGGGGTTGAGGGGCTCGCCGGCGCCGAGGGCCTTCGACGGGGGATTCTTCAGATGGCCCAGGTCAGCCTGGATGAGCATGCGCCACACGGTCGGCGGGGCGCAGAAGCTCGTCACTCCCACGCGGTCCATCGTCTCCATGAGGGCGTTGGCGTCGAAGCGCGAGTAGTTATAGAGGAAGACGCAGGCTTCGGCGATCCACGGGGTGAAGATGTTCGACCAGGCGTGCTTGGCCCACCCGGGCGAGGCGACGTTGAGGTGGACGTCGCCGGGTGTCAGGCCCATCCAGTACATCGTCGAGAGGTGACCCACCGGGTAGGAGACATGGGTGTGGGCGACCATCTTCGCCTTCGAGGTGGTGCCCGAGGTGAAGTAGAGGAGCATCAGGTCATCGGCGCGCGAGCTGCCCTGAGGGTCGAATTCGGTGCTCTCGTCATCGGCATCGGAGTAGCTGTAGTCCTGCTGGCGGGTGGGCTCCCCGCCGACGACGATGCGCACGACTTCGACATCGACGTCATCGAACTTCGCGGCATCCTCGGCGCCGGCGACGACGAACTCGGCCCGACCGCGCTCGGCCCGGTCGGTGAGGTCGATGGGGCCCAGCTGTGTCGTGGCGGGCATGAGCACGGCACCGAGCTTGATGCCGGCGAGCATCGTCTCCCACAGCTCGACCTGGTTGTTCAGCATGACCATGACGTGGTCGCCGCGCTTGACCCCGGCCCGGCGGAGATGATTCGCCACCTGGTTCGACCGGGCAGAGAGCTCCGCGAAGCTCCACTTGCCCTCAGTTCCGTCCTGCTCGACGATCCACAGGGCCGGTTTGTCGTTGTTCTCGGCGATCTTGTCGAACCAGTCGAGTGCGAAGTTGAAGTGTGTGAAACGCGGCCATTCGAACTGTTCGCGGGCGGCCTCGTAGTCGCTGCGGAGCTCGATCAGCTTGTCTCGGGACGCACGGAACTCCTCGGTCACTGTCATTGTGGTCTCCTCATCTATCGCCACCGTCACAGCCTGTGACGTCACACACAAATCTAAACGATAATGAAGCTACCAGCACTGATCAGCCGGTGGGCAGGCGGGGGTCGATCACTGACCGTGGGCTTCCCACCATTCCCGCAGTTCCGCCTCGGCGCGTTCGGGGCCGAGTGGCCCGTGCTCCATCCGCAGCTCGAGCAGATGCTTGTAGGCCTTGCCCACCAGCGGCGATGGTTCGATGTCGAGGATCGCCATGATCTGCTTGCCGTCGAGATCCGGACGGATCGCATCGAGCTCCTCCTGTTTCGCCAGGGCTTCGATGCGCTCTTCCAGGTCGTCATAGGCGAACGCCAGCCTGTCGGCTTTGCGTTTGTTGCGGGTGGTCACGTCCGCGCGGGTGAGGATGTGCAGACGCGAGAGCAGCCGCCCGGCATCCGTGACATAGCGGCGCACCGCCGAATCCGTCCACCCGGCATCGCCGTAGCCGTAGAAGCGCAGATGCAGTTCGACGAGGCGGCCGACCGCCTTCGTCGTGTCCTTGTCGAAGCGCAGTGCCTTCATCCGCTTGGCCGTGAGCTTCGCTCCCACCGCATCGTGATGGTAGAAGGTCACGGCTCCGCCGGGCTGGAAGCGCCGAGTCGCGGGTTTGCCGACATCGTGCATGAGCGCCGCGAAGCGGACGACGAAGTCCGGCACGCGCAGGCGCTGCGGATCGTCGTCGGCCATGCCGGCCTCCTCTTGAGCCGCGGCATACCGGTTCTCGAGTTCGACGGCCTGACGCAGCACGGTCAGCGAATGCTGGTAGACGTCCTTGTGTCGATGATGCTCGTCGGTCTCGAGCTGCAGTCCGGACACTTCGGGGAGGACGTGATCGGCGATGCCGGTGCGCACCAGCAGGTCGATTCCGGCCACCGGATCGATGCCGGTGATGAGTTTGACGAGTTCGACCTGGACGCGTTCGGCGGAGATGATCTCGATCCGATCGGCCATCGCCGTCATCGCCTCTTCCACCTCAGCCACGGGATCGAGCCCGAGCTGGGAGGTGAACCGAGCCGCGCGCATCATCCGCAGAGGATCATCGGAGAACGAGTCCGCTGCCGTACCGGGGGTGCGGATGCGACCGGCGATGAGGTCGTCGAATCCCTGATGCGGGTCGACGAAGGTCTTCGACGGCAGACGGATCGCCATCGCCCCGATCGTGAAGTCGCGGCGGACGAGGTCGGCGTCGAGGTCCGTGCCGAAGGCGACCACCGGTTTGCGCGAATCCTCCTCGTAGGCTTCGGCTCGGTAGGTCGTGATCTCGATCTGCACCCCTGACTTCACGGCCCCGATGGTGCCGAATTCGCGCCCGATGTCCCAGTGCGTGTCGACCCAGTCGGAGATCAGTCCGAGGATGTCATCGGGATGGGCGTCGGTGGTGAAGTCGAGGTCGGGCATGGGCCGGCCGAGCAGCGCGTCACGGACGGAACCGCCGACGAGGGCGAGTTCGAAACCGGCTGCGGAGAACCTCTGACCCAGCGGGCCGAGGATGTGCTCGAGTTCATCGAGCTTGTCGTGCAGTCGGTTGTGCGCGGTCTGCGGATCCACCGAGCTCCTTCGGTTCTTCAGATTTCTGCTCTTGCCCACGGGAACTCACCTCCCGCATCCAGGCGCGAGTTCCGGTCTCCATAAGCCTACCGGGAGGCGATGACACGAAACTTCCAAGCTTCGCCTACTAAGGTAGGAGAATGACCACACCGATGCCCAAGCCGGGACCCCGCACGTCCCGCCGCACCACAGTGGAGGAGATCTCCGCCGGTGGCATCGTTGTCGACTTCTCTCACCCGTTGCTGGCCGTGGCCGTCATCGCCCGCATCAATCGCGCCGGACGGATCGAATGGTGCCTGCCCAAGGGACACCTCGAGGGAACGGAGACCCCCGCCGAGGCGGCCCGCCGTGAGGTCGAAGAGGAGACCGGGATCGCCGGGCAGATCATCTGCCCGCTGGGAACCGTCGACTACTGGTTCACCGTGACCGGAATCCGGATCCACAAACTCGTCCACCATTTCCTGCTGCGTGCACAGTCGGGAACTCTGACCGTGGATAATGATCCTGACCAAGAAGCGATCGATGCGGCGTGGGTGCCCTTCAATGACCTGCGTTCGCGACTCTCCTTCGCCAATGAGCGCCGAATCGTCGCCGCCGCCCGACCGATGGTGTCCCGACTGGAGCAGTGAAACCATTCCCATCCGCCGACTGCGATTCCTCACCGCCCTGCTGAGCACGCTCCTGCTGCTCGCAGGGCCGGTTTTCGCATACTCGCTGATCAATGCCGCTCCGGCCGCTGCCAGCACCGGTGCGAGCACCGACGCGGGCACCGGTGCGAACAAGGACGAGGTCTCGATCACCCTCGACGAGGTGACTCCCTGGGTCGATGACAATGGCACGCTGACCGTGCGGGGAAAGATCTCGAACACGACGAAGAAGGCGGTCGAGAAGCCGAGCCTGAGTCTGCAGATGTCGACCCGCAAGCTCGATTCCGAATCCCGCCTGACCTCCTGGAAGCAGGGACAGGCACAGCACCGGACCGTCGCCGACCTCGAACACGATGGACCCGAGGCGAGGAAGAAGGCGAAGAAGGACAATGACGCCGATGACTCCTCGGGGAGCACTCTCGACACCTCGTTCGACGACACCATCGATCCCGGCGCCACCGCAGAGTTCACTTTCCGTGTGCCCGCCGACGACCTCGACCTGAGCACGTCCTCACCCGTGAGCACATGGGGGCCACGGGGGCTGGCGGTCCAACTCGGCGACGACACCGGTCTGCGAGCCTCTGGCCTCGGCTTCACCACGTGGTACCCGGAGCCGAAGTTCGATCAGACGAAGATCAGCCTGCTCGCTCCCGTCACCCTCCCCGGCCATTCCGAAGGCGGACTCATCCCCGCCGACCGGCTCGATTCCGCCATCGCTGAAGGCGGCTCGCTCGACACGATCGCGAAGCTGCTGGAGCACAAAGAGCTCGCTCTGGCGATCGACCCGCGAGTCATCGCCTCCTTCGAAGCCGCGATCGCCGAACCTCCGTCCGCCGACGCTCCGGAGGAGACGGAAGACCCCGACAAAGGCGACGGTGAAGCGACCCAGTCGCCGCCTGTCGGGGCACCCGAGAACGACGATGCCGATTCCAGCGGTGCCGAGCTCGAAGCCGCAGAAGACCAGCGCAAGCGTCTCGGCTCCTGGTATCAGGACTTCGTGGACGCGGCACAGGAGCACACGGTCGTCGCTCTGCCCTACGGCGATCCCGACCTCAGTGCGCTGCGCGGGACGAAGATCGACCGATTGAGCACCTTTGCTCAGAAGCAGCGCGAGATCGTCAAAGATGTCTTCCCCGATGCCCGCACGGACATCGCTTGGCCCGTGGCAGGGAGCGCGACGAAGAACGGGCTGCGAGCGCTGAAGAAGTCGGGCAATTCCACCGCGATCATCAGCGATGCTCAGCAGCCCTCGATCACCGGCATCCACGATGATGCGCATTCGCAGACGACGATCACCGATGATGGGGAGTCGACGATCGACACCCTCATCTCCGATACGAAGCTCACGGACATGAGCGCCGAGGTCATCGCCGCGGACAACCCTGCCGGGGCACTGTCCGAACTCGTCGCTGAGTCTGCTGTGATCCAATCCGAGGCCCCCTACCGCTCGCGGAGCCTATTCGTTCCGCTCCCGCGCGCGGCCGCCTCGGCGAATTGGGAACAGACCGTCGAGGAACTGAGCTCGGCACCGTGGATCGCCCCCACCGGTGTCGATGAGATCCTCGACTCCGGTTCCGAGGCGCGCGGACTGCTGCGGACCGATTCCGACGCTCCGCACATCCGGAAGAGGGCCGTGAAATCACTGGCCGAGACCCGAGCGAATCAAGAGGACTTCAACAGCGTCTTCAGCGACCGTGACAGCGCCGATATCCGACTCGACCGCGAGCTTCTCTCCTGCACCTCGGCGGCGTGGACCCTGGGCCGGAACGCGAACATCTGCGCCGGTCAGGCCCGTGAGCAGAGCGAGAAGCTCATGGACAGCCTGCGTCTGCGCAAAGGGTCGTCCGTCCTTCTCGTCACCGGTGAGAAGACGACGATTCCGGTGACGATCGTCAATGATTCCCCCGCCGAGGCGACCCTGCGGATCAGGATGAAGCCGAAGACTCCGCAGCTGCGGGCGGAGGAGACGGAGACCGTGAAGGTGCCCGCCGCGGAGACGATGCGTGTGGATGTGCCCGTCGAAGGCCTGGCCAACGCCGATGTGCCGACGACCATAGAAATGGTCACCGCCGACGAGGTGGTCCTGCCCGAGCAGGAATCACTCATGGTTCGGGTGCGCGCCGATTGGGAGAACATCGGCACCGCTGTGATCGGGTTGGGCCTGGCCGTCGTGTTCGTGATCGGCTTGATCAAGACCATTTCGCGCGGGCGACCGAAGATCCCCGAACAGCAGCTGGCCGACGCGATGGCCCGCGCCACGACCGACGAGAACGAAAAGAGGTAGAGCGTGTCCAGCTTCTCATCCCTGGCCCGGTCCTCAGCGATTATGACAGCCGGCACCATGACCTCGCGTGCACTCGGTTTCGTCAAGGCCTCGATGCTGGCCACTGCGATCGGTGTCACCGCGGTGCAGGCCGATGCCTTCGACATCGCGAACAAGGTTCCGAATACGCTGTACATGCTGCTGGCCGGGGGTGTGGTCAATGCCGTGCTCGTCCCGCAGATCGTCCGTGCCTCCAAACGGGAAGACGGCGGTGCCGACTTCACGAACCGGCTGCTCACCCTGTCGTTCCTGCTCCTCGCGGGCGTGAGCATCATCGCCACCGCTGCGGCGCCGCTGCTCGTGTGGCTCTACTCGTCGGGGTGGAGCGATGAGCAGATGGCCCTGGCCACCGCCTTCGCCTTCTGGTGTCTGCCCCAGCTGTTCTTCTACGGCCTCTACACGCTGCTGGGCCAGGTGCTCAATGGGAAGTCGTCGTTCGGCCCCTATATGTGGGCGCCTGTGCTCAACAACGTCGTGGCAATCGCCGGACTCGCTGCCTTCATCCTCATCTTCGGCACGAACAACGCCTCACCACACGATCTCGACACGTGGACCCCGGACAAGATCGCCCTCATCGCAGGCACGGCCACTCTCGGTGTCGTGGCTCAGGCACTCATCCTCATCTGGCCGCTCAAGCGCATCGGCTTCAAGTACAAGCCGACGTTCGGGTTCCGCGGGGTCGGACTCGGCTCGGCCGGCAAGGTCGCCTTCTGGACGTTCTCGGCCATGCTCATCGGTCAGATCGGCTTCCTCGTCATCTCCCGTGTCGCCTCGGGGGCATCGATCCCCGGCGATGGAAACGCCTCGAACGCCGCATATACGACCGCATACCTCGTGTTCATGCTCCCCCATTCGCTCATCGCGGTGTCTCTCGCCACGGCTCTGTTCACCTCCCTGGCCAAGGACGCGGCGAACAATGACACCGAAGCCGTCGTCAGCGACTTCTCCATGGGTGTGCGGATGGTCGGGTTCGTCAATTCCTTCGCCGCCGTGGCTTTCATCGTTCTCGCCACCCCTGTCGCGATGATCATCGCCGGTGAGGGACGAGAGCAGGCCACAGCCATCGGGCTGGTCATCATCACGATGGTCTTCGGTCTCATTCCGTTCAGCGCGAACTATCTCGCGCAGCGCGTCTTCTATGCCTATGAGGACGCGAAGACTCCGTTCCTCATCCAGCTGCCGCAGATCGTCTTCCAGTCCCTGGCGGTGCTCTCGGCCACGATCTTCCCGAAGTCGGTGACGGTGGCGATCATCGGTCTCGTCATGAGCCTCGGATACCTCATGGCCATGATCATCTCGTTCGCGGTCCTGAAGAAGCGCCTCGGCGCCATCGATCTGCGTGAGATCCTCACGTCACATGTGAAGTTCCTCCTCGCGGCGATCATTGCCGGTGGGGCAGGTTTCGGTCTGCTCTACTTCTTCCCGGACTTCGCCTTGGCCGGACGCTGGCAGGCGTTCATCACCACGGCCGTCGTCGGCGTCGTGATGCTCCTGTTCTTCATCGGAGCTTGTTATTTGCTCAGAGTCAGAGAGTTGCATTCGATTATTGGCGTGGTTGCTGGAAAACTAAGAAAAACAGCCTGAGCCCCGTCAATCCCCACCGGAGGTGGTCGCCCTGATCGATATCGAACCCGGCATGGTGGTGGCCGGCCGTTATGTCGTATCGACCGTCGACCGCCGGTGGCTTCCCGAAAAACCCGAGGTCGGTGCCGTCTGCACAGGTCTCGATGCGATCCTCGATGACCCCGTGCTCATCCTCGTCGCCGATGCCGATGGCTCCAACGACGTTCTCGAAGCCGCCCGTCGCGTATCGATCCTCGGCGACCCTCGCATCGCCCCGACGCTCGACGTCGGTCATTCCAACGGGCTGGACTACATCGTCATCAAGCGCATCGCGGTGACGCCGTTCAACCAGATCCTGCCGCGTTCGCCGCTGCCCGTCGATGCCGCATGCGCGCTCATCGGAGAGGTCGGATCGGCCCTCGTGACCTCGGCCAGGCGGGGCCTGTTCCATATGTTCCTGCGGCCGAGCGTGGTCGGTCTGACCTCGAAGGGTGCGGTGGTCATCGCGGGCATCGGCATCGATGCGGCACTGGCGCTGGACACCGGGCTCGTCGAGCAGAAGGACTACACGCCGACGAAGGCGTCACGGCGGGACGCCCTGGCTCTCGTTCAGCTCTTCTATGCGGCTCTGACCGGTTTCTGGCCCGGTGAGGAGCCATTCGACGGCATTCCTCCTGCGGAGAAGGAGAATGCCCGGATCGCCCGGGCGCAGGCGCTCAACCCCGACGTCCCTGACAAACTCGATGATTTCGTCAGCGGCATCATCACGGGTTCGGATCCCGGCCCGGGTTCGGTCGCCGAAGTCCTCGGCTACATCGACTCCTGGGATCCCGAACTGCTGCGCTACGTCAATCGTGCTCCTGTCGCGGAGAACGAGCACCTGTTCGATCAGTCGCCGCGCAGCTTCGATGAAGCCACCAGCCTGCCCGCACCTCGTTCGAAGACGATCGGGCCCGGTCCTGACGGTTCGGCCAGCGCGAGTGAAGATCAGGTGCAGGCCGCCCTCGTGCGTATCGGCATCACCCGTCCGGGCACTCGGGGGTTGGCTGCCGGAGTGGTCGGACGCACCACGGGCCGGTATGCCGACCGGATGCAGATGCGCGAAGCCTCGAGTTTCCCGATCGCCAAGGAGCAGCTCGACAGCGCCGCCAAGGACTGGGAGGAATGGCAGCCGGAGCAGACGTATTCGGAGTATTCGGAGTACGCAGAGCACGAATACGACGAGAACCTCACGACCCCGATCATGAGTCGCGAAGACGATTCGGATCCTGATACTCAGGCGCTTGAGATCGTCCCCGACAACGATGACGAGGGTGATGAGAACGATACCCGCGTGATCATGGACAACGACGAGGACGAGGACGACGGTTCCTGGTTCCTCGGCGGCATGTTCGAAACCAACGAACAGCAGCGCGAGCATCAGCGACGTGAGTATGAACGGGAACGTCGGATTGCGAAGGCCAAGGAGGACGAGGCGCGCAGGCGTCTTGCCGCCCTCGAGGCGAGTTCGAGCGCCCGTCAGCAGGAAGCCAATGCTGCGGCTCCGCCGAAAGAGATGCGTCGGCTGTCCCCGGATGCCGTGGATGATCGCAGTGCAGTGGATGATCAGCGCGCCGTCGGTGAGCCCACCACCGAGGCGGCCGGGAGCTCCTCGTCGGTCCGCCCGGCCGAGCGCAAGGCCGGGAAACCCCGCCAGCAGCACAGCGATTCCACCGATGCAGCACAGGCTGCGTCTGCGAAGAACCGGAACAAGGCCGCCGGGGCAGCAGCAGGTGTTGCCGGCGCAGCAGTCGTTGCCGGCGCAGGCAGCGGTGCAGCGAACTCGTCCAGTTCAGCGGGTGCGAGCTCCGCACCCGCTGCTGCCGCGGCGGCAGGAGGTGCTGGCGCCGGTGGTGCTGGCGGCAGTGCTGCTTCCGGCGGTGCAAGCAGCAGTTCGGGAGGAACAGGTCCCGACGAGCGTGATCCCGCGGCCACTCGGAAGCCGTTCCTGTGGCTGGTTCTCGCTCTCGCGGTCGTGGCCGCAATCGTGCTCGGCATCGTCATCATCGGATTCAATTCCGGAGACGAGGAGTCCACCCCGGTGTCCGAAACTTCGGCACCGAGCGAGCAGCCGACGAAGACGGAAGAGAAGAAGACTCCGAAGGCCGATCCGCCGAAGATCGAAAACGTCGAATCTCTCGATCCCGAGGGCGATGGATCGGAACACGACAGTGAGACCGCGAATGTCATTCCCAAGACCGAAGGGTCCTGGAACACCGACCGGTACAACTCGGCGAGCTTCGGCAATCTCAAATCGGGTCTCGGTCTGCTCTTCGAGTTCGAAGACAAGACCACCATCAGCAAGATCAAGGTGGCATCGGGGAATTCGGGCGGCAAGTTCGAGATCCGCAACGGAGACGACCCGGAGAACGCAGAAGTCATCGGCGAAGGCGTCTTCGATGCCGACGGCGCTGTCACCGTGAACTTCGATGAGGAGGTCGAGACCGACAAGCTCATCCTCTGGATCACCGAACTGCCGCAGACCGACGGCGGCTTCAAGGCCACCATCAGCTCCGTGAGGTTCTTCTGAGCCGACCGGTGCGGAATAGTCCTCGGCACCGTACCGTTATAGATACGAATGTCATTGAGTGCGCCATTCCGCGGCGCGCCGCGCACAGCAGATAGAAGCAGGGATCTTTTCACATGACTGATACTCAACTGGTGATCATCGGATCGGGGCCGGCCGGTTATACCGCAGCCGTCTACGCGGCCCGCGCGAACCTCTCACCGGTCGTCATCGCCGGCTCGGTGACCGCGGGCGGCGAGCTGATGAACACCACCGATGTCGAGAACTACCCCGGATTCCCTGCCGGTGTGCAGGGACCGGAACTCATGGAAAGCATGCGTGAGCAGGCCGAGAAGTTCGGCGCCGAGGTCATCTACGACGACGTCGAGTCCCTCACGCTCAACCCGGGTGCTCATGAGATCCAGACCGCGCTGGGTTCGCGTTACACGGCAAAGGCCGTCATCCTTGCCACCGGTTCGGCATACCGCGAGCTCGGCCTGCCCAATGAGAAGAAGCTCTCCGGTCACGGAGTCAGCTGGTGCGCCACGTGTGATGGATTCTTCTTCCGCGATCAGCACATCGCTGTCATCGGCGGTGGCGACTCCGCTCTCGAGGAGGCGACCTTCCTCACCCGCTTCGCGTCCAAGGTCACTCTGGTTCACCGCCGGCAGGAGCTGCGTGCTTCGCAGGCCATGCAGGATCGTGCGAACGCCGATGAGAAGCTCGAGTTCCTGCTCGACTCCGAAGTCGCCGAAGTCCATGGTGAGGACTCGCTCACCGGTCTGACCATCCGGAACACCGTCACAGGGGAGACCTCCGAGCTGCCCGTGACCGGCATGTTCGTGGCCATCGGCTCCGACCCCCGCACCAGTCTGTTCGCCGATCAGCTCGAGATGCGCGCCGACGGATACCTCAGCGTCGATGGACGCACGTCGAAGACGTCGGTCGAAGGTGTCTTCGCGGCCGGCGATGTCATCGATTCCGTCTACCGGCAGGCGATCACTGCGGCCGGCTCGGGGTGTTCGGCGGCACTCGACGCCGAACACTACCTCGGTGATCTCGAAGCGGCTTCCAAGCCTGCTGTGGCCGAAGCCGCCGCAGCGGAGAGAGTCGTCGCTTCCTGATCTCGAACGACTCCTCGTATCGCTGCTCTCCCGGGCAGGATCGGACCGTGCAGGTTCACCGGGGAATGAAAGACCCAGTTCCACTGTTCCGCTAGAGACATTCGTTGTGAAGGAAGGTTACTCATGTCGACAGAAGTCACTGACGCAACGTTCGAAGAGAACGTACTGAAGTCCGACAAGCCCGTGCTCGTCGATTTCTGGGCTCCTTGGTGCGGCCCCTGCCGTATGGTCAGCCCCATCGTCGACCAGATCGCTGAAGAGCACGCAGACAAGCTCAACGTGGTCAAGGTCAACACCGACGAGAACCTCGAGACCGCGAGCACCTACGGAATCACGTCGATTCCGGCGCTCTACGTCTTCAAGGACGGCGAGGTCGCCAAGACCATCATCGGCGCACGTCCGAAGCCGGCCCTCGAGGATGAGCTCTCCGACTTCATCTGATCGAGTTCTAAGGCGCCTGTTGTACTATCAACAGGCGCCTTAGGCATTTTCAGGCGCCGCCCGATACTGACCCTCGAACCGCATCACCGAAGATTGGCACCGCATTGACGAACACGAACTTACCGCGCTATTCGCGCGGCGACATTTCCGAGATGCTGCCGAATATCAAGACTCAGATGGCCCGTTTGGGTCTCCACGTCGGAGATGCCGAGACCGCGGATTTCGATCGAGCCTTTGAGCTCGGTGTCAGACAGTTCCAACAGGACCGGGGGATCTTGTGTGACGGAGTTCTGGGCCCTGAGACGTTTTCAGAGCTCGAGCAGGCTCGATATCAGCTCGGCGACCGCGTGCTCCGTTTCGACCCTGTCAGAGTGCTGACGGGCGATGACGTCGTCGACCTCCAGACCAAGCTCGCGGGACTGGGCTTCTATCCGGGCCGCATCGACGCACAGTACGCAGCTCTTACCGAGACGGCCGTCAAAGAGCTCCAGATGAGCCTGGGCACCAAAGTCGATGGTGTGACCGGTCCGCAGACCCTGCGGGGACTCAACGCGATCGACCGCAATCAGGACACCGGCAATCTGTTCGCGCTCCAGGAGCGAGCACGCGTAGCAGCTTCGGGAACATCGCTCGTCGGTCGTACCTTCGTCATCGAAGCCGCAACTACAGTTGTAGATTTTCAGAATCTGCCCATGACCGAAGAGCAGTCGGCTCTCGAGCGTCACATCACTCTCGATATAGCAAGTCGCCTTGTTGGCCGGCTCGAAGCGATCGGTGCGGGAGCGATCCTCCTGGAAGGCGATGCGGTCGAGGTCAATCGAGCAGATACGCTCGGCGCTTCGGCAGTGGTCACCGTGACCGCGGATGTCAGCAAGTCCAAGGACGCCAATGGAATAGCAACATTCTTCTTCGGGCACGAGCGTCAGTCTGATCTGAACTCTCCGACGGGGCAGAAACTCGCGGAGCTCATCCAAGGCGAAGTCGTCGCACGGACGGGGATGCTGGACTGTCGGACCCATGCACGCACCTGGTCGTCACTCAAGCGGCTGAAGACTCCCAAGGTTCATGTCGTCAGCGGTTATCTCACCAATTCCGATGATCTCGAGAGCCTTCAAAATCCGCACGTTCGCGATGCCATTGCGGATGGGATCGCTGCCGCTCTCCAGCGCCTGTACATCCTCGAGGACAAAGACCCACAGACCGGGACACTCAGTCTCGATGCCATCAAGGCTCTGAACTAGACTCCACATAACCACGATCGGTTATATCGCGCCGTGCTCCATCAATGGAGCGCGGCGCATTGCATTCTCCAGATGGCTCGATGACCAGTGAAGCAGCACCGTTCAGTCATCGCTCTCAGCCTATTTCCCGAAGATCAGTACGTATCCACCACGAGGAGTCGGACACATTGAGAGGGGGGCGACGCATCGAGAAGAGTACCGATATAGCGAAGACATTCCTCGATGCAGGAGAGCATTACTCGGTTCAACTCGGCCCGTGGACGAAGTACGCACGGGACGCCTGGAAAGGTGAGTGGATGGCCTACCCAATCGCAATGGAGCTGATGGCATACCCGTCGACATGGCATACCCACCGACAAGGACGATGCCGCTCAGTGCCTCTGAACGCCGGTTTCACGTGAAACGGTGATGTCCGCACTCAGGAACGAGGTTGAGGAGTTCCACCGGCAGACATCATTACCACTGGACCACTGCGAAAAGAGTACCCACGCGGACGAGATTCTTCGAATCTCGAAGAGGACGTACGGCTTCGGTCGTCCACATTGGGCACCCATGCTTTTGGTTTGAATGAATCACTCCACTTCCAGATCACAGGCAGCAACACCAGAGGCGAGTCCACGCTCGTTGACACCCTCGCGAAGTCCAAGACCTTGCAGCGAGACCATCGCTGTTGGAATCGATCGATGAAGGCCGCGAGGGATGGTTTCATGTGAACCGTCCGAGCGGTGAATGCGAAGTTCTATCGCTAGCGAGTCCTCTCACAGCACGGTAGAGACCGCAGCGAGCCTTGACGTGTTCCGGGCCTCTGCGATCGCCAGACGACAACGGCAAAACTGATCGCGCAACACAGTGGTCCTCCCGAGGCGCATCCGTATTCGCACGCCGGCAGCAACCAAATTCGATGTTGGGAACGTTCAGAGAGTGAACCGATCGCGATTGATCCAAACCTGCAGCCGCCACTCAAACCGGGAAGGAAGTCAGTGTTGTTTGACATAGGTTGGCCGGATGTTTCACGTGAAACACAGCAATGGAATTGTGACCGGGCAATATCAGGGCAATAGCAGCGAGACACAACAAGACATGCTCCTCTCCCGCTCAACTCGACTACACCGACAAATGATGCCTTCAGGAACCGATCGGACAATCGGGTACAAGAGTGGTCACTGACAACAACGAGCGCATACCTAGCAAACGCTCATGTTTCACGTGAAACTCTACTGCGCTAACTAGCCTAGAAATTGGGCACCAAACACCCGAATGCCATCCGCGCATCGTCATTCACATTGCATCCGGCTGTCATAATAGGTCAATGGTTCGGCACACTAATCGTCCGGGTGTACTCAGGCAGCTCTGTTTGAAAGCGACCCCCGGAACACACGACGTATAGGGGTCGATACACTCACGGCGCTACATACCGCCACCGGGAGTTAATGAACGACGCTGTCCTAGCTGCCGGGGATCTGGGCCGCAGAACATCCAAAACCGCTCAGACATAGGGAAGCTGTTGATATCCCTACAGATGCTAGTCAACTCTTGCTTTGAAGACCGAATACCGCTTTCCAACTATTCATCAGTGCAGCGGTCTTATGCCGCTCGCTCGTCGGGACAATTTGCACTTTCCGGTCGAACCATGACGTTTCACGTGAAACCATCGATACCATTCGGCGCCGCTGATAGCGCGTTGGACTGAAGAACCAGATCAGGCGGACGAAACATCCAGATGCTCATCGTGACCTACGAGAGCGCAATCCGGACTGTCATGCGACCGCAATCAACTTGCAGATCTGTGAAGAACAACTGAACCCCGCACTCCCGCACTGTCAGACCGCCCCAGGTCCAGATTTCCATGGACAACGAAGTTCCGCAGAAGTCGGTACAAACACGTCGACACACAGCGCTGCAAAGTGTTTCACGTGAAACGTGTCTGTTAACAGAATCACCCTAGCTAACGAATATGGTCACCCGTGCCTTGGGCTGATGAGAACTTGTCCACCGCCGACGTCCCTTCATGCCCAATTGAAAGTCGCGCAAGTCGCCCTAGGGTACCCAACGAAGATCAGACAAGGCATCCAAACTCCACGTTGACCTCGAGAATGGGCAGCAGGATATAGCGGTTTGCTTGGTGCGGTTCCGCCACCCCAGTCGGCCTTCACCAAGTTCGGCGGTCGGTGATAGTACCGCAAAGCAGGTCGTTGGCATCTGAGCAATCGTGCCGCTGCCGGTGGCGGTAGCAGCGACGGCTAGCCGAGCCGATACACCCGGGTTTCACGTGAAACCGATGCTCAAATCAGATTGAAAACTGAAGACTCGCGCAGCGTTGTGACTGACAGATGTTGATAGAGCAGCACAATACACACCCACTCAGAACCTCGTCTTGTTTCACGTGAAACGGTGCAGCACCAACTTTCGAACAATCGACGTGCATCGATCGACATTAGAGGTCCGTTTGTTTACGCGAGCTCGTTTAGTCGTACGCTTCATAAATTCGTCTGCAGCCGGCGCAACTCAGTCCTGCACGGCACATGGCGTCATGGCACAACGGGCTTTCCGTGCCTGAAATACCGGTCCTGAATATACTCGCCGAAGGCCAGCACAACAAGACACAGACCAAGGATATTGGCGGCCCCATTCTTTTGGGCGCTGAACCTAACAGATCATCCAGCGCCGAAGGCCAACACCGCCAAGTCAGAAGGCTCTCACCTCAGCGAGGAAATACAATACAAAACCGAAATCGTTGTTCCACGTGAAGCAATCCGCGCCACGGATTAGTAATCGACTCAACTCGGTAATCCGGTATAGCTTGAAGCAAAGACAATCGCATCACCCAAAGTGTGCTGCCATCTAAATGCCGCTATCGGTACTGAGACTCGAGCGTTAGTGTTCAGCAGATACAAAAATGGCCCCCACGTTCACTCCCGCGGGGGCCATGTCTTCTCACAGTTCTATGTTCAGAGTGCTTGCTCGTTTGAGATACCCAAGAGACCGAGGATACGATCGAGATCCTCATGGTTCGCGAACTCCACGCTCAGTTTGCCCTTGCGCTTACCTACGGAGATGTTCACCTTGGTGTCGAGACGATCACCAAGTCGTTCTGCCACCGCAAGGAACTCCGGCGCCACCTTCGTCGTTGCACGTGAAACATTGATCGAATCGCCACGATTGAGCAAAACGACTGCCTCCTCAGAAGCTCTGACGGACAGACCCTCGGCAACGATGCGCTGAGCAAGCACTTCCATGTGTTCCGGATCCCGCAGGCCCAGGATGGCTCGGGCATGACCGGCAGAAATGACGCCTGCGGCTACGCGGCGCTGCACCAGAGGAGGCAAGCGAAGAAGTCGCAGGGTGTTGGAGATCTGAGGACGCGAACGCCCAATGCGCTCTGAAAGTTCCTCCTGAGTGCACCCGAAATCCTCGAGCAGCTGTCCGTATGCCGCAGCCTCTTCGAGCGGGTTGAGTTCCGCTCGGTGCAGATTCTCCAGAAGCGCATCGCGTAGGAGATCTGTATCCTCGACGTACCGGATGATTGCCGGAATCGTCGATAGACCAGCATCCTTCGTCGCTCGAAGACGACGCTCGCCCATAATGAGTTCGAACCGCGAACGGTCGCTGGGCTTCTGCCTGACGACGACAGGCTGAAGGACCCCGATCTCACGAATGCTGTGGACGAGTTCGGCCAACAGATCTTCGTCGAAGACAGTACGTGGCTGTCGTGGGTTCGCATCGATGAGATCAACGTCGATCTCACCGAACTCGGTATCCGGAATGGACTCAACGCCGTCATACTCGTCGGCATTGCCGCCATCAGCGCCTTCAGACGTGTCGGACTCACCGAACTCTTCAGACGTGCCGGAGGAAGTCGAGTGCTCATTCGATTCCGAAGGCGCTGAGAACGAGGAATCCGTTGCCGCCGAAGTCACCGGCTCGCCCTCGTCTTGAGCATCGGCCGGGCCAGCTGCTGGGTCAGCGGCCACTACATTAGTAGTCTTGACAGCATTGTCACCAGACGTGTCTGCTGACGGCGCTTTCTCATCATCCTCAGCGTCATCGCTGCTGCGACCGGAAGACGTGTACACGCCGGGATGAGTTTCCCGGACATCATCCTCGGGCGACGGAGCGGCCGCGGCTGCATTCGCGGACTCGGTCTCCTGCGCATCGGTGCGCTCGTCTGCAATGACGTCGGCCGAAGCGCTGTCATGTGCGGGAGCCGAATCGGACTGCGCAACCGCACTCGACTCTATAGGTGCAGCATCGCTGTCGCTGACTGCCGAGCCGGAAACCGAAGCAGGGGAGGAAGTCTTCCGCGTACTCGATTTCGCGGCTGCAGGAGCCTTCTCTGCGTCCTCAGCCGGTGCCGTAGGAGCGGATGACCCTGCCTTCGTCTTCGGTGTGGTCGTTTTGGCAGCAGAAGTTGGTTTGGAGACTTTGCCCGCGTTCGTCTTCGCGGCACCTGCCTTAGCCGTCGAGGCTTTCGCGGCACCTGCCTTAGCCGTCGACGTCTTCGCCTTGGAAGTCTTCGTCGTGCTCGTCTTGGAAGTCGTCGACTTCGTACCGGTCGACGTCGTACTGGTGGACTTCGAAGCGGTGGACTTCGACCCTGCGGGAGTGGACGCAGACGTCCTGGCAGACGACGATTTCGACGCTGATGTCGAACCGGTCGACGTCGTTTCAGCGGACTCCGCTTCGGCTGCTTTGGACTGGGAAACCTTGGACGATGCGGCGTTGGAGGTCGAATCCTTGGACGGCCCGGCCTTCGGCTTGCGTCGCCGAGATGACTGCATCGATGCAGCAGGGTCGGTCCGCGCAGAGCGAGGCGTCTTCGTCTCAGCCTTGCCATCCTCCGTGTTCCCGCCGGAGAAGAAGACATCGACCGGACGATCGTTGGAGTTCGCGTCGGGGATCAATGCTCCGAGCCCGCGCCCCAGGCCCCTCTTCTTGCGTTCAGCCACGACTTACTCCTCGATTCGCTATTTCTTCAGCGGCTTCCCGATACGACAGGGCACCGCTGGAATGTGGGTCATATGAGATCACGGTCTGGCCATAGCTCGGTGCCTCGGAGATCCTCACCGATCTCGGGATAGCAGTGCCGAGCACCTGCTCCGGGAAATGGGTGCGAACATCCTCGGCGACCTGAGCGCTGAGGTTCGTGCGACCGTCATACATCGTCAGCAGAATCGTGGAGATCGCGAGCTCAGGATTGAGATGCTTCTGGATGAGCTGGATGTTCTTCAGCAGCTGGCTCAGTCCCTCGAGTGCATAGTATTCGCACTGGATCGGAATGAGGACCTCGCGAGCTGCCACGAAGGCGTTCACTGTCAGCAGACCGAGGCTGGGCGGGCAGTCGATGATGATGTAGTCGACGCGGTCTCCGGCTGCTTCCTCTTCTTTGAGATAGATACCCAGGGCACGCTGCAGTCTCTGTTCGCGCGCGACGAGGGACACGAGTTCGATCTCCGCGCCGGCGAGGTCGATGGTGGCCGGCACGCACTTGAGAGTGTCGAAGTCCGGACACTGTGCCACGGCCTCGCGCATCGGAACATCGTCGATGAGGACGTCATAGATGCTCGTGACCTCGGAATAATGGTCGATGCCCAGGGCGGTGCTCGCATTGCCCTGGGGGTCGATGTCGATGAGCAGGACGTTGAGCCCCTGATTGGCCAGGGCAGCCGCGATGTTCACCGCCGTCGTGGTCTTTCCGACGCCGCCCTTCTGGTTCGCGATCGTGAAGATGCGGGTCGAGTCCGGCCGTGGAAAGGTTGTCTGCGACAGTCGATCCGCTCGCCGGTTGTCCCGTGCAATCGCGGCACCAATGGGAGACGACTCATCCATGATCGGCATAGGGCGCACTCCATCATCCATCGGTTTCACAAGGCTCTCATCCAGCCTAGACCAACTCTACTTCGTACTATTTCTTGACGATCTCGACGACACGACTCGGAACCTCGAGGATGCCGCCGCCATCAACGATATGGATCTCGGGCTGCGAGAGTCGATACCGTTTGATCAGCTTCTTCGCCTTGGCAAGCTCGCCTTCGACCGAAGCTCCCTTGAGGGCGAGGATCCGTCCTCCGGGGCTGATGACCTCGCGGGTCCATTCGATGAGGGTCGTCATCGCCTTGACCGCACGTGCGGTCACGACCGTGAACATCTCCTCGTCGACGAGGTCCTCGACCCGTTCGCGAACGATGCGCACATTCTCAAGTCCCAGATCATCGACGACCATGTTCAGCCATTCGACACGACGCTCCATCGGTTCGATAAGGACGATCTTCGCCTCCGGGCGCAGCAGCGCGATCGGAATTCCGGGCAGGCCGGCTCCGCTGCCGACGTCGCCGACGACATCGTTCTCACCGATATGCTCGGCGACCACAGCGCAATTGAGAATATGCCGAGTCCACAGGCGATCGACCTCGCGCGGACCGATGAGCCCCCAGTCGATTCCGGTCGTGGCCAAGTGCTCGGCATACCGCTGCGCGGCAGGATAAGCCGCACCGAAGTACTCTTCGGTGCCGGGCGGAGGCGACTCGATCTCCGCTGTCGTCGTTTCGTTCGAGAGCTCGGTCTCGTTCGGGAGCTCGGGGTCGTTATCGGGCTGATCAGTCATCGGCGAGCCGGATGACGACATGACGACCGTCGCCCTCACCCTCGGACTCCGAGACCAGACCGGCGCGGGCCGCCTGGTCATGGATGATCTTGCGTTCGAAGCTGTTCATCGGTTTGAACGCGAATTCTTCGCCGCCGTCCTTGACGTCGTCGATGGCACGCTTGGCCTTCTTGACCAGCTCTTCGCGACGGCTGTTGCGGAAGCCGTCGATATCGAGCATCAGCCACGACCGCTGACCGGTCTGCGTCTGCACGGCCAGACGGCTGAGTTCCTGCAGCGCACCGAGGGTCCGGCCCTCACGGCCGACGAGGGTACTCAGGTTCGAGTCCTCGTCGTCCTCGCAGACGATGGACAGCTGCGCACGACCGTCAGCGACATCGATGTCGATATCGCCGTCGATGTCGGCCAGATCCATCAGCTCTTCGAGGTAGTCCGCGGCGATCTCACCCTCTTCTTCGAGGAGTTCGGCACGGCTCGGCTTCGTCGAGGTCTCCTCCGAAGTCTCTTCCGGTGTCTGTTCGGAGGTCTCGTCGATCTTCTCTTCGGTCATGTCTGTCCTCAGCGCTTCTTGTTCTTCTTACGGTTCTTGCTCACAGGCTGCTGCCGCTGGCCGCTCTTCTTCGGGGCCTCCTCGGTGACGGTCGACCCCTTGAGCTCATCCTGCTTCACGGTCTTGCCCTTGCGAGCCTTGCGCTCAAGCATCTCCTTCTCGGCCTTCGAGCCGGGAGCGGGCATATTGCGGATGACCATGTGCTGCTGAGCCATCGTCCAGGTGTTCGAGACCAGCCAGTAGATGAGGACACCGAGCGGGAAGTAGATGCCGCCGATGCCGAAGACGAGAGGCATCACATAGAGCAGCATCTTCTGCGACTGCATCATCGGGTTGGCCATCGCCGACTCCGACATGTTCTTCGCCATCATCTGCTTCTGGGTGATGAACATGGTGGCGGCCATGATGACGATGAGCACACCGGTCAGCAGCTTGACTGCAAAGCCTGGGTCGGTGAAGACCGCCGAAAGGCTGATGCCGAAGATCGAAGAGTTCTCGGCCTGAATCGCCAGCTGCTGAGTGAAGCCGCCGATCGCGCCGACAGAGCCCTCGGCGACCTTCGGCATGTTGTGGATGACGCGGAAGAGCGAGAAGAAGATCGGCATCTGCACGAGCAGCGGCAGGCACGATGCCCAGGGGCTGGTCTTGTTGTCGCGGAACAGTGCCATCTGCTCTTCGGCCATGGCCTGGCGAGAGTACTGGTCTTTCTTGCCTTTGTACTTCGCCTGCAGACGCTGGATCTCCGGCTGCAGCAGCTGCATCTTGCGCTGCGACTTGATCTGGTAGACGAAGAGAGGGATGAGGAGAGCACGGATGACCACGGTCAGTCCGGCGATCGAGAGCACCCAGGTCCAACCGCTGTCGGCAGGCAGGCCGATCGCGGTGAAGATCTCGTGGAAGATCGCGAGGATCCAAGCAACTACCCACTGCAGCGGGTAGAGCAGCTTGTCCATCCAGTCCATTCAGTTCTCCTCGTTACAACGATGCTGGCGCGTCGTTCATTTTGCCATTGTTCACAGGTCTGCGCGACACGACGTGTGCCCCGGGGCAGTCCGCTTGTTCGCGCTCGCTCGCGGACTGCGAGTTCAATATGTTCTAACTGTGTGCCTGACCGCGGTGGATGGTCTTCGACCTGGCCTCCCGCGCCGATCCCGGCACATGGTCGACGCCGCCGTGCGACCACGGATTGCAGCGCAGTATGCGCCACCCAGTTAACACCACTCCCTTGAGAACTCCGTGTATCTCGAACGCCTCGAGACCGTACATGGAGCAGCTGGGATAGTAGCGGCACACTTGGCCGTAGAGAGGAGAGATCACGATCCGATAGGCGCGGATGAACCAGACGAACGGCATCCTCGGACCGACCAGGACGATCCAGCCGAGTGTGGGCCAGAAACCGGCCGGCCGACGGGGCACTTCGGAGACATGTTTCAGATCATGTTCGGCGTCCACGACGTTCCAGCTTCTTCTCTGCCTTGATCAGCAGCTCGTCGACTTCGGCGGACAGAACCGCGAAGTCGGCCCGTCCCGCATGCGGCAGCGCCCGGATGACGAACAGATCTCCTGTTCTCAGCTCACCGAGACGCGCACGCATGATCTCGCGCAGTCGACGCTTGGTGCGGTTGCGCACCACGGCGTTTCCGACGGCCTTGGATACGATGAAACCCACGCGCGCAGCGTGGGTATCATCGGTGTCTCTCAGGCTGTGCGCCATGAGATGCTCTGTGCGCACCCGGACCCCGGCTCTGAAGATTCGTCTGAAGTCTTCGCCGCTGCGGATCCGATGTGCCGCGTCAAGCATGCTCAGGCCGAAATGTCGGAACGTCCCTTGCGACGACGTGCAGCCAGGATCGAGCGGCCGGCGCGGGTGCGCATACGCAGACGGAAGCCGTGCTTCTTGGCGCGCTTACGGTTATTGGGCTGGAATGTACGCTTGCTCACTTCGGTCTCCGATTTCTAGGTTGCGGGCGAACGCCGGTGCGTTCTCACAAAAAACGGCGGTGCGAGTCTCGACCGCCGAGCACTCCTGTGCATAAGAGCCAAAAGATAATCAGGATAATCGGATGAAGCCCGGTACACAGGACACTCCATCTTAGCGAGGCGCATTCCGAGCGGTCAAACGGGATCGCCATGTTTCACGTCACGCTCGCCCGAAATTCATCACCGTTCGCGTTGCCGTCACCAACGCTCGTCCACAAGTCACACCCATGTAGTTTTCCACAAGCTTATCCACGAGTGTGGAGATTCACTGGGTT